>NZ_SCFL01000001.1:0-1302486 GCF_007000305.1 Rhizobium sp. rho-13.1 | reverse complement strand
GCTGCCTCTGCTGCCTCTGCTGCCTCTGCTGCCTCTGCTGCCTCTGCTGCCTCTGCTGCCTCTGTCTCCGCCAGTCTGGCTTTTGCGGGAGGGCGGGAGGTTGCCACGGTTTCCCTCATTCCTGTGCTTGTCACAGGAATCCAGTGCGCCCAAGTCCTTGGGCGCGGGAAGGCTTGTGGCGGACGGTCAAGTGTTTTTTCACGGCGCAGACGCGCCGTGGCTGGATTCCTGTGACGAGCACTGGAATGAGGGTGGGGGATGTATGGGGCGGCGGCTTGCCTAGCGGCGGAGGGCGGAGGCAGCGATTCTGCTTCCGCCAGTCCCTTCACCGCAGCGGGGCTCGAAAGCGCCCGGTGCCCTTTGGCGGACGCTCTCCCGGGCCAAGAGCCTTGCCGGTGGCGGAGAGAGGGAGCGCCTAAGGGCATGGTGCGCCTATTGGGCGATCAGGGCCAGGGCGCGGACGGGGGAGCCGGTGCCGGAGACGATCTTCAGTGGGGCGGCGATGAGAATGGCGCCCTTTGGCGGCAGAAGATCAAGCTGGCAGAGGCTGGCGAGACCGTAGCGGTTGTTCTTGTGCATCAGGTTGTGGGCCGGGAAGGGCGGGTTCATGCCACCGGCCGAGCCGGCATCTGTGCCGATGGTTTCCTGGCCCCAGCCGATGATGTCCTTGGTGAGCAGATATTCGATCGCCTCGGCAGTCGGACCCGGCGAATGCGGGCCGTTCTCGTCGGCGTTCAAGAATGTCTCGGTCGAACCGTTGCGCTTGTACCAGTCAGTGCGCAGCAATACCCAGGATCCGGCTTCGATGTCGCCGTGCTCAGCTTCCCATTCCTTGATGCTGTCGACGGTCAGCAGATAGTCCGGGTTGGCGGCGGCCTCCTTCGAACGATCGATGACATTCACGGGGGCGACGAAATTCTGCGGAGGAATGGTGTCTGTGGTGTTCCGGGGGTTGTCCTTGCCGGTGATCCAGTGGCTCGGTGCATCGAAATGGGTGCCGGTATGCTCGCCGAGTTCCAGCCAGTTCCAGGCCCAGAACGGCCCATCCTCGTTATACTGCGAGATGGTGTGGACCTTGACCTTCGGCGTGTTCTTGCCGAACTGCGGCGGCAGGTAGAGCACCGGGGTGTCGGGGCCGAGCGATGCGGTGAGATCGACGACCTTGATGGAGCCCGAAACGAGGGCGGTGGCCAGGCTTGCAAGCGTGTTCGACGTCATTCGTATGTTCCCCTTGAACGAAAACCGCCGTGCTGGATGGGGCATTGATCTGCCCTTCTTGCGCCCAGGCAGGCGGCTGAATGGGGCAAGCCTATGTCACACCATATGATATTGCAAGCATTTGCGGGGCGGCTCGGGCGTCAAGTTTCAGGCCGCCCGACATTTTGGCAAAGGTGGGCATATGGCCTATAAAACAGGCTCTCCAGTGGCGTTATTCCAGCCAAATTCCGCATCGTCGTGCGGTCCATGACGGGATTTCGAGACCTCTGCCCTTGATGCCGGCGGCGCAGAATGTATGCATGTGATGTATAAAATAATAAGGGAACGGAAGGTGGATCATGGCATACGACGCGGTGGTGGTGGGGGCGGGGCATAACGGGCTTGCGGCAGCGGTACATCTGACCGCAAAAGGCTGGAAGGTTGCAGTCGTCGAGGGCAGCACGACCGCCGGCGGTGCGGTCAAGACTGCGGAGGTGACGCTACCGGGTTTTCGGCACGATCTCTGCGCCATGAACCTATCGATGTTTGCGGGTTCGGCCTTCCTTGCCCAATACAGGCAGGAGCTCGTTGCCAACGGTCTCGGTTTCGTACCGGCCGCCGATTGTTTCGCCAGCGTCTTCCGAGACGGCACGTATCTCGGCGTCAGCACCGATCTCGAAAAGACGGCGGCTGCGATTGCGGCACTTTCGCCGGAGGACGCGGCGGCCTGGCGGGCAATGCTTTCCGAATTCACCACCGATGCGCCGCACATCTTCGGGCTGCTCGGTGCACCCATGCCCTCGCTTGCAGCAGCGAACGTCCTTTGGAAGGCCTGGCGGCAAAAGGGCAGCGGCTGGCTCTACGACACGGTGCGCATGCTGCTTTCCTCTCCGCGCGATTTCCTCGATGCCCGGTTTCGTCACGCGAAGCTTAAGACGATGATGGCCGCCTGGGGGCTACACCTCGATTTTGCACCGGATGTCGCAGGCGGTGCGCTGTTTCCCTATCTGGAATCGATGGCCAACCAGGCCTTTGGCATGGTCATTGGACAAGGCGGTGCGGATACGATCATCAAGGCGATGACGGGCATGCTGACCGCACGCGGGGGCGAGATCCTGCTCGGGACGGCGGTGGACAAGGTGCTGGTGTCCGGCGGCAAGGCGACCGGCGTGCTGCTGGCCGATGGCCGTCGGCTGGAGGCGAGCCGCGCCGTCATCGCCAACGTCAATCCGAAGAACCTCTTCGACAAGCTGCTCGATGCCGATCCGAAACGCCGGGACTTCGATCGCAAGGTCAGCCGGTTCCGCGCCGGACCCGGCACGATGATGATCCATCTGGCGCTGGACAGCCTGCCGGACTGGACGGCCGGAGAGGCGCTGAAGAGCTTTGCCTATGTGCATATCGCACCTGATCTCGAGATGATGTCGAAAGTCTATGCGGAAGCGGCGGCCGGTCTGTTGCCGGTAGAGCCGGCGCTGGTCGTCGGCCAGCCGACCGCCATCGATCCGTCACGGGCGCCTGCCGGAAAGCATGTGCTCTGGGTCCAGGTGCGGGTTCTTCCGGCCGAGATCCTCGGCGACGCCGCTGCGAAGATCGGCGCGCTCAGCTGGGATGCGGTCAAGGAGGACTACGCCGACAGGGTGATCGATATCATCGAGGTCCATGCGCCGGGCCTGCGAGCCAAGATCCTCGCCCGGACGGTCGTCTCGCCTTTGGACCTCGAGCGCGAAAACCCCAACCTCATCGGCGGCGACAGCCTTTCCGGCAGCCATCACCTGGACCAGAATTTCCTGTTCCGTCCCGTCGCCGGATATTCGCGCTACAGGACGCCGGTCGCCGGCCTCTACATGTGCGGTGCGTCCACCTGGCCGGGGGCGGGAACGGGAGCTGGCTCCGGCTTCCTGCTTGCCCGGATGCTGGCGAAGTGATGCTATCCACTGGCGTGCAAGGCAGCCCGACCCGAAACCTTTGACATTTCAAATATTGCTTCGTATGCCATGGAAACACGGATTGCGGTCCAGGAATTCGAGCGGGGATCATGGCCGAAGCAGAAAGCGAAACTGTCGACCTGGAGGCGATTGCCCACGGCGCCCAGGATGGCAAGAAGCAGGAACTGCGCCTCTGGTTGCGCATGCTGTCGACCACGAAGCTGATCTCGCAGGAAGTGCGCCGCCGGCTGCGGGCCGAATTCGGCGCGACGCTGCCGCAGTTCGACCTGATGGCGCAGCTTTATCGCGAAAGTGACGGGCTGAGGCTCGGCGAGCTCTCAAAACGGACGATGGTCACCAACGGCAACGTCACGGGGCTTGTCGAGCGGCTGGAAATCGACGGCATGGTTTTGCGCGAAACGCCCCACGGCGACCGGCGCGTGACCGTCGCCAAGTTGACGGCCAAGGGCGAAAAGCTGTTCACCGCCATGGCCGCCGCCCACGAAGGGTGGCTGCGCGACATGCTGGGAGACGTAGACCCGTCCATCATCGCAGAACTCTGGACCGACATCGGCACCGTCAAGGCCTCCGTCAGCAACCACCTTTCGGGCGGGGAGTTTGATTAAGAGTTGGCGGCAGAGCAGCAGCCAAATCTAGTGGGCATTATTGGCAATCGACGTCGCATGGCGACGCAAATCAAAGATTCTGTGGTGGATATTTCTTCTATTATTATGTATATTTTTCTTTAGCAGACCTTCCGTTTTATTTTTTACCTTAATAAATTTCATTTATATAATATTATAACTATAATTTCGCTTGTAAATTACCGCCCATGCTGGCCTGTTCTCAAAATTTTTCGTGAAACAGGCATTGTTATCTCTAAAAGTTGGCATTGCAAATATAGTTGCAATAATACCACTTCTGCAAATTTGTCCCCAGCTTACATCTGATGGCTAGCAATCCGCGTTAGTTGTTTGTTAAGCATGAATTTCAGCTAGGGGATGATATGATCGCGGTTTTGAACAGGTTATTTGGGGCAACAGAGAAGTGGGAGCCTTGTGTTGCCACCGGTGTTGTTGAGCTTGAATCCGGCATCTCACTTGATGGCCCCCTCATGAAGAAATCCTCACCGATGGGTGTTGTTTATCGGGAGATGACTACTGAGGAATACACGGATTATCTTTACTGGCAGGCCATAAAGTGAGCAGGTCGACATTCGCTCAATCGCATTAATTATTTTATTTCACGAATATATACGTATGAAGCACTTCTCTCCAAATTTGAATTGGGCTGCCACTATCAGCTCTATCTACTAACGCATCAAACGGCGCTCCACCAAATCCGCGACACAACTGTAAGTTTCCCTTACAGGGTTGCCAGCCTTTGCGCCGGCACTAGGTGACGGGAGGCTGATTGTTATTTTGCGAGGAGGAGACGCGGCATGGTTTCGGAACAGGCACTTATCAGGAAGATCACCTGGCGGCTCATGCCGTTTTTGGGTCTCCTCTACCTCATCGCCTATATCGACCGGCAAAATGTCAGCTATGCGAAGCTCCAGATGGTCGATACGCTTGGCATGAGCGAATACGCCTATGGCCTTGGTGCATCCTTGTTCTTTGTCGGCTATTTCATTTTCGAAATCCCGGCAAACCTGTTTCTGACGCGGTTCGGAGCCCGTGTGTGGTTCACGCGGATCATGGTCAGCTGGGGCCTGGTGACGATCGCGCTGGCATTCACGCAGAACATGACGATGTTCTACATCCTGCGCTTCCTGCTCGGCGTCGCCGAAGCCGGCTTCTTTCCGGGCGTGCTGTTTCTCCTGACCCTCTGGTTTCCCCGGAACTATCGAGGGCGCATGGTCGGCCTGTTCATGATCTTCAGCGCCATCGCCAATGCTGTCGGCGCGCCGCTTGGCGGCATGTTGCTGGATCTGCACGGCTTTCTCGGCCTTGCCGGTTGGGAGTGGGTGTTCCTCGCCACCGGTATCCCCGCCGTCGTGGTGGGTCTGGTGACATTCTTCTATCTGGACGACCGGCCGGAAGAGGCAAAATTCCTCAACGATGCTGAAAAGCTGTGGCTGAAAGAGCGGCTGGCGCAGGAAAACCAGGGCATGGACGGGACTGCTGATGACGGTTTCAAGGCGCTTATCAACCCGCGGGTGATGCTGATGGCTATCTGCTACATCGGTTTTCCGCTGGCAGCCTACGGGTTGAGCTACTGGCTGCCGACCATCGTCAAGGGCTTCGGCGTCACCAACACAGTCAACGGCTTCATCAACATCATCCCTTGGGTGGTCGTGGCGATTGCCCTCTGGGTCGTGCCTGCCGCTGCCGACAAGACGGAAGCAAAGACACCCTACATCGCCGGACCTGCTTTCGTCGGCGCCATCGCCCTGACGCTATCCGCCCTTGTCACTTCGCCGCTGCTACAGTTCATCTTTCTCTGCATCGCCGCGGCCGGCATTTTTGCCGGGCAGCCGGTGTTCTGGAGCCTGCCATCGCGCTTCCTCCGGGGTGCCGGCGCCGCAGCGGGCCTGGCCGCCATCAACTCGGTCGGCAATCTCGGTGGCTTCATCGCGCAGAACGTGGTGCCGTGGATCAGCGATGCCACCGGAAGCAAGATCGTGCCGATGTTCTTCCTTGCCGCATGCCTGGCAGCCGCAGGCCTGCTGGTGATCATCGTCGAACGCGCCCTTGGCCGTAAGGCAGAAGTCGGTTCGGCGTAGGAGCTGAATGTTTTCCGCTCTGGAGTGCCTTCTTGCGGAGGCACTCCGCAATGATTGCTGCCGGTGCTGTCCAAGAGACTACGTCTGCCGTCCAGGCAACCGCAGACTTCAATGGGCCTTTTCGGTCTTGAAGCGCTTTTCCAGCATGCTCACCAGTCGCACCATTGGCCATAGCAGGATGATGTAGACGAGTGCTGCGCCGATCAGGGGCGAGGGGTTGGCGTAGAGGGCCTGGGCGTCCTGCGCTTCCTTCAACAGTTCCGGCAGGGCGACGGTCGAGGCGAGCGAGGTATCCTTGAACATCGATACGCAATTGCTGGTCATCGGCGGAATGACGATGCGGATCGCCTGCGGCAGGACCACCTTGTAGAGCGTGACGATGAACGGCAGGCCGAGGGCTGAGGCTGCCTCGAACTGGCCCCTCGCGACGCTCTCGATGCCGGATCGGAATACCTCGGCGGAGTAGGCGGCCATGACGATGGAAAAGGCGATGACGGCCGATGCCCAGGACGTTAGCCTGATGCCAAGGAACGGCAGGGCATAATAGATCAGGATGAGGACGACGAGGACGGGCGTCGCCCGCAGGATGTCGATATAGCCAACAGCGAGCAGCCGGAATGGTTTCGGCGCATAGAGCCTGACCAGGCTGATGACGAGGCCGAAGGGAACGCCGATGAGGATGCTCATCATGCCGAGCAGGATGGTGTTCCACAATCCCCGCAGCAGGGCCGGTATGGACGACATCAGGACGTCGTAGTTGAAGAAGGTCTCGACGAGCGACATGGTATCCACCGGTCTTGCAAGCGTTCAGTCCGTCACATCCATGCCGGCTTCGGGGCGACCGGCATGGATCATGGCAGTTTATGGTTCGATCAAGCCTTGGGGATCGGCATTTCGACGACGGTGGAGGAGCCAGCCGGTGCATCGCTGCCAAACCACTTCTTGTGGATCGCCTGCAAGGTGCCGTCTTTTTTCATCGCTGTCAGGGCATCGTTGAGCTTGTTGAGCAGTGGGGAATCCTTCGTCATCATCAGGCCGTACTGTTCGCCTGTCTTGATGCGCTCCTTTACGGCGAAGCCTTTCATCTTGACGAACAGGTATTCCATGCCGGGCACGTCGCTGACCACGGCATGGACCCGGCCGGCGCCGAGATCGAGGAACATTTCCTGCTGGGCATTGTAGCCCTTGACGTCTGCAAAGCCATCTGCGGCCTTATGCTCGTCGACCCATTTAGCGCCGGTCGAGCCGGACAGCACGCCGATGGTCTTGCCCTTGAGATCGGCAATGCCCTTGATGGCGCTGTCGGCCTTGGCGGCGATGCCCATGTCGGAATCGTAGTAGGGCTGGGTGAAGGACTGCGACTTCAGCCGCTCCGGCGTGATGGTGATCGACGAGATCGCAACGTCGATGCGCTTGGACGAGGTTCCGGCGAACAGCGCCTGGAAGCCATAGTCGGCGATTTCGGGGGTCATTCCGGCGCGCTTGGCGGCTTCCTTGACGATGTCGACCTCGAAGCCCTCGAAGGCGCCCGAGTCCGTCTTGTACTCAAACGGCGGGTTGCTCGGGTAGGAACCGACGTTCAACGTCTCTGCCGCATGGGCAATGGACGACCCGCCGGCAAGGCTGATGGCGGCGGCGAGCACCAATAGATTACGACGCGTAAGGCTCATGTCTGTTTCCCTCTGGTTATGGACCCGTGGGCATCGTTGGCCCACGCGGGTAGCATCGGCGCGGCCCTTAAGGGCTGGCCGTCATGTCATGGCGCCAACCATGCGGTCGAGCGCAGTGCGGATCTGTTCGATGTCGCGGAAGATGCACATGCGCAGGAAGGCGCGGGAGCTGTCTCCGAAGAGATAGCCCGGGGCCAGGCCGACGCGCGAGGTCTCCAGGATGCGGGTGCAGGCAGCGCGGGCATCGCTTTCGCCTTCGAGCGCGAAGAACGCATACATGCCGCCGCGCGGTTTTACCGGCAGGACGATGCCCGGAATCTGCGGAAGTTTCTCGTAGGCGAGGTCGAGGCCGGCCTTGATCTTCTGCCTGACATCCTCGACCAGCGGCTCGCCATCCCTGACGGCAGCCAGTGCTCCAGCCTGGATCATACCGGCCGTGCCGCTGTTGATATATTGCGTCATCGCCGCCAGCTGGTCGGCGACGCCGGACGGGTGGGTGAGCCAGCCAATGCGCCAGCCGGTCATCGCCCAGGCTTTTGAAAAGCTGTTCACCGAGATCACCCGGTCGCCGTCATCGGCAACCTGGAGGATCGAGGGTGCAACGATCCCTTCGAAATAGAGCCGCGCATAGACCTCGTCGGAGATGATCCAGATGCCGGTCCGGCGGCTGAACTCGAGCAGCGCCTTCATCTCGTCGTGCGAAGCCGTCCAGCCGGTCGGATTGGAGGGTGTCGACAGGCAGATTGCCCGGGTGCGGGCGTCGCAGCGGGCAAACAGCTTGTCGAGATCGAGGTGCCAGTCGGTGTCGAAGTCGAGCGGCACCGGCCGGGGCTCGCCGCCGATCAGGTGGATGGCATTGTGAATGTTCGGCCACTGCGGCGCGACGTAGACGACATTGCTGCCGACATCGACCAGCAGCTGGAGGGCGAGATAAAGCGCTTGCATGCCGCCTGGCGTGATCGTCGTACGCTGGATCGGAATGTCGCGGTCGTGCAGCCGCGACTGATAGGCCGAAAGGGCTTCGTTGAGCGGACCGGAGCCGCGCATATTGGGGATGTAGAAAGTGGCGCCGTCATCGAGTGCCTGCTTGGCGGCATCGCGGATGAAAGCCGGCGTTACCATGTCGCCTTCGCCGTACCAGAGCGGGATCACATCTCCGAGTTCGCGTGCACGCATGGCGAGCTCGGCAATATTCTCGGTGTGCAGGTCGCGGATCTGGGCGCGGATGCCGTCGAAAGCGTAATGGTCGTTGTCGGCTGCGGGTGATGCTCGTAAAGGCACGGTCTTTTCCTTGAAATTCAGATGTCGGAACGTCGCCGATAGTTTCGGAAGACGCATGGATCACCCCTTGATTTCGAATGGTTATCCAAAACGAAGGGCATTTCAAGAAAAAAATTTGAAGCTTAAAAAGTCTCTGGAAAAAGCATATTTCTGACGTTTGAAAATTGGCTTCAAGTCGTTGATGTTGCTAACTTAAATATCGGTTGTTGCTAAGCGCAAGAATTGCGCGCTTTTGCAGCGTTTTCCGCCATGGCGGCTCCAAGAAACATTGTGTCGCTGGCCAGCAGGAAGAAACTGATGCCGGCCGCCGACCAGGTCGCGATATCGAATGTCGAAGGACGGAAAATGCCGACAGTCCGGCCGGCTGCAAGCGCCGTTTCCGTGATGGCATGAATGGCCTTGTCGAGCCTGTCCTTGCCATCTGGCCCGAGTGCATCGATCGACACCGACAGGTCGCCGGGGCCGATGAAAATGACATCGACACCCTCGACGGCCGCGATCTCCGCGATGTTGGCAAGGCCTTCAGCCGTCTCGACCTGGATGGCGAGAACGAGGGATTCATTGGCTGTCGCGAGGTAGTCCGGGATGCGATAGCCGTAGGCTGCGGCTCGACCTGGGCCGACGCCTCGCTCGCCGACCGGCGGGTACCGCGTTGCCATCACTGCGGCCGTGGCCTCTGCGGCATTGGAGATGCGCGGCACCAGCACGCCGGCTGCTCCAGCATCGAGAACGGCGGCGATGGATTCCGGCGCATGGCCGGGCACCCGGACAATTGCAGGCACGCGATGCACGTCGGCGGCGCGGATGAGATCCTCGATGCGCTCGCGACTGATCTGCGCGTGCTCCCAGTCGATGCAGAGAAAATCGACGCCTGCCATTGCCACGACTTCGACGGCGACAGGGTGGGGGATGGCCGAGAACGTGCCGATCAGCGGAGCGCGGTCGAGGCAGCGCTGGCGAAAACTGGTCATGGTGGATCCCCGGATGGCGGCATTGGTTTGTTCACCGATAAACCTAAACGCAAAGTCTGCGAAAGCGAAATCTATTTTAGGCTTGAAATATTTTATCCTGCACGTAGCCTGACTGGAAAGGTGAGGGAGAAACCATGATCAAGCAGCATCCGCTCAAGGGGCCGAACAAGCTGAAGCTTGGCGTGTTTTCGACCAATGCCGATGGTGGGCTGGCGATCACCGATGTGCCGGAGCGGTGGACGGCAAGCTGGGAGGACAATCTTGCTGCGGCAAAGATCGCCGACCGCGCCGGGCTGGAATTCCTGCTGCCGATTGCCCGCTGGCGCGGTTTCGGTGGCCGCAACAGGGTGCGCGAATGGTCGTTCGAGACTTTCACCTGGGCAGCCGCGCTCGCCGCCTCGACCAAGCAGATCGGCCTGTTCATGACAGTCCACGTGCCACTCGTTCATCCGCTCTACGCCGCAAAATCGCTGGCGACGGTCGACCATGTCAGCTGCGGCAGGGCAGGCCTCAACATCGTCTGCGGCTGGAACCCGAAGGAATTCGGCATGTTCGGCACGCCCCTGGTCGAGAAGGGCTATGATCAGGCAGCCGAGTGGCTCGATATTGTCGAGCGCGCCTACGGCCCCGATCAGCCCTTCGATTTCAACGGTGTCTACTACAGCCTGAAGGATGCAGTCAGCCGGCCGGCGAGCCTGCAGATGCCTCGCCCGGTGACCATGAATGCAGCATTCGGCGGTCCGGGTCGGGATTTCGCCGCAGCCCATTGCGATTACCTGTTCACCACGTTCACGGAGATGGCGGATGCCGGAAAGCCGGTTGCCGATATCCGCGAGCGGGCGGAGGCCAAAGGCCGGGATGTAGGCGTCTACACCGTCTGCCATGTCGTCTGCCGCGAGAGCCGGCAGGAAGCGCAGGATTATTACGTGCGCTACGCCGTCACCATGGCCGATCACGAGGCGGTCGATGCCCATATGGCAGGCAAGAAGGAGTTCTCACAATCGCATGATGCCGGAGCCTATGACCGCTATCGCCAGCGCTTTGCAGGTGGTGCCGGAAGCTATCCGCTGATCGGGACGCCGGAGAGCATCGCCGCTGAAATGATCGAGATCAGCGAAAAAGGCTATGCCGGCATAGCCCTTTCCTTCGTCAACTACACGCAGGAACTGCCATATTTCTGCGACCGCGTGCTGCCGATCCTGCAGCAGGCGGGGTATCGGATGTGAGAATGCATTTCACCGATGGCGGGCGATGATGTTGCCGAGGACTAGGTCGAAGCGGGCGGCTTCCGCCAGGGTGTTGTAGTGCACCATGGAAATCCTGAGCGCGCCCTGTTCCATGGTCAGCCCGAGACGTCTCATCAGACGCGGGGCGAACATGTGGCCGTCGCGCAGGCCGATGCCGGCTTCGCCCATTTCACTGGCAATCTGCTGGGGCGTGATGCCGGGGATGTTGAAGCATATTGTCGGCACGCGACCGGCAATGTTGGTCTCGTCGGAGATGCCGTAGATCACTGCGCCGTGACGCTTGAGGATTGCCAGCAATTCGCGCGACAGGGTCGTTTCATAGGCGCGGATGGCGCCCATGGCGGCGGCTATGGCAGCGCGTCGGGAGTGTTCTCCGGCGGACAGGAAGCGGCGGCCGAGGGTTTCTAGATATTTGACGGCAGCGTTCATGCCGGCCACGTTCTCGTAGGCGAAGGTGCCGACCTCGATCTTGTAGGGCGGGACATCCGGAATGAAGTCTTCCTTGAACGTCGGCAGCTTCACCAGCGCATCGTAGCGGCCCCACAGGAACCCCATGTGCGGCGAAAAATTCTTGTAGCCGGAGCAGACGAGATAGTCGCAGTTCCAGTTCTGCACATCGATCAGGCTGTGCGGGCCGTAGTGGACGCTATCGAGAAAGACTTCTGCGCCGGCGGCATGAGCCAACTGCCCGACCGTCTTGACATCGACGATGGTGCCGATCGAATGGGCCGTGACGGTGCAGGCGACGAGGCGGGTGCGCTCCGAGAGCAGCGGCTTCAGATCATCCGTATGCAGCGTACCGTCTTCGCGCATGTGCCACCAGACGATCCTAGCGCCATCGGCCTCCAGCGCCATCCAGGTGGCGATGTTTGCGTCATGGTCCATGTCGGTGACGATGATCTCGTTGCGTGTCTCCAGCATCCTTGCAATGCCAAGGCTAACGAGCCGGATGAAAGATGTGGCGTTTAGGCCGAAGGAGATTTCTTCCGGTCGGTAGGCGTTGACGAGCAAGCCAACGGTCACGCGTGCCTCATCGAGATTACGGTCGACACCTTGGCTGTGCTGGTATTTGGCCATGCGCTGGACGTTGAAGTCGATGAGGTGGTTTGCAACTGCGTCGACAACAGCCTGCGGCACCTGCGCGCCACCGGCATTGTCGAGAAAGACAAAATCGCCGGCCTTCTGCAGTGCCGGAAACATGCCGCGCAGCTCCTCGACCGGAAAGCCGTTTTCGCCGGTAAACGTCGTGTCGGAAGCTGCAGCGTTCATGGGTGTCTCGCGGGGGCGCCGTTTCGTTTGGTCGGCTTGAGGCGGGGTCCCCTGCCGTCTCGCAAGCATATGATCACGAGATATTTTATAGTTCAACTAAATTCGAGGGTGGTCTTGGGATCGGCTCGGTGAGCTTGATACTGTACTTGCAAAATTGGTTGGTTCGACATATCTTGGAGCGGTGGATGGAGCGCTAACTCCACCCACCATTTTTTTATGATAAAAAGTTAACCCGCACGGTCATTGACCAGCCTGTGCGGGTTTTTCTTACCACAAACGTGAAACTAAGCGGTATGTACCACATAGATCACCTCCGTTTTCAGTAACGAGGCCCTCGCCTGGGTCGAGGAGGCCCGTCTTCCTCGATGCACCGCTGGCCACGGTGCCTGCTGCTTTCGCTACCGACTCTATCAGTCATAGTCGAAGTGGATGAGTAAGATAGAAAAATCGCCTTAAGATTGTATTTGGTGGAAGATCACGACCTGTGTTGAACAGGGTTGGTGACGGCTTTTGCCATTATGCGAGAGGGTTTGCGCTGGCGAAGGCCGATGCCAACGCCGGCCAGCGCAAGTGCACCGCCGATGGCGTGGTAGGCGTGCAACTCCTCCTTGAGAATAGCCCAAGCAAGAATGGCGACGACGACCGGGAGCAGGTTGATGAAGAGGGCGGTGCGGGCGGCACCGAGCCTGCGGATCGCCGTCATCCAGTAGAGTGGCGCAATCAGGGAGGTGGGGATGGCGGCGTAGAGGATGAGCGGCAGGTTTGCCGTCGTGATCGGCGAAATCGTCCCCATCAGCCAGACGGGAACCAGCATCAAGGTCGCAAAGGCGATCTGCCAGAACAGCTGCAGCCAGAGCGACAGCGGAATGGTCCAGCGCTTCAGCAGGACGCCGTAGAGCGAGTTTGCCGCAATCGCGATCAGCATCAGGCCATCGCCGAGGTGAAATCCACCGGTCAGGAGCGTGGCGGGATGGCCGTGCGACGTGAGGTAGACGAGGCCGGCGAGCGATACGGCGCCGCCGGCGAGACGGTTGAACGATAGTCTTTCCGCGGCAAGCAGGCTTGCAAGCAGCGCCGACATCAGCGGCATCAGTGCCAGCATAACGCCCATATTGACGGCGGTCGTGGTCTTCGCCGCCTCATAGGCAAGGCTCTGGTAGACGACCATGCCAAGCGCTCCTAGCACTGCCAGTTGCAACCAGTGACGCGCCGCGACGGCTCGCTGTTGCCAGGCTGCCTTGGCGACAAAGGGCAGCAGGACGAGGAAAGCGATCAGCCAGCGATAAAACGCGATCGATCCCGGAGCGATGACGCCGAATGCCGCCTCCGTGACAATGACGTTGCCGGACCAGATCAGCACGGTCGCAAACGGCGCGAAGGCCGAAGCCGGGGTCAGCGGCGTGGCTGTCTCGATGGATTTTCCGTCGGCCATGGATATTCCCGCAGAATGATAATGGAGATGTCTGCTGCAGGGATGTGTTTAGCGGTTGTCCGATTAGTGGTATATAGCGAATTCCAGAAAGCCAATCCCGGAATGCCGCCATGTCCCTTCGATCCCCACGCCTTGACGGAGAGCCGCCAGCCCCGGTCTCCTTCCGAACCGAGAGTTACGTTGGAGGTACGGTCTTTCCGGCCAAGAGCCAGGAGTGGGGCGAGCTGAACTATGCGCTCGTCGGCGTCGCGGAACTGGACATCGAAGGTGTCCGCTATCTCTCCCCACCGCATTACGGCATATGGCTGCCGCCCTACACCCTGCATGAAGCGTGGATCAGGCATGACGTTCGCTACGTCACGGTGTATGTCGCCCGTGAGTTGTGTGCCGACCTGCCGCCCGTTCCGCAGACGCTCAGCCTCAGTCCGCTGTTGAAGGCTATACTGGCGGACTTTGCGATCCGCGACGTCGGCGTGCCACAAACGACGGAGGATCTACGGCTGGCGCAGGTGCTAGTCGATCAGATACGGCTGGCGGAGCGCTGCGAAAGCTATCTGCCGCTGTCGGTCGATGCGTTGCTCGGACCTGTGCTGTCTGCCCTGCAGGAGTCGCCAGGGGATCGCCGGTCCCTCGAAGAATGGGCGCGGATGATGAAAACAACCGAGCGGACACTTTCGAGGCGATGCCAGGACGAGCTTGGAATGTCGTTCAACGACTGGCGGCAGCGATTGAAGCTGGTTGCGGCGCTGGCGATGCTCGAAGCCGACATGCCAGTGCGCCGGGTGGCGCAAGAACTGGGATATGGCAGCGCGTCTGCATTTATTGCCATGTTCCGACGCCTGACCGGCAGCAGCCCCACGCAGATGCGCCGGAGATGAGGCTGTCGATGTCATGCATCAGAGATCGCCGATGCGCGAGGTGACCAGCAGCTTTGCCAGCCAGTCGACGAAGACGCGGACCTTGTTGCTGAGGTGCCGGTTCGGCGGATAGACGATGTGCAGGGGCAAGGGGTCGCGGTGCCAATCAGGAAGCATTCGCACAAGCTTCCCATCCGCCAACGCTTCGCGGATCATGAAGGCAGGAGCCTGGATGATGCCGAGACCGCTCAGGGCCGCGTTGACGAAGCTTCTGCTATCATTGACCGACAGGATGTAGGTGGGGCTGATCTCAAACGTCTCGTTGGCACGGGAGAACTCGAACGGTATCGTCTTTCCCGTCTGGGCGCGAAAGTAGCTGACGGCGAAGTGTCCGGTTTCGATGTCTTGAG
This sequence comes from Rhizobium sp. rho-13.1, assembly GCF_007000305.1. Taxonomy (NCBI): domain Bacteria; kingdom Pseudomonadati; phylum Pseudomonadota; class Alphaproteobacteria; order Hyphomicrobiales; family Rhizobiaceae; genus Rhizobium; species Rhizobium sp. rho-13.1. Next base: position 1,287,499 of record NZ_SCFL01000001.1, on the reverse strand, counting down.
GGGCCTGAAGCGTGCCGAATTTTTCGAGGTAACGCGGTGACGCGCAGGTGACCATCGGAATTTCGCCGACGCGCCGGGCAATCAGGGACTGATCCGTGGGGGTGCCGGCGCGCAGGGCGCAGTCGACGTTCTCGGCGAGATAATCCACCAGCCGGTCGCCGACACCCATGTCGATGCGGATATCGGGATAGCGCAGGTGGAAGTCGCACAGCGCCGGGATAACGATCTCGTCGGCGAAGGCGCCGGCCATTTCGACTCGCAGCCGGCCGCTCGGCAGGCTTTGCGAATTGCTGACGCTGCCGTCGAGCTCCTCGATTTCCGAAAGGATCTGGATCGCGCGCTCGTAGTAAAGAGCGCCGTCGGTGGTAACCATGACACGGCGGGTCGTGCGGTTCAGCAATTTCGTGTGCAGGTGCTGTTCGAGCCCCTGGATGAGTGTCGTTACCGTCGCCTTCGGCATCGACAGGGTCGTGGCTGCGCGCGTGAAATTGCCGGTTTCGACAACACGAGCGAAAGCGCGCATGGCGGAAAGCTGGTCCATCCTGTAATAATCCTGAGCCGGTTTATGGAAAGCTGCTCATTGTTCGAGATCGTGAATAGTCTGATCGAATATAGGGGACTTATCTGTAAAACGGAATAACAATATGTTCCACCCAAGAGATGAGGCGGAATTGATCTCGTTTGGTCGATCCACTCAGTTGGGAGCCCCTCGATGCGTGCCCCGTTTAAGGAAGTTGTGTTGGAAGGCGTGGCCACAGGTCCGGTTTCTGCGCGTGTGTTCTGTGACTCGCTTGACGACAAGACTGCGCCGGTCGTGCTATATCTTCACGGCGGCGCATTTCTGGACAAGGCGGTCTATGTCGGCCGTCCGGTTGCGGAATGCCTGGCAGATGCCGGTGCCATCGTCGTCGATGCGGATTGCAGCGGGCCGACCGACAACGGTTTTCCGAAGTCGCTCGAATATGCCTATGGCGTCCTGGAATATCTTGCGCGCAAGCGCGAGTTGGGTGGCAAGAAGTCGTTATTGCTTGTTGCCGGCGAAGAGTCTGGCGGAAACCTTGCGGCTGGCGTCGCTCTCAAGGCGCGCGACCAGATGCCTGGGATGCTCGACGGTCAGGTGCTGATCTCGCCGCTGCTGGACCCTTTCATGGGCAGCAAGTCGTTTCAGTGCGCCGACAAGAGCGGGATGCGCGAACGCTGGAGCGAGGGCTGGAACCACTATCTGGGTTTCCTCGGTGGTGTCTGCCATCCCTATGCCGCGCCGCGGTTCTGCTCGCGGCTTTCGGGCGTGGCGCCGACCTTGCTGCTGACGGCGGAGGACGATCCGTTGCGCGACGAGAGCGTGGAATATGGCAAATTGCTGGAAAAGGCAGGCGTTTCAGTCCAGCAGCGTATCCTGTCCGCCGGTATGGGCTGGGCAAGAATTTATGGCGGGCAATCGGCCGACGAGCAAACTTGGCAGGGTGATATCCGCAAGAGTTTCAAGAGCTTCGTAGACGATATTCGTGTTCGGCCTGGCTGATTAGAGCCAGTGATCTGCAGCCCGGGATCCCAAGCCGGGGCTGAAAAGGAGAGAATGCAATGACAACCAAAGACAAGCGCTGGGCCCTGTGGGGCGCCGGCATAAGCCTTGCTGCGTCCGTTTTCGGGGCAGCCTTCTATCTCGACCTGCCGCGCGGTGCGGTTGCCAGTGAGCCTGCAAAGGCGGCGGCCCCTGCTGCTGTTCCGGTGACCGTCGCCACGGTAGCGGCTGCGGACGTCACGGCCTGGGAGGAGTTTTCCGGGCGGCTCGAAGCGATCGAACGGGTGTCCATCCGTCCGCGCGTCGCCGGTGCCATCCAGTCGGTCAATTTCCGCGAAGGCGCGCTGGTCAAGCCCGGCGACCTGTTGCTGACCATTGATCCGGCGCCCTATCTGGCGGCCGTAGCCCAGGCAAAGGCGCAGGTCGAAGCCGCCGCTTCGCGCGTCGATCTTGCCAAGCTCGAGCTCGACCGCGGTCGTCGCCTTTCCGACAACAAGACGATTTCGCAGAGCGACCTCGATACACGGGCGAGCGCCTATTCGGAAGCGCAGGCGAATGTCCAGGCGGCCCAGGCAGCCCTGCAGACCGCCCAGCTCAACCTCGACTACACGCAGGTCCGCGCACCGATCGCCGGGCGTGTCGGCAAGCTAGAGGTGACTGTCGGCAATCTCGTCGCTGCCGGCTCGGCGTCGCCGGCGCTGACGACGCTGGTTTCGGTCGATCCGATCTATGCAAGCTTCAATGCCGACGAGCAGGCCGTGACCAGCGCCCTCGCACAACTGACGGCCAATGACGGCGTTGCGCCGCCAGTCGAGCAGATCCCGGTTGAGATCGGTACGACACGCGACAGCGGCACGCCGATCACCGGCAAGCTGCAACTGATCGGCAACGAGGTCGATACGGCCAGCGGCACCATCGGTGTGCGCGCCGTCTTTGCCAATCCGGGCGGCCACCTTATTCCCGGGCAGTTCGTGCGGGTGCGCATGGGCCAGCCTAAGTCGGAGAACAAGATCGTCATCAACGACCGGGCCGTGGGCACCGACCAGGACAAGAAGTTCGTGTTCCTCGTCGGCGCTGACAACAAGCTCGTCTATCGGCAGGTGACGCTCGGCGACCTCAACAACGGCCAGCGTATCGTCGAAGCCGGTCTCGCCGTCGGCGACCGTATCGTCGTCAACGGACTGCAGCGGGTGCGCCCGGGTGCACTGGTCGATCCGCAGCCTGAACAGAAGCCCGAGCAGAAGGTCGCCGCTTCGAAGTAGGCGCCTTCAAGACCGGGAGAGGGCCTCCCGGTCAGTTAAAAATTGCAAATGGCATGAGACCTGCGGCGGAGTTGCCGCGTGGTCCTGCGCAGTGCGTCCACCGTTATCCCTGGAGAGGGCCACATCATGAACATGTCTCGCTTTTTCGTCGACCGACCGGTGTTTGCCGGCGTGCTGTCGGTCCTGATCCTCGTCGGAGGATTGATCGGCATGGGGCTGCTGCCGATTTCGGAATATCCAGAAGTCGTGCCGCCGTCGATTGTCGTTACCGCGCAATATCCGGGCGCCAACCCGAAGGTCATATCCGAGACGGTGGCAACGCCGATCGAAGAGCAGATCAATGGCGTCGAGGGCATGCTCTACATGTCCAGCCAGGCCACATCCAACGGCCTGATGACGCTGACTGTCACCTTCAAGCTCGGCACCGACCCGGACAAGGCGCAACAGCTGGTGCAGAACCGCGTTTCGCAGGCCGAGCCAAGGTTGCCGCAGAACGTCCGCGATCTCGGCATCAACACCGTCAAGAGTTCGCCGGACCTGATGATGGTCGTGCATCTGGTGTCGCCGGATAATCGCTACGATATCACCTACTTGCGCAACTATGCGGTCCTTAACGTGAAGGATCGGCTGGCGCGCATCCAGGGCGTCGGCCAGGTCGAGATCTTCGGCTCGGGCGACTATGCCATGCGTGTCTGGGTCGACCCGCAGAAGACCGCCGAGCGCGGCCTTGCGGCCGACGATATCGCCAATGCCATCCGGGCGCAGAACGTCCAGGCGGCTGCCGGCGTCATCGGCGCTTCTCCGAATCTTACCGGCATCGACGTGCAGCTTAATGTCAATGCGCAGGGTCGCCTGCAGACGCCGGAGGAATTTGGCAATATCATCGTCAAGAGCGGTACCAACGGCGAGATCACCCGCCTGCGCGATGTCGCTCGCGTCGAGCTCGGTGCATCCGATTATTCGCTGCGCTCGCTGCTGGACGGCAAGTCGGCTGTCGCCATCCCGGTGTTCCAAGCGCCCGGCTCCAACGCCATCACCATCTCGGACGAGGTCCACAAGACCATGAACGAGCTGCAGCAGGCGATGCCTGACGGCGTCAAGTACGAGATCGTCTACGACACCACCGAGTTCGTTCGCACGTCGATCGACAAGGTCGTGCACACGTTGCTCGAAGCCATCGCGCTGGTTGTCGTTGTCGTCATCCTGTTCCTGCAGACATGGCGGGCGTCGATCATTCCGCTGGTGGCAGTGCCGGTGTCGATCATCGGTACCTTCGGCGTCATGTACATGTTCGGCTTCTCGATCAACGCACTCAGCCTCTTCGGGCTGGTACTGGCCATCGGTATCGTCGTCGATGACGCCATCGTCGTGGTCGAAAATGTCGAGCGCAACATCGAGAACGGCCTGTCGCCGAGGGATGCCACGTACCGGGCCATGAAGGAAGTGTCGGGCCCGATCGTTGCCATCGCCCTGGTGCTCGTCGCAGTGTTCGTACCGCTCGCGTTCATCTCCGGCCTGTCCGGCCAGTTCTACCGGCAGTTCGCGCTGACGATCGCCATTTCGACGGTGATCTCGGCCTTCAACTCGCTGACGCTGTCGCCGGCGCTGGCATCGCTGCTGCTGCGGGACCACCATGCCCCGAAGGACTGGCTGACGCGGGTTATGGACAAGGGCCTTGGCTGGTTCTTCCGTGGATTCAACACGGTCTTCCAGCGCGGTTCAAACGGCTATGGCCGTGGGGTCGGCGGCATCCTGTCGATGAAAAGCGTCGTCATGGTCGTCTATCTCGCCCTGATCGGTGCCACCTACTTCCTGTTCCAGGCGGTGCCGGGCGGGTTTGTGCCGGCCCAGGACAAGCAGTATCTGATCGGTTTTGCCCAGCTGCCGGATGCGGCCAGTCTCGACCGGACGCAGAATGTCATCGAGCGCATGAGCGAGATCGCGATGAAGGAACCGGGCGTCGAGCATTCGATCGCTTTCCCCGGCCTGTCGATCAACGGCTTCACCAACTCGTCGAATGCCGGCGTCATCTTCGTCAAGCTGAAGCCGTTCGAGGAGCGTACGACACCCGATCTGTCGAGCGGCGCCATCGCCATGCAGCTGAACAAGAAGTTCGGCGGCATCCAGGAAGCGTTCATCGCCATGTTCCCACCGCCGCCCGTCCAGGGCCTCGGCACCACCGGCGGCTTCAAGCTGCAGCTGGAGGACAAGGCGGGGCTTGGCTACCAGGCCCTCGACGAAGCCAACAAGGCGTTTCTGGCCAAGGCCTATCAGGCGCCTGAGCTTGCGGGTCTGTTCTCGAGCTTCCAGATCAACGTACCGCAGCTTTACGCCGACCTCGATCGCGCCAAGGCAGAGCAGCTGGGTGTCTCGGTGACGGATGTCTTCGATACGCTTCAGATCTATCTCGGCTCGCTCTACGTCAACGACTTCAACGCTTTCGGCCGTACCTACAGTGTCCGTGTACAGGCGGATGCGAAGTTTCGGGCTCATCCAGGCGATATCGGGCAGTTGAAGGTGCGCTCGTCGACAGGGCAGATGATCCCGCTTTCGGCGCTACTAAAGGTCGAGGCCAGCACCGGACCTGAGCGGACGACGCGCTACAACGGCTTCCTGGCTGCCGACATCAACGGCGGCGCAGCCCCCGGATTTTCATCCGGCCAGGCGCAGGCAGCAGTAGAGCGGATTGCGGCCGACACTCTGCCAAAGGGTATCGGCTATGAGTGGACGGACCTGACCTACCAGCAGATCATCGCCGGCAATTCCGGACTGATCATCTTCCCGCTGGCCTTGCTGCTCGTGTACCTCGTGCTTGCCGCGCAGTACGAAAGCCTCGCCCTGCCGCTGGCGATCGTCATGATCGTGCCTATGGGGGTCTTTGCGGCGCTGACCGGTGTGTGGCTGATGGGCGGTGATAACAACATCTTCACCCAGATCGGGTTGATGGTGCTGGTCGGGCTATCGGCGAAGAACGCCATCCTGATCGTCGAATTTGCCCGTGAGCTGGAGTTTGTCGGCAGGACGCCCGTTCAGGCTGCCATGGAAGCCAGCCGTCTGCGACTGCGACCGATCCTGATGACCTCGATGGCCTTTATCATGGGCGTCGTGCCGCTGATCACCTCGACGGGTGCGGGCGCCGAGATGCGTGCGGCCATGGGCGTGGCGGTATTCTCCGGCATGATCGGGGTGACATTCTTCGGCATCTTCATGACGCCGGTGTTCTATGTGTTGATCCGCAAGCTATCGGGCAACCGTCCGCTGAAGCAGCATGAAGAGCATAACGCCGAGATCATCCGGATTGCTGCCGAATAAAAGTTGCCTGTTCGGCGCTTGACCTCCTCGAACAGACAGAATGGGCGGATCCGCAAGGGTCCGCCCATTGTCGTTTCTGGAATAAGATATATCTTCGTTTGAGGCTCAAGGCACGGAATGCCATGGCTTTGCCCGTCTGATGTATCACGAAGATAGACGCTCGCGCTTCCTGTGTTTATTAAAATTAGCTAATGAAAAGCTATGTGATCTGAGGTCGGCAAGGCGTGTCACATTGCCTTGGCGTCGGGAGGAGCGGCGATCGCGAAACCATCTATCGATGCAGGTCGGACAGAGCAGGAGTTCCAGGATCTCGTGAGGAGATTGGAGCTGGCGCTGGAGACATCGCAAATTGGTGTCTGGGAGCATGATCTTCGGGATGACACCGTCGTCTGGGACCTTTCCATGCACAGGCTCTACGGGACAGGCCTGTCGGGCAGAGTGACCGGCGACATATGGCTGAATGCAGTTCATCCCGACGACCGCGATAGGGCCTCCGCCGAATTCGATGCAGCCGTGGCCTCCAAAGGCCGATACAACTCGCATTTCCGCATCATTCTCGCCGACGGCCAGACGCGCCACATCCGCTCGAGCGCGCGTTTCTTCGAGGGGCCGGATGGATCTCTATCGATCATCGGCGCCGAGTGGGACGTCACCGCCGATGTCATCCTGACCCGTGAGTTAGCGGAGCAAAAGTCAGTGGCAGAGGCGAGGGCAGTCGCGGTCGAGCGCAGCAAGGGGTTGGTCGAGCACGCTGCCAACCACGATTATCTCACCGGCTTGCCCAATCGCCGCTATTTCGACCGCCATCTTGCCGAACTGTTGAGCGATCCGACGGTCGAGAGCATCGCCGTCATTCATATCGATCTCGACCGGTTCAAGGAGATCAACGACAAGCTTGGCCATGCGGCCGGCGACGCGATGCTGAAGGCCACCGCCGCGCGTCTTTCCGGCGCCGTTTCCGGAGCGAGCATGGTTGCCCGCATCGGAGGCGACGAATTCGTGATCCTGCTGACCAACGTGGCCGAGGCCGGCGCGCTGGAGACGCTGGCCGACGGCGCCCTCTCTGCGCTGCGCGCCGATGTCCCTTTCGCAGCCGGCGTCGTGCAGACGAATGCCTCGGTCGGTATCGCCTGGAACATGACGTCAAAGGCCGGGAATATTCTGGCGGAATCCGATCTGGCGCTGTACCAGGCGAAGAAACTAGGTCGCAACAGGGTGCAGTTTTTCAGTGCAAAGCTGCAATCTGATCTGCTGGGCAAAAGGCAATTGGCCGGCGACCTCAAGCTGGCATTGCAGCGCCACGAAATCATTCCCTATTATCAAGTGCAGGTGGATGCGCGCACTCGCCGTATTTTCGGCCTCGAGGCGCTGGCGCGCTGGAAACATCCGGTGCATGGCCTGATGCTTCCGGGGACCTTCCTCAAGGTTGCCCAGGAATACGGTCTGGAAGCCGAAATCGATGCCGCGGTTCTGGAGCAGGCCCTTGCTGACTACGGACGATGGCGGGCGGAAGGTATCGTGCCGCCGCGCATTGCGGTCAATGTGTCTGCCAAACGGCTCAACGACCCGCAACTGATTCAGAAATTGAACAGGCTCGACATCCCGCCGGAATCCATCGTTTTCGAGCTTGTTGAAACGATTTTCCTCGATGATTGCGAAGATATCGTCGTCTCGAACATCGCGGGTCTGAAGACACTGGGCGTCGATATCGAGATAGACGATTTCGGGTCGGGGCATGCGTCGCTGATCGGGCTGGTCAGCTTGCGGCCGAAGCGGCTGAAGATCGATCGCCAGCTTGTCACCAACATTACCGTGTCGGAAGAACAGCGGCGCCTTGTCGCGTCGATCGTCGAGATTGCCAAGACATTGAATGTCGAAGTCATTGCCGAGGGTGTCGAATCCGAGGAGCATGCCCGGGTGCTGGGAGAGATCGGTTGCGACGGGTTGCAGGGTTTTGCTCTCGGCTATCCGAGCCCGGCAGCCGACATCTTCAAGCTGCTGTCAAAGATGCCAGCAGACAGCGCATAGACCGCGCTGAAACCGCAGGCGTTCTACTGGATCTGCAGAAACGTGATGACGATCCAGCTCAGCCCGCCGAGAACGAGCAACGATAGCGTCGCTGCCGCGATCACCCGGCCGCCGGCATGGCCGACGACCCGAACGTCCACCGACAATCCCAGTGCTGCCATGGCGACCAGCGTCAGCGTGTTGGAGACTAGGTTCATCGGTACAAAGGCAACCTCCGGGATGAGGCCGAATGAACGCAAGCCCATCATCAGCACGAAGCCGACGATGAACCACGGCACGATTGAGTGGTGCTGTGCTGGGAGTTCCGTCTTCACGCCCTTCATCATCGTGCCGATCATGACGATGACGGGGCCGAGCATCAGCACGCGCACGAGCTTGACCAGCGTGCCCGTCTGGACGGCCAGCAAGCCGGCAGGTGCCGTTGCAGCCAGCACCTGCGGCACGGCATAAACCGTCAAGCCGGCAAGTACGCCGTATTGCGACGGGCTGAGACCTGCCCTGACGAACAGCACCGGCAACAGGAACACCGCGAAAACGCCGAGCACGGCGGTGAAGGCCAGTGCGGCAGTGATTTCCTCGGCGTCGGCCTCGATGACCGGCGCAACGGCGACAATGGCAGAGTTGCCGCAGATGGCATTGCCGCAGGCGATCAGCGTCGCCAGCTTGCCCGGAAGCCCCAGCAGCCTGCCGATGGCGTAACTGATGGCTATCGACATCAGGACCAGCCCGGCAATCGCGCCGATCAACGGTAACCCAGCGCCCCGGATTGCCGACAGGCTGATCGATGCACCCAGCAGCACGATCGCCAATTCCAGCAGGATCTTGGCGCTGAAATCGATACCCGCGCGCATCGAGGGCATGTGCGGCAGTGCGGTTCGAACGGCGATGCCGAAGCCAATCGCCAGGATGAGACCTTCGATCCATCGGCCGCCAAGCAGCACAACCTCAAGCTTTTCGACCGCCACTGCAGCCAGTGCGACGGCAAGACAAAGTGCCAATCCTGGCAGGATGTGACGTGAGCGCGAGGCGATAGACATGGGTCACCTTCTTTGGTCTGGTGCCCGGACTGTCCTACAGCGAGTTGTAGATTTCCATCGAATATTATGGGATGTTTCGTTCGATTAAAACGAACGGTTGGCTTATGACGTTTGAACAGCTTGCCATCTTCGTCGCCGTTGCCGAGCGGGAGCACCTGACCCGCGCCGCGCAAGCCATACGGCTGACGCCGTCAGCCGTCAGCGCCTCGATCAAGAACCTCGAGGCATTCTATGGCGTGGAACTGTTTCATCGCGTCGGACGGCGGATCGAGCTGACGCAGACGGGACGGGTGTTTCTGAACGAGGCGCGGGCGACATTGGCGCGCGTACGCGCGGCCGAACTGATGTTGTCGGAGCTCGGCGGGCTGCAGCGCGGCCAACTCAATCTCTATGCCAGCCAGACCATCGCCAGCTACTGGTTGCCGCCGGTCATGATACGCTTCCACCAGGCCTATCCCGGCATCGACCTCAGCCTGACCATCGGCAATACCCGCACCGTCGCGGATGCAGTCATCGCCGGCGAGGCGGAACTCGGGCTGGTGGAGGGGGAGATCGACGCACCGGAACTGTCGTCCGCCGTTGTTGCAAGCGATGCGCTATCGGTGGTGGTGGCGCCGGACCACCCGTGGGCGGATGGCCGGGCGCTGTCAGCAGCCAACCTCGTTGCCGACAGTCTCTGGGTGATGCGCGAGAAAGGGTCGGGCACCCGCTCGGCCTTCGAGGAGGCTATGCGGGGCTTCGGCATCGTGCCGCAGGACATGCAGGTCGCGCTGGTCTTTCCATCCAACGAAGCGGTTCTATCGGCTGTGCAGGCAGGCGCCTGCGCGGCGGCGATTTCCAGCGTCTCGGCCAGTCTCTATCTGCAACAGGGGCTTTTGGTGAAGGCGGCCTTCGAGCTACCGGCCCGCAGTTTTCGCCTGCTGCGCCACAAGGAACGGCACGCCAGCAAGGCGTCCATCGCGCTGGAACAGATGTGCCGCGTTGTTACACCTCGAGCCAGCGCCTCTTGAGACGCCTGCGGTGCGGCTCCAAATTGGTCAGAATGCTTGACTTTCCGGCATTATCCTTGACAGTCCGGCAATTGTGACGAAATTTCGGGTCAGCTCTTCTGCAATGGGAGAACCGGCATTATCGACAAGCCCGAGGATCGTATTCGCGCGCTCGATATCTGGCATGGGCCAATCGAGATCGCTGCCCTGACCGGCGGCATCACCAACCGCAACTATCTTGTAAGGGACGGTTCGCGGCGCCGTGTCGTGCGTCTCGGCTCCGATATTCCGGTTCATCATATCGTCCGTGCCAACGAGCTGGCGGCCAGCCTGGCTGCCCATGCTGCCGGCTTGTCTCCCGATGTCGTCTATCATGAGCCCGGCATTCTCGTACTCGACTACATCGACGCGCCGGCGCTGTCGGCCGAGGTGCTCGGGCGGCCGGATATGCTGGAGCGTGTCGTGCTGCTGGTGCGCGATGCTCATCGCAGGGTTGGCGGCCACCTGCGCGGCGCTGCCGGGATGTTCTGGTCGTTTCATATCATTGCCGACTACGCATCGACGCTCCGGGATATCGGGAGCCGCTACGAGCCCCTGATGCACGGATTGCTGGACAAGATGAGGAGGCTGGAGAAGGCGGCGGGACCGTTTGACATCGTCTTCTGCCATAACGACCTGCTGGCCAGCAATTTTCTTGACGACGGTCACCGGCTTTGGCTTATCGACTGGGACTATGCCGGCTTCAATACGCCGCTGTTCGATCTCGGCGGGCTTGCCTCCAATGCCGGATTTTCCGCCGATCAGGAGGCCGCCATGCTGGATATCTACCACGACGGCGTCGGGGAAAGAGGATTGAAGCGCCGCTACGAGGCGATGAAATGTGCATCGCTTTTGCGCGAAACGCTCTGGAGCATGGTGTCCGAAGCCTATTCCACGATAGAGTTCGACTACGTCGCCTATACCGCCGACAACATGGCGCGTTTCGAGCGCGCCTATCAGCTGTTTGATATCGAGGAACGTCGATGAAGGAACTGCCCGGGACAGCAAAAGCAGTCGTCATCGGCGGCGGCATCATCGGTTGTTCTACCGCCTATCACCTCGCCAAGCTCGGCTGGACGGATACCGTTCTTCTCGAGCGCCGGAAGCTGACGTCCGGGACGACGTTTCACGCGGCGGGACTAGTCGGCCAGTTGCGCTCCAACGCCAACATCACCCAGCTGCTCGGCTATTCCGTCGATCTCTACAAGCGGCTGGAGGCGGAGACGGGTCTTGCGACCGGCTGGAAGATGAATGGCGGTCTGCGCCTTGCCTGCAACGAGGAGCGCTGGATCGAGGTCAAGCGCCAGACGACGACCGCCCAGTCGTTCGGCCTCGACATGCAGTTGCTGACGCCATCGGAGGCGCTGTCGCTCTGGCCGCTGATGCAGGTCGACGACCTCATCGGTGCTGCCTACCTTCCCACCGACGGGCAGGCAAATCCCTCCGATATCACCCAGGCGCTGGCGCGCGGTGCGCGCATGGCCGGCGCTGCGATCTTCGAGGATACGGAAGTGCTCGACATCGAGATCGACAAGGGCCGCATCCGCGCCGTCCTCACCGATCGCGGTCGGATCGAGTGCGAGCGGGTCGTCGTCTGCGCTGGCCAGTGGACGCGGGATTTCGCGGCCCGCTTCGGCGTCAACGTGCCGCTTGTCTCGGTCGAGCATCAATATATCATCACCGAATCCTTCGGCGTGCCCTCGAACCTGCCGACATTGCGCGACCCGGATCGGCTCACCTATTACAAAGAGGAGGTCGGCGGTCTCGTCATGGGCGGCTACGAGCCCAACCCGATCGCCTGGGCAGTCGACGGCATACCTAAGGATTTCCATTTCTCTCTGCTCGATTCCAATTTCGATCATTTCGGGCCGATCATGGAGCAGGCACTCGCCCGCGTTCCGGCACTGGAAACGGCAGGTATCAAGCAACTGCTGAACGGGCCGGAAAGTTTTACGCCCGACGGCAATTTCATCCTCGGCGAGGCGCCGGAGCTGCGTAACTTTTTCGTCGGCGCCGGCTTTAATGCCTTCGGCATTGCATCTGCCGGCGGTGCCGGCATGGCTCTGGCGGAATGGGTCTCGAAGGGACAGCCTCCCTACGACCTCTGGCCTGTCGACATTCGTCGCTTCGGCCGGCCGCATTTCGACACCGACTGGGTGCGCAGCCGGACGCTGGAGGCTTACGGCAAGCACTACACCATGGCCTGGCCGTTCGAGGAACATGCGAGCGGACGTCCCTGCCGCAAATCGCCGCTCTATGACCGCCTGAAGGCGCAAGGGGCCTGCTTCGGAGAAAAACTCGGCTGGGAGCGGCCGAACTGGTTTGCCGACCTTTTTGCCGGGGAGGAGCCCCGCGATATCTACACCTACGGTCGGCAGAACTGGTTCCATGCCGTTGGCCGCGAACATAAGGCCGTGCGCGAATCCGTCGTCATCTTCGACCAGACGTCGTTTGCGAAATTCGTGCTGAAGGGGAGAGATGCCGAAGCGGCGCTCACTTGGATCGCCTCCAACGACGTGGCGAGGCCGGTCGGATCGCTGATCTACACCCAGATGCTCAACGACCGGGGCGGCATCGAATGCGATCTGACGGTCGCTCGCCTGGCAGACAACGAATACTACATCACCACCGGTACCGGCTTTGCCACTCACGACTTCGACTGGATCAGCCGCAATATCCCCAAGGGTCTGCAGGCCGAACTGGTGGAGGTGACATCGGGCTACTGCGTGCTGTCGCTGATGGGGCCGCAATCGCGCGCCGTGCTCCAGCAGGTGACCCGCGCCGACGTCTCGAATGCCGCCTTTCCGTTTGGCCAAGTGCGCACCATCGGTATCGCCGGGGCACCTGTGCGGGCGCTGCGCATTACCTATGTAGGTGAACTCGGCTTCGAGCTGCATGTGCCGGTGGAAAATGCCGGGGCGGTCTACGATGCACTGATGACGGCCGGTGCCGCGCATCATCTGGTCAATGCCGGATACCGGGCGATCGAAAGCTGCCGGCTGGAAAAGGGTTATCGGGCCTGGGGTGCCGACATCGGCCCGGACCACACGCCGATCGAAGCCGGGCTTGGCTGGGCCGTAAAGAAGAACGCTGATTTCAGGGGGCGGGCGGCCATCGAGGAGCAGCGCAAGTCCGGCGTCAAGAAGCTGCTGGCCTGTTTCGTGCCGGAGGACCGCGATACGGTGCTGCTCGGACGGGAAACCATCTACCGCGATGGCCAACGCGTCGGGTGGCTGTCGAGCGGTGGCTTCGGATACACGGTCGACCGGCCGATCGGCTACGGGTACGTCCGCAACGCTGCCGGGGTCACAGCCGATTTCGTCATGTCGGGACGCTATACGCTCGACGTTGCGATGCGACGCGTGCCCTGTACTGTCTCGCTGAAGCCGCTCTACGATCCGCAGATGGCTCGTATCAGAGCCTAAAGGCTGTGGCTTTAAGGACATCCCCGACGTCGTTTTGTTGACTTGGGCAGCATTTCGCCATCACGGTGGAGGCCTAACAAGGAGCCAAGTGAATGCCGGAGGCGGGAGTAAAGCTGGAGGAAAGCTGGAAGAATGCGCTGTCGGCGGAATTCTCCAGCCCCTACATGGAAAAGCTCAAGGCCTTCCTGGTTGAGGAAAGGCAAAACGGCAAGACCATCTTTCCGCGCGGGCCTGAATATTTCCGCGCGCTCGACCTGACGCCCTTGCATGATGTCAAGGTGGTGATCCTCGGTCAGGATCCCTATCACGGCCTCGGGCAGGCGCACGGCCTTTGCTTCAGCGTCCGGCCGGGTGTGCGCACGCCGCCGTCGCTGGTCAATATCTACAAGGAGATGCAGGCCGATCTCGGCATTCCACCGGCACGCCACGGGTTTCTCGAAAGCTGGGCCCGGCAGGGCGTACTTTTGCTGAACAGCGTGCTGACCGTCGAGGAGTCTCGCGCCGCGTCCCATCAGGGCAAGGGTTGGGAAAGGTTTTCCGATGCCGTGATCCGGGCCGTCAACGATCAATGCGAGCATGTCGTCTTCCTTCTATGGGGTGCCTATGCGCAGAAGAAAGCCGCATTCGTCGACGCGTCGCGCCATCTGGTGCTGAAATCCGCACATCCGTCGCCGCTTTCGGCCCATAACGGATTTCTCGGATCCAGACCTTTCTCCAAGGCCAACGCCTATCTTGAGCAACACGGACGCACGCCGATTGACTGGGCGCTCCCGGAAAATCCAGGCGCCGGCCAGGCTTAGGGCCGCAATCGACGCCAGAGATCTCCCACCGAAATTCCAGGCGTGCCGAACGCCATGGCGGCCAGCGCTAGCCCGATGCGGACTAGCGCTGGCCTTACCGATGATTCTCAAGTAAAAATTAAAATATTAGAGATGCAGATATGTTTGTTTTCGATATATTGACTTGATAAAATACAATTACGGGAATTTATTAGAATAACAAACATATTTACTATAATAATAAGTTACATGGCTGCAACATAGATCTAAGTTTATATTGTTCAAGTGCGTACCTAATACAAAATCTTTGTTGTCATATTATCGTGATGCGATGATATTCGAATTGTAAATCGAAGACTTCTGCTTCGGTTTTGATCTGTAAGGGTCTCAACAAATTGGTGCTTTCAAAATTGTGTATTGATTTACGCAAGCGAAGAATTGTGCCGAGATAACACATCGGGAGCTTTCATGAATATCAAATCTCTTCTTCTCGGATCCGCTGCAGCGCTCGCTGTTGTATCTGGTGCACATGCGGCCGACGCAATCGTCGCTGCCGAACCGGAACCGCTGGAATATGTCCGCATCTGCGACGCATACGGCGCCGGCTACTTCTACATTCCAGGCAGCGAAACTTGCCTCAAGATCGGCGGCATGATCCGCAACGATACTTACTGGCACGATGCCTACAATCCTTTTGGTGCCTTTGGGACCAAGAACTACACCCGCGCTGAACTCTCGTTCAACTCCGCAACGGACACTGAATATGGTCCCTTGAAGACGGCGACGACGCTGCGCTTTAACTATTCGGAAGGCGTAAATTCGGATGCCTCTCCGCTGATCGCCTATATTTCGCTCGGCGGCTTCCTCATCGGTCGGCAGGACTCGCAGTATAACGAATACATGGGCTATGCCGGCAACGTCATCAACGATGATGTGATCGGAGATGGACCTTACGAGCTGAACCAGCTCACCTATTCCTACGACTCCGGCACCGGCTTCACCGGTGTGATCTCGCTCGAAGATTCCTATTCCAGCGTAGCCTATGACCACTATGCTCCCGACGTCGTTGCCGGGCTCGGCTACAAGGCCGGCGCATTCGGGATCAAGGTTGCGGGCGGTTACGACTCTGTCGCCGAAGAAGGCGCAGTCAAGGTACGCCTCGATGCAGACTTCGGCACAGTCAGCGCATTCCTGATGGGTGCCTGGAACACCGACGGCAACACGACCAACAAGTACGCCAATGGCGACCCCTTTGGCACCACGGGTGACTGGGCTGTCTGGGGCGGCGGCACTGCAAAGTTCAGCGAAAAGCTGAGCTGGAACGTGCAGTTGGCCTATGCTGACAACAAGACCTTCGAAGCAACCACCAACCTTGCCTTCTTCCCGGTCAAGGGCCTCAAGCTCCAGCCGGAAATCACCTACGTCAACTATGACAACGTCGATAAAAGCGTTTGGGCAGGCGTTCTCCGCGTCCAGCGCAACTTCTAATCCCGACACCTGGCATCTGCCAGGTTGAGGATCCCGTGGGTGAATGCCTGCGGGGAAAGACTGATCGGTTGACCTCCGGTCCGAACGGAAAAGGTCCGGCATCCCAGCTGGGCCTTTTCTGTTTCATCCTGGAAGATATTGGAAATTAAAAACAAGCACAGGAGCAGACCATGGGTGCCGAGCAGCAGGAAAAACTGATGCGTGATCAAGCCTCGCTCCTGGCGATGATGGCCAACCCGGCGAGACTGACTATCCTGCGACTTCTTCTCGAGGAAGAGAGATCGGTCGGGCAGCTGGCCACGCAAGTGGGGTTAAGCGAAAATGCCACCTCCATGCACCTGGCAAAGCTGAGACGGGGACGGGTCGTCACTACCAAGAGGAAGGCTCAGAACATCTTTTACGCCGCGAAATCGATCAACGTGGTTGTCATCCTGAATGCTCTGGACGCGATATCGCATAATTTCTAGTTGGCGAATTCTTCGAATAAATACTTTCATGCGAAATATAAAATATAGCTATAAATCCCGATATTTATTTTTCTACGGCCAAGTTGCCTTTTGTTCCTCTAATCAATAGAAAATAGAAGTGGAACAGCAGCAATAGTTTAAAATTCCGGGGGCGGGATTTGGGGAGATTTCTTGGTGGTACCGTCGGGGGACGATGATTTTGGCATATATGGGGAAGAGGTGCAGAGGGCCGCTGCAGCGCAATCCGATTTTCTTGGGATCATGGCAAACCGCCATCGCCTGCACATCCTGTTTTTGTTGCTCGAAAGCGAGCATTCTGTTCGCGATCTGATGCGGGAGCTGAATGAAACTCCGGTTGGCGTCTCGCGTCACCTGACGATCCTTCGTGACAACAACATCGTCCGCAGCCGCCGCTGCGGCAAGAACGTCCGCTATTCGCTCACATGTCCGCACACAGTCCAGATGGTGAAAGCCATCGCCGAAATCTGTTGCCAGCGCGATAAAGAGGTCGAGGAGGAATAGGCGGGTTCATGCTCTGCATCATCCGAAGCTGCGGCACCTGGGCTGCAAGCGTTTGATCGAAGGCTGCAAATTGCGCCGACTACCCTTCCGACTGTTCCCGATCGCGCATAGCGTGAACGACATCGATAGATCGTTCACGATCTGGAGACAATCCGTCCGGGTCTTGCGGTCTATCGCAAAAGCCTGACAGCGACCATCTTCACCCCATGGAACCGGTCGATACGACCGGGCAGAACAAAGGGGTTTGACATGCTTGACCAGATCAAAGGCCTCCACCACGTCACGTCGATGGCAGAGAATGCCCGCACCAACAACAAGTTCTTCACCCAGACGCTAGGCCTTCGCCGCGTCAAGAAGACTGTCAATTTCGATGCACCGGATGTGTACCATCTCTATTACGGCGACGAAGTCGGCGCGCCCGGCTCGGTAATGACCTATTTTCCGTTCCCGAAGATGGCGCGTGGCCGTCCCGGTACGGGCGAGGTCGGCACCACGGTGTTCTCGGTTCCCGAAGGTTCGCTGGGTTACTGGACGGATCGTCTCGCAGCGCAGGGCATCGCCGGTCTCAAGGCCGATGAATCCTTCGGCCAGAAGCGCCTGCACTTTGCCGGTCCTGATGGCGACGACCTTGCGCTTGTCGAGGTCCGGGACGATCTGCGCCAGCCCTGGCTGCACGCAGGCATCGAGGCCGACCACGCGATCCGCGGCTTTCACTCGGTGTCGATGCGCCTGCGCGACGACGGTGCGACGGACGAACTGCTGCGATACATGGGCTATCAGGTTGCCGAAACCCATGAGGGCACAAAGCGGCTGGTCATCCCGGGCGGCAATGGCGCCGATTTCATCGATCTCGAAACCATGCCGAACATCGCCCGTTCGCTGCCGGGGGCAGGGTCCGTGCACCACGTTGCCTTCTCAGTCGAAAATCGCGCCAAGCAGCTCGAAGTGCGCAAGCTGCTGATGGATACCGGTCATCAGGTCACGCCAGTCATCGATCGCGACTACTTCTGGGCGATCTACTTCCGCACGCCGAGCGGCGTCCTGTTCGAGATTGCCACAAACGAACCTGGCTTCGATCGCGACGAGGATACCGCACATCTCGGCGAGGCACTGAAGCTGCCACCACAGCATGCGCATCTGCGCCCACTGCTGGAAGAACATCTCGAGCCACTCGACGCTTGAGGCAGGAGGTCATCATGACATCGACATATGTGCACCGGCTGCGAGCCGGTGCGCCGGGAAAGCCGATATTTTTCGTCTTTCACGGCACAGGCGGCGATGAGAACCAGTTTTTCGACTTTGCCAGCCAGCTGCTGCCGGAGGCGACCATCGTCTCGCCGCGCGGCGACGTTGCCGAACATGGGGCTGCCCGTTTTTTCCGGCGCACCGGCGAGGGCGTCTACGACATGGACGATCTCGCCCGGGCGACGACGAAGATGGTCGGCTACGTCAAAAGCCTGGCGGATGAGCACCAGGCGTCGGCAGTCATCGGCCTCGGCTTTTCGAATGGGGCCAATATCCTTGCCAATGTCCTGATCGAGGCAGGCAATCTTTTCGACGCCTCGGTGCTGATGCATCCGCTGATCCCGTTCGAACCGCGCGACAATGCCGGCCTGGCGGGCTCGAAGGTGCTGATCACGGCCGGCGAGCGAGACCCGATTGCACCGGCCTCCCTGACAAAGGCGCTTGCGGATTACTTCGTCCGGCAGAAGGCGGATGTGACGCTCGAATGGCATCCGGGCGGTCACGATATCCGGCCGAACGAGATCGACGCGGTGCGGACGCTACTTGCAGCCTATGCCTAAATGAGATCTGCGATCCGGCGCGGCGGCCCAAGGGCCCTGCGCCGGCGCGAGCCACGTCTACTTTGCGCTCAGCATTTGCTGGAGGGCGAGTGCCTCTTCGTCAGCCGCGTGCTGGCCGGCCGCGTCGAGATAGGGCTGGCTGCAATATTGCTTAAGGCCTGCTGTGTCGCGTGCATCCGCTTGCCCGTGAGCGGTCCTGATCGCCACCTTTCGCCAGGCGCAGCCGAGCATCGGGTCGGGCTTGATCGCACCGTCGCAACCGGTGCTGAGGCACGTGGCGACAGTGCTTTGCGCCTGATATTTGCCGGCGATCGCATCGTTGAAATCGCCGGTCCAGCTCTTGCGCACGCTTTCACAGCCTGTCGCATTGCTGCTCTGGCGGCAATCGACGGCGGCGTTGATGTAGTCGCTGGCAGGCGGCCAGAGGGGAGCGTCGATCAGGCTGACGCAGCCACATGCCAAAAGCCCAGCCATCAAAGCATTCATACCACTCTCCCGAATCGCTGCCGATAAGACCATGAAAAGGCTTGCGTGGACATGGAGGAGGACGACGGCCACCAGTGGCAGTTGGGCCACCAATCGCCGTTATCTGATCCGTTATCCCAAAGGGCGCAACGCCTGCTTGCAGGTGGTTGCCTAGCTCGCTAATGGTCAGCCTTCAAGTCCAGGGGGATCGTCGTGACGCTTGCCGAGCAGAGCCAATATCGTCTGGGCGTTCTCTATGTGGCGCTGTCTGCGCTGGCCTGGTCCTCGGCCGGGCTGTTCATGCGGGCGATCCATGCCGATCTGATGACCATCCTTTTCTATCGCGGCATCGTCTCGGGCGGCGGGGTATTCCTGCTTTTCCTGTTCATCGAACGCGGTGGCGCGTGGCGCATCATCGGGGCGATGCGCGGGCCGTCGTTTGCCGCGATGTTTTTCTCGACGGGCGCGATGATCAGCGGCATCGGCTCCATCTATTACACCTCCGTCGCCGACTCGATGGTGATTTACGCCACGGTGCCCTTCATCACCGCCGGCGTCGCCTTCCTGTATATCCGCGAGCGCCCCAGTGCCGCGACGATGATTGCGGCGGGAGTGGCGCTGGTTGGGGTCCTGGTAATGCTGACGGGCGATAGCACCGGCAGTGGAAGCTGGTTCGGGCGCGCCCTTGCGGCCATCATGACCCTGATGGTATCCGGACTTGCAGTCGTCATGCGCCGTCACCGCGATGTGCCGATGCTGCCGGCCATGGCTGCATCCGGCTGGCTGTGCTCACTGGTGTGTTTCTGGTTCGCATCGCCAGGGTCCGTCTCGGGAAGTGACGCCGGGCTGATCGTGGCCTTCGGATTGATCCAGAATGCGCTTGGGCTTAGCCTCTACACATTCGGATCCCGTCTCATTCCCGCTGCCGATGCCAGCCTGCTGACCGCGCTCGAGGTTCCTTTGACGCCGCTCTGGGTGTGGATATTCTTCAGCGAGACGCCATCGAGCGCGACGATGATCGGCGGGCCGATCGTGCTTGTCGCATTGTTTGGCCATATTTTCACGGAGGTCCGGCGCAACCGGGCGCCGATGGTCGTCAATCCCGGCTGAGCGCCGGAGGGCGTCAAAACCGTCATCGACATTGTGCATCGCAACATTTTTCGAAGTATGCGGTTGACGATAGCGGATTCGGGGGAATGTATTGTCTCGTGCCCGCCGTTGGGCGAAATGCTTTTGCTTGAGACGCACCGATCCGGCGTCTAGTTTGCGGCCCGGAACCGCACCTGCCGCCTGAAATTATGGGGATGAACATGAAAACGTCTGCAGCCACCGACCAGAAGATACCCGTGGCTGATGCCGAAGCGTTGCGGCTCACCTTCCGCGATGCCATGGCGCGCATGGCGGCAGCCGTCAATATCGTCACCAGCAACGGTCCGGGAGGTCTTGCCGGCTTTGCCGCGACTGCCGTGTGCAGCGTCACCGACAGTCCGCCGACGCTTCTGGTGTGCCTGAACCGCAATGCCTCCGTCTATCCCGCTGTCGCTGCCAATGGCGTGCTCTGCGTGAACGTCCTGTCGGAGAGCCATCAGGATCTGTCGCGCCTCTTCGGCGGCAAGACGCCGGTTGCCGAGCGCTTTGCAGCCGCCGAGTGGTCCGAACTGGTGACCGGATCGCCGGCGCTCGAGGACGCGCTGGTGTCGTTCGATTGCCGGATCGCCCAGCGCGCCGAGGTCGGCACGCACGAAGTGCTGATGTGCGAAGTCGAGGCGATCCGTCGGCGCGATGGCGGGCAGGGTCTCGTCTATTTCGACCGCAATTATCACACGGCCGGCTGATCCTCAGTAGTTTTCGAGATACCATTCGACAAAGCGCCTGACACCTTCTTCGACGCCCAGTTCCGGCTTGTAGCCGGTCAGGGCGACGAGCAGGCCGGGTTCGGCGTAGGTGTGATGTACGTCGCCCGGCTGCATCGGCAGCATGTTGCGGATGGCCTTCTTGCCGAGCGCGGCCTCTATCGTCTCGACATAATGCATCAGCTCCACCGGCGCGCCGCCACCGATGTTGACGATCCGGAACGGGGCGGTGCTCGACAGCGAATCGATGACGGTATCCGAGACGACGCGGTTGGCCTCTGCCGGCGGCACCGCGATCAGGCGGACGATGCCCTCGACGAGGTCGTCGATATAGGTGAAGTCGCGGCTCATCCGGCCTTCGCCGTAGATATCGATCGGGCGATCGTTCCTGATGGCATCGACGAACTTGAACAGCGCCATGTCCGGCCGGCCCCACGGGCCATAGACCGTGAAGAAGCGGAACGCCGTCGTCGGGATGTCGAAGAGATGGGCGTAGCTGTGGGCCATCAGCTCCATGCTTTTCTTCGTCGCCGCATAGATCGTCATCTGCTCGTCAGCCTTGTCGCTTTCGGCAAACGGCATCTTCTCGTTGGCGCCGTAGACCGACGAGGTCGAGGCGAGCAGCAAATGCTTCGGCTTGATGGCGCGGGCGAGTTCTAGAATGTTGAACGACCCGGTGACGTTGGAGTCGACGTAGGATTTCGGATTTTCGAGGCTGTAGCGAACGCCGGCCTGGGCGGCGAGGTGGACGATGACATCAGGCTCCGCCAGTTCGGCCGCCCTATCGAGCGCCGCCTTGTCTTCCAGCATGGCGATCACCGGCTTGAAGCCGTTCGAGCGCGCGAGGATGGCGTGCCGTTTTTCCTTCAGCGCCACATCGTAATACGGTGTCATGCCGTCGAAGCCGACCACGAAATTGCCTTCGTCGAGCAGTCGCTTGGCGAGATGGAAGCCAATGAAGCCACCGGTGCCGGTGATCAGGTAGCGCATGTCAGGTCCTTCGTGATGGTGCCGGGCGCACCCGGTCGACGCTCCGGGAGCGTGGTAGAGCGGCCCCGGCTTTCAGGAGCAGTTGATTGCCTGCGCTTATACACAGCGTTTCCGTCGCCGCCTATAGCCCGGAGACCTCGCCAGCCTTCGCCTTCGTTTGAAAAAATACAGTCCGTCCATGATGTTCTGGGCATTCAACGGTTGGCATGTGGTGTCGGCGTGCTAAAAATCCGTCACGTTCAGGCGCAGCGCCTGTCGAGCAAGGGGCCGGTTCATGACGTTCGATCTACTCATCCGAAACGCAACGCTTACCGATGGCCGCACGGGGATCGACATCGGTATCGCCGGCGGCAGGATCGCTGCAATCGAGCACAAGATCGCTGCTAACGCCGGTCGCGAGATCGACGCCGGCGGCCACCTTGTCTCGAGCCCTTTCGTCGATTGCCATTTTCATATGGATGCCACCCTGTCGCTTGGCCTGCCGCGCTTGAACACGTCCGGTACGCTCCTCGAAGGCATTGCGCTCTGGGGTGAACTGAAGCCGTTGCTGACGCAGGAGGCGGTGGTCGAGCGGGCATTGCGCTATTGCGATCTCGCCGTATCGCAAGGGCTGCTGGCGGTGCGGACCCATGTCGATATCTGCGACGACCGGCTTCTGGCTGTCGAGGCGCTGCTGCACGTCAAGAAGGCGGTCGCGCCCTATCTCGATCTGCAACTCGTCGCCTTTCCGCAGGATGGATATTACCGTTCGCCGACAGCTGCCGACAATCTCGAGCGGGCGCTGGATCTCGGTGTCGACATTGTCGGCGGTATTCCGCATTTCGAGCGGACGATGGAAGACGGTGCGCGGTCTGTGCGGGCGCTTTGCGAGATTGCCGCGAGGCGGGGCCTGCGCGTCGACCTGCATTGCGACGAAACGGACGATCCGCTTTCGCGGCATATCGAGACGCTTGCCTGTGAAACGCAGCGGCTGGGACTGCAAGGCCGCGCGACCGGCTCGCACCTGACTTCGATGCATTCGATGGACAATTACTATGTGTCGAAGCTACTGCCGCTGATCGCCGAGGCTGAGGTTCAGGTGGTTGCCAACCCGCTGATCAACATCATGCTGCAGGGACGACACGACAGCTACCCGAAGCGGCGCGGTATGACGCGGGTGAAGGAGATGCGCGAGCACGGCATCAACATCGCCTTCGGCCAGGATTGCTGCATGGACCCGTGGTATTCGCTCGGCAGCGGCGACATGCTCGATGTCGCGCATATGGGCCTGCATGTCGGACAGCTGTCGGCTCGCGAGGCAATGCGGTTCTGTTTCGACGCGGTCACCAGAAATCCGGCCAAGCTGATGGGGCTGG
Organism: Rhizobium sp. rho-13.1; assembly: GCF_007000305.1. Taxonomy (NCBI): domain Bacteria; kingdom Pseudomonadati; phylum Pseudomonadota; class Alphaproteobacteria; order Hyphomicrobiales; family Rhizobiaceae; genus Rhizobium; species Rhizobium sp. rho-13.1. Next base: position 1,264,161 of record NZ_SCFL01000001.1, on the reverse strand, counting down.
AAGGTTATGGTCTCGACGTCGGCTGCAATGGCGATCTGGTGGTGCTGCAAGCGAAAGATCCGATCGAGGCGATCCGTCTGCGCGCAACGCGTTTGTTTGTTGTTCGTCGCGGCAAGGTGATCAGCGAGACGCCGGCGAGAGGCGCAAGGCTGTCGCTCAACGGGCGGCCCGATTTCGTCGATCCTGCTGCCTACGCGCCGGTCGCCAACGAGCATTGAAGCGAAGGAGCGTCCTTCAAGCCTTGAGGATCTCCGCGAGGCGGCGGGAACCGGGCTCGCGCTCTGACAGGTCGAGGCCCGAAAACAGGTCGACGAGATGGCTGACCATCAGCTCGGACGCGTCCTTCGGCTTGTTGCTGGCGATCGCATTGACCAGCGAATGGTGAGCGTGGTGCTCGCAGATGGCATCGCGGCGACGCCAGTAGAGGGCGACGATCAGCGACGAGCGAGAGCAAAGCCTGCGGACGAAGTCGATATAGATCGAATGATTGGCAATTTCGGCGATGGCCACGTGGAACTGGCCGGAGAGCTGGACCGCTTCTCCGTCCCGCCCGGCGGCGACCGCCGCATGTTCTTCGGCGATGTGACGCTCCAGCAGGACGATGTCGGCCGGCTTGGCGATTTCGGCAGCCATGGCGGCGACTTTCGGCTCGAGCAGCGCGCGAGCCTCGAAAACCTCGCGGGCCTCCAGCCGTGTCGGCTTGGCGACGAAAGCGCCGCGATTGACTTCGAGTGTCACGAGATGGTCGAGCGCCAGTGCCTGCAGGGCTGCGCGTATCACGGTGCGGCTGACAGAGTAGATCTCGGCCAACTCGTCTTCCGGCAGCTTCATTCCGGGCGCCACGCTATGGCCGAGAATGGCGCTGCGAATGCCGAGATAAACCGGCGACTGTTGCACGGGCGGTTGCCCCGCCGCTCTGGCCCTGATGGATTTTTCAAGCATGGCGCGTGCCGGAATCCGAGTATTGATCTTGGCCGGAGCATAACCGATAATTGCGTCCAATACCACGTGAGTTTTGTATACAATATTTGCTCACGTTGTGTGCATCTGCTGAATTTGCCGCATCTAATAAATGGGCATATTTTTTATGCTATGGTTGGCTACCTATCTTCGAAGTCAACGATTTCAGTATGTTAATCAATATTTAGGATTTGGCATGGGCCTTGCAGTCCCTCTTCCTGTGAAGAAGCGGAAGAGGGGCCGATGGCTAAGGGCGATCTAGAACTTATCAGGCTGACCAAGCGTTACGGTGGCACGGTTGCCGTCGACGCGATCGATCTGAAAGTGCCGGCCGGCACCTATTGCTGCTTGCTGGGCCCGTCCGGCTGCGGCAAGTCTTCGACGCTTCGCATGGCGGCCGGCCATGAAAGTGTCTCCGGCGGCGATGTCGTTCTTTCCGAAAGCCAGATCACCCACGCCCGTCCGGCGGAGCGCGGGACGGCGATGATGTTCCAGAGCTACGCGCTGTTTCCGCATCTCGATCTCATCGACAACGTCGCCTTCAGCCTGAAGATGAAGGGCGTCGACAAGCAGGCGCGCCAGGCCAAGGCGCTCGAAATGCTGACGCTGATGCAGATGGAGCCCTATGCCACCCGGCGTCCGGCACAACTCTCCGGCGGCCAGCAGCAACGCGTGGCGCTGGCTCGCGCTCTGATCACCGATCCGGAAGCGCTGCTGCTCGACGAGCCGCTGTCGGCGCTCGATCCGTTCCTGAAAATTCGCATGCGTGCCGAGTTGAAAAAGCTGCAGAAGACGCTGAGCATCACCTTCGTTCACGTCACCCATAGCCAGGAAGAGGCGATGGCGTTGTCGGACCTGATCGTGGTGATGAACAACGGCCGCATCGAGCAGGCAGCCTCTGCGCGCGAGGTCTTCGAGCGGCCTGCCACCGCCTTCGTCGCCCGTTTCATGGGCGATCACAATGTTCTCTCCGGTCGCGCGACCCACAGCCAGGACGGGGTCGTGACGCTGGAAGCGCCTGAGGGCCAGACATTTTCCGTTCGCGGCCAGACGGAAGTCGGCGCGCCCGTGGATATCGGTATCCGCACAGACCGGGTTCGCCTCGCCGAGCCATCGCAGAAGGGCCTCGGCTTCAACGGCATCGTTTCCAACGTCGAATATCGCGGCGCCACCGTGAAAATCACCGTCATCGGCGCCGGTAGCGAGGACTTCACGGCGATCATTCGCGACACCGATTATTTCGCCAAGCCGGTTTCGGTCGGCGATGCACTGTCACTGAGCTGGGCCCTGGAGGACGCAGTCCTCCTCGGCCGCGGCTGATCCATCAACCACCTGAAGGGGAACTGAGCATGACCAAGGACACAAAGTCTACCAAGCCGGCCAAGGGTATTTCCCGCCGTAATCTCCTGAAGACCTGCGCTGCCGGGCTCGGCGCCGTCGTCGGCTCCGGCCTCGTCACCGGCTTCCCGACCATATGGGCTCAGAACCCGATCACGCTGCGCCAGTTCGGCACCGGCGTATCGAACCTCAATGCCATCGCCGACAAGTGCAAAGCCGACCTCGGCATCACGCTGCAGATGACGGCAACGGATTCGGACGCTGCCGCCCAGCGCGCCGTCACACAGCCGAACTCCTACGACATCGCCGACATCGAATACTGGATCGCCAAGAAGGTCTACCCGGCCGGCGTGATGCAGCCGATGAACACCAAGAAGCTCAAATACTTCGACAAGATCGTGCCGCTGTTCATCACCGGCAAGCTGAAGCCCGACAGCGTCATCGCACAGGGTACCGCGCCGCACACGGTCGGCTTCGTCGACGGCCCGGACTCCAAGAAGTTCTCGAAGACACCGACCGAATGGATGACGATGGTCCCGACCATCTACAACGCCGACACGCTAGGCATCCGGCCGGACCTCGTCGGTCGCGACATCACCTCCTGGGCCGACATCCTCGACCCTGCCTTCAAGGGCAAGACGGCGATCCTCAACATTCCGTCGATCGGCATCATGGACGCTGCCATGATCATGGAAGCCTCCGGTCAGCTGAAATATGCCGACAAGGGCAACATGACCAAGGCGGAGATCGACAAAACGATCGACTTCCTGATCAAGACCAAGCAGGCCGGCCAGTTCCGCGCCTTCTGGAAGTCCTTCGACGAGAGCGTCAACCTGATGGCATCGGGCGAAGTCGTCATCCAGTCCATGTGGTCGCCGGCCGTTGCCGCCGTCCGCTCCAAGGGCATCGCCTGCAAGTTCCAGCCACTGAAGGAAGGCTATCGTTCGTGGGGCGGCGGTCTCGGCCTTGCCAAGCACCTGAAGGGCGCCGAACTCGACGCGGCCTACGAGTACATCAACTGGTACACGTCCGGCTGGGTCGGCGGCTACCTCAACCGCCAGGGCTATTACTCTGCCTGCATGGACACCGCCAAGAACTTCATGACGGCCGACGAGTGGGGCTACTGGATCGAGGGCAAGCCGGCACAGGGCGATATCATGTCGCCTGAAGGCAAGGTCATGGAGAAGGCCGGAGCAGTCCGCGACGGCGGCTCGTTCGAAGAGCGCATGGGCCACGTCGCCTGCTGGAACTCGGTCATGGACGAGGACCGCTACATGGTAAAGCGCTGGAACGAATTCATCGCTGCCTAAGGCACCTTTTCATCTCCCTCCTTGTGGGGGAGATGTCACGAAGTGACAAAGGGGGGCGGTGCGGCAAACTCCAGATCTGCGGCCATCCCCCCTCTGTCGGCTCTGCCGACATCTTCCCCACAAGGGGGGAGATCAGGAAAAATCGGAGATACCGTAGAATGGCATCAGCAACGACACAGCTCGACAAGCCGCAAAGACGCAACTTGACGGTTCCGCTCGGGGTCGTTTCGTATCTCCAGGCGCTGCCGCTGCTTGTCATTCTCGGCTTCTTCTTCATCCTGCCGATCCTGATGATCGCTGTCGTCAGTTTCTGGGACTATGATTTTGCCGGCATCTATCCGGCGATGTTGCTCACCAACTATTCGGACAGCCTCGAGTCGTGGGTCACCTGGAAGACCTATCTCCACACCATAGAATTCATGCTGATCGTCTGGGCGATCACCCTGTTCATCGGGTTCTGGGTTGCCTATTACCTCGCCTTCCACATCCGCAAGCCGTCGACGCAGATGGTGCTGTTTCTCATCTGCACGGTACCGTTCCTGACGTCCAACATCATCCGCATGATCTCCTGGATCCCGGTGCTCGGGCGAAACGGGCTGATCAATTCGGCGCTGATCAGTGCCGGCATCATTCCAAAGCCGATCGAGTGGCTGCTCTATTCCGATTTCGCCGTGGTGCTCGCCATGGTCCACCTCTACACGCTGTTCATGGTGACGCCGATCTTCAACACGCTGATGCGCATCGATCGCTCGCTGTTCGAGGCGGCCCGCGATGCCGGGGCGACCGGTTGGCAGATCCTCTGGAACGTGGTGATTCCGCTCGCCAAGCCCGGCATCGCCATCGGCTCGATTTTCGTGGTGACGCTAGTCATGGCCGATTTCTCCACCGTGCAGGTGATGTCCGGCGGCCAGAGTGCCTCGGTGGCGCTGATGATGAAGAACCAGATGTCGCTGCTGCAATATCCGGCCGCTGCCGCCAACGCCGTGGTGCTGCTGGTCCTCGTGCTGCTGATGGTTGCCGCCATCCTGCGCGTCGTCGATATCCGCAAGGAGCTTTGAGATGAACGCCGACAAACGCCCTCTCGAGTTCTACGTGCTCACCGCCTTCTTCATCCTGTTCGTGCTGTTCCTGTACGGGCCGTTTTCGGCGATCTTCATCCTCTCCTTCCAGGGACCGGACGGCGGCCTGACATTTCCGCTCAACGGCGTATCGTTCCACTGGTTCGCAAACCTGTTCGAAAAGCAGTCGGTCGGCGATTTCGGTGCGGCTTTCCAGCGGTCCTTCTTTCTTGGCCTTATGGTGATGGTCGTGACCGTCGTGGTGTCGCTGCTGGCTGGCCTCGCCTTCCGGCGCAAGTTCCGTGGTGCCTCGCTGGTCTTCTACGGAACGGTCGCCAGCCTCGTGGTGCCGTCGATTATCATCTCGCTCGGCATCGGCGTCGTCTTCCAGCAGCTCGGATTTGCGCCGGCCTGGTATTCCTCGGCGTTCGGCGCCCACCTGACCTGGACGCTGCCGTTCGGCGTGCTGATCATGTTTGCCGTCTTCAACCGTTTTTCTCCATCGTATGAGGAAGCTGCGCGCGACCTCGGTGCGAGTTCGTGGCAGACGTTTCGCCACGTCGTGCTGCCGATGATCGCGCCGAGCCTGATCGGCGTCGGGCTGTTCGGCTTTTCGCTCTCCTACGACGAGTTTGCCCGGACGCTGATGACGTCGGGCTCGTTCAATACGCTGCCGCTGGAGATCTATGGGATGACCACCAATGTCACCACGCCGGTTCTTTATGCGCTCGGCACGGTGACGACGCTGTTCTCCTTCACCATCATCCTCTCCTGCGTCGGCATCGGCATGTATGTCAGCCGGCGGCGCGCTGCCGTGGGTTCGGATGCCGGCAAGGGGGTCTGAGCGCATGCGGATCCTGGTGATAAACCCCAACACGACGGCGTCGATGACGGACAAGATCGGCATCGCGGCGCGGGCGGTTGCAAGCCCGGGGACGGAAGTCGTTGCCCGCAATCCCGTCATCGGCCCCGTCAGCATTCAGGGACCCGAGGACGGCGAGGCGGCCTTGCCTGGGCTGCTGTATGAAATCGAGCGGTCCAATGTCGAGGATTTCGACGCCGTCATCATCGCCTGCTTCGACGATACCGGGCTCTACGAGGCGCGCAGGCGAACCGCGCGGCCGGTGATCGGCATCGGGGAGGCGGCCTTTCATGCAGCCACGCTGGTTGCGTCGAGATTTAGCGTCGTCACGACCCTGTCCGTGTCGGTGCCTGTCATCGAGGACAATGTTCGTGCCTACGGTTTCAGTCTCCGATGTGCCCGGGTGAGGGCTTCAGAAGTACCGGTGCTGGAACTCGAGCGTGAAGGCTCCGATGCCTGTCGCACCATCTCGCTCGAGATTGCAACCGCATTGGTGAAGGACGATGCCGATGCCATCGTCCTCGGTTGCGCCGGCATGGCGGATCTTGCCCTGCAGCTTAGCCTCGAACACGGCGTGCCCGTGATCGACGGCGTGGCTGCGGCCGTGAAGCTTGCCGAAATGCTGCATGCGCTGGGGCTGCAGACGTCGCAGGCTGGTCCGTTTCGCAAGGTTGCGTGACCGGGACCGTGCCAGGCTCCAAGCCCTGTTTCCGAGTTCCGCCGGCCCCGTCACCCCCTCAGTGGCTGACGACAGGGCGAAGTGTCTAGCCGGCTGTTGTCGTTCCGCTTGATTTGCCCTGCAAAAGCGCGATCTCCGCCGACAACGGGGTCGCTTTCCGAAAAGCAACGCTTTATAGATGCGCGGGTTTGGGCAAGGCGCATCTTTGCGCAGGAAGCAGGAAGAGACAAATGACGAACGTGGTCGTGATCGGTTCGCAATGGGGTGACGAAGGCAAGGGCAAGATTGTCGACTGGCTTTCGGAGCGCGCGGACATCGTTGTCCGCTTCCAGGGCGGCCACAATGCCGGCCATACACTCGTCATCGACGGCATCAGCTACAAGCTGTCGCTGCTGCCTTCTGGCGTCGTGCGGCCGGGCAAGATGGGCGTCATCGGCAATGGCGTGGTCGTCGATCCGCATGCGCTGCTGGCCGAAATCGATCGGCTCGCTGTTCAGGGCGTCAAGATCACGCCTGAAAACCTGCGCGTTGCCGACAATGCCACGCTGATCCTTTCGCTGCACCGTGAACTCGATGCGCTGCGCGAAGATGCTGCCAGCAACAGCGGCACCAAGATCGGTACCACACGTCGGGGCATCGGCCCTGCCTACGAAGACAAGGTCGGCCGCCGGTCGATCCGCTTCATGGATCTTGCCGATCTCGAAACTCTGCCCGCCAAGGTCGACCGCATTCTTACGCACCACAATGCGCTGCGTCGCGGCCTCGGCGTTGCCGAAGTGTCCCACGAAACGATCATGGAAGAACTGACGTCAGTCGCCGACCGCGTGCTGCCGTTCCGCGAAACCGTCTGGCTTCTTCTCGACAAGGAGCGCCGTCGCGGTGCGCGCATCCTGTTCGAGGGCGCGCAGGGCTCGCTGCTCGACATCGACCACGGCACCTATCCCTTCGTTACCTCATCGAACACCGTTGCAGGGCAGGCCTCGGCCGGTTCCGGCATGGGGCCGGGATCGCTGGGTTACATCCTCGGCATCACCAAGGCCTACACCACCCGCGTCGGCGAAGGGCCTTTCCCGACGGAACTGACAGACGAGATTGGCCAGTTTCTTGGCGAGAAAGGTCATGAATTCGGCACAGTTACCGGGCGTAAACGTCGGTGTGGCTGGTTCGACGCGGCGCTGGTGCGCCAGTCGGTCGCCACCAACGGCATCACCGGCATCGCGCTGACCAAGCTCGACGTGCTGGACGGACTGGAAGAACTGAAGATCTGCGTCGGTTACATGCTCGACGGCGTGCAGATTGACCACCTGCCGGCAAGCCAGGGTGCGCAAGCGCGGGTCGAGCCGGTATATATTACGCTTGAGGGTTGGAAAGAATCGACCGTCGGCGCCCGCAAATGGGCCGACCTGCCAGCTCAGGCGATCAAATATGTGCGACAGGTGGAAGAGCTGATCGGTGCCCCCGTAGCGCTTCTTTCGACCAGCCCGGAGCGCGACGACACCATACTTGTGACTGATCCGTTTGAGGATTAATGTCGCGCCAACGATAAAACGCTGTTCGGCCTTACTGCTGGACATCACGAGAAAGTACTGATGGCGGATTTTGTAGCAGTCATCCGACGTGCCGTAGATGGCTTGTCCGACAATACACCCGAAATGCGGGTGAAAGTTTATGCCCGCGCTCGCGGTGCCGTACAGCGCCAGCTGGAAAGCATGAAGCCGCGACCGCCGGAGACGATGCTGCAGCGCCAGCTCGAGAAGCTCGAAGCCGCTATTCGCGACGTCGAGGCCGAGCATGCCGAAGCCGGAGTGCCGCCTGCAATCGCAGAGGAAGCCGCTGCGGAGGAGTTCCACGCCCAGCCGGCCGAGGAGTATCAGCAGCCGGAACCGGTGGTGCAGCATGTTCCAGAGCCGGAGCCAGAGCAGGTGGTGCAGCCAGAGCCGGCAGCAGCGTCAGAAGAAGAGCCTGCACATATCGAGGAACCCGCGCCCGTGGCGCCTGCCGAGGTGCACCACGTTGAAGAGAGTGCACATACTGACACCTCTCCGACCGTCGACGATAATTGGCGCGCCGAAGATGACTGGCAGGCGGACAGGGAACCGCAGCCTCTGGAAGCGCTGGAGGCCGTTTACGAAGCGCCCGAGCACGAGCGCTATCGTGAGCAGGTCGAGCCGGTTGCAGTTGAGCCCGTGCATGCCGAATGGCAGCCGGAGCCGGAGGCATATCACTCCTCTTCCGTCGACGAGGTTCCACGCGAGGTCCACGAGCCGGCGCCGGATCTGGATGCAGCCGACCACGCCGGCTACGGCATCACCGAGACCCATAGCGATCCCGCTCATTCGGACAATGCCGGCCATTTCGACGACGTCTGGGCGAAAACCGCAACCCCGGAACCAGAGGACGCTGGCACGGCGCACAATGAGTGGCGAGCGCCGGCTCCGGGCGGACAGCCGGCACCAACGGCTATTCCCGTTCACTATCCGCCGGATGTCGGCTTTGCGGCTGAAGAACATCCCTCCGCCCGCATGCCGGATGCCGCCGAACACGTCGCCTGGGAAGCTGCAACATTCGACGATCTGCCGCCGGTAAAATCCGCTCCCGTTGCAGAGGCTGCTCCTGTCAAGCAGGCCCCGCCGACGCCTGCCGGTGATTTTGACGATGTCGACCTGTTTGCCGATGTTCACGGCAATGCGGCCAAACCTGCCGCTCAATCCGGGCAGTCGGACGGCTGGAACGAGATCAAGGAGCTTTCCGGCTACGAGAAATTCGCCGCCGAGACCGATTTCAGCGATTCGGTACCGTCGGATCTGGGGCAGGTCAGTGTCGCCGGGCTTCAGGGCAAGAGCTACCGCATGGAGCCGAAGCGCCGCCGCTTTGGCGTCGCAGGTATTCTCCTTACTCTGGCTGGTGTCGCTGTTGTCGCCGGCGGTGGTTATGCCGCCTGGATGAACCGCACCGCGCTCAACGAGATGGTCGCCGGACTGGTGAGTTCCGCACCGAAAAATGCAACGGTCGCAGACAAGACCGCAACACCGGCAGCAACCACGCCTGTCGCCACGAAGCCGACGACGCCGGAAACTCCACCGGTTGACGACGGCAACACCGTCAACAGCAAATTTACCCAGCGCCTGATGGCGGATGGCAGCGAGGTGGATGCAGGCGTGCCTCCTGTCCCAGGTGGACCGGTCGCTGCCGAGGGCAAGTCCATCGCCCAGCAGAATGTCGCAGCCGCGACGCCGCCACCCGCTGCGGCTGTTGCCAATCCATCCGTACCGGCTCCCGCATCCGCGCCGCCGGCACAGGCTCCGACGCCTGCGCCGACAGCTGCTGCACCGGCCCCGGCCCCTGCACAGCCGACCGCGATGGTTCCGTCGGCTACGCCGCCGGCAGCGACGCAGACGGCGACTGTCGGCACGGGTGAGAAGATGTTCCTGTACGAAGAACGTCTTGGCCAGACGTCACCGACCGCGATCGAGGGTACGGTGACTTGGAGCGTCCATGAGGACAAGGGCGACGATGGCAAGCCATCTCCGACTGTCCAGGGCAGCATCAACGTGCCCGAACGTGGCATGACCGCGCTGGTGACGTTCAAGCGCAACAGCGACCCGTCGCTACCGGCGAGCCATCTGATCGAACTGGTATTCTCGCTGCCGCCGAATTTCGAAGGCGGTGCCATCGACAGCGTCCAGCGCGTGGCGATGAAGGCGACCGAGCAGGATCGTGGCGATCCGCTGATCGGCGTGCCGGCCAAGATCACCGACGATTTCCACATGGTGGCGCTGAACGACTTCCCGGATGCTCGCAAGACCAACCTGGACCTGCTGCGCAACCGCAACTGGATCGACATCCCGATCACCTACCGCAACGGCCGTCGCGCCCTCTTGACCATGGACAAGGGCACGACCGGCACCGACGCCTTCAACAAGGTTATTGGCGAATGGGCTGCCATCGCCGGTCCCAGCGGCCAGTAACGAGCGGATTTCCAAGCGACACAGAAAAGGCGGGTCCGAACGGGCCCGCCTTTTTTAGTTTCAACACATCCGGTCTGTGGACCGGATGCTTATGCAGTTGCTTCCACGACGCGCAGGCCCTTGGCGCGGTCGAGGGCGTCCTTGCGGACAGCCTCCTGGACCTTTTCAAAGGCACGCACTTCGATCTGGCGGACACGTTCGCGGCTGATATCGAATTCGGACGACAGGTCTTCCAAGGTCACGGCATCCTCCGACAGGCGGCGAGCCTCGAAGATACGGCGTTCGCGGTCGTTCAGCACGCTCATTGCACGGGCCAGCATGTTGCGGCGCGTCTCGAGTTCGTCCTGTTCGATTAGAACCGCTTCCTGGCTCTCGTGGTTGTCCACCAGCCAATCCTGCCACTGGCCGCCTTCGCCTTCCGCAGCCTTGATTGGCGCATTCAGCGATGCGTCGCCCGAAAGGCGGCGGTTCATCGAGATGACCTCCTCCTCGGATACCTTCAGAGTCGTGGCAATCTCGGTCACCTGATGAGGCTTGAGGTCGCCTTCATCGATCGCCTGGATCTTGCCCTTGAGGCGGCGAAGGTTGAAGAACAGCCGCTTCTGGTTGGCGGTCGTCCCCATCTTCACCAGCGACCACGAGCGCAGAATGTACTCCTGGATCGAGGCCTTGATCCACCACATGGCGTAGGTGGCCAGACGGAAGCCACGTTCCGGATCGAACTTCTTGACGGCTTGCATAAGGCCGACATTGCCTTCGGACACGACTTCGCCGATCGGCAAGCCGTAGCCGCGATAGCCCATGGCGATCTTTGCCACCAGACGGAGATGGCTTGTGACAAGTCTATGGGCTGCCTGACGGTCGGCGTGCTCGGCATAACGCTTGGCGAGCATGTACTCTTCCTGCGGTTCCAGCATTGGGAACTTGCGGATCTCGTCAAGATAGCGATTGAGGCCGGTCTCGCCGGCGGTAATGGATGGCAAGTTATTGCGGGCCATGAAGCACCCTCCTTGTTGGAAACCAGCCCCTTCGAGACGCCATTCAACATGGCGAAAAGCGGGCCAGCACGTGCGGTTCTGGCAGACCCCGCACTAAGTCTAGTTATAAATAAGTATGACGAAACTGGGATTCAAGAACTGTGTCACGCATGTGTGACCGGTGAGATGCACCAGAGGCCAATTATTATTGGCGATATCGAAATTATCCAGCGCATAACCGGCATGCTGGCGAAGATCCTGAACAATCAGCGCTTTATAAGCTCTTCGCGCTCAGATGTCCAGATCCATGCACTATTTGCGGAGAGCCTCGGCCAGCTCCAGCATATCGTCGGGCAGAGCGGCTTCGAAATGCAGGATTTCGCCGGTGCGCGGATGTTCGAACTGCAGCAGGTAGGCATGCAGCGCCTGGCGCGGGAAGCGGCTGACGATGTCCTTGCGTTCATCCGCCAAAAGGTTCGCCTTGGTCCGGAAGCCAGCACCATACACGGTATCGCCGAGCAGCGGATGACCGATATGGGCCATGTGAACGCGGATCTGGTGGGTGCGGCCGGTTTCGAGGCGGCAATCCACCAACGCGGCTAGCGCCGTCGCATCCGGCTGCTCGTGGAAGCGTTCGAGCACCGTGTAGTGGGTGATCGCCTCGTCCGAATCATCGCGGTCGGGCTTTTGTACGGCTCGCTTCGTGCGGTCGCCGGTCGAGCGGCCGAGTGGCGCATCGATCGTTCCGTTGAGCTGGCGCGGCCGGCCCCAGACGATGGCGCGGTAGGCGCGTTCAAGCGGCATCGTCCGACCGTGATCGGCAAACTGCGCCGACAGGTGGCGGTGGGCGATGTCGTTCTTGGCGACAACCATGACACCGGTGGTGTCCTTGTCGAGGCGGTGGACGATGCCGGGACGGCGGACGCCGCCGATGCCAGACAGGGTGTCGCCGCAGTGATGGATGAGGGCATTGACCAACGTCCCCGTCCAGTTGCCGGCGCCGGGATGAACGACGAGGCCGGCGGGCTTGGAGATGACGATGAGGTCGCTGTCTTCGTAGAGCACGTCGAGCGGAATGTCCTCGCCCTGGGGCGTCGGATCTTCCGGTTCCGGCATGGTGATCTCGAAACGCTCGCCCGGCCGGACCTTGCGCTGCGGATCGGTCATCGGCTCGCCGTTGCGCAGCACTGCACCTTCCTTGATCAGCACCTTGACGCGACTGCGCGAAATGTCGTCGCCGAGTTGCGCGGTCAACCAGGCATCAAGGCGGCCTTCTGCGGCTTCGTCGGCGATCAGCACTTTGCTAATGGCATCGGTTTCTTTAAAGGGGTCGTTCAAACGCTTCTCTCCGGCGAGATCAAGAACAGGACGTATTCATGACAAGTCTCAAGCCAGACGACCAGGACGAAAAGCCTCTCGATCCGGCAATGGAAAATGTGCGGCGCAAGATGGTACGGCTGATGATCGTCTCGGGTGCCGTCATGGTGGTGAGCCTTATGGCGGTGTTCGGTGCCATTGTCTACAAGGCGATGCGGCCGGCGGCCAAGGGTGTTGCGACGAGCGGCGTGCCTTCGGATGCTCCGGTTTCGTCCTCCGTGGCGCTGCCGGCGGGCTTTTCGGTGCAGTCGGTCAGTCTCTCCGGCAACCAGATGTTGTTTTACGGCGTGACCATATCCGGCCAGCGACAGGCGATCGTGTTCGACTATGGCGTTGGCCGCATCGTCTCGACGGTCTCGCTGCCGACGCCCTGACGGATAGCCCGATGAGCGAGGACCGGTTGACCATCATCGCGGATGCCGACGATCCGCGCATCGCCGCATTCCGCGATATCCGCGAGCGCGACCTGACCGGCCGTGAAAGCCGCTTCATTGCCGAGGGAACCGTGGTGCTGCGGCTTCTGGCCGAGGCGCACCGTGCCGAGCGCGGCTTTGTCGCTGAAAAGGTGCTGTTGCTGCGCAACCGTGCGGCGGGACTCGCCGACATCATCGCGGCGCTGCCGCGTGATGTGCCGGTCTATGTGGCGGAGGCGCCGGTGCTCGATGCCATCGTCGGCTTCCATTTGCATCGTGGCGTGCTTGCACTCGGGCGCCGTGTAGTCACGGACGATCCGCTTGCCTTCATCGACAGTCTGCCGAAATCGGCCCTGCTGCTGGTCGGGTGCGGCATTTCCAATCATGACAATGTCGGTTCGATGTTTCGCAATGCTGCGGCCTTCGGTGCCGACGGTATTCTTCTCGACGAGACGAGTTGCGATCCGCTTTATCGCAAGGCAGTACGGGTCTCGGTCGGCTCGGTGCTGACCTTGCCCTATTGTCGGGCCGGCTCCGATCTTGCCATTCTCGACGCGCTCGATGCCCGTGGCTTCGCCATCTGGGGGCTTTCGCCACGCGGCGAAACGTCGATTGCCGTTGTGCCGCCATCGGATCGGCTGGCCTTGGTGGTGGGCACGGAAGGGGAGGGATTGCCTCGCTCCATCCTTTCGCGCTTCCGGACCGCGCGCATTCCGCAGGCGCCGGGGCTGGACAGCCTCAACGTGGCGACGGCCACCGGCATTGCGCTTTTTGCCATGGCATCGTCTGCCGGGCGGATCTAGACCGACGGTTTCTCGAGCAGTTCGGAGGCGCGATCGGCAAGGCTCCTGCGGTCGCCGCTGTCGCTCTCTCCATTTTTCTCGAGCAAGGCATGGATGGGCGACTGCTTGCCCTCGGTAAGCGCCGTAAGCGCCACCATGCTGGCGGCGATGGTGGCGATCTCTTCGCGCAGAGCCCCATCCTGGGCGGTCGAGCGGGATTTGAGCAGCCGGTCCGAGAGGGCCGTGCTGCGATTGCGGGCGTCGTCGGCGAGCACCGCGATGTCCGCTCCCAAAGCGGGTTCGGCGTCATCAGCAACCGTGTCAGTGTCAGCCGGTGCGCTACTTGTGGATTTCACGTTTTTCGTCCCATCGGCTGCGGTCGCTTTGGCAGGTCCTGCCGCACGTCTCGACGACTTCGCGGCTTCCTTGGCGTCGGTCGTTGCCATCTTCAGTTTTTGTTTGAGGCGCGTCACTTCTTCGACCCGGCGCGCGATGAGGTTTTGCTGGTCGGCGTTGGATGCGACTTCGCGGCTCAGTTTTTCCTCGAGCCGGGTCACCTTGTTCTGCTCCTCGCCGAGGCGCATCTCGGCTTCGGTTGCGCGCCTCGTAAAGGTCTCGAGCTCACTGCGCGCCGCATCCCTTTCGGTGCGAAGACCGTTGAAGCGGACACGCAGGTTCTCGATCTCTGCTTCGCGCGCGGCAAGGTCGATCTTCGTGTTGTCGGCGTCGACCGCCATCCTGTCGATGCGTTTACGCAGGCTGTCGAGATCGGCTTCCTTCTCCGCATGGGCCAGCTCGGAAACGCGCAAGGACGACCGCAACTGGCTGATGTTGCTCTCCTCGCGGCGCAGGCGTGCCCGCAAGTCGCTGGCCTCCACGCTCATATCGTTGATCTGGGCATGCAACTGTTCGTTTTCCATGGCCAGCCGCCCGGCTTCCTTTTTTACAACTTCCTGCGCGATTTGAAGGGCGATGCTCTTTTCACGCTGTCGGGAGAGGGCCTGCTCGGTCTTGGCATTTTCTGCGGCATAGAGCGCCCGTGCCATGTCTTTCTGGGCACGCACTTCCTGGGCGCTCAAGGGCATCGTGGCGCGCAGGCGCTTTTCCGTGAAGTGGACGATGCGGCGATGGATGACAGGCGCCACCATGCACACGAGGATTACCGCCGTCAGAAAGCCTAAACCGAACAGTAGCGCAAATTGTATCACGGCGCGGCAATCACCTGTACTTGGGCATAGAGCGGAGGTGGAAATTAAGCAGGAAGCCTGCCATCGGGCAAGCTTCATGTCCGTGCGCGGTTAATATCGCGGTCGGGGTCGCCTGGTCAGAAGGGGTTCCAGGTCGGTTGCGGCGTGACCTTGAGATAGCCGAGGTTGAGGCCGAGACGGGCACCGATACCGGTGCGGATCGGCACGACGACGATGTTGTTGTTTTTCAGCGCGGTCATGCCGACGCCGGCGATCACAAATGCCTGGCCGCTGATGCCTCCGAAGCGGGTGTAGATCGCTTCGGTGTTGGCGAGGTTGTAGACCAGCATCATGACGCGGGTGCCCTGGCCGCCATAGTCGAAGCCGAGCGATGGACCCTGCCAGTAGAGCGGGTGCTCGCCTGCGTTCTTGGTGTTGAGCTGGCCCTCGCCATAGGTCAGGCCGGCGATGAAGGCGCCGGAGCCCTCCTGTCCGAGGATGTAGCCGTTCGGCAGGCCGTAGCGCTCAAAGGCGGTCTCGACAACCTTGGCAAGGCCGCCGCTGGTGGAGCCGAAGAAAGAATGGCCGGCGTCGATGATCTCCTGAACGGTGTACTGGCCGCTGTTGGGCGCTGCTTCCGCCGCGCGCATGGGCAAGGAAACACTGACGAGGGCGGCGAATGCAGCCACCATTCCGAGGCCGAATAGTCTGCGTAGGATTTGATTGCGCATAGGCTCATCCGTTCATCTCAGTGGGCGCAAAGCATGCGCCCGACGATGGCCGCATTTTGCGTTGATCCTCTTAACAATCGGTTTACCAAATATGGTGTCTTTATGGCGCAACAGATGCTGAAACTGGTAATCCCCGTGCAAACTTGCCGTGCCAATGTCAGGTCATGAAACCTCGCCCGGCATACAGGAGACAATGAATGTCAAGAAATCCGAATCTGACTTTGAATGGGACGGATCTGGCCGCGCTCCTGTGCAGCCGCGTTTGCCACGATGTCATTTCGCCCGTCGGCGCCATCAACAACGGACTGGAACTGCTGGACGAGGGCGGCGCTGATGCGGATGCCATGGATCTCATCCGCACGAGCGCGCTGAATGCCTCGGTACGGCTGAAGTTTGCGCGCATCGCCTTCGGTGCATCCGGGTCTGTCGGTGCTTCCATCGATACGGGCGAAGCCGAGCGCGCCGCCAAGGATTTCGCCGAGGCCGAGAAGAAGGCAACCGTCGTCTGGAACGGACCGCGGGCGATTGTCGCCAAGAACCGGGTCAAGCTGCTTCTCAACCTGTTCCTGGTCGCCTATGCGTCCATCCCGCGCGGCGGCACGATCGACGTGACCCTCGAAAATCCAGAATTCGACGCGAAGTTCACACTTGTCGTCAAGGGCAAGCTGATGCGCGTTCCGGCGAAATTCGCCGAGATCTGCAATGGTGTCATCGAGGAAGCGATCGATGCCCATTCCGTGCAGCCCTATTACACGGTGCTGCTGGCCGACGAGAGCGGGATGGACATCACCTACACCGCAACGGCCGAAGAGATAACATACGTCGTAGAGATGCGGGCGGCTTAACCCTGCGTTGCGCTGACGGGGAAAAGTAACGATTTCTTTAGCGTCGAGCCACTATCGTCTTTCGCGAAGACGCGTTCCTTGGACAGTGGTTCGATGCAAAGGAGTTGCCCATGCAGCGGTTCATGATAGCCGACACATCCGACGTCGTGCGCAAGGTCGGCATGCGCATTCTGTCCGAACTCGATTTCCTCGTCAGCGAGGCATCGAACGCGCACGAAGCGCTGAGCCGTTTCGAATCCGGTATTCCGCATTACATGATCGTCGATGCCGGCATGGACGGCGCGCTCGAGCTTATTGCCGCGATCCGCGCCATGCCAGAGGGCAAGGACGTGAAAATCTACTACTGTGTCGTCGAAGCCGATCTCAAGAAGTTGATGGCCGGCAAGCGGGCAGGGGCGACAGATTTCCTGCTGAAGCCATTCGACCGCAAGATCCTGACGGCCGTGTTCGGCAACCGCGCCATCGCAGCCTGAGGATCAAGCACGCAAGTTTCCGATCTGCTTCGCCCGAACGATTGCCACTAAAAATCCCGCTTCGTTGCCGAGGCGGGATTTTTGATATGTGGCAGTGGTCGGGTTCCGTCGGGTAGCTCAGGCGCTTTCGGCGTAGCTGCTGCTTTCCGGTTCGCGCAGCACATAGCCGCGGCCCCAGACTGTTTCGATGTAGTTCGCACCGCCGGCCGCATTGGCGAGCTTCTTGCGAAGCTTGCAGATGAAGACGTCGATGATCTTCAGTTCCGGTTCGTCCATGCCGCCATAGAGGTGGTTCAGGAACATTTCCTTGGTGAGGGTCGTACCCTTGCGGAGCGAAAGCAACTCCAGCATCTGGTATTCCTTGCCAGTCAGGTGGACACGCTGGCCGCCGACTTCGACGGTCTTGGCGTCGAGGTTGACGATCAGTTCGCCCGTCGAGATGACCGACTGGGCGTGACCCTTGGAGCGACGGACGATCGCATGAATGCGAGCGACCAGTTCGTCCTTGTGGAACGGCTTTGTCATGTAATCGTCGGCACCGAAGCCGAGACCGCGAACCTTGTCCTCGATGCCGGCCATGCCGGAAAGGATGAGGATCGGTGTCTTGACCTTCGACAGACGCAGCGTACGAAGAACTTCGTAGCCAGACATGTCTGGAAGGTTCAAATCGAGTAGAATGATATCATAGTCATACAGCTTGCCAAGATCCACGCCCTCTTCACCGAGGTCGGTCGTGTAGACGTTGAAGCTTTCGGATTTGAGCATCAATTCGATGCTCTGCGCTGTCGCGCTGTCGTCTTCAATGAGTAGAACCCGCATAATATTCCCCTTTACCGCCGCCGAAAGGTCGAAAGCCTCCTACGCGATACCGATTCAACCACTGCCTGATTTGAAAGCTGCCACGGAATGGTTAACAAATTCTGATTCCATCTGGCAAGCTGTATCGACTTTATTAAATATTTTTCTCACTTCCCTGATTTTCCACGCAAATCAGCATTCCGATTTTCTTAACTTCTACATTAAGAAAATAAGCCAACTGATTCTTTTGAATCGATAATGCCTTTGTTTCGATTTCGTCCGAGGTATTTACCGACCCTTAAATGATAGGGCCTATCATTAACGATGCCCGTAAACGAAAGGTTACCAGAGGTAGCTTTTTGTTAACGCCGCCGGAATTTTTTTGTCCCATTGCGATTCAAATCGACGTGGGCGGGTAATGTGTAGAGATCCGGGGTCTCTCATCACGGGAGTAATGCGTATGAAGTCACGTGAGAGCCTAGTCCGTCTGAAAGAGTTCCAGGTAAACGAAAAACGTCGCCAGTTGCAGCAGTTGCAAATGATGACAGCGGAATTCGACAGGATGACCAAGGATCTGGAGAGCCAGATCGTCTTGGAAGAGAAAAAGTCCGGAATTACGGACCCGAACCACTTTGCCTATCCGACTTTTGCCAAGGCCGCGCGGCAGCGTGCGGACAACCTGCAGGTCTCGATCCGGGAACTGCGGACGCAGGAGGAGGCCTTGGAAAGCACTCTCGAAGAGATGCAGGCCGAGTATGCCAAGGCGGCAGCGCTGGAAGAGCGTGACGGGGGGGCGAGAGCCCGCGCCTGATCGCATCTTCGCTGGGGTTTGTGAAAGTCATCGCGAAGAGCCGTGCATGACTGGCCTGGTGGCCAGCCATGCACGGTTTTTGGCGTTTTTCCGACCGCTCTCCATTCGGGGCACAGTTGCGCCCCGGGCCGGCTTCAGGCTATCGCTGCACCCGCAGCATCGTCTTGGAGGATCGGGTCATGGACATCAGGAGCGTCAGGGCCGTTCTCCTGATTGCGGCGCCATTTTTCCTGGCCCTCGGCTTGGTCTTGCCGCTGGTGCGTTTCGACCGGCTCTACTTTTTCAGCGAGACGCCGTCGTTGCTTGCCATCGTCGCATCGCTCTGGCAGAGCGGCAACGTTGTGCTTTCGGTAGTCGTGGCTGTCGTGTCGATCGGGTTGCCGATCGTGAAACTCGTGGCCCTGGCGATGGAGGCCCTGTCCAGCGATGGCAGGGGCGAAGGCGGGGCATTTTTCGAGCGGGTCGTTCCGCAACTCTCGCGCTGGTCGATGATGGATGTGATGCTCGTGGCAATTGTAATCGCGGCTGCCAAGACCAGTGGTCTGGCGAGCGCTTTCACGCAGCCCGGTCTCTGGTTTTACGCGGGCTCGACAATAATTTCGGGCCTCCTCCATTTCCTCCTGAGGAATGGATCGGGCCCGAAAAAATAGGTTCTGTGAAGATCAGGTTATCGCGTCAGTGGCGATATTGCTGGATGCGCGTGGTGCGCAGGCCGGCAAGACCATGGCTGCTGATGGAGGACTGCCAAGACAGAAACTCCTCGACCGTCAGCGTATAGCGGTCACAGGCTTCTTCCAGGCTCAACAGGCCACCGCGCACAGCCGCGACAACCTCAGCTTTACGGCGGATGACCCAGCGCCGCGTATTGGGCGGGGGCAGGTCAGCAATCGTAAGGGGGCTGCCATCGGGGCCGATGACGTATTTCACCCGGGGACGTATCATTTCGGTCATTGGACTCTCTACACACACTCAAGACCACTTCCAGGACTGTATCTCGCCACATTTAAAAATTGACTAAGCCCTCAGTAACACTTTGATAACAATTTTACGGAGTGTGGCGCGCAAGTGATTTGCGGCGGCTTTCCAATCGTCGCCGATCGCCGCCAAGTCCTTATGTTCGCGCAGAAACTGGCTGATTCGCGGGATTTCTTTTAAGTCGCTAATTCAGTATTTTGTGTTTTTGAGCAGCAGTGAACAGCTGAAATTATTTTGTATTTTTTCAATGGCATCCAGCTGATCTCTCAGAGATTGGCGCAAACTGGTGGATCGTTGGGCGCGCTTTTCGGTGCGGAGGCGAGGTCGGGGGATGCGTTCGGTGCCGGCCGAGCCATTGACCGGCAGTTTTTGGATCTGCCGGCCTCTCCGTTAATTTCTCAAAGCCGGACTATGGTTATCTCCGTTTTACCGGCGCCGAAATCGTATTGCGCCGTGCCGGAATGAAGCAAGGTCAGCAGATCGCCGGCGTTAAGGATGGCCAATCCCACGCCGCTGTGGCGAAACGGGTTGCTGCTTGCCACGGCACTGGCGGTGGCAAGCGTGGTGCTGCCGTTGGCGACAAGGCTGGCGGAATGCCCAGCGGAGGTGAGGATGCTTGCGCTCAATGATAGAAGATAAAGACCTGCGGCCGGCACCACGAGGCGATTGCCGAGGCTGCTACCGAGGCTCGTGCCGAGTGCGAAGCCGCCACGCGCGGCGCTCAACTGTGTAAAGCCGGTCTGGCTGCCGCTCGACGGTGTCAGCGCGCCGACGGCGAGCGATGCACGCGCGGCCGGTTGTTGCGGCATGTCGACGATGCCCTGCGGCGACACTGACAGCCCGGTCTGCCATGTCCCACCGTCCGGGCTGACCTTGATGGAGAAACTGTCGTTGCCCGCCAGTCCCAGTTCCGCGCGCCCAGACCAACCGGTCTGGAAGAGCAGTGAGGCAGTGTCGCCGGAAGAGTTCTTGTTGACCTTGATCTGGTGGCCGTTGCCGGCATTGTTGAACAGCGTTGCTGCAGCGCTGACGGTGAGGCGGTTGGTGGCATCGGTAGACGCATTGATGCCGAGCGCAGACATCGTGCCCTCGGATGGGAGGCTCATTTCGCTCCAGGTGCCGCCTTCGAGGACGCGAAGGCGGTTGTCGGCCTTGAACCAGGCGCGCCAGCCGGTGCGGGGCTGCAGAAAAATCCAGGCTCCGTCCTGCCTGAGAGCCAATTGTGCGGATTTGCCTGACCAGATGCCTGTCGCCGCCGACGCGACGAGATAGCAGTCGCCCTCGCTGATGGGGTCGGGCGGTGGCGATGAGCGGGTCGCAGTGATGGCGAGCTGGACCATGGCATCCAGCCGTTGCAACGCTTCGTTATGGGTGACGTGCTTTTGAGCCTGGGATGGCAGGATATAGGGCAGGGATAGGTTGGCGGTCTGGTCTGACATGGGCATCTCCCGCGGTGTGGGCCGGAGCTTTCAGGTCAGCTTGCCGGCGTCATTCACCGTGGAGTTTAAAGCCGATGGAGGGTGCGGGGATGAAAAACGCTAGTCGGCGTTGTTTTTGCTGGATTTTCCGGACGGTTTATCCCCCGGAAGCTGTATTCCGTGCGCCCCATGAGATGAAGTCGGGGTTGGCGAAGTCGCTGTCGGTCGGCTGGTTTCGCTTGCCATAGCCGAGCGGTTTGCCATCGAGGGTGACTGTCGTTCCGCCTGCTGCGCGAAGCACGGCATCGCCGGCGGCCGTGTCCCATTCCATCGTCCTTGCGAAACGCGGATAAACGTCCGCCTTGCCTTCGGCGAGCAGGCAGAATTTCAGCGAGGAGCCGATCATCGTGCAGGCGCTGACGGCGTTGTCGGAGAGAAAGTCGTCGGTTCGGTCGTTGCCGTTGCAGCGGCTGGCGAGCCCCGTCAGCGTTTTACCAGCCTGGCGCGCGGTGATCGGCGTGCGGCTGGCGATCCTGAAGTCGGCATCCACCACCAGCTTTTCAGCCACGCCATCCTCGCCTGTGAAGGCCACGCCGAGGGCAGGGGCATAGACGATTCCGGCAACAGGTTTGCCGTCAACGATATAGGCTATGTTGACGGTAAATTCGTCGCGATGCTCGATGAATTCACGTGTGCCGTCGAGCGGATCGACCAGGAAGAACGGCGTCGTGCCGGTTGCCGGACTGTAGCCAGCGGCCACTGCCTCTTCCGCGATGACGGGAATGTCCGGAAAAGCCGCCGCAAGATGGGCAAGGATGATCACCTCCGCCCTCTCATCCGCAACAGTTACGGGCGACAGGTCGAGTTTCCGGGTCACCGCATGTCCGGAGCGGTAGACGGCCAGAATGGCCTGACCCGCTTCCAACGCGGCTTTTTCAAATACTGCAAGCATGATCCTCTTTTACGCCATCCTTGGTCTCGGTGCCAAGGGAGTGCTTGGGCAGGGGCAGCCTCAACTCGCCATGGGCGAGTGAGATCCTGTTGCCAAAAATATCAGTAAAAATCAGCTTCGCTTCACTATCGAAAAATACCTTATTGTTTTTACTTTATGAGGCGAAACTTAATTTTAGATTTTTTACAA
The DNA here is from genome assembly GCF_007000305.1 of Rhizobium sp. rho-13.1. Classification (NCBI taxonomy): domain Bacteria; kingdom Pseudomonadati; phylum Pseudomonadota; class Alphaproteobacteria; order Hyphomicrobiales; family Rhizobiaceae; genus Rhizobium; species Rhizobium sp. rho-13.1. Next base: position 1,242,058 of record NZ_SCFL01000001.1, on the reverse strand, counting down.
AAAAATGACAGAAAAAATTCGCGAATATATAAATAAACTTGAGAGTATCATTTGATTTCTATGATTTTAAATTTTAAAACATAAAAGTTTTTCACCGCACTTCTGAAGGTCCATTCGATCTATGCGATCGATAGAATAAGAAAATTTTATTTTGCTCTACGAGAAATGCGAAAATGTATCAGCAGGAAGAGTACAATACTTCTGTTATGCCGGCAGAATTGAAGTGGATCGACGTCTGTATTGTTGCAACGCGTCGCCCCGATTTGCTGGAGCGGACACTTCGGTCTTTCCACGCAAATCTTTTCAGTGCCTTCAGGATACGCAGGATCATTGCAAATATCGATCCGCTGTTCGGGAGCGAGGCGGATCAAGAGAGATGCATAGCCATCATTCGCCAGTATGACCCGAATGCCTTGATCTCTCTTCCCGAGCGGCCGAATTTCGCGAAGGCCGTCGCTAGCAACTGGCTGGCCAGTTCGACCGACGTCATTCTCCGTCTGGAAGACGACTGGCTTCTCAATCGCCCGGTCCGCCCGGATCACCTGCACGCCTTTGTGGATTACCCGTGGATCGGCCAGATCAGCTTCAATCACGCCAACAAGCGATGGGATGTCCGTAAAAATGGGTCATTCTGCTACGCCCTGAAGCACTTCCGGCTGATTGGCATAAAATGCTCCATCGGCCAGAAGAAGCCGACATTTCTGACGGGGCCATCCTTTCTCAGGGGATCCTTCGCTCACCGGTCTGCCGAACTGATGGATTTCGCTCTCGATCCGGAAAAGCAATTTTGCCGAGGGGTCAACCGCCCGCTGGAGCGCTATGCAGCGCAATATCGGAACCTGATCGTCGGCGAGATCGATGCTTATTACATCGAGGATATCGGCCGGAGTTGGAGGAAAGAGCGCAATATCGTCAAGCAGGTGGTTGCAGGCCAGTCCTATTGGACTGGCACAGCGCCCGAGGCGAATGAAGCGCCTGAAATCCGGCTCGTTACAGAATCCGGCTCCAGAGAAATTTAGGAACGATATCTTTCCGGCGCACCGTGACGCGTGGCAGGCGCATCTGGTCAAGGCTGGCGTTTGCCTTGCCTTTGATGGTGGTCGTTGCCGTCAGGAACCCGCTGTCTCGGGCGATTGCCACGACGAGATCATTATGGCTTCCGAACGGGTAGCTGAAAGCCGTCACCGCGCTGCCGCTGATATCCTCGAGTTCGGCCTTGCTGCCTGCCATCTGCTCGCGTGCCTCGGCCTCGCCGAGCAGGCCCAGACGGGCGTGATCGAGGGTATGGGCACCCACCTCCTGGCCGCCAGCCATCCATTCCCGGAGTTCTTCTTTTGTCATGCAAGGGTCGACCGGCATCCTCCCCTCGTCCCACTTGTTATAGCCGCCGACCTGGCGGCTAACGAAATAGGTGGTGGAGGTGAAGCCGAACTCGGCCAGAACCGGCAGGGCATTGTGATGAACGTTGCGGTAGCCGTCGTCGAAAGTGATGCCGACCGCCTTGCCCTTCTTTTCGCCCGACATGTAGAGGCCGAGTTCTGCCATCGAGCAGCCGGTATAGCCAAGCAATTTCAGAGCCCGCATCTGGCTTCGAAAACGCCGCTTGCTGACAAACATATATCGCGACCCCACCCCGCGCGGCGGGGCGTCGGCGATGTGATGATACATGAGTATCGGGAAGCTCCGATTGCTTGCCTTATCGCCGGGTACGACAGTATTCATGACACGATACCAATTTCAGTGATCTGTCGTTTACTTCAAGGCTTAGAGGAATGGTAAGCGGTAATGTGAAATTCGCGTCACAATGCTGATTTTCCACAAGTGCGGAGCTGTTACCCACGCAATATCTCGTTGGTGATATATTTCGAATTCCGATTAGCAGAGTGAGGTCTGCGGTGTCCCCGCGAAAAAGACCGGACCAACTCACTTCTTCCATGTGCCAAGGGAAAAAAGATCATGTCCTTATCAGCGAATTTTAGGTCCTTCGGAGGCTTGTTGTTTTTGCTGCATGTGCGAATGTCTGGCGGGATCGAGTTTGGGACATCGCATGCGTTATTCAGCACTCAACATCTTGAAGCAGGCATTTACCGGCAACCGTGACTGGAAGCCGGTCTGGCGGACGCCGGCGCCGAAGCCGCATTACGACGTGATCATCGTCGGCGGGGGCGGGCATGGGCTGGCGACGGCCTATTATCTCGCAAAGGAGCATGGCATTACCAATGTCGCCGTGCTGGAGAAGAGCTATATAGGCTCCGGCAATGTCGGCCGCAACACGACTATCATCCGCTCGAACTACCTGCTGCCCGGCAACGAGCCGTTCTACGAGCTGTCCATGAAGCTGTGGGAAGGTCTGGAGCAGGACTTCAACTACAATGCCATGGTGTCCCAGCGCGGCATCGTCAACCTGTTCCATTCGGACGGCCAGCGCGACGCCTATGCGCGGCGCGGCAATGCGATGCGGATGCACGGCGTCGATGCCGAGTTGCTCGACCGCGAGCAGGTCCGCAAGATGATGCCATACCTGAACTACGACCATGCCCGCTTCCCCATCCTCGGCGGTCTGCTGCAGAAGCGCGGCGGAACGGCCCGCCATGACGCGGTTGCCTGGGGCTATGCGCGGGGCGCCGATACGCGCGGGGTCGATCTGATCCAGCAATGCGAAGTGACCGGCATCCGGCGGGAAAACGGTCAGGTCACCGGGGTCGAAACGACGCGCGGCTTCATCGGCTGCAACAAGCTGGCACTGGCTGCTGCTGGCAATACCTCGACGCTCGGTCGCATGGCCGATCTCGACCTGCCGATCGAAAGCCATGTGCTGCAGGCTTTCGTGACCGAGGGGCTGAAGCCGGTGATCGACAATGTCATCACCTATGGTGCGGGCCACTTCTATATCTCGCAGTCTGACAAGGGCGGGCTGGTGTTCGGCGCGGATATCGACGGCTACAGTTCCTATGCCCAGCGCGGCAACCTTGCGACGGTCGAGCATACGCTGGAGGAGGGGGTGTCGCTTATCCCCGGACTGTCGCGCGTGCGGGTGCTGCGCGCCTGGGGCGGCATCATGGACATGAGCATGGACGGTTCGCCGATCATCGACCGTACGCCGATCGACAATCTCTATCTGAACTGTGGCTGGTGCTACGGTGGGTTCAAGGCGACGCCTGCCTCCGGCTTTTGCTTTGCGCATCTTATTGCCCGGAACGAGACCCACGACGTCAGCCGGTTTTTGCGGCTCGACCGCTTCGCCCATGGTTTCGAGATCGACGAAGGCGGCAAGGGCCCGCAGCCGAACCTGCATTGAGGGCATGAGATAATGGCAAGCTTGATACACTGCCCGCATTGCGGCATCCGCCCGAAGGAAGAATTCGCGATCCGCGGCGATGCCTCGGTATCGCGCCCGTCGCCCACGGCATCCGACGATGCGTGGAACCGCTACGTCTATATCCGCGACAATCCACGGGGTCGCTACCGGGAACACTGGCACCACGCCTCCGGCTGCCGCCGCTGGCTGGTGGTCGAGCGCAGTAACGTCACGCACGAGGTCTTCTCTGTGACGGATGTCGCCGACGCTGTGCGGGAGGGCGCGGAATGACGGCCTATCGCGTTTCCATCGGCGGTCTTGTCGATCGCGGCACCTCCCTCGGCTTCACCTTCGACGGCAAGCGCCTGCAGGGGCTGGGTGGCGATACTCTCGCCTCCGCACTGCTGGCCAACGACCAGATGCTGGTCGGCCGCAGTTTCAAATATCATCGTCCGCGCGGCATCGTCACGGCGGGATCGGCCGAGCCGAACGCTCTGGTGACCATTGGCAAGGGTGGCCGCACCGAGCCCAATACGCGCGCTACGGTTGCCGAACTCTACCAGGGGCTCGATGCGGTCAGCCAGAATCGCTGGCCGTCGCTGAAGCACGACATCGGCTCGCTCAACAGCTTGCTGTCGCCGTTCCTCGGGGCTGGTTTCTACTACAAGACCTTCATGTGGCCGGCGGCCTTCTGGGAAAAGGTCTACGAGCCGATCATCCGCAAGGCCGCAGGCCTCGGCCGCGCCGTGATGCAGGCCGATCCGGATCGATATGAGAAATCCTGGGCCCATTGCGACCTGCTGGTGGTCGGCGCGGGACCGACTGGTCTGATGGCGGCCCGTACTGCGGCGCGCGCCGGACTGCGGGTCATCCTTGCCGACGAAGGCTTTCGTCTCGGCGGCTCGCTGCTGTCGGAAAAGCTCGCCATCGGCGGGATGAGCGCCGATGCTTTTGCCAAGACCGTGCTTGACGAACTGGCAGGCTTCCCCAATGTCACGCTGATGCCGCGCACGACGGTTTTCGGCTGGTACGACGACAATGTTTTCGGCGCAGTCGAGAAGGTGCAGAAGCACATCGCCATGCCGTCGACGGATCTGCCGGTGGAGCGGCTGTGGCGGATCATTGCCAAGCGGGCAATTGTCGCTACCGGGGCCGAGGAGCGGCCGCTGGTTTTCGGCGGCAACGACCGGCCGGGGGTGATGATGGCTGGGGCCGCGCGCAGTTATCTCAACCGCTACGGTGTTGCCATCGGCCAGAAGGTTGCTGTGTTCACCAATGGTGGCTCCGGCTATCGCACGGCGCACGACCTGATCGCCGCAGGCGTCGAGATCGCCGCGATCATTGACACCCGCCCGGGGACATCGGATGTCGCGCCGAATGGCGTGCGCGTTATCCATGGCGGCACGGTCGTTGCCACCAAGGGCAAATACCGGATCGAGGGTCTGCTTGCCGATCGTGGCGGACTGGACGAGTTCATCGGTTGCGATGCGCTGGCAATGTCCGGCGGCTGGTCGCCGATCATCCATCTCGCCTGCCAGCGCGGCGCCAAGCCCGTCTGGTCGGACGAACGGCAGGCGTTCATGGCGCCGGAGGATACAGGCGGGCTAGTTGTGGCCGGATCTGCCGGCGGTATCGACAGCGTCGCTGGTTGCCTCTCCGACGGTGCGGCGAAGGCTGCCGCCGTCATAGAGAGCCTGGGTTTCAGTGTTCAGGGCCATGACGTGCCCGAGGTCGAGGGCGCGTACGATCCCTCGTTCGCAGCCGCCTGGCACGTGCCCGGCGCGCGGGACAAGGCGTTTATCGACTTCCAGAATGATGTGCATGCCAAGGATATGGGCCTCGCGCTCCGCGAAGGTTTCGGCCATGTCGAGCATGCCAAGCGCTACACCACCAACGGCATGGCGACGGATCAGGGCAAGCTCGGCAACGTCAACGCGGTTGGCATCATCGCCGGCATGCGCGGCGTCAGCCCGGCGGCGGTTGGCACGACGACATTCCGGCCGTTCTACACGCCGGTCTCCTTCGGTGCGATGGCGGGGGCGGCGCGTGGAAAACATGCGCGGCCCGTACGGCAATCGCCACTGCACGGCTGGGCGAAGAAGAACGGCGCAATCTTTGTCGAGGCTGGTGCCTGGTACCGCTCCTCGTGGTTTCCGAGGGGCGACGAAAAGACCTGGCGCGAAAGCGTCGACCGCGAAGTGCTCAACGTCCGCGCCAATGTCGGCATCTGCGATGTCTCGACACTCGGCAAGATCGAGGTGTTCGGCAAGGATGCCGCCGAGTTCCTGAACCGGATCTACAGTAACGCCTTCCTCAAGCTCCCGGTCGGCAAGGCGCGCTATGGGCTGATGCTGCGCGAAGACGGTTTCGTCTACGACGACGGCACGACGAGCCGGCTCGCTGAAAACCATTTCTTCGTGACGACGACGACCGCCTATGCGGGCGAAGTCATGAGCCATATGGAATTCTGCGCGCAGGTTCTCTGGCCCGATCTCGACGTGCGCTTCGTGTCGTCGTCGGACCAGTGGGCGCAGATGTCGGTTGCCGGCCCGAAGGCCCGACTGGTGCTGGAGCAACTAATCGAGGACGATATCTCCAACGAGGCATTCCCGTTCCTGGCCGCAGCCAGCGTGACGCTCAAGGGCGGATTGAAGGGGCGGCTGTTCCGCATCTCGTTCTCCGGCGAACTCGCCTTCGAACTGGCTGTGCCGGCAGGTTTCGGTGAGGCGGTGGCGGATGCGGTGATGGAAGCGGGCAAGGCGCACGACATCTGCGCTTACGGCGTCGAGGCCCTGAATGTGCTTCGCATCGAGAAGGGGCACGTTACCCACAACGAACTCGATGGTCGCACCACGCCCGACGACGTCGGTCTCGGGCGGATGCTGTCGACGCAGAAGGCGGATTTCATCGGCAAGCGACTGTCGACCCGCTTCGGGCTGACGGCGGCGGACCGTGGGCAGCTTGTCGGCCTGAAGCCGGTCGATCACGACAAGGAAATCAAGGCCGGCGCGCATATCCTCAAGGAAGGCGCTGTACCGTCGACGGCCAACGACCAGGGCCATGTGTCATCGGCCTGCTTCTCGCCGGTGCTCGGTCATTCCATCGCGCTCGCCATGCTCAAGTCAGGGCGCGAGCGGATCGGTGAAAAGGTGCTGGTCTGGGATCGGCTGCGCGGCGACGAGTTCCTGGCCGAGGTCTGCAGTCCGGTATTCGTCGATCCGGACGCCCAGAAACTACATGTTTGAGGAGCGGGCCATGCGCGTCGCATTCACCAACCGCCATATCCTGGAAGAGCGGATCGCCGGCTTCCATTCGCAGCCAAGCGTCGATCACCTGTCGATCATCCGCCACGCCGCCATTTTTTCTGTTCTCGCGAATACAGGCCATGAGGCCTGGGCGCTGGCGGCGCTGCGCGCAATGCAGGATGTGTCGGTGCGCAGCGTCGGGCCGGGCGAATGGCTGGTGATTTCCGAGGCACTGGGCGCGGAAAGCCTGGCGCGGGATCTCTCTATGCTCGACGCGGCACGGCTGTCGTTTTTCGAGCAGAGCGACGGACGGACGCTGCTGCGTCTCTCCGGACCGAATGTTCGTGCTATTCTCGCCAAGTGCGTGCCGGTCGATCTGCATCGAGACGTCTTTGCCGAGGGCCAGTCGGGCACCATGCTCTGCTGCCATGTCACCGCCAACGTGGCCCGTACCGGGGCCGATACGTTCGAGATTGCGGTGATGCGCTCCTTCGCGGGAACGGTCTTCGACGAGGTGCTGGAGATGGGTCGCGAATTCAACTTGACGGCTGGTTTCGCAGACTAGGATCATGGCGCGATGAGGACAATCTCCATGTCGCAAATGGAAGTATCGGCTTCGCAGTTCGGGCTATGTGGCCTGAAATTTTGCCTCTAGGCTGATCCTCAATTCGACGGATCGAAGGGAGTTTTTCGGCGGGGATTGCCTTGCCGAACATCCTTTCGCCGGCATCGCACGCCAACCCATTCCAGACTGTTTCGATTGCGCTACCATCTCGCGCATGCAACCGGAGATTATCCATGAAAAGCCATACGAAGGTCGTCGTCATCGGCGGCGGTGTCGTCGGATGTTCGGTCCTCTACCATCTGACGAAATTCGGCTGGACCGACGTGGTTCTGCTGGAGCGCTCGGAGCTGACATCCGGCTCGACCTGGCATGCGGCTGGCGGCATGCACACGATCAACGGCGATCCGAATGTCGCCAAGTTGCAGAAATACACGGTCGAACTCTACAAGGAAATCCAGGAGTATTCCGGCCAGGATATCGGCTTGCACATGACCTCCGGCCTGATGCTGGCGGCAACGCCGCAGCGGTTCGACTGGCTGAAGTCCATCCTTGCCAAGGGTCGCTACAACGGGCTCGAGGCGACGCTGCTGTCGCCGAAAGAGGCGCACGAGATGATGCCGCTTCTCGATCCCGACCAGTTCGTCGGTGCGCTCTACGATCCTGTCGAAGGTCATCTCGACCCCTACGGCACGACGCATGCCTATGCCAAGTCCGCCAAGAAGAACGGCGCAGACATCTACCTCCACACCAAGGTCGAGGATCTCGTTCAGCGCGAGGACGGCTGCTGGCGGGTGATCACGAACCAGGGCGAGATCATCGCCGAGCATGTCGTCAACTGCGGTGGCCTCTGGGCTCGTGAAGTCGGCCGCATGGTCGGCATCGAGCTGCCGGTTCTTGCCATGGAGCACATGTACCTCATCACCGAGGACATGAAGGAAGTCACCGACTTCAATGCCGCGACCGGCAAGGAACTGATGCACTGCGTCGATTTCGATGGCGAGATCTATCTCCGCCAGGAGCGGCAGGGCATGCTGATGGGCACCTATGAAAAGGCCTGTCGGCCTTGGTCGCCGCTGAATACGCCCTGGGATTTCGGCCACGAGTTGCTTGCCGAGGACATCGAGCGGATCACGCCCGAGCTCGAAGTCGGCTTCCGGCATTTCCCGGCTTTCAACAATGCCGGCATCAAGAAGATCATCAACGGTCCCTTCACCTTCTCGCCGGATGGAAACCCGCTGGTCGGTCCGGTGCGCGGCATGACCAATTACTGGTCGGCCTGCGCTGTCATGGCCGGCTTCAGCCAGGGTGGCGGCGTCGGTCTGGCGCTTGCCAACTGGATGATCTACGGCGACCCGGGTTTTGACGTCTTCGCCATGGATGTCTCTCGCTACGGCGATTATGCGACGCTTGCCTATACCAATGCCAAGGTGCGCGAAAACTACCAGCGCCGCTTCTCCATCCGCTATCCGAATGAGGAATTGCCGGCCGGCCGGCCGCTGCTGACGACGCCGATCTACGACAAGCTGAAAGCTGCCGGCGGCGTGTTCGGCGCTTACTACGGACTGGAGCAGGCCCTGTGGTTTGCGCCTGCAGGCGAGGAGGATGCGTTCTCATGGCGGCGTTCGAACGATTTCGACGTGGTCGGCGCCGAAGCCAAGGCGGTGCGCGAGAGCGTCGGCATGATGGAGACATCCGGCTTTGCCAAGTATACGGTCACTGGAGCCGGCGCCGAAGGCTGGCTGGACGGCCTGCTCACCTGCCGCATGCCCGCCATCGGCCGCATGACGCTGGCGCCGATGCTGAAGGACGACGGCAAGCTGATCGGCGATTTCACGCTGGCCAAGCTCGGAGAGGGAGATTTTCTGCTCATCGGCTCCGGCGTCGCCGAATCCTACCACATGCGCTGGTTCGAGGATCGTCTGCCGAACGACGGCTCAGTCGAACTCAAAGCGCTCGGCCTGTCGCTGCTCGGCCTGTCGATTGCCGGACCCAATGCCAGAAAGCTGCTGGAAAAGCTTACTCATCAGGACATCTCCGACGCCGCGTTCCCGTTCATGGAAATCAGGCGAATGGATATCGGCATGGCGCCGGCCATCGTCGGTCGCGTCTCCTATACCGGCGATCTCGGCTATGAGCTGTGGATGAAGCCGGAGTACCAGAACTATCTTTTCGATCTCATCATGGAGGCGGGGAAAGAGTACGGCATCGGGTTGTTTGGACTTCGCGCCCTCAATGCGTTGCGTCTCGAAAAATCCTATGGCAGCTGGTCGCGCGAATACCGGCCACTTTACGGTCCTTACGAGGCAGGCCTCGGTCGATTCGTGGCTCTGTCGAAGGGCGCCGATTTCGTTGGCAAGCAGGCGGCGGCCAGGGAAAAGGCGGAAGGCGGCTCTATGCGGCTGAAAACCTTCATCCTTTCGGCTAGGGATGCTGACGTCATCGGCGACGAGCCGATCTATTACCAGGGAGAGGTGAAGGGCTGGGTGACATCTGGCGGGTTTGCCCATGGCTCCGGTGTCTCGGTGGCGCTCGGCTACGTTCCGAAGGAAATCGCGGATGAGACAGAGGGTTGGTCGATCGAATTGCTCAGCGAATTGCTGCCGGCGAGCCTTCAGTCTGCGCCGCTGTTCGACGCCGACGGCTCGCGCATGCGGTCCTGATTGTCACTGAGCTTTGCTGTCGAACGGGCCTCGCGGGGCCCGTTTCTGTTTGAATATTTTCAGCCTAAAATGCTTTTACGCGCACCAGTGGTTATTTTTCAGCCGGAGCGTGCTTTTTTTGACCATCCTGTGGATTAAAATGCGCCAATCCCTCATTTTCTGAAAAGAATTTATCAACGTACTGTATTTTTGTCTTCACATTCGCGCCGAAAGCGCTATGGATTTTGAGGAATGGATGCCTCTTTTGCAGGCAAACGTTAACCAATAAGAGACGCGAAAAAAATTCGCGTCCAGGGGAAAGAGATATATGGAGTACTTTATCCAGCAGCTCCTTAACGGGCTGACTCTTGGGTCCATCTATGGCCTCATCGCCATTGGCTATACGATGGTTTACGGCATTGTCGGCATGATCAATTTTGCCCACGGTGACGTCTTCATGCTGGGCGGGTTTGCTGCTCTCATCGTCTATCTGGTGCTGACATCGATCTTCATCGGGTTGCCGGTCGCCGTTATCCTGCTGATAATGATGGTCGTCGCCATGCTGGTCGTCAGCCTCTGGAACTGGGTCATCGAGCGCGTTGCCTACAGGCCATTGCGCGGATCGTTCCGCCTGGCGCCGCTGATCACCGCGATCGGCATGTCCATCACCCTGTCGAACTTCATCCAGGTTGCCCAGGGCCCGCGCAACAAGCCTATCCCCGCGCTTGTGCGTGACGTCTATACCATTGCAGGCATCTCCGTATCGCTGAAGCAGATCATCATCCTGATCATCACAGCAGTGCTGCTGGCTGTGTTCTGGTACATCGTCAAGTTCACAGCGCTCGGTCGTGCCCAGCGCGCCACCGAACAAGACCGCAAGATGGCCGCGCTGCTTGGCATCAACGTCGATCAGACGATTTCCATCACCTTCATCATGGGCGCAGCGCTCGCTGCCGTCGCGGGTACCATGTACCTCATGTATTACGGTGTGGCCTCGTTCACCGATGGCTTCACCCCCGGCGTCAAGGCTTTCACCGCGGCGGTTCTCGGCGGGATCGGTTCCCTCCCGGGGGCTGTGCTTGGCGGGGTGCTCATCGGCCTCATCGAGTCGCTATGGTCTGCCTATTTCACCATCGCATACAAAGACGTCGCAACCTTTGCGATCCTGGCCTTCGTGCTGATCTTCAAGCCGACTGGTATCCTCGGACGGCCTGAAGTCGAGAAGGTTTAATAACATGGCAAATGCGACCACCGATACCGGCAAGACCTCCTCGGGCCTGATCCGGAGAGGCCTCATCGAAGCCTTTTTTGCCGCCCTCATCTCGTTCGGCATGTTCGTTCTCTACATCGGCCTCAAAACCGACCAGAACATCCACAACGAGTTGATCATCGTCCAGCGTTGGGGCTTGCTGGCGATATTCGTCGCCATCGCCGCCGTTGGCCGCTTTGCCGTCATCGTCTTCCTCCGCCCGCACCTCGACGAGCGCAAGCTCAGCAAGGCGCGCGCCGGCGAACTCGCAATATCGACGGAAAAGACCTTTCTTCAAAAGCACTTTCTCAAGGCCGCACTGGTTCTGATGATCCTCTATCCGATGATCGTCGTCGGCCTCGTGGGCGCGCAGGGCTCGCTACTCTACGTCGATAACTTCGGTATCCAGATCCTTATCTACGTCATGCTAGCCTGGGGTCTCAACATCGTTGTCGGCCTTGCCGGACTTCTCGACCTTGGCTACGTGGCTTTCTACGCCGTTGGCGCCTATTCCTACGCGCTTCTCTCGACACATTTCGGCCTGTCATTCTGGCTGCTGCTGCCGCTGTCTGGTATCTTCGCTGCCTTGTGGGGCGTCATCCTCGGCTTTCCGGTGCTGCGCTTGCGCGGCGACTACCTCGCGATCGTCACGCTTGCCTTCGGTGAAATCATCCGCCTGGTGCTGATCAACTGGACCGAGGTTACCAAGGGCACGTTCGGTATCTCCGGTATCCCGAAGGCGACGCTGTTCGGCATCAAGTTCGACGCAACGTCGACCGGTTTTGCCAAGATGTTCGACCTGCCGATTTCGTCCGCCTATTACAAGATCTTCCTGTTCTACCTGATCCTGGCGCTCTGCATGCTGACCGCCTATGTCACCATCCGCTTGCGTCGCATGCCGATCGGCCGTGCCTGGGAAGCCTTGCGCGAAGACGAAATCGCCTGCCGTTCGCTCGGTATCAACACGGTGACGACCAAGCTGACGGCGTTTGCAACAGGCGCGATGTTCGGTGGCTTCGCCGGATCGTTCTTCGCCGCCCGCCAAGGCTTCGTCTCGCCGGAGTCCTTCGTGTTCCTGGAATCGGCCGTCATCCTTGCCATCGTCGTCCTCGGCGGCATGGGATCGCTGACCGGGATTGCCATCGCTGCCGTCGTCATGGTCGGCGGCACGGAAATCCTGCGCGAACTCGACTTCCTGAAAGCGATCTTCGGTCCCGATTTCACCCCTGAACTTTACCGCATGCTGCTGTTCGGGCTGGCCATGGTGATCGTGATGCTCTTCAAGCCACGCGGCTTTGTCGGGTCTCGCTCGCCGACGGCCTTCCTGAAAGAAAGCAAGTCAGTTTCCGGCAGCTTTACCAAGGAGGGACACGGCTGATGAACACCCTGTCCAGCGAAACGCTTCTCAAGGTCGAGCACCTGTCGATGAAGTTCGGCGGCCTGATGGCCATCAACGACTTCTCCTTCGAGGCCAAGCGCGGCAATATCACAGCACTGATCGGCCCCAACGGTGCCGGCAAGACCACCGTGTTCAACTGCATCACCGGTTTCTACAAGCCGACGATGGGGATGATCACCATGAACCAGAAGAGCGGGAAGACCTTCCAGCTCGAGCGGTTGCCGGATTTCCGCATCACCCGCGAAGCCAAGGTCGCCCGCACATTCCAGAATATCAGGTTGTTTTCCGGCCTGACCGTGCTGGAAAACCTGCTGGTGGCGCAGCACAACAAGCTGATGAAGGCTTCCGGCTACACGATCCTCGGCCTGCTCGGCATCGGCGGATACAGCCGGGAAGCCAAGAAGGCGATCGAACTGGCCCGCTTCTGGCTGGAGAAGGCCGATCTGATCGAACGCGCCGACGATCCTGCCGGCGATCTGCCCTATGGCGCCCAGCGTCGTCTGGAAATCGCCCGTGCTATGTGCACAGAGCCGGAGCTGCTTTGCCTCGATGAACCGGCAGCAGGCTTGAACCCGCGGGAATCGGCGGTGCTGAACGCATTGCTGCGTGCCATCCGCGCCGAAACCGGGACGTCGATCCTGCTGATCGAGCATGACATGTCCGTGGTGATGGAGATCTCCGACCACGTCATCGTTCTCGAATATGGCCAGAAGATTTCCGACGGCACGCCTGACCACGTCAAGAACGACCCGAGGGTGATTGCCGCCTATCTCGGCGTCGAGGACGACGAAGTGGAAGACGTGATCGCCGAAGTCGAGCACCTCGAAGGGGGCGCCCAGTAACATGACAACCCAACCCTTGCTTCACGTCCAGAACGTCGAAACCTACTATGGCAATATCCGCGCGCTCGCCGGCGTCGATGTTTACGTCAACAGCGGCGAAATCGTCAGCCTGATCGGTGCCAACGGTGCCGGCAAATCGACGCTGATGATGACCATCTGCGGCAGTCCGCAGGCGCGCTCCGGCTCGATCATCTACGAAGGCCGCGACATCACGAAGCTGCCGATGCACGAGATCGCCCGGCTGCGCATCGCCCAGTCACCGGAAGGTCGTCGCATCTTTCCGCGCATGACAGTCATGGAAAACCTCCAGATGGGCGCAGGCCTGGACGATCTCAAATACTTTAAGGAAGACGTCGAGAAGATCTTCACGATGTTCCCACGCCTCAAGGAGCGCCATGCGCAGCGCGGCGGGACACTGTCGGGTGGCGAGCAGCAGATGTTGTCTATCGGCCGCGCGCTGATGGCCCGCCCGAAGCTGCTGTTGCTGGACGAACCGTCGCTCGGTCTCGCACCGCTGATCGTCAAGGGCATCTTCGAGACGATCAAGCAGCTGAACGAGAAGGAAGGCCTGACGGTTTTCCTCGTCGAACAGAACGCATTCGCAGCCCTGAAACTTTCGCATCGGGCCTATGTGATGGTCAACGGCAAGGTGACGATGAGCGGCTCCGGCAGGGAACTGCTTGCCAATCCGGAAGTCCGCGCGGCCTATCTCGAAGGCGGCCGGCATTAAGCCGACAGAAGGGGAGCTTTACTATGCAGGGACTTTTCTTCGAGCCCGACACCGGCGTGCGGATGATCATACGGGGCCTCGTCTTGCTGCTCGGCCTGTGGACCGCGTCGCGGGCCGGCAGGGCTGTTGCCGAGAACTGGGATGGCTACGGCCTGGTCATCGCCTATACGTTTCTCCTGGCCTGGGTGATGCAGTTTCTGCACCATGCGCTCTTCGATGGGCCCATGCTAAGCGCCTTGTATTTCGGCATCGATTTCGTTGTCCTCCTGATCGTTTCGATGGCCGGTTTCCGCTATCGCCGCACCAATCAGATGGTCAACAACTATTACTGGCTGTACGAACGGACTTCCGCGTTTTCGTGGAAGGACAAACATTGACAGCCCGTTGAAACTGGGCATGAATTGCCTGGAGTGGAACAGCTTCCCCGACGCGGACAATGGTGGGTAATGCGTTGGGTTCTTGACCGGTCCCCGCCCAAAAATTGGGAGTAATAATATGAAGAAATCTCTTCTTTCGGCAGTGGCTCTGACGGCGCTCGTCGCTTTCAGCGGTACTGCATGGGCCGATATCATCATTGGCGTCGGTGGTCCCCTGACCGGTCCGAACGCAGCCTTCGGTGCACAGCTCCAGAAGGGTGCCGAACAGGCCGCAGCAGACATCAATGCTGCCGGCGGCATCAATGGCGAAAAGATCAAGATCGAACTCGGCGACGACGTTTCCGATCCGAAGCAGGGCATCTCGGTTGCCAACAAGTTCGTTGCCGATGGCGTCAAGTACGTCGTTGGTCACTTCAACTCGGGCGTTTCCATCCCGGCATCGGAAGTCTATGCCGAAAACGGCATTCTCGAAATCACGCCTGCCGCGACCAACCCGACCTTCACGGAACGCGGCCTGTGGAACACCTTCCGTACCTGCGGTCGCGACGACCAGCAGGGCGGCGTTGCCGGCGCCTATCTCGCTGCCCATTTCAAGGACAAGAAGATCGCCATCATTCACGACAAGACCCCATACGGTCAGGGTCTCGCCGATGAAACCAAGAAGGCGTTGAACACCGCCGGCATGACGGAAGTCATGTACGAAGGCATCAACGTCGGCGACAAGGACTTCTCGGCCCTCATCGCCAAGATGAAGGAAGCCGGCGTCTCGATCATCTATTGGGGTGGCCTGCACACGGAAGCCGGCCTGATCATCCGCCAGGCTGCCGACCAGGGCGTCAAGGCCACACTCGTTTCGGGCGACGGTATCGTTTCGAACGAACTGGCTTCGATCGCTGGCGACGCCGTCATCGGCACGCTGAACACCTTCGGTCCAGATCCGACATTGAACCCGGCCAACAAGGACCTCGTTGCGAAGTTCAAGGCTGCCGGCTTCAACCCGGAAGCATACACGCTCTACTCGTATGCTGCCGTTCAGACGATCGCTGCCGCTGCCAAGGCTGCTGCTTCGGTTGACGCTGAAACCGTTGCCAAGGCCATGCACGAAAAGGGTCCGTTCTCAACCGTTCTCGGCGATATCTCGTTCGACGCCAAGGGCGACCCGAAGATCCCAGGCTACATCATGTACGAATGGAAGAAGGGCCCCGACGGCAAGATCAGCTACTTCCCGCAGGACGTGAAGTAACTCATTTTCTGTCGCTGATTTTGGGAAGGCCCGGCTCGTCCGGGCCTTTTCCGTTTTCGACCGGAGACGTCGTGTCGCCGAATGGCGACAGCGTTTCCAACACGAAGCGGACACGCTCTGTCACAGACAATCTCGGCAGGACGACGGCTTCATATCCGAGCCTCGAATAAGCGATCAGAAGGCGCTCGTATTCCCGCACGGCATCGTCAAACGCATGGCGGCGGTCAGTATCGGTCTGAAAGATTTCTTGCCACGGAGGCGTCAGGAAAACCTGATGGTGGTAGCGCCAGCCGTCGATGAGTGGCAAAAGCGTTTTTTCGTCAGTCGCGTATGCCAGCGCTGCGGCGGCATCCACAAGACCACGGTCGAAGAACACCCAGCCTTCAAGTTGGCTGGCAGTGTTCCAGTCGCTCTTGGCCATCACCATGGCGCGCCGCGCAAATGCTGCGAGATCGACCCAGGGCAGGGCTTTGCCCTCGCCCTGTCGCTCCTCGGCGACGATCTTCCGGCCTGGCTCCTCAATAACACTGTGGCCGAGACGCTGCAGTTCGGCGAGTAGGGTTGATTTGCCGCCGCCTGAGCAGCCGGAGAGAACGACACGGTAGTTCATCGTGCTGGTCCTTGCTTGCAAAATGGAGGATCGATTGCGTCGCTACATCTCGCGCAGCACATGGGCCGCCTTGACGGCTGCCGAGGCGCGGTTCTCGACGCCGAGCTTGACGTAGATCTGCTCCAGATGCTTGTTTACCGTGCGGGCGGAAAGGCCGAGGATTTCGCCGATGTCGCGGTTGGCCTTGCCCTTGGCGATCCACAGCAGCACTTCGGATTCGCGCTGGGTGAGGGAAAAATGCTGGCGCAGCACGCTGTCGTCGGCATGTTGCCGTGCAGCGGTCAGCCGGAACAGGTGCTCGTCAGGACCAATCGTGCCGAGAAAAGCCAGTTGCAGCGCTGCATGGCCGTTGGGGCTGATGGACAGAACGTTGTCGCGAGTGGGAAGGGTGCGCCCGCCTTTTCGCATGAAGCCGCTGATTTCAGCCACGACAAGCTCCAGGCCATCGTCGCTGCCGGTGGCGGCATTGACCAATCGCGTTGCCTGCGGCGTCGACCAGTGGATGCTGCCATCGCCTCTGACGGCGAGCAGGTGGCGGCCGGCGGCATCGAGCGCCACCCTTGCACTTTGCGCCGAGCGGGCATTGCGCAGATGAACGCGGATGCGGGCGCGCAACTCGTCGATATTGATCGGCTTGGTAAGATAATCGACGCCACCGGATTCCAGCGCGTGGACGACGTGCTCGGTCTCGGTCAGCCCCGTCATGAAGATCACCGGCACCTGCGAAATGCCGGAATTCGCCTTTAGCCGGCGGCAAGTTTCGAAACCGTCCATATCGGGCATAACGGCATCGAGCAGGATAAGGTCGGGCGTGATACGCTCGACGATGGCGAGCGCCGCCGGACCGGAAGTGGCGATCAGAACGGAAAAGCCCGATTGTTCGAGCGCTTCGGTCAGAAATCCGAGGGCTTCCGGCGAGTCATCCACGAGCAGAACGATGTCGCGGGGCAGGGCGGGTTCAGCCAATCGGTTCTACCTTTTCGATGTCGAATTCACGCAGGAATGCCAGAAAGCCGGTCAGATCGAAGGCCTGGACATAAACCCGGAGAGCATCGATGAAAGGCTGGTTCTCGGGCAGCCTGGCGATATCTGCAAGCTTTGCCTCAATGCCCCTGATATAGCCGATTTCGGCAAGGCTTATCAACTCTCCGATATGATCGAGGCCGGGGCTCTTCATTGGCAGCGGTGCCTTAATTGCAGGGGCTGCAACGGTGTCGGCATAGATCCATTTGAGGCCGAGATGTAGCGCCAGCCGGTCGCGCAATTGCCGGATATCGACCGGCTTGCTGATGGCGTCGTCGTGGCCGCTGCTGTTTTCTCGACCAGCGGTTCCATCGCCTATATTGGCCGAGAGCATAAGGATCGGTCCCGCCTGTCCGCTTTCGCGCAGCCTTGCCACCAGTTGCCAGCCGTTCATGCCGGGCATCGAGATGTCGACAAGGAAAAGATCGGGCTTGATGCCTTCGATCAGTGTCAGGCAATCCGGGCCGCTGACGGCGGTCAGGACAACGAAATCGAGCGGCACCAAAATCTCGCGCATCATCTCCCGATGATCCTCGTTGTCATCGACGACAACGATCGTCCGCCTCGAGCCGTCATAGCCGACGATCTTGCGCTCCTGCGGCACGGGCTTCATCTGCCGCTGCACGGCGGACAGCATCAGCCGCACCTTGAAGGTCGAGCCGACATCCTTTTCGCTGGTCACCGAAATCTCGCCGCCCAGGGTGTTGGTGAGGAGCTGGGTGATGGTCAGGCCGAGGCCGAGGCCCGGCATCGGCCGGACGGTTTCTGCCTCGCCACGCTGGAACGGCTCGTAGATGCGTCCGAGGTCCTTCTCGGCGATGCCGCGTCCTGTGTCGGAAAGCGAGAATGTGGCCACCTGGCTACGATAGCCGACGTCGAAGCGCACCGTTCCCCGGTCTGTGAATTTTATGGCGTTGGACAGCAGGTTGACGAGGATCTGCCGCAGCCGCTTCTCGTCGGTGCGGACGTAATCCGGCAGGGAGGCGGCGCGCTCATGGATGAAGGTGAGGCCTTTTGCCTGTGCCTGCGGCCGAAACATGTCGATGATCTGGTCGAGGAAATCGCGGATGTTGATCTCGTTCGAATAGACCTGCAGGCGACCGGCCTCGATTTTCGAAATATCGAGCAGTCCGTCGATCAGCCCCGACAGGTGCTCGGCGCTGCGCCGTATCACGCGGATCGAGGATTGGCGCGGCGCCGGTATCGTTTCGTCGCGCTCGAGGATCTGGGCGTAGCCGAGCACGGCGTTGAGCGGGGTGCGCAATTCGTGGCTGAGGCCTACGACATAGCGGCTCTTGGCACGGTTGGCGCTTTCAGCTGTTTCCTTGGCGGTCTGTAGCGCCGCGTCGGTCTTCTTGTGGGCGGCGATTTCCTTCAGCAGCAGCGTGTTCTGTCGCGATGATTCCTCTTCGGCAACGACGCGGCTGTCATGGGCCAGCACGTAGAACCAGCAGACGATGCCAGCGATGACGGCGAAGACGAAGAAGACGATCAGGATGGTGCGGTTGACCACTTCGGCCGTCTCCGGCGATGCGGAGGATACCTGGTGGGCGATGAGGGCGAGGATGACGCCGACGGCACCGAGCGCCAGCACGACGGCGATGCCATAGCGCCCTAGCCTCGTTGTCAGCTTGGCGATGACCGTCGCCGGCAGCACTGCGCGGGCGACGGTGCCGATCTGGGCGTTGAGATTGGCGTTCGGCTTGCACATGTCGTGACAGCGGCTGTCGAGCGAGCAGCAAAGCGAACAGATCGGCGCCGCGTAGGCGGGGCACCAGGCCATGTCCTCCGGCTCGAACGGGTGCTCGCAGATCGAGCAGGTGATATCGGTGAGGTTCTTCCAGCTCTGGCGCGGTTTGCGCGCGAGGTAGAACTTGCCCTTGGTGGCCCAGGCGATGGCAGGCGAGGCGACCAGCGCTACGATCAGGGTGATGTAGGGAGCAAGCGATGCGGCGACTGCGCCGAACAGGCCGAAATGCGCCGTCAATGCGATGCCGGCCGACAGGGTCATGGCGCCAAGGCCGACTGGGTTGATGTCGTAGAGATGGGCGCGCTTGAACTCGATGCCTTCTGGGGCGAGGCCGAGCGGCTTGTTGATGAACAGGTCCGCCGAAATCGTGCAGAGCCAGGCCATGGAGATGATCGAGAAGATGCCGAGCGTCTCTTCCAGCAGCCGGTAAATGCCAAGCTCCATCAGTAGCAGCGCGATGGCGACGTTGAACACCAGCCAGATGACGCGGCCGGGATGGCTATGGGTCAGGCGCGAGAAGAAATTCGACCAGGCCAGCGAGCCGGCATAGGCGTTCATGACGTTGATCTTCAGCTGCGAGACCATCACGAAGGCGACCATCAGCAGCAACGCTGCATTGTGCCAGGGGATCATGTAGCCAAATGCTGTGAGATACATCTGGGCCGGGTCGGCGGCACGGTCGGGCGGCACGCCGGCGCTCAGCGTCAGCACGACAAGGAACGAGCCGGCCAGCAGCTTCGGCGCGCCGATGATCACCCAGCCGGGACCGGCAAGAAAGATCGCCAGCCGGTGGCGAAGCTTGCGATGGCCTTCCGGCGGCAGGAAGCGCAGAAAATCCGCCTGTTCGCCGATCTGCGAAATCAGCGCGAGGATGACAGCCGAGGCAGCGCCGAAATCGATCAGGTTGAAGGGCGCAAGGGTGCCGGAAGAGGATGGCCGGTCGAGGCCGGCAAAGGCCCGCCAGATATCGAACTTTTCCCAGTCGGAAAAGGCGATGAACACGAAGGGCAGGACATTCAGGACGATCCAGAAGGGCTGGGTCAGAAGCTGGAAGCGGCTGATAAGGCGGACCCCGTGAGTGACCAACGGGATCACCATGCAGGCGCTGATGATATAACCGATCCACAGCGGGATCCCGAGCGTCAGTTCAAGCGCACCGGACATGATCGATGCCTCGATGGCAAACAGCATGAAGGTGAAGCTGGCATAGATCAGCGAGGTGACGGTCGAGCCGATATAGCCAAAACTGGCACCGCGGGTGAGAAGGTCGATGTCGACGCCGTGGCGGATGGCGTAACGGCTGATCGGCAGGCCGATGCCGAGCATGACGAGGCTGGCGACGATGATGGCGTAGAAGGCGTTGGTCGTGCCGTAGGAGAGCGTGATGGCGCCGCCGATTGCCTCCAGCGCCAGGAACGAGATGGCGCCGATAGCCGTCTGCGAAATCCGCGCCGAGGAGAATTGCCGGGCGCTCTTGGCGGTAAAGCGCAGGGCGTAGTCTTCCAGCGTCTGGTTGGCGACCCAGCGATTATATTCGCGCCTGACGGGGATGATGCGTTGGCGTGCGGCCATGCCTTTGTCGACGTCCTCTGCGATTTGCTGTGAGGATAGCTAACACGGTTCATCCTCGGCCTTAAAGCGGCGCGACGCAAAGGATGCACGTTTCGCCCACCGCCTACGTCAAATTGCGTATACGGTTTTCTCCCGCGCCAAACCATAGTCCCTCAAGCAACAGTTAACGGCGGGTTTTCGCCGGTGTTGTCGAATTCGAAGAGGGGATAAAACAATGAATTTCAAGAACTACGTCACGGGTGCCGTTATCGGTACCGTCCTGTCGACGTCGGCTTTGTTCAACGGCGCCGCCTATGCTGCGGACGACACGATCAAGGTCGGCATTCTTCATTCGCTTTCCGGCACCATGGCCATCTCCGAGACCACTCTCAAGGATGCCATGCTGATGCTCATCGACGAGCAGAACAAGAAGGGTGGCCTTCTCGGCAAGAAGCTCGAAGCCGTCGTCGTCGATCCCGCCTCCGATTGGCCGCTGTTTGCCGAAAAGGCCCGCGAGCTGATCCAGAAGGACAAGGTTTCAGCCGTATTCGGTTGCTGGACATCCTCGTCCCGCAAGTCGGTTCTGCCTGTATTCGAGGAACTGAACTCGCTGCTGTTCTACCCGGTCCAGTATGAAGGCGAAGAATCCTCGCGCAACATCATCTACACAGGCGCCGCGCCTAACCAGCAGGCGATCCCGGCCGTCGACTACCTGATGCAGAAGGAAGGCGTAAAGCGCTTCGTTCTCGAAGGCACCGACTATGTTTATCCGCGCACCACCAACAAGATTCTCGAGGCTTACCTGATTTCCAAGGGTATTCCGAAAGAAGACATCATGACCAACTACACGCCGTTCGGCTTCTCCGATTGGCAGACTGAAGTCTCCAAGATCAAGGATTTCGGTTCGGGCGGCAAGAAGACCGCCGTCGTCTCGACGATCAACGGCGACGCCAACGTGCCGTTCTACAAGGAACTCGGCAACAAGGGCATCAAGGCCACCGACATCCCGGTCATCGCCTTCTCGGTCGGCGAAGAAGAACTGGCCGGTCTCGACACCAAGCCGCTGGTCGGCCATCTCGCCGCCTGGAACTACTTCGAATCCGTTGAAACGCCTGCCAACAAGGCTTTCATCAAGCAGTGGCACGCCTACACCAAGAATGACAAGCGCGTTACCAACGACCCGATGGAAGCCGCCTATATCGGCTTCAACGCCTGGGTTAAGGCTGTCCAGGCTGCCGGCTCCACCGACACCGACAAGGTGCTCGACACGATCATCGGCACGACCGTTCCGAACCTGTCGGGCGGCTATGCCACCGTCATGCCGAACCACCACATCACCAAGCCAGTATTGATCGGTGAAATCCAGGGCAACGGCCAGTTCGACATCGTCCAGCAGACGCCTGCTGTTGTTGGCGACGAATGGTCGGACTACCTGCCCGACTCCAAGGACCTGATCTCCGATTGGCGCAAGCCAATGTCCTGCGGCAACTTCAACGTCGCTACCGGCAAGTGCGGTGGCAAGGGCATGTAATTTGGACAAGGCACGTAAGGGGGATCTCTCCCCCTTCTCCCCGTCGGGGAGAAGTGTCGAGCGAATGCGAGACGATGAGGGGGCTTCTCTGCCGTGCCCCCTCATCCGACCCTTCGGGCCACCTTCTCCCCGAGGGGGAGAAGGGAAAGCCCAGCTTTACGATAACCGAGGCAAAAGAGCCGATGTATCGCGCCATCAAGATTTTCCTATTGACCCTATGCCTCGCCCTGCCGGCCTTCGCCACCGTGCTGAAGGCGGAAGATGCGGTCCATCCGCTGGTCGACGCGCTCGGTGTCGGCGACTTTCCGGAACGCGAAGCGGCGATCAAGGCGCTGGTTGCTTCCAAGGACCCGCATGTCGGCAAGATCCTCAAGGAACTGAGCGACGGCCTGCTGTTCGTCAACCAGGATGGCGGCCCGGTACTTTTGCAGGGTGGCACCGACGATGCGCCAACCTTTGTCGATCCGCTCACCGGCGAGGCTGTGGCCGACGTCGATCCGGACACGATGGTCAAGGTCAAGGTCAACAATTCTCTGCGCGGCGTCATCAGCGCCTCGATTGGCCAGCTGACGCTGCTAAGCCCGGATCGCGACGCACGCCTCGCGGCTGCCGAGGGCATGCTGAAGGACGCCGACCCCAGCAATATCGATCTGCTCAATTCCGCGCTGGCCGAGGAAAAAGATCCTCAGGTCAAGAAGACCATGGAAGCGGCGCGCGCTGTCGTGCTTTTGAAGACCGACGCCAGCCCGGCCGACAAGAAGGCTGCCATCGACATGATCGCGGCCCGCGGGGACCGCGATGCGCTGACCATCCTGACGGCAGCGATGCAGACGGCATCGGCCGACCTGCAGCCTGCCATCCAAAAGGATATGGATGCGATCAAGGATACCCTGGCGCTCTGGGATGTCGCGCAGAACATCTGGTACGGCCTGTCGCTGAGCTCGGTTCTGATGCTGGCTGCCATCGGCCTCTCGATCACTTTCGGCGTAATGGGCGTCGTCAACATGGCGCATGGTGAAATGGTCATGCTCGGTGCCTACACGACCTATGTCGTGCAGGAGGCCATCACCCGATATGCGCCGGGACTTGCGGAGTATTCCCTGGCCTTTGCCGTGCCCGCAGCCTTCCTGTTCACCGGCGCCGTTGGCTTCCTGATCGAGCGCACCGTCATCCGCTTCCTCTACAAGCGGCCGCTGGAAACATTGCTCGCCACCTGGGGGATATCGCTCATCCTGCAGCAGACGGTGCGATCGATCTTCGGCCCGACCAACCGGGAAGTCCGCAATCCCAACTGGATGTCCGGCTCGTTCGACCTCGGCGGCCTCGATATCACCTGGAACCGGCTCTGGATCATCGCCTTTGCGCTGGTCGTCTTTGTTGCCCTGCTGCTGCTGCTGAAGCGCTCGTCGTTCGGGCTGCAGATGCGGGCGGTAACCCAGAACCGGCGCATGGCGTCCTCGATGGGTATCCGCACCGCCTGGGTCGATGCCTTCACCTTCGCGCTTGGCTCAGGCGTTGCAGGCATGGCTGGTGTGGCGCTCAGTCAGATCGATAATGTCTCGCCGAACCTCGGCCAGGCCTACATTATCGACAGCTTCATGGTCGTCGTCTTCGGCGGTGTCGGCAGTCTCTGGGGAACACTGGTCGGCGCCATGTCGCTCGGCATCCTCAACAAGTTCCTCGAGCCCTATGCCGGCGCCGTGCTCGGCAAGATCCTGGTGCTCGTCCTCATCATCCTGTTCATCCAGAAGCGACCGCGTGGGCTCTTCGCACTCAAAGGAAGGGCGGTGGAAGCATGATAACGGCCTTCCTGCTCCGGTCTCTCGACCGCAAGATCATCATTGCAATCCTGCTGCTGATTGCAGTGGCAATTCTCGTCCCGGCGTCCAACCTCCTGACGAGCCCGCAGAGCGCATTGCATGTGCCGACCTACATCATGTCGCTGTTCGGCAAATACCTGACCTACGCGCTACTGGCGCTGGCGCTCGATCTCGTCTGGGGTTTTTGCGGCATCCTGTCGCTCGGCCACGGCGCCTTCTTCGCGCTCGGCGGCTATGCCATGGGCATGTACCTGATGCGCCAGATCGGTGCCCGCGGCTCCTACGGCAACGCGATCCTGCCCGATTTCATGGTGTTCCTGAACTACAAGGCGCTGCCGTGGTTCTGGTACGGGTTCGACCATTTCTGGTTTGCAGCACTGATGGTGCTGCTGGTGCCGGGGCTGCTCGCCTATGTATTCGGCTGGTTTGCCTTCCGCTCGCGCGTCAACGGCGTCTATCTCTCGATCATCACGCAGGCGATGACCTATGCGCTGCTGTTGGCCTTCTTCCGCAACGACATGGGTTTCGGCGGCAACAACGGCCTCACCGACTTCAAGGAGATCCTCGGCTACAACATTCAGGCCGACGGCACCCGTGCGGCGCTGTTCGCGCTGACCGCGCTGTTTCTGGCGCTGGCCCTGCTGATCGCGTCGGGTATCGTGCGCTCCAAGTTCGGCAAGGTGCTGGTCGGTGTGCGCGATGCCGAAAGCCGGACCCGTTTCCTCGGCTACCGAGTCGAGAACATCAAGCTGTTCACCTTCGTTGTCTCGGCGATGATGGCTGGCATTGCCGGTGCACTCTACGTGCCGCAGGTCGGCATCATCAACCCCGGCGAATTCGCACCGGCCAACTCCATCGAAGTGGTCATCTGGACGGCGGTCGGCGGGCGCGGCACGCTGATCGGTCCGATCATCGGGGCGATCCTCGTCAACGGCGGCAAGACGATCTTTACCGGACTATTTCCTGAGGTGTGGTTGTTTGCGCTCGGCGGGCTATTCGTCGCCGTGACGCTGTTCCTGCCACGTGGCGTCATTGGCACGATTGCCCATTACGGCACCGGCGGCGGCAGGTCGCGGCGGGCGTCCGCGGCGGCGGAAAAAGGCGAGAGCGACGAACCCATTCAGGCGGCGGAGTAAGAGCATGATCACGGACGGCAAACCCACAAGCATGCTCTACCTCAACAACGTGTCTGTCTCCTTCGACGGGTTCAAGGCGCTGAATTCGCTGTCGATGGTCATCGAGCCCGGCGAACTCAGGGCGATCATCGGCCCGAACGGTGCCGGCAAGACGACGATGATGGACATCATCACCGGCAAGACCAAGCCAGACTCAGGCGAGGTGTTCTTCAACGGCGCCGTCGATCTCACCAAGAAGGACGAGGCCGACATCGCATTGCTCGGTATCGGCCGGAAATTCCAGAAGCCGACGGTGTTCGAGAGCCATACGGTCTGGGACAATCTGGAACTGGCACTGAACCGCAGTCGCGGCGTGTTCGCGACGCTGTTCTACAGGATGACCCCGACCGACCGCGCCCGCATCGACGAGATCCTCGATACCGTCCGGCTGCACCATCGGCGCGACGAGCTGGCGGCCAACCTCAGCCATGGCCAGAAGCAGTGGTTGGAAATCGGCATGCTGCTGGCGCAGGAGCCGAAGCTGCTGCTGGTCGACGAGCCGGTGGCCGGGATGACGGACGCGGAAACCGCCGAGACGGCAATCCTGCTGAAGGAAATCGCCAAGACCCGCTCGGTGGTGGTGGTCGAGCACGACATGGGCTTCATCCGCGATCTCGGCGTCAAGGTGACGTGTCTCGCTGAAGGCTCCGTGCTCGCGGAAGGCTCAATCGATTTCGTCAGCAGCGATCCGAAGGTGATCGAGAATTATCTGGGGCGGTGATGAACGGCATGATCCACAGTCTGGGGTGGGCTTACCCCCCTCTGTCAGCTCCGCTGACATCTCCCCCACAAGGGGGGAGATCGTTCTTTTCCCTTTCGGGCCCAGAAGTCTCGGCTGATCTCCCCCCTTGTGGGGGAGATGTCCCGGAGGGACAGAGGGGGGTGCTCGCCCGGAAAACAAAGGAATCCGCACCATGCTGACCGTCGAAAACGCAAATCTCCATTACGGCGCCGCCCAGGCACTCCGCGGCATTTCGATCAAGGCGGAGATGGGCAAGATCACCTGCGTGCTTGGGCGCAACGGCGTCGGCAAGAGTTCGCTGCTGCGGGCTGTCACCGGCCAGCATGCGCTGAGTGCCGGCAGCATCAGCTTCAACGATCATAAGCTCGACGGCCTGGCGCCCTATGCGCGGGCCAAGCAGGGTATCGGCTATGTGCCGCAAGGGCGCGAGATATTCCCGCTGCTGACGGTGAAGGAAAATCTTGAGACCGGCTTTGCGCCGCTGGCGCGCCGCGACCGGACCGTGCCGGACGACATCTTCCAACTGTTTCCGGTACTGAAATCCATGTTGTCGCGGCGGGGCGGCGATCTCTCGGGCGGGCAGCAGCAGCAGTTGGCCATCGGCCGGGCGCTGGTGACGCGGCCGAAGATCCTCGTGCTTGACGAGCCAACGGAAGGTATCCAGCCTTCGATCATCAAGGACATCGGCCGTGCCATCCAGTATCTGCGGGATTCAACTGGGATGGCGATCCTGCTGGTCGAGCAATATCTCGATTTCTGCCGGGAGCTTGCCGACTATGTCTACATCATGGACCGCGGCGAGATCGTTCATGAAGGGTTGGCCGAAACGCTGGATAAGCCGGAAGCCCGACGCCACCTGACGGTCTGATGGAAGCTTCTCAGAAATACGGCGAAACGAAAAAGAGCTTGCATTCAGACGCTTGCGAGGTTGAATGGCGGCTATTGTGTAAGTTTACCGCAAGGATCGCATAATGACGATGATGGCAGCGAGCACCAGGCCGCAAAGGGCCGAGGGACGCGGCCACCTGGCGGCGAAGTGGCTCGACGGACGTACCCGGCTTGCCGAATTCTTCCAGGAAGGCGCTGCCAAGATACGGCTGCCAGACACCTTCGACAGCTCGATGGAAGCCGTCATCATCAACACGGCGGGCGGGCTGACCGGTGGCGATCGCATGGACTGGAGCGTCACGGCGGCGGCGCAGACACGCATCGACGTGACGACGCAGGCCTGCGAGAAGATCTACAAGGCATCCGCCGGTATTGCCGAAATCAGGACGCGGATCGAGGTCGGCGCCCGAGCGCGGGTCGACTGGTTGCCGCAGGAGACGATCCTGTTCGACCGCGCTGCGCTGTCGCGCACGCTCGATGTCGACCTCGACGGGACGGCGGAATTCCTCGCTGTCGAAGCCGTATTGCTGGGCCGCAAGGCGATGGGCGAGGCGATGCTGACCGGACTTTTCCGCGACCGCTGGCGCATTCGCCGCAACGGCAAGCTGATCCATGCCGAGGACTTGCGGTTCGACGGCGATGTCGCGGCCCTGACTGCCGAGCGGGCGGTGCTGGGCGGGCAGGTTGCCTTCGTCACGGTTCTCTACGCAGGCCCTTCGGCGGAGCGCTATCTCTCGACCGTTCGGCCGATGCTGGAGGGGCGCAACGGCGGCGTCAGCCATTGGAACGGCAAGCTGGTGATCCGGCTTGCGGCGGCAGATGGCTTTGCGCTCAGAAAAATCCTCATCCCGATCATTTCGGCCTTGCGCAATGGCGCGCCAGTGCCGAAAGTCTGGAATCTCTAGTTCAAGCGATAGGCAGACGATGAACCTCACTCCGAGAGAAAAAGACAAGCTGTTGATTTCCATGGCGGCGATGGTGGCGCGCCGGCGGCTTGAGCGCGGCGTCAAGCTCAACTATCCCGAGGCTATCGCGCTGATCAGCGACTTCGTCGTCGAGGGCGCACGCGACGGCCGGTCCGTTGCCGACCTGATGTCGGCCGGTGCAAATGTCATCAGCCGCGACCAGGTGATGGAAGGCATTGCCGAGATGATCCACGACGTGCAGGTCGAGGCGACCTTCCCCGACGGCACCAAGCTTGTCACCGTCCACGAACCTATCCGGTAGCCTGTCATGCTCGAGCTCAGGCCCAATTGCGAATGCTGCGATCGCGACCTGCCGGCGGATAGCCGCGAGGCGATGATGTGCAGCTTCGAATGCACCTATTGTGCCGATTGCGCCTCCGGCACGCTTTCCGGCATATGCCCGAACTGCGGTGGTGAGCTGGTCCGTCGTCCGGTACGACCGGCAGCAAAACTTGCGGCCAATCCGGCCTCGACGAAACGTATATTGAAGGCCGGGGGCTGCCCGCCCGCCGAGGCCGCATGAAGAGGAACATCCGATGATCCCCGGTGAAATCATTGCCGCCAGCGGCGATATCGAATTGAACGCCGGCGCCCCGACGATCTCCATCGACGTGTCCAATACCGGCGACCGGCCGGTGCAGGTCGGCAGCCACTATCATTTCGCCGAGACAAACGGCGGGCTCGCCTTCGACCGCGAGCAGGCGAGGGGCATGCGCCTCGACATCCCGGCCGGCACCGCCGTTAGGTTCGAGCCAGGCCAGACCCGCTCTGTGACGCTCATTCCCCTTTCCGGCAAGCGCGAGGTCTACGGTTTTCGCCAGCTGGTCATGGGCAAGCTCTGATCCCGCACCACTGAGGACAGCCGATGCGTTTGAACCTGATGATGGCTGCGGCAGGCATGATGATGGCGGCGGTGCACGGTCTAGCCTTGGCTGACGAAACGCCCGACTGCAGCAAGGCCGAGACGCAAATGGATATGAACATCTGCGCGGAACAGGATTTCGATTCGGCGGATGCCGATCTGAACACGCAATACAAGAAGACCCGGGCGTCCCTGCAGGCAGTCGATGCCGATCTCGAAGGAGAGATGAAGGGCGCTGAGAAGGCACTGCTTGCCGGACAGCGCGGCTGGATCGCCTACCGGGACGGTCAATGCGAGGCGGAGGGCTTCCAGGCGCGCGGCGGATCGATGGAGCCAATGCTCGTATCAAGTTGCAAGGCGACGATGACCCGGCTGCGGACAAAGGAACTGAAGGAAATGGCGGAAGGCTCGGGAAATTGAGCTTCATCGAACGATGCCGCCGGCCCCGCTGGTGTCTCCGGATGGCACGGTAACACATCGACCGACAGCGACGACCTAGACAGGGCATAAGCCAGAGACACGCAACTATCCGAGCTCCAGAGGTAAAAAGACGATGGCCTACAAGATCTCCCGCGCCGCCTATGCCAACATGTTCGGGCCGACCACCGGCGACAAAGTGCGGCTTGCCGACACCGAACTGTTCATCGAGGTCGAAAAGGATTTCACCACCTATGGCGAAGAGGTGAAGTTCGGCGGTGGCAAGGTCATCCGCGACGGCATGGGGCAGAGCCAGGTGACGCGCGCCGACGGTGCCGTCGATACGGTCATCACCAACGCGCTGATCATCGACACCTGGGGCATCGTCAAGGCCGATATCGGCCTCAAGGATGGACGCATCGTGGCCATCGGCAAGGCTGGTAATCCAGATATGCAGCCTGGCGTCAATATCATCGTCGGGCCGGGCACGGAGGCGATTGCCGCCGAAGGCAAGATCATCACCGCCGGCGGCATGGACAGCCACATCCACTTCATCGCGCCGCAGCAGATCGAGGAAGCGTTGATGTCCGGCATCACCTGCATGCTTGGCGGCGGCACCGGCCCGGCGCACGGCACGCTTGCCACGACCTGCACGCCCGGTCCTTGGCACATCGCGCGGATGATCGAGGCTGCCGACGCGTTTCCGATGAACCTTGCCTTTGTCGGCAAGGGCAATGCCTCGCTGCCTGGCGCGCTCGAGGAAATGGTGCTGGGCGGCGCCTGTGCGCTGAAGCTGCACGAAGACTGGGGCACGACGCCCGCGGCCATCGACTGCTGCCTGACGGTTGCAGACGAATACGACGTGCAGGTGATGATCCACACGGACACGCTGAACGAAAGCGGCTTTGTCGAGGATACCATCGGATCGATCAAGGGCCGGACGATCCACGCCTTCCACACCGAGGGTGCGGGCGGCGGGCATGCGCCTGACATCATCAAGATCTGCGGCCAGCCGAACGTCATTCCGTCGTCGACGAACCCGACGCGGCCCTACACCGTCAACACGATTGCCGAGCATCTCGACATGCTGATGGTCTGCCATCATCTCTCGTCGTCAATCCCGGAAGATATCGCCTTTGCCGAGAGCCGTATCCGCAAGGAAACCATTGCGGCTGAAGATATTCTCCACGATATCGGTGCCTTCTCGATCATCTCGTCCGACAGCCAGGCCATGGGCCGCGTCGGCGAGGTAGCAATCCGCACGTGGCAGACGGCCGACAAGATGAAGCGCCAGCGCGGCAGGCTTGCGCAGGAAATCGGCGAAAACGACAATTTCCGCGTCAAGCGCTACATTGCCAAATACACCATCAATCCGGCGATTGCGCAGGGGTTGAGCCATGAGATCGGTTCCATCGAAGTCGGCAAGCGCGCCGACCTCGTCATGTGGCGCCCGGCGTTTTTTGGCGTCAAGCCGGACATGGTCATCATCGGCGGCACGATCGCGGCAGCCCCGATGGGCGATCCGAACGCCTCCATCCCGACGCCGCAGCCGGTGCACTACCGGCCGATGTTCGGCGCCTTCGGCAAGAGCCTGACCAATTCTTCCGTCACCTTCGTGTCGCAGGCGTCGCTCGATGCAGGACTGCAGAACAGGCTAGGCGTGGCGAAGCAACTGGTCGCGGTGCGCAACACACGCGGCGGCATCTCCAAGGCGTCGATGGTCCATAACGACCTGACGCCGCATATCGAGGTCGATCCGGAAACCTACGAGGTGCGGGCGGACGGCGAGCTTCTCACCTGCGAGCCGGCAACAGTTTTGCCGATGGCGCAGCGCTACTTCCTGTTCTAGGCTAGATATAAATATGCCCGCCAGCATCGCAAATGGATGCTGGCGGGCCATGTCTTTCAACGAAAGCGTATACCGGCTATCAGCCGAGGCTGTCTCCGAACATAGATGGATGCACGGCGTTCTTCGCCAGCAGTTCGGCACGTCGACGGCGTCTGCCAACGACGTTCGCACGACAGATTGCGCGCCTGACTATCTTGGCGCTTAAAAGAGTTTTGATATTGAGCATGTGATTTGCGTGTACTTTTATTCCGAGGAGGCCGCGTGTACGCCGCGCGGAGCGTTGTCACAATACCTTCATATTTCACTGCAGCCATGCAAAATGCGTGGGTTGACGATTGCAAACCTCAGCGGGTCCGGGTGAACAGCGCAATAACGACGCGAATTGCGCCTGCTTCGTTAAGTATTTCCGCATGCTCCTGGCTGTCTGTCGCTTAAGTCGCCCCTTGCGGGAACTTATGGGGCGTTCAACCATTTCGCCAGCAACACACCAACCCTGGCGAGTTCACCATGAAAACTTTTCCGAAAACGACCGTCATCATCCTGGGGCTTCTGGCGGCTGTAACCACCGTTGGCGTATACGGGGCCTCCGCCGGCGGTAGCGTTGCGCTGGAGCGGCCTAAGACAGTTCAGGCCGACACTAGCGTTTCCGGCAAAGAAGACCGTCCTGGCAGGGTGGTGCGTATCGTCGGTCCGCAGTTCTTCCCCGATAATGGCGATATCAAGCTGCACGGCGCGGGCGGCAAATCCAATCGCCGACAATAGTACCCGGAACTGCCGGCCAAGAGAGGCGAAGTCATGACGCTGTCGATGAGGGACGGATTCCCGCCCTTTCTGTCCGATGAAAACGGCCATATCTCGGCCTGCGACGAGAGTCAGAACTGGCTGGTAATCGTCACCCGCGAGGCGCTCGAGGATGTCGCCGAGCCAGCGGATGCGTCCCTTTTGAGGCTGCTCGAATATCATTCACTGTTTCTCGAGGTCGCAGCCTTCAAGCTGGAGCATGGTCGCGCCGGCGACGAGGACACGATCTGGATCCAGACGGACGATCTGAGGGAATGGCAGTCTCTCCAGACCTCCTGATGCCGTCACAGCCTGTCCATTGACAAGGACGCCATGCGCTTCCCGCATGACTGTCATGCGAGCCTGTGGATGCCCATTTTTATGCTGCACTGCCGCAATTTCTTCGCTACGGAGGGGTATTCAATCGGGCCGGCAGATTTTCTCCCAAGACTTGCTGCTGACCCATCCTTCGAAGGAGAGATGATTATGATGATCGGGAAAAAAGTACCCTCCGTCACCTTCCGCACCCGCGTTCGCGATGAATCTGTCGGTGGCTCGAACCCCTTCCGGTGGCAGGACGTGACATCTGCCGACTATTTCGCCGGCAAGCGCGTCATCGTGTTTTCCCTGCCGGGCGCATTCACGCCGACCTGCTCGACCTTCCAGCTTCCTGATTTCGAAAAGCTGTACGGCGAGTTCAAGGCCGCGGGCATCGACGATATCTACTGCATCTCGGTCAACGACGCTTTCGTCATGAATGCCTGGGGCAAGTCGCAGAACCTCGTCAACATCAAGCTCATTCCGGACGGTTCCGGCGAGTTTACCCGCAAGATGGGCATGCTCGTCTGCAAGGACAATGTCGGCTTCGGCATGCGCTCCTGGCGCTACGCTGCCGTTATCAATGACGGCGTCGTCGAGCAGTGGTTTGAAGAAGAGGGCTACTCGGATAACGCCGAGAACGATCCCTATGGCATTTCTTCGCCGCAGAACATCCTGGAGAACCTCAAGTCGCTTCAGGTTGCTGCCTAACAAAAAATATCCTGTCTTGATTGAGCCCCGACTTCGGGGCTCAATTCGTTTACCAGGGATATTGTAGCGGTAAATACTTTGCGTGGTTTTGAGGCGATTGCGTGCCGTAGCGAGACATTATTCCGGCATGGATTTGGCGGCACGCAACCTTTGGCAATTATTGCGTTTCTGTCTAAATTAGAACATTATAATCAAATGCTTATGGTTTGTTCGCTGAGCGTTCACAACTTACCGGTAGGCCGCATTCTATCGATTTCCTTAACACTCTGTAATGAGAAGGGCGGCTATCCCAAATGCGGGTGTTGCGGGAGTGGGGAGGGCGGTTTGCATGTCTAGATGGATACCGCTACAGGTCGAGCTCGGTAACTTTCATCAACGCCGGACGATCTATATCTTCGCCTTAAAGGCGAGTTTTCTATCGGTTCTCCTCTCGCTCATGGTGGTCGTGACGGCCTTGCCGGTGATGTCGTGGCTCGGCATTTTGCGGCTGCCGCTAGCGGACTGCATCCGGCTTGGCATCATGCTCTCCTGGCTGATCGGGGGAACGGTGTCCGCCATTCTCGCGGTCCTGACAGGCTACTCCATCCACGAAATTTCGGTTTCGCGTGCCGAGTTCGAACGTTTGAGCCGCACCGACACGCTTTCTGGACTATTCAACCGTCGCGCCTTTGCCGAATCCATGGCGGGCGCGGATAAAGATGCATCGCTGGTCATCTTCGATGTGGACCGCTTCAAGTCGGTCAACGACCGCTATGGTCACGCCGCCGGTGATG
The DNA here is from genome assembly GCF_007000305.1 of Rhizobium sp. rho-13.1. Taxonomy (NCBI): domain Bacteria; kingdom Pseudomonadati; phylum Pseudomonadota; class Alphaproteobacteria; order Hyphomicrobiales; family Rhizobiaceae; genus Rhizobium; species Rhizobium sp. rho-13.1. Next base: position 1,208,706 of record NZ_SCFL01000001.1, on the reverse strand, counting down.
CCGTTATCGTTGCGATCTCCGGAGTGTTGTCGAAAATTTTCAGCGAGCAGGCCGTGGTCGGTCGTCTCGGGGGCGAGGAGTTCGGTGTTCTGCTATCCGGAGGCAGTGCCGAAGATCGTATTGCGCGGATCGAAGCTGCGAAGGTCACAGTCTGCAACACCAGTATTTTGATCGATTGTGGCGCGATCTCCGTCACGATCTCGGCGGGTATTGCCGACTTCACCCCGGTGCGCAGTCCGGAGGCTGTCTATGCGGCTGCTGACAACGCGCTTTATCTCGCGAAGGCGCTGGGCCGAAACCGGGTTGTACATGAAAACGAAAGGCCCCACACCGTCGCGCACTGTTCCAGTTTGCTCGATCCCGACATGACATATATGACCGCAATGCCTCGGCCCGGGTTTGGCGCCTGGGAAACCAAACGTCGCGTTCGCATTCCTGTTGCATAGACGATGACTATTTTGCATGGTCACGCTTCACAGAAACGGAACCTTCCATGCAACGCATCACCTCCTATCTTCCGGCTGGCACCCCATCTTCCCATCCGATCGAAAAGGTCGTCCTGCCGCATGATCTTCGCCATCTTCGCCGCAAGCTTCTGCATCTGGAGAACGGCGACATGGTCATGCTCGACCTCAAGGAAGCGGTTCTGCTGGCCCACGGCGATCTTCTGGTGCGCGAGGACGGTGAACTCATCGAGATCGTCGCTGCGCCGGAGAAGCTGTTCGAGATCAAGCCGCGCAACCGGTTGCATCTGATCGAGCTCGCCTGGCACCTCGGCAACAGGCATCTACCGGCACAAATCGAGGAAGATCGTATCCTCATCCTGCGCGATCACGTCATTCGATCGATGCTCGAAGGCCTGGGTGCCGATGTGGCCGACGTCACCGAGCCTTTTCAGCCGGCGCGAGGCGCCTACCATTCGCATGGTCACGACCACGGCCATCCGGCACACGACTGACCGTCATGGGTGACGTCAGTCAAACAACTGCCCTGCTGCGTCTGATGGCCTGGCTGTCGCCGGCCTTCCCGATTGGTTCGTTTGCCTATTCGCAAGGCCTCGAAAGAGCGGTGCATGACGGGCTGGTGACCAATGCCCGGGATCTCGATTCATGGTTGTCCTCGGTCCTTACCCATGGCGCTGTCTGGAACGATGCGGTGTTGATGGCCGAGGCGCATACTTCGGCATCTGATCCCCAGCCGCTTGCTGCCTGCGCCGAACTCGCAGAAGCTTTGGCCGGTTCGCGGGAGCGGCATCAGGAAACAATGCTACTGGGGGACGCTTTCCTGGCGGCTGCCGGCGCATGGCCGCAGATGCCGGTGTCTGTTCCTGAAAAGCTTGCCTATCCCGTTGCCGTCGGCGCGGTTGCCGCAGCCCATGGGGTCGGGGCACGCGACGCTATCGCGGCTTACCTGCATGCCTTCGTGTCGCAGGGCGTCTCGGCGTCCATTCGGCTCAGTGTATGTGGCCAGAGGGACGGCGTCGGGGTGCTTGCCGGGCTTGAAACCCTGGTTTCGACTACCGCCGCCAAAGCAGCGTCTTCCACCCTGGACGATCTGGGTTCGGCCGCTGTCCAGGCCGACATCGTGGCTCTCAGGCACGAGACGCAACGGGTGAGGCTGTTCCGCTCGTGATCGCCGCTCTGCCACTCTCATCCCGGCGGGGCGGGGTGCGGATACGTCATTTGCCTCTATCCGCCGCTGTCGCGTTTCACTATCCTTATGTTTTATCGGAGTTCGAACCATGAAATCCAGAAACGGTCCCCTGCGCGTCGGTATCGGCGGTCCTGTTGGCTCCGGCAAGACGGCGCTGACGGAGAAGCTGTGCAAGGCATTGCGCGACGAGTATTCCGTCGCCGTCGTCACCAACGACATCTACACGACTGAAGATGCCGAGGCACTGGTACGGATGCAGGCGTTGCCGTCCTATCGTATCGTCGGCGTGGAGACCGGCGGTTGTCCGCACACCGCCATCCGCGAGGATGCAACCATCAACCTGCAGGCGATAGCCGGGCTGAATGCGCGGATTCCGGATCTCGATATCGTCTTCATCGAATCCGGTGGCGATAACCTCGCCGCAACGTTCTCTCCGGATCTTGCCGACATCACCATCTATGTGATCTCGGTCTGCCAGGGCGAGGAAATCCCGCGCAAGGGCGGGCCCGGCATCACGAAATCGGACATGCTGGTCATCAACAAGAAGGACCTTGCGCCGCATGTCGGTGCCGATCTCGAGGTCATGGACCGTGACGCAACCCGCATGCGGGCCGATCTGCCCTTCGTGTTCTCCGACATGAAGCGCGGCGACGGCGTTGGCACGATCGTCGATTTCCTCAAGCTCCACGGCGGGCTTTGAAGCTCAGACGTTTCTAAGCGCTTCCGGGTCCTTGATCTCGATCAGGCGGCCGTGGACTGTGACGCCGGAGCTCCTAAGGGTCGAGAACGCCCGCGACAGGGCTTCCGGCGCCAGGCCCAGTTTTCCTGCCAGCAGGCTTTTGGGGAAGGGTAGGCGGAGCTGGGCGGCTTCGCCGCTGCCGGCGCAGGCATTCAGCAAATAGTTGGCGACCCTCTGCGGGGCCGTCTGCAGCCGGTCATTGGCGATGCAATCTATGCTGTCTAGAAAGTGGCTCGATATGACGCTCACCATCGCCTTGTCGATCGCGCAATAACGCTCCGCAAGACGCCGCACGGAGTGCGTCTCGAACCGGCAGAGGAGCGTCGTGTCCGTCGCCTGGGCATTGTAGCGGTATCCGCCCTCTGCATAGAGTACGCACTCTGCAAAGGTGTCTCCGGGGCCGCAAAGGCGGATATCCGCTTCCCTGCCGTCCCTGTTCAGGCGGTAGAGGCGAACATAGCCGCTCAGCACGCAGTAGAAGAATTCCGACGGCTCATTTTGGCGGAAGATAATATCGCGCGCTTCGCAGTGGACGGCGGAGGCGCTCTCGACCAGCTTGTCAGAGGCTTCTCCGATCAGCGAACTGATAAACGGCATTGTCCGGAGAAGCGACTTCTCACGCTCGCCCATCGGCAGCAGACTGCTCATGCACGAAGCCCTCCAAAAATATAATGTTCATCATAGCCACCCGAGGCTTTCACCAACTTGACCTGGATCAAGGATGCCCCCGTCGGCCAGCCATCGCAGCGCTTTCGTACCCGCCTGTCACTATCGCACATTATTCAGCGGCGTGAGGCGGCAAGTTGAGGATATTCCGTTTATCGTCGCCCGCCCGGTGGGAAGGATCCTTCTGCTCCAGCCGCTCGAAGCGCCGCTCCAGATCCGTGAGTTCCGCCCGGTTCGCCGCCATCGCAGCTGCGAGGCTTTCCTGGGTAACGACGACGTCGTCGGCATCCCTGCGCCCGACCAGACGTCCGAAGAGCCAGCCGAGCAGACGCGACAAGTCGTCCATGATGAGGAAGAAGGACGGCACGACAATCAGGCTCAGCACGGTTGAGACGATGATGCCGCCGATGACGGCAATTGCCATCGGCGCGCGGAACGAGCCGCCTTCGCCGACGCCCAATGCGGAGGGCAGCATACCGGCCGACATGGCAATCGAAGTCATGATGATCGGCCGCGCGCGCTTGCGTCCGGCTTCTACCATGGCTTCGACGCGCGGCATGCCCTTGTGCATCATCTCGATGGCGAAATCGACTAGCAGGATGGCGTTCTTGGTCACGATGCCCATCAGCATGAGGATGCCGATCAGCACCGGCATGGACAGCGGGTTGTGGGTGACGATTAGCGCTGCTGCGACGCCGCCGATGGCAAGCGGCAGCGAGAACAGGATGGTAAAGGGCTGGATGACATCCTTGAACAGCAGGATCAGCACCGACAGCACCAGCAGCAGCCCTAGCAGCATGGCATTGATGAAGCCCTGCTGCATTTCGTTCTGTACCTTGGCGTCGCCGCTTTCAGCCAGGTGGACGCTTGCCGGAATATTCGCCCCGGCGACGATCTGGCGGAAACGGTCGGATGCACTGTTCAGCGCGACTCCCTGCGGCAGGTCGGCGCCGATGGAGACGACGCGGTAACGGTTGTTGCGCTTGATCGAGCTCAGGCCTTCGGAATAGTCGATGTCGGCCACCGTCGATAGCGGCACCGTGCCGCCGGTTGCCGTCTGGATCCTGAGTGCGCGGATGGCGGCGAGATCGCGCCGCATGTCGAGAGATGCCTGAACGCGGATCGGGATCTGGCGGTCGTCGAGCGAGATCTTCGCAAGCAACGAATCGCTGTCGCCGATGGTAGCCACCCGCAAGGTGTCGGATATCGCCTGCGGCGTGATGCCGAGCCGGGCAGCCTCGTCCTTGCGCGGATGGATCTGCAGTTCCGGACGCGGCAAGGCGCCATCCGGGCTGACATTTGCCAGCAGCGGATCGGCTCGCAGCTTCGATTCCAGCGTCGCGATGGCGCCGTTGAGATCGGTTGAGCTACGCGACAGGAAGTTGAACGACAGGTCGCGCTCGCCGCGGTCGTTCAGCTTGGTGATCCGGACATCGGGGATATCGCGCAACTTGGCGAAGACTTCCTTCTCGATATCCCATTGCGGCCGAATGCGACCCTTCGGGGTTACCTTCGGCAAATGCGGGCCGACGATGGGGATGGAGCCGAGGACGTCGTTGACGAGCCTCGTTACGAGCGATTGGTCGCGCTTGAAAAGCCCGAGGGTCACGGTCGCGCGGCGCAATTCCAGGTCGCCCTTCGGAGACGCTCCTCCGAGCACGAAGACGCTTTCGACGCCGGCGATGTCCTTGACCCGCTTGTAGACGGCGTCGGTCGCTTTGTCGGTGTCGTCGAGGCGGGCATTTGGCGGCAGTTCGACGGAGAGCACGATCCGCGAAGCATCGTCAGGCGGCAGGAAGCTGCCCGGCACCTGGAAGAGAAAATAGACGGACCCGATCAGGAAGGCGATGGCCGCCAGCAGCGTCGTGTAACGCCAGCGCGTGGTAACCCGGATCATCCGCGTGTAGCCGCGCATCATGCGCCCGTCATTGTCGTGATGATCGTCCATGCCGTCTTCGGCACTCATCAGGTAGGCTGCCATCATCGGCGTGATGAGCCGGGCGACCAGTAGCGAGAAGAACACCGAGAAGGCGACGGTGAGGCCGAACTGGATGAAATACTGGCCGGGTATGCCCGGCATGAAGGAGACGGGCACGAACACGGCGATGATGGTGAAGGTGGTGGCGATGACCGCCAAGCCGATTTCATCCGCAGCCTCGATGGCCGCGCGGTACGGCGTCTTGCCCATCTTGATGTGGCGGGCGATATTTTCGATCTCTACGATGGCGTCGTCGACGAGGATGCCGGTCGCCAGCGTCAGGGCGAGGAAGCTCACCAGATTGAGCGAGAAGCCCATCAGGTCCATGATCCAGAAGGTGGGAATGGCCGACAGGGGGAGGGCGATGGCCGAGATCAGCGTGGCGCGCCAGTTCTTCAGGAACAGGAACACGACAATGACGGCGAGCAGCGCGCCTTCCATCAGTGTGTCGATGGCCGCCTCGTAGTTGCCATAGGTGAAGTAGACCGAATCGTCGATCAGTTCGATGCTGACGTTCGGGTTTTCCGTCCTGACCTTCGCGAGGCTTTCGGACACAGTCTTTGCGACGCTGACTTCGCTGGCGCCCTTGGCGCGGAAGACGCCGAAGGTGACCACCGGATTGTTGTTGAAGCGCGAGAAGGATTTCGGCTCCTCATAGGTATCCTTGATCGCGCCGAGATCGGAAAGCTTCACGAAGCGCCCGTTGGACAGCGCAATCGTGGTGTCGGCAAGCTGGGCCACGTCGCGGGCATCGCCGAGCACGCGGATTGCCTGCTCGCTGCCGGCCACCTGGCCACGGCCTGAGCCGAGATCGATGTTGGTGCCGCGCAGTTGCTGGTTGACGCTGAGCGCGGTGATGCCATGGGCGTTCAGCTTGTCGGGATCGAGCTCGATGCGCACCTCGCGGTTCGCACCGCCGTACCGGTCGACGCGGCCGATGCCCTTCTGGCCCTGAAGCGAACGCTTGACGGTGTCGTCGACGAACCACGAGAGTTCCTCGAGCGTCATATTGGGAGAGGAGACCGCAAAGGTCTGGATCGCCTGGCCTTCGACATCGACCTTGGATACGATCGGTTCGTCCACGTTGCCCGGCAGGTTGCCGCGGATACGGTCGACGGCGTCCTTGGTGTCCTGGACGGCCTGCTGCGTCGGCACTTCAAGGCGGAAGACCACCACAGTCTGCGATACGCCGTCATTGATCGTCGACTGGATTTCGTCGATGCCGTTGATGCTGGCGACGGCGTCCTCGATCTCCTTGGTCACCTGCATTTCCAGTTCCGCCGGAGAGGCGCCGTTCTGGGTTACGGTGATGTTGACGACGGGAACGTCGATGTTCGGAAAACGGGTGATCGGCAGCTTGTTGAAAGCTTGCACGCCGACAAACAGCAGCAGCACAAAAGCCAGCAGCGGTGCGACGGGATTGCGGATGGACCAGGCGGAGAAATTCATCTGAGCCCCGTTCAGTTGGTTGCAGCGGGCATATCGTGCACCGGCGTAATGTGGTCGCCGTCGCGCACGTAGGCACCCGCCTTGGCCACCACCTCGTCGCCGGCATTCAGACCCTTGACGATCTGGATATAGGCGCCGTCCTGGATACCGGTTTCAACGCTGACGAACTTGACGATCCCGTTTTCGACCCTGCGGGCGGACGATCCCTGTGGCTCGTTGTTGACAGCAGTCAGCGGCAAGGCGATGCCGTCCGTCTGGTTTATGACGATCTCTGTGCTGCCGTACATGCCGGCGCGTGCCTTGCTGCCATCGTCGATATAAATGTGGACCGCGCCGAGCCGGGTGACGGCATCGACTGTCGGGGAGACGAGACGCACCGAGCCGGTCAGCTTTTCACGGCTGCCGGAGAGCGAGACGGTGGCCTTCTGCCCCGCCTGGATCTTGGTTATATCGCTCTCTGAGACGTCGGTGACTAGCTCGAGGGCGCTGTCCCGGATGATGGTAAACAGCGGATCGCCTGAGCCGTTGGCAATGGCGCCAACGCGCGCGTTGCGCGACGCGACCGTGCCGCTTACGGGCGTCTTGACGCCGGTGCGGGCAAGCTTCAGGTCGATGTCGGCGATCTGGCTGTCGACCACCTTGAGATCGGCTTCCTGGACGGCGATGGCTTGTTCGGCCGATGTCACCCTTGCCTTGTTGGCTGCTGCCGACGCCGTTGCCTGCTCGACGGTCGAAACCGAGACGGTACCCTTTTCACCCATGGCAACGGAGCGTGCGCGCTGCAATTCGGTCTGGGCGTCGTTGGCTTGCGCCTCGATCAGCTGGGCGTGCAACTGGGCAAGCGTCGCCTGACCCTTCGCGCGCGTTGCCTGCGTCTCGGCCTTCTGGAGCACCAGCGCATCGTCGCTCAGCGTCGCCAGCGTGCTGCCGGCCGTTACCTTGTCGCCAACGTCGGCATGCAACGTCTTGATCGGCAGGCCATCGACGAGCGGCTGGATGTAGACTTCCTCGACTGCCTTGACCGTTCCGGTGGCGACGATTTTCTCGACCATGTTGCGCTTCACGGCCTGCGTCACGACGATGGCCGGAAGGTTCTGCTTGGGGGCCGCAACAGCAGTTTCCTCCGCGCTTGCGGCAAAGGCGGGCAGCAGACTCAAGAGCAGGAATGCGGCGGTCTGGGCTTTGAGCGGCGTGCGGAACATGCTGTTCTTTCGAATGTTGCGGTCGATCGTCGGGCGTTTGGAAATGCGGCAGTTCTCGATGCTCGGTTTACTCGCCATCTGCAATAGCGCTCTTACCTGTGAAAACGCCCCGTAGACCCCTTTTGACAAGGTTACGACCCGTTCCAAACTTCGGATCATGAAGTTCAATACTAGCAAAAATAAGTTTTGAAAGCGCCTTGTTTAAAAGTTCCTGAGAGCGCCCTCCAGATTGGAGGTGGCGACACTCCGTTGGACTTCCACAAGGCGTCGGGATGCTATTCCGGCTTTACGAATTTTCGCCGAAAAGACTGCTCTTTCCAAGGACACCGAGCAGCATTCTCAATCCGGGCTGGTGCACGGCTTCAATCGCCTCCGGAAAGGGTACCCATCTCATGATGCGTTGACCCTTCTCCGGAAACTCCGTAACGGCAAGGCGGACGTCGAGAAGGTGGACTGAAACACGGTAGGATGCGTTGGTGCCCTCCTTGCGGTAGGCAAATGCTCCAAGGATCTCGGGCGCGCACGTGCCGCGTATGCCGGCCTCCTCGAAAGCTTCGCGCTCCGCCGCCTGTGCGGAGGTTTCGCCAGCTTCGACATTGCCTTTGGGGATGCCCCATCGCCCGCTCCGACGACTGGTGATCAGCAGCACCTCGCGGGAAATCCGGCGATAGCAGATTGCACCCGCCTGCTCGAACAGCGGCTGTGCAGTCTGCTTCAGGGCAGGCGCCCCCGTCTGCAGCTTCACCGTCGGCTCATCCATGGCAGCGCACCCCTGGAGCCTTCAATGGGACCCATACCGATGATGACGTCATCGCCAGAACCTTTTGACATCGAGCAGATCGTCCAGCGCATCCGCGGATGCTTGGAGTAGCTTGGTCTTCCTTCCTGTCGGGGATAGCCTGCCGGCATCCGGGTGGTCTTCCAGGCCGTGATCACGAAGGACTGCCGGCGCCGTGGCGAGATCGTTGACGCCGCCCAGATGTTCCTGGAGTTTCTCAAGAGCTTTCACGAACTCCCTGTGGCGCCTTCGTCCTTGCTTGTCGCTGAACAAGGAGGCGAAAAACTCGGCGGCGTAGCGAAGTTTCTTCGCATCCTTTCTAACCTCGTGGCGCTCCGTGTCGGTTCCATCTGCCAGAAGTTTAGCGTTTCGCCTGATGGTCTTGCGCAGGCGGTCGAGGGCATGGGAGGCGAACTCCGAGGCCGGCGCGTGGCGCGCTTCCCGGGTTTCCTCCATCTCCAGATAGGCGCCGCACCATAACCACTCGATGAAATCCATGGCCACCCGCCGTGCGCGCGGAGATGCCATCGCCTCTATGGCGAGATCGTATTTTTCGGTGCGCAGAACCTTCAGGCGGTCGCGAAGCTCGCCGTTGTCTGCAGTCGATACGAGAATGTCGAAGTTGCGAGCGTCGCCCATGATCGAGGCCAGCCATTTCAGTTCGGCGGCAATTCGGCCTGCCTCGGGATCGACCAGAATAGGCTTGAAGATCGACAGGGCCGAACGGAGCCGGCGCAGGGAGACGCGGGCCTGATGCAGCGCTTCCGGGTTTCGTCGATCGGCCAGCACCGTCTCGTTCAGGCGAAATTGCCGGAAGCAGGATTGGCCAATGGTCTGGAAGGCCGTCACGGCGTTGGCCGTTCGGTCGAGTTGCACGGGCTCGGCTTTATAGAAATTCTGCAACGGCGCGACCAGGGCGTAACCGCGTTCGGATTTCGAAAGCACCCCGAGGCGCAGGCCGTCGATATCCTGGATCTTGCGCGCGGCGCGAAAGAGATCGAGCGTGTTGCCGTCCTTCAATTCCAGTTCGACCTCGCACACCGGGCTGCGGCGGTCCCCGGCGATGACGATGCCCTCGTCGACGACGATCTCGATTTCGGAGCCGTCCTCCCTGTGCAGCCATTTCTTTCGCTGCACCTGCACGATGAACTGGACCACGAGTTGATCGGCATCGAGATCGGGCCATAGGTCTGTGGAAATGGGTGCGGTGTGATCGAGAACAGGGACGTCCGTCTCGACGATCGATTCCCATTCGGGCCTTGCAAACAGGCCGGCAGTGCTCTGGTGCGTTGCCTTGATCGTCTGGGTGCGGACATCGCCTGCCTGCCGGATGCGAAGCGAAAAGCCTGCGTTGCGCAACGTCTGGTCAGGGGTGTCGAAGTAGAGCGCGCGCTGCTCGAAGACCGCCAATGGCTCGCCCAGTAGTGGCGAGTTCAGAAGCCTGTACTTGGCTTCCTGCGACAATTCGAGCTTCAGTTCGATTTCGCGTGTCAAATGTCATTCTCCAGGTTGCAACACGCCATAGCCCTCAAGTGTTAAGGCTTGCCGCTCCAGCCTTCCCGACGCCACTGGTCCGCACGCTCGTCGATGTCGATGGAGCCTTCGTCGTCGAGGATATTGCGGGCGATGTCGTATTGCGCCTTGTCGACGTCGATCACCGATACCAGAAAACCGCCGCGTCGCAGGCCTTCGGAATAGGCGGCTCGCTCGTGGTCGGCGAAGAACCAGTTTTCGAGCTTGTGCCAGAAGTCGACCGGCTCCGCTGCAGTTGCCGGCTCGTCGCCTTCGCTGGCGATATTGGGGAGGAAATGGACTGCTTCCGACGGAATGCCGGCGTCTTGCAGGCGGGCGACTGCGGACGCTGCTTCGCTCCTGCTGTCGAAGATCGCCGAGAGCGTGCAGGCGGACGCCGGGCGGAAATCCGGGTCGTTTTCACTGGAGATGTTGTTCATGTCGGTCTCCTCGTTCGGCTGCGATCAAAGCGAGTGTCGCTGGAAATGGCGCGGCTGGCAACACGCAGTCCGCTAGCGGGCGGATGCTCCACCGCAGGCTGAAAATCTGCAGGTCGAAGGACCCAGATATCGCTAGGATAGCCGCTGCGGGTGACAATCAGTTTACAGCACGTGCGCCTTTATCTCGGCAGGTTCGGGCGAAAGTGGTGATGAACCAATCGGTTCCGAGCCTATTTTGCCTCGGGATCCCGATCTGACGCGGCAATTTCACCGCCCCTCAACGCAGAAACGCGCAGGCATGAGAGCCCGCGCGTTTCAGGACTGTTAGAGCGTTAAGACTACTTCAGCGCGGCATCGGTGATGGCGTGCGTCCAGGCGTCCTTGGGCTCCTTGGTGATGATCTTCTGGTCCAGCAGGGCTGTTTCGGTGCGTTCGTAGAGCGCCTTGTCGAGCTTGCCGGAGCCGATCAGCTTGGCGACTTCGCCGGCCATGAACTTCTGGTGGGCTTCGTCCTGACCGCCGTTATCGACGACGATTTCGGCGGCTTCATCGGGATGCTCGACGGCGTATTTCCAGCCCTTCATGGAGGCGCGAACGAACTTGACCATCTTTTCCTTGAAGGCCGGGTCCTTGAGCTTCGTTTCGTTGGCGTAGAGGCCGTCTTCGAGCAGGTTCACGCCGAGCTTGGTATAGTTGAAGACGGTGAGGTCCTCAGGTTTGAAGCCGGCGTCGAGGACCTGGCCATATTCGTTGTAGGTCATCACCGAGATGCAGTCGGCCTGCTTCTGGATCAGCGGCTGGACGTCGAAGCTCTGCTTCAGGACCGTGACACCGTCCGTGCCGCCCGATGTCGGGATCTTCAGCTTGTTCATCCAGGCGAAGAACGGATATTCGTTGCCGTAGAACCAGACGCCGAGCGTGTGGCCTTTGAAGTCGGCTTCGGTCTTGACCGGGCCGTCCTTGCGGCAGACCATTTCAAGGCCTGACTTCTCGAAGGGCTGGGCGATGTTGATCAGCGGCACGCCCTTTTCGCGGGCAACCAGGGCACCGCCCATCCAGTCGACGATCACGTCAGCGCCGCCGCCGGCGATGATCTGCTCAGGAGCGACATCAGGGCCGCCCGGCTTGATGTCGACGTCCAGGCCTTCCGCCTTGTAGAAGCCCTTGTCCTTGGCGACGTAGTAGCCGCCGAACTGGGCTTGGGCGACCCATTTCAGCTGCAGCGTCACCTTGTCGGCAGCAAGTGCTGACTGGGCTGCGGCAACGGCCATGGTGCCGGCCATCAATGTCATGACTATTTTTTTCATTTTCTTCCCTTTTCCCTCTGAAGTTATGCCTGCGATCCCTGGCCAGGATAGCAGGCCGTCTAGCCACCACGGCTCGACGGATGCCAGAAAGTCGTTGCCCTTTCCACCAAGGCCACGACGCCATAGAAAACGGAGCCGGCAATCGCCGCCACCGTGATTTCCGCCCACACCATGTCGACGTTCATCCGGCCGATTTCGGTCGAGATGCGAAAGCCCATGCCGACGATGGGGGTGCCGAAGAATTCCGCGACGATGGCACCGATCAGAGCCAGCGTCGAGTTGATCTTCAATGCGTTGAAGATGAAGGGTGCTGCGGCTGGAAGCCGGAGCTTGAACAGGGTCTGGGTGTAACTCGAGGCGTAGGTGCGCATCAGGTCACGTTCTATCGCTCCCGATGCCGCAAGGCCTGCCACGGTGTTCACCAGCATCGGAAAAAAAGTCATGATGGTAACCACGGCCGCCTTCGATTGCCAGTCGAAGCCGAACCACATGACCATGATCGGGGCGACGCCGATGATTGGCAGGGCGGAGGCGAGGTTGGCAATCGGCATCAGGCCGCGCCTCAGGAAAGCGAAGCGGTCGGCGAGGATCGCCACCAGAAATCCGCTGATGCAGCCGATGGCGTAGCCGGCGATCACCGCCTTGAAGATCGTCTGGCGAACGTCGGCGGCAAGGATCGGCAAGGAACTGGCAATTCGGACGGCAATGGCACTCGGCGGCGGCAGGATGATGAACGGGATGCCGGCGCCACGCGTAGCGGCCTCCCAGATGATCAGGATCCAGGCACCGAAGATCGCCGGAATTAGCAGCCTCAGGACCGTACCGGAAAAGCGCGAGTGCGGGCGGATATCCGAAAGAATGCTGACGCAGCGCCACGCGAGCAGCCATGCGGACGCCAGCAAAAGGAAGAATGACAGTCTGGCGGCGCCCTCATTGCCGGTGATTGCGGTCAACAGCAGCCAAGCGACTTCATGGGCTGCCAGAAACAGGATGGCAGCACTGATCGCCGGCGGCAGTGTCAACTGCGACAGAAAGCATGAGATGATGATCATGAAGAAGATCAGGGCGCTGATACCGGGCAGGATGGGATCGCCGCTGCCGGGTTCGATCAGCGGAAAGGTGAGGGCGGCGCCGATGCAAAGAAGGATCGCCACGAGGCTTTGCCAGGAATACTGGAGGTTCTTCATGATGGGCGCCTCCCCATCGCACGGTCGACGATGCGGGCGGCAATGCTGACGATGCCGACGAGCAGGGCCGCTAGTACCGAGCCCGCGACGAGCGCGGCCCAGATGTCGATCGTCTGGCTGTAATAGGAGCCGGCGAGGAGTTTTGCGCCGATGCCGGCGACAGCTCCGGTCGGCAATTCAGCGACGATGGCGCCGACCAGGCTCGCCGCAATACCGACCTTCATCGAGGTGAACAGGTAAGGCACGGAGGCGGGCAGACGCAGCTTCCAGAATGTCTGGGTGGCTGTGGCCTTGTAGGTGCGCATGAGGTCCAGGTGCATGGCTTCGGGTGAGCGAAGACCCTTGACCATGCCGACCGTCACCGGAAAAAACGACAAGTAGGTCGAAATCAGTGCCTTGGGGATCAGCCCGTTGATGTCGACCGCGGCGAGCACGACGATGACCATCGGCGCGATGGCGAGCACCGGCACGGTCTGGGAGGCGATGATCCAAGGCATCAGGCTGCGGTCGAGCGTGACGACATGGACGATGCCGATGGCGATGAGGATACCGAGAAGCGTGCCGAAGACGAAGCCGACGGCTGTGGATGTCAGCGTGATCCAGGCGTTGTAGACGAGGCTGCGGTTGCTATCGATGGCGCGCAGGAAGGTGTTGTCAAAAACCGCAATCGCCACCTGGTGCGGCGCCGGAAGCGTCGGCTTCGGCTGCGCCATCGTCCTGCCAATGAACTCCAGTGGGCCTGTGGACACGCCGGCGCGGCTGTCGAGGTCGATCTGGAAAGGGGCGTTCATGATAACGGTGGCGACATACCAGATCGCCAGGATGGCGAGGAGAACGGTCGTCACGGGAATGAACTTGTGCCGGAAAAACTGTTCGTTCTCCATGCTCACGCCTTTCCCTGCAAGGGAAGCAGCATCAACGCCATAGATACGACGCCGAGCCCGACACCTGCCATCTGCGCCAAGCTGAGGCGCTCGCCGAAGACGACAAAGGCGATGATGTTGATGGCGACCAATTGCACGATGGCCGAGGCGGAGATGGCAAGGCCAAGGCCGCCCTCGCGCATCAACCGCACCATCATCAGGTTTCCGACGCAGTAAAGCCCGAGGGACAGCACGAGGATCAGGACATTGCTGGTGGCGATATAGGCCCGCGATGCGGTGGCGCCGCCGAGGAAGATCAGCATGGCGCCGCCGAGCCAGAGGAGGAAGGTGCCGTTCATGGCCTATTCCTCATAGGAGTGGCCGGCGCGCAGGCCTTCGCGGACGCGGTGGGCGATGGCGAGGAATTCGGGGGTTTCACGGATGCCGAGCGGACGCTCCGCCGGCAACGTGGATTCGATGATATCGGTCACCCGGCCGGGGCGCGGCGACATCACGACGATCCTCGTCGACAGGTAGACCGCTTCAGGGATCGAGTGGGTGACGAAGCAGATCGTCTTGTTGGTGCGGGCCCAGAGTTTCAGCAGTTGCTCGTTCAGATGATCGCGGACGATCTCGTCGAGTGCGCCGAAGGGTTCGTCCATCAGCAGAAGGTCGGCGTCAAAGGCGAGTGCGCGGGCGATCGATGCGCGCTGCTGCATGCCGCCCGACAATTGCCAGGGGTGCTTCTTCTCGAAGCCGGTGAGGTTGACGAGGTCCAGCGTCCGGGCGATGCGTTTGTCCCGCTCATCCTTCGCGTAGCCCATGATTTCGAGCGGCAGGGAGATATTCTTCTCGATGGTGCGCCACGGATAGAGCGCTGGAGCCTGGAAGACATAGCCATAGGCTCGCGCCTTGCGGGCCTCTTCAGGCGTCATGCCGTTGACGTCGATTTCGCCGGAAGTCTTCTTCTCGAGATCGGCGATACAGCGCAGAAACGTCGTCTTGCCGCAGCCTGAAGGGCCGATGAAGGAGATGAAATCGCCCTTGCGGACATCGAGATCGACGTTGCTCAGCGCATGCACCGGACCATCGCTCGTCTGGTAGGTGAGACAGAGATTTCGGGCAGACACGACGGATGCCGTGATCTTCTGTTCTGGCGTGGATGCGATTACCGACATTTCTTCACGGGTCCCAATTTTGTCCCGTCCTCGAAAAGGATGCGGTAACTGCTCTTGTCTACACGGATGATATCAACTCTCTCTTCGCCAGCGCTGTCTTCACCTTCTGCCTGGCAGGCGGCCGTGACGGTGAACCTGTCGTTGCTGGTCTTGACGATCTTCTTGAACTCGCAGCTGGAAACGGACGTCGTCACGGCATCAGGCGTCAGCAGCAGGAATGTATCGGCACCGCTCGATTCTCCGGTCTTTGCATAGATGCATCCTTCCTTGCTGCCATAATTGCCGTCGATGGCCAGTCCCAGGCCATCGGCGTTTGCATAGGTCGGTACGAGCAGAATGGCGGTAACCAGAAGGTGGCGGGCGCGCACAGTTACACCCCGCTTGCCGGGATGCCGGTGCGCTGGACCTTGCGGGGCGCGACGACGTCTTTCCAGGTGGACAGGGCCTTGTTGACGGCGGCGAAGGGTTCGCGCTTCACAAACTTGCCGTGGCCTTCCTGGGTTTTCACCGTCGTCTCCTCGATGGCAACGACACCGCGGGTCAGCGTATAGCGCGGCAGTCCGACGACCTGCTTGCCCTCGAAAACGTTGTAGTCGATGGCCGACTGCTGGTTTCCAGCCGAGATCGTCTTGGCACGAGTGGGGTCCCAGACGACGATATCGGCGTCCGCACCGACCAGGATCGCGCCCTTCTTCGGATACATGTTCAGGATCTTGGCAATGTTGGTGGAGGTGACCGCGACGAACTCGTTCATCGTCAGGCGGCCAGTGGCGACGCCATGGGTCCACAGCATCGGCAGACGGTCTTCGAGGCCGCCCGTGCCGTTGGGGATCTTGGTGAAGTCGCCGACGCCGAAGCGCTTCTGCTCGGTGGTGAAGGCGCAATGGTCGGTCGCGACGCATTGCAGCGAGCCTGACTGCAGACCCGCCCACAGGCTGTCCTGATGCAGCTTCGAGCGGAACGGTGGCGACATGACGCGACGGGCGGCGTGGTCCCAATCCTTGTCGAAATACTCGGTTTCGTCGAGCGTCAGGTGCTGGATCAGCGGCTCGCCATAGACGCGCATGCCATTCTGGCGGGCGCGCCGGATGGCCTCGTGTGCTTGCTCGCAGGAGGTGTGGACGACATAGAGCGGCGCGCCGGCCATATCGGCGATGATGATAGCGCGGTTGGTCGCTTCGCCCTCGACAGCGGCAGGCCGGGAATAGGCGTGGGCCTCGGGACCATTGTTACCCGCCGCCATCAGCTTTGCCTGCATCTGGGCGACGATATCGCCGTTCTCGGCATGCACCATCGGCAAGGCGCCAAGCTCGGCGCAGCGCGAGAACGAGTGGAACATCTCGTCGTCGTCGACCATCAGGGCACCCTTGTAGGCCATGAAGTGCTTGAAGGAGTTGATGCCCCTGTCCTTGACGACGGTCTCCATCTCGTTGAAGACCTGCTCGCCCCACCAGGTCACCGCCATGTGGAAGGCATAGTCGCAATTGGCGCTGGCGGACTTGTTGTCCCAGCGGTTTAGCGCATCGAGCAGCGACTGGCCGGGCTCCGGCAGGCAGAAATCGACGACCATCGTCGTGCCCCCTGCAAGCGCTGCGCGCGTGCCGCTTTCGAAATTGTCGGCCGAGTAGGTGCCCATGAACGGCATCTCGAGATGCACATGCGGATCGATGCCGCCCGGCATGACATAACAGCCGGTGGCGTCGAGCACTTCATTTCCCAGAAGGTTCGGCCCGATCTCGACAATCACCCCATCCTCGATCTTGACGTCGGCCTTGTAGGTCAGGTCGGCCGTGACAACGGTGCCGTTCTTGATGACTGTGCTCATGGCTTTCGTTCCCGATTGTGAAATTTTCGGTGTTCAAACGTCTTGGCCAGAGACCATCCGCCCTCGCCGGGATTGCGGCATGCTTCCCCTTCGCCCCGTTGGGGAGAAGGTGGCCCGAAGGGCCGGATGAGGGGCCTACAGGATCTGGTCATCCGGGCCTCTTTCCGGTGTCGATCGCAGGATAAAAGCGTAGTATCTCGTCTCGGACAGAAAGCTGCCCTTCAAGGGCTGCCAGGATCGTGTCCAGAACTGCCCGCCGCTCACGAAGAACCTCCTGGTTCCAAAAGCGTATGACCGAATAACCGTGCTGGTTAAGCCACCGGGTACGGCGGGTGTCCGATTGCATCTCTGCATGCTGGACGCCATCGACCTCAACGATCAAGCCTGTTTCGCGGCTGAGAAAATCCACCACGTAAGGGCCTAATGGAATTTGGCGTGCGAATTTGTGACCATTCAGGCGCCGATTTCTCAGATCGCTCCAAAGACGGTATTCCTCTTCAGTCTCATTTTTGCGCAATCGCCGGGCCTGCTGGGTTTTACCGGGACGTCGTCTAGTGATGTCATCCTCGTGCATTTCGCGCCCCTCATCCGACCCTTCGGGCCACCTTCTCCCCGCAGGGGAGAAGGGAGAAGACACAGCCCCCGCAGCCTTGCTATCGCTCGACGTGACTAGCATCGTCTACTCCACGATCCCCGCCGTCTCCACCACCGCGTGGAACAGTACGTCGGCGCCGGCTGATGCCCATTCCTTGGAAATATCTTCCGCCTCGTTGTGGCTGATGCCGCCGACACAGGGGCACATGATCATCGTGGCCGGGGCCACCTTGGCGGCCCAGCAGGCGTCGTGGCCGGCGCCGGAGATGATGTTCATGTGGCTGAGGCCGAGTTTTTCGGCGGCGTTGCGGACCGCTGACACCAATGTCGGATCGAAGGTCACCGGATCGAAATGGCCGACGGCCTCGATCGAGCAGCCGACGCCGAGGGCTTCGGCGATGCCTGCCGCCTCGGTCTCGATCCTTTCGCGCATCCGGTCGAGTTTGGCCAGATCCGGCGTCCGGATGTCGACTGTGAAGACGACCTTGCCGGGCAGCACATTGCGGGAGTTGGGAGAGAAGAATACCTGGCCGACACCGCCAACAGCGCCCGGCTGGTTTTCCATCGCCACGGCCTGGACCATCTCGATAATTCTTGACATGGCAAGGCCCGCGTTGACGCGCAGCGCCATCGGTGTCGAGCCGGTATGGGCTTCGCGGCCAGTGAGCGTGATCTCCAGCCACCATAGGCCCTGACAGTGGGTGACGACGCCGATCGCCTTGTTTTCGGCTTCGAGGATGGGGCCTTGCTCGATATGGTATTCGAAGTAGGCGTGCATCTTGCGGGCGCCGACTTCCTCGTCGCCGAGCCAGCCGATACGCTTCAGTTCGTCGCCATAGGTCTTTCCGTCCGGATCCTTGCGGCTGTAGGCGTAGTCGAGATCGTGAATGCCGGCAAAGACGCCAGAGGCCAGCATCGCCGGAGCAAAGCGGGCGCCCTCTTCATTGGCCCAGTTGGTGACGACGATTGGATGCTTTGTCTTGATACCGAGATCGTTCATGGTGCGCACGACTTCGAGACCGGCCAACACGCCGAGAACGCCGTCGTATTTGCCGCCGGTAGGCTGGGTGTCGAGATGCGAGCCGACATAGACCGGAAGTGCGTCGGGATCGGTACCGGGCCGGGTGGCAAACATCGTGCCCATGCGGTCGACGCCGACAGTCATTCCGGCTGCTTCGCACCATTGCTGGAAGAGATGGCGTCCTTCGCCATCGGAATCGGTGAGCGTCTGGCGGTTGTTGCCGCCGGCAATGCCTGGTCCGACCTTCGCCATATCCATCAGCGCATCCCAAAGGCGGTCGCCATTGATACGCATGTTTTCGCCTGGTGCGGCCACCATATGATAATCCTCGCCCGTTTTGTCGCGGCCATGCGAGCGGCATGACCGGTCGTTCCCTTGGTCTTGCTGCGGAGCGTTTTTTGTTTTTCTTGCTCCGGAAAATCGACGGTTGCCTTTGTATTGCAACTCATCGATAATTTGACCGATTGGTAAACATTACAGCTTCCACGCCGGTGCTCAAGATGAAAATCGCGAAAAGCGGCGACAAAATACAGGCAGATACCCGGACGATCAGATTTGGCGCCGGCGCGTGGCGGAAGTGACAACTGCGCGGGTTTCAAGGAGAAGCGAAATCGACATGGCGACCCCCAGAGCGGCGAAGACGCAGCGCCGCACCCGCATCCAGGAAGTAAAGGAAGAGGTTATTCTCGAGGCCGCCCTCGATGTCTTTTCAATGCATGGTTTTCGCGGTTCCACCATCGACCAGATTGCCGAGGTTGCCGGCATGTCGAAGCCCAATCTGCTCTACTATTTCCGCACCAAGGAGGCGATCCACCGAGCCCTGATCGATCGCGTTTTGTACACCTGGCTCGAACCGCTGCGCGTCTTCAATCCGGAAGGAAATCCCGAGAGCGAGATCCGCAGCTATATCCGTCGCAAGCTGGAAATGGCCCGGGATTTTCCGCGCGAAAGCCGGCTGTTTGCCAACGAGATGCTGCAGGGTGCACCGCATGTCGAGGACGAGCTGAAGGGGCCGCTGAAGAGCCTTGTCGACGAGAAGGCGGCTGTCATCCGCGCCTGGGCGAAGGCCGGCAAGATTGCCAAATGCGACCCTTATCACTTGATTTTCTCGATATGGTCGACCACGCAGCACTATGCCGACTTCGACGTCCAGGTGCGCGCGGTCCTCGGGCAGGGGAGCTCCGGCGAGGGCCGGTTCGAGGATGCCGCCCGTTATCTGGAGCAGCTTTTCGTCAACGGGCTGATGATCCCGCAGAAGAAGGCGTAATCACCGGCATTCACTCGTCGCGCGGCCTGAGGACGACCGCCAGAAATGCCTCGATGCTCTCCCAGGTGTAGGGCTTCTGCAGGACGGGGATGTCCGCATAGGTGTCGCCCTGCGGGATGCTGTCTCCGTAGCCGGTCACGAAGCCGAACGGGATATTCATGCCTATCAGCCGGTCGGCGATGGGAAAGCTCGTCTCCACGCCGAGATTAACGTCCAGCAGCGCCATCTGGAGCGGCTGCTGGTCTAGGGCGGCGAGCGCCTGCGACACGTTGGGAACGGCGATGACCTCGGCAGCGCCGAGGCTTTTCAGAATATCCTCACCGTTCATGGCAATGATCAGATTGTCTTCCACAAGCAACACCGACATTCCGGCGAGCGGTTGTTGACCGAGCGGTGCGGAAGCAATCTGGCTGTCGATCATTTCTTTCTGCGGAGCGGTGAGTACGGCGGCGCTGACAAAGGTCACGAATTTCGCCGGAATGACAAAATCTGCTTCCAGGCCGCCTTCGGCAAAGCGGATGCTGGTCTCGCCGTCCAGATCGTAGATGAACGAGCGTCGGATGATCGTCGATCCGAAACCGACGCGCGTGGGTGTGGTCACGGCAGGGCCGCCGCTTTCACGCCACTGGATGCGCAGATTGCCCTCGGCATCCCGATCCCAGTCGATCGCAACGACGCCCGCAGCCGAAAGGCTGCCGTACTTGACGCTGTTGGTAACGAGTTCGTGGAAGACCAGCGACGATGTCGTAAAGGCTTTCGGGTCCAGCAGCACCTCCTGGCCGTTGATATCCAGTCGGCCGGAGGTCTTGCCGAGATACGCGGCACTTTCCGCTTCCAGCAGTTGCCTGAACGACGCCGGCGCCCACTGGTCCTGGGTCAGCTGGTCGTGGGCGCGGCCGAGCGATTGCACGCGTCCCTGAAGCTGCTCGATGTAGCCGTCGACAGAAAGATCTGCGGATTTCGAGTGGCGAATCAACCCTCCGATCAGGCTGAGGATATTTCGGACGCGGTGGTTGAGTTCGGCAATCAGCAGTTCCTGACGCTCGCTCGCAACACGCCGCTCCGCATTCGCTTCCTCGGAGAGGCGCAGGATCACTTCGATCAGGGCCACCCGGATCGTCTCGGCGACGCGCAGTTGAGGGGCGGTGAAGGCGAGGGAGTGGCCGCGCACCATTTCCGACCAGCTCTCGAAGCTCTTGCGCGGCGAAAGGCGTGGACCGCCCGGACCATACTCGGCAGGTTTGTTAGGATCGCCTGCCCAGCGCACGGAGCGGATGATCTCTTGGCGAAAAAGGATGACATAGTCACGGGGAGAGCGGGAAATCGGGATAGCCAGAAGGCCGCAGACATGGGTGCTCTCGTCCCAGTCCGGATACCAGCTTCGAATGCTGTCCGTTGCAAAGACCCTGCCTGCGGCATTTCGATTGAGAAGCGACGTCAGCTCGGCGACCTGATCTTCGGAGACGGTGGCGCCGCTCAGAGCCATGCGCCCGTCGATCCAGACGCCCACTCCGTCTGCCGGAATGACATCGGCGAGAGCGTCGATCAGCCAGGCGGGGTCATCGAGCAAGCTGGTATTGCCGGCGACCGATGTCAGCAGGCGATCGCCGATCTGCTTAGCCTTGCGCTCGTATTCAAGCGCTATCCGCCGTTCGCGGCTTTCCAGGCGCGAGGCGAACATCTGTCCGAGCAATTCGGCATTGGCGCGTCGTTCCAGCGAGGGCAGGCGAGGGCTGTAGTGATGGCAGGCAAACAGGCCCCACAGCGCACCTTCGACAACGATCGAAATCGACATCGATGCTTCCACACCCATGTTCTTCAGATATTCGATATGGATCGGCGATACCGATCGCAGAACCGACATGGAAAGATCGAGTGGCTGTCCATGTTCGGTAAGCTGCGGTGCGATCGGCACAGGAACGGCATCGACGTCGGAGATGATCCTGAACAGGTTGCGGAGATAGAGTGCACGCGCCTGTACTGGAATGTCGGAGGCAGGATAGTGCAATCCGAGAAAAGAGCCGATGCCCGATCGCGCCGCTTCCGCCACGACTTCACCTGCGCCGCTCTCGTCGAAACGATAGATCATAACGCGGTCGAAGCCGGTCAGTGCGCGCGCCTGCCGTGCGCCTTCGCGAAAGAAGGCCTGCTGTGTGTCCGTCTGGTCAAGGCGCGCGGTCATGCTGCGAATCGATATCGCACCACTTTCGTCGGCCGCAGGCGACGGCTCCGCCTCGATGATTATCTGTCTATCCGAAATATGCAGCGCAATGTCGAAGCGTGCGCCACCTTCACGCAGCACGACGCCGAACAGGCGTTCGACGGTATCCTGCCCGCGGATCACGGCCATCCGGTTACGCAGCGTGTGCACAGCGTCCGGGGTAAACAATTCCGTCAGCGGCCGGCCCAGGATCTGCTCGTGCTCCACGCCGATGAATTCGCCGAGATTGACAGAGGCCCGTGCAATCAGCCAATCGGACGACAATGCCAGGAGAAAGCCGAACGGCTGTATCGTGCCGAGCTGGTGGATCGGCTCACGATCGCAATTGGTTAGGTCGATACGCTGCAATTCATCGGTCAAAAGGCGGATTTCTCCAGTTCGAGTTCGGCGGCGGCCCTGAAAGCGGCAAATACAGACCTAGCCGCCGCTATCGCGCGCTCCCTGTCAACGGGTGCAGCCGCATCCAGCCTATCCATAAACGCTTTCATGGCGCCTTTGGGTCCCTGGTAGGAGAGATATGCGGAGGGAAAATGTTCCGGTACGCGCTTTGCAAGCATCGCGCCGCCCAGTTTCGAACCTTCGATGACATAGGCTGCGCCCCAGATTTCATCGTCGGAGGAGAAGGCAGCCAAGGCGACAGGCGGGGGCATGACCAGCTCGAGCGTCGCCATGTCGGCCCGCAACAGATGGCTACGGCGACGCTCCGGCCAATCCGGGAAGATGCGGGCAATTCCGGCGGCCTCGAGAGCTTGCTCGGCTGCAGGAAGGGCGCGCGCGTGGCCTGTCAGAAATGCAGTATAGTGGACGCGATCGGTCATGTCGAAGCGACCAAACAGATGGTCGACAACATCATGGTACTCGGCAGTGCCGGCACGGAGGGCATTTCGAAAAGTCATTCAGTCGGCCCGAACAGCATATTTACTGCCCAGTGAGAGCACCAAGAACCCGGTATACCTGAGGGCTGGATTATATCCAGTCAAAGCCGAGTTTTCGGTTACTTTTCATGGAATCGCCAATTGTATAACGCCTACGTTGCCGGTTTCGATTGCCGGCCTGGCATTCCCGTGCGGGTCGATCCGACAGCAGGGGGCCGCCACGTAGCAAAAAACATGTGGCGGGCCCCGTTCCAATATCGATAACGGCTGACTGAGGACGAAAGGCTATTCGGCGGCCTGGCGTGCCATGGGGTTGTTGGGATGCGTCGTCCAGTTGGCGTAGTTCGGGTCGACAATCTTGCCGGTCCGTGTGTCCAGCGTGCCAGCCGGGAGTTCCTCCATGGTGATGCAGTTTTCGACCGGACAGACGCTGACGCAGAGATTGCAGCCAACGCATTCCTCGTTTTTCACCTCGAAATGCCGGATGCCATCGACCATGTTGGTGATCGCCTGGTGCGAGGTATCCTCGCAGGCGATGTAGCAGCGGCCGCATTTGATGCAGGCATCCTGATCGATCTTGGCCTTGGCGATGTAGTTGAGGTTGAGATACTGCCAGTCGGAGACATTCGGAACGGCACGGCCGATGACATCGTCGAGCGTCCGGTGACCCTTTTCGTCCATCCAGTCGGAGAGGCCGGTAATCATTTCCTGGACGATCTTGAAGCCGTAGGTCATGACGGCGGTGCAGACCTGGACGTTGCCAGCGCCAAGTGCCAGAAATTCTGCGGCGTCGCGCCATGTGGTAATGCCGCCGATGCCGGAAATCGGCAGGCCGTGGGTCTGCGGATCGCGGGCGATCTCAGCCACCATGTTGAGCGCGATCGGTTTGACGGCGGGGCCGCAATAGCCGCCGTGGCTGCCCTTGCCGCCGACAGTCGGGTTCGGGGCGAAATTGTCGAGATCCACCGAGACGATCGAGTTGATGGTGTTGATCAGCGATACCGCGTCGGTTCCCCCGGATTTGGCAGCGCGGGCGGGGTTGCGGATGTCGGTGATATTTGGTGTCAGCTTGGTGATGACCGGCATGCGGGTGTATTGCTTGCACCAGCGAACGACCATCTCGATATATTCCGGCACCTGTCCGACCGCAGCACCCATACCGCGCTCCGACATGCCGTGAGGACAGCCGAAATTGAGTTCAATGCCGTCGGAGCCGGTTTCCTCGACCAGCGGCAATATCGCCTTCCAAGCCTGCTCCTCGCAGGGAACCATGATCGAGGCGATCAGCGCCCGATCCGGCCATTTCATCTTGATCTCCTTCATCTCCCGCAGGTTCGTATGGAGGTCGCGGTCTGTGATGAGTTCGATGTTGTTGAGCCCGAGCAGGCGGCGGTCGGCGCCCCAGATGGCGCCATAGCGCGGTCCGTTGACGTTGACCACAGGTGGCCCGTCCTCGCCGAGCGTCTTCCAGACGACGCCGCCCCAGCCGGCTTCGAAGGCGCGGTTGACGTTGTAGGCTTTGTCCGTCGGCGGTGCCGAGGCCAGCCAGAAGGGGTTGGGGGATTTGATGCCGACGAAATTATTGCGCAGATCAGCCATTGTTCACTCTCCCCTTAGGCGACGGCAGCGGCGGGGTGCGCGACGGCAGCCAGCGTGCGGTTGATGGATTCGGCAGCGTCGCGGCCCTGTGCCACGGCTGACACCGTCAGGTCGTCTCCTCCGACAATGCAGTCGCCGCCGGCCCATATGCCGTCGACCGAGGTTTTTCCGTCTGCGTCGGTGGCAATGCGGCCTGCCTCCATCTGCAGAGTTTCGATGCCGGACGCCACGAGCGTCTGGCCGATGGCCTTGAAAATCTGGTCGGCAGCGATGACGCCGGTATCGCCGGTGCCGGTGAGGCGGCCATCGCGAAGCTCGGTATATTCGACCTCGATGCCGGCTACCTTGCCGTCCTTTTCGATGATGCGCTTCGGTGCCAGCCAATGGCGGATCATGACGCCCTTAGAGGCGGCCAGGTCCTGCTCCCACTCGGAGGCGTTCATGTGTTCCTTGCCCCGACGGTAGCAGATCGTCACCTCTTCGGCACCGAGCAGCTTGGCCTGGACGGCAACATCGATTGCCGTCATGCCGCCGCCGATGACGACGACACGGCGGCCGATGGCGATGTCGGCTTTGTCGGCGATCTGGCGGAGGTCCGAGATATAGGAAATGGCGTCCGCCACGCCCTCGAGATCCTCGCCTTCAGCCCTCAAGGCATTCACGCCGGTAAGGCCGAGGCCGAGGAAGACGGCGTCGTATTTGGCGCTGAGTTCGCCGAGCGTGAAATCGCGGCCGAGCATCTGGCCGTTGCGGACTTCTATGCCGCCGATCGACAGGACGTAATCGACTTCCTGCTGGGCAAAATCATCGACGGCCTTATAGGTGGCGATGCCGTATTCGTTGAGGCCGCCAGCCTTTTCACGGGCATCGAAGATGACGACGGCGTGGCCATTGACGGCAAGCCGATGGGCGCAGGCGAGACCGGCGGGGCCGGCACCGACCACGGCGATGGTTTTGCCGGTCGGCTCGGCGCGCGTATAGAACTGTTTTTGAGCCGCCATCGCCGCATCCGTCGCGTAGCGCTGCAGGCGGCCGATCGCCACTGGTCGTTCCTCGGCCGTGTTGCGGACGCAGACGTCCTCGCAGAGCTGCTCGGTGGGACAGACGCGGGCGCACATGCCGCCCAGGATATTCTGATCGAAGATCGTTTTTGCAGAGCCGATGGGGTTCCCGGTCGAGATCTGGCGGATGAACAGCGGGATGTCGATCGAGGTAGGACAGGCCGTCATGCACGGTGCATCGTAACAGAAATAACAGCGATCGGATTCGACGAGCGCCTCGTGGTCGCCGAGCCGCGGATGCAGGTCGGAAAAGTTTCGACCGTATTCCGCCGCGGTCAGTCGGCCACTTTTAATCCCAGCTTCCAGTCGTCCCATTTTAAGTTCCCTCTTATCAACGGCCAGTGCGTAAAAGCTAACTCAGGAAAAAAAATTTATCAAACGGTAAATTTTTGGAGATTTTAATCCGGTCAAGGGGAGGAACCTAGTCTCTAGGTATTTGTTTTTATTGACTTATGTTTAGGGAGCTTTCCGCTTTCCATTCCCCGCATGCAGCTGTGGGGTCCTGCACGGCAGACGCGCCGAGCTGGTTCCTGCCCAGAAGAGAGAATTATTTCGAATACGGTGGAACCAGCGGTACGCTGGACAGTTATCAGTGTGTCCTGATGATGAATGCACC
Source organism: Rhizobium sp. rho-13.1 (assembly GCF_007000305.1). Lineage (NCBI taxonomy): Bacteria > Pseudomonadati > Pseudomonadota > Alphaproteobacteria > Hyphomicrobiales > Rhizobiaceae > Rhizobium > Rhizobium sp. rho-13.1. Next base: position 1,182,675 of record NZ_SCFL01000001.1, on the reverse strand, counting down.
CACCCAGGTGCGCGCCCCTTCAAAGCGTCGTCGGACGTCTACTCACGGTCCCCCTCCCGGTGAGTTATAAATCAGCCGTTGCGCGCCCTCGCAACGGCTGATTTTCTGCGTCTTCAAATGCATTATTTCTGGGGGGTGAGATCAGGATTGCTTCAGGATCTCGTATTCCGTTTCCGGAATCGTCAAGCGGTAGTCGAGATGCTCGGGGCTGACGCCGAGCTTGGCGCGGCCGTTCATCGACGTCGGTACGACGCGCTCCAGCACCGTCTTGCTGAAACTGTTGTCTTCAAAATCATTGGCGGCGCCAGGTGTCACGATCGTTTCCGACCAGACGATTTCGACGGCCTGCTTGCCTTCCCATTCGACGGCCTGACAGTCTAGCGTGATGCTGGTCGTGCCGGCGGCGATGGCGCCATGGGTGGCGGAATTGACGATGAGCTCATGCAGCGCCAGTCCGAGATGCACCGCGGCATTCGGCGTCAGGTGAGCATTGATGCCGTGGATCGGAACAGGAATGCTCGCGTCCGGCCAGTAGGGGGCAAACTGCTTCTGGGCGAGTTCGAAGAGGTAGGCGCCGCGCCAGCTCGAATCTGTAATGAGGTCCTGCGAGTTCGACAGCGACTGCAGGCGTCCCCGGAACTTGATCAGGAAGTTATCCAGCGACAGGGTGTTGCGCGCGGTCTGGGTTGCGATACCCTGGATGATGGCAAGCAGGTTCTTGGAGCGATGCGACAGCTCGCGCAGAAGCGATTTTAGAACCTTTTCGCGATGACGGCTTTCAGTCACCTCGAAGATCACGGAAAGGATGCCGTGGCTGGCACCATCGGTCCGTTCCATCTTGATTTCATAGATCTTTATGCCCTCTGCAGAGGGAATCGAGATTTCCGCCTTGGCCTGTTTGCCGCTGCTGAGCACGTCGCGCTTCAGGCCCAGGATGTGATTTCCATCCTTCTCGCCAAACAACGCGATATCGTCAATTCCGAGGGCTGCGATGCCGGTCAGATGTTCGGGAAGGTTCTCGAAATAGGATACCAGGAGACAGGCGTCCTGGTAGATGATCGAAACGCCCGCACTTCCGAGTGCGCGTTCCATCATAGCAGCCTTACCCTCGAACCCGAGCGGTGAGCTGGACGATGGATCAACGTTATTCACCAAGATGCCTTTCCTTCGCCTAACCGGATTGAAACCCGGGGTGTCCGACTAGGCGGGCACATCAGCCAAATCGCAAGTCGTTTTGTAAAAGCGCTCCGGGCTGACGGAACGCTTTCACTTTTCTATTGTTCCGTGGATCGAATGTCAGGCCGCGACTTTCGTCGATTCGTTGAAGAACAGCGCTTGGCTGATCAGTGCCTTCACCATGTCCGGGTTGAACGGCTTCGTCACCAGGAATGTCGGTTCGGGGCGTTCGCCTGTCAGCAGACGTTCCGGGAAGGCGGTGATGAAAATGACCGGCACGCTGGCGTTTTTCAGAATGTCGTTGACCGCATCGATACCAGAGCTGCCGTCTGCTAACTGGATGTCGGCAAGAACCATGCTCGGCTTTGTCGCATTGTAGAGTGCAACGGCTTCGGCGTGGGTACGGGCGATGCCGGTCACGCGGTGGCCGAGACTCTCGACCATCTGCTCGATGTCCATGGCGATGAGCGGCTCATCCTCGATGATCATGATGTCGGTTGCTACCTGACGGGAGATCTCGGTAGACGCCCTGTCAAGCAGGCGAGCCGTTTCGGCTTCGTCGAGGCCAAGAATTTCGGCGATCTCAGGCATGCGGAAATTCTCGACGGATGCCAGGATGAAGGCCTGCCGGGCTACCGGCGAAACCTTCGAAAGGTTTGCAGAGGCACGCTTCTCCCAGGCGTAAGGCGAAGTCGGTTCCGGAACCTGGACCGAGCTCGAACCGAACAGGGTGGTGAAAAGCTTGTAGAGCGCGACGCGATCGTTCGAAGTGTCCGGAAAGATGGAGATATCGGCAATAATGGCTTCCAGAACGGCTGCTACATAGGCGTCGCCGGAGGTCTGAGTGCCTGTAAGTGCCCGGGAATAGCGACGCAAGTAGGGGAGATGCGGAGCAATTCGAGTGGAAAGTGTCATAAAATAGCTCCCGTCAGTAGCCGTGGCATGTTTAACCGTCTTTAATAGGTTTATAACAGCCGGCAACCAGAAATGTTCCGAGGTGCTGGAACTTTTTTTCGCTGCATGCATTATGCGTCCACGTGATATTGGGTCTAGCATGTCCAGCCTCGATGACAACGTAAATGCGGTCCCTGACAACCCTAATCCGCGTTTCCGGTGTCGCCCGGAAACAAGCCTAACGCCAACACGTCCGAGAGTGAAATATATATGACAGCGTCCCATCAGGAAGACACGGAACAGCCAAGGCCCGATGTTAGAGTTGCGGACCTCCTCGATCCAAACAGCCAGATCGGCAGCCGTCTACGCAGCCTGTATGCCGCTGCACAGGACGAAGCCATCCCGAACCGCTTCCTCGATTTGCTTGAGAAACTCGACCAGGTCGAAATGGCGTCCGCAAAGTCGGTCGAGCGGGAGTAGGCTCATGGATAAAGTCCAACCAAGTTTCAAACGCGAGATGCTGTCTGCGCTGCCGAGCCTGCGTGCATTTGCGATCTCCCTCATCGGTCGCCACGACCGTGCCGACGATCTCGTGCAGGATACCATCATGAAGGCTTGGGCCAAGCAGGACCACTTCGAGATGGGCACCAACATGAAGGCCTGGCTCTTCACCATCCTGCGCAACGAGCTTTACAGCCAGATGCGCAAAAGCGGTCGGGAAATCCAGGACAGCGATGGTCTGTTCACGGAATCGATGGCGACCCATCCGTCGCAATACGGCGCCCTCGATCTTCAAGACTTCCGTAAGGCGCTGGAACAGCTTCCTGCTGACCAGCGTGAAGCAATCATCCTGGTCGGCGCTTCCGGCTTCTCATACGAAGAAGCCGCGGAGATTTGCGAATGTGCCGTCGGTACGATCAAGAGCCGCGTCAACCGTGCCCGCCAACGTTTGCAGGAACTGCTGCAGATCACCGGAGAGGCTGACTTCGGCCCGGATGCGACCTCTTCGCCGCTGACCTCAAGGGCGTTCGCGTTTTAATCCGTTGATCGTTTACAGCTTTGATTTGTCACAAAATAAACCCGCCGCACTTCGAGAGTGCGGCGGGTTTTTTATTGGCTTGGCGGGATTGCTTGAGCGAGATCGCTCAGTCGTCGTCGCGCGAGCCCATCACGGTGCTGAGCAGAAACGCGCCGGCAACGGCTGCAGCAAGCATCGGCTGCGAGCGCAACAGTCCGAGGCCCACCGTGGCCATGGATTGCGCAGCCAGCCGCTTTTCGCGCGCACGGCGCGCTTCCTGCGCGTTGATGCTGGCCATAACGATAAGGATGGCAACTGCGATCAGCAGGCAGCCGCCACCTAAGATCAACGACGCGTGGAGCGGGCCGTAGATCGTGCCAAGCCAGAGCGCCAGGGCAGACAGGCCGAACACATATGTGGTGAGGATGAAGACCGCTGCGATAGCAATGAAAATACCGTTGCGCTTGGTGCGCGCAACGGTGTTCTTCACGGAGCCCGATAGCAGCAAGCCAAGGATGGGACCCAGCATTGATGTTCCTTAGCGGCGTGCGAGCAAGACGAACAGCAAGCCGATGGCTGCAACTGCGCCGATCGAGGCTGTCGGATGCGCGCGTACAGTGGCGCGGACTTCCTTGGCGCTGCGAGCGTAGCCGTCCTGCAGCTGGTGCAACAGATCTTCGCTGCGGGCAAGCAGGTCTTCATAGCCGGATTCGGCCTGTGCGCGGATACGCTTGCTCTGGCTGGCGCCGTTCTTGCTGATGAGCTTGGTAAGCGCAGCGATCTCGCCGCGTAGGTTGTCCATCTGATCTTCGATGGTGTCTTCTATGTCGCTGATAGCACCATTGCGCTTGCTGCGGATGGTATCGAGGAGGGAGTTTGCCATTTTTGTTCTCCTTATTGTCAACGCGCCAATGCGTCTCTTCGTGGGAGGCCACTACCAACGTCAAAACTAAGCCGTCGGCATTGACCTATGTCGTTGACAGCTGAACGCGACGATGGTGGAAAAGTTCCATCTCAGGCGCCTGCTTCGGCGAACACGCTGTGTGGCAGCACAAACGGGATCGCCTTGTCGGGCACCCGATTGACGCGGAGCTCGCAGCCGAACACCGCATGCAGGTTTTCGTCGCTGAGAACGGATGCAACGGCGCCGTTGGCGGCCAGCCGGCCTGACTTCAGAAGCACGATCTGGTCGGCGAAGAGGGCCGTAAGATTGAGATCGTGCATAATCGCAATGACGCCACCGCCGGCCGCACAGAAGGCGCGCGACAGCTGCATGATCGCCAGCTGGTGGCTGATATCGAGACTGGAAACAGGTTCGTCGAGCAGCAGCCAGCAGGGCTTGCCGTCAACGACCGGCCGTGGGATCTGGCAGAGCACGCGAGCAAATTGCACACGCTGCTGCTCACCGCCGGACAGCTGCTCGTAGAGCCTCCCCTCGAAACCGGCGAGATCGACGGCGCGGAGAGCCTCCATGGCGATCCTCTCCGCGTGCTGCGGCTTGCTGTTGGCGCCTGCGGTGACGCCCATCAGGACGATTTCGCGCACCGAGAAGGGGAAGGAGAGAGTGCTCGCCTGCGGCAGGACGCCCCGTGAGAGTGCGAGCGCCCAGGGCTTCATCGTCCTGACCTCGTCCTTGCCAAGCCGGATCGAACCGCCATAGGCAAGCTCGCCGGAGATCGCCTTAATTACTGTCGTCTTGCCGGAGCCGTTCGGCCCACAGATTGCCGTCAGCTGGCCAGGGCGGGCGGTAAAGCTCACGCCATCGACCACGGATTTACCCGCAAGCCGGACGGAGAGGTTGGAAACGTCGATCACTTGTTGTCCTTAGAGGCTGAGCCGGGTGCGATTGCGCAGCAGGATCCACAGGAAGAAAGGACCGCCTACGGCCGCGGTGATGATGCCGATCGGCATTTCTGCCGGCGAGACGATGGTGCGGGCGAGCACGTCGGCGAAAATCAGCAAGGTTCCGCCGAGCAGTGCCGAGGCTGGAAGCAGGTAGCGGTGGTCGGGGCCGATCACCATGCGCAGGGCATGTGGGACGACGATGCCGACGAAGCCGATGCCGCCGCTGACGGCGACGGATGCGCCGGTTGCCGCAGCCACGACGAGGATGGCGACCGTCTTCAGCCGCTGCACCGGCACGCCCATGTGGAAGGCTGCGGCTTCTCCCAGCGTAATCGCATTGAGGCCCCTGGCGATCACCGGGATGGCGACGAGCGAGAGGACGATGATCGGCCCGGCGGCAGCAATCTTCGTCCAGGTGGCGCCGGCGAGCGAGCCCATGCTCCAGAAGGTGAGGTCGCGCAACTGCCTGTCGTCGGCCATGTAGACGAGGACGCCGGTGGCCGCCATCGCCAGCGCGCCAAGCGCGATGCCGGCGAGCAGCATGGTTGCAACGGATGTCTGACCGTCCCGAGTGGCGATGCGGTAGAGAAGCAGGGTTGTCACGAGGCCACCGGCAAAGGCGGCGAGCGGCAGGGCATAGATGCCGAGCACGGCGTAGATCGGTGCCGCCAGCGTGCTGCCGAGGACGATCATCACCACCGCGCCAAAGCTTGCGCCGGAGGAGACGCCGACAAGGCCCGGGTCTGCCAGCGGATTGCGAAACAGGCCCTGCATGATGGCGCCGGAGACGGCGAGGGAGGCGCCGATCAGGAAGCCGAGGATGGCGCGGGGCAGGCGTATATCAAAGACGATGATGTGGTCGCGCATGCTGAGCGCGGTGGCGGCTCCGGTCCCGCGAAAGAGATCGTGGACCACATCGAATGCGGAAGCATCAGATGCGCCCGTCGTGACCGAGAACAGCAGGGCGAACATAGCAAGGGCGGCCAGCGTGGCGATCACAACGACCGCGATCTGCGACCGGTCGCCGGCACGATAACGGGCGAGGCAATCGCGGCTCCTGGCCGCGATCCCCAGGGAGTGTCCGGCGGTATCGCTGATTGCCATGGCTCAGCCTCCGTAAATTGCGCGGTTGAGGTCGCGGATCGCGCTGGCAGTCCTCGGCCCGAAACCGAGAAGGTGCAGCCCGTCCATGTGGACGATCGCCTTGTGTTCCGCTGCTGGGGTCAGGGCGAGTGCGGGCTGCTTCAGAAGGTCCTCGTCGCTCAAAGCGTGTCCGCCGCCGCCGTTCATGATCAGGATGACGTCGGGCTTGGCTTCGATGATCGCCTCGTCTGTCAGCGGTTTGTAGCCGGGAAAAACGCCGACGGCGTTGATGGCGCCGGCGAGCGTGATGATGCCGTCGGCGGCAGTCCCGGTGCCGGATGCCATGATCTTGCCGCCCTGCGCATTGAGGATGAACAAGACGCGCTTGCGCTCCGTGAGCGGCCGCTTGTCTGATGCCGCGATGGCGGCGTCGAGATCGGCGGCGACCTTGTCATCCAGCGCGCGGGCCTTGTCGGGAACGCCGAGAAGGGTGCCGACGGCGGCGATCTTCTTCAGGATACCGTCCCGGTCGTAGCCCTGCGGCACGGTTTCGAACGGCAGGCTGGCATTGCGCAACACCGCGACGGCTTCCGGCGGGCCGGATCCCTCCACCGCGATAATGGCGGTCGGATTGACAGCCAGTATGCCCTCCGGCGATAGCGCCCGCATGTAGCCAACATCCGGCAGTTTCGTGGCGGCTTCCGGATAGACGCTGGTCGAATCGCGGGCGATCAGCCGATGTTCCTCGCCAAGCGCATAGACGATTTCGGTGATGTCGCCGCCGATCGACACGAGCCGCGATGTGTCCAGCTTGCGCGCCTCCTCGGCACTGGCCTGACCGGCGACGTGGTAGAATGCCGTCGCTCCGGGGATCGTCGGCATCAGCATGACGCTCAGGGTGAGCGCTGCCTGCCATGCCTTGATCCGGTGCAAATTCCGAATGGACTTCATCGTCGTATCCTCAGGCTGCAACGCTTTCGGCTGCCATTTTCGGCAAGGCCTCGATGATCTTCCGCCATTCAGGGCGCTCGTCCGAGCCTTCCTTGCGCTTGCCGAAGAACTGGATGATCATCTCGCCATCGGCGCCATAGGCTTCGAGCGAGCTGACATGGCCATCGGCGGTCGGCTTGCGCACCGCCCATGCCTCGGCGATGTCGTCGAGACGCAGGTGGAGATGGAAGGTGGGGTCCATCACGTTGATCCACGGCCCCATCGTCTTGATGCTGGCGATCGGACCGGAATGGATCTGGATGATGCCGTCATTGCCGACGAAGCACATGATGGGCAGGCCATCTGCGGCGGCAGCCTCCAGCATGGTTTGGACGGCGCCGCCGTCGAGCTTCCAGGCGTAATCGTCGCCGACTGTCCGGAGGGCCGACTGGCGGCCGATCTTCAGCTTCTTCAGCAGGGCGATGAACTCGTGGGTATCCCTCATCTGGCCCCAGTGGTCGCGCAATTCGTCGCGGCTGACCTCGCCGTCGACGCTGCCCTTGTCATAGCCGGACATGTCCTCGACGAATTCCTGAGACTGGTCCTCAATACGCAGTGCCGCCACCATCGCATGATAGGCGGCAACATCGGAGGCGGGGCGCAGGTGAACCTTGTGGACGGCGCTGCCGGCCTTGTCGAAGAACTGCAGGCTCAGCTTGACGTCATCGCCGTCGGTTTTGGTGACTGCAAAGCCGTGCACCCAGCGTGACGGGAAAATCCGTAGGTCGATGTTTTCGCCGAGGACGATGGCGGAATGCTTGCCAGACTTGATGTTCTCGTAGATGCCGATCTTTTCGTGCACGGCGCTTTCGTTGCGCGACAGGGCGAGCACTTCGCCGAGACTTTCCACATGCTCCAGGAAGCGATTGGCGCTGGCGTCGATACGGATGGCCGTGAGGCCTACTTCGGCAGCCACCAGGGCGGCCTCGGAGATGCCGAGACGGGCTGCGATATCGCGTTCGCGCATCTTCGGGTTTTCGGCGCGGAAGTTGCGGATTTCGGCGGGGCTTGGTCGGGTTGGGGTCGTCATCGTCAAATGCCCTATTTGTTGAGTATCAGTTTGCCCTGTCGGGTGATTTTCAGTCGGTAGATGAAATCTTCGTGCCGAATGACGATCTCGTTCTGACCGCGAAAGATCTCGGCGCTCTCGATCGTCCTGACCGTCTGCACCGCATGCGGCGGTGGGGTCGCTGGCGTCTTATCAGCAATCATCTGGCTTGTTTTTGCCTGCAAAATCATGGGATCGGGCCGGTCTACCCGGAGTTTTATCTTGACTCTCATAGTCATGGTTTCCTAAAGACGCAATAGGATACTAACTGAGTCAAGTTTAAATTTTCAGGCAACGCATCTCATGGTCGTTGCCGCCCTGAACCGGTGCAGGAGAGCCCTATGCGCTTGAAGACGATCGTCTGTTTATTTGTCTGCAATGTTGTCGTCGCGGCAGCGGGGGGATCCGCCTCGGCCCAGCAACAGACACCGGTTGCTGCTCGCCTGAATGTCGAGCTCAATGCTCTTACGCCATCGGCAAAGGGATGCATGATGACCTTCGTCGCCGAGAACGACATGGCGACGCCGATTGCCAAGATCTCCTTCGAACTGGCATTTTTCAACGAAAAGAACGCCGTCGACAAAGTGACCGTGCTCGATTTCCGCGATTTGCCGGTGGGCAAGAAGCGGGTGCGGCAATTCGATATGCCGAACCTCAAATGCGAGGCGGTCACCCGGGTCATCGTCAACGACACGCCAGTTTGCGACGGGCCGGCCGCCGGAGAATGCAAGGCGGCGCTGACGACCCGGTCGCAGACGCCAATCCCCTTCGAGGGTTGAAATCCCGGGCGTCGGGGTAGATCCCGGCCGCCCGCCTATTCCCCGAGCGGCGGATGCAGCGCATGACCAGTCCAGCCAAGTCCCGATCCAGACCATTTGCCGGCATCGATCCGCGCATGGGAGCCGTTGTCAACGACAACACGCCGCCGATATTTCCGGCCCACGAGCTGTCGGGACTTGACGAATTCCCGCGTCCCCCGGCTGCCGAGGCAGTCGTCCACTATGCGCGCTTTACCCGCATCGCGTCCTATCCGGCGCATCCCGACGCGGCGGCGGAAGCAGGCACGGCAGCGCCGCCGATCGACCTGCTGCCGGACGCGCCAAGGACGGTCCGCGCGGGAACGAGGACGGCAGGTCTTGCGGCAAGCCTTTGCTCGCTGCTTTTTCACGTAGCGGTGTTTTCGGCGCTGATGACGGCCGTCGTGACGTTGCCGGAAGATCCTGTCGAGGATGCCGGCGACAGTGTCAGTGTCGTCATGCTTGGAAACGGCGACGCAGACCAACAGGCCTCGGGCGAAGAGAACAAGGAGCCTCCCAAGCCCGACGAAATCGTTGCCGAGGCCGTCCAGCCGAGCAAGACCGAAACGGCCGAAGTCACTCCGGTCGAGCCGCAGCCGAGCGAACCCGCACCCGCTGTCCAGCCATCCGAACCGGTGCCGGAAGCTATTCAGCCTGATCCGGTGCAGCCGACGCAGGCGTTGAGCCAGGTCTCTCCGGAGACCGTCGTTTCTCCCGAACCGGAGGTACTGGCGGCGCAAGTGCCGGCCGAACCCACCGTCGTCCAGCCGCAAGCGACCGAGATCCCACTCGAGGAAACGAAACCGCCGGCAGCACCTCCGACAGATGCGGCGAGTGCTCCTGTCCCGCCCGCGCCGCCAGCGGAGATCATTCCGCCGGAGGCGACGGTTAAGCCTATCGAGAAGCCGACGCCACCGCCGAAGGTACAGAAGCCGAAGGACGTGGTGAAGAAGCCGCCGCCGAAAGCTGCGAAGATGAAGTCTGGCTCGAAGGGGGAAAACGAGCAGGATACCAAGCGCGGCTCGTCGGAAGGCACCGAAACAGCCCGCTCCGACAGCAATTCGGCAGCAGTCGGCAATCGCCAGGGATCGGGCAGCGCCGCCGTGGCGAACTATCCCGGCAAGGTACAGTCGCGCATCCGCCGCTCGGTGCGCGTGCCCTCCGAGTACCGGCGCATGACCGCCGCGATGACCGTACGCGTCCGGCTGACGGTCGGCGCCAGCGGCGAACTGAGTGCCGTGTCGCTCGCACGCAGTTCCGGCGTCCCCGATCTGGATGCCGCCGTGCTCGACGGCGTTCGCCGTGCCGCACCGTTTCCGTCGCTGCCGCCGGAGTGGGGAAAGCCCAGCTGGACCTTCACCCAGGAGGTGCAGGTCACAGGCAATTAGGGGAGACAAATAAGATGAGTAAAATAATCAAGTTTATACTTTACTCGAATACTCCAGTTTAATAAGGTCGCTCTAGGCCCACCGAAATCGGGCCGGGATGAAACCAGAAAAACGGAGTGATGGCATGGCGCGCAAGGGCAAAAGGGATAACCGCGAGGTGGCGATCACCGAGGCTGCGCCAGTGGCTACGGGTAAATCCCGATTGGACGGCCGCAGCTTTCTCTATGTCGGCGGACGCGATTGCCAGGTTGCCCATCTTCGCCAGATCGCCAGCAATTTCGGCGCCGAACTGTTGCACCATGACGGCGGGCTGCGGGAAGCGGTCTCGCGCATCGACACCGCGCTGCAGTCGGTAGACTGCGTCTTCTGCCCTATCGACTGTATCAGCCACGATGCCTGCCTGAGGGTCAAGACCGGCTGCAAGCGCTACGGCAAGACCTTCATCCCCTTGCGCAACGGCAGCAAATCCAGCCTCGAGCGCGCCCTTCACACCATGAACGACCGGGTTACGACACAATGACCGATAGCTCCGACAGCGTGAATATGATCGGCCTCCACAGGCTGGCGCCGACTGGTGAGGGCGGCGCTGCAGTGCCTGAGATTTCTGCGCTGATGGCGCGGCGGGGTACAGCGGCCCATGCGCCTGATGTCATTGTCTTTCCACGTGAGGCCGCCCGTCCGCCGGGCGAGGTGCCAGTCGCAGCCTTCGGACGCGATGCCGCGACGGGGAGAAATGTGGTTGCCTTTGCCGCTGCATCGGGCAAACATCGGCGATATTCTTCCAAGGCTTGAAAGGCCCGTAGGGCTCGAAAGGGATTACCATGTATATCGCCATGAACCGCTTCAAGGTAGCCGTCGGCTCCGAGGCGGAATTCGAATCCATCTGGAGAAATCGCGATTCCAGCCTGCCGGAAGTTCCGGGCTTCGTCGAGTTCCGGCTGTTGCGCAGCAAGACAAACGAAGAAGAGGGCTACACCCTGTTTTCCTCGCACACGACCTGGGCCAACGAGGCTGATTTCATCAACTGGACCAAATCCGAGAGCTTTCGGAAGTCCCACCGCAATGCCGGCGATCACAAGGCGGTCTATATCGGCCATCCCGTGTTCGAGGGTTTTAACGTGGTCCTAGGCATCTGAGCCGTCTGGCTGATCTCAATCGGGCGTCGGTCTTGTCCGCAAGAAGGCGCCTGCTGCCACGACCAGCCACCCGCCCATCATGGCGAAGCCGCCGATGGGGGCCGCCATCGGAAACAGCCCGGTTCCCCTTGCGTAAAGAGCCAGCAGATCGGCTGTGAACAGCAGGGTGCCGAGCCCCATCATCAGGCCGCCAAGCGGCGCGGTGCGAAGGCTGCGATATCCGATGTAGAGCGCCAGCAGGGCCGGCGCGTGGGCGAGGCACATGGCCGATGCCGACGCCAGCAGGTGCGTATCGCCACCGGCATGCGCGGATGCTGCGGCCAGGGCAACGCCTGCGCAGCCGAAGATGCCGGACATAAGCAGAAGGGTTGGGCGGACATAGGCTTTCATCGGGCTGCTATTCCTTGTTCTGCATGTGGTGGGCAAGGCGCTCGACCGGTTCCCAGATGATGCCCCTGAGTTGCTCGCTGGCAATCGTCTCATCCAGTGCGCGGCGAAAACAGAGCAGCCATTCGTCGCGCTCAAGTGGTCCGATAGCTGCGGGCAAGTGGCGGCTGCGCAGGCGGGGATGGCCGCGCTTGTCTGTGTAGAGCGGAGGGCCGCCGAGATAGCCGGTCAGGTATTCGTAGAATTTCTCCCGGCTGCCGTCGAGGCTCGGCGGGTGGATGGCGCGGCAGCGGGCGGCCTCGGGAAGCGTATCCATCAGCGCATAGAAGCGATCGGTCAGCGCGTGCACCGTTGGCGCGCCACCGATGGCTTCATACAATGTGGTCGTCTCTTCGCTCACCGCCGGCTCCTGCTTTGCATCCTACATGCCGCGCGGTCGACAATCCCGCAAGCTTCGATGGCTGGCTGCGGCGTTTCGGCGCTGCGGTCAGGGTTTCCGCTCGAAGCCATCGCTTTCGCCCGGCACCAGCTCCAGCGGCCATATCGTGTTGCAGGCGCCTTTCGGATAGAAGGACGCGTAGGCGGGCATGGTGGCCAGCAGGGTCTCGGCCAGTTCGACACCGAGATCGCGCACCGACATGCGAAAGCAGGTCAGCGTTGGCTGCAGGAATTTTGCGCGGGGCTCCTCGCGAAAGCCGATGACGGCGAGGTCGCGGCCGGGAATGACGCCTGCCTCCGTCAGCCGGCGGTAAAGGCCGATCGCCATCAGTTCGTAGATGAGGATGATCGCCGTTGGCCGGTCGTCAAGCAACAGCATCTCGTGTGCCGCCTGGTAGCCGCCTTGCTCGCTGGATTTGACCCTGAAAACCAGCGACGGGTCATATGCGATGCCGTGGCGCTTCAGGGCATTCCGGTAGCCGTCGAGAAAGATGTAGCCGAGATTGACGTCGTTCGATGGGGCAGCGACGGCAATGCGGCGATGGCCCTTGGCGATCAGTCGGTCGACTGAGCTGTTTGCGACGCCGTCGAAATCGAGATCGACCCAGGAATATTCGCCGCCGGATTGGCTGCGGCCGAGCGTGACGAAAGGGATCTTGGTGCGTGACAGGAGGTCCAGACGATGGTCGATTCGCTGCGTGGCAGAGATGATCATGCCGTCGACGATGCCGCGGGCGACCATGCGCTGCAGGTATTCGGTCGGATCCTCTTCGCTCGGGCAGGGCAGCATGATAAGGTCGAGCTTGTGCCGCGACAGCACGCTCTGCAGCCCGCTGGTGAGGCCTAGGAAGAAGTTGTCACCGTTCTCGTTGGTTTCCTTGCTCGATTCCATCATCAGGCCGATGACGTTGGTCGTTCCCTGGCGCAAGCTTCTGCCGGATTGGTTGGCGACATAGCCGAGTTCGACGGCTGCTGCGAGCACACGCTGACGCGTCTCGGCATTGACATCGGCCTTGCCATTGAGGGCGCGTGAGACCGTGCCGATCGAAATATCGAGGTGTTTGGCGAGCTGTCGGATACCCTTCATCGGCGGCGTTTTTCCTTCGGTCGGCAAATTCCGTTTTTCCCTCTCTTGACACAGCAAAACATTTCTGACTAGTCTCGTAAACGTTTACGGAGCCATTGTCATGGGAGATGACGCGCTCCGGCGGAGGAAAAGATTTTGACATTCAATGCCATTTTGTGCGGGTGCGGAGCTATGTCCAAAGGCTGGTTGCGCGCCATCGCATCTGACCCGGCGGTAGCCGCTGCCATAAAAATTGTCGGCCTCGTCGATCTCAACCGCGAGACGGCTGAGAACCTTGCCAAGGAGTTCGGCCTCGAAGGTGCCGTCATAGGCTCCGATCTCGGTGATGTCATTGCCCGGACGAAGGCGGACATGGTGTTCGACGTCGTCATTCCGGCTGCGCGCTTCGGCGTCGTGTCGACGGCGCTGAAAGCCGGCTGCCATGTGCTCTCGGAAAAGCCGATGGCGACATCGCTAGCGGAAGGTGCGGCACTGATCGAACTGGCCGCGGAGACCGGCAAGGTGCACGCCATCATCCAGAACCGCCGCTATATCGCCGGCATCCGGCGCCTGCGGCGCTTTGTGGAAAGCGGTGCCATCGGCGAACTGACCGGCATACACTGCGATTTCTTCCTCGGGCCGCATTTCGGCGGTTTTCGCGATGAGATGGATCATGTGCTGCTGCTCGACATGGCGATCCATACCTTCGATGCGGCGCGCTTCGTTGCCGACCGCAAGCCGCTGGCCGTCTATTGCGTAGAGACGAACCCGAAAGGCTCATGGTACCGCGACGGTGCATCTGCCCACGCCATCTTCGAATTTTCGGACGACGTCACTTTCACCTATCGCGGCTCCTGGTGTGCCGAGGGGCGGCGGACGAGCTGGGAAAGCCAGTGGCGGCTGACGGGCTCGAAGGGCATGCTGACCTGGGATGGCGAGGACGCTTTCGAGGCGACGGTCGCCGGCAACGAGGAGGGGCTGCTGCATGGCTTTACCCCGATCGAGGTGCCGGGACCCGAGCATGAGGCGGAGACCCACGGTCATGCCAGCGTCATCGCCAGCTTCCTCGAGGCCGTAAAGACCGGGCGGCCCCCTGAGACGGTGAGCAGCGACAATATCCGCAGCCTTGCCATGGTGCTTGGCGCCATCGAGAGCGCCAGGTCCGGACAACGCATCGACATTTCAGCCTGAAGACCTTCAGTACAAGGACAGAGATCGTGAATAATCCAGCCAATTCCATCCGCATCGGCACCATGGTCAAGGCCTCCGACGAGGACGCTGCCGCGCGCATTTCCAAGATCGCCGATCTCGGTTTCGAAAGTTTCGAGCCGTTCTTCTGGCAGACGACAAACGGCCAGAACCTTGCCGAGCTCGGCAAACGCTGCATCGATGCCATCGGCAATCGCGATATCACCATGTCGACACTCGGCATGTTCGGCAATCCGCTTGAGGAAGGCGACATGGACCTGCAGACGCTGCAGGGCTGGAAGGATTGTATCGACAACGCCCATCATTTTGGCGCCACTTGCGTTGCCGGCTTTACCGGCCGCGTCCGCAACAAGCCGTTGACCGACAGCCTGCCGCGCTACAAGCAGATCTGGAGCGAGCTTGCCAAGCGCGCCGCCGACAAGGGCGTCAGGATCGCCTTCGAAAACTGCGCCATGGAAGGCAACTGGGCGACCGGCGACTGGAACATCGCCCACAATCCGGATGCCTGGGAGCTTATGTTCAACGAAACTCCGGATGACAACATCGGGCTGGAATGGGAACCCTGCCACCAGATGGTCTACCTGATCGAGCCGCTGCCGCAGATCCGCAAGTGGGCGTCGAAGATCTTTCATGTCCACGGCAAGGACGCGACGATCCGCTGGGATGTAATCAAGGAGCATGGCATTTTCGGTAAGGAAGAATTCGTCCTCATGCGCACGCCCGGTTTCGGCGACAGCAACTGGACCGACATCATCTCCGAGCTGCGGATGGCTGGCTGGTCCGGCTCGATCGACATCGAAGGCTGGCATGATCCGGTCTACCGCAACGAGTTGGAGATGACCGGTCAGGTCCACGGACTGAATTACCTGAAGAAGAGCCGCGGTGGCGATTTCGTCGCGATCGCCGCCTGAGTTTCGCAGGATACTGAAGACGTGCATAAGGCCGGCGGGAGGACGCCGGTCCAATGGATAACCAAGAAGGAGGAGAACCATGGGTATCCGTAAAATCATGTTGCTTGGCGTCCTGGCTCTGGCCAGCGTGTCCGCATTCGGACTTTCGGCGAGGGCAGAGGACACAGTCATCACCGTCTGGTCGCTGGACAAGGATGGGCAACCGGCCCCCGATCTTGCCAAGCGGTTCAATGCGCTCAACAACGGCATCAAGATCGAATATCGCGAAATCCAGTTCGACGACGTTGTCAGCGAGGCGATGCGCGCCTATTCGACCGGCAAGGCGCCGGACATCATCGCCATCGACAATCCGGACCATGCACTGTTCGCATCGCATGGCGCCTTTCTCGATCTCACCGACATGATTTCCAAGTCGACGGTGGTCAAGCCTGCCAATTACTTCCCCGGTCCGCTGAAGTCGGTGATGTGGGACGGCAAATACTACGGCGTTCCGAAGGCAACGAATACTATCGCGCTTTACTACAACAAGGACATGTTCAAGGCAGCCGGGCTCGATCCTGCCAAGCCGCCGCAGACCTGGGACGAGCTGGTTGCGGATGCAAAGAAGCTGACCGATCCGGCAAAGAACGTCTACGGCCTGGCGTTTTCAGCGAAGGCTGGTGAAGAGGGGACGTTCCAGTTCCTGCCCTGGGCACAGATGGGCGGCGCCACCTACGACCACATCAACACGGATGGCGCTGTAAAGGCACTGACCATCTGGAAGCAGATCATCGACGAAAAGCTTGCCTCGCGCGATTCGCTGACACGCGGGCAATGGGATTCGACCGCCACGTTCAACTCCGGCAATGCCGCCATGGTCATTTCCGGCCCGTGGGAAATCGATCGCATGTTGAAGGATGCCAAGTTCGACTGGGGCACCGCGCTCCTGCCGGTTCCTGAGGAAGGCGCACAACGCTCGTCGGCCATGGGCGACTATAACTGGGCGATTTTCTCGAAGAGCAAGCACCCGGAAGAAGCCTTCAAGGTGGTGGAATATTTCGTGTCCCAGGACCCGACGATGTTCAAGGATTTCGGCCAGTTGCCGGCCCGCTCCGACATCACCATCCCGCCGACCGGCAATGCTCTGAAAGACGCAGCTCTGAAGACCTTCGTCGAACAGCTGAAATATGCCAAGCCGCGTGGTCCGTCGCCACAATGGGCGAAGATCTCCAAGGCGATCCAGGATGCCATCCAGGCGGCGCTCACCGGCCAGATGTCGCCGAAGGACGCGCTCGACCAGGCTGCCCAGAAGATCAAGGCGCTCGGCTGATACCAGCACTCTAGCCGGATGGCGGTGCAGATCCGCCATCCCCACAGTTTCCTCCCGGAAGGGGCCGTCTCGTCGCCAATGTAGAGATGGCCCCATTTCGAGATTGCAAGGCAGCACCGCCGTGCTGACCCACAGGGAGACCATGCGCAAAATCCTATCCAGTCTCACCGACGGTCGCGGTTTCGACATCACGCTTGTCGTCTTTCCGCTGTCCTTCCTGTTCCTGCTGTCCGGACTGCCGCTCATCTACAATGTGCTGATGAGCTTCCAGCAGGTCGACATGTTCAGCATGGGCACCTTCATCAGGCCGTTTGCCGGTCTTCAGAACTATATCGACCTGTTCCAGCTGCCGCAGACGCGCAGCATCCTTTTCAACACGGCGATCTTCGTCGTAGCATCGATTGCCGGCCAGTTTGCCATTGGCTTTGGCCTCGCACTGTTCTTCTGGGTGAATTTTCCCGGCGCCTCCTGGCTGCGCGGGCTGTTCCTGGTGTCGTGGGTGATGCCCGGTCTTGTTGTCGGCGCTGTCTGGAACTGGATGCTGTCCGGCGACTTCGGCATCTTTAATTTCATGCTCCGCGAAACCGGCATCATCAGCAGCAACATCTTCTGGCGATCGGACCCGAATTTCTCGCTGTGGGCCGTCATTCTCGCCAACATCTGGCTGGGTGCCGCGTTCAATATGATCCTTCTCTCCGTCGGCCTTGCCGCTATTCCGAAGGATCTGTTCGAGGCGTCCGAACTCGATGGCGCCAATGTCTTCCAGCGCTTCTGGACGATTACGCTGCCGATGATGCGCTCGACCATCGGTGCCGTGGTCTCGCTGGGGCTGATCTTCACGCTGCAGCAATTCGACCTGTTTGCGGCGATTACCGACGGAGGGCCGAACAACTCGTCCAACGTCGCGCAGTTCTGGGCCTGGGACCTGTCGTTCCGCCAGTACGACTTCGCCAAGGGGGCTGCAATTTCGGTCATCATGCTGGTCTTCGTCATTGTCGCTTCGGTGATCTATGTCCGGTCAACACGCCATGAGGTGCGGGGATGAGTGACACTTTCCGCAACAGGCTGATGCTGTTTGCCGCCATCGTGCTTGCCGTCATCTACCTCTTTCCGCTCTACTGGATGTATGTGACCAGTCTGAAAAGCGGCTCGGCGATGTATGTCACGCCACCCAGCTTCTGGCCGCACGATCCCCAATGGAGCATCTATGGCGAGGTGTGGGCAAGCCGCAACATGGCGCGCTACCTCTGGAACTCGCTGGTCATCGCCGTCGGTGCCGTCGTGCTGATCTCGATATTCGGCTGCGGGTGCGCCTATGTGCTGGCGCGGTACCGCAACCGCTGGATCGATGTCGGGCTGTTTCTGATCCTGCTTTTGCAGGTGCTGCCGCCGTCGCTGATGATCACGCCGATATTTGTCGGCTTCTCGCAGATCGGACTGCTCGACTACCCGCGTCTGTCCGTCATCATCGCCATCGCCGCGAACAAGATGCCGTTCTTCGTGGTGCTCGTGCGCGCTACATTCATGAGCGTGCCGATGGAACTGGAGGAGGCTGCGCTGGTGGACGGCAATTCGCGCATCGGTGCCTTCTTCAACATCGTCCTGCCGCTGGCCCGCAACGGTATCCTCGTCAGCGCCATTCTCATCTTCATGCAGGCCTTCGGCGAGTTCGTCTATTCGAAGTCGATGATCCAGGCGGCGGACCTGCAGCCCGCCAGCGTCGGGCTCAACAGCTTCATGGGCCCCAACACCACCGACTGGAACAAGATCATGGCCTATTCGACGATCTATGTGACGCCCATCCTTGCCATCTTCGTTCTTCTGCAGCGACGCATCGTTTCCGGCCTCACATCGGGAGCCCTCAAATGACCCTTCAAATCGAACTCAGCGGCGTCAACAAGTACTACGGCGCCTTCCACGCGCTTAAGGATATCAATCTGGCCATCGAGGACGGCACTTTCGTCGCGCTGGTCGGGCCGTCCGGCTGCGGCAAGTCCACGCTTCTGCGGTCGCTGGCGGGGCTGGAGAAGATCTCTGCGGGCGACATGCGCATTGCCGGCGAACTGATGACCAACGTGCCGCCGCGCAAGCGCGACATTGCCATGGTGTTCCAGTCCTATGCGCTCTATCCCCACATGACGGTCGAGGAGAACCTCACTTACAGCCTTCGCATCCGTGGCGTGAAGAAAGCCGAGGCCCGCAAGGCCGCTGCCGATGTTGCAGCCACCACAGGGCTGACGCCGTTGATGAAACGCTACCCGCGCGAGCTCTCTGGCGGCCAGCGGCAGCGTGTTGCCATGAGCCGCGCCATCGTCCGCCATCCGAAGGCCTTCCTGTTCGACGAGCCGCTGTCGAACCTCGACGCGGCGTTGCGCGTCCACATGCGCAAGGAAATCCGTATGCTGCACGAGCGGCTCAAGGCGACCTTCGTCTACGTCACCCATGACCAGATCGAGGCAATGACGATGGCCGATCATGTCGTTGTCATGAAGGACGGCGTCATCGAGCAGCAGGGTGCGCCGCTCGATCTCTACGACCGGCCTGTCAATCGCTTCGTGGCAGGTTTCATCGGCTCACCGGCGATGAACTTCGTGCCGGCACGCGCCGCTGCCGATGGCCGGAGCGTGGTGCTCGATTTTGCAGAAGGTCAGCGGATGCTGCCGATCTCCGGCCAGTTGCAATCCGGCCAACCGGTGCTTGCCGGATTGCGTCCCGAACATCTCGTCACTGCGCCCGAAGGGCAGGGGACGTTCGATATCCGCATCGACACCGTCGAATCGACGGGGTCCTCGACGTTCCTGACGACAGTCACGGTCCCGGAACTGACTATCGTCGAGACCTCCCGTCGGGGCGTACGGCCGGGGGATCGCATCGGCCTGTCCATCGACCCATCGCAGGTGCATATTTTCGATGTCACGACGGAAAGGCGCATCGAGGTGGGGTCGGCCAGTTGACGGGTTTATACAATTGACAAAACCGTCTGGACGGTATGTCATGCGGAATGTCCGACGCACACCACAGAAAAAAGCAACCCGTGCTTATCCGCCAGCAACTGCTTGCGGTTGCCGCGCGTCTGGCGGCTGAGCGCGGCGTCGCCTCTGTGACGCTGGATGCCGTAGCGGCTGCGTCTGGGGTCAGCAAGGGCGGACTCCTGCATCACTTCCCGACCAAGGCCAGCTTGCTGGAGGCCATGCTCGACAGCCTGCTGGACCATCTGGATGCGGCCATCGATGGGCAAATGCGCAACGACCCAGTGCCTTATGGCCGTTTCACCCGTGGCTATCTGCGTGCGGTCGTCGATCTCAAAGAGCGTACCGACACCCCCGGGGACTGGGGGCAGGCGACGCTGACGCTGCTGACCGACCCGGCGCTGCGGCGGCGCTGGCGAGACTGGGTGGAAAAGCAGAGCGAGAATTTCGTCGGTACGGATTCGTCCGTCGATGCCCGGATCGTGCGGTTTGCCACAGACGGGATCTGGCTTGCCGAGGTTCTCGGCAGTGGCGATGCAACACCCGCATCCCGGCAGGCGCTCGTCGACCGGCTTGTCAGTCTCACGCACAAATAGAAAGAAGAAGGCCCGATGGCGAATGCATCCGTTTATGGCCTGCTGCTGGTCGCCATCGTGCTGGAGGTAATCGGCACGACCGCGCTGCAACTGTCGCAGCAGTTCACGCGACCCTGGCCGATCGTCGTCCTCGTCGCGTGCTACACAGCTTCGTTCTACTGCCTGTCGATCACGCTCAAGGCCATACCCGTCGGCGTTGCCTACGCGATCTGGAGCGCGCTCGGCATCGTGCTGATTTCGGTTGTCGGGCTGGTGTTCTTCCGTCAGCGCCTTGATCTGCCGGCCGTCATCGGGCTTGTGCTGATCATCGCCGGAGTGCTCGTCGTCAACCTGTTTTCCAAATCGATTTCGCATTGAGCGCAAGGCCTGGCGCCCTTTCTCAACTCGGATGGCCGCTCTATTTGCTTCAACATCATGCGAGCTGGCAGCGTGCCCCGAAAAAGGCGGGAATGCCGCAATACAACAGAGACTCACGGGAGAGATGCTATGGCAAAAACAATTCGAACAGTGGTTTGGGGCGAGAATATCCACGAGCAGACAAGCGACGTGGTTCGCAAGGTCTATCCGGAGGGCATGCACACAGCGATTGCCGCGGCGCTGAACAGCGATGTGCGCATCGAGGCAACGACTGCCACCCTGCAGGAGCCGGAACACGGATTGAGCGAAGCGCGGCTGCGCGATACCGATGTCCTCGTCTGGTGGGGCCATGCCGACCATGGGGCTGTCGATGATGCGGTCGTCGAGCGCGTCGCCAAGCGCGTCTGGGAGGGCATGGGGCTCATCGTCCTGCATTCAGGCCATTTCGCCAAGATCTTCAAGCGCATGATGGGCACGCCCTGTGCGTTGAAATGGCGCGAGGCCGGCGAGCGGGAGCGCGTCTGGGTCGTCAATCCGAGCCATCCCATCGCCGCCGGTCTGCCGGAGAATTTCGTGCTCGAAAACGAGGAGATGTACGGCGAGGCTTTCTCGGTGCCGGAACCCCTCGAAACGGTGTTCATTTCCTGGTTCCAGGGCGGCGAGGTCTTCCGGTCGGGCATGACCTGGAAGCGGGGCGCGGGAAACATCTTCTATTTCCGCCCGGGTCATGAGACCTATCCGACCTACTACGACCCGAATATCAAGACAGTGCTGATCAACGCCGTTGCCTGGGCTTATAATCCGCAGGCCGCATTGACCGGCATCCACGACGCGCCGAACGTTCCCGTCGAGCAGGCGCTGGAGCCGATCACGGAGCGTGGCCCGAAACTGCACCAGGCCGGCGAAGCCGGTTACCGCTGAGGTCGAATATGCGTCTCATCATCGTTGGCACCGGCGTCATGGGCAAGAACCAGCTCGATCATTTCGCGCGCATAGAAGGCGTGGAGGTGGTCGCGGCTGTCGACAGCGATGCCACCCGGCTTGCGACCTTTGCCGACCGGTTTAATATCAAGACCCGGTTCACGTCGTTGGACGAGGCGATCGCCTGGGGGAAATTCGACGCGGCGACGAACGTCACGCCGGATCGCATGCACCACCCGACGACGCTCGCCCTGCTGGCGGCCGGAAAGCATGTGCTTTGCGAAAAGCCGCTGGCCGAGAACTATGAAAAGGCGCTCGAGATGACGGAGGCGGCCGAACGAGCCGGCGTCATCAACATGGTCAACCTGACCTATCGTAACGTCGCGCCGCTGCAGCGGGCCCGCGAGATGGTGATCGCCGGCGAGATCGGCACAGTCAAGCACGTCGAGGCGTCCTACCTGCAGAGTTGGCTCGTTTCCAAGGCCTGGGGAGATTGGCGCAGCGAATCCACCTGGCTCTGGCGGCTATCGACTGGCCACGGGTCGAACGGCGTGCTGGGCGATATCGGCATCCACATTCTGGATTTTGCCGCCTATGGCGCCGCCACCGATATCGACCACGTGTTTGCACGACTGAAGACCTTCAATAAGGCGCCCGGTGGGCAGATTGGTGAATACCGGCTCGATGCCAATGACAGCTTTGCGATGTCGGTGGATTTTGCCAACGGCGCCCTTGGCGTCGTGCATGCGACGCGCTGGGCAACGGGGCATCTCAACGAACTGAAGTTGCGGGTCTATGGCGAGCGCGGCGGGCTAGAAGTCATCCACCGTCCGGACGGTTCGGAACTGCGCGCCTGCGTCGGAGACGATGTGGAAACGGCGGAGTGGAAAGTCATCGACGTACCCGCGGTGCCGACCAACTACCAGCGCTTTGCAGAGGCTGTGCGCACCGGCGTTCCCCAGGATCCGAATTTCCGCCATGCCGCCAATCTGCAGAAGGTTCTGGATCTGGCGCTTGTGACGGAACTCGAGCGCCGCGAACTGAAAGTCTGAGGCGATCAGAATGCGGTGATGCGTGCCGGGATCGCGGACTGCGATGCTTGCGCATCGTAGCCGATTGCATACATACTAGCCGCAAACCGAATGGCTCTATAAGCCCAACTCCGACGCTCGACGATCGTCTTTCCAGCAGAAATTGATAGATATGACCGATACCCTGACCAATTCCTCTTCCGTAGAGCCAAAGCCTTCCGACCAGACTTTCGCCACGACCGGCATCGCGCCGATGGAGCGCCCGGGAGCCATGACGCGCTTCTTCATGGGCATCGTTGCCTGGGCCGAACGGCTGAACCTGAAATATGCCAAGCTCGGCAATCCCCCCGTCTACGACAATGCGACCTTTCCCTGGGTCGCCGAGATCGAGAAGGACTGGCCGCTGATTCGCGCCGAACTCGACCGCGTGTTGCTACGCCAGAGCGAATTGCCGACCTTCCAGGAAATTTCCACGGATGTGAAGACGATCTCGACGGACAGCCACTGGAGGACATTCTTTCTCGCCGGCTTCGGGCTGAAATCCGAGCAGAACATTCAGGCCTGCCCGGATACTTGGCGGGTCGTGCAGAAAATTCCCGGCATGAAAACGGCGATGTTCTCGATCTTCGAGCCGGGCAAGCACCTGCCGGCCCATCGCGGCCCCTATAATGGCGTGTTGCGCCTTCATCTGGGGCTGATCGTGCCTGAACCGGCTGACAAGCTGGCGATCCGCGTCAAGGACCAGATTTGCCACTGGCAGGAAGGCAAGGTACTCATTTTCGACGACGCGTATGAGCACGAGGCCTGGAACCACACCGACAAGACCCGCGTCGTACTGTTCGTCGACTTCAACAAGCCTACCCGTTTCCCGGCCAATTTCATCAATTGGATGCTGATGAACCTGGCGATCTTCACCCCATTTATCCGCGAAGGTCTCGACAACCACAAGGAGTGGGAAAAGAAGTTCTACGCCCAGGCCGAGGCGTTGCGGAACCGCAAGACGGACTAGGTCAACCACAGGCAGTTGCAGTGAGGCCGGGATTGCAATGGCATTGCGATGCCCTCGGCCTAAACCGCGGCGACACCGCCATCGACAAAGAGTTCATGTCCAGCGACAAAGCTACTCTCGCTTGATGCCAGGAAAAGGACTGCGCGTGCCACCTCGTCCGGTTTTCCCAACCGCCCAAGGGGTACGCTTCTATTGAGCGCCTCTTCGACTTCCGGTTGCGTGTCAAGGTAGCTGCGTATGAGGCGTGTTTCTGTTCCACCAGGCGAGACGACGTTGACGCGGATGCCTCGCTCCTTAAGCTCATTCGTCCAGCTTCGAGCGAACGAGCGCACCGCTGCCTTGCTGGCGTTATAAAGAGACTGGCTTGGCAGGCCTTTACTGCCAGCAATGGAGCCGTTGAGGACGACGGCACTTCCTGCTGTCATCAGCGGAAGTGCTTTCTGCACTGTGAACACCATACCTTTCACATTGACGTTGAAGATCGAGTCGAAATGCGTTTCGTCGATCGCATCGAGCGGAACGACCTCGTAAATGCCCGCATTGGCGAACACGACATCGACCCTTTGGTGGTCGCTTTGGATCCGTTCGTAAAGCCGAACGACGTCGGCAGACTTGGTGACATCACCTTGCACGCCGACCGCCCCGTGGCCGATCTCATTCACGGCCTCGGCGAGTAGTTCTTGCCGGCGTCCTGTGATGTACACGTACGCACCTTCGATGGCGAAAAGTTTTGCCGTTGCGAGGCCGATGCCGTCGCTACCTCCCGTTATCACCACGATTTTGCTTTCGAAACGTTTTGTCATTTCTTATTTACCTTTTTTTGACAAGTGGAGGATTGCTCCACTTGTAATATGGAGGTATCCTCCACTTGGCAAGCGATCAAGGAAAATAAGTTGAATGATGAACCCGCCCTCCGGGCTGACGCGAAAAAAAACCGCGAACTTATCCTTTCTGCCGCAGAGGAGCTCTTTCTGGAAAAAGGAGCGGGTGTTCCGCTGGAGGAGGTTGCCAAGCGCGCAGGCGTCGGTATCGGCACGCTTTATCGTCGCTTTCCCACGCGTGAGGCACTTCTGGCCGCTACCAGCAACGAGCGTTTCTTGTCGCTGGCGGAGACCAGCCGTAAGCGCGACCCAGATCTAACTCCAGGCGATGCGGTGCGAGCTTATCTTGAAGATCTTGCCAGGAACACGAGCACGTATCAGAGCCTTGCTGTTTCGATCGGGACTGTTATCCAATGCGGGACGCCCGGATGTAATGCGATTACCGCGGAAGGGCGTCGGCTGCTGCAGCGTGGACAAGAAGCAGGCACCATCCGCCGCGATGTCACTTACGAGGATTTCATCTACATTGTAACTGCCATCTCCATTGCCATCGAAAATGACGATTCATCGAAATCGCGTATCGGCCATCTGGTGGACTTGTTCCTGAATGGCATAAGCGTAAGAGGTTCGGATTAGCCATCACCGGGACAACTGCATCTTCTCTTCGACGCGACAACTGCCGTCGCATGTAAGCAATTGCATTATCCTGCTGGCATCGGCGATTGAAAAATCGGCTTTGCATCGCCATCTCTGGTCAGAAGAAACCGTTGGAGGTTACAATGACGGAATACAGGAAAACGGCAGAAGCCGTGGCCAAGCTGACGCCGGAACAATACCGGGTGACGCAGCAAAGCGGAACAGAACGTCCGGGCAGCGGCCCCTTGCTGAATAACAAGGAGCCTGGGATCTACGTGGACATCGTATCCGGAGAACCGCTGTTTGCCTCGTCCGACAAATTCGATTCCCATTGCGGCTGGCCGAGCTTCACCAAGCCGATCGAGCCTGCCTATGTGAACGAGGTGCACGATTCGTCGCATGGCATGGTCCGCATCGAGGTGCGATCCAAGCATGGCGACAGCCATCTGGGCCACGTATTTCCCGATGGGCCGCAAGATCGCGGCGGTCTTCGCTATTGCATCAACTCCGCGTCGCTGCGCTTCATCCATCGTGACCAGATGGAGGCTGAAGGCTACGGCGCCTATATCAACCAGACGGAGGAAGTCCAATGACCGAACGTGCTGTTCTTGCCGGTGGCTGCTTCTGGGGCATGCAGGATCTGATCCGCAAGATGCCCGGCGTCGTCTCGACACGCGTCGGCTATTCCGGCGGCGAGGTGCGCAATGCGACCTACCGCAATCACGGGAACCATGCCGAGGCCATCGAGATCAACTTCGATCCTTCGAAAATCAGCTACCGCGATCTCCTGGAGTTTTTCTTCCAGATCCACGATCCGTCGACGCCGAACCGGCAGGGGAACGATGTCGGCTCAGGCTACCGGTCTGCGATATTCTATGTCAACGACGAGCAGAAGCGGATCGCCGAAGACACCATCGCCGATGTCGACGCGTCGAAGCTGTGGCCGGGCAAGGTCGTCACCGAAGTCTCGCCGGTCGGCGATTTCTGGGAGGCAGAGCCTGAGCACCAGGATTATCTGGAGCGGATCCCGAATGGCTATACCTGCCATTTCATCCGCCCGAACTGGAAGCTGCCGCGCCGGACGCAGGCCGCCTGAGCGAAGGGCTTATGTCAAAGGGCCCGCTGGCATCAGCCAGCGGGCCCTTTTTCTGTTTGATGCGCTCCTCAGGAGGCGTTTTCGGTCGATGGCCTGTCGAGCGTTTCGACCAGTGTCGAACTGGCCTTGTTCATGCCGCGGACATCGACGCTTGCTCCTTGCGCCCTGAAGCGGGCAACCACCCGGTCCAGCGCCGCGACGGCGGTAATGTCCCAGAAATGTGCGCGCGACACGTCGATGACGACCGACTTGCCGGCAAACTCCGCGACGTCGAATGCATCGACAAACAGGTCGGCCGAGGCGAAGAACACCTGTCCTGTCACTCGGAAGGTGGATTGACCGTCAACCGCCGCCGGTTCGAGTGTCACGTCCATCAGTCGCGCCACCTTGAAGGCGAAGAACACGCCGCTGAGGAGCACGCCGACCGCGACGCCCATCGCCAGGTTTGACGTAGCGACAGTCACCGCCACGGTTGCCAGCATCACTGTGCTCGACATTTTCGGATGGATGACGATGGCCCTGAGCGACGACCAGTCGAAGGTGTCGATCGAGACCATGACCATGATCGCCACCAAGGCGGCAACCGGTACCTGCGATACCCATGGCTTCAGGAGCACCATCAGGATGAGCAGGAATGCGCCCGCAAACAGCGTCGAGAGGCGACCGCGACCGCCGTATTTGATGTTGCTCACCGTCTGGCCGATCATGCCGCAGCCGGCAATGCCGCCAAAAAGGCTGGCAGCCGCGTTGGCCAGGCCGAGACCGGTGGCTTCGCGGTTCTTGGAACTCGGTGTATTGGTGAGGTCGTCGACGACGCTGGCGGTCATCATCGATTCCAGTAGCCCGACCATGGCAATGGCAAGCGCCGGGCCGGCGATGATGCCGAGGGTTTCGAGCGTCAACGGCACGGAAGGCCACGCAAAGATCGGCAGGCTGTCGGGCAGCCGTCCGAGATCGGCGACGGTCTTTACCGGCAGGTGCAGCATGACCGACGCGACTGTCAAAACGACGATGCAGATCAGCGGCGAGGGGATAGCCGTTGTTATCAGGGGCAGCAGGTAGATGAGCGCGAGGCCTGCGGCAAGTACTGCATAGGTAGCCCATCCGGCGCCGATGACCTGTGGCATCTGGGCCGAGAAGATCAGGATCGCAAGGGCGTTGACGAAGCCCGTCCGTACAGACTTCGAGACGAAGCGCATGAGCACGCCGAGGCGGAGAAGGCCGAAGAGGATCTGGATGACGCCGGCGAGCAGTCCGGCGGCAAGCAGGTAGGGAAGGCCGTGGCTGTGGACCAGCGGAGCTGCCACGAGGGCGACGGAGCCGGCCGCAGCCGAGATCATCGCGGGGCGGCCGCCTGTAAAGGCGATGACGATGCCGATGACGAAGGAAGCAAACAGGCCGACCTGCGGATCGACGCCGGCCGCGAAGGAAAAGGCGATGACTTCCGGGATGAGGGCGAAGGTGGCAACTGCACCGGCCAGCATTTCACGCGTGGGACGGGCAGACCAGTCCCGGCTGAAGGACGATAGGATCATGTGATGAATTCTCGCAAAGCATGGCGATCGCCGCTGAAATGCGGTCGTATCCTGGCATGCACATATTTGCGTGGTCCGGCGGATCGGCGGCCGGAATAGCCACCCGGATTTTCACCGGGTCCAGTCGAATAAGCTCTTATAGCCAGACTCGATATTGCGGCGCAACAGAAAATGGCACCGCTTGCAGTTTTGCAGTCGATGCCATTCAAACGTTCAAAATCGCTGCCGAGCCGTTGGTCCGGCTGGCCTGATACCTTACTGCGCGGTGAAGAACGTCAGCAGGACCGTGCCCTTGTCGCCGAGAAGGCAGACGAAGCGATCGGATTTTCCAGTCACGCCCTTGCGAGAGAGATAGGCCTCGCCGAGCACCACCGTTTTCACCGAAACATCCTCGACCTTGGTATCCGCGGCGCTGACGGCCAGGCTCTCCATGTCAAAAACGATGTCGGTGATGTCGGGCGATTTTGCCTGCAGAGCGATCAGGCCGGTGGCCTTGCATGCGGTCACTGCAGGATCTTCCTTGGTCTGGGCGAGCGCCGGTGTCACCAGAAAGGCAGCGGCGACGGTGGCGAGGATCAATGTCTTGTAGGTCATGGGATTAATCTTTCCGCTGCGTTTCAGGTGGGTCGGAAGACGCGAAAAGGGCCAGCGCGTGGCTGGCCCAATCCGGTTGTCGGCGATTATTTCTTGAACTTGGAGTAGTCGAGCTTCGGGGCCTTCGTCAGGTCTTCCTTGGAGGTGTCGACATAGGCCTTCCAGGTGCCGTTATCGTCGGCGAGGGCGACAGACGATGGGTCGAGCACGACATAGCTTTCGCCGAGGCCGAGGAAGCCGCCGACGCTGGCGACGATGCCGATGACGGACTTGCCGCCGCCGATGACGATGTCGGAGACTTCGCCGATCTTGTCATTCTGCTTGTTGTAGATGTCGACGCCGATCAGCTTCGAAGTGACGATGTCGGTGTCCTGAATGTTGACGTACTTCAGGGGGCCGCTAGCCATCTTGCCCATGGTGATGCCTGGGCCTGCCATCGTGGCATCTGCCCCGGTAGCTGCCGACGTCTGAGCAAAGGCTGCACCACCGATGAGTGTGAGCGTCAGACCGGCAACGAGCGAACGGAATTTCATAAAGGACTCCCTAGGATTATGTAGGCCGACGACGTGTCGGCCAGTGCGGATAAGAAATTCCTGAAGATGAATGTTGTTCCATAGGGCGTTGTTTTAAATCGCTTTCCTTCAATCCGCCGATAAGTGTCTAATATAAGGAGGCCACTCGCTGAGCCCTGATAATTGCAGGTCATGCGCTGATATCGGCTGGAACAAAATGGCGGGTGAACTGTTTGGGAGCGTTGCACAACACACGCTGTCAGGGATTGGAAATGACCGTACGATACAGGCTCGGCTGCGATTTGTCGTACGAGGTTCTCGAGCCGACGACGTTCATCTTCAATCTGGAAGTTGCGAGACTGATGCGTCATCAGCAGCTCACCGAACGTTTGATCATCACCCCTGATCTGAAGCGCCGGACCCATGTGGTTCCAGATATCAACAATCGCTATCTCAGCATCGACGCGTCGCCGGGTCCGCTCCACCTTTCATATGAGGCTGAGGTGACGCTCGATGTCTTCCGCGCCGACCCGGAGACCATCGACGAGACGCCGCTGTCCGAACTGCCGCTCGATATCGTGCCGTTCCTGCTGCCGTCGCGGTTCGTGCCCTCGGACCGGCTGGCTGCCTTCGCCAACCGAGAGTTTGGAGCGATGCCTGGTGGGCACAGACGTGTGACGGCGATCTGCAACTGGATCCATGAGAATATCGATTACCGCCGGGGTGCGTCGAACGAGCAGACGACGGCCGACGAAAGCCTGTTGTTGCGGGCCGGCGTGTGTCGCGATTTCGCGCATATCGGCATTGCCTTCTGCCGCGCTCTGAATATTCCGGCCCGCTTTGTGTCCTGCTACGCATACGGGCTCGAGCCTCGCGATTTCCATGCTGTTTTCGAAGCCTACATGGGTGGCCGATGGTGGCTGTTCGATGCCACCCGCCAGGCCAATCTCGATGGTTTGGTGCGGATCGGCGTCGGGCGTGACGCGGCTGAAATCGCCTTTGCGTCTCCCTTCGGCAAAATGGAGCCCGGCCCGGTGAAGATCACCATCGAGCACGCGGACGGGTCGGGCGAGAAGCCCGGGCGGACGACGGATGCGATCTCCACGGAAGAGCCGGCGCCGAACGCCGGCGCCCAGTGAGGCCAATAAAAATCGCCGCCGTCCTGGCGGCTGACAGAGGTATTCATGACAAGAACTGACACGGGCCAGGCGATGCAACGCCACGAGTTGGTCAGCCGGTTGCGCCGCGCCCACGGCATTGCACGGCTGATGGACAGCGCCATCCGCATACCGGGCACCGGCATAAGCTTCGGCGCCGACTCGGTGATGGGGCTTATCCCGGGCATCGGCGACGCCGGCGGTGCGCTGATCGGCCTCGTTATCGTCAACGAGGCGAGACGGCTGGGCGTTTCGAACCAGTTGCTGCTGAAGATGCTGGGGAATATCGGGCTCGATACTGTCGCCGGGAGTGTGCCGCTGATCGGCGATCTCTTCGACGTCTATTTCAAATCCAACCGGCGCAATGTCCAGCTCCTTCTGGAGCATTTCGAAGTGGAAGAACGAGAGCTCTTTGCCGGAAGGCGTTAGCAGCTCGGGCACTCCGGTTGCGGAGTGCCTGATTGCGCATCAGCTTCGCGGCTTTAGGTTGTCAGGATCGTAAAGCGGTTTGTAGCCGACGGCGACCACCTCGACCGGATAGGTCTCGCCAAAATACTCGACTATCAGTTTGCGACCCATCTCGGCATGGGACCATGGCAGATAGGCAAGCGCGATATTCTTGCCGATCGTCGGGCCGTAGGCGATGGAGGTGGTGAAGGAGCGTCGGCCGAGTTCGTCGACCAGCGTCTCGCCGGTTTCGGGATCCAGGACCGGCAGGATGCCAACGGGGTAGCGCCCCACGCCCTTGGCATCGATGTTGTCCGTCATCACGAGCGTGCAGAGCATGGCCGGCTGATGGTCTCTGGCCCGATATTCCAGATGCTTTGCCTTGCCGACGAAATCCGCTTCCTTGACCTTGGGACGAGCCAGATCTGCTTCCAGAAGATTGTACTCCGTCAGAAGATCGGCATTCTGCAGGCGCAGGCTTTTCTCCATCCGGCGGGAGTTGGCATAGGTCTCGACGCCGAACGCCATCACGCCCGTTGCGCGCAAGGCATCCCAGACGGCAAGGCCGTCGTCATAGGCCATGTGCAACTCCCAGCCCTGTTCGCCGACGTAGGAGATACGGAACGCCGTAACGTTTTTGCCGCCGATCTTCAGCGGCTTGATGGCTGCGAAGGGGAAGTTTTCAGGGGCGAGGGCGGCAGGGTCTTCGACCACCTTCTGCAGCGTCTCCCGAGCATTCGGTCCCCAGATGCCGATGGTGATGTATTTCTCGGTGACGTCGGTGATGGTGACATCGAAGCCTTTGTCCTCTGCGACGCGGCGCATGTAGTGGAAATCGCGCGGGCCAGCGTCGGCGCCGTCGATCATCCGGCAGCGATCAGCCATGCGGATCACCGTAAAGTCGGCGCGAACCATGCCTTCCTCGTCGAGGAAGTGGGTGTAGATGCCTTTGCCAATATTGCCGTCGCCGCCGATCTTGGCAGCGCAGAGCCATTCCATCAGTTCGACGTGATCCGGGCCTTCGATATCGAACATGGCGAAATGCGACAGGTTGACGATGCCGCAATCCTCGCTCATCGCCAGATGCTCGGCGTTGGAGACGCGCCAGAAATGGCGGTTGTCCCACTCGTTCTCGCGCACGGGTACGCGGTCGGCGTATTTTTCCAGCAGATGCTCGTTGGCGGCATAGCCATGGGCGCGCTCCCAGCCGCCCAGTTCCATGAAGTAGCCGCCCAGTTCCTTCTCGCGCTCCCAGAACGGCGAACAGCGGACATTGCGGCCCTTGGAGAAGGGCTCGCGCGGGTGGACGGCGGGATTGTAGACCTTGGTGGCGGTTTCCGAGCAGCGATCCCAGATCATCTGCTCTTCCATCTGGTGCGGATAGAAGCGCGAATAGTCGACGGCGTGATGGTCGATGGAGGTGCGTCCGTCAGTCATCCAGTCGGCGATCAGCTTGCCCATGCCAGGGCCGTCCTTGACCCAGATGGCGACGGCATACCAGAGACCGCGCACTTTCTGGCTCTCGCCCATGGACGGACCGCCATCGGATGTCACCTGCAGCAGGCCGTTGAACGAATGGCTTTCGTTGTAGCCGAGTTCGGCCAGGATCGGCGTCAGTTCCATGGCGCGTTCCAGCGGCGCCAGCACCTGCTCGAGGTCGAGATCGCGCTGTGACGGCGACTGGCGGGTCTGGTGCTTTTCGAGCAGCTCGCGGGGATGACAGAGGCGCGGATTGGTTTCCTCGTAGTAGCCCCACTCGATCTGGCCACCTTCGGCTGTCTTCGGGTCGCCAGTGTCGCGCATATAGGCGGAGTTGCCCTGGTCGCGCATCAGCGGCCAGCCGATCTCCTTGCCGGTGCCTGCGAACTCGGTGTAGGGGCCGAAGAAGGTCAGCGGATGGTCGATCGGCATGACCGGCAGGTCCTCGCCAACCATCTCGGCGATCAGGCGGCCCCAGATGCCGGCGCAAACGACGACGTAATCGGCCTCGACGGTGCCCCGGTCGGTGACGACGGCCTTGATCCGGCCATTCTCCACCACCAGCGAGCGCGCGGAAGTGTTGGCGAACACCTTTAGCTTGCCGGAGGCTTCGGCCTGATCGACCAGCTTGCCGGCAACGGTCTGCGAGCGCGGAATGACGAGGCCGGCATCCGGATCCCAAAGGCCACCCTGAACCAGATCTTCTTCGATCAGCGGAAATTTCGCCTTGATCTCGGCCGGGCCGATCAATTCGGCGCGGGTGCCGAAAGCCTTGCCCGAGGCGACCTTGCGCTTGATCTCGTCCATGCGGCTGTCGTCCCCGACACGCGCGACCTCGATGCCGCCAACGCGGGCGTAATGGCCCATCTTCTCGTAGAAATCGATGGAATAGAGGGTTGTCCAGCAGGAGAGGAAATCATGGCTGGTGGCGTAGCAGAAGTCGGAGGCATGGGCGGTAGAGCCGATGTCTGTCGGCACGCCCGATTTGTCGATCCCGACGATATCGTCCCAACCGCGCTCAATCAGGTGGTGGACGATGGAGGCGCCGACGATGCCCCCCAGACCGATGATAACGACCTTCGCCTTGTTCGGGAACTCTGCCATGAATGCCACTCCGCTTCGTGTTGTGAGGCGACATTAGAACAAGCGGCGGGTCGACTGAAGCCTGTCTGCGACATTATCAAAATGCCCCACGACCAGCGGCAGATCTGCTCCTTCGGTCGTAGCGTATGGTATCAGCTTTGCGACTGGCTCTGCATCTGTTCTGCTTCGACTGTCACCTTCACCGTCAGGCTTTCCCCGGGCGTGCCGATGCGCATCCCTGAGACGGGAGCGGCGTCGCGGTAGCTGAGGCCTGTCGCAATCCGGACATAGCGTTCGTCCGGGCAGATGTCGTTTGCCGGGTCGAAGCCGATCCAGCCGAGGCCCGGCATGTAGGCTTCTGCCCAGGCATGCGTTGCCGTCTGCTCGGTAATGCCTTCCATCATCAGGTAGCCCGAGACATAGCGGGCAGGGATGCGCATGGCGTGCGCGGCAGCGATGAAGATATGGGCGTGGTCCTGACAGACGCCGCTCTTTCTCTCCAGCGCCTGCTCGGCTGTCGTCTCGGTATCGCTGGTGCCCTGGATATACTCGACAGTCCGGTTGATGGTGCCCATCAGCGCGTGCATGCGACCGATCTCGCTCTCGCCGGTCGCCGAACGCACCAGTTCCTTGGTCAATTTGCCGGCCTTGGTGAGCGGCGTGTCGCGTAGGAACAGCCAGAGCGGGCAATAGCCGGAGTGTGGGCCGATCACACCATTCAGCTCGTGCGTCTCGATCTCGCCCATAGCGACGATGCGGGTGCGATCCTGCGCGCCATCGAGCGACATCAGGTTGGTACGATTGCCGAACTGGTCGTCATATTCGACCTCCGTCTTGGCGCCTTCGACGGTCAGCGACCAGTCGAGCACGGTCTGTCCGGGGCCGGTGAGCGGCGTCAGACGCAGCCGCTGCAACGAGAATTGCGACGGTTCGTCGTAGCGGTATTCGGTGACGTGACTAATCTTCAGTCTCATGATCAAACCCGCTTATTGATTGAAACGATAACCGTCGGATATTTCCTGGCCGAGCTGGTTATTGCGCCAGACGAAGTTCTCGAGAAATTCGTGCAGGCCGTTGTTCATGATATCCTTGATCTCCAGCGTCTGCAGCATTTTGCGGATGCTTTCACCGGTGTCATGGGCAGCAAGACGTTCGCCATCCTCGCGGGCGAGATAGCTGAGATTGCTGACGATCTTCTCGTAGCAATAGGCGAGCGAGCGCGGCATCTGGCTGTTGAGGATCAGAAAGTCGGCAATGTTCGACGGCTTGTATTCCGCATCGTAGACCCAGCTGTAGGAGCGATGGGCCGAGACCGAGCGCAGGATCGACTCCCACTGGACATTGTCCAGCGATGAACCGACCGCCGAGACGGATGGCAGCAGCACGTAATATTTGACGTCGAGGATGCGTGCCGTATTGTCCGCGCGCTCGATGAATGTACCGATGCGGGCGAAGTTGTAGAGTTCGTTGCGCAGCATGGAGCCGTGGAATGCGCCACGAATCAGTCCGGCGCGACGCTTTATCGCATCGATGACTTCAGGCATTTCCGCCGCCTTCAGCCGTTTGCCGAGCAGCGCCTTGAGGTCGATCCAGCACTCGTTGGTCGCTTCCCAGGTCTCGCGTGTCAGCGCGGTTCGCACCATGCGGGCATTGTTGCGGCCGGCATCGATGCAGGACATGACGCTCGAGGGATTGTTGCGGTCGCGCAAAAGGTAGTCGATGGCGTCGGCGCCGGTGAGCTTGGCGTGGCCGACGTCGTAGGTTTCGCGGACGCCGGCGCTTTGCAGCACACCGTCCCAATCGTCTTCGACCGCGCCCATGCGGGTCAGCGACATGCGCATTCCGGCGTCGACCAGGCGGGCAATGTTTTCGGCGCGCTCGATGTAACGGAACATCCAGTAGAGGCCATTGGCGGTTCTTCCAAGCATGTCCGTATCAGTCCTCCAGTACCCAGGTATCCTTGGTGCCGCCGCCCTGGCTGGAGTTGACGACCAGCGAGCCTTCCTTCAGCGCCACGCGGGTCAGTCCGCCGGGAATGATCTGCACCTTGTCGGAAACCAGCACATAGGGCCTGAGGTCGACGTGGCGTGGCGCGATGCCCTTGTTGACCATGATCGGCACGGTCGACAGCGACAGTGTCGGCTGGGCAATATAGTTGTTCGGCCGGGCTTTCAGCTTCTCGGCGAACTCGGCGCATTCCTTCTTGGAGGAGGTCGGGCCAACCAGCATGCCGTAGCCGCCGGACCCATGGACTTCCTTGACCACCAGTTCGGACAGATGCTCGAGCACGTATTTGAGGCTGTCGGGTTCGGAGCAGCGCCAGGTCGGCACGTTCTCCAGAAGCGGCTTGCGACCGGTGTAGAATTCGACGATCTCCGGCATATAAGAGTAAATCGCCTTGTCGTCGGAGATGCCGGTGCCGGGTGCATTGGCGATGGTGATGTGGCCGGCACGATACACATCCATGATGCCGGGAATGCCGAGCGCAGAGTCCGCCCGGAAGGTCAGGGGATCGAGGTATTCGTCATCGACGCGGCGGTAGAGAACGTCGATTGCCTCATAGCCGCGTGTGGTACGCATCTTCACCTTGCCGTCGATGACGCGGAGGTCGGAGCCCTCGACCAGCTCGACGCCCATCATGTCGGCGAGGAACGAGTGCTCGTAATAGGCGGAATTGTAGATGCCGGGGGTCAGAACTGCGACGCGCGGCTTGCCCGAACAGCCGGGAGGGGCAAGCGACGCCAGGCTCTGGCGCAACAGGTTCGGATAATCCTCGACCGGGCGCACCTTGTTCTGATGGAACAGCTCCGGAAACATCTGCATCATGGTTTCGCGGTTTTCCAGCATGTAGCTGACACCCGACGGCGTGCGGGCATTGTCTTCCAGCACATAGAACTGGTCTTCGCCGGTGCGCACGATGTCAGTGCCGACGATGTGGGTATAAACGCCGCCCGGAGGCCGGAAGCCGATCATCTCGGGGATGAAGGCGATATTCTTCTCGATCAGTTCACGCGGCACCCGACCGGCGCGGATGATTTCCTGCTTGTGGTAGATGTCGTCGAGGAAGGCATTCAGTGCGATGACGCGCTGTTCGATGCCCTGCGCGAGCTTTCGCCATTCACGGCCGGAGATGATGCGCGGGATGATATCGAAGGGGATCAGCTTTTCCGATGAATCTTCGTGTCCGTAGACCGCGAAGGTTATGCCTGTTTTGCGAAAGATGTTCTCGGCGTCGCGGGACTTGGCAATCAGATGGGCGCGATCTTGGTTGTTGAACCATTCCGAATAGGTTTGATAAGGCGCGCGCGGGCTTTCACCGGCCGTTATCATTTCGTCAAATGCCAAAGCTGCGGTCCCCGTTTTTTCTCATTTGAATACAATGGCGGAAGCAATGCAAGAAGCATGCGCAGTTGGAGATAGAATTTCGGAACCAATGGGAAAGCCCGGCAAGCGCTGAAAGAGCTGGCATAGACAGAATAACTAATATGCGAAGCGTTCCGGCTGGCATGTTTGCTCTGCACATCCTTTGCGCAGCTGGCTATTTTTTCTGCAGGATGCCCTGCCGGCAGCAGCCGGAGGTCGATGCGCGAGGCAAAGAAAAAGCGGCGGAATTGCTCCCGCCGCTTCGTGAGGTCAGATGGTTTGGCTTACGCCTGTTCGCGACGGGGGCCTGGGCGACCGCCGGCTGGCTTGCGGGCCTGGCCGTTGTTGCCGTCTGGACGACCGCGGGCTTCGCCAGCCTTGTGAGCTGGACGGCCATGCGGCGGACGGCTGCGTGGTGCGCCGTTGTCGCCGGCTGGCCGAGCACGCTGCGGCGCCTTGGCCGGGCGGAAATCCGAGGTTGAGGCCAGATCGTTGTCAATCTCGCGCGGGGCACGTTCTGCAGTGCGCTGGCCACGGAAATCGGCATTGCGGTTGTTTTCGCGCGCTACTGCCGGGCGATCACCGCGGGTTTCGCTGCGGAAATCACCGTCTGGACGCGGACGACGAGCAGGACGGCCGTCGGAGCGGGGAGCGCCCGATCCGGCGCCACGACCCTGGCCCTGGCCACCACCACGGTTGCCGCCGGCGCCGGAGCGATTGCCGCCACCGCCACCACGGGCAGGACGGGCACGGTCCGCAGGCGCTTCGCCGCTGGCAACCTGGATGTCGATGGACATCAGGCGTTCGATGTCGCGCAGAAGACGGATTTCGTCCGGAGCGCAGAAGGCGATGGCGATGCCGTCGCGACCGGCACGGGCCGTACGGCCGATGCGGTGAACGTAGGCATCCGGTACTTCCGGCAGGTCGTAGTTGTAGACGTGGCTGACGCCGGGGATGTCGATGCCACGGGCAGCGACGTCAGTGGCGACGAGAACGCGGGTTTCACCGTCCTTGAAAGACTTCAAAGCACGCTCGCGCTGGCCCTGGCTCTTGTTGCCGTGGATCGAGGCCGCCGCGAAGCCGACGTGCTCGAGATGCTTCATCAGCTTCTCGGCGCCGTGCTTGGTACGCAGGAAGACCATGGCGCGGCCGTCCGGGTTGGCGTTCATCGATTCCTTGAGGAGCTCGGTCTTGTGGTTCTGGCCGGAAACGAAGTGAACGAACTGTTCGACCTTGTCCGCAGCCTTGCCGGGAGGCGAAACTTCGACACGGGCCGGGTTGCTCAGGAAGTCGGCGGCGAGATCGGCGATGGCCTTCGGCATGGTGGCCGAGAACAGCAGCGTCTGGCGCTTGGCAGGCACCATCTTCGAGATCTTGCGCAGGTCATGCACGAAGCCGAGGTCGAGCATCTGGTCGGCTTCGTCGAGGACGAGGTAGGACACATGGCCGAGCGTCAGGGCGCGACGGGCAATCAGGTCGAGCAGACGCCCAGGCGTTGCGACGAGGATGTCGACGCCGCGTTCCATCTGCATCTGCTGCTTGTTGATCGAAGCGCCGCCAACGACGAGGCCGATCTTCAGCTGCGTCTTGCGGGTGTATTCCTTCAGGCTGGCAGCGATCTGGTTCACCAGTTCGCGGGTCGGCGCGAGGATCAGCGTGCGGGTGCTGCGGTGTTCGGGACGCTTGCCGTCCTTCATCAGCATTTCAATGATAGGCAGGCCGAAAGCGGCCGTCTTGCCGGTGCCGGTCTGGGCGAGGCCGACGAGGTCGCGGCCCTGCAGAACGAGCGGAATGGCTTCCGCCTGGATCGGGGTAGGGGTCGAATATCCCTGTTGGGTCAGAGACGTCACAATCTGTTCGGACAAGCCAAGATCGCTAAAAGTGGTCAATTCAATTGCCTTTCGAGGCGCCAAAAACGAGTTCGCCGGAACGCGTCTTGCGGTCCGGTCGGTCTCTGGCGTCAAGAACCCCGCGTGAAGTGGGAACTTGTAAGTTGGAAAATAGCTTTCCAGCGCATGGGACTGCCGCCATTCGGCAGTCGTTTTTCGAGCGCTTTTGTCCTTCTCTTGCGGGTCGTCTTTTTTCGCAGGGCACGCTCACGCGGCGGCCGGGAAGGTGAAAGCTGAGGGGCATATGGCCCTATTCGTCGCTGAAGTCAACTGTCAGCTTCGATAAACCAGCTGTCGGCAGCAGCGCTTTGTGTCGCAGCCAGATGCCATCGATGGAGCCTCAAAAGACCGGAACGCGTATGGTTAACACATTGTTAGCGGCCTGCTTGGTAAAAAGACAGACTGTATGCGTCGAACGAGCGAGGCTTTCTTGAAGAGCCGTGGTGAACTGTTGGATATTGCCTGTCATCGGATCACCGAGACCGACCGGCCTGCCTATGTCAAAAACAGCGATCTTCGATATGTCGCGGTAAACGAGGCTTATGCGGCATTTTTCGGCCGCGAAATCTCGGATTTCATCGGTTGTCGCAGTCACGAGCTCTCCCATCGCGCCGAAGATGCAGACCGCGAGGATAAAGAGCGCCGCGCCATCGTCTTCGGAACGGAAGAAACGTCGATCTGCTTCGCTCGGGATCGCCTATCGGCGTTCGAGGTGCAGATCGAAAGCTTCATGCCGGCGGAAGACCGGGCCTATATCTTCGGCATCTTTACCGAGGCGCCGCCCCAGATCGGTGCCAGCCGCTCGGTGGAACGTGTTTCGCCCGATGATGTCGCGACATCGATAATGCAGCTTGCAGACCCTGCGGTTGCTCTGGAAACCGGGTTAATTGCCGCCGCCGACACGTCGCTGCTTCGTTCGGGTGTGGTCGAGGAAATCTTCGGCCTGCTCGACATGGGAGTTGGCATCTACACTGCCGATCTCGAGCTTGCCTACTGCAACGGACGCTGGAACGACCTCTATCTGCGCTTGGTGGGCAGGGCGACGCTCGGCATGAACGCCCGTGACGTCTATTCGGCCGTTTTCGATTTCTGGTCGGGGAGGAGCCCCGATTCGATCACTGAGGACAAGCAGCGCTGGATTGAAAAGCGACTGTCGATCCTTCGCGCCGAGCATAGCGATCTTGTAGAGCGGACGCCGGATGGGGAATGGCTGCGCTGTATCCACAAGCGCCTGCCGGATGGGTCCATCGTCGCACTGCGCATCGACGTGACGGCGATCAAGGAAGGTGAAGCGCTGTTGCGCAACAAGATCGACGAGGCGACGCTCTATCGGACTCTCCTGCACGATCTTCCGGTCTCTGCCTTCGTGCGCGGTGCCGATCACCGGCTCCTCTACGGTAACGAGGCATATTTCCGGATGACCGGCCTGACAGCGGAGGCGTCGCTCGGCAAGACGGAAGTGGAAATGTTCGGCGAGGAGGGAACGGCCTTCTTCGCGGAAAACGAAGCCATGTTGCGCAGCCAGCAGCATCTCGAATTCGAGGACGAGGTCGCCTACGCCCCGGGGCGCCAGCATGCGGTCGTTACGCGGCTGAAGGGTGTTTCCACCTCCACTGGCAATCACTATGTCGTCGGCTCGATGGATGACGTATCGACGCTGAAGCTGGGCGAGAGGCAGCTTACGGAGACGCGCGCGCGCGCCGAGCAGCTTAGTCAGGATCTGGAAAACATCATAGGTTCGCTGCCGACAGGCGTGCTGATCTTCGATCAGAATTTCGACCTCGAATATGCCAACGATGCCTTCTACGAGATATGGGGAATGTCTGAGGAGGATCGCCGGGAGGCGACGTCGCTTCGCGAGGTGATGCGCCGAAATCATGCGCGTGGCTATTTCGGCCCGGACGCCCCGCATTGGGAAACGCTCTACCAGGCGCGGATAGAGGCGATCTCCGGCCCCGACGGCAGTCTCCAGTCCGAAATCAGTTTTGGCGTGGACCGCCGGGTGCTGGTGGACGGTCGCAAGCTTTCCGGCAACCGGACCTTGCTCTGCTACGCAGACGTTTCTTCGCTGTGCCGGAAGGAAAGGGAGCTATCGGAAGGGCGTGAGGCACTGGAGCGCCTGGGCGAACTGATGACCGATGCGACGCATGCGATGTCTCAAGGGCTGATGATCGTCGAGGACGGCATCATCATGCTCTCCAACGATGCGTTGCCCGGTATGCTGCAGATCGAGGCGGCATCGCTGTCCGTCGGCAGGCGATGGCTGAAGATCTTCCGTCATTGTGCCGCGCGGGGCGACCTTGGACCCGCGCCGCAGGAGGCACTCGCTGCCTGGGCCGACAGGATCCGTCGTCACCAGCCGATTTCGGCAAACTTCAATATCCGTGGCGAGACGTGGCTGCACATGAACGCATCCATGGGCCCTTCCGGCCGATGGCTGGTGGTTTTCACCGACGTCACGGACATGAAGGACCGCGAGACGGAATTGCAGCGCCTGCTTGCCCGCAGCGAAGCCGCGGACCGGGCAAAGTCGGAGTTTCTGGCCAATATGAGCCATGAGATCCGGACCCCGATGAACGGTGTGCTGGGAATGGCGGAATTGCTGGGCAAGACCGGGCTCGATGCGCGCCAGACGACCTTCGTCGACATCATCTCCAAATCCGGCAACGCACTGCTGACGATCATCAACGACATCCTCGACTTCTCCAAGATCGATGCCGGGCAGATGCAGTTGCGGCAGACGAGCTTCGATCCGGCGGAAGCGGTTGAGGATGTCGCGACGCTGCTCTCGTCTCAGGCCGGCGAGAAGAATGTCGAACTACTGGTGCGCGTCTCACCGCGCCTGCCGTCGATGGTGATCGGCGACGCCGGGCGTTTCCGTCAGATCCTCACCAATATCGTCGGAAATGCGGTCAAGTTCACCGAGCACGGTCATGTGCTTGTCGATGTCGATGCGGACCCTGTGCCGGGCAGGGCCACCATGGTCACCATCCGTGTGACCGACACCGGCATCGGCATCTCGAAGGATCGGCTAGGCTCGATATTCGACAAATTCTCGCAGGTTGATTCGTCGTCGACACGCCGCCACGAGGGTACCGGCCTCGGCCTTGCGATCACCGCTGGGCTCGTGGATCTGTTCGGGGGTTATCTGGAAGTTGAAAGCGCCCTTGGCAGCGGCTCGACCTTCAAGATCCACCTGCCGTTGCCGACTGCAACCGGCTCGCGTGGCAAAGGGCAGGTTCCGGTCAACGTCAAGGGTGCACAGATCCTCGTCATCGACGATCACGCCATCAATCGACAGATTCTCACCGAACAACTTGCCGAATGGGGCTTCCAGAGCGTTGCCGTCGCCGATGGTCCGACGGGTCTCGCGATCCTGTCGGAGGCCGCCGACA
This sequence comes from Rhizobium sp. rho-13.1, assembly GCF_007000305.1. Lineage (NCBI taxonomy): Bacteria > Pseudomonadati > Pseudomonadota > Alphaproteobacteria > Hyphomicrobiales > Rhizobiaceae > Rhizobium > Rhizobium sp. rho-13.1. The sequence goes on along the minus strand of NZ_SCFL01000001.1, from coordinate 1,141,090 downwards.
TCGGGGTCGCGGTCGATGCCGTCATACTCGACTACAACATGCCGGGCATGACCGGAGCCGATATTGCGCGCACGATGCGACAGGATCGACGCTTTGACGGGGTGCCGCTGATTTTCCTGACATCGATGGATGTTGCCGGCGCTGACAGGGAATACGCAGCGCTGAGCGGCGACGCCCACCTGATGAAGCCCGCGCGCGCAAACGTGCTCCGCAACACGGTGATCGAGGTCGTGCGCACGGCCCGTCAGCGTCGCTCGACCGGCGAGGCGCCGCGCCCGCTGGTGTCCGAGGCCCCGGAGGCCGTCGCGGGGCAGTCCGTCTCGGCTGCTGCAGTTTTTGTGACGGATAGGCCAGCGGAGAGCGTCGATATCCTGGTGGCAGAGGATAACGAGGTCAACCAGATCGTCTTCACGCAAATCCTGCAAGCGGCCGGCGCTCATTTCCTGATTGTCAGGAACGGCGAGGAGGCGGTCGCTGCCTACCGCCGGTGCACTCCGTCGCTGATCATGATGGATGTCTCGATGCCGATCATGAACGGGCTGCAGGCGACCCGTGCCATCCGCGAGATCGAAGCGGCGGACGGTGCCGGACGCCACGTGCCGATCATCGGCGTCACCGCCCATGCGCTCGAAAGTGACCGTGAACTGTGCATGGCCTCGGGGATGGACGACTATATGTCGAAGCCCATAAGCCCGGAACTGCTGGAAGCGAAGATCGGGCTGTGGATGAAAAATGCCAAAAGCTCCGATCAGCAATCAAGCGTCTGATAGACCCCTGACACCGCAGAGCATTTCGCGCTTTCCGGCAAAGCCCTTGCGTCGTTCGACGGCGAAGCCAGCAGCCTGCAGATTGCGGCGTACGAAACCAGCGGCGGCGTAGGTGGCGAACGTGCCGCCTTGCGACGTCTTGTCGTGGACCAGTTGCATCAGTTCAGGCGACCACATGTCGCCGTTGCGGGACGGCGCGAAGCCATCGAGGAACCACGCGTCAAAACCCGTTTCCGCGGCACCTACTCCATCTAGCGCGGGGCCGCAAACGACACTCAGTCGCGTCTGTTCGTCCAGTTGCAGCGAGACGATGCCTTCCGGCGTCTCGGGCCAGCAGGTGACCAGCGCCTTTCGTTCGTCATCGATTTCCGGCCAGCGGGACAAAGCCCGGTCGATCTCCTGTGCACGCATCGGATACAGTTCGAAGGACATGAAATGCAGCGTCGCGCCGGCCGAACGCTCGGTCTTCCATTGGCGCCACGTCTCGCAAAAATTGAGGGCGGTGCCGAAGCCGAGTTCGCCAATGCGGAATTCCGACCGGCCGTGCCAGCGCGCCGGCAGGCCGTTGCCGTCGAGAAAGACGTGACTGCATTCGAGGCGGCCATCGGTCTGGCAATAAAAATGATCGCCAAAGGCAGACGAATAAGGCATATCGCCGTCGCGCCATTCGAGCGGCTGGCTCATCGTCTGCGACGCGTCATCGGAAACTGGATCTGTCATGCCAAGAGCCGTTAATCCGGCAAAGCCTGCCGGTCAATCGTCTACCGCACTGCTGATCGTCGGCGGCGGCATCATGGGCCTCTGGGCTGCGGTCCATGCGGAATGCCAGGGCATCGAGACGCTGTTGGTCGACAGCGGCCTTCTGGGGTCCGGCGCCAGCGGCGGCGTGCTCGGCGCATTGATGCCCTACATGCCGGATCGCTGGGACAACAAGAAGCAATTCCAGCTGGCCTCGCTCGTGGCGCTCGAAGGCGATATCGCCGAACTCGAGCTCGAAACCGGCCTTTCGGCAGGTTATCGTCGCTCCGGCCGTTTCATCCCCTTGCCGAAGCCACACCTGCGCAAGATCGCCGAAGGCCACTCGCGCGATGCCGACGCCAACTGGCGCGAGGGAGACAGGCAATTCCACTGGAATGTCATCGACGATCCCGGAGAAGGCTGGATCGATCCGGCGTCGGGGGAAAGCGGCTTTGTGCATGACACGCTGGCCGCGCGGGTCGCGCCGCGTGGGCTGATCGCGGTTTTGTCGGCCTTCCTGCAAGGCGCGCGGAATGTCCGCATCCTTCAGGGCGTGGCAGTCGAGAGCCTCGATCCTGTCCGCGGCGTGGCGCATACCACGGCAGGCGATATTGGCTTCGGACATTGTATCCTCTCGGCCGGACATGCTGCCTTTCCGCTGCTGGGACAATTGACGACGGATCTGCAAAAGCCGCTGGGGCAGGCTGTCAAGGGACAGGCCGCGCTTCTTAAGGTCGATGTCGACCCCAACCTGCCAGTGATCTTTCGCGACGGTCTTTACATCGTGCCGCACGATGGCGGTCATGTGGCAGTGGGCAGCACCAGCGAAAACCAGTTCGACGATCCCCTGTCGACCGATGCGCTGCTCGATACGCTGCTGGCATCCGTGCGAGCCATGGTGCCGCTGCTGGCACAGGCCGAACTCGTGGAGCGATGGGCAGGCTTGCGCCCGAAAGCCATTGACCGCGATCCAATGGTAGGGCCGCATCCGGATCACCCCTCATTGATCGCGCTGACCGGCGGCTTCAAGATCACCTTCGGACTGGCACACCGGCTTGCTGCCATCGCTATCGGCGAGATCTCCGGTGCTCCGGCTTTCGCATCTGAAATGCCCGAAAGCTTCACCCTGGTGAATCACATTCGCGTGGCTTCGCGCACTGCGTGAAATTTGCCGGCCGCGCTTCGTCATTCTGTCACGCAAATCGCTTATCTGCATCGTTGCGCATGGACCTATCCGTGTGGCCGCGGCCCGGAGGAGGGATCATGCGCTATATCATTGGATTTACACCGCCTCCGCGCGATCCGCTGACGATGGTTGCTGCGAGCTGGCTTGGTCGGAACGTCTATACGGGCGAACGGGTCGAGGAGCCGGAGATTGGCGGTCTCGGCCTGCGCGAGGTCGCCTTTCATACCGCCCTGCCGCGTCGCTATGGCTTCCATGCAGCGCTCAAAGCACCGTTCCGACTGGCTGAGCCGACGGCTGAAGCCGCATTGCTGCGCGACCTCATGCGCTATTCAGGGACATTCGAGCCATTTCAAATCCCGCGCCTCGAAGTCGCACGGCTCGGCAATGCCTTTGGGCTCGTGCCGTCTTATCCGCTCAGTGCGCTGAATTATCTCGCTTCGGCGCTGACGCAGGAGTTCGATCATTTCCGCGCGCCGCTGACCGAGGCGGAAATCGATCGCTGCGATCCCGACCTGCTGTCGGCGACGCAGTTCGCCAACCTCCATCGTTGGGGATGCGCCGACGTGATGGATGAATTCCGTTTCAGGATGGCGCTGACGGGACCTGTGCATTCAGCAGACATGCCGCGTATGGAACGCGTCCTGCGCGATCTCTTCGAGCCTGTTCTGGCTGAACCGATTCTCGTCTCCAATATCGCCCTGATGATGGAAGAGAGCAACGACGGTCCATTCCGCGTCCACTCGCTGCATCCGATGGGCAAGGTCAGTGCGCGGAAATCCGCCTGACGAACCGTCGTCTGCCGTGCTGCAGGCGCTCACTTTCCGTCTCGACAACTCCGCTTTCGATGCTTACCGTCTGCCTGACTTCATGAGGTGGTTCGATGGTATCCGATATCTATCCGCGCGATCTGATCGGCTATGGCCGGACAACGCCCGATCCGAAATGGCCGGGTGACGCGCGTATCGCGGTGCAGTTCGTCATCAACTACGAGGAAGGCGGCGAAAGCTCCATTCTCGACGGCGATCCGGCCTCGGAAAATCTTCTCTCGGAAATCGTCGGTGCGGCAGCCTGGCCCAACCAGCGCAATCTGAACATGGAATCGATCTACGAATACGGCTCGAGGGCCGGATTCTGGCGGCTGTGGCGGATGTTTACCGATCTCAACGTGCAGGCGACCGTTTACGGCGTGACGATGGCCATGGCGCGTAACCCGGAGGCCGTAGCAGCGATGAAGGAGGCGGGCTGGGAAATTGCCAGCCACGGCTACCGGTGGCTCGAATACAAGGATTTTCCGGAGGAGGTCGAGCGCAAGCATATCGTCGAGGCCGTGCGGTTGCATACGGAACTGACCGGCGAGCGGCCCTACGGGATGTACCAGGGCAAGCCGTCCGACAATACGCTGCGGCTGGCCATGGAGGAGGGCGGTTTTCTCTATTCCTCCGACAGCTATGCCGACGATCTGCCCTACTGGGTGAAGGGCATCGACCAGAAGCCCTTCCTCATCATCCCCTACACGCTCGATACCAACGACATGCGCTTTGCGACCCCGCAGGGCTTCAACTCGGGCGACCAGTTCTTTGCCTATCTGAAGGATGCCTTCGACACGCTCTATCAGGAGGGCAAGGCCGGCAGCGCAAAAATGCTCTCGGTCGGGCTTCACTGTCGCCTCGTCGGCCGTCCGGCGCGCGCAGCCGCCCTGAAGCGTTTCATCGAATATGTCCTCGGCCACGAGAAGGTCTGGATCCCGCAGCGCATCGAGATCGCCCGCCACTGGCACGCGCACCACCAGCCGGGAACGCTGTAGATGATCATGCGCTACGACTTCGTGACGCGCTTCGGCGGCGTTTTCGAGCATTCGCCCTACATCGCCGAGCGCGCCGTCGACGCCGGCATTATCAAGGAGCCGCTGACGGCGGTTGGCATCCACGGCGCCATGGTGTCGGTGTTTCGTGACGCGACCCATGCCGAACGTCTGACGGTGCTGCGCGCCCATCCCGATCTCGCGGGCAAGCTGGCCATTGCCGGCAAGCTGACGATGGAGAGCCGGCAGGAACAGGCGGGGGCGGGGCTCGACAGGCTGAGCCCGGAGGAACACGCCCGCTTTTCCGAACTGAACAAAGCCTACGTTTCGAAATTCGGCTTTCCCTTCATCATCGCCGTCAAAGGCCTGACCAAGGACGACATACTCGATGCGTTCGAGATGCGTATCAACAACGACCGCGACACGGAGTTCGCGACCGCTTGCGTGCAGGTGGAGAAGATTGCCCTGCTGCGCCTTAAAACCATGCTTCCGGAGACTTGAATGACCTACATCGACCTGCCCGACATGCCATCCTTCACCGAGGGTGCCATCAACCTTGCCTCCGCCCGCCTCGGTGCCAAGGGCATCGATGTCTCCGACGAATTCTTCGCGCCGCTCAGCCGCATGCTCCAGGACGAGCCGCCCCACTGGGATGCGCTGGCCTATGACGACAACGGCAAGTGGATGGATGGCTGGGAAAGCCGCCGCAAGCGCGTTGCCGGCCATGACTGGGCGATAATCCGCCTTGCCATGCCGGGCAAGATCTTCGGTTTCGACGTCGATACCGGCTACTTCACCGGCAACTATCCGCCCCATTGCTCGATCGAGGCAGCCTTCGTCGAGGCAGGCGAACCGGATGCAACGACCGCCTGGACGGAACTGCTGGCAAAGTCGCCGCTCGGCCCCAGCGCCCACCATTTCTTCGAGATAGACGACAAGCAGAAGGTCTGGACGCATCTGCGGCTGCACATCTATCCGGATGGCGGCATTGCCCGGCTGCGGGTCTATGGCACGGCCTATTTCGACTGGTCGAAGGTGGGTGCTTCCGAGGAAGTCGATCTTGCCTACGTCTTCCACGGTGCCAAGGCACTGGCCTGGTCCGACGCCCATTACGGCCATCCGGACAAGCTGCTCGGCCCGGGCCGCGGTCGCAATATGGGCGATGGCTGGGAAACCAAGCGTCGTCGCGGGCCTGGCCATGACTGGGCAATCATTCGCCTCGGCCATGCCGGAAGAATCCATCGCGCCATCGTCGATACGGCATTCTACAAGGGCAATTTCCCCGATACCTGCGAGATTCTTGGCGCCTATCTGCCCGACCTCGGCGATAGCCTGACGGAGGCCGATATCGCCGCCTCCGAACAGTGGAAGCCGCTCCTGCCACGCACCAAGCTGCAGATGGATCACATCCATCCGTTCGGCAACGAGGCACTGGCCGACATCGGCCCGGTCACCCACGTCAGGCTGGCGATGCACCCGGACGGCGGCATCATGCGGCTGCGGTTGTTTGGGACGAAGGCTTGAGTTTTTTTTCTTCTGCCTCGCTGCGGTATGGTTGCATCGTCAGGAGTGTTGTGGCGATGAAGCCATCGGAAGTGCTGGATAGAAACAGGCAGGCGATTCGTGACGTTGCGGAGCGCTTCAACGCGGCCAATCCGCGCGTCTTCGGCTCGGTAGCACGCGGCGAGGATCGTCGCGACAGCGACCTCGATATTCTGGTGGATGCGCTTCCGGGCAGCACTCTCCTATCTCTCGGAGGCCTTCAGGACGCACTCGAGCAAATGATGCTTGGTACTTCGGTGCATCTTTTGACGCCGGGTGATTTTCGGGAAAATGTCCGGATGCGGGCTCTCGCCGAAGCAAAACCGATATGAGCGAAGATCGCATCGCCCTGATGCTCGATCGGATGCGCGCGGCCGCATCAGACGCCAACCGGTTTGCACCCTATGGCGACGTCATCGCTGAATCCGGACGGCGGTATCATGCGGCTGCGGTTGTTTGGGACGAAGGCTTGATTGCCGCGCCTTTCGTTCCTCCGGATTGTTGCCTATAATGATGGCTTCAGGAGCTTGGACATGAAGCCATCGGATGCCCTTCGAGACAACAGACAAGTGATACGGGAAATCGTATCCAATCGTCGGCTGGCAAATCCGCGCGTCTACGGGTCCGTGCTGCGGGGTGAGGACAGGGCCGATAGCGATCTCGATATTCTTGTCGACGCGATGCCCGGTACGACATTGTTGACGCTTGGCGGCCTGCAGGGTGATCTGGAGGCTGCACTCGGTGTACGTGTCGACGTCAAGGTGCCGGGCGATTTTCCGCCCAGGATCAGGGATCGCATCATCGCCGAGGCGGTTGCCATATGAGCGATGACAGGCTCGCCACCTATCTGGATCGCATGCAGTCAGCCGCAACCAAGGCGTCAAAATATGCCGCCGACGTAGGGCACGATGCGTTTCTGCTGGACGAGAGAACCCAGGACGCGGTGGTGATGAATATCATGGCGATCGGCGAGTGCGTGGTTAAGATCATGGATGGCCATCCCGACTTTGTTGCCCAGCATAGCGACATCCCGTGGCGCGACATCCGGGATATGCGTAACCGCATTGCCCATCAGTATTTCCAGCTGGATCTGGATACCGTCTGGTACACCGCCGCAACCATGCTTCCCGAGTTGCTCGATCAATTGCAAGGCTTGCGCAACTGGCGTGCTCAAGGCGAATGATGACACTTTCCCGATCTCTCGATATTCGGCCTCTCACCCGATCCGCCTTTGCACCTTTTGGCGATGTCATCGAAGCCGATCCTGCCAGGATGCGCCTCATCAATGGCGGCACGACGGAGCGGTTCCATGCGCTTGCCACGGCGGAGGCCGAGGGGGATGGCGCGGTTGTCATCATCAGCCTGTTTCGGGGCCAGCCTCGTGCCTTTCCCTACGCAGTCGACATGATGGAGCGACATCCGTTCGGCAGCCAGAGCTTTTCGCCCCTGTCCGGCAGGCCATTCCTCGTGGTCGTTTCAGATGACGAGGGTGGGCGACCCGGCCGGCCGCGCGTGTTTCTCGCCCGAGGTGACCAAGGTGTGAACTACGCCAGAAATGTCTGGCATCATCCACTGATGACGCTCGGAGAGGCCAGCGATTTTCTCGTGGTCGACCGGGACGGGCCGGACAACAATCTGCAGGAATTCTTTTTCGAGACCCCCTATATCATCGGAGCACCGACGCCATGACCGGACTGACGACCCACGTGCTCGACACGGCGCTCGGCAAGCCTGCAGAAGGCCTGTACATCGTTCTTTCCCGGATCGACGGGGAGGTGCGGACGGTCTTGAAGACGCTCGTCACCAACGCAGATGGCCGGGTCGATGGCGGACCGATGCTGGTTGGCGACAGTTTCGTAGCGGGCACCTACGAACTGCTGTTTCACGCCGGCGACTATCTGCGCGGCACGGGTTGCCAATTGCCCGAGCCTGCGTTTCTCGATGTCGTGCCGATCCGCTTCGGCATCGCCGATACGACTGCCCATTATCACGTGCCGCTGCTGATCTCGCCCTACGGCTATTCGACATATCGGGGAAGCTGAGAATGAGATTTGCCGCGATCGCCGATATCCACGGCAACTTCCTTGCGCTCGAGGCCGTGCTTGCCGACATCGCGGCATTGGGCATTTCCGATATCGTCAATCTCGGCGACTGCTTCAGCGGGCCGCTGGACGCCGGCAAGGTCGGCGACCTGCTGCTGGCGAGGCCCATGGTCACCGTGCGTGGCAATCACGATCGCTATCTGATCGACCGTGCCGTATCCGAGATGGAGATCTCCGACAGCGTCGCCTATCGCCAGATGTCGCCGGCCCATCTTGAGTGGATCCGGGCCCTGCCGACGAATCTACTCTATAAGGGCGAGGCCTATCTCTGCCATGCGACGCCCGAGGACGACAATCTATACTGGCTGGAGCAGGTATCGCCGGATGGAAGGGTTTCCCTGAAGCCGATCGAGGCGATCGAAGCCCTGGCCGTCGATATCCCGCAGCCTCTTATACTTGCCGCGCACAGCCACATTCCGCGCATGGTGCGCCTGCCCGATGGTCGCCTGATCGTCAATCCCGGCAGTGTCGGCTGCCCGGCTTATGATGATGACGCGCCCTATCCGCACAAGGTGGAGGCCGGTCATCCGCTGGCGTCCTACGCGATCCTCGAAAAGCTGGAAACCGGCTGGACGGCGACCTTCCGCAATGTTGCCTACGATCACATGGCCGCTGCAGGGCTCGCGCTCGCCAACGGACGGCCGGACTGGGCGAGCGGCCTTGCCACGGGCTGGCTGAGGTAGCAGTTGGGCCGAAGCCTCAGATTTGCGACAACTCCGAGATGATCGACCTATCGACATCGTTGATGTCACGCTTGCCGCAGAGTGCCATGGTGACGTCCATTTCCTTGCGCAGGATGCTGAGAGCCAGTGTTACGCCTTCCTTGCCCATCGCCCCGAGGCCATAGAGGAAGGGGCGGCCGATATAGGTGCCCTTGGCGCCCAGTGCGACTGCCTTCAGCACGTCTTGGCCGGAGCGTATGCCGCTGTCGAGATGGACCTCGATCTTGTCGCCGACCGCATCGACGATCCGTCCCAGCATCGAGATCGACGAAGGAGCGCCATCGAGCTGGCGGCCTCCGTGGTTGGAGACGACGATGGCATCGGCACCGGTTTCTGCCGCAGCCCTTGCATCTTCGACGTCCAGGATGCCCTTGAGGATAAGCTTGCCGCCCCATTGCTTCTTGATCCAGGCGACATCGTCCCAGGAGAGCTTGGGGTCGAACTGTTCGGCCGTCCAGGATGACAGGGAGGAGAGGTCCGATACGTTCTTGGCGTGACCGACGATGTTGCCGAAGGAACGGCGCTTGGTGCCGGCCATGCGCAGGCACCACATCGGCCGCGTCGCCATCTGGTAGATGTGCTTCGGAGTGAATTTCGGCGGTGCGGACAGGCCGTTGCGCAGGTCCTTGTGGCGCTGGCCAAGGATCTGCAGGTCTGCCGTCAGCACCAGCGCCGAACAATTTGCGGCCTTGGCGCGGTTGATCAGGTTCATCACGAAGTCCTTGTCCCGCATCACGTAGAGCTGGAACCAGAAGGGCTTCGTCGTCACCGAGGCGACATCCTCGATCGAGCAGATGCTCATGGTCGACAGGGTGAAGGGCACGCCGAACTCTTCTGCGGCGCGCGCCGCCAGCATCTCGCCGTCCGCATGTTGCATGCCCGTCAGTCCGGTTGGCGCCAGTGCCACCGGCATCGACACCGTCTGTCCGACCATGGTCGTCTGCAGCGATCGGTTCGTCATGTCGACCAGAACCCGCTGACGCAGCTTGATCTTGTGGAAATCGCTCTCATTCGCGTCGTAGGTCGACTGCGTCCAGGCGCCGGAATCGGCATAGTCGAAAAACATCTTGGGAACGCGGCGCTTCGCCAGGGCCTTGAGATCGGCGATCGTGAGCGGTGTGGACATCAAAACTGCCTTCATGGGTAAAAGGTGGCTTCGCCTATGCATAATTCCGGCGATTTTGCTGGCCGAATTTCTTCCGCTGCGAGCGCCGGGTCAAGGGCAAATGCGAGCTTTGGTGCCGACTCCGGGGTTGTCTTCGAGAAAAGCAGTTTCCGCATGGGTAGTCCCTGTGAAAGCGGGCAAGGTCTGCCCGCTTTCATGTTTGGCTGGTGACGGCTCAGAACTCTTCCCAGGAGGCGTTCTCAGCGGCGGCCGATGCACGTCCGCCAAAGGCGCTGGCGACCTTGCGGCCCAAGGCTCGCGCGGGAGAGGGGGCGGGGCGGGATGAGGCGGAGACGCTGCGAACAGCAGGCTTGGCGCTGACAGCCTCGCCGCCGACATTGAAGCGGGCCAGGAGTTCGTTGAGCGATGCAGCCTCGCGGGCCAGGCTGTGGCTTGCGGCGGTCGATTGCTCGACCATGGCGGCATTTTGCTGCGTGCCCTGATCCATCGTGTTGACGGCGGTGTTGATTTCCTGAAGGCCGACGGATTGCTCACGGGTGGACTCGACCATCGCATGGATATGGCGATTGATCTCCTGAACTTCGGTCACGATGACCTCGAGCGCCTGACCCGTCTGGCCGACGAGTTGGACGCCGGAGCGAACGTGCTCGCCGGAAGCCGTGATAAGCGCCTTGATTTCCTTGGCGGCCTTGGCAGACCGCTGGGCCAGTTCGCGGACTTCCTGGGCAACGACGGCGAAGCCCTTGCCTGCTTCTCCGGCGCGGGCGGCTTCGACGCCGGCATTGAGGGCGAGAAGATTGGTCTGGAATGCGATCTCGTCGATTACGCCGATGATGTTGGAGATTTCCCCCGACGACCGTTCGATCTCGTTCATGGCGATTACCGCCTCCCGCACAACGGCACCGGATTTTTCCGCGCCGTCTCGGGCCTTTGATACAAGGTTTCCAACTTCCTCCGCGCGGCGGCTCGAATCCTTGACTGTGGTGGTGATTTCCTCGAGGGCTGCTGCAGTTTCCTCAACTGAGGCCGCCTGCTGCTCGGTTCGCTTCGACAGGTCATCGGCAGCGGAGCGGATTTCGTTGGCGCCGGCGTCAATTCCACGCGCATTCCGGCCGACGTCCTGCAATGCTTCCTGCAAGTTTGCGACCGAGCCGTTGAAATTGGCGCGAAGACCATCGAGGTGGCTGACGAACGGTGTTTCGATGCGATAGGCGACATCCCCGCTGGCCAACCGGTCCAGCCCTGCGCCCAGCTGATCGACGACGAACTGCACGTTGGCTGCTTCCTCCGCTTTTTGTGCCTCGCGTGCCATCCGCTCGCGCTCCGACATGCTGCGGTTGCTCTCTGCCTCGGCTTCAAGGCGAAGGCGCTCGATGGCATTGTCGCGGAACACGGAGACAGCCTCTGCCATCTGGCCCACTTCGTCGCGGCGATCCTGACCTTCGACCGGGGCCTCGGTATGCCCTTGGGCCAGCGACGTCATCCGGTCGCGCAGGCGAACGATCGGTGCTGTGATGCCTTTCGCGGCCACGAATAGAGCAGCCAGGATACCGAGCGCGAAAGTGATCCCGACAACGGTCAGGGACGTCAAGATCGTGTGGTTGGTCTGCTCCGTGAGCTCGTCGCTCTTGGCGCCGACCGCCGCAATAATTTCATCGTTGAGCGCTACTGTATCCATGGCAACGGGAGTGATCAGGCTGTCGGCCTTGCCCATGAGGGCCTTGGCTTCGTCGCTCTGGCCCGCCTGGCTCGCACGCACCGACGCGTCTGTCAGGGCAATGATTTCCTTGATCCTGACGATCAGCGCATCGACCTGCCGGGCGCGATCAGGAAGACTTGTCTTCACGAAATCCAGCTTCCCGAAAAGCTGCGACTTGCTGGTTTCGTAGAGGTTTACAGCCGCGCCGAAGGCTGGATCCTTCGCGGAGTAGGTAAGTGCCCGATAAGCATTGTAGGCGGTCGCACCCAGGTTGCGGTTTGCCCTTGCCATTTCGACGGACGCAACGTTGTCGGTCGCAATAAACTTGGAGTAATCCGTATCGGCGGCCTTATAGCGGCTTGCGACGAAAGCCGTTGCTCCAACGCCGACGATGCAAAGCGGGATAATCAGCGACAGGATCTTGGTGCGGATGCTGGCGTTCTTGAGAATTGACATTTGTCCTCGGAGGAGTGGGCGGGCAACGAATGGGACGCAAACGTCGGCAGCAGGAGGCGATGCCTCCCGCTCTTGACGAAGCGAGCAACTCGGGGGTCCGGCGAAATGATGAGTGAAATGGCAAGCGGCAGGTGCCATCATGGCGGCCGAAAACGATCCCTTGCCGCTGAGACCATTAGGTCAGCTGGCTTTAAATAAGGGTAAATGCTGACTTGCTTTATAAGAGCTTTTTTAAATTTGGTACCAAATAGTCACAGTGCTGTCTTTGACGCCACGCCGGCAACATAGGTCTCCGCAATGGCCCGGTCGTCGCCCATGGTCTGCAGGAGGAAAAGCTCCTCGACCAGGCTTTTCACCACCTCCATTTTCAACGCCATGGCAGGCGTAGCCGCTGCATCGAGAACCACGAGGTCGGCGTCGCTGCCGGGGTCGAGCGTGCCGATGCGGTCGGCAAGAGCAAGCGCCTCGGCGTTCCCAAGCGTCATGTGGTAGTAGCTCTCCAGCGGGTTCAGCCGTTCGCCAAGCAACTGCTGGATCTTGTAAGCCTCGTCCATGGTGCGCAGCATCGAGTAGCTCGATCCGCCGCCAATATCCGTGGCAACACCGATGCGAACCGGCTTTTCACGACGTGCCAACGCCTTCAGCGGAAACAGGCCCGAGCCGAGGAAGAGGTTGGACGTCGGGCAATGCACGGCGATCGCGCCGGCCTCGCTCATTGCATCCGCCTCGCGCTCCGAGAGATGGATGCAGTGACCGAACAGCGTCTTGTCGCCGAGCAGGCCGTAGCGGGCGTAGATGTCGGTATAGTCTAGCGCCTCGGGGTAGAGTTCTGCGGTGAACTTGATCTCGTCGTGGTTTTCCGACAGGTGGGTCTGGATGTGCAGCTCGGGGAATTCGCGGGCCAGAGCGCCTGCCGCCTCCATCTGCTGCGGTGTCGAGGTGATGGCGAAGCGCGGCGTGATGGCGACGTGGTTGCGACCCTTGCCGTGCCATTCGGCGATGACGGCGCGGGTCTCGTCATAGCCGAGCTGCGGCGTATCGAGCAGGCCCTGAGGGGCGTTACGGTCCATCATCACCTTGCCGCCGACCATGCGCATGTTGCGCCGAAGCGCCTCGCGGAAGAAAGCGTCGGCGGAGGTCTTGTGGACCGAGCAATAGGCAACGGCAGTGGTCGTGCCGTGGCGGATCAGTTCGTCGTACAGATGGGTGGCAATGCGCTCGGCATGGGCGCTTTCGACAAAACGGCATTCCTCGGGGAATGTGTAGGTGTTCAGCCATTCCAGCAGATTGGCGGCATAGGAGGCGATGACCTGCATTTGGGGAAAATGCAGGTGGGTGTCGATGAAGCCCGGCATGATCAGGTGTGGACGGTGGTCGATTTCGACCGCATCGACTGGAGCCTTGGCCTTGATCGCATCGTAGGGGCCGCGTGCGACGATCAGGCCGCCTTCGAGCAGCAGGCCGCCATCGCTTTCGTAGACGTAGCTTCCGGTGTCGGAGAGGTCGTGCGGCGCGCGGCTGAAGGAGAGAAGCCGGCCGCGCAGAAGTGTGGAGGTCATTGCGTCTTGCCTTGATTGACGGAGCTTTCGAACCAGGCGACCAGCACCTTGCGCTCCTCCGGCGTCACGTCGGTGACATTGCCCGGCGGCATGGCGTGGCTGCGGCCGGCCTGGATGTAGATTTCGCGGGCATGCATGGCGATCTCGCTATCGGTCTCGAACATCACGCCCTTCGGTGCCCGAACGATCCCCTCGTAGGCGGGTTCTGCCGCATGGCACATCGAACAGCGCGTCGTAACGATGGCCTTTGCCGCCGGGAAATGGGCGTCAGCGGCGAACTGCTGGAAGGCCGGCGCGACGGCTGCTGCGTCCTTATCGCCGGACAGGATCTTCGGCACCGTCGACAGCCACATGATGACGATGAAGAGGATGACGGTGACGAGCCATGTCCAGGTCGGACGGCCCTTGCGGGCGTGGGTGGTGTTGAACCAGTGGCGGATGGTGACGCCCATCAGGAACACTAGTGCGGCGATGATCCAGTTATAGGCCGTGCCGAAGGCCAGCGGATAGTGGTTCGACAGCATGAAGAAGATGACCGGCAAGGTCAGGTAGTTGTTGTGCAGCGAACGCTGCTTGGCGATGACGCCGTATTTCGCATCCGGCGTGCGGCCGGCGATGAGGTCGGCGACGACAACGCGCTGGTTGGGCATGATGATGAAGAAGACATTTGCCGACATGATCGTCGCCGTGAAGGCGCCGAGATGCAGGAAGGCCGCGCGGCCGGTAAAGAGGTGGGTGTAGCCCCAGGCCATGAAGACCAGCACGACGTAGAGCAGTCCCATCAGCACCCAGGTATTCTTGCCGAGCGGCGACTTGCAGAGCTGGTCGTAGACGATCCAGCCGACGGCGAGCGACGCAAGCGAGATCAGGATAGCGACGGGAGCGCTGACATCGAGGACATGCCGGTCGATCAGAAAGAGGTCGGCGCCGCCGTAATAGACGATCGCCAGCATGAGGAAGCCGGAGAGCCAGGTGAAATAGCTCTCATATTTGAACCAGGTGAGGTGTTCCGGCATGCTGGCCGGCGCCACCAGGTATTTCTGCACGTGATAGAAGCCGCCGCCGTGCACCTGCCATTCCTCGCCATAGGCGCCTGCAGGCAGATTGGCGTGCTTCACGAGGCCGAGATCCAGCGCGATGAAATAGAAGGACGAACCGATCCAGGCGATGGCGGTGATGACGTGAAACCAGCGGGCCGCAAAGGCCAGCCATTCCCACGCGATGGCGTATTCGTACATATTCGTCCCCTGTCGCAGTCGCCCCACATTGGAAAATTTTCAGCGCGGAGGGAAGGGGAAGGCGGCGAATACCATGCTGTTTGTTGCGCCTGCGAACACGCGGCGGGAAGATGTGACGGTTCGGTTACAGTTGCAGGTGAGACGCGTGCCGAGCGATTGCCGATGGCGCCTGCCTTTCATGCGGTCGTGCCGTGAATTGCGGTCATCAGCCAGTTTCGGAAGGCTCTGATTTTCGGCGTGTTGCGCCGGCTTTCGGGATAGGCCAGCCAGTAATCGTGGCCATCGTCGCAAACCAGCGGAAAGGGCTGCAGCAGCCGTCCGGAGGCCAGATCGTCCCGGTAGAATTCGGGTGTCAGGATAGCCACCCCCTGGCCTGCAATTGCGGCGCTCGCCTCGAACGACTGCGCGCCCAGCCGGCTGCGGGGCCGGCTTTCCAGGTCAGGGTTTTCTACGCCCGCCGCCTTGAACCAGATAACCCACCAGGGATCGCCGGCATCGATGATCCTGAGCTTCAGCAGGTCTTCTGGCGCATGGATCCCGCCAATGTCCTCCGCAAGGCGTGGGCTGAGCATCGGGGTAAAATCGACCTTGATGAGCCGGTTGGCAGCAAGACCCTGCCAATTTCCGCCACCGCTTCGGATGGCAACGTCCGCAGTTTCGCGGCTGAAATCGATGAGGTCATCCGAGGTCTTAAGCCGAACGGCGATTGTTGGATGAAGAATTTGAAACGAGCCCAGATTGCGCGCGAGCCATTGCGACGCAAATGTCGGCGTCGAGTGAATGATCAGCGTCTCCTCGGCAGCCTCCCTCACGGACGCCATCGCCTCGTTCAATATCCCGAAGGCCTCGGTCACCTTTGGCAGCAGCCTTAGCCCGGTTTCGGTGAGGCTGATCTGCCGTGGTCGGCGCAGGAACAGGGCCTCGCCGATATTCTCCTCGAGCAGCTTGATCTGGTAGCTGACGGCCGTCTGCGTCATGCCGATCTCTTCGCCCGCCTTCGTGAAGCTGCCCAGCCGCGCCACCGCTTCGAACACGCGCAGCGCATTGAGGGGAAACTGCCTCGATAACTTCATGGATCAGTTCTCTTTATGCATGCAGACGGTTGTTCGATTGGAACTGCAGCATTTTCGGCGGCACACTGCAATCCCTGAGATCAATTAAACAAAGGTGAAGTCATGGCCTGCAATGCAGTCTCGCCGCTTGGAATGGCAAGACGGAGGATATCAATTCGTGGAAAATTGCTGCACTTTTTTACCAGACTGTTGCCTGCTGGCGGGAAGCTAGACCTCGATGCCACGCCGGACCGCGTCAAGCGCGATCTCGGTTTCCTCGACGGTCGCGATCCCCGCTATCGGGACCCATGGCTGCGGTAAGAGGTGAGCGCGGTCAGGATTTCGGCTGCGGTCATGGCGGCGATGACTTCGGGGCGTTTGTCCTTGACGGTGGCGCCGCCGATGGGCAGCGTCAGGCGCCCGAGCGAGGACTTGTCGCCGCCTTCGCGTGCCAGCCAATGGGCAAAGGTGGCGCGCTTGGTGGCCGATCCGATCATTCCCACATAGGCCAGATCGCTTCGTGCCAGAGCCTCCCGGGCGATCAGGAAATCGAGCGCGTGGTCATGCGTGAGGATCAGCACCACGCTGCCGGGTGGAAGCTCAGCAACTAGCGCCTCCGGCATGGCGAGCAGCCGTGTCGCGGTGCCATCGGGCAGCTCATCCAGTTCTTCCCTGCGGGTCTCGACGACGAGGGTTGCGACCGGCAACGGTTTCAGCGCCGCCGTCAGCGCCCGCCCGACATGGCCGGCGCCGAAAAGCGTCACTTGCGGGAAGGCTTCCGCCTCCCTATCCAGCCGCCTGTGGAGGTCCGCGATCGTCTCTGCACTGGCGAGACGGCAGCGCAACTGCGTCCGGCCACCGCAGCACTGACCGATCTCAGGGCCAAGCGGAATATCCATCACCTCGATGCCACCGCCGCCGAGCATCGCCCGCGCATTGGCAATCGCCAGAAACTCAAACTGCCCACCACCGATGGTGCCCCAGATGTCGTGTTGCGAAACCAGCATGAACGTGCCCGTCTCGCGCGGAACAGACCCTTGCGTGCCGGTGATCTCAATGAGGACGGCAGCGGGATTTTGCGCGAGGAAGGCGGCAAGGGAGGGGATCATGGCCTGGCCTCCGGATAGACGGAGAGCATCAAGGAAGTCCCCCCGGTCTCCCTCATTCCTGTGCCAGTCACAGCAATCCAGTGCGCCCAAGTCTTTGGGCGCGGGGGGCTTATCGTGGCCCGGAAGAGCATCCCCTCACGGCGCAGACGCGCCATGGCTGGATTCCTGTGACGAGCACAGGAATGAGTGAAGAGGTGAGTGTGCCGTAGATTTATCGGTGTGATGCGCAAGCGGCGGATCCGGACAATAAGTGCAATGCGGCCGTCCCCGGCGTACAAGGAGAGAGGGGAACAAGCGCCTCCCACTACCCTCATTCCTGTGCCTGTCACAGGAATCCAGTGCGCCCAAGTCTTTGGGCGCGAAAGATCTTCTGTTGCTAGTGGAAGCGTGCCCTCACGGCGCAGACGCGCCGTGGCTGGATTCCTGTTGCCAGCACAGGAATGAGGGGAGGTGTTGATTTGCCGAGGGTTTTTCGGTGCGGCTTCGGCTTCCCGGCACGGTTGTTGCGGTCCGGGGCGGGATATCGGCAAGTCGTTCGTCCTCATCGGCCTTTCAGCCGCTCTACGGCCATCAGCACCCGCTCGGGCGTAGCGGGAGCGTCGAGTCTGGGGCAGAGGCGGTAGTCGGCGACGCTGGCGATGGCCATGGAGAGGGCTTCGAGCACGGAAACGCCGAGCACGAAGGGGGGTTCGCCGACGGCTTTTGAGCGGCCGATGGTCGGCTCGCTATTTTCCGACCATTCGGCGAGCTTGACGTTGAAGATTTTCGGCCGGTCGGACGCGAGCGGGATCTTGTAGGTCGAGGGCGCGTGGGTGCGCAGGCGGCCCTTGGCGTCCCACCATAACTCTTCCGTTGTCAGCCAGCCCATGCCCTGCACGAAGGCGCCTTCGATCTGGCCGATGTCGATGGCCGGGTTCAGCGACCTGCCGACATCGTGGAGGATGTCGGTGCGGTCGATCAGATATTCGCCGGTCAGCGTGTCGATGGAGACTTCCGAGCAGGCGGCACCATAGGAGAAATAGTAGAACGGCGTGCCACGCCCTGCCTTGCGGTCCCAGTGGATTTTCGGTGTCTTGTAGAAGCCGGCGGCGGAAAGCTGGACGCGGGCGAAATAGGCCTGGTTGATGAGATCGGGGAAGGGGATCTCGATCTCGCCGACCCGAACCCGGTTCGGCAGGAATATGACGTCTGCCGGCTCGACATTCCACTTAGCGGCAGCAAAGGCGACCAGCCGCTCCTTGATCTGCCGGGCTGCATCATAGGCCGCCATGCCGTTGAGGTCGGAACCGGAAGAGGCGGCCGTGGCCGAAGTGTTCGGCACCTTGGCCGTTGTCGTCGCGGTGATCTTTACCCGCTCGATGTCGACCTGGAAGGCCTCGGCCAGCACCTGGGCCACCTTGGTATAGAGGCCCTGGCCCATCTCGGTGCCGCCGTGGTTCAGGTGGATCGAGCCATCCTGATAGACATGCACGAGCGCACCGGCTTGGTTGAACGCGGTCATCGTGAAGGAAATCCCGAATTTCACCGGCGTCAGCGCGATGCCCTTGCGGATGTAGCGGCTGCTGCGGTTGAATTCGACGATCGCCTGGCGACGGCCCCGGTAGTCGGCGGAGGCTTCGAGTTCGTCGACGAGACGGCCGATGATGTTGTCCTCGACCTCCTGGTGATAGGGGGTCAGCGTCCGGCCGGAGCCTGGCTGACCGTAGAAATTCAGCTTGCGGATATCCAGTGGATCCTTGCCAACAGCATAGGCGATCTCCTCGATGACGCGCTCGGCGCCGACGATGCCCTGCGGCCCGCCGAACCCGCGAAAGGCGGTGTTCGAGACGGTGTGGGTCTTCAGCGGCTTTGAGACCAGATGGACGTGCGGGTAGAAATAGCTGGAATCGGCATGGAAGAGAGCACGGTCGGTGACCGGGCCGGAGAGATCGGAGGAGAAGCCACAGCGCGCCGCAAAGGTGGCGTCGAGCGCGTGGATGCGGCCGTCTTCGTCGAAGCCGACCTCGTAATCGACCAGGAAATCGTGGCGCTTGCCGGTGGCGATCATGTCCTCGTCGCGGTCTGGGCGGAACTTGACGGCGCGGTTGAGTTTTTTCGCGGCGATGGCGGCGAGCGCTGCAAACTGGTTGCCTTGAGTCTCCTTACCGCCGAAGCCGCCGCCCATGCGGCGAACGTTGACGGTCACGGCGTTGGACGGAATGTTGAGGACGTGGCCGACGATATGCTGGATTTCGCTCGGATGCTGGGTCGAGGACCAGACGGTCACCTCGTCGTCCTCGCCGGGGATAGCCATAGCGATATGGCTTTCGAGATAGAAATGCTCCTGGCCACCGATCCGCATCTGGCCCTTCAGCCGCTGCGGTGCCTTTGCCATCTCGGTCTCGGGTTCGCCGCGCTTGAGGGTCATCGGCTCGTAGACGACGGGGCCGCCGTTGGCCAGCGCGCCATCGATGTCGCTCCAGTGCGGCAGGTCGCGATAGTCGATCTTGGCCAGCCGTGCGGCGCGGCGCGCAATCTCGCGCGTCGTGGCGATGACGGCGAAGATTGGCTGGCCGTGGAACTCGACCTTTGTTTCGGCGAGCAGCGGCTCGTCGTGCTTGCCGTTCGAACTGACGTCGTTAATCCCAGGCACGTCGGCGCCGGTCATCACCCAGATCACGCCGGGGACGGCGGCAACGGCGGAAAGGTCGATGCCCTCGATCTCCGCATGGGCCCGGTCGGACAGGCCCAGCGCCCCGTGCAGGAGGTTGGCGGGCTCCGGAATGTCGTCGATGTAGTCGGCAGCGCCGGTGACATGCTTGTGAGCCGAATCATGCTTCAGCGACGCGTGCATGGCGCCGTTGATGATCTTGCGCTTCTCGAATGTGGATTTGTCCATCACGCCATCTCCTCGAAGCGCCTGAGTTCCTGCGGTTCGCCCGTGGTCTCAAGATAAAAGCGCAGCAGCAGGTTCTTGGCCGTCAGCTGTCGGTATTCGGCGGTGGCGCGCCAGTCGGTCAAGGGCTGGAAGTCGGCATCGAAGGCGGGACGCGCCGCCTCGACGGTGGCCTCGGTCCAGGGTTTGCCGATCAGTTCGGCCTCGACGGTGCGGGCCCGCTTCGGCGTTCCGGCCATGCCGCCAAAGGTGATGCGGATGTCGTGAACGTCGTTGTTAGCGTCCAGCGTCAGGTAGAAGGCACCGAGCACGGCGGTGATGTCCTCGTCGCGGCGCTTGGTGATCTTGTAGACGGCGAATTTGGCATCGTCGGCCGGGTAGGGCACGAAGATGCTCTCGACGAACTCGTCCGGATGCCTGTCCTGCTTGCCGTAGGCGATGAAGAAGTCTTCCAGTCGCAACTGGCGGGTTCCTGCAGCGGAGCGCAGCTTGACGGTGGCGCCGAGAGCGATCAGCGGCGGCGGGCTGTCGCCGATCGGCGAGCCGTTGGCGATGTTGCCGCCGATGGTGCCCATATTGCGCACCTGGTCGCCACCGATACGGTCGATCAGCCGGCCGAGTGTCGGTACGCGGGAGGCGATAGTCTCGAAGGCGCGCGTATAGGTGACGCCGGCGCCGATGGTAAAGCCGCCGTCACCTGAGGTGATCGACTGCATTTCGGTGAGATGATTGATGAAGACCACCGGGTTCAGTACCCGCATCTGCTTGGTGACCCAAAGGCCGACATCGGTGGAGCCGGCAACCACGGTGGCATCCGGCTCCTGTGCCAGGATGCGGGCGAGATCGTCCATGGAGCCGGGGACGATCACGCGCTCATCGCCCGAAGATACGGTGATCGTCTCGCGGCTCTGCAGCGCCCAGAGCCGTGCCATGATGTCGGCTCGGGTCTTTTGCAAAGGATCGAACAGCGCGCTCGGGCGCAGCAGGCTCACCTGTTCGGCCGCCTTGACGATCGGCTCGTAGCCGGTGCAACGACAGAGATTGCCCTGCAAGGCCTTCTCGATGGCGGCGCGGCCTGGCTTTTCGTTGGCGAGCCAGAGGCCGTAGAGCGACATCACGAAACCGGGGGTGCAGAAACCGCATTGCGAGCCGTGACAGTCGACCATCGCCTGCTGGACGGGATGCAGCGTCCCGTCGCGGGCGGCCAGATGCTCGATAGTGACGACATGGGTGCCGTGCAGCGAGCCGACAAAGCGGATGCAGGCGTTGACCGATTCGTAATGCAGCCCGCCGTCGATCAGCCTCCCGACCAGAACCGTGCAGGCACCGCAGTCGCCCTCGGCGCATCCTTCTTTGGTGCCGGTCATGTGCCTGCCGATGCGCAGGAAATCCAGCAGGGTCTCCGTCGGCCGCAGGCTCGACAGGGCGATGTCCTCGCCATTCAGGATGAACCGGATCGTGTCGTTCATGGAGCCTCTTGCCGTTTGTCATAAACTTTCAACCTGCCATGGTTAGGCTGCAGTCCATCCTCCGTCAATCGAGACGTGCGTTCCCGTGACCTGGCGCGCCTCGTCGCTGGCCAGATAGAGCGTCAAAGCGGCAATTTCCTCTGCCTTTACGAACTCGCGCGTCGGTTGGGCCTTGAGCAGCACCTCGGTCTTCACCTGTTCTTCCGTCATGCCGCGCGCCTTTGCCGTGTCGGGGATCTGGCTCGCCACCAGCGGGGTGAGCACGTAGCCGGGACAGATCGCATTCACCGTCACCCCGAATTCGGCCAGTTCCAGCGCCGCCGTCTTGGTGAGGCCGAGGATGCCGTGCTTGGCGGCGACATAGGCGCTTTTGAAAGGCGAGGCGACCAGCGCATGGGCGGAGGCAATGTTGACGATCCGGCCGTAGCGCCTGGCCTTCATGAAGGGAATTGCCGCCCTGATGGTGTGGAAGGCGCTGGAAAGGTTGATGGCGATGATCCGGTCCCATTGGTCGATCGGGAAGTCCTCGATCGGGGCGACATGCTGGATGCCGGCATTGTTGACCAGCACGTCGATCCCGCCAAAGGCTGCCGCAGCGGTGGCGATCAGGTCGGCGATTTCGGCAGGCTTCGTCATATCGGCCGGATGATAAAGGACACTGCCGCCGGAGACCTCGAGGCTGGCGCGGATGGCCTCGATCTCGTCAGCTTCGCCGAAGCCGTTGATGACGACATTGTCGCCCCTGCCGGCAAAGGCGCTGGCGATGGCAAGGCCTATGCCGCTGGTGGAACCGGTGACGACGACTGTTCTGGCCATGCTCTGCTCTCTGTCCGCGCGTTGCTACTTTAATTTGAGGTTAGTCCCAAAGTCCTGCAACTGACAACCTGCCGCCGGCGGCAATAATTTTACCATTTGCTTTCTGTTCAGACGGGCGAGCCTGTCCTATTGGTGTCGTCTCGGGAGAAGGACGGACATCATATGAGCGGCTATATTCTGGCAATCGACCAGGGAACAACCTCGGCGCGGGCGATCATCTTCGATGACAAGATGAAGGTGGCAGGCGTCGGACAGATGGAGTTCCCGCAGATCTATCCGCAATCCGGCTGGGTGGAGCACGATCCGGAGGATATCTGGCAGAGCGTGCTTTCGACTGTGCGCGATGCCATCGCCGCTGCCGGCATCGAGGCCGGGCAGATCGCCGCGATCGGCATTACCAACCAGCGCGAGACGGTTGTCGTCTGGGAGCGCGACACCGGCAAGCCGATCCAGAACGCCATCGTCTGGCAGGACAGGCGGACGGCGGCCTATTGCGACAAGCTGAAACGCCAGGACCTGGAAAAACTGTTCACGAAGCGCACCGGCCTGCTGCTCGATCCGTATTTTTCGGGGACCAAGCTTTCCTGGATGCTGGCCAATGTCAAAGGCGCCCGTGCGCGGGCGGCAAGGGGCGAACTCTGCTTCGGAACGATCGACACGTTCCTGATCTGGCGACTGACCGGGGGCAAAAATTTCGTCACCGACGCCACCAATGCGTCTCGGACCCTTATGTTCAACATTGCCGACAACGAGTGGGACGAGGAGCTGCTCGACATCCTGCGCGTGCCAGCGGCGATGCTGCCCGAAGTCAAGGATTGCGCCGCCGATTTCGGCGTCACCGATCCCGACATCTTCGGCGCGGCGGTCCCCATTCTTGGCGTTGCCGGCGACCAGCATGCGGCCATGATCGGGCAAGCCTGCTTCGAGCCCGGCATGATGAAATCGACCTATGGCACCGGATGCTTCGCCTTGCTCAACACCGGCTCGGACAGGGTGCGCTCGAAGAACCGGCTGCTCACCACCATCGCCTACCGTCTCGATGGCAAGACCACCTATGCGCTCGAAGGCTCGATCTTCATCGCAGGGGCTGCGGTGCAGTGGCTGCGGGACGGCATGGGCCTGATCGGCTCGGCCGAGGAATCGGGCAGGTTGGCGGCCAAGGCCGATCCCGGACAGGATATCTACCTCGTGCCGGCCTTTACCGGGCTCGGGGCGCCGCACTGGGATGCCCATGCACGCGGCGCGATATTCGGGCTGACGCGTAACACGGGCCCTGCGGAATTTGCCCATGCGGCATTGGAAGCAGTCTGCTACCAGACACGCGACCTGCTCGACGCCATGCACAAGGACTGGAAGAAGCGCGCGGACGAGACGGTGCTCAGGGTCGATGGCGGCATGGTCGCTTCCGACTGGACCATGCAGCGGCTGGCCGATCTGCTCGACGCGCCGGTAGATCGCCCGACGATTCTCGAGACGACGGCTCTCGGGGCCGCGTGGCTTGCCGGCAGCCGCGCCGGCGTCTGGCCACAGCGCGAGGCCTTCGCCAAGGCCTGGGCCGTCGACCGGCAATTCGTGCCCGAAATGGACGAGGCGACGCGCGCGGTCAAGCTCAAGGGCTGGAAGGACGCTGTGCGGCGCACCCTGAGCGGCGGGTAGTCAGGCCGGAATCTCCGGCCCGAAGGATCTGAAAAACCGAATCGTATTAATCGCTTGCGTCACTCGGCGGGAAGGCTGATTCAACTGCTTCATTCAGCGCTTGAGCCAGGCATCCAGACCGTTAGCGGCGGCGCGGCCGGTGGCAAAGCACGCCGTCAGCAGGTAACCGCCGGTCGGCGCCTCCCAGTCGATCATCTCGCCGGCGACGAAGGTCCCGGGTCGGGCCTTCAGCATATAGCCCTCGTCGATCGCAGCCCAGGCGATGCCGCCGGCAGAGGAGATCGCCTCGGCTATCGGCCTCGGCCGGAGAACCGGGATCGGCAGCGCCTTGATCCAGCCGGGGAGACGGTCCGGATCGGCAAGATCGGCGGCGGGCACGAATTCCCGCAGCAGCGCGGTCTTGACGCCCTCGATGCCTGCTGCCTTGCGCAGGCGATTGGAGAGGCTGGCTTTGGCGCCCTGGCGGGCCAGGTCCTTTGCCAGCCGGTTTGCATTTCGCCCCGGTGCAAGGTCGATCGTGAGGCTGGCGCTGCCGGTTCTCTCAAGACGGTCGCGAAGGGCTGCGGCATGGGCATAGACGAGGCTACCCTCTATGCCATGCCGGCCGATGACGAATTCGCCCGGAGACGTGCCGGCATCCGAGGTGGCCGTCACGGATTTCAGCGGTGCGCCGGCAAAGCGGGTGACGATATCCTCGCTCCATTCGACATCGAAGCCGCAGTTTGCCGGGCGGAACGGCGCTATCTCGACGCCTGAGTCTGCGAGCGCTGTCGTCCATTGGCCGTCCGAGCCGAGCCTTGGCCAGCTGGCTCCGCCGAATGCCAGCAATGTCGCATCTGACGGTAGCGTGCGTTTGCCCTCCGGCGTCTCGAAAACATGGCCGTTATCGGCAAAGCCGATCCAGCGATGTCGCGCAAGGATGGTGACGCCTGCGGCCTGCAGGCGCTTCAACCAGGCGCGCAGCAGGGGCGAGGCTTTCATGGCGCGGGGAAAGACGCGGCCGGAGGAGCCGACGAAGGTTTCAATGCCCAGATCTGCTGCCCATTGCCGCACCGCATCCGAGCCAAAGGCGTCGAGGGCAGGGCGAAGCCTGGGATTGGAACTGCCGAAGCGGCTGGCAAACGCGGCATGGTCCTCTGAATGGGTGATGTTGAGGCCGGACTTGCCGGCCAGCAGGAATTTGCGCGCGACCGTCGGCATGCTGTCATAGACGTTGACAGCGTGGCCGGAACTGGCCAGCACCTCAGCGGCCATGAGACCTGCGGGGCCGGCGCCTATGATGGCAATTTGTTTTCTGGTCATCGTCTCACCGATTGGATTTCTGCCTCTTCTCGCGCTTGACGGGGAAAGGTGCAAGCACTGCGTCCAGGCATGCAGCCATTGGCGAGATCCCGGACTTGTCCTAGACTTCCGCTGCTGCATATGTCCAGGCAATCACCGAGGAGGAATGTCCCATGAGCGAAGAAGATACGGTCCGCGAAGCCGATATCGTCCGTCACGAGTTGTCGCTGACGCGGGTCATTGCAGCGACGCCCGACAAGCTGTTCCGGGCATGGACGGAGCCGGAACTGCTGAAGCAGTGGTTTGCCCCGCTGCCGTTCAGGACCACGACTGCCGAGCTTGATCCGCGTCCGGGCGGCACCAGCTTCATCGTGATGCTCGGGCCGGATGGCGTGGAGTATCCCAACCGCGGCGTCTACCTGGATGTCGTCGAAAACCGCAAGCTGGTCTTCACTGACGCCTTCACCAGCGCCTGGATACCCTCGGCCAAGCCGTTCATGACCGCCATCGTCACGTTCGAGGACATCGGCAACGGCCAGACACGCTACACCGCCCGGGCGCTGCACTGGAGCGCAGAGGATCGCGAAACGCACGAGAACATGGGTTTTTACGAGGGCTGGGGCCAGTGCGCCGACCAGCTGGCGTCGCTGGTGGGGACGCTCTGAGCGCCGGATAGGCCGCAAATGACGGGCGCACAGGGAAAAAGGCATTGACGGACGAGCGAGGAGGCGCGAAAGCCAGCGCTCCATCCGTTTGGCCCGACAGGGCCGCTAGAGCCGGAATCCTGTTTCGATGATCATTTCAAGCGACGACGAATTCACCAAGATGAAGGACATCGGCCGTATCTGCGCAAATGCGCTGAAGGTGATGGCTGCAGCTCTCGAGCCGGGGATCACGACGCTGGAGCTCGATGCTATCGGCCGCAAGGCGCTTGAAGACGCCGGTGCACGGTCGGCGCCCGAGACCGTCTATCGCTTTCCCGGCGCGACATGCATCAGCGTCAACGAGGAAGTGGCGCACGGAATTCCGGGCCCGCGCGTCATTGCGGCCGGCGATCTCGTCAATCTGGATGTGTCGGCCGAAAAGGACGGGTTCTTTTCCGATACGGGCGCATCCTTCACGGTGCCACCGGTCAAGCCGAAGATCGAGCGATTGTGCCGCGATGGCAAGCGGGCGCTGTGGGTTGGCCTCAACCAGGTGCGCAGCGACGTGCCTTTCCTGCAGATCGGCAAGGCCGTCGGCGCCTTTGCTGCAAAGCACCGCTACACGCTGATCGCCAATCTGGCCAGCCACGGCATCGGCCGCTCGCTGCACGAGGAGCCGGCCGAGGTGTCGACCTGGGCCGATCCGAGCGAGACGCGGATCATGCAGGACGGGCTGGTCTTCACCGTCGAGCCTTTCCTGTCGCTCGGCGCCAGCTGGGCCGAGGGCGGCGACGATGCCTGGACCCTTTACAGCGATCCGCGCGCGCCTACCGTACAGTTCGAACACACCGTCATCGCCACCCGAAACGGGCCTGTGATTTTGACGTTGGCGGACGAATAAGGCGCCTGACCTGATCGGCGCGCAGCCTCGGCGACGCGGGCACGCGAAGCCAGATGCAACCTCCCGGCGGTGCGTGGCGCCGATGCGCTCAGCAATCGGATGATATCCTGGGAACAAGCCGTTACAAATGTGTAAGAAAGCGGGAAGAGCGTTGCCGCTGCTTTGGAACTGCCTTAGGTTCCCGCAAAATCAGCATCGGCTGATGCTTCCCATCTTCCCGTTCAGGAAAGCGATCTCTGTGTTTCATTCCTTCTTTCCTCAGCCCAAGGTGTTCTTCACCTCCCTCATCGTCTGGACGCTGGTTGCCATCTTTGGCTGGTATCTTGGCGCAGCGCATCTCGGTGTGACGTTAGGCTTCGGACCCGTTCCGGAAGATCAGCAGCCGATCGACCTGTCGTTCTTCCTGCTGCGCGAGAATCTCTGGTTCTACGGTTACTTCTTCCTTTCGGGCATAATCTTCTGTGGTTTTTGGCATCTGAAGGCAATCAATCACCCATGGAAGCTGTGGTCGGTCTGGGGCTCTGCGCTGATCATCTTCGTGACTTATTTCGGCGTCCAGATCAGCGTCGTCGTCAATAACTGGCGCCGGCCGTTCGGGGACCTCCTGCAGAATGCGTTGTCCAAGAAACCCGGTATATCAGTCGAGAATTTCTACGACCTGATGATTGTGTTCGCGCAGATCGCCTTTCTCAGCATGTTCGTCTCGATCGTCACCGACTTCTTCACCAGCCACTACATTTTCCGCTGGCGCACGGCGATGAACAATTTCTATGCGTCCAAGTGGGAAAAATTGCGGCACATCGAAGGTGCATCGCAGCGTGTTCAGGAAGACACTATGCGCTTTTCGAGCACGCTCGAAGGGCTCGGCATCACGCTCATCAATTCCGTCATGACGCTGGTGGTGTTCCTGCCTATCCTGCTCGCATTGTCGAACTACGTCACCGATCTGCCATTTATCGGAAAAGTGCCAAATTCGCTGTTCTGGCTGGCCTTGTTCTGGTCTGTCTTCGGGACCGTGCTGCTGGCTGTCGCCGGCATCAAGCTGCCTGGCTTGAACTTCCGCAACCAGCGCGTCGAGGCAGCCTATCGCAAGGAACTCGTCTACGGCGAGGACCATGCGGATCGCGCCCAGCCGGCAACGCTGACGGAGTTGTTCGGAAACGTTCGGCGCAATTACTACCGGATGTATTTCCACTACCTGTACTTCAACGTCGCCCGCTATTTCTATGTCCAGGCGGACGCGCTGTTCGTGGTCTTCATGCTCGTGCCGACGATTGTGGCCGGTACCATCACCTACGGCATCTTCCAGCAGATCTCGACAGCGTTTGGACAGGTCAGCAATTCCTTCCAGTATCTCGTCAACTCCTGGACGACGATCATCGAGCTGCTATCGATCCACAAGCGCCTCAAGTCCTTCGAGGCGGCCATCGACGACGAGCCATTGCCGGCGATTGATCGCCATTATCTGGAGCGTCAGGCGCAAAGCGAGAACCCGGAAACCTGAGAATTCCAGCGACAATGCAAAAAGGCTCCGGAGACGGAGCCTTTTTTCGTGGGGTCTGCAAACGGTACGACGTTTCAGAGCCCGGACGCCGTCTTGCCCCGTGCGGCGATCATTGGCAGGGCTTCGGAGTAGCTGATGCAGGCGACGTCCGGTTTTTGGCAGACGTCGCCGAGGAAGCGGTCGAGCGCTCGCCAGTAGGCGCCGGCATTCATTTCGACGAAATGGAAGCCGAGTTGAAGGGGGATGCGGTCGCCGTCATATTGCGTCTTGAACGCGGCTTCGTAGGCGTTGAGGCTGCGGTCCTCATAGGCTTTCGAATTGGCAGGGTCCTCGACGCCTTTCGAGTGGTGGACATAGAGATTGTAGTCCATACCGATCACCAGATGATGGTCCGGGCCCTCCGGGATGAGGGGCAGTCCGAAACGCGGCAGGCCATTTTCGGTCTTCGGCAGCATGGGTCCACGGGTGACGAGGCTGGCGTCGTAGACGAAGCCCATTTCCTTCTCGGCGGCAACGAGGCCATCGCTGGTGGAGAGATAGGGCGCGCGAAATCCCTTGACGTCGTGGGTGGCGAAGTCCTCCCAGCCCTCAGGTTCGTCGGTCGGGGCGCCGGAATTCTTCCAGGCATCGCGAAGCGCTACCTGTGCTGCCTTGAATTCCTGCAGCCAGTCGGCCTTGCTGAAATCTTTGCCGTCGAAATGGCCGCAGGCATGGCTGGAAATGTCGGCGCCTTCCTGGTGGGCGCCCCAGATGTTGGCGATGCGTGTGCGGATTTCCTCGTCGCTATGGGCAAAGCCGACATTCGACTTGCCAGGCCTATGCCCTGGTCCCTGATAGGCCTTGGCCTGATCGCGGTTCATCAGGAAGGTGCAGGAGAGAAAATAGGTGAAGTGAGCGCCATTGCGCCGGGCCATGTCTCGGCTCTTCGTCCAGAGCGCGTTGTCATGGGCGCCGTCAAAGGAAATCAGCACGATCTGCTTCGGTTTCTCGTCTGCCTGGGCTGCTATCGGCAGCACGAGGGAAAGGGCGAGGGCGGAGGCGGGGATGAAACGCAAAAGAAGCACCGTGTCAGTTTGCTCGATGGACGCCATTGGATGAGGAATGCGGCGAAGCTTTGATGCTGCTTTCAATTTTCAACCCGAGCCGATAGGGATGGTGGTCTTGATTCAAAGGATTTCCCCATGGCTTTGCTTGTCGTCAGCATCATACTTTTTCTCGGCGTTCACCTGATCCAGGCGCTGGCGCCGGGGTTCCGGCTGTCGATGATCGAGCGCCTCGGGCGTCCCGCCTGGATCGTCCTGCAGTCGGTCGCCAGCCTCCTGACGCTGGTGTTGCTGATCTATGCCTTCAGCATCGCCCGCTACGAGACGACGGTGCTGTATTCGCCACCGGCCTGGGCCTCGCACATCACCTTGACGCTTATGCTGATCGCCAGCATCTGTCTCGTGGCCGGCCTGCTGCCGGCCGGTCATATCGCCGCCAGAACGAAGCATCCGACGGTGCTGGCGGTGAAGATCTGGGCGCTCGCTCATCTTCTGGCAAACGGCGACAGCGCCGGCGTGCTGCTGTTTGCCTCCTTCCTCGCCTGGGGCGTTGTCGTGCGGATATCGCTGAAGCGCCGGGCTCGGGCCGGCGAAATCACCCCACGCCCGTTCGTGTCAGTGAAATACGATGCGGCGGCGGTCGTCCTCGGCATCGTGCTCTGGGGCGCCATCATCTGGAAGCTGCATGAGTGGCTTATCGGCGTTTCGCCGCTGGCAATGATGTGATTTCTGCGGTTCCCCCTTACAACGGGCGCAAAATCGGGTAGAAGGCGCGTTCATGCGCTGCATCCTGCCGGCGCGCTCCCTTTTATGCATGCAAGTTTTGGCCGGAGCCGGAGACGAGAATGGCATTCAACGACGACAGCTTCATCCGCGAAGTCAACGAGGAACTGCGCTCCGACCGGATGCAGTTCGTCTGGCGCCGTTTCGGCCGCCTGATCATCGGCTTCGCAGTGCTGGTCGTTATCGGGACGGCCGGCTATGTCGGCTATCGCTACTGGGCAACCCATCAGGCCGGCGACAACGGCGACAAGTTTCTCGCCGCGCTGGCGCTGGCCGACCAGAACAAGACCGACGATGCACTGGCAGCCCTCTCTGCCATCGAAAAAGACGGCAAGGGCGCCTATCCGCTGCTCGCCAGCATGCGTGCCGCGTCGCTGCAGGCGCAAAAGGGCGACACGGCCGGTGCCGTGGCCGCGTTCACCGCAATCAGCAAGCAGTCCGGCGTTCCCTCCGTTATCGCCGACGCTGCCCGCCTGCGCGCCGCCTTCCTGCTGGTCGACACCGGGACTTATCAACAGGTCTCCGCGCTCGCCGAGGAGATGGCCGTGCCGGCTAGTGCCTTCCGCCATTCTGCGCGCGAAGTCCTGGGTCTTTCCGCTTACAAGGCCGGCGATTTCGCCAAGGCCCGGCAGTGGTTCCAGGCCATCGTCAGCGACCAGCAGTCACCCCGCAATATTGCCAATCGTGCCCAGATGATGCTTGATAATATCGAAGCTTCGGGCAAAGCCCCGCAGACCCAGGGCTAAAGGAACACCAATCGCCATGAATTTCACGGTTGCGATCGTCGGTCGCCCGAACGTCGGCAAGTCCACCTTGTTCAACCGCCTGGTTGGCAAGAAGCTGGCGCTCGTCGATGACACCCCGGGCGTCACCCGTGACCGTCGTCCGGGCGATGCCAAGCTGATGGACCTGCATTTCACCATCATCGACACGGCCGGTCTGGAAGAAGCCCATGAGGATTCGCTCGAGGGCCGGATGCGCGCCCAGACCGAAGCTGCGATCGAGGAGGCAGACCTGACGCTGTTCGTGGTCGATGCCAAATATGGCCTGACGCCGCTCGACAAGGTGTTCGGCGAGCTTCTGCGGCGGCGCGGCAAGCCGGTCGTGCTGGTTGCCAACAAGTCGGAAGCCAAGGGCTCCGATGGCGGTTTCTATGACGCCTTCACCCTCGGGCTCGGCGAGCCTTGCCCGATTTCGGCCGAACACGGCCAGGGGATGATCGACCTGCACGACGCAATCGTCGCAGCCATCGGCCAGGACCGCGCCTATCCGCCGGAAATCGAGGAAGACGAGGACGACGTGGCCGAGACGGATGTCTCGCTGCCGCTCGACGGCGACGATGTGTTCGACGACGAGAAGGAAGAAGAGCCCGATTACGACGAGACGAAGCCGCTGCGCGTCGCCATCGTCGGTCGCCCGAATGCCGGCAAGTCGACGCTGATCAACCGCTTCCTCGGCCAGGACCGCCTGCTGGTCGGCCCCGAGGCCGGCATCACCCGCGATTCGATCTCCGTCGACTGGGCCTGGCGCGGCCGGACCATCAAGCTGTTCGACACCGCCGGCATGCGCCGGAAGGCACGCGTCACCGAGAAGCTCGAAAAGCTGTCGGTTGCCGACACGCTGCGGGCAATCCGCTTTGCCGAGACGGTGGTCATCGTCTTCGATGCAACGATCCCGTTCGAAAAGCAGGACCTGCAGATCGTCGACCTCGTCATCCGCGAAGGCCGTGCTGCCGTCATCGCCTTCAACAAGTGGGACCTGATCGAGGACCGGCAGACCGTGCTCGCCGACCTGCGCGAAAAGACCGACCGGCTGCTGCCGCAGGCGCGCGGCATTCGTGCCGTGACGATTGCCGGGCAGACCGGCGATGGCCTCGACCGGCTGATGCAGTCGATCATCGATACCGACAAGGTCTGGAACAAGCGCATCGCCACCGCCAAGCTCAATCGCTGGCTGGATGCGCGCCAGGTCCAGCATCCGCCACCCGCCGTGTCCGGCCGCCGGCTGAAGCTGAAATACATGACGCAGGTCAAGGCTCGTCCGCCGGGCTTCATGATCTCGTGCACCCGGCCGGACTCATTGCCGGAATCCTATATCCGTTACCTGACCAACGGGTTGCGCGAGGATTTCGAGATGCCGGGCGTGCCGATCCGGATCCATTTCCATGCGTCGGAAAATCCGTTCGAGAACCGCAAGCGGAAGAACCCCTATCCGAGCAAGCGCAAGAAGGAACGCTGATCCTTCGGGACCGGTGCGCCTCTGCGTCGGTCCTCAGCGCCGTCTGATCTTGCCGTTTGCGATCCGCACGTTGTCGAGGAACTGCTGCGTTGCGGCTTCCCAGGAATAGGTGAGTGCCAGTTTGCGGGCGGCCTCTCGCGAGCATGAGAGCGCTCGCAGGCAGGCGCTCCTGAGGTCCTTGTCGACGGCGCCGGCGGTCGGATGATCGCCGAGAATATCGGCCGGGCCGGTGACCGGGTAGGCTGCGACCGGAACGCCGCTCGCAAGCGCTTCGAGAATGGTATTGCCGAAGGTGTCTGTCACCGATGGAAAGACGAAGACATCGCCCTGCGCATAGGCGCTGGCCAGTTCTTCGCCGAATTTCGCGCCGGTGAACAGCACGTCCGGGTAGCGCTTCTTCAGATCCTCCAGATCAGGTCCTCCACCCACCACCACTTTCGAGCCCGGCAGGTTGAGATCCAGGAATGCCGGGAGGTTTTTCTCCGTGGCGACGCGCCCGACGGTCATGAAGATCGGCCGGGGCAGGCCGAAGGGCGAATCTTCCTGTGCCTGAGGCCTGAACAGCGTCGCATCGATGCCGCGGCTCCACGGCAGCAGGTTGCGCACACCCTTGGCCTTGAGCTCGGCGGCAAGGCTCGGTGTCGCCACCATGCAGCCGAAGCCGCCATTGTGGAACCACCTGATGAAGGCATAGAGCCAGGACTTAGGGATCGGCAGGCGGGCTGCGACATATTCGGGAAAGCGGGTGTGGTAGGTGGTCGAGAACTGCATGCCGTTGCGCACGCACCAGCGCCGCGCCGTCAGCCCCAGCGGACCTTCCGTGGCGATGTGTACGTAGGATGGCTGCGTTGCCTCTATCGCAGCGGCAACGCGCCGATAGCTTGCAAGCGAGAGCCTGATCTCCGGATAGGTCGGGCAGGGGATGCTGCGAAACCCCTCTGGCGTCAGCATGGAGACGGTGACGCCCATGCGCGTCAGCTCACGATTGGTGTTCTCGATGGAGCGCACGACGCCATTGACCTGCGGGTGCCAGGCATCGGTGACGATGAGCAGTCGTTCGCCCAGGGCCATGTCCGGCGCCGGCGATTTCCCGGGGGCGATGTTCGATAGACGTTGCAGCATGGGTCGACTGTTCCATCCCGGTCGATCGCGGCGGCGCGGAACATCCCACGCCATCCGATGATTCCGGGCCTAGCCATTGTGACGACCGTCGATGATGAAAATATTACACCCTTCGGTTTGCTTCGATGGCAATGCAGCTTTAGGTCTCTTCGGTGTACTCTGGAATGCGCAAAGGAAGTCAATCTCATGGCCGATGCCGAACTTGCGACCCTCTACCGAGGCTATATCGACTGTCTCAACAGGCAGGATTGGACGCTCCTCGGTGAGTTCGTTGACGACGATGTGGAGCACAATGGCCGGCAGATCGGTCTTTCAGGCTATCGCGCGATGCTGGAAAACGATTTCCGGCAAATACCCGACCTGCAATTCGTCATCGATCTACTGATCGCCGATCCGCCGAGGATCGCCGCACGACTGCAGTTCGACTGCACGCCAGCGGGAACGTTCCTCGGCCTTGCGGTGAACGGACGGAAGGTCTCGTTTTCGGAAAACGTCTTCTACGAATTTCGCAACGACAAGATCCGGCATGTCTGGTCGGTCATCGACAAGACAGCCATTGAGGCGCAGCTTGACGGCAAGACGTCTTAACCAAGTCCGAGCTTCTCTCGCTCCACCAATGCGCCGTGCTCGCAGATCACGCGGGCGGCGATCTTCACGGCGAAGCGGGCTGCAGCGACAAGATCCTTGCTCTTCAGGTATTCGGCGAGGAATGCGCCGTTGAAGCTGTCGCCGGCGCTGGTTGTGTCGATGACCTCGGCAACGTGTTCGGCTTCGACCAGGGTGTCGCCAGCGACCGTGCTGACGGTCACGCCCTTGGCACCGTCCTTGACGACGACCAGGGGAGCGCCGAGCTGCCGGTAGCGGCGGATGGTGGCGGCAATCGATGGGTCGCCGAAATGGGCGGCCTCGTCGTCGTAGCTCGGCATGACAAGCGTTGCGGCGCGGGCGCCCTCGCTGATGGTTGCGTGCATGGTGTCGAGGCTGGTCCAAAGCCTTGGGCGCAGGTTCGGGTCGAACACCACCAGCTTGCCGATCGCCTTGGCGCGGCGCAGTTCCGAGAGCAGGGTTTCGGCGCTGTCGTGGGCGAGTATCGCAAGCGTAATGCCGGAGAAATAGACGACGTCGGAGGCTTCGATGGCTTCGCGCAGACGGTCGCCATCGACGGCAAGCTGGCGTGCGGCCGAGGATTCGCGCCAGTAGCTGAAGGTGCGCTCGCCGTCCTTCAGATTGATGAGATAGAGGCCCGGAGTGCGACCCCGGATGCGGCGGATATAGGATGTGCCGATCCCGGCGCCGCTCATAAAGGCCAGCATCTCGTCCGACATCGGATCGTCACCGACGGCCGTAAAATAATCGATGGACCAGTCCGATGGTAGGCAGGCCTTGGCGTACCAGGCGGTGTTGAACGTGTCGCCGGCAAAGCCTTTGCGCAGCAGGCCGTTGCCCGCCTGCGACAGTTCCACCATGCACTCGCCGATCGACAAAAAATGTCCGCCCACGATACTCTCCCTCATCGCATTCCTGCGCCTGCTGTAGGCCTTCGACGCAGGGCGGGCAAGGCCGCCGTGCACCGGAAGCGGCGATCAGTTTTCCGGGCTATCCATGTGATAACAGGCGGCAGTCTGGCCGGGGCGGACAGGCTCTGTCGCCGGCATGGCAGTGCGACAGATATCGGTGGCTTTCCAGCAGCGCGGCTCGAAAACGCAGCCGGGCGGCGGGTTCATCGGCGACGGCGGGTCGCCCTGCAGGCGGATGCGCTTGCGGGTGCGGGCGACCTTTGGGTCCGGCACGGGGGCGGCCGAGAACAGCGCCTGGGTATAGGGATGGGCCGGACGCTGGAACACCGTGGCGCAATCGCCGGCTTCGACGATGCGGCCGAGATAGAGGACCAGTACGTCGTCCGAGATCAGCCGAACGACCGAGAGGTCGTGGCTGATGAAGATCAGCGTCAGTCCGAATTCCTTGCGCAACTTGCGCAGCAGCGAGATCACCTGGCCCTGGATGGAGACGTCGAGGGCTGAAACCGGCTCGTCGCAGATGATCAGTTTCGGGCGGGTGACAACGGCCCGCGCGATGCCGATGCGCTGCGCCTGGCCGCCGGAGAATTCATGCGAGTAGCGGTTGATCATTTCGGGCACCAGGCCGACGGCGGCCATGATCTCGCGGACGCGGTCCTGCCGTTCTGCGCGGCTGAGCTTCGGCTCGAACACGGTCAGCGGCTCGGCAATGATGTCGCCGACGGTCATGCGCGGATCGAGCGAGGCGATCGGGTCCTGGAAGATGATCTGCATGTCGCGACGGGCGGCGCGCATCTCCTCGCTCGACAGGTCGAGCAGGCTCTTGCCCTGCCAGAGGATGCGGCCCTTCTGCGCGTGGATCAGGCGCAGGATGGAGCGGCCGAGGGTCGACTTGCCGCAACCGGATTCGCCGACGATGCCGAGAGTCCGGCCAGCCTTGAGCTCGAAGCTGACGTCGTTGACGGCCGTCAGCATGGTAGCCGGCTTGAAGAAGGATTTCGACGGGATCTCGAACTGGGTCGTGAGGTGCTCGACCTTGAGCAGGGTCTGTTCAGCCATGGACGGGGCTCCGTTGCTGGTGACCAAGGAGGGGGTGGAAGCAGGCCGCGCGCCGCTGCGGTGCGAGAAGCCCCAACGGCGGCGGTGCATCGACGCAATCGTCCTCGACATGGGCGCAACGTGGCGAGAAGCTGCAGCCACGCGGCAGATGCTTGAGGTTCGGCGGCCGGCCGGGAATGACGGCGAGATCGTCGACATCCTGGTCGGGCCTCGGGATCGAGGCGTGGAGGGCGGCAGTATAGGGATGGGCCGGGTCGTCGAACAGGTCGTCCACCGGTGCGTCCTCGACGATGCCGCCGGCATACATGACGGCCACCCGCTCGGCGAGGCCGGCGACGACGCCGAGATCGTGGGTGATGATGACGAGCGCCGTTTTCATTTCCGACGTCAGGTCGCTGAAGAGGTCGAGGATCTGCGCCTGGATGGTCACGTCGAGCGCCGTCGTCGGCTCGTCGGCGATCAGCAGCTTCGGGCGGGTCAGCAGCGCCATGGCGATGACGATGCGCTGTCGCATGCCGCCTGACAGCTCGTGCGGATAGAGATTGAAGCGGCGATCCGGGTCAGGAATGCCGACGCGCTTCAGCATGTCGAGAGCGGTGGCGGAGGCGGCCCGTGCCGTCAGTCCACCGTGGACCTCGAGTTGCTCCGTTAGTTGCCGCGAGATCTTCAGCGTCGGATTGAGCGAGGTCATCGGGTCCTGGAAGACCATCGCCATGTCCTTGCCGCGGATCTGGTCGAGTTCGCGCGGCTTGAGGGAAAGCACGTCGCGACCTTCCAGCAGCGCCTGGCCGCTGGTGTGGCCGTTCTTCGCCAGCAATCCCATCAGGCCCAGGAAGGTCTGGCTCTTGCCGGAACCGCTTTCGCCGACGATGGCGATACGCTCGCCACGGCGGATGGTGAGGTTAAGCCCGTTGACGGCGGCGACATCGCCCTCCGGGGTCTGGAAGCGGATGGAGTAGTCCTTGAGTTCGAGCAGCGTTTCGCTCTTTTTGGCGTCCGACATGTCAGCGGTCCTTCGGGTCGAATGCGTCGCGCAGGCCGTCGCCGATGAAAAGCAGGCTCATCAGGAGGGCGACGAGGAAGACGGCGGGAAAGGCGAGCAGCCAGGGATCGGTTTCCATCGAGTTGGTGCCGTCGGCAATCAGCGTTCCGAGCGACGTCAGCGGCTCCTGCACGCCGAAACCGAGATAGGACAGAAAGCTCTCCGTCGCGATGATTTCCGGCACGGTCAGGGCGGCATAGATGACGACCGGGCCGACCAGGTTGGGCACAATGTGTTTCAGGATGATCTTGAACGGCCGCTGGCCGGATGCCCGTGCCGCCTCGATGAATTCGCGGTGCTTCAGCGACAGCGTCTGGCCGCGCACGATGCGGGCCATGGTCAGCCATTCCAGCGCGCCGATGGCGGCAAACAACAAGTAGACGTTGCGGCCGAAGATCACCATCAGCAGGATGACGAAGAGGATGTAGGGAAGGGCGTACATGATGTCGACGAAGCGCATCATGATGCTGTCCAGCTTGCCGCCGAAATAGCCTGACACGGCGCCGTAGAGGACGCCGATGATCACCGAGACGAGGGTGGCGACCAACGCCACGGCGAGCGAAACGCGCGTGCCGTAGAGGGTGCGCGCAAGCAGATCGCGGCCGTTCTGGTCGGTGCCGAAATAATGGCCGCTGGCGAAATCCGGAGGCGTGCGGAAGGCTGCCCAATCGGGATCCTCATAGCCGTACGGAATGAGGGCGGGGGCGATGAGGGCAGCCAGGATCAGCAGCGTCAGCACCACGAGGGAAATGGCAGCAGCCTTGTTGCGCAGCAGCCGGCGCATGGCGTCGCGGGTCAGCGACCGGCTTTCGGGAGCCAATCCTTCTGCAGCCCGCAATTCCTCTTCCAGCTGTTCGCGGCGAGCGAGATTGAGGATCATTGGGTTCTCACTTTCGGGTCAAGCCAGGCGTAGACGATATCAACGAGCAGGTTGAGCACGACGATCAGCGCCATGTAGAAAATCACCGTGCCGAGAACCATGCCGTAGTCGCGGTTGAGCGCGGCCGTGATGAAGTAGCGGCCGATGCCGGGCAGGCCGAAGATGCTTTCAACCACCAGCGATCCGGTCAGCAGGTAGCTGGCCGCCGGGCCGAGATAGGATATGACCGGCATCAGGGCTGGTTTCAGCGCGTGACGCATGACCGTTAGCCTCGGACCGATGCCTTTTGCCTTGGCAGTGCGGATGAAGTTCTGGTTCATCACCTCGATCATCGAGCCGCGCATCAGCCGCGATATCCGCGCCGCGTGGGGCAGCGACAGGACCGTGACGGGCAGGATCAGGAACTTGATCGAGCCGTCGCCCCAGCCGCCGACGGGCAGGATTCCGAGCTTGATGCCGAACAGCAGTTGCAGGATCGGCGCGATCAGGAAGCCGGGGAGAACGAGGCCGATCAGCAGGGTGCCGCCGAGCCAGTAATCGGCCTGCCGGTTCTGGTACAGCGCCCCGAGACAGCCGACGAGAACGCCGACCAGCACGGCGACGACAAAAGCGATGCTGCCGATGGTCAGTGTATAAGGCAGGCCGGACATGATCTGCTGGGTGACAGTGAAGTCCTGGTTGGCAAAGGAGGGGCCGAGATCGCCGTGGAGGACGTCGTACATGTAGATGAAGTACTGCTCGATCAGCGGCTTATCGAGGTTGTAATGAGCCGCCAGATTTTTCAGGATGACGGGCGGCAAAGGGCGCTCGCCATCGAAGGGCCCGCCCGGCGCCAGGCGCAGGACGAAAAAGCTCAGTGTCACGGCAATCCACATGACTGGGATTGTCGATAAAAGGCGACGGAATGCATATTTGATCATGGGCGTGGATAGGCTCCCTCCGGCAAGGCCAAAGGGAGCCCGTGTCCCTTACTCTTTGATTGACAGCCAGCGGGTACGGTGGATGTCCTGGATATTGTCTTCATATCCAGCGATCTTCGGCGACACCACGCTCTGCGACACATAGTAGTAGATCGGGATCGCAGCGCTGTCGTCGAGCGCGATCTGCTCGGCCTGCTTGAACAGGGCAGCACGCTTGTCGAGATCGGTCTCCGCATTCCCCTGCTTGAGCAGCGCATCGTATTCCGCATTGCTCCAGCGGCCGTAGTTCATGTCGACGCCCGTCGACAGGAGGTTGAGGAAGTTGATCGGGTCATTGTAGTCGGCGAGCCAGCCGGCGCGGCCGATTTCGACCTTGCCGTGCTGCATCTCGTCGTAATGCACCTTGGTCTCGGTGTTGTAGAGCTCGATTTCGACGCCGAGCGGCTTCCACATGGAGGCGATCGCGGCAGCGATGCGCTTGTGGTTGTCGTTGGTGTTATAGCGGAGCTGGGCGTGCAGCGGATGGTCCGGGCCGAAGCCTGCTTCCTTCAGCAGCTTCTTGGCTTCCTCGACCTTCTGGGCGTAGGGCTCGTCCTTCCACTTGATCTGGGCCGGCTCACCGTAATGGGCGGTGCCCGGCGGCACCCAGGAATACATCGGCAGTTCGCCGGTGCCGAGAACCTTCGGGCCGATGACTTCGCGGTTGACGGCCATCGACAGGGCCTGGCGGACGCGCTTGTCGTTGAACGGAGGCTTGGTGGCGTTGACGACGTAATAGTAGGTGCCGAGGAACGGCACAACGTGCGCCTGGCCGGGCATGTTGGTCTTCAGCCACTGGTACTGGTCTGCAGGGAAGGACGTCAGGATGTCGAATTCGCCGGCGCGGTAACGCTTGAGAGCGGCCGACTGGTCTTCCATGACGAAGAACTTCACGCCATCGATCTTGACGTTCTTGGCATCCCAGTACTGATCGTTCTTGACCGTCGTGACATAGGAGCCCGGGACCCATTCCGTCGGCTTGTATGGGCCGTTGGTGACGATGTTGCCGATCTTGACCCAGTCGGCGCCCTTGGCGTCGATGACGTGCTTGGGGAGAGGATAGGCGGTGTAGTGCGTCAGCGCATTGAGGAAATAGGGGGTTGCGTTGTCGAGGGTGATCTCGAGGGTCTTCGGGTCGATGGCCTTGACGCCGAGCTGGCTGAAATCGGTGATCTCACCCTTGTTGATCTTCTCGGCGTTCTTGATGGTGAACTGCAGGTAGGCGTATTCGGCAGCGTTCTTGGGATCGACGAGGCGCTGGAAGGCGAAGACGAAGTCCTCTGCCGTTACCGGCTGGCCATCGGACCACTTGATGCCGTCGCGCAGCTTAAACGTATAAACCTTGCCATCCGGAGAAATCGTCCAGCTTTCGGCCTGGCCCGGGATGGCGTTGTCCTTGGCGTCTTCGGTGGTGAGGCCCTCGAAGATGTCGCCGGCAATGCGGTTCTCGTAGTCGCTGGACATCTTTTGCGGATCGAGCGACTGGGGATCGCCACCGTTCTGGACGTTGAGCGTGGCGGCATGCGCCGACAGGGACAATAGCGATCCGACGAGCGCGGACGCGTAAAATACCTTGGTCAGATATGTCATGGAAGCCGATCTTTCTATGTTCGCCTTGTTAGCAAGGTCGTTCTTGTTCCCGCAGGTGAACTGGTCACGCAAGCAAGAGCGCAACGTATCGCAGCCTACCGACGATTCAACCCCTAAAACCGCGATATGGAAAACGACATGCATTTGTCTGTGGACGGCGTTTCTGTTGCTTTAACGAACCGTTCTGGGATGGGAATTCACCAGCGCGATTGTTTCGATTTGTAATTTTGCGGCCGCAGGCTAGTGTGCGGACACACCTGGATATTGAAGCGAAGGCGCATTGTTACATGAATTCAACGAGCGGAACGGCGGCGAAGGACTGGTGGCGTGGTGCGGTAATCTATCAGGTCTATCCGCGATCCTTCCAGGATACCAACAGCGACGGACTTGGCGACATCAAGGGCATCACGCTGCGTTTGCCCTACATCGCCTCGCTCGGGGTAGACGCGATCTGGCTGGCGCCGTTCTTCACCTCGCCGATGGCAGACATGGGGTACGATGTCTCCGACTATTGCGATGTCGACCCGATTTTCGGGACATTGGCCGATTTCGACGAGATGATGACCGCCGCCCATGCACTCGGGATCAAGGTGATTATCGACCAGGTGATCTCTCATACATCGGACGTCCATCCCTGGTTCGTCGAAAGCCGCACGAGCCGCGACAATCCGAAAGCCGACTGGTACGTCTGGGCCAACCCCAAGCCAGACGGCACGGCGCCGAACAACTGGCTGTCGATTTTCGGCGGCCCCGGCTGGGAGTGGGATGGTATCCGCCGCCAGTACTACCAGCACAATTTTCTGACCTCGCAGCCGGATCTCAATTTCCACAACCCGCGTGTCCAGGATGCGGTGCTTGCCGCCGTCAAATTCTGGCTCGACCGCGGTGTCGACGGATTTCGTCTGGATACGGTGAACTACTACTTCTGCGACAAGCAACTGCGCGACAATCCGCCGGCCTTGCCGAGCGACGATGCCGCCGGTCTGGATGCTCCCGATACCAATCCCTACGGCATGCAGAGCCACCTTTATGACAAGACGCAGCCGGAAAATATCGGCTTCCTGAAGCGGCTGCGAGCGCTGCTCGACACCTATGAGAACCGCGCGACCGTCGGCGAGGTCGGCGATGGCGCCCGCTCGTTGCAGACGCTGGCTGCCTATACGTCCGGCGGCGACAAGCTGCACATGTGCTACACGTTCGACCTGCTCGGGCCGGAATTCACGCCGGCGCATTTCCGTCGCTGCGTCAGCGCCTTCCAGGAGAGCGTTACCGACGGCTGGGTCTGCTGGGCGTTCTCCAACCACGACGTCGTTCGCCATGCCAGCCGTTTTGCCGAGACGGAGGCCGAGCGGGCTCGTGTCGCAAAACTTGCGATCTCGCTGCTCGCGACTTTGCGGGGCTCGATCTGCCTCTATCAGGGTGAGGAGCTCGGACTACCCGAAGCCGACCTTGCCTTTGAGGACCTGCGAGATCCCTACGGCATCCGCTTCTGGCCGGCCTTCAAGGGGCGCGACGGATGCCGGACGCCCATGCCCTGGGAAGCGGCCCGCGTTCATGCGGGCTTCTCGACAGCGGAGAAGTCGTGGCTGCCGGTGCCATACCAGCATGCGACACTGGCGGTCGACCGGCAGGAGGAGGATGGCTCTTCCGTGCTCGCCCACTATCGCCAGACGCTGGCATTCCGACGACAGCACCCGATGCTGTTCGACGGCGACCTGACTTTCCTCGCCACAAACGAGGATGTGCTCGCCTTCACGCGGGAAAAGAATGGCGAAACGCTGGTCTTCGTTTTCAATCTCGGACGGACGATGATCGAACTTTCGCTGCCACAGGGGCTGACGGTCAAGGCTGCCATGCCGATGCCCGGCTTCAACCCGAAATCGACACCGACGACAGTGACGCTGGAGGCGATGGATGTGTTTTGCGGGCTGGTGTGAAAAAAGTCAGCGCAGCAGCTTGTCGTAGTCTGTGTGGGATCCAATCCAGAACCAGATGATGGTCTGGCCGTCTTGCGCTGCAAGAGCCCTCCACGACAAGCCCACTCGGGCGGACCAAAGGTTGCCGACCTTCTTGAAATGAAGAGAAGGATGCATCGGGCTTGTCTTCAATAATTCGAAATTTTGGTCAGCCACCTTCTGCACACGTTCTGGCAGAGCCTCGTATGCCTGCCAGAATTCAGCAGTGGCGACGTGCCTCAAAGCGGCCTGGTCTTCCCTGACCGAAATGCGGAAAGGGCGCCAGCTGCCAGCCGATCGAGCTTTCCGTCTTTCTCGTCTGCCTCAATGCGACCGTCCCACCGCCTGGCTTGCAAGGCCTCGAACCAGTTACTGAAGGCCTCGAATTCCGTGGGATCGAGTTCCTCGACGGTCCGCTCTATATGCTCAAGCTTTTTCATTTGTGCTCCAGCGGCCTCGCCAGTCCGATGCTGGCGTAGGTTAGATATCCAGCATCCTGGTGACGATGAACATGGACGGAAGATACCACCAAACAAGCATGGCTTGAAGGCCCTGCAGGCCCGTTTACCCGATCAGCCTGAATGCATCGACATCCACCAGTCCCCTGTCCGAAATCTTCAGGTGGGGGATGACGGGGAGGGGCAGGAAGGCCAGTTGCAGGAAGGGCTCCTGCAGTGTCGAGCCCACCGCAAAAGCAGCGTTGCGCAGGTGATGCAAGGTGTCGCGGACGCGCTCGTAGGGTTCCAGGCTCATCAGGCCGGCGATCGGCAGCGCGATCTCGCCGGTGATCCTGCCGTCCTCGACGACGACGAAGCCGCCCTTGATCTCGCTCAGGCGCTGCACGGCCTGTGCCATGTCGTCCTCGCTGACGCCGACGACGCAGATGTTGTGGCTGTCATGGCCGACAGTCGAGGCGATGGCGCCCTTCTTCAGCCCAAAACCCTGGACGAAGGCGTTGGCGTGATTGCCGTTCTTGCCGTGCCGCTCAATGACGGCGACCTTGATGATATCGCGGGCAAGGTCGACGGTCGTCTGGTTGCCGACCGAGGGCAGGCGGAAGCGGCGATGCTCGGTGATGATCTTGCCGGGTAGCACGCCGATGACGGAGGTTTCGCCATCGGTGAAGGGGACACCGAAATCGGCAGCATTGACCGTGCGCGCCTTGACGCTGTCGAGGCCGACGGGAGCGATGCTTTTGCGGGTGGCAAACAGCGCATCGGTCACCAGCCTGCCGCCGGCAAAGACCATGCCTGCCTTGCAGCTTTCGAGGCTGTCGACCACCACCAGATCGGCGCGCCAGCCGGGCGCCACCAGTCCGCGATCGCGCAGACCGAAGGCCCGGGCCGCCGAGATCGAGGCGGCGCGATAGATCGCCAGTGGCTCGACGCCGGCGGCGATGGCCGTACGGATCATGTAGTCGAGATGGCCCTGCTCAGCGATGTCGAGAGGATTGCGGTCGTCGGTGCAGAGGGCGATGAAGGGCGAAAGGCGCTCGGTGATAATAGGCATCAGCGCGTGCAGGTCCTTGGATACGGAGCCTTCTCGCACCAGGATATGCATGCCCTTGC
This sequence comes from Rhizobium sp. rho-13.1, assembly GCF_007000305.1. Taxonomy (NCBI): domain Bacteria; kingdom Pseudomonadati; phylum Pseudomonadota; class Alphaproteobacteria; order Hyphomicrobiales; family Rhizobiaceae; genus Rhizobium; species Rhizobium sp. rho-13.1. The sequence continues at coordinate 1,097,091 of NZ_SCFL01000001.1, read as the reverse complement.
GGATTTTCTCCATGGCCTCTTCTGCGGATGTCGCCTCGTGTTCCGTGCGGATGCCGGCTGCGATGTAGCCGTTCAGGTCGTTGCCTCTGAGGAGAGGGGCATGGCCATCGATATGATCGCCCTGGAAGGCTTCCAGCTTGGCCATGCAGATCGGATCCTTGTGGATCACGCCCGGGAAATTCATGAACTCGGCGAGGCCAATGACCTTTTCATGGTCGCGGAACGGCAATAGCCGCTCGATCGGCAGATCGGCGCCCGAAGTTTCCAGATGGGTGGCGGGCACGCAGGACGACAATTGGACGCGGATGTCCATGATCGTCTCGAGCGCCGAATCGAGGAAGAACTGGATGCCTTCGGTGCCAAGCACGTTGGCAATTTCGTGCGGATCGCAGATGACTGTCGTCACGCCGTAGGGCAGCACGCAACGGTCGAACTCGTGCGGTGTCACTAGCGAGGATTCGATGTGCAGGTGCGTATCGATGAAGCCGGGCACGACGATGCGGCCGGTGATGTCGATCTCCTCGACGCCGATGTAGTCGCCGCAGGTGCCGACGATGCGGTCGCCGCAGATGGCGATGTCGGAGGCGACGAGCTCGCCCGTCACCAGATCGAAGAACCTCCCGCCCTTGAGGACGATGTCTGCAGGCTTTCTGCCGACACCCTGGTCGATGAAGTCTTCGAGAGGTTTGGTCATGGCGATGCGCTTTCAATCAGTATGGACGTTCGTCGCGAGTCTAGCCTGTAATCAGCCAGCCGGGGAGTGAAATATTGTCAGCGCCGGGCGGCACCTGACGTGCATCCCCGCGACCGCTCCTGTTTCAAGGTCTGTTAAATTAGATGTTCGATATCAAGCTTGTTAAGCTTTCTATTGTATACGTCGGCCTTTAGAAGGTTTGATGATTGCAGAAGGATGCCAGGCCGATGATTGAAGATGGCTTGGATTCGCCGAATTTGATGGCCGGCTCAGCCGATGCGCTGTCGTGCTCCGGATGCTGAAGCGTATCGCTCTCGATCAGGTGCGGGCCGGAATGTTCATCGAGGACATGGAGGGTAGTTGGGCCAGCAATCCCCTGCAGAAGCGGCGGTTCGTTCTCGATGCCGTCGCTGCGAGACAGCTCCGGTCAAGCAAGGTCAGCGGCGTCGTGATCAATACCGCCAGGGGCGCCGACCTGTCATCGGCCCCAGCGTCAGACAACCGCCATGGCGGGGCTGGCGAGATCTGCCTGCAGCAAGCCGCTGCCGCAATGCAGACCGTGCGACAGTCGGTAACTCAACTCAAGGATCTGTTTTCGTCAGCTGCCAGCGACGGCCCGGTGAGCGTCGATCAGACCAAGGCGATTGCGAGAGCAATCTCTAAGTCGGTCGATGACAACCCCGCAGTCTTCATCAGTGTCACCCGCCTGAAGGACAAGGATGAGGCGACGTTTGTCCATTCGGTCGCGGTTAGCGCGCTGATGATCCATTTCGGCCGCTATCTCCGACTGGACGAGGCAACCGTCGAATTGCTCGGCGTCGCTGGATTGTTGCACGACATCGGCAAGATCAAGGTGCCCCGCTCGATCCTCTGCAAGCCCGGCGTGCTGGATGAAGCCGAGACGCGCGTAATGCGCGACCACCCAATGCTGGGTTACGATATTCTGACCCAGCAGGAAGACATCCAGCCAATGGTCACGGACATCTGCCGCCACCACCATGAGCGCGTCGACGGCAAGGGTTACCCGGACAAGCTCTCGGGCCGCAGCCTGACCTACTTTTCGCGGCTGGCCGCGATCTGCGACGTCTATGATGCCGTCACCTCGGTCAGGCCCTACCGGAAGCCCTGGTCTTCAGGAGAGGCGCTGAAGTGGATGCTCAAGCGAGACGGCCATTTCGACCGCCAACTGCTCAACAAATTCATCCTCTGCCTCGCTGTGTCCCAGCCGGTGCAGCCGTAGCGTCAGCCTCCAGACTCTTCTGGCATCGTTTTGCCGAGAAAGTCCAAGATGAGCTCCAGCACTTGCCTATGAATGGCTTCCCGATCCCGCCCGCCGGCATCTTGACAGACGATTCCGTCGCCCGGAGATTGTTGCTCGATCTTCCCAGCGGCGCCAGGTTTGCATAACTGCATAAAACTGAAGTGCAGGGCTCCGGGTATCGTCATGTAGGTCGTCGATATCTGCGGCAATTGGGCTGCCAGATACGCGGAGTCCTTGTTTGTGGCCGCGATCATCGCGGCCCTTGCGACGTCTGTGCCGATATCCTCCCCCGCTGCGAGCACCAAAATGGGGATTTGTACTGCAGCGAGGCTTTGCTGAGTAAAGCCCCGGGACGGCCCGAGGTCGAGGGAGACAACGGCCCTAAATTTCTGGTCCTTCATGCCTGTGCCGACCAAGTGCGAAGCGTTCGCAGGGTCTCGCAAGCCAAGGGATTCGAAGACTTTGCACGCGACGGTACCAAACTGCTCTGCGCAGTGGGTCATGAGGAGAGCGGGGTCGAACTGTCCGCCGGCGAGTTCGACAACCGTCCAGCCGCCAAGTGAGTGGCCAATACCAGCGATTCTGTGCGCGTCAATCTTGCCTCCCAAACTCGCATCTTCCAGCATCGCACTGGCAACTCGACTGAGGTCTTCGGGCCGTCTCCAGAGTTTTGCGGCCTCCTCGGGTCGGCGGTCAAATGTCGTCGTGCCGGGATGGTCGGGGGCAGCCACGACATAGCCGTTGGAGACAAGCGCCGCTGCAATCCAGGCGAGATTTCGCCAGCTTCCCCCGTAGCCGTGAGACAACACGACCAGCGGGTGAATTCCTGCTTTAATTGCCCCGTTCAATATAACGCGCTGGCCATAAAATGCGGGTGTTTCTCCGACAACCGTCGCCTGCTGTCCCGTGTCCGTCGGATACCATATTGCGATCTGCAGTGGTCGTTGGGGTTCATCACCCGCAAGCGTTGTCTGCCGAAAGCCCACATCGTCGGATGCATGGGCCGAGCAAGAAGCCACGAGTAAAAGAAGGAGGATGAAAATTCGGTTCAGCATTAAGCGCTCCCATTGTTTGGAAGCAAGTTCCTGCCAGTAAAGCCTGACAGCGGAGACCGATAACGCGATCGAGGTCGTTCGCTGGTAACGAAAAGGCGGGCCGAGATCTCGTCGCGACCCGCTTCTAGGCTACCTTCAGATATTGTTCTGCAGAACCTCCCGCAGGGTGCTGAAGATCTGGTCGATGTGGTGTTTTTCGATGATCAGCGGCGGGGAGAGGGCGATGATGTCACCGGTGGTGCGGATGAGCAGGCCTTTCTCGTAGGCTTTGAGGAAGGCGCTGAAGGCGCGCTTGGTCGGCTCGCCGGCGATCGGGGCAAGCTCGATGGCGCCGATCAGTCCGATGTTGCGGATGTCGATGACATGGGGGCAATCCCTCAGCGAGTGGATTGCCTCCTCCCAGTAGGACGCAAGTTCGGCGCCGCGTGTCAGAAGGCCCTCGTCCCTGTATGTGTCGAGCGTGCCGAGCGCTGCGGCACATGCCATCGGGTTGCCCGAATAGGTGTAGCCATGGAAGAATTCGATCATGTGCTCGGGGCCGTTCATGAACGCATCGTGGATCTCCGAGGTCACGAACACGGCGCCCATCGGGATGACGCCGTTGGTCAATCCCTTGGCCGTCACCATCATGTCAGGCATGACGTCGAAATAGTCTGCTGCAAAGGGGGTGCCGAGGCGACCGAAGCCGGTGATGACCTCGTCAAAGATCAACAGGATACCGTGCTTGGTGCAGATCTCACGCAGCTTTTTCAGGTAGCCCTTCGGTGGCAGGATCACGCCGGTCGAGCCGGACACCGGTTCGACGATGACGGCGGCGATGGTCGAGGCGTCGTGCAGGGTGACGATACGCTCCAGTTCGGAGGCGATGTCGCCGCCGAATTCCGGCTGTCCTTTGGTAAAGGCGTTCTTGTCCGGAAAATGGGTGTGCGGCATGTGGTCGACGCCGGTGAGCAATGTGCCGAACATCTTGCGGTTGGAGACGATGCCGCCGACCGAGATACCACCGAAATTGACGCCGTGGTAGCCGCGCTCTCGGCCGACCAGGCGGAAGCGCGAGCCGTTGCCCTTGACCCGGTGATAGGCCAGCGCGACCTTCAGGGCCGTCTCGACCGACTCCGAGCCGGAGTTGGTATAGAGGACATGGTTCATGCCTTCGGGTGCGAGGTCGACCAGCCGGTTGGCGAGTTCGAAGGCCTTGGGATGGCCAAGCTGGAAGGCCGGGGCATAGTCGAGCTCGCCTGCCTGCTGGCGGATCGCCTCGGTGATCTTCGGCCGACAATGGCCGGCATTGACGCACCAGAGACCGGCCGTGCCGTCCAGCACCTGGCGCCCGTCGTGGCTCGTGTAGTGCATGTCCTTGGCGCCGACGAAAAGCCGTGGCTCCGATTTGAACTGGCGGTTTGCCGTGAACGGCATCCAGAAAGCCCTGAGATCGTTGGGCGCTGCGTTCATACGGTCGGACATGCTGTTCTCCACGGCCGCTGGTCATCCGGATCGGCGACGCAGCTCATTATTTATCGTTCGGTCAAAATATCAGCCGGCCCGAGGTCGTCAAGCCGATGCCGGCATTTATAACGCCGCGATCTGGGATGATCGATCGGCCTGAACGAAAAAGACCGGCAAGGGGAACTTGCCGGTCCAGTCTGCAATCATACTCGGCGCAAAAACAGGCGCGGGCGCCTGTTGTCGAACCTGAAACAATTCACCGTCGAAAGCCAATCTCCGGCCGTCAGGCAGCAGATTTGCTTTTTTCGGCCTCGCTATAAATATCCTCCAGAGTCGACAGAACCTTCATGACGGGTTCGGAAGAACTGGAGTAGTAAATCGTTTGAGCATCACGTCTCGTCTTGACCAATTTCTGTGCCCGCAGCTTGGACAGGTGCTGCGACAGGGCGGATTGGCTAAGCCCTACCTGGGTTGCGAGAACGCCAACCGGCACCTCGCCCTTGACCAGGCTGCACAGGATCATGAGTCTTTTCGGATTGGCCATTGCGGACAGCAGGGCTGCCGCCACGGTGGAATGGTCGGACAAATTAATTGTTTTCATTTTTTCAAATCTTCCCAATGCGGATCGTACATCAGAAGCGGGTGAATATCTCATTGGCGAAATCAACTGACGCCGAAAGATACTAAATCGCGGCAAAGATTGTATATACCTAAATTTAAGGTACTCGGTTTGCTATTTTAGCGATAACGAATTCTAGATCCGCAAGATCTTGTACCGGCTCGCTAAACTCGTAGCGAAGCAGCTTATCCCCCCAAAAAAGGTCGAAACCAGCCAAATCCGCGCCATATATGTGGCACGCTTCGTGTTTTTCAAGCTTTAACGTGGCTGCAATATGGGTTGCAAGGTGTGGGTATGCACCCAGCAAATCTTGTACTCCCGCACGCCAAACGGCCGCCTCCGGCTCTGGCAGAACGCCACGAATCACCAGGTCGTCGCCACTCAGCCGATAGGCTTTTCCAAAGCCGCCGTTCAGGCTTGCGGCCTGCGGAACCAGACGGAAAAACTGGAAATCCGTAAAATCTATATAGAGCCTGGCGCGGGGATGACGGGCGAGAAACCGGTCGCGAAGCAGATGATGTTCGCGTGTGTCGCGTGCAACTTGTTCCCCCAGGCACTCGACGCTGAGGCGCGCATGGGCGAGGGGATCGCCCTTGCCGGGCTCTCCCGTCAGGAGCGATGCGCGCGGATCTGCCTGGAGCGCCTTGGTGTGGGCTGAAAGCGTGGAGACGAGGATTACCGGCACACCATCCCAAGCGGTGCCGACCAGCACGCGACTGATGGCTGGAAAACCGGTGTCGGGGGCGATGACGGCCATTGCCGCATAAGGCGCCGACCGCATCAGGATGCGGCCAAGCCTGCGCGCATCCTCATCCGTCTCGCGGAGCACGGAGCGTGGTTTTTCAGTCGCCAACTGTCTCCTCCGATACTCCGCTTCTGGCCGGGCCTACCCTCGGGTGCGCCTCTAGCGACGATGGCTGGTGAGGCCGGCAACCACGTCCTGCGCGGTGATGGTGCCGATGATCGCGCCGTTATCGACAATGCCGATGCTGCCGGGCTGGCGGGCGAGGGCATCGAGAATGTCGATCAGCGGCGTCGAGGCCTTTGCCGTTGCGGTCACGGTGCCCGGCGTGGCGGAGTGGCCGACGCCCGCCTGCATGACGTCCCCGGCCGTCAGCATGCTGATCGGGTTCATGTGCTGGACGAAGTCGGCGACATACTGGTCGGCCGGGTTCCTGACGATCTCCTGTGGCGTGCCGCACTGGATGATCCGGCCGCCTTCCATGATGGCGATGCGATTGCCGATGCGAAACGCCTCGTCGAGATCGTGGCTGACAAACAGGATGGTCTTCTTGAGCCGCCGCTGAAACTCCAGAAGCTCGTCCTGCAGCCGGGTGCGGATCAGGGGGTCGAGGGCCGAGAAGGGTTCGTCCATCAGCAGGATCGGCGCGCCGGTGGCAAAGGCGCGGGCAAGGCCGACACGCTGCTGCATGCCGCCGGAGAGTTCGTTGACGCGGCGGCCGGCCCATTGCGTCAGGTTGACCAGTTCCAGCTGCTCGGCCACGCGCTCCTTGCGCTCGATCTCCGGCACGCGGGCGAGTTCGAGGCCGAAACCAATGTTGTCCGCCACCGTCCGCCACGGTAGCAGCGCGAATTGCTGGAACACCATGGAGACCGTGTGCATGCGCAGGTCGCGCAATGCCTTGGCGCTGCACTTGTAGGGATCTATCGGTCCGTCCTTGCTCTCCACGGTGACACCGCCGCGCACAACGGGTGCAAGGCCGTTGACGGCGCGCAACAGCGTCGATTTGCCGGAGCCGGACAGCCCCATCAAGACGAGGATTTCGCCTTCCTCGATCTCGAGCGAGGCATTGGCGACGCCGAGGACGAGGCCCGTCTGGGCGCCGATCTCGTCGCGCGTCCTGCCCTGGTCCACCAGCGCCATGGCTGCCTGCGGGCGGTCGCCGAAGACGATGCTGACATTGTCGAACTTGACCACGGCCGTCATACGGTTTCCCCTTCGTCGAAGAATTTGAAGGTGCGGTCGAGGACGATCGCCAGAATGACGATGCTCATGCCGGAATCAAAGCCCATGGGCACGTTCATCTGACCGAGCGCGCGCTGGACGAGCGCGCCGAGACCGGCAGCGCCGACCATCGAGGCGATGACCACCATCGACAGCGAGAGCATGATCGTCTGGGTGACGCCAGCCATGATCTGAGGCAGGGCAAAGGGTAGCTCCACCTTGGTCAGCACCTGCAGCGGGGCCGCGCCAAATGCCTGTGCGGCCTCGATCAGTGCCGGCGGCGTCGAGATGATGCCCAATCGTGTCAGCCGGATCGGTGCGGGCACCGCGAAGATCACGGTGGCCACCAGGCCAGAGACGGCGCCGAGGCCGAAAAGGATAAGGGCTGGAATCAGATAGACGAAGGTGGGAATGGTCTGCATGAGGTCGAGAATCGGCCGCAATATGGTGTAGAACCAGGCTCGTCGCGCGGCCAGGATGCCGAGAGGGACGCCGATCACCATCGACACGAGCGTCGCCGCCAGCACCAGAGCGAGAGTTTCCATCGCCTCCGTCCAGTAGAGCTGGTTGTAGATCAGCAGCATCCCGAGGGCGGTGAAGATCACCACGCCGACATGGCGGCGGATCAGCCAGGAAATCAGGCAGAATACGGCGATCATGAAAAAGGGGTAATAGGCCTCGAAGGCGGTGCCCTCGGTAAAAGTGCCGAGCAGCACGTAAAGCAAACCGTCGATAGCGCCGCCGAGAATGGCGGAGACAGTGTCGAAGAAGCCGCTGAGGTTTCCCGTCAGCCAGTCGACGACGACCTGTGCGCCCTTGCCGATCTGGATCTTGTTGTTTTCGTCAAGTAGCCATGTATGGAGCCAATCCATCGCGTTCCCTCGCTGAGATCTGCAGCACCGGATAGATGCGCGTCACAGCCTTCACTCCGTGATGGCTGAAGCGGTGACACGCGTTGTTTCCGGCAAGAATAAGGACGGCGGGGCCGCCCTTTCTGCTGTCGGGCTCAGAGGCCGAGCGACTTCTTCACGGCCGCTTCTGCATCACCGCCATCGGCGGTCGTCACGCCTGCAAGCCATGGCTTGATGGTCTCAGGATGGGCTTTCAGCCATATCTTGGCGGCGGCCTTACCCTGCAGGCCCTCGTCCATGATGAGACCCATGATCTCGTTTTCCATGGGCAGCGTGAAGGAGAGGTTCTGCAGGAACTTGCCGACGTTCGGGCATTCGGCGACATAGCCGGCGCGGGTGTTGGTGAAGACATTGGCGCCGCCGAAATTCGGCCCGAAAACGTCATCGCCACCGGTCAGGTAGGTCATCTTGTATTTGGTGTTCATCGGGTGAGGGGCCCAGCCGAGGAAGATGATCGGCTTCTTCGACTTGTCGAGCTTGGTCACCTGGGACAGCATGCCCTGCTCGGAGGATTCAATGACTTTGAAATCCTTCTCGTCGAGGCCGTACTTGTGACCCTTGATCATGTCCAGCACCAGCTTGTTGCCGTCATTGCCGGGCTCGATGCCGTAGATCTTGCCGTCCAGTTCCTTTTCGTGCTTGGCGATGTCGGAGAAGTCCTTGATGCCGAGTTTGCTGCCGAATTCATTGGTGGCGAGCGTGTACTTGGCGCCTTCAAGGTTGGCGCGAACCGTGTCGATCGTCTTGGCGTCCGTATACGGCTTGATCATCGGCGCCTGCGACGGCATCCAGTTGCCGAGGAAAACGTCGAGCTGCTTGTTGGCAAGCGACTGGAACACGATCGGAACGTCGAGATCCTTGATGTCGGTCTTATAGCCGAGTGCGTCGAGGATGTAGGTTGCAGTCCCGGTCGTGGCCTGGATGTCGGTCCAGCTGACTTCGGCGAAATGGACGGTCGAACAACTTGCCGGCTCCGCCGCCGATGCGACAGAGGGGGCGATGACCGCTGAAAAAAGCGCGGTGCTGAGGCTTAAAGTGAACAAAGTCAATTTCATCATTGTGTACTCCCAGTTTTACGTTCCCAAGCAATCACCAATAACCGACATTTACAAGCGGTCTCGCTGCATTTGCGGCGCTTTGGCGGTATGGAATGCGACACCTCCAATTTTCACAGTGCTTGATGCGCAGGCATTTGCACGCTGTGGAGCCAGCCGGCGTGATTTCCTGTGGCTTACGTCAGCCATGGCTTTCCTTCGGCGCTTCGCGATTCCATGAAGTGCGCAAAGGAGACGTTGATGGCGAAGCTGTATTTTCACTATTCCGCAATAAATGCCGGCAAATCGACGATGCTGCTGCAGGCGTCCTACAACTATCAGGAGCGCGGCATGCGCACGGCGATCCTGATCGCAGCTTTCGATCACCGGGCCGGCAGCGGCAAGATTGCCTCGCGCATCGGCCTCGAGGCCGATGCCGTGCCCTTCGACCGGGATGACGACCTGTTTGCGACAATCGAAGCAATGCACGCCGAGGGTCCGCTTGCCTGCGTCTTCGTCGACGAGGCGCATTTCATGACGGCGCCGCAGATCTGGCAACTGGCGCATGTCGTCGACCGCCTCAACATTCCTGTCATGGTCTACGGACTGCGCACGGATTTTCGTGGCAAGCTGTTTCCGGGCTCGCAGGAACTGCTGGCCATCGCCGACGAGCTGCGCGAAGTTCGGACGATCTGCCATTGCGGGCGAAAGGCTACCATGGTGGTGCGCTTCGACAGCGACGGCAAGGTGCTCCACGAGGGCGCGCAGATCGAGGTCGGCGGTAACGAGCGATATGTCTCGCTCTGCCGTCGCCATTGGGAAGAGGCGATGGGCGACGTCTGAGGTCAAACGCTCTGGCGGCTGGACCGTTATGCGTTGAGCGTCCAAGGGCTCGCGCGGATTGAAATCGGGAGGCGATATGAAGACGTCCTGCTGTTCCACCATTATCGTTGCGGCGCTGCTGTCGGCGACCTCTGTCCTTGCCGACGGAGATCCGAAGCTCGGGGCGGGCGTCTTCAAGAAGTGCGCCGCCTGCCACACGGCGACCGAGCCGGTGAACAAGGTCGGACCTTCGCTGATGGGCGTGGTCGGGCGCCCGGTGGCGTCGGTTGCCACCTACAGCTATTCGGCTGCGATGAAGACCTTCAGTGCCGATGGCAAGGTGTGGGACGAGGCGCTGCTGCACAAATACCTGTTGAGCCCACAGGCTGTCGTCAAGGGCACCCGCATGAGCTTTGCCGGCGTCAAAAGCGACAGCGATGTCGACAATCTGATCGCCTATCTCAAAAATCCGGCGGCGGCCCAATAGGCCTGCCATCGGGGGATGGTTTGCGCTACTCTGGATGCACCCACCCGCCGCGATCAGCAGGAGCCCTCATGGCGCACGGCCAGTTTCCAGAACGCGACATCGCACAGCTTCGGCGACTGCTGGACGATGCCTGCAAGGGAATAGCTGCTGCCGAGGCGGCGCTGGCGCATCACTCGCGGCCGGAGGCGCGGCTGACAGCAATCAACTTTCCTCTCGAAGAAACGCTCCTCGGCGAAGCCGTTGGTTTATGGAGCGAGTGGAGGGACCGAGTAGCAGCCCTTCTGCGTCAGCTCGATACCCAGACGGCCGCAGCCTTGCTGCAATATGAACGATTGTTCGACGAGACTGCGGGGCGTCAATCTCAGGGTTTTCTCAGGCGACGCGTGCATCTCGGCAATGCTGCGCCGGAAACGATAGCGCTCGATGTGGTCGAGCTGCTGTCGGTATCGGCAGCGCTGGACAGGATGCTGGGCGAAGCCGGACCCTTTCTCGCTCTGCATCACCGCGTTTGCGAAGCCCACCTGCAGCAACTGGTCATTCGTCGCCGGCAGCTGGACGGCGATCTGGACGAGGCAGGGCGACGGCTTGCGTCCCTAAAGGCGCGGACGCACGAGCGCCTCTCCTCGACGCCGCCGCAGCGTGGTCCGTCGCTGGATGCTGCATCCGAGGAAGAACGCAAAGAGTTGGCGCTCGATCGTCAGGCGGCTGATGTGAAGGATAAGATGCTGCGGTCCGAGCATGAGACCCTGTTGCGGCTGATGACCGACGACGAGGATTTCCTGGATGTGCTGAACGGCGGGATCGCCGCAGTCAACGTCATGGTTGCCAAGCTCGCCGTCGATGTCGAGCAGCGCGTCGCACTGCTGAAGGCGGCAAACGAACAATCGGCGACGCAATGCGAGGACCTGCCGGCCGGGGTCGAGGACCTTGTTGCTGCGTTCGAGGCCAACCTCCTTGCCGGACATGATATCCTGCTTCGTAAACAGGCTGCTGACGAGGCTTTCGCGCGCCGTCTGGAGGTGGCGCCGTCGCCTCGAGAGCCGGCAGTCGACGACGAGGAAGATGTGCCTGCGGCGCCGCAGCAGCAACCGGCAACGATTTAATTCAGCCGACGCGGTTGCCCTGTGGCCGGGGAGGTCATATCTGCTGGAGCACCAAGACCGTTAGGAGACATTGCATGCTTGATCCGATCGTTGCCTTCTTTGCACGGATGCTCCAGGCAATTCGACGTGGTCTTGGGCTCCTGTTTGTCTGGGCGACGTGGCCTTTTCTTGCAGCGCATGGCTGGTACCGGCAGCGCAACTGGATCATCAAGGTGCCGGTTGCCGCTCTCGTCGTGCTGCTGGTCTGCCTCTACGGCTACTTCCTCGTTCAGACCCAGTCCTGGACGGGCTTCAACACCCACTACATCGATAGCTACAAGCTTGCCGACCGCAAGGCTGCCGGCCAGGATCTGACCCCGGTGCCTGTCGCGACCGATGCGCAGCCGGCCACAGCCGCCACGCCGAAACGTTGCGAGACGTCGGCTATCGTCGATGTTACAGCCGACCTTGTGGATTTCAACGTCAACCGCAATGCGTGGATTTCGTCCATGCTCCTCTTCAAGCTCGGGTTTTTCGGCCTGAGCTGGGACGATACGCCATTCCTCGACAACAAGGCGTCCTTCCAGCGCGGCGTCAACCAGGCGGTTCGCAGGACCTCTATCGAGCTTGTGGATGCGCTGGGCCGCGTGCGCGGAACATCGGGTATCAATTCGGACCTTCAGAATGCGCGCGGCAATCTCCAGTTCGACGAGTCCAGCTGGTATTTCGGTTTCCAGCCGTTCGGGCCTAAAACGCCGACCCCGAGCTACTATCGGGCCTCGATCAACAGCCTGCGCAAGTTCAATGTCGATCTCGGCGCCTGCAACGCCACCTTCGACGGCCGTGCCGACAACCTGATCGAGTTCATCGACCGCATTTCAAACGATCTCGGCAGTACGTCGGACGTGCTGGCCGAACGTTCCGAGAACCATAATTTCGGGTGGTTCGACACGCGCGCCGACGACCGCTTCTGGTTCGCCTACGGACAGCTCTACGGATATTACGGCATCCTCAGCGCTGCCGGCGCCGATTTCTCAAAGGTCATCGCCGAGCGCAACGTCGGAGCACTCTGGGGCGATACGATGAAGCAATTCCAGGCGGCGCTGCGCATCCAGCCTTGGATCGTCTCGAACGGGCGCGAAGACGGCCTGATCATGCCCAGCCATCTGGCGACGATGGGGTTCTATATCCTGCGGGTGCGCTCCAACCTGGTCGAAACACGCGCGGTACTCGGCGGGCGGTAATTCGCTGCTAAGTTCTTGGCGGGAGGCTTATGTCAGCTGATGAGCTTGAGCCGGATGGCTTTGGCCACGAGTTGCGTGCGGTTGACGCAATTGAGCTTCTTGATGGCATTGGTCATGTAGGCGTTGACGGTGTGGTCGGACAGAGTCAGGATCTGGCCGATCTCCACCGAAGTCTTGCCTTGCGCAGTCCAGCGAACGACTTCCATTTCGCGCGCCGACAGCATGGCTGCGGGCTCGTTGCCGTTGCGCTTGATGCCGTTATAGGCGGTGGCGGCATGCAGCAGGATGACGCAGAGTTCGTTGAGTTCCGCCTGCGAGAGGCTGTTGCGATTGCCCGCCATCGAAAAAGCCAGTCGCTCGCCATCCGACGCATTGACCGGAAAATGCATGCCCATCGTCCGGCCGCGGCTTTCGAGAAATGTCCGGAGTTCGCGGGGGAATTCCATTTCAGGAGAAGGGGCCCGTTCCGCCAGGTTCCAGCAGCGCGGAATTGCCGAATCGCGGTCTCGACCGACTAGGGGATAGATGCGCAGCAGGTGGCCGCGGTCGAAGTCGCGCAGATTCTGGGCTGGTGCCGAAGTCTCGATAATCAGCGGTGTCAGCAGCATGTCCGAGGCCGATGGCGCGTTGCAGAGCATGAAAGAGGCAAATCCGAACGACTCCGCCGTCCTGTTCAGCGCCTGATGAAGCATTGCGCGGGTGCGCGCCGCCGCCAACTCGGCGGACAGAAACGTTTGTCGTCCAGAAGCTGTCATGTATGACATTCGAGCAAGGCTCATTCAGTTTGTGTTACCGCTATCAAATACGCGAAACAGGCCGGAATACGAGTCAAAAAGCTTGCGGTAACGCAATTGGTGCATTTGCGCTAAAAAACAACTTTTGCAACAGGGGGCCTCGTTCGCTCCCTGTGAATAAGCTCTTTGCAGGTGGGGTGGACGGCGGCGGCATCCTGAGTGTCTGTTGTTACCGATCGCTTGCCAACCTTGCAAATCAGCGCCGTCGTTGCTATCCATTGTCCTCCGAAACATCACCTCCGAGCCGATTGATGATGCTGACTTCGCTGACGCGGGCCGTTCCTTCGCGGTTGAACCAGGTCTTGCGCCTTGTGGCGACAGTCGTTTTTGTGCTCGCCGGCCTTGAAACGGCAAATGCGGCCGAGCCTCCCATCGATCGTCCCATGGACTTCGTTCTGATCCATGGCGGTACCCCTTATTGCCGGGATGGCGGATCCTGTGCCGACTGGATTGCCGCCGAAGGGCAGATCATGTCGGACTCGCCCCGCAAGCTGCAGAAGCTGCTGAAGAAAATCGGCAAGAAATCGCTGCCGATCGTCGTCCGCTCGCCGGGCGGGGATGTTGCGGCCGCCATGCAGATGGGGCTGATCATTCGGCGCCAGGGGCTTTCGGTGGCTGTTGGCGGGACACGCGCCGATGCCTGCGACGGCAGCGAACCGCTATGCGACGCGGCGCGGCAAAAAGACGGCTCGATGACCGGCGAGATCTATTCGAACGGCGCGGTCTGCCTGTCGGCCTGTCCGTTGCTACTGGCCGGAGGCGTCAGGCGGATTGCAAGTCCCTTTGCCTTGATCGGCGTCCACCAGATCACGACCACATACCGGGAAATGCGCGTCCAGTATCGCACCGAGTACGAAATGCTGAACGGCAAGAAGAAGATACTGTCGCAGCGCGAAGTCGGCCGGAAAATGGTCGGGCAGCACGACACCACGAAGCTCGGCAACAAGCAGAAGGCGGCGCTGATCGCCTATCTCACCAAGATGGGGGTCGATCCGGATCTGTTCGACCTGATGATGAGCGCCAATCCGCAGTCGATCCGTTTGCTGACGCAGGTCGAGGCGCTCAATCTGAAAATGATGACCGAGCAATCTTCCGCCGGCCAACTCGCCGCAGCCGGTGCCTGCCCGCGCGAGAAGACGATCTCCGACTGCGTCGTATCCATGATGCCGGCGCCACCCCCGCCGCCGCCCAGCACGCCGCAGTCCAAGCCGCTGCCCGACGAGCCCGAGCCTGGCATGCCGCAGCCGCTCGAGCGGCAGGCTTTGCTGCCGGTCGTCCATTCTCTGTCGGGCCGGGCTGCCTAGGCGTTATCCTTGCCCTTCGCCTGTCCCATGATCTTCTCGAGGTAGCCGAGCATCAGGGCCGAGACGACGAAGGCGAGATGTATCAGCGTCATCCACATGATCTGCGCCGTTTCGAACTGCGCCATGTTCAGGAACACCTGCAGCAGGTGGATCGAGGAGATGGCGACGATCGAGGAGGCGACCTTGATTTTCAGGCTACCGGAATCGAGCTTGCCGAGGAACGATACCTCATCGTCTTCTTCATTGGCTTCATCGAAGCGGCTGACGAAATTCTCATAGCCCGAGATCATCACCATGACGACGAGACTTGCCACCAGAGCCGCGTCGATCAGGCCGAGCATGGCAAGGATCATGTCCGACTCTTCCAGCGAAAAGACGCTGATGGCGATCTTGTAGAACTTGTAGCAGAAGGAGAGGGCGTACATTGCGAGAGACGCGGCCAGCCCGAGATAGAAAATGACGAGCAACCAGCGGCTCGACAGGATGATGCGTTCAACGATTATTTCCAGGGATTTCACGGACGACCTCACGGGTTTTGATTTTCCGAAGCAGCATTAGCCATATGATTATGCCGTAACAAGCCAGTGGCGCTCCTTGGTCCGCTGCCGACTTTTTCTCACCCAAGTCTGCGGCATGCCGGTTCACAGCGGTTTGCTATTCGTTTATGCGCAAGCGAGATAAACGGCGCGGTCGCATGGAGATTGACTGATGGCTACGGTAAAATCCGATATCGAGATCGCGCGCGCCGCGACGAAGAAGCCGATCTATGAGATCGGGGCAGCGCTCGGCATTCCGCCTGAGCAACTGGTGCCCTACGGTCACGACAAGGCAAAGATCAGCGCCGACTTCATTGCCGGGCAGGCGGGCAAGAAGACCGGCAAGCTGATCCTGGTGACGGCGATCAATCCGACGCCGGCGGGCGAGGGCAAGACGACGACGACGGTCGGTCTCGGCGATGGGCTGAACCGCATCGGCAAGAAGGCAATGATCTGCGTGCGTGAACCGTCGCTCGGGCCGTGTTTCGGTACCAAGGGCGGGGCTGCCGGCGGTGGCTATGCGCAGGTCGTGCCGATGGAAGACATCAACCTGCATTTCACCGGCGACTTCCATGCCATCACTTCGGCCCACAATCTGCTGGCGGCGATGCTCGACAACCACGTCTACTGGGGCAATGCGCTGAATATCGACATCCGCCGCATTACCTGGCGGCGGGTGATGGACATGAACGACCGGGCGCTGCGCGATATCGTCTCGTCGCTCGGCGGCGTGGCCAACGGCTTCCCGCGCCAGGGCGGCTTCGACATCACCGTTGCCTCCGAGGTGATGGCCATCCTGTGCCTTGCGTCGGATCTTGCCGACCTGGAAAAGCGGTTGGGCGACATCATCGTTGCCTACCGCTACGACAGGTCGCCGGTTTTCGCGCGTGATCTGAAAGCGGACGGCGCCATGGCTGTTCTGCTGAAGGACGCTTTGCAGCCGAACCTGGTGCAGACCCTGGAGAATAGCCCGGCGCTTGTGCATGGCGGCCCGTTTGCCAATATCGCCCATGGCTGCAATTCGGTCATTGCCACCCGGACGGCACTGACGCTTGCGGACTACGTTGTCACCGAGGCCGGCTTCGGCGCGGATCTCGGGGCGGAGAAGTTTTTCAACATCAAATGTCGCCAGGCGGGGCTGAAGCCGGATGCGGCGGTGGTCGTCGCCACGGTGCGGGCGCTGAAGATGAATGGCGGCGTCACCAAGGACGATCTCGGCCGCGAGAATGTCGAGGCGCTGGTCACCGGCTGCGTCAATCTCGGCCGCCATGTCGAGAATGTGCGGAAGTTTGGCGTGCCCGTCGTCGTCGCGATCAACCACTTCACCTCCGATACGCACGCCGAGATCGAAGCCGTCAAAGCCTATGTCGCCGGTCTCGGTGCCGAGGCGATCCTCTGCCGCCACTGGGCGGACGGCTCGGCCGGCATCGAGGAACTGGCGCACAAGGTCGTGGCGCTGACACAGTCCGGCGAGGCGAAGTTTGCGCCGCTCTATCCGGACGATCTCCCGCTGATGCAGAAGATCGGCGTCGTGGCGACCGAGATCTACCATGCCGGCGAGGTGACTGCGGACAAGGCCGTTCGCGACCAGCTGAAGAGCTGGGAAGACCAGGGATACCGCCACCTGCCGGTCTGCATTGCCAAGACACAGTATTCATTCTCGACCGACGCGGATCTGCGCGGCGCTCCGGAAGGCCATGTCGTGCATGTGCGCGAGGTGAGACTGTCGGCCGGTGCAGGCTTCGTCGTTGCCGTTACGGGGGAGATCCGCACCATGCCCGGCCTGCCACGCTCGCCTGCCGCCGAGCGGATCATGCTGAACGAGCAGGGCTACATCGAAGGTCTATTCTAGGCTTGATCCATCGATTCAACACGCTGCAAAAGTGAGTCCGCGCTTGTCGCCAAGTCCCTGATATTCAGTGACAATAGCGGAAGTCACCGTTGCGTTTCAGGACGTCCATGTGGAAGTGATGCTCATGGGCGGCGTCGCTTTCGGGATCGAGGACGGTCGAGAAGTACAGGCAGCCTGACGCACTGACGGCACGCTGGAACGCACCTGCCAGCGTCGAGTCCTCCTTGCGAGGCTGCACCTCGACAGTCGTCCCATCCTTGAATGTGAAACTCGCGATGTCGATGGCATTGCCCCGGGCGTGCTCGGAGATCTTGCCAGTGCTCGCGTTGTTGCGCAGGCGGCAGATATAGGTCGAGGCCTGGTTGATGGTGACGATCGGGCCGGCGGCCTTCAGCGCAGCCTCGCCTGCCGGAATGACGCTTTCCTTCATCCAGCGGGAGAGGGCAAGCGCCGCCTCGCAGCGCAGCGTGCCTTCAGGCTTGAATTTCACGCCTGGCAACGCTTCCGAGAGGCTGATGGGCTTGTCGATGCCACATCCATCGCCGTCGTCGATGCGGGGCAGATCCTTGAATACCGCCCCCATGGCTTGCAGGTCTTTCAGGCAGGCGTGATGCTCCGCGTCAGATTCCGGTTCGATGGTGAGCGGCTCGGCCGGTGGATTTCCCTTGCCATCGGTGGCGTTCGACACCGGTGATTTCTTGTCGTCCTTGCCGGCGTCGGCATCGGGCTTGCTTGTATCGGCATCGGGTGTCGTTGCCTTCGTGGCGGGCGCGTCGCCACTTTGCTTTCCGCTGGTCGTGCCATCGGAGGGCGAGGCTTCGGTGCCAGGCTTTGCAGCGGGTGTTTCCGGTGCCGGTGCCGGCTGCGGTTTTGGCTCGGGGATGGGAGCAACCGGCTGCGCTGTCTCCGCAGGCTTGTCGTCCGGTCGCGTCTCTGGCAGCGGGCCGGTTTGTGGCAGCGATGCAGCAGTCAGCAGCGTCAGGCAGGCGACAGCGGTGGCAATCCGGAAAAGCATATGGTTTCACCCGTTTCGATATCTTACGGGACGCAACGTTTCTAAGCCAAATTCGTTGCAGATCGGCAACAAGCCGGGCAGTCGTTAAAACATGATCATTGCATTCATGATTATATCGGCGCTATATATTGACAATCGTAGTCATGTTTTTTATCGGGCAGAAAGGAGGCGGATATTTCTGCCTCTTTCCGTCCGCCTAGCCAGCCCCTTGGGCGCCTTGCAGCGTGCCAACCAGCCAGCCCGGTACATCACCTTGAAAGGAATTGGTTATGGTGCTCCGGCGATCCCGCTCGGTTCTCTTGACGTGCACGGCGTTTCTGGCGCTCGGCATTCCCACCGCATCTTTTGCTCAACAGGCAGGGACTGCGGCTTCGGCGTCTACTGCGACAGAGCAGACTGACAGCACGACGCTGCAGAAAATCGTCGTGAAGAATGCCCGCAACACGGTGCAAAAAGGCTCGGTTGCGGACTCGCCACTGGCGGCGCACACCACAAGGGAGACCCTGGAAAAGAAGCAGGTCGACGACCTCAAGGACTTCGGCAACACCGTCGATCCGAGCGTGTCCTATAATGACGTTTCGAAGAGCGTCAACATTCGTGGGCTCGAGGCGGATCGCGTGCTGACGACCACCGACGGCATCCCCCTGCCGTACTTTTTCGATAACGTCTATAGCTACGGCGGCGGCGCGGACACCTACGATTTCACATCGCTTTCTTCCGTCGACGTGTTGCACAGCGCCGATTCCAGCCGCGCCGGTTCGGGTGCGCTGGGCGGCGCGCTGATGCTCCATACGCTGGAGCCGGACGACGTGATTGGCGACGGCCAGACCTTTGGCGGAATGTTCAAGCTCGGCTTCGATGGCTCCGATCACTCGATCACCGCTTCCGGTGCGGTCGCCAAGAAGATCGAGAACACCTCCGTGCTGTTCCAGTCTTCCTACAAGTACGGGCACGAGTCAGAATCGAACGGCGATGTCGCTGGCGTCGGCAGCAAGAGAACAGTGGCCGATCCGGTTGACTACAATCAGCGCAACCTGCTGTTCAAGATCCGCCAGGAACTCGAAGGTGGTCATACGATCGGCCTGACGGCGGAACACTATGGCTATAACTCGACCCGGGACTACCTGTCCTATTCGCTCTATGGCACGACCTACAACGACTACAAATACAAGCAGGACAAGTCGCGCGACCGGGTTTCGCTCGACTACAAATACGATGCGACCTCTGCAGACAGCTGGATCGACAGCGCCTTTGCCACCCTCGACTGGCAGAAAAGCGGTCGCGAGGAAGGCATCCTTGCAAACCGGCTGACGACGCCAAAGGGTGAATACGATCGCATCATGGAAAGCGACGAGCGCGATCTCGGCTATACGGCTTGGGCGAATTCGGACTTCACGACCGGCGTGCTCGATCACAAGCTGACGTTCGGTAGCGACTTCCAGTTTGCCAGCAGCAGCTATTATCTGAAGGGCGTCGATTCCTGCACGACGCCGCCCGTCGGCTCGTGTGCCTTTTTCCACACCAACCAGAATTATGCGCCAGATGTGGACGGCTACAAGTTCGGTGCCTATGCCGAGGACAAGATCAGCGTTGGCAACAGCCCGTTCTCGCTGACGCCCGGCCTGCGTTTCGACTGGTACAAGCAGGCTCCGCAGGATACGGCATCCTATCCCGCCGGCACGCCGGATGGCCAGAACGGCAGCCATTTCTCGCCGAAGCTCAGGGCTGCCTGGCGGGCGACGCCTGATGTCGAGCTCTATGCGCAGTTCGTCACGGCCTACAAGGCCCCGAATGCCTACCAGCTCTACGTCGACTACGACAACACGCCGATGTACCGGTCGATCGGCAATCCCGATCTCAAGGCTGAAACCAGCTGGGGCTTCGAAGGCGGTGCCAACCTTGGTGACGACGACTTCGGCGGTCATGTCAGCGCCTACAGCACGCGCTACAAGAACTTCATCGACACCTCCGATTTTATTCCCACGCCGGGATATGCGGTCGGTACGGCTGAGTACATCAACATCGACAATGTCCGTATCAACGGGATCCAGGTCGATGGGCATAAGAAGTTCAACAACGGTATCAACCTCCACGCCGCAGCATTTTACGCCCGCGGGACGAACATGGATACCGATGAACTTCTATCGTCCGTCGCTCCGCTCAAGGCCATCCTGGGTGTAGGCTTCGAGCGCGAGACATGGGGTACGGATCTGAGCATGGTTGCCTCTGCGGCCGTCTCCGATAAGTCCTCGGCGTCGTCCAAGCCTCCGGGATACGGTATCTTCAACCTCACCGGCTGGTGGAAGCCTGAAACGCTGAAGGGAATGACCCTTCAGGCAGGCGTCTATAACCTGACCAACAAGACCTACTACGATGCCCTCGAGGTCAAGGACGTCACCAATGCGACCGAAATCTACTCGGAATCCGGTCGCTACATCAAACTGGCGATTTCGCAGAGGTTCTAGAAACCAGCAGCTGAAGGGCGGCGCCATGGTGCCGCCCTTCGACGTTTTACGGCTTCCACGACAGTTGTTTCGCATGCGTTCGAATGCTATCGATCTGCTTCAGTCTTTTGAGAAAGGAGGGCCGCAATGATCACGACACTCTGGCGCAATCGCCAGTTCGGCCCGAACGATGCCCTGCGGATGCGTTTGCAGGGCTGATCAGAGGCTGTAACTTTCCCATACCCTTTCTGGTCTGCCCTTTTGGCCTGCAGCTGAACGCCTGCGTTCGCGCTGCATCCTGATAACGACCGAGACGAACTGCCGACGCGGGTTGGTGGTCGTTGCCCGGTCAGACCAGAGAACTGAAAATGTCTTCGATCACCTTACACAATCTCGCCGTCACCCTTGGCGAGCCGCTGTTCTCCAACCTCAATTTCAGCCTCACTGGTGGAGATCGGGTCGGCATCGTTGCGGCCAACGGCCGGGGTAAATCCACACTTCTCAACTGCATTGCAGGCCGTCTCGAACCGACGGCAGGCGACGTCACGCGGTCGCGCGGGCTGACAATCGGGTATGTCGAACAGAACGTCGCGCCCGCCTTGGCGAAATTGCCGTTTCATGCGGCGGTCGCGCAGGCACTTGCACCCGGGCAGGCCGACAGCGAGAGCTGGCGCGTCGATGTGGTGCTCGATACGCTTGACGTGCCCGAGGCCTTGCGCGAGCGGCCGCTTGCACAGCTGAGCGGTGGCTGGCAGCGGCTGGCGCTGGTGGCCCGCGTCGCCGTCACCGAGCCGGACGTGATGCTGCTGGACGAGCCGACCAACCATCTGGACCTGTTCAAGATTGCGCTGCTGGAGAACTGGCTGAACGCTCTGCCGCGCGCCGTCTCGGTGCTTGTCGCAAGCCACGACCGGGCGTTCCTGGATGCCGTCACCAACCGCACGCTGTTCCTCAGGGCCGAGCAGTCGCAGCAGTTCCAGCTTCCCTACAGCATGGCGAGGGCCGCGCTCGATAATATCGATGCGTCGCAGGAGCAGCGCTACGAGAAGGATGTGAAAGCCGCGCAACAATTGCGGCGCCAGGCAGCCAAGCTCAAGAATATCGGCATCAACTCCGGCAGTGACCTGCTGACCGTCAAGACCAGGCAGTTGAAGGAGCGGGCCGACCGCCTCGAGGATGCGTCCCGGCCGGGCCACCGTGAGCGCTCGGCCGGAGCCATAAGGCTTGGCAGCAGCGCCAGCCAGGCGAAGGTCCTCGTGACCCTCGACGACGCCACCGTTGCCACACCGGATGGAACGCCGCTCTTCAAGACCGGCAAGCTCTGGATCCGCCAGGGCGACCGCATCGTGTTGCTCGGGGCCAACGGTGCCGGCAAGACACGACTGATGGAGATGATCAGGGGTGCGATAGAGGTGGCAGGCGATGGGGCGGCGCCGGTGCGCGCCACGCCTTCGCTGGTGCTCGGCTACAGCGACCAGTCGCTCGCCAATCTTGCCGACGCAGATACGCCGCTGGCAACGCTGTCGCGGCTGTTTGCGCTGGGTGAGCCCCGGGCGCGCAGTCTGCTTGCCGGAGTAGGCATCGGCGTCGAGATGCAGGGACGGGCAATCGGCCGGCTCTCGGGCGGCCAGAAGGCGCGGCTGGCGATGCTGGTATTGCACCTGCGCCAACCCAATTTCCATCTCCTGGACGAGCCGACCAATCATCTCGATATCGAGGGGCAGGAGGCACTGGAAAGCGAATTGCTGGCGGAGGGTTCGACCTGCCTGCTGGTGTCGCACGATCGCAGCTTCGTCAGGGCGGTCGGCAACCGCTTCTGGCAGATCGAGCGAAAAAAGCTGGTCGAGGTGGATGGACCCGAGGCGTTTTTCGCCTCGGCACAGCCGTCGGCCTGAGTTCGCGCGGTTTCGGGCGGCGGTCGCCCGCCCGAAACTTTCAGCGGAATTGGCGCTTGCGCATCTCCGCATCTCGCGCTAACAATTTGTCCATGAACATGTCTTCGAACATGTGCATCTTGGTGGTGGGCTCGCTAACAGCGGCCTCGATCAATCGTGTTCAAAGACGACGAGTAAGCCGCCCGAGAGTTTCAGGCGGCTTTTTTTGTATGTAAAGCGCCTGTCATCCGGGCCTGAAGAAGCGGAGAGACGGTCATGGTTACGATCCTGCGGGATGACGGTGCGGAAATCTACGAGACCAAGGGCGGCATTACCGTGACGCGCCAGCGTCGGCCAATCGCCTATGACGACGCAGTCTCGTCCTACATCGACAAGCTGGACGAGCGGCGCGGCGCGGTGTTTTCCTCCAACTACGAGTATCCGGGCCGCTACACGCGCTGGGACACTGCCGTCGTCGACCCGCCCATCGGCATCTCCTGCTTTGGCCGCAATGTCTGGATCGAAGCCTATAACGAGCGTGGCGAGGTCATCCTCGGGTTTATCGAGGCTCGGCTGCAAACCGTGCGCGAAGTGGCCCTCGGTGCGTCGACGCCGCGTCGGCTCGACCTCATCGTCAAGGCGCCCGACCGGGTGTTCACCGAGGAAGAACGGTCGAAGATGCCGACGGTGTTCACCGTGCTGCGCGCCGTCACCGACCTGTTCTACTCTCAGGCTGACGCGGCCCTCGGGCTCTACGGTGCCTTCGGCTACGATATCGCCTTCCAGTTCGACGCCATCGACCTGAAACTGACGCGTCCCGCCGACCAGCGCGACATGGTGCTGTACCTGCCCGACGAGATCCTCGTGGTCGACAACTACGCCGCCAAGGCCTGGATCGACCGCTACGACTTCGAAAAGGGCGGGCTGACCACTGATGGCAAGGCCGGTGATATCCCGCCGGAACCCTTCCACCACACGGACACCATTCCGCCGAAGAGTGACCATCGCCCGGGCGAATTTGCCGAGTTGGTGAACAAGGCGAAGGAGAGCTTTCGCAAGGGCGACCTGTTTGAGGTCGTTCCCGGGCAGAAGTTCATGGAGCGCTGCGATTCCAAGCCGTCGGATATTTCCAAGCGTCTGAAGGCGATCAATCCGTCGCCCTATTCGTTCTTCATCAACCTCGGCCACCAGGAATATCTGGTCGGCGCATCGCCAGAGATGTTCGTGCGCGTCTCCGGCCGTCGCATCGAGACCTGCCCGATCTCGGGCACGATCAAGCGCGGCGAGGACCCGATCGCCGATAGCGAGCAGATCCTCAAGCTTCTGAACTCGAAGAAGGACGAATCCGAGCTGACCATGTGCTCGGACGTCGACCGCAACGACAAGAGCCGCGTCTGCGAGCCGGGCTCGGTCAAGGTCATCGGCCGCCGTCAGATCGAGATGTATTCGCGCCTGATTCACACCGTCGACCACATCGAGGGGCGCTTGCGCGACGACATGGATGCGTTCGACGGATTCCTGTCACACGCCTGGGCCGTCACCGTCACCGGTGCGCCGAAACTCTGGGCCATGCGCTTCATCGAAAGCCGCGAAAAGAGCCCGCGTGCCTGGTATGGCGGCGCCATCGGCATGGTCGGCTTCAACGGCGACATGAACACCGGTCTGACGCTGCGCACCGTGCGTATCAAGGACGGGATTGCCGAAGTGCGGGCCGGCGCTACGTTGCTCAACGACTCCATCCCCGAAGAGGAAGAAGCCGAAACCGAACTGAAGGCATCTGCCATGCTCTCTGCCATCCGCGATGCAAAGTCTGCCGGTTCCGCTAAGACCAAGCGCGATGTTGCTGCGGTCGGCAAGGGCGTCAGCATCCTGCTTGTCGACCACGAGGACAGCTTCGTCCACACGCTCGCCAACTACTTCCGCCAGACCGGTGCCACCGTTTCGACGGTCCGCACGCCGGTGTCGGAGGAGGTCTTCGACCGCCTCGACCCCGATCTGGTCGTGCTGTCGCCGGGGCCCGGCAATCCGAAAGATTTCGATTGCAAGGCGACGATCAAGAAGGCACGGGCCCGCAACCTGCCGATCTTCGGCGTCTGCCTCGGCCTGCAGGCGCTGGCCGAAGCCTATGGCGGCGATCTCAGGCAACTGGCTGTGCCGATGCACGGCAAGCCGTCGCGTATTCGCGTACTGGAGCCCGGTATCGTGTTTTCAGGCCTTTCCAGGGAGGTGACCGTCGGGCGCTACCACTCGATCTTCGCCGACCCCTCGACCCTGCCGCGTGAATTCATGATCACGGCGGAAAGCGAGGATGGCACGATCATGGGTATCGAGCACACCAAGGAGCCGGTTGCAGCGGTGCAGTTCCACCCGGAATCGATCATGACGCTCGGTGGCGATGCCGGCATGCGAATGATCGAGAATGTCGTGGCAAACCTCGCGCGGCGGACAAAGACCAAGGCGGCCTGAGGTTTCTCTGAAAGGCGGCGGACGATCCCGCCGCCTCGACGGAGCCGCTATTCCTGCCGCTTCACGGCGCGCATGTTCATCGTTGCGCGGATGCTGAAGCCGAGTGCCTGGTAGAGCGCGATCGCCGCCGTGTTGCCGACATAGGCATGCAGGAAGGCTACCTCGCCGCGGGCGGCGATTTCGCCGGCGACAAAGCGAAACAGCAGGCTGCCGAGACCGCGACCTTGGAAATCCGGATGGGTGCAGAGACCGCTGAGTTCGCCGAAGCCGGGCAGGCGCATGCGCTGGCCGGCCATGGCCACTAGCCGGCCCTCGATCCTGACGCCCCAGAATGGGCCGAGCCTTTGTGCGCCGAGCGTGAACGGACCGGGCTTGGTCAACAGTGCCAGTTCCAGCATCTCGTCGGCGTCGCTTTCGTCCAGCAATTCGATCCGGGGATCGGTGATCCGCTCATGCGGCCGGTCGGCTGTCATCTGGTAGAGTTCGCCTTCCGCAAGGACGACAATTCCCTCGGGAATCACAATCGGACCGGCTTCCACGAGGACTATCCTTTCGTCTCCGATGGGCAGGTTTGCCAGCGCCTGAAGGCTTTCCGGCGCGTCGTCTGCAGCGGCGGCAAAGGGAACGGTCGATGGCGCAAACCGCTTGGCAAGGGGGCCGCCGATCGCCAGCGGCGCATGGCTCGTCTGCAGCGTGTTCCAGACAGGCCTGTCGAGTATATGCGCCACGGCGATTTCTCCTGATTTTTGTTTTTCGCTTCGCCATATCACTTTTCGGCGGGCAGGGGTTCGATACCTTGCCAAGGCTATCGCTTGTATTTGCGATCGCCTCGAAGATGCCATAGGGGATAGCCAAGCGACCCGCGAAGTAACAAGCACGGCGCCAGGCGGTCAAGCCAGGGCGCAGCGTCAGAACGAACAAGGAGGCTTGAAGCCATGCCCAATACCGATGTTTCCGGCCTGTCCATGCTCGGCAGCCACACCGAAACGCCCACCAGCCCCGAGACTGCAATCCTCGAAAAGGTGCCGGCCACCCATCAGGGTACCGAATACCTCGTGCGCTTCACCGCGCCCGAGTTCACCTCGCTCTGCCCGATGACCGGCCAGCCGGATTTCGCCCATATCGTCATCGACTACGTGCCCGGCGAATGGCTGGTGGAATCGAAGTCGCTGAAGCTTTTCCTGCATGCATTCCGCAATCACGGCGCCTTCCACGAGGATTGCTCCGTCTACATTGCCAAGCGCATCGTCGACCTGCTGCAGCCGAAATGGCTGCGTATCGGCGCCTACTGGTATCCGCGCGGCGGCATCCCCATCGACGTCTTCTGGCAGACCGGCAAGCCGCCGGAAGGCCTGTGGTTGCCGGACCAGGGCGTCCCGACCTATCGCGGTCGCGGCTGACCCTCATTAAAAACGCCGCGCTTCAGGCGAAGCGCGGCGTCGCATCGGGGCTCTGCGAAAACGTCAGACGTTGAAGCTGTCGTCGCCGCCGCTATCGTAGGAATTGTCGAAATCGGTGTCGCTGTCGTCGCTGACCAGGTTCTGGTCATTGGCATTGTCGTCGTTTCCAGCGTTCTGGTCGTTGTTGTTGCCGTTGCTGTCGCCATAATAATTGTTGACGACCGTTTCCTCGACGGCGGGTGCTGCGGCCGGTGCCGCCGCTGCTGCTCCAAGGCCGCCAAGCCCTGCCGCTGCGCCACCGATATGCGGGCTGAACAGGCTGCTCAGCGATTCCGCCAGCATCACGCCGCCGGCAACGCCGGCTGCCGTGCCGAGCGCACCGCGCAGAAAGCCGCCGCCGCCCGACTGGGCCTGCGGCTGCTGGCTCCATGGGCCAACCGGCTGCTGCTGCTGGTTCTGCTGGCCCCAGGGACCCGGCTGCGGTTGCCCATAGCCCTGCTGTGGAGCCGAATAGCCTTGCTGCTGGCCATAACTCTGCTGGGGCGGGGCGGCACGCTGTGGCTGCGGTGCTGCGGATTGTCCACCGCCGAAAATGGAGCCGAGGCCGCCGAGGAAGCTTCCGCCACCTTGCGAGGCGGCGGGCTGGTGTTCGGCACTGTCCTGCAGTTCCTTGACCTGGTCTTCGAGCTGCTTGATGCGGTCGGCAGCGGCCTTCATGCCCTGCTCCTGGACGATGACCGCCTGGGCGAGCAGGTAGGGCGCGGTGGGATTGTCGCGTACCGACTGGTTGATGAAGGCTTCGGCGTCTGCATCGCGCGGGGTCGCCGCTGCGGCTTTGACGCGGTCGAAGAGAGAGCTAAGCAGTTGACGTTCTTCGGGCGACATGACGGCTCCATGAAAACTTTGATGCGATTCCGGATCGCATCACCTGACGTAGGAAGGGAATTCGGCTTTTCAAAGCCCTGCCAAGTTACATTTCGGTAATCGGGTCGGTAATGGGCAAAGCGGCAAGGATATCTTCACCGGTTCCGTGGCTTGTCTTTTTCCCGCATTGTTTTACGCATGGAACAGCATTATGTGCGGCATACGACAAATCACGGTGGAGAGTTGTTCATGAACGACGACGAACAGGAAGACAAGAAGACGGAACTGCCGCTCGGCAAGGAAACGGAGGCGAACCTCTTCAAGTCGCGTTCGATCTTCATTTATGGCGGCATTACGCAGGAATTGGCGCAGAAGGTCTGCTCGCAGCTGGTCGCCCTTGCCGCTGCCAGCGACGAAGACATCCGCATCTATGTCAGCTCGCCCGGCGGCCACGTCGAATCCGGCGATTCGATCCACGACATGATTAAGTTCATCAAGCCCAAGGTCTGGATCATCGGCACCGGCTGGGTTGCATCTGCCGGCGCGCTGATCTTCGTCAGCGTTCCCAAGGAACGCCGGCTTTGCCTGCCGAACACCCGCTTCCTGCTGCATCAGCCCTCGGGCGGCACACGCGGCATGGCATCGGATATCGAGATCCAGGCCCGCGAGATCATCAAGATGAACGAGCGCCTGAACCGGATCTTCGCAGCCGCGACCGGCCAGCCGCTGGAAAAGATCGCCAAGGACACCGACCGCGACTACTGGCTCTCGGCCGAAGACGCCAAGACCTACGGTCTGGTCTCCCGCATCGTGACATCGCAAAGCGAACTCTGATTGTTGCACACCAAGCGCCCTTGCCTGCATAATGCGGGCGAGGGCGCTTTTTTGTTTTTGGCAATGTGCTCGGCTGCATCGTTTATTCTGCACCGAACTCACCGTCTCGTTCTTTTGATCTTACGTTTCAAACAGCCATCTTCGTTACAAAATGACGGTGAAGTGCTCTTGCGCCAATCCGGCCTGTAATGCTCCATTGAGCTCTCACGCCCTTACGAGTCATTACCGCCGCCATGCTCAAAGATCTTTCCGCCCAAGCCGTCTTTATGGGCTGCCTCACCGCTTTCGTTGGATTTGCCAGTTCCTTTGCGGTGGTGCTGCATGGGCTGCAGGCGGTTGGGGCAACGCCGGGGCAGGCGGCTTCGGGGTTGACGGTGCTGTCGATCTCAATGGGGCTCTGTGCCATTGTGCTCAGCCTGACGACGCGGTTGCCGGTGAGCATTGCCTGGTCGACGCCGGGTGCGGCGCTGCTGGCAAGCTCCGGCGCGATTGCCGGCGGGTTCCAGGCGGCGGTGGGTGGCTTCGTCGTCTGTGCGGCGTTGATTATCGTTGCAGGGCTGTTCCGGCCGCTGGGGCGTGCGGTTGCGTCTATCCCGGCGCCTCTCGCCAATGCGATGCTTGCGGGCGTGCTGATCGGCTTGTGCTTCGCGCCGGTGAAGGCCATCGCCTTCAATCCGTTGCTGGGATTGCCGATCGTGCTCGCCTGGGTCGTCGTCGGCGCTTTCCGGCGGCTCTGGGCGGTTCCTGCTGCGCTGGCCGCTTTTGTCGCCGTGCTGGCATTCGGGGTGCAGATGCCTGCGGGCGCGCTGTCTTCGCTCGAGCAGTCGCTGATGCCGCGCCTGGAACTGGTCCAACCGCTGTTCACCATGGCCGGGCTGGTGTCGATCGCGCTGCCGCTGTTCATCGTCACCATGGCGTCGCAGAATATTCCCGGCATCGCCGTGCTCAAGGTCAACCAGTACGATCCGAAACCCGGTCCGCTGTTTGCCGTGACCGGCCTATTTTCGCTTGTGAGCACGCCTTTCGGTGGGCATGCGGTCAATCTTGCGGCGATAACGGCCGCCATGTGTGCGGGCAAGGATGCCAACGCCGATCCAGACCGCCGCTATTGGGCCGCCGTTATCGCCGGCATCGTCTACATCGTCTTCGGACTGCTTGCCGGCGCTGTCACCGCCTTCGTCGCGCTGGCGCCGCCCATCCTCATCGAAGCGGTGGCCGGCCTTGCACTGATCGGCGCCTTCTCCGGCTCGGCCATGGCTGCGTTTCAAGTGGTCGAAACGCGCGAAGCCGCCGCGGTGACATTTCTGGTCACCGCATCCGGCGTGTCCTTCGGCGGCATTTCGGGCGCATTCTGGGGGTTGATTGCCGGTGGGCTGATGCTGCTGCTGCAAGGTGCGGTAAGAAAGCTGCCTGCGAACCGCTGAATAAGGTACTCTGGCGGCTTTGCCGCCTCTGCCGCCTCTGTTTTGTCCTACAGTTAGGCTCTTTGTATTGAACCCGAACAAATGCAGAGGCCCTGCTGATAGGCAGCTCTCCTCAGAGAGCTGCGCCCTGAATTTTCGACGGTCAGGTGTCGCAACGGTGCAAGTAGCAGGTCTAAATGGTGCAAATGCCGAAAGACTGGGCGGGGCTTGCTTCTTTTTTGCCCCGACGGTATACAACCAATCATGAAGTCTACAGGCGCAAAAATTTCCAGCCAGATTGCACGCGGTCGCATCGCCCTGCGTGACAACTCGCGCGCCTTCACGTCGCTTCTTCTCCTCGGCCTTACGCGCGGTTGCCGGGTCCGTTGAGGAGCGCCCGGCGGCCGACAAGCCCGCCCGGCATTCGCTCCTCGACCTAGCATCCGACAATCATTCAAGGCCCACATTCAAAGCCGCTTTTGTCATCGCCAAGCCCCAGCCGATCGGCTATGAGGCGGGCAATCGACGGCACGAGGAAAAGACGATGGACGAGCAGACTCATTCCCCCGCTGGCAAGTCTCCTGCAACCATGTCCCGCTTCAAGGGCATGGCCAAAGCTGCCGAAAAATACCGTGCCTATCCGCAGGTCAACATCCCCGACCGTACCTGGCCGTCGAAGACGCTCACCAAGCCGCCGATCTGGTGCTCGGTCGATCTGCGCGACGGCAACCAGTCTCTGGTCGACCCGATGGGTCATGACCGAAAGGCGCGCATGTTCCAGCTGTTGCTGGAAATGGGCTTCAAGGAAATCGAGATCGGCTTTCCGTCAGCCTCGCAGACCGATTTCGACTTCGCCCGCTGGTGCATCGAAGAAGGCAATGTGGCCGACGACGTGTCACTGCAGGTGCTGGTGCAGTGCCGGCCCGAGCTGATCACCCGCACCTTCGAATCGTTGGAGGGTGCAAACCGGCCGATCGTGCACTTCTATAATTCCACCAGCGAGCTGCAGCGTCGCGTAGTGTTTGCCAAGGATGTGCACGGCATCAAGCAGATTGCCGTCGATGCGGCCAAGATGATCACCGACATGGCGTCCAAGGCCGGCGGCGACTATCGCTTCGAATATTCGCCTGAGAGCTTCACCGGCACCGAGCTGGAGGTGGCGCTGGAGATTTGTAACGCCGTCATCGCCGAGATCCGGCCAACAGCCGACAACAAGCTGATCATCAACCTCCCGTCGACCGTCGAGATGGCCACGCCGAACGTCTATGCCGACCAGATCGAGTGGATGTGCCGCAACCTCGACAACCGCGAAAACCTGATCATCTCGCTGCATCCACACAACGACCGCGGCACCGGCATCGCCGCTGCGGAACTGGCCCTGCTGGCCGGCGCCGACCGCGTCGAGGGTACCTTGTTCGGTAACGGCGAGCGTACGGGTAACGTCGATGTCGTGACCATGGCGCTGAACATGTTCACACAAGGGGTAGACCCGCAGATCGATTGCTCGGACATCGAGCGGATCAAGGAAGTCTACGAATATTCCAACCAGATGACCATTGCCGAGCGTCATCCCTATGTCGGCGAACTCGTCTACACGGCCTTTTCCGGCTCGCACCAGGACGCCATCAACAAGGGGATGAAGGCGAGCAAGGTCGCCAACACCTCTGTCTGGGAAGTGCCCTATCTGCCGATCGACCCGCAGGATGTCGGGCGCTCCTACGAGGCGATCATCCGCATCAATTCGCAGTCCGGCAAGGGCGGCATCGCCTACATCCTGCAGCAGGACTACGGGCTGAACCTGCCGCGCAACCTGCAGGTCGAGTTCCGGCAGGAAATCCAGAACATCACCGATGTCGAGGGCAAGGAGCTGCCGGCCAAGCGCATCTACGATCGTTTCATGGAGCTTTACGTTCAACAGCCGGATGCCCGCATCCGGTTCGTCGATCACCACATCTTCGCCGATCCCGAGCACAAGGGGCAACGGATCATCACGGCCGAAATCACCGACGGTGGCGAACTCAGGAAGATCGAGGGTCGTGGCAACGGGCCGATCGATGGCTTCATCAATGCCTTGTCGGCCTATCTCGGCGTCGAAATGTCTGTGGAGGATTACTCCGAGCACTCACTCCAGCATGGTTCGAACGCTGCGGCGATCTCGTATGTGGAGACTTCCTATCCGGGTGGGAAATTGTTCGGCGCCGGCGTCAACACCAATATCGTTGCGGCGTCGCTGGAGGCCATAGTCTCGGCCGCCAACCGGGTTCTCGCCTTGAAAGCCGGCTCCTGAAGCCCATCGCTCCCGCTTGAAACATCATCTCATCGAAATGGCGGCCCGGCAGGCCGCCATTTTGCGTCTGGCACAGTTCAGATCGCCACCGACACGCGGTTGGCGATATCGTCGAGCAGTGCGTCCGAGGATGCGCCGACGATGGCATAGCCGACCCCGGCGCGGTGCCAGGGAACGATGCCGATATCGTCCTTGATGATCTCGTTGAAATCGCTGCCATCGGTCCCGGCGCTGTCCTTGAAGAAGCAGACCGAAACGATTTCACCGTCGATGTTGCGGTAGACGAGCTGTCCGGTCGGCTTGCCGCCCGCTACCAGCAGACGCGCGCCTTGAAATACCAGGCCCTGGCTCGACAGATCGGGCAGGTTGAACTTGACGCCGACGGTCGAGGTCAGCCACGTCATGATCTCATCGCTCTCTGTGGCGCCGAGTTCGACGATATGGCTGGACTGGCGCAGATAGATGCGTTGGGCAGCGGCAAGGTCGTCGGGCCAGGTTCGTGCCTGGTTCGGGACCAAGGGGAGGGTGAGGCGGGCAGCGCCCGGCTGGGTGCCGAAGAGATATCCAATGCCGCCGCCGATGACGAAGAGGATCAGGGCCGCCGCCAGCGCCTGCTTGCCCGACGGCGCGAGCTTCACGGCCGGCCGCGAAAGCCGCCGCGCTTCACGGACCTTCGGTGCCGGAGCGCTCTTGATCGAGCGCACAAGCGCCAGAGGCACCGGCTCCTTCAGGAGGTCGTCGAAAACCTTGCGTCCGATATCTGAGCCCTGCCGCAGGTTTTCATAGACGCGGCCGGTGTCGGCATCGGCGGAAATCAGATCCTCCAGCGTGCGCCTCTCTTCAGGGCTGGCCTCGCCATCGATATAGGCGGCTAGCCGCGCTTCGATCGGTGTCTTGCGGATATCCTGCACTGTCATGACCTCTGGCTGAGACGATTGCGCCCGGCGGCGGCAAAGGCCAGGCGGGCATTGGCAAGCCGGGAGGCGACGATCGACAGCGGGATGCCAAGGATATCGGCTGTCTGCTTGTAGCTGTGGCCTTCGACATCGGCGAGCAGGAAGACGCTGGCAAGGCCCTCTGGGAGCGCCGTTATCGCCTGATGGCTTTCGCTGCCTTCGGTCGGGCGCGGCTGCTGCAAAGTGGCGTCGCCTTTCTGGCCGGCGACAGCTCTCGGAGCGCCGGCGCGGACCCGGTGCCGGCGAGATTCTTCGACCCACACCTGCCGTGTCATCGCGTAGAGCCAGCTGTCCAGCCGCTCTTCCGTATTCCAGAGATGGATTTTCGCGACGCTGCGCTGACAAACCTTTTGCAGCAATTCGTCGGCATCTGCCACGTCTCCGGTCAACGTCACTGCGAAGCGTCGCAACTTGGGCAGCAGGCCAACGAGGTCGCGACGAATGTCCGGGGCAGGGATGGGAGCGCGCATTGTCTTTCCACGATGAAGTGACCGTCACCGGACGCGGGTTTGAATTTTCGACTACATGATAAATGCATCGGACGTTCGCACCAGCCTTTGCAAGGCTGATGTCGGTCCACGCATCGAGAAGACATCCATGACAGCGATATGACCACTTCCCGACCCGTTTCGCAAGTCGGCATAAAGGCTTCGTTGACCGGTGCGACAGATGATCTCAGATGCAGACGACCATTGGCAGGAGATATCGCAGTCTTTCCGAAGTAAAAGGCGCGGTAACCATAAAACTGTTGTTTCCTGTAAGGATCCAGCGGCAATCATGGCTGCTTCAGGACGCAAATATATCGGTGCCCTCGGCAGAGATGCCATCGCCCCGGTGGTTGAGGCTGAAGCGCTCGGCTTTCAGGCTCCAGGCGCCCGGACCGCCCGATATCGAAAACATGTTGTAGGCGGCGGGAGGCTTGGACCCGCCGACGCCTTGCGACGCGGAGGCGATGCCGACCACCGGGACACGGCCTATCGGCCCGCGCAGCCAGTGAAGCGTGTTGAGGTGGGTATGGCCATGCAGCACGAGTTCCGCGCCACCGGTCGAGACGACGGCGGCAAAGCGGCGGATGCCGATCATGCGCTTGTGGAACGACGCGGCCCCGCGGATCGGCGGATGGTGGATCATCAGCACGCGAAACAGCCCGGCTTCGCCTGCGGCCCGCAGCATATGCACCGTCTCGCGCGCCTGGCGCGATCCGAAAAAGCCGCTAGCGGAAAACGGCAGGGTGGCAACGGCCGTCGAGCAGCCGATGATGGCGACGCGGTCGCGTATGCGGAGGTATGGGAAGACGTGCATGTCTTCCTCCCAGGCAGCCGGCGCAAGATCGCCGCGCACATAGGGATACCAGGCGCGCACGGATTTCTCATAGGAGCCCGGTACATAGGCATCGTGGTTGCCCGGCACGACGGAGGTCGTTGCCGGCGGCCCGATGGTTGCAAGCCACTCCGCAGCGGTGCGGATCTCTATCTTTGTGCCGAGGTTGACTAGATCGCCGGTGACGCAAAGATGGTCCGCCTCCTTCGCCTTGATGTCTGCCAGCAGAAGATCCAGAGTGCCGCCGAACAAGTGCTTGCGCCGGTTCCGGTGCCAGTTCACAAATCCGGTGATGCGCTTCGAGGCAAGCTCCCAGAGGGAAAGCCGTGGGAGCGGGCCGAGGTGGATATCGGAGATATGCGCGAGTTTGAACATGGGTGAGACATAGAACAGTCTCGTTTCAAATCAAATGCTTCGTATGCCTGCACAAGGGGAAGTTTTGGCAGGCCCGCCCCTACGGGCCGCTGAGAGAGGGATGGCATGGACGACGACCTGGTACAGGAAGGGCGCGGGTGGAAGCACAGGCTTGCCGGCCCCCTGGCACATCTCTATTTTGCACTGTCGCGCGGCATGACGCTCGGGGTGCGGGCTGCCTGCTTCGACAGCGAGGGGCGAATTTTCCTGGTTCGCCATTCATACCTGCCCGGCTGGTACATGCCTGGCGGCGGTGTCGAAAGGCACGAGACCGTGAACCAGGCGTTGGCCAAGGAGCTGCGGGAGGAAGGCAATTTGGCCATTCTGGGCACACCGACCCTGATAGGCATCTATTTCAACCGCTCCGTCAGCCGCCGTGACCACGTGGCCTTCTACCGCGCCGACGTCGAGCAGACGGCGCTGCGCGACCCTGACTGGGAGATTGTCGAGAGCGGCTTCTTCGCCCTCGACGCCCTACCGCCCACGACCACGGCCGCCACCCACCGGCGGCTGCAGGAAATCAACGGCAACCTCGCACCCACCGGCTACTGGTAGGCGCCGGGCGCTACAGCGCGCCGCGACCGTGTGGCCGGTTGAAATCGAGTGCCGGGCCCAGAGGCACGATGCCGGTTGGATTGATGGTCTTGTGGCTGGCGTAGTAGTGCCGCTTGATGTGCGCCATGTTGACCGTCTCACTGATGCCCGGCACCTGGTAGAGTTCGCGCAGGTAGCCGGGCAGGTTGCGGTAGTCCTCGATACGCCGGATGTTGCACTTGAAGTGGCCGACATAGACGGCGTCGAAGCGAACCAGTGTCGTGAACAGCCGCCAGTCGGCTTCCGTGATCGTGTTGCCAACAAGGTAGCGGCTTTTCCCCAGGCGGGCGTCGAGACTGTCTAGGGTCGCGAAGAGTTTTTGCACGTGCTCTTCATAGGCGTCCTGCGTCGTCGCAAAGCCGGATTTGTAGACGCCGTTGTTGACCGTGTCGTAGACGATGGCGTTGATCTCGTCGATCTCGGTCCGCAGGGGCTCCGGATAATAGTCCAGCGTGACGTCGGTAAGACTGTCGAAAGCGCTGTTGAACATCCGGATGATTTCGGAGGACTCGTTGTTGACGATCGTGCCGGTCCTGGTGTCCCAGAGGACGGGTACGGTGACGCGCCCGGAATAATGAGGATCCGCCCTGGTGTAGATCTCCCACATGGCATTGGCGCCGAAGATGTGATCGACCGTGCCGCCGTCGCGGTTCTTGAATTCCCAGCCGTTCTCCAGCATGAGCGGATCGACGATCGAGACGGAAATGATGTTTTCCAGCTTCTTGAGCTTGCGGAAGATCAATGCCCGGTGGGCCCATGGACAGGCGAGCGCCACATAGAGGTGATACCGACCGGCCTCGGCCTTGAAGCCTCCAGTGCCGGATGGGCCGGCACTTCCGTCGGCGGTCACCCAATTGCGAAACTGCGATGCAGCCCGCTTGAAATGGCCCTTGGTTTCCTTGGTGTCGTACCACACGTCTTGCCAGACGCCGTCAACCAGCATGCCCATGTCATCGTCCTTTCGAATTGCCTAGAATGATACATACGCTGCCGGGCAGAATTTTCGAGCGTGCAAAGATTGAACAGTCCGTTGCTGTCGCATTTGCCGCATTTTACGTTGGACGAGGCAAATATTTCCTGCTATCGGCCTCGGCACACTTCAAGGACTGTGATCGATGACCGTAACCAGAGACCTGCGACGACGCTGATGGACCCGAACGCCGCATCCGGCGTTTCCGAGACCCATCCCTTTTTGTCATCTGGTTTGTTACGTTTCATGCACAAGCACGATCTGGTCTACCTCACCGAGGACGCGTCCCACGACGCCGTCATCGAACTCATCAACGAAGAAGCCTTTGGTCCAGGACGGTTCGTCCGGGCGGCAGCGCGTATCCGCGAGCAGGGTCCGCACGACCGGTCACTGTCGTTCATCTGTGCAGACGACGGTGAGACAGTCGCATCCGTCCGGATGACGGCCGTCATGGCGGGTGGCGTCAAGGGCCATCTTCTAGGCCCACTGGCTGTCCGGCCGTCGCACAAGAGCCGGGGCATCGGCCGCGAACTGGTGCGCATTGCCGTCGAAGCTGCACGGCGGAAGGGCTCGGAGGCGGTCATCCTCGTCGGCGATCCGCCTTACTACGAGCCGCTCGGTTTCGAGAAGGTGGCCTATAACGCGCTTGCCTTTCCGGGGCCGGTCGATCCGGGCCGGGTGCTTGTCGTGCCGATGGCGGATGACGTGCATGCGCGGCTCAAGGGCGCCATCGGCTGGACTGAATAGCGTAGCTTATCAGGGTGTTACGGCGAGCTGCTTCTGCAGGAACGTCCGGCTGCGACCGAGCGGGAAGTCGGCGAGCGTACCGAAGGCAACATAGCCCTGGCGCTGATAGGCCCGCAGCGCCTGCGGGTTGAAGGTATCGATCCAAGCGCTGTGGCATCCTCGTTCCAGGGCTTCGGCCTCCGCCTTGGCGAGCAGCCTGCCGGCCATTCCCTGGCCACGCAGCGCTTCGGGAACGAACAGCCATTGGGTGAACAGCCAGCCCCAGGCAGTCACGCCCAGCAGGCCGCCGATCACCTTGCCGTCGTCTCCGCGAATGAACACGGCCAGCGAGCGACGCTCGGGAGGCCCGACGTCCGATGCGTTGAACGACATCAACCCGCTCATGATCACGGCCATGTCGCCGTCCAGAGGCGCGTCGGTCAGGTCGAGGGTTGCCATGGCTATCGTCCTTCGCGCCACCAGGTCGCCGTCAACAGGAAGAGCAGGGCGGCGAGGCCGAGGAACCCTGCAAACAGCGGCAGTGTGTTGATGCCGCGCAGAACCGTCTCGTCTGTCAGCCGGATGCTCATGCGCTGGTCGTCGGCGATGCGCACTGCACCCCGCACCGGCAGGACCGGCGGCACGACGACGCTGTCGCCGGCCGAAGCCACGCGCGTCACCAGCCCCTTGGTTTGGCTGGCCAGCGGCTTCAGCGTCTCCGTTGTCGAGATCATCGCCTTGAATTCCGGTGCATCGACGGCGCCGACGTGGACGAGTGTCGACAAGTTGCCATTGGTGATCTGGAACAGCCCGATCTCGTCGGTGTGCTTCTCGGCACGATAGAGGCCGGGCTCGCCCTGTGCCAGCTTGACGGTCTCCGACTTGCCGGAAGGATATTTGATCGTCGCACTGCCGGGATCGTCGCCGATTGTCTGGCGAGTGATCTGCAGCGTGCGGCCGGATGCGGTGGCGGTCAGCGCTTCTTCCTCGAGCGCCGGTTCCTTCATCAGCCAGTGGGCGATGCGCCTGTAGAGCGCCACGCTCGGGCCACCGCCCTCGAAACCGCGTGACCACAGCCAGCCCTGGTCGGACAGCAGCATGGCGACGCGTCCTTCGCCGGCACGGTTCAGCACCAGCAGCGGATGGTTGTCGGCACCGACCATCACGGTCTGTCCCTGCGGCGGCTCGACATCGACCGTGCGGAACCAGCGGCCCCAATGCGGCGGCTCGACATCCGAGCCGTCGAGGCCGCGGGTGACTGGATGTTTGCGGCCTTCCTCCGACAGGCGGGGATAGAAGGCCTTGTCGATCATCTCGCCGGTCGGCTCCGCCGGGAGCACGGATTGCAGCGGCGTCAGGGCGATTGAATCCTGGCCGGCATGTTCCGGTCCGGCGGCAATCAGCAGTGCCCCACCGTTCTGAACGTACTGGGCGATGTAGTCGTAGTAGAGGATCGGCAGCACGCCGCGATGCTGGTAGCGGTCGAAGATGATCAGGTCGAAATCCTTGATCTTGTCGACGAACAGTTCCCGTGTCGGAAAGGCGATCAGCGACAGCTCGTTGATCGGCGTACCGTCCTGCTTTTCCGGCGGACGCAGGATGGTGAAGTGCACGAGATCGACCGAGGCATCGGATTTCAGCAGGTTGCGCCAGGCGCGCTCGCCGGCATGCGGCTCGCCCGAGACCAGCAGCACCCGCATGTTCTGGCGGATGCCCTCGATCAGGTGGACGGCGCGGTTGTTGGCGAGCGTAATCTCGCCGGGCAGTTCGGCGACGGAAAACTCCAGCACATTGTTGCCGGCACGCGGCACCTTGAAGCTGAATGGCGTTTCCTGGCCGGGGGTCGCCTGCAGGGTGGCGATCTCGTTGCCGTTCATTTTCACCGTAACGGGGGCCGCGCCG
This sequence comes from Rhizobium sp. rho-13.1, assembly GCF_007000305.1. NCBI lineage: Bacteria > Pseudomonadati > Pseudomonadota > Alphaproteobacteria > Hyphomicrobiales > Rhizobiaceae > Rhizobium > Rhizobium sp. rho-13.1. The sequence goes on along the minus strand of NZ_SCFL01000001.1, from coordinate 1,058,515 downwards.
CCGGGGCTTGGGCCATCGTCGACGACGCGCAGGGTCAGTTGCTGTTCTTCGTTGACGATGCCGAAGCGAGGGCCGCGCACCACTTCGATGCGACGGTCGTATTCGTTGGCTTTGCCGGTGATCAGCCCGTGGATGGGAGCGTTGAAGCCGAGCGACTGGGCGGTCGAGGGGATATCGTGGATCTGGCCATCGGTGAGGAAGATGGCACCGCCGATGCGAGCCGGCGGCACATCGCCGATGGCACCGGCAAGCGCCGAGAACAGCCGCGTCGCCGGGGCATCGGTTTCCGCCGTATCCTTGGACTCCACATAGCGCGGCTCTATGCGCGGGAAGGCGGCCAGCCGGTCTTTGAGTTGCGCCAGGGCACCGTTGGTCATCTTGATGCGTTCGGGCGTCAGCTGGCTCTGGCTGCGGTCGATGATGACGGGAACGATGGTCGAGAGCCGGTCGCGATCTTCCTGCATCAGCAGCGGGTTGGCGAGTGCCACCAGCAAGGCGAGGGCTGCGAGTGCGCGGAGCCATGCCCCACGCAAGCGACGCCAGATGGCGAAGGCGGCGATGACGGCAACGACCGCGGCGAAGGCTATAATGACCGGCCAGGGGAGAAAGGGTTGGAAATCCAGCGTCATGCTATTGCCCCAGCCGTTCCAGCAGATCCGGAACGTGGACCTGATCGGATTTGTAGTTGCCGGTCAGCATATACATCATGATGTTGACGCCGGTTCTGAAGGCATATTCTCGCTGCATGTCGTCCTGCGGCACCGTTGGCAGCAACGGTGTGCCGTTGTCGTCGACAGCCCAGGCGCCGGCAAAATCGTTGCCGGTGATGATGATAGGTGTCACGCCGTCCGATGTGGCTGCCTGCTTGGTACCGGTGTCGGCGCGGTTGTCCTGATGGGATTCGATCCACAGCGGGCTGCCGGTGTAGCGCCCCGGAAAACTCGACAGCAGATAAAAGGATTTCGTCAGCACGTGCTTGGCGGGAACGGGCTCGAGTGGCGGTATGTCGAGATTGGCAAGGATCGCCTGCAGCCGTTCGCCGTTCGGGCCGGGAGCCGAATTGTCGCCGACGGAACTCAATGCATCGCGCGTGTCGAACAGCACCGTGCCGCCGGAGCGCATGTAGGCGTCGATGCGGTTCATCGTAGCAGTGCTGGGCATCGGTGCGGTCGAGGTCACCGGCCAGTAGAGCAGGGGGAAGAGCGCCAGTTCGTCCTTGGCGGGATCAACGCCGACAGGCGGTCCGGGTTCGAGCGTCGTGCGGTAGGTGAGGAAGTCGGTGAGGCCCGCAAGTCCCCGCTCGGAAATCCGATCGACTTCGTCCTCGCCGGTAACGATATAGGCCAGATGCGTCTTGTCGAGCCGTGACAGGATGACGTCGTCGCCGGGCCTCGCATCGTCGGCGCGCATGTCGACCGGGTGCAGGAAAGCCGCCGTGGATAAGGCGATGGCGAGAATTGCGGCGGTCTTTGCGGCTGAGCGAGATAGCCGCCGGATGCCGCTGAAGGCGCCGTTCATGAACAGCACGGCAACGCTGTCGGTGAGCAGCAGCAGGAGGGCGATGGTGAACAGCACCGGCTTGGCGGACCATGCCTGTCCGCCGATCAATCCTTCTCGCTGCACCACCATGGAAGCGGATGCGTCGAGAGGCTTCAGTTCGGCGCCCTCGGGCAGGACATTCAATGCGGTAAATCCTTCTTCCGAGCCGTAGAGACCCGGCGGGTTGTCGAAGCTTGCGAGCAGAGGCCCCTTCTTGCCGGTGTCGAGGGGCCGGGCACTGCCGGTCTCACCGTTCAGCGCACCCTTGGCCGTCAGAAGCCGATACGGCGGCAGCGTACCGGCGGATGATTTGGCGGAGCCATCGGCGGCAGTGACGCCGCCGGAGCGGGACATCTGCACGATACGGCGCAGCATCTCGACGAAATCGCCGGAAATCGGCAGATCCGACCACGACGCCTCGGCGCTGACATGAAATAGCACGATGCGGCCGGCGGAGACGTTTTTCTCGGTGACCAGCGGTGTTCCATCGGCAAGGCTTGCCCATGTCCGCTCGGCCAGATCTGGCGTCGGCTCAGCCAGAACCTGACGCTTGACCAGCACGTTTGATGGTTTTGGCATGCCGGCAAACGGCCCGAAAGCCGGAAAGTCGGCGAGCGGTTGCGGCTCGGCCCAGGACATGGCGCCGCCCAGCGCCCGCTCGCCCTGGCGCAGGATCACAGGCACGAGCGGATCGTCGGCGGGTGCTGCAGCAAGGCGCGGACCGGCGAAACGGATCAACGTCCCGCCATTGGCGATCCAGCGCTGCATCGGGGCATAGGCATCTGCCGGCAGGCGGCCGATGTCGGCCATGATGATGACAGACGGATTGCCAGCCAACAGCTCGGTGATCGATTTCGCCAGATCGTCTGCTTCCGGATTGACGAGGTCGGCGAAAGGCGAAAGTGCCTTCTGGATATAGTAGAGCGGCGAAAGCAACGGCTGGAACTCGTCGACGGCCTGGCCGGAGAGCAGGGCAACGCGGCGACGCTTGAAGCCGTCGTCGAGGAGATGAACCGAGCCTGCGGTCGTGTGTCCATCGATGCTGACCCGGGCAAAGTCGTTGCGCATCTCGAAGGGCGCGGTGATCGTGCCCGATGCGACCGATTGGCCAGCGGTAAAGGCGAGCTTGCCGGCAGCGATCGGGCGCCCCTGGGCGTCTTGCGCGCTGAGCGTGAAACCGGCGGGGCCGGCGCTGTCGAGGCGGCTCGCGGTGACGGTCATGGCGTCGGCGGCGTTGGCGGCCTTGGTCAGGACGATGGCTTCACTGGCATCGCCCTCCAGCAGGCGCAGGTCTGCGGGAGCCAAGGACGCAAGCTGCTGAACCGTATCGTCTCTATCTGAAGCAGCAATCCCGTCGGACAGGAAAACGAGCGTGCCGGGTTTGGCGCCACCGAGAGCCGACTTCAGGGCCTGTACGGCGCGGGGGCGATCCGGCACCAGCGGCATAGGGGCTGCGGCATGTAATTTGTCGCGCGCTGCCATCGCGGTGCCGGGGATGGCATCGTTGGTCTGGTTGGCGGTGAACGCGATGACGACGGGCGTCTCGCTGGCATCGGCATCGCCGATAAGCGCGTCGGCGGTCTGCACGCGACGATCCCAATCGGCAGCGCTCGCCCAGCTGTTGTCGATCAGCAGAACGAGAGGTCCCGCCTTGGAAAGGGTGTTGGTGCGCGGATTGAAGACGGGATCGGCGATTGCAAGGATCACGGCCGCCGCCATCAGCATACGCAGCAGCGTCAGCCACCACGGGCTGTTGGCCGGGGTTTCCTCTCGTCTGAGCACCTTGGCCAGGATCTTCAGGGGCGGAAAGACTTCTATCTGCGGGCGCGGCGGCGTCATGCGCAGCAGCCACCATATCGCCGGCAGGGCGATCAGAGCTGCCAGCATCGCCGGATAGGCAAAGCCCAGCGCGCTCACAACTGACCACCATGGGTGGCTCTGGTGGGCATGCCGGACAGGTAGGTGTGCACGGCGACAAGCGCCTCGGAGGCGAGGTGGTCGGTGCGGTGGGTGACGAACGTCCAGCCGAGGTGGCGCAGCGTCTCTCCGAGGCTGTCTCGACGCGCCAGGTAGGCACGCTGGTAATCCTCGCGGATGGTCTCGGCGCGGCCGGCCACCAGCTTTTCGCCGGTTTCCGGATCGGTGAACTCGGTGCGGCCGCTATAGGGAAAGGTTTCCTCGGCAGGGTCGGCGATCTCGACCACATGGCCGCGCAATCCGCGCCGGGCAAGAGGGCCGAGACGGGCCATGATGCTATCGGCATCGTCGAGGAGATCGCCGATCAGCACGACGTCGCTCCAGCCGCGGATCATCGCCGTCTGCGGCAGGCCACCGCCCAGCGGCGCGTGCATCAGCGCCGTTGCCAGTCTTTCGGCAGCGTTGCGGGCGGAAATCGGTTCCATGATGCCGGGGCAGCCGATACGCTCGCCGGAGCGGGCGAGGATTTCCGCCAGTGCCAGCATGACGACCAGCGCCCGGCTTTCCTTGGAGACATGACCAAGCGACGACCTGAACATCATCGACGGCGACATGTCGGCCCAGAGCCATATGGTGTGCGCCGCTTCCCATTCATGGTCACGGATATAGGTATGGTCATCGCGGGCCGAGCGCCGCCAGTCGATGCGCGACAGGCTCTCACCATCGCTGTAGGGGCGGAACTGCCAGAAATTCTCGCCGATACCGCGCTTGCGGCGGCCATGCCAGCCGGCAATCACGGTGTTGGCGATGCGTTTCGCCTCGACCAGGCAATCGGGGACGAGAGCTGCCCGTTGCCGGGCGCGGGAAAGGGCATCACTGCCGGATGTCGGATTGACGATCTGTCCGATGGATGCCACGCGGCGCTCTCTCCCTAGGTCCTGGCCTGCTTGACCAAGTCGGAAATGACGTCGCGCACTGACATGCCTTCGGCGCGGGCGACGAACGTCAGCGCCATGCGGTGCTGCAGGATCGGTTCGGCGAGCGCGTGTACATCGTCCAGCGACGGGGCAAGGCGACCCTGGTAGAGGGCGCGGGCGCGGGTGCAGAGCATCATCGCCTGGCCGGCGCGCGGGCCCGGTCCCCAGGCGACGTGCTTGTCTGTTGTGGCATTGCCCTGGCCCGGTCGGGCCGAGCGGACCAGCGACAGGATGGCATCGACGACGCTGTCGCTGATCGGCATCTGGCGGATCAGCTTCTGGATTTCGGACAGCCTGCCGGCATCGATGGCAGCGCCGGCCTTGGCTTCCGACATGCCGGTCGTGTCGAGCAGGATTCTGCGCTCGTCGGCCAATTCCGGATAGCCGACGTCGACCTGCAGCAGAAACCGGTCGAGTTGGGCTTCCGGCAGCGGGTACGTGCCTTCCTGCTCCAGCGGGTTCTGGGTGGCGAGCACATGGAAGGGCGCTGGCAGGTCGTAGCGCTGGCCGGCGATCGTCACATGATATTCCTGCATGGCCTGCAGCAGCGCCGACTGGGTGCGGGGCGAGGCGCGGTTGATTTCGTCTGCCATCAGCAATTGTGCGAAGATGGGGCCTTTGAGGAAGCGGAATGAACGGCGACCAGTGTCGTCCTGGTCCATCACTTCCGAGCCTAGAATGTCCGATGGCATCAGGTCGGGGGTAAACTGTACGCGGCTGGCTCCCAGCCCGAGCACGTCGCCGAGCGTCGTCACCAGCTTGGTCTTGGCGAGGCCGGGAACGCCGACCAGCAGCGCGTGACCGCCGGCCAGAACCGCGAGCACAGTCTTCTCGACGACGCTTTCCTGGCCGAAAATGACCTTCGATACCTGGTCGCGAATTGCGGCGATATCGGCAAGCGCACGCTCTGCAGACGCAATCATGGCCTTGTCGTCGAGGCTAGCCTCTGTCGAATTGATCATGCCCATGTGCATCTCCGGCGGCTGAAAGACGGGTGTGTCGATTCGCAGTTCATACAGATTTGCCCCATACTCAAGAGAATTTATCCCTCACAACAATGCTGACAAGCGCGTCTCGAATGACTATCTCGTGTGACAGCAAGAACTAGCGACGAACCGGGACGGAACAATGGCAGCCGAGGAAATCAGCGCGACGACCGACGCGGCAGGCCTGGCTGCCCTGATTTCGCGCGCCGCCGGAGATGCCGGAGACCACGCCAAGGGGCCTCCACCGGTCGACAAGTGGAACCCGCCCTTCTGCGGCGATCTCGACATGGAAATCCGCAGCGACGGTACCTGGTTCTACATGGGGACGCCGATCGGCCGTGCGCCGCTGGTGCGATTGTTCTCGACGGTGTTGCGCAAGGACGAGGACGGTAAGACCTATCTCGTGACGCCTGTGGAAAAAGTCGGCATCCGCGTCGTCGATGCGCCGTTTCTGGCGGTCGAGATGACGATGACGCAGGTCGACGGCCATCCGCTACTGACATTCCGGACGAACGTTGGGGACGTCGTGGAGGCAGGCGAGGACCATCCGCTGCGCTTTGTCGTGCATGGCGACAACAACGAACTCAAGCCCTATCTGCATGTGCGCGGCCGGCTGGAGGCGCTGGTGTCACGGGCCGTCATGTACGATCTGGTGGCTCTCGGCGAAACGCTCGACATCGACGGCGTCGCGATGTTCTGCGTCCGCTCCGGCGGCGCGACTTTCCCGATCATGCCGGCGCTGACGCTGAATGCCCTGGCAGATGAGTGAGTTTCCGCTTTATTCGGCAGCCGAATTCCGCCGCCGCGCGCTCAACCAGACGGGTAACCCCGTCGAGCTTGCCTGGCGTGAGCACGGCGATCACCTTCTCAACCGAGAGAGAATTCTCGACGTCGAGGGGATGACGCTACGCGACGCCGCGGTGCTGGTGCCGGTCATCGACGAGGGAGACGACGCACGGGTCATCTTTACGCAGCGCACGACAAATCTGCGCAAGCACTCCGGCCAGATCGCCTTTCCGGGCGGCGCCATAGATCCGGAAGATGCGTCGCCGGAGGCTGCCGCGATGCGCGAGGCTGAGGAGGAGATCGGCCTTGCCAATCTGTTTGTCGAACCGGTGGCCCGCTTGCCGCATTATCTAGCTGCGACCGGGTTCCGCATCACGCCGATCCTTGCGGTCGTCAAACCGGGTTTCGAGCTGACGCTGAGCCCGACCGAGGTCGAGGATGCGTTCGAAGTGCCTCTGTCGTTTCTGATGGACCCGACGCACCACATGCGCGACAGCATGGAGTGGAAGGGCAGCGAGCGTCATTTCTACCGCATGCCCTACGGTCAATGGATGATCTGGGGCATTACCGCCGGGATCGTCCGGACATTGTACGAGAGGCTTTACGCATGACGACTGTTGCCGGAGAGACGTGGTTTGCGGATGCGGCGCTCGGACAGGTTCTGGCGCTGCTGAACAGCGACGGCGGCGAGGCGCGCATCGTTGGCGGGGCAGTCCGCAACAGCCTGATGGGGCTCGATGTCGCCGACATCGACATCGCGACGACGCTGCTGCCGGACGCCGTCGTGGCCCGCGCCAAAGCGGCCGGCATCAAGGCCGTACCGACCGGCATAGCGCATGGCACAGTGACGCTGGTGATCGATGGCAAGCCGTTCGAGGTGACGACCTTGCGCCGGGACGTCGAGACCGACGGGCGTCATGCCGAAGTGGCTTTCAGCACGGACTGGCAGGCGGATGCCGAACGCCGCGACCTGACGATCAATGCGCTCTATGCAACGGCTAGCGGCGAGGTCATCGATCTCGTTGGCGGCCTCGCGGACATAGAGACCAGGACCATCCGGTTCATCGGCGAGCCGGCAACGCGGATCGCCGAGGATCATTTACGCATCCTGCGCTTTTTCCGTTTCTTTGCCTTCTATGGCACCGGCCGGCCAGACGCGGCGGGCCTCAGGGCCTGCGCCGGGGCGCGAGGCACACTGGCTTCGCTGTCGGCCGAGCGCATCTGGTCGGAAATGAAGAAGTTGCTGGGAGCACCCGATCCGGGGCGTGCGCTGCTTTGGATGCGGCAGATCAGCGTGCTCACCGATATCCTGCCGGAAACCGAAAAATGGGGCATCGACGCCATCCCGGCGCTTGTCTCCACCGAACGGGCGCTTGGCTGGTCGCCGGATCCATTGCTGCGGCTTGCTTCCATCGTGCCGCCGGATGCCGACAGGCTGGCAAAGCTCGCGATCCGGTTGCGCCTGTCGAAGGCAGAGGCGGCGAGGCTTACCGCATGGGCCGCCGCACCCGTCATCGACGACGAGATCTCTGACGCAGCGTTTCAGAGATTGCTGTACGGCCATGGAACAGAGGGTATCCGCACCAAGTTGAAGCTCGCGCTTGCTGTGGCGCGGGGCAAGGCGGAGGGCGACTTCGCCGAGATGGCGCGAACGGCACGCATCGGCAAGCTGCTGGACCGCGCAGGCGGCTGGCAGAAACCGGTCTTTCCTCTCAGCGGAGCCGATGCGTTGAAAGCAGGAATTGCTGCCGGCCCGCGCGTGGGCGAGGTGCTGGGCGATCTTGAACGCCAGTGGGTCGAAGAGAATTTTGCGACCGACAAGGCGACCCTGCTGTCGCGGCTGCGAGAAATGGTCTGATTTTCAGGGCAGCCTCCGCTTCACTGCGGAAGCTGCGCCCGATGATGGTGTCACAGCCCGCTCAGCCTATTCAGGCATTGCCCAGGCTTTGAAAAGCTCCGACGTCTGGTGGCGGTGGGCGACGGAGCGCCTGGCGATGCGGTCCTGCGGAATACGGGATACATCGTTGGCCGGCCGGCCTTTCAGTTGCATCTTCACCTGCTCGATGAAGCAGGACAAAGGCAGATCGGAGCCGCTTCGGATGCGCTGGTCCTCCGCCAGCCTCCTGATAAAATCAGGAGTGTCCATCGCACTCGCTGTGGTCGGGGTAGGGGCTGCACTGCTCTTCGTAGACATGACAATCCTCCTCTGACTGTACCATGTTCAAGTTAAAGTAGTAGCAACGCGTTACTTTGTAAGACCCTCACGTTTTGTTGACATCAGGGCCAACGAACCACGGGCGGCAGGGACGACAGGATAGACTCTACATTGCCGCCGGTCTTCAGGCCGAAGATCGTGCCGCGGTCGTACAGAAGATTGAACTCGACATAGCGTCCGCGGCGAATCAATTGTTCGTCCCGGTCCTGCTCTGTCCACTGCTTGTTGAAGTTCGACCTTACAATCCGCGGGTAGACCATCGAAAACGCCCTTCCGACATCGCGCGTGAAGGTAAAGTCGGCCTCCCAGCCGCCGTCCTCCTCGCTCGAATGAAGCCAGTCGTAGAAAATCCCGCCGATGCCGCGTGATTCGTTTCGGTGCTTCAGGAAGAAATACTCCTCGCACCAGGCTTTATAGCGTGGATAGTCTGCAACCTTATGACGGCCGCAGGCGATCTCCATGGCACGATGGAAAAGCTGGCTATCGGGATCTTCCTGTGTTCGCCGGTTATCAAGGACGGGTGTCAAGTCGGCGCCGCCGCCGAACCAGCGGCTGGTCGTGACCACCATGCGGGTGTTCATGTGCACGGCCGGCACGTTGGGATTGACGGGATGGGCGATGAGCGAGATGCCGGAGGCCCAGAAGCGCGGATCCTCATTGGCACCAGGGATCTGGCTGCGAAAATCGGGGGCAAACTCGCCGTGCACGGTAGAGGTGTGGACGCCGACCTTCTCGAAAACGCGGCCTTCCATCATCGACATCCTGCCGCCGCCGCCATCGCTTTCGCGCTGCCAGTCCTTGGCAACGAAGCGGCCCGGTTCCTGGTCGGCAAGCGGGCCAGTCAACTCGTCTTCCAGCGCCTCGAATTCCGCGCAGATCGTGTCGCGCAGGCTTTCAAACCAGCCGCGCGCAGCAAGCTTCTTGTCCTCGATGTCGTCAGGCAATCCGGTTGGAAGCTGTGGTCTTTCCATAAGTATCTCCGGTGCCATGTGTGCAGCGGCCACGACTCGCACGGCCTTCAAAATCGGTTTTTGCATAACAGCAAAGCAAGGTGGCAGCCAGCATCCCCCGCTTGAACACCGGCATAATCGACTCGCAAAATGAACCGTCTGGTATTATCTTGGGCGCAAAGGCAAGGTTTATCATGAAGATTACGGGATCGCCGCCCCTTGATGGGCTCAAGCGCCAGATCGACCGCCACCGCCGCAGCAAGCTTGCCGGCGGCAAGGGAGATTTCGTGCGCGAAACCTATTGCCTCAGCCGCCCCGACGCGCGCGAAAAAGCCCGCCAATGGTTCGACGATTTTCCGAAGGCTGCCTACTGGACGGAAGTCGAAAGCTGGCGACAGGTCGAGGGCGACCGCATCGAATTCACCATGCGCCGCCTGCCGACCGCAGACTGATCGCTTTTTTGCGCCGGCGTTTGACGCTCATTCGTTAGTACCGATTTCCAGGCTCATCCCGCTAGCTATCACTCAGCTGCGTTCAGCAAGCGGCTTTCGATCAGCAGGCCGCTTTCATCGAGGATGGGGTGGGCGACGGAGACGATGTGGGCATTGATCCGCTTGAGGTCGCGCAGCATGTCCAGATGCAGCGAACTGGTCTGCAGGCTGTCCATTCGACCGTCACGCAGCCGGGCGATATGGCGATCCGAAGACTGCTTCTCGAGCCGGCGGACATCGACCTTCACTTCCATCATTTGGCGGGCGAGATTGAAATCGCGCGTCACGAGGATCGTCTGGGCTACCCTCAGATTGTCGATGGTCATGGTGAACAGGCGCTGCAGCTCGGCAAAGCCGTCGTCGGAAAAGGCGAGGCCGTGGGCGATCTTCTTTGCCACCTGCTCCGAAAGGCCTTTCTCGATGATATCGCCGATATGTTCGAGATTGATGGCGTAGTCGATGATGACGATCGATCGGCGGCTGGTTTCCTCGTCGAGCCCGCCACGGCCGAGCCTGGAGAGGTAGACCTTGACTTCCTGCTGCAGCCGGTCGACGCGCTTTTCCAGCAGCGGGATTTCCTTCAACGATGCCAGGTCGTTGTTATCGAATGCGGTCTGCGTGCGGATCAACATGCGTTCGATGAGATCGCCGACGGCCAGAACTTCGCGGGTTGCGCTGGCGACGGCAACCACAGGCGTGCCGAGAGCCTGTTCGTCGAGGAACCTCGGGCTGTCATCGGTCGCGGCATCGGCAGGCACCAGCCGCAGCATCAGCCTTGAAATCAGGGGAGAAAACGGCCAGGCGAGGGCGGCAAGCGCGATGTTGAACATCAGATGCGCGTCGACGGGCAGTTTTGCGGGCACAAAGCCGAGGCCTTGCAGAAGGGCGCCAGCGTGGCCGGCCAATGGCATGGCAATGGCGCAGCCGATGGCACGCACGATGAGGTTGCCAAGCGTCACGCGGCGGGCGGTTGCGGGACCGGACATGGTCGCGACGACGGGCGGAACGGCGCCGCCAAGGTTGGCGCCGAGCACCAGGACAATGGAGAGAGCGGGCGACAGGATGCCGGTGGAGGCGAGCGACAGGATCAGCACGACAACGGCAAGGCTGGACGACGAGATGAAGGCGAGGGCGGCCGAGAAGATCAACGCGACCGGCAGGGCGCCGTCGAGCAGGCCGATGAAGGCGGCAAGCGCCTGGGATTCGCGGATCGGTGCCGTTGCCATGCTCAGTAGCTGCAGCGACAGCAGCATCAGGCCGATGCCGATCAGCGCCGTGCCTGCGCCCTGCTGATTGCTCGACGAGCGGCGGTAGAGGACGATGCCGATCAGTATGATCAGCGGCGACAGCCATTCGATGCCGGTTGCCACGATCCATGCGGTCACGGCGGTGCCGACATTGGCGCCGAGCAGCACGATCTGTGCCATGGACGGGATCACCAGGTCACGTTCGACGAAAGACGCGACCATTAGCGCGGTCGCGGTCGAACTCTGCAGCGCGATCGTCGCGACGAAGCCGGAGACGAAGGAACGGCCGCTGCTGCGTGTCCCGGTCGCCAGCCCGGTCCGCAGGCGGGCACCGAAAGCGCGGGTGACGCCGTCCTTTACCTGCGACAGGCCGAACAGCAGCAATGCCACTGCGCCGAACAGGTTGATCATGACCGTGGTTGAGTCCATTTTTCGCGGGATTTCCTTCTCATGCCGTAGGGTTCCGGCATCGACCGGAGACTGAAAAGGCACGTAATTTCAGCGCTGGAAAGAGCCGCACCCGGCAAAGTTTGCTCGTCGGCTAACTATTATATGGACAAAACCCGCTGCAAATCAACGCTTGTAGCGACATCTAAAGGTCAAATTTGCGTCACTGGTGACAGCGCGCCCTCAGGCCCAGCGTGTCTGGCGCAACGCCTCGCCCGCGATCATTGCCGCCGACATCGCAACATTGATGGACCGCTGGCCCTCTACCATCGGGATGAGGATGCGACCATCGGCTCCCTCGTGGACCGCATCCGGAACGCCGGCGCTTTCCCGACCGAACAGCAGGATGTCGTCGGAGTGGAAGACGAAATCGGTGTAGCGGTCCGCGGCCTTCGTCGAGGCAAGGATCAGGCGGCGCCCGGTGCCGCGTCGCCAGGCTTCGAAATGCGTCCAGCTGATATGACGGGTCAGGGAGACCGCGGCGAGATAGTCCATGCCGGCGCGCTTGAGGTTGCGGTCGGAGATGTCGAAGCCGGCGGGCTCTATGATGTCGACGGCAAGATCGAGACAGGCGGCAAGCCGTAGGATCGTGCCGGTGTTGCCGGCGATATCCGGCTGGTAGAGGGCGATGTGCAGGGCGGTCATGGCTCCTCGACTATCCGATCGGCAGCAAAACCCGCAACTGAAATGTGCGGTCATCAACGTCTCTGATGAGTCCCATTGCAAGTTCTGCATGTTCGCGCCGTCTTAGGGGCTTTTGCAGCCGTCGCTTTTGCGATAAAAGACGCCTTGTTCACAACGCAAACCAGCAGGAGGCGCTAATGGATCGATTTTTGGCTGTTCGTCTCCCGGTGCGTACGCCGGTGTTTCATCCGGTTGTCTCCGTCAGGATCTGACGACTTTCTCCCTTTCTGAACCATCGCGCGGCTGATACGGCCTCGTTCTTTCCGCGACCGCTCCCATATGACGCTGCGAAACCATTGGACGCAGCGGCGGGATGCGGCTTCGACGTTTCTGGAGCATTTTATGTTTGGCTGGTTTGAACGGCGTCTGAACCCATTCCCGAGCGAGGAACCCAGTGTTCCGCCGCACGGGCTGTTTGCTTTCTGTTGGCACTACACAAAGCCTGCAGCCCCCTGGCTTGCCGCCATGGGCGTCCTGACGATGCTGATCGCCATCGGCGAGGTCACGCTTTTCCGGTTTCTTGGCCAGATCGTCGACTGGCTGTCGCATGCCGACAAGGCAACGTTCCTGCAGACGGAAGGCGCCACGCTTTTCTGGATGGCGGCGATGGTGCTCGTAGGCCTGCCGGTCGCAGCCGTGCTGGACTCCATCATCATGCACCAGGTGTTGCTCGGCAACTATCCGATGATCGCCAGGTGGCAGATGCACCGGTTCCTGCTGCGCCACAGCATGACGTTCTTTGCCAACGAATTTGCCGGACGCGTTTCCACCAAAGTGATGCAGACGTCGCTTGCCGTGCGCGAAACGGTGATGAAGCTGCTCGACGTTTTCGTCTATGTCGTCACTTACATCATCACGATGATCGTCATCGTCGGAACAGCGGACTGGCGGCTGCTGCTGCCGCTGCTGGTCTGGCTGGCGATCTACATCGGCATCGTCAGCTTCTTTGTCCCGAAGCTGCGCAAGATCGCCGCGACGCAGGCCGACGCGCGCTCGACCATGACCGGTCGTGTCGTCGACAGCTACACCAATATCGCGACCGTCAAGCTGTTCTCCCATGCCGGCCGCGAGGAGTCCTATGCCAAGGCGGGCATGGATCTGTTCCTGCAGACGGTTTACGGGCAGATGCGCTACGTCAGCCTCTTCCAGGCATCGGTCTACATCAACAACTGCGTGGCACTCTTCGTCATCTCGGCGATTTCCATATGGTTCTGGCTGAACGGCGCCATCGAGGTCGGCTCGATCGCGATCGCCATCGGCCTGGCGATGCGCGTCAACGGCATGTCGCAGTGGATCATGTGGGAAGTCTCGGCGCTGTTCGAGAATATCGGCACGGTCTATGACGGCATGGAGATGATGACCAAGAAGCACGACATCATCGACCGGCCTTCGGCTCCGACGCTGGTGGCGCAGAAGGGCGCAATCCGCTTCGATCATATCCGCTTTCATTACGGCAAGGCGAAGGGTGTGATCGAGGATCTGACGCTGGATATCCATGCCGGCGAGAAGATCGGCCTTGTCGGGCGCTCCGGCGCAGGCAAGACGACGCTGATGAACCTGCTGCTGCGCTTCTACGAACTGGAGTCCGGGAAGATCACCATCGACGGGCAGGATATCGCCGGCGTGACGCAGGAGAGCCTGCGTGCGCTGATCGGCGTGGTGACGCAGGATACGTCGCTGCTGCACCGCTCCATCCGCGATAACATCGCCTACGGTCGCCCGGATGCCACCGACGCTGAGATCATTGAGGCGACCAAGCGTGCCAATGCATGGGAGTTCATCGAGAACCTCGTCGACTTGAACGGCCGCAGGGGTCTCGATGCGCAGGTCGGCGAGCGTGGCGTCAAGCTCTCCGGCGGCCAACGTCAGCGGGTGGCGATTGCCCGGGTGTTCCTCAAGGATGCACCGATCCTGATCCTCGACGAGGCGACCTCGGCACTCGATTCCGAAGTCGAGGCGGCCATCCAGGAGAACCTGTTCGCGCTGATGCAGGGCAAGACGGTCATCGCCATCGCCCACCGGCTGTCGACGCTGACGGAGATGGATCGGGTCGTGGTTCTCGACAAGGGCAAGCTGATCGAGACCGGCAGCCATGCCGACCTGATCACCCGGGGCGGCATCTACGCCGATCTCTGGAACCGCCAGTCCGGCGGCTTCCTCGCCGACCATTCGACGGAAGCGGCTGCGGAATAGGCGCGGTAACGACAAGGCAGCGCGTCGTCATACGATGACGCGCTGCAGGCCCGGAACGCGCATGAGCGCAAGGCTCAGGAGCGTTGCCAGCCCGAAGCACAGGAGGGTCAGGATCCCGACCCTCCAGATTTCATCGTTGCCTAGGACGGGTGCGAGCAGCCAGAGGAAAAAGACGTGGCTTGCGTAGACAGTCAGGCTGATCCGGCCAGACCACGCGAGCCGATCCACAAACTGTGAACGCGGTATCTGGCGCACCCCGAGAAAACACGTCAGGCCGACCAGATAGGTGGCGATGGTGAAGTCGTGGCTGATGAAAACGGCTGCATTTGAAACGCGGTAGATCATCCATTCCTCCAGGATGAGGCCAATGTAGGAGAGACAGATCGCCGGGACCGCCCATCTGCCCAGCCTCCAGTTTCCGACCTTGGCGCAGAGGCCGAGGTAGACGAACAGCGGTGCTATGAACAGGCCTCCGCGTTGAGGACTGCCTGGCATGTGAAGCACATTGTGATAGCTGCTGAAAATCACGCCAATGGCTGCAAGGACGACGCATAGGGCGCCCGTGGCCCTGATGCCGATGAGGCTCGTCCCCGCCGATACCAGCACCAGCGCAAGTCCCAGTGCCGGCAGAAACCAGAGGTGGAAAGCGGTGCCTCCAGAGATCAGGTCGCGCGGGCCGAATGACCATTGCTGGATCGGACAGATTTGCAGGAAGACGAAGTAGGCGAACATCCAGAACAGGTAGATCGGCAGCAGGCGTTTCAGCGGCTTGAAGACCACCGATAGATCGAGCCTCGCCAAGGGTTTCGGGAAATAGCCGCTGGTGATGAGGAAGAACGGCACCGAAACGCGACAGGCGATGGCGACGAGTGCTGCCCATGCGGGGTGAGGCGGATGCTGCGCCGGAGGCAGGCAATGCAGCAGAACGATAACGAACGAGAACACATAGCGCATCGCATCTATGGAGGTGTTGCGGTCTGGCCTGGCGAGTAGGATTTCGTCGGCCATCGGCAAATCTCCTCGAGGATGGGCAGGTCGTCTTCGTTTGCGTGCCGCTCGAGTGCAAGCGTCATTGTCAGGTTTTGGTGAACTCTCGATGTCCGACTGATTGTCTGCCCGCGAATTTGTGCCGAAAGGGGGCAAAATCACGCTGCGTTCGCCGGCTGCTCCCGAGCGGAAAGGCGGTCGCCAACGTGACGGACGTGCAGACACTTGGGGCGAACCAACCCTTTGCCCTCCGTAGAAAACTGCCTATATCGCACACATGTTGATCCGCACCGTCGTCCGCCTTTTCGAGACATGGCTCGATCCGTTCTATCGCAATGACGAACTGCGGCCGCCGCAGTCGCTTTACGCGTTCATCTGGTACTATGTCCGCCAGGCCAAAGGGCCGTTTCTGGCGATGGCAGTGCTCGGTGGTGCCGTGGCGATGCTCGAGGCGGCGCTGTTCTGGTTCGTCGGCCATCTCGTTGACATCCTCGACACGGTTCCCAAAGGCGATGGCTGGCACGGGCTTCTGTCCGGTCACGGCTGGTCGTTGCTGGGCATGGTTTTCGTCGTGCTCGTCGTGCGTTTCATCGTCGTCAGCCTTGGTGCACTGGTCGAGGAGCAGGTGGTCGTGCCGGGCTTTCTGAACCTGGTTCGCTGGCAGGCCTATGTGCATGTCGCCCGCCAATCGCTGAGCTTCTTCCAGAACGACTTTTCCGGGCGGATCGTCACCAAAGTCTGGTCTGCCGGCCAGTCGACCGGCGATCTCGTGGTGTCGTTGCTGCAGGTGGTGTGGTTCATCATCATCTATGCGGCGTCCACGGTAGCCCTTGTCGGCGGGCTCGACTGGAGGCTGGCGCTGATCGTTGCCGTCTGGATCGGCATGTTCTGCCTGCTGGCACGCTTTTTCGTACCGCGCATCCGTCGCCATGCCCGCGATGCCGCCGAGGCCTCGTCGATGCTCAACGGCCGCATGGTCGATGCCTACGCCAATATCCAGACACTCAAGCTCTTCGGCCGCGAGGACCGCAACGATCTCTATATCCGCGACGGCTTCGACCGCTTCCAGGCGGCGGTCATGCCTTTCACGCGGCTGTTGACCGGGGTGCGCTCGTCGCTCGCCTTGCTGTCGGGTGTGATGATCACCAGCATTGCCGCCTTTGCGATCCAGCTTTGGCTCTCCGGGACAATCACGACGGGCGGGGTGGCCTTTACGCTCAGCATGGTGCTGCGCCTCAACATGTTGTTCGGCCGGATGATGACGCAGTTCAACTCGATCATGCGCAATCTGGGGACCATCCAGAACGCCGCGGAGATGATCTCTCAGCCGATCGGGCTGGTCGACCGGCCGGACGCAAAGGCGCTGGTGGTGTCGCGGCCGGAGATTCGCTTCGAGAAGGTCAGGTTTCATTATGGGCGCGGCAGCGGCGTAATCGAAGATTTCTCGCTGGTCATCAAGCCTGGTGAAAAGGTCGGTATCGTCGGCCGCTCCGGTGCCGGCAAGACGACGCTGGTTAACCTGCTGCTGCGTTTTTACGATCTGGAAGCCGGCAGCATCCTGATCGACGGTCAGGATATTTCCGGCGTCACCCAGGAATCGCTGCGCGCGGCTATAGGCATGGTGACGCAGGATACGGCGCTGCTCAACCGCTCCATCCGCGACAACATCCTGTTTGGTCGGCCTGATGCGGGCGCCGACCTGCTGCTTCAGGCTACCAGGCGGGCCGAGGCGGACACATTCATCGCCGATCTCGAGGACCAGAATGGCCGCAAAGGCTTCTCCGCCCATGTCGGTGAGCGTGGGGTCAAGCTGTCCGGCGGCCAGCGTCAGCGCATCTCCATTGCCAGGGTCATGCTCAAGGATGCGCCGATCCTGGTGCTCGACGAGGCGACCTCGGCACTGGATTCCGAAGTGGAGGCAGCCTTGCAGTCCAATCTGCTGGCGATGATGGAGGGCAAGACGGTTCTGGCAATCGCCCATCGGCTGTCGACGATTGCAGCCCTCGACCGCCTCGTTGTCATCGAGAAGGGGCGGATAATCGAGGATGGCAGCCACGCGGAACTGCTCTCGCGCAACGGCCTCTACGCCGAGCTCTGGGCGAGGCAATCGGGAGGCTTCATTGCCGTCGACGCGGAATAGTCGGGCTAACGGGCGATGGTGAAGTCGGTGATGAGCCCGTAGTGGTTTGACCCCATGGCATCCTCGATCCGACGCACGGATTTCAGCTGCAGCGGCGGCCTCGCAAACACGTGATCGATGGCGATACCTAAGGCGCCGGTCTCGATCGGCCAGGTCGCGGGCTCCGGGAAAACGTGGTCCAGATTGCTGCGGCGGAGAAACGCCTGCATGTCTGGTTCGACCACGGCCGCATTGAAATCGCCGGCGAGCAGCAGCGGTTCGCCGACCGCGTTCAAGTCGTCGGACAGGGCAGCCAGTTCGTCGGCATGGAAGTCGTCGAAATAGGGTTTGCTCAGATGGGCGGAGGCGAAGGCGATCTTCTGGCCATCGATGTCGATGGTCGCCAGAATGAACCGGTTTCTCCACAACCCGCTGAGGCTACCAATCGACTGCGAGAGGAACGGGCGTTTGGACATCAACAGGCTGTCGCAATTGTCCTCCATCACGCCGCAGCCGATGCGGTATGGATAGATGGCAGCCAGTCGCGTCATCTGCGACAGCATCGGCGGCGCCTCGAACATTTCCACGACATCGGCCTTGGAGTTGAGAACGAGATCGGCAATTTTTTCCGAATTGGCGAAATTGTCGCCGTCGATGTTGAAAGACAGCAGCCGGTAGGATGGCTGCGCGTCAGCGGGAGCCGGCGTTTCTGCGCGGGCCTGAAGCAGGACGATCGAATGACCGGTGATGGCGATCGCCACGACCAGCATGGCGATGGCGTACCAGTGGCGACGCACGGCAAGCGCCAGCAGCGCTCCGACAATGCAGGCGATGCCGATGTGGGTCTGCAGGCTCTCGAAGAAGGCGAGGATCCACAGGTGCGTGACATAACGGGCCGCCAGGATGCCGAGAATGCAGGTGGTCACCACCGATATCACGCAGTAGATGGTATCTCTCATGACCCTGGGTAACCTCTGGATGGGCGCTTCTGTGGAGCGACTAGCACGGTGCCCCTGTTGTTGCAACGCAGCAAGTTTGCGATAGTTATTTTTGCAGTGCAACGCGGGGATTTGCTTTGCGAATTCGTCGGCAATTCATGCGGTTACCACAATACCCCAAGCGTAGACGGTTTTGATCTGTCATGCGCCCATAAAACTGTAGTTTTGCCCGCGACATTGTGCCCACCTCCGCTGGCAAGACTGGACATGGCGTTCGATCAAGCTTAGAAACCGGCTGGGGGCGGAGAAAATCTATGGCAGAATTGTGGCCTGGGCGATTCGCCGGAGTTGAAGGATTGCCGCGGCACATCCGCGGTTCTGCGTGAAGAGGAGGGGCCGCGTGAGCGAGAACGACACGAAGAGCGAGACCTTGGGCGAGCCGACGCGGCGCGATTTTCTATATATAGCAGCCGGCATGGCCGGCGTGGTCGGTGCCGTTTCGGCCGTCTGGCCATTTATCGACCAGATGCGGCCGGATCAATCCACACTGGCGCTTGCTTCCGTCGAAATCGATGTTTCCAGCCTTGAGCCCGGCATGTCGTTGACAGTCAAATGGCGTGGCAAACCGGTCTTCATCCGCAACCGGACAGAAAAAGAAATCGCCGAGGCCAATTCCGCCCCGATCGGCGATCTCAAAGATCCGGTCGCGCGCAACGCCAACCTGCCTCCCGAAGAACCAGCTAGTGACGTCGCCCGCTCGGCCGGCAAGGGCAAGGAGAACTGGATCGTGATGATCGGTTCCTGCACCCATCTCGGCTGTGTGCCGCTCGGCACGTCGGGGGAATATGGCGGGTGGTTCTGTCCCTGCCATGGGTCGGTCTATGACACTGCCGGTCGTATCCGGAAGGGTCCCGCACCCATGAACCTCGCCATACCGACGTTCGCATTTACATCCGACAAAGTGATCAAGATCGGTTGAGGGGGATACTGAATCATGAGTGGTCAATCAACCTACGAGCCATCCACCGGACTTGAAAAGTGGATCGACTCGCGGCTTCCTTTGCCGCGTCTGGTCTATGACAGCTTTGTCGCCTATCCGGTGCCGCGCAACCTGAACTATGCCTATACGTTCGGCGCTATGCTGGCTGTCATGCTGGTGCTGCAGATCCTGACAGGCGTGGTTCTGGCGATGCATTACGCCGCCGAGACGACCGTGGCGTTCAATTCCGTCGAAAAGATCATGCGTGACGTCAACCATGGCTGGCTGCTGCGCTACATGCATGCCAACGGTGCCTCGTTCTTCTTTGTCGCTGTCTACCTGCACATCGCTCGAGGGCTGTATTACGGTTCCTACAAGGCACCGCGCGAGGTTCTCTGGATCCTTGGCGTCATCATCTACCTGCTGATGATGGCGGCCGGGTTCATGGGCTATGTGCTTCCCTGGGGCCAGATGTCGTTCTGGGGCGCGACCGTGATCACCGGCTTTTTCTCTGCGCTGCCCTACGTCGGTGAATGGGTCCAACAATTCCTGCTTGGCGGCTTTGCCGTCGACAATCCGACGCTGAACCGCTTCTTCTCGCTGCACTACCTGCTGCCGTTCATGATCGCCGGCGTCGTCGTGCTGCACATCTGGGCGCTGCATGTGGCGGGCCAGACGAACCCGACCGGCGTCGAGATCAAGACCAAGACGGATACGGTGCGCTTCACGCCCTATGCGACGATGAAGGATGCGCTCGGTGTATCCGTGTTCCTGCTGGTCTACGCCTACTTCGTCTTCTACCTGCCGAACTATCTTGGCCACGCCGACAACTACATTCCTGCCGATCCGCTGAAAACGCCGGCGCATATCGTGCCTGAATGGTATTTCCTGCCGTTCTACGCGATGCTGCGCTCGATTACCTTCAACATCGGGCCCATCGACTCGAAGCTGGCCGGCGTGCTCACCATGTTCGGCGCGATCCTGGTGCTGTTTTTCGTGCCGTGGCTCGATACGTCGAAGGTTCGCTCGGCTGTCTACCGTCCCTGGTACAAGGTGTGCTTCTGGCTGTTCGTCGCCAACGCAATCTTCCTCGGTTGGCTCGGAGCTATGCCGGCGGAGGGGACCGGGCTTTTCGGCCTCTTGTTCCATGGCGACCTCAGGGGCAATTACGTCGCCTACTCGCAGTTCGGGACACTCTTCTACTACGGCTTCTTCCTGGTGATCATGCCGGTCCTCGGCCTGGTCGAGACACCGCGACGAATACCGAACTCGATCACCGAGGCGGTACTCGAGAAGCAGAACCGCAAGTCCGCTCCAGCGGTCGTGGTCGGGGCATGAGCGTGGCGATGGGGAAGACGATGATGAGCAAGTTTGCTGCCGGCTTTCTGACGCTGGCACTCCTCGCCGGCGCAGGCACGGCGCTTCATGCCGAGGACACCAAGCCGCCCGCCGAGGCAACACCGGTCTATCCGCTCAAGGAGCCGCGGGAGCAAAAATGGACGTTCGCCGGTCCCTTCGGCTACTACGACAAGGCGCAGCTGCAGCGTGGGCTTAAGGTCTATGCCGAGGTCTGTTCCGCCTGCCATTCGATGAGCCTCGTGCCGTTTCGCACGCTCAGCGATCTCGGCTATTCGGAGGCGCAGATTAAGACCTTCGCCGCCAACTACGAGACGCAGGACGGACCGAACGCGCAAGGGGAGATGTACACCCGGAAGGCTGTTCCATCCGACCATTTCCCGTCGCCTTTTCCCAACAAGGAAGCGGCTGAGGCTGCCAACCACGGTGCCGCACCGCCGGACTTCTCGCTGCTTGCCAAGGCGCGTGAGGTCGAGCGCGGCTTCCCGGGGTTCGTCTTCGATATTTTCACGCAGTATCAGGAGAGCGGGCCGGATTACATATACTCGCTGCTGACAGGCTACGAGGAACCGCCGGCCGGTTTCCAGGTGCCGCCGAACGGGCACTACAATCCGTACTTCCATGCGGCAGCCGTGCTGGCTATGCCGAAGCCGCTGTCGGATGGCCAGGTGACCTATGACGACGGATCGCCCCAGACGGTCGACCAGTACGCCCGCGATGTCTCTTCCTTCCTGATGTGGGCCGCCGAGCCGCATCTGGAGGAGCGCAAGCACACCGGCTTCATGGTCATGGTGTTCCTGCTGATCTTCACCGTCCTGATCTATCTGGTAAAGCGGTCGGTCTACGCCAAGACCGAGCACTAAGAAGGACAATAGGTTTAAGACGATGCCGCCTCGGGCGGCCTCGTCATTGCTAGGTTCGAAGCTGTCTCTGCTTGCGCAATGACGATTACGCTTTCGGCTGGACATGGCTGGCTGCTCCACCCTATTGGTGGCTTTTTGCAACGAACAGCAGCAGGCTCCTTCGCCAATGACAACCCGTGACAATGAACTTATCCGATCGATCCGCTCCATTCCGGATTATCCTAAGCCCGGCATCATGTTCCGCGATATCACTACGCTGCTCGGCAATCCCCGGGCTTTCCGGCGTGCCGTCGATGAACTTGTGCAGATCTGTGCCGGCATGAAGATCGACAAGGTCGCCGGCATGGAAGCGCGTGGCTTCATTCTCGGCGGCGCTGTGGCTCACCAGCTGTCTGCCGGCTTCATCCCTATCCGCAAGAAGGGCAAGCTGCCCCATGAAACAGTCAGCATCGCCTACAGCCTGGAATACGGCCTCGACGAAATGGAGATGCACCGCGATGCGGTCATGCCCGGCGAACAGGTGATCCTTATCGACGACCTCATCGCCACCGGCGGCACCGCTGTCGGCGCGACGCAGTTGCTGCGGCAGATGGGCGCTGAGGTGGTGGCTGCCTGCTTCGTCATCGACCTGCCGGATCTCGGTGGTCGCCGGAAGCTCGAAGCGCTGGATGTGGCCGTGCACACGCTGGTGGAATTCTCGGGCCACTAGCCGGTTCCCGAGCCATCGAGAGCGGCGTCACTCGAATTCGAGGACGCTACTTTCGAAACGGAGAACCGGGATGCCGTCCTGGTTCCCGCCCTCGCAGAGGATGGTGTTGATGATCCATCCCGGGCGCGAGGCGAGGCTGCGGCTCGACAACAGCGTCACCGAATAGCGCACCGTGTCGCCGGCAAAGATCGGTCGCAGCCATTGCAGGTTCTTGAAGCCGGGCGAGGGGCCGAGTTTCGGCGTTTTCAGCCCTTGGCCTTCGAGGCGGGCGGTTTCTTCGTTCCAGAAGGCGACGAAGGTCTTCATCCAGGCCGAGCAGCTGTGCCAGCCAGAGGCGCAGAGGCCGCCGAACAGCGATTGTCTCGCCGCTTCCGGATCGACGTGGAAAGGCTGAGGGTCAAAGCGCGTCGCATAGGCGACGATGCGATCCGCGTCGAAGGTATAGGTGCCGATATCGACCTTGAGGCCGATGGCATAGGTCTCCGCCATGGTCATGCCGGACCCCGTGCCGCAGTCTCGATGCGGAACATGATGGAGTTTTCCCCGAGGCTGACGATCTCGCCGCGTTGGTTCTCCACCTCGTGACGGAATTTGACGATACCGATCCCCGGGCGGGACCGCATGGGACGGGACTGGAGCACCGTGGAACGACCGGACAGCGTATCGCCGGCGAGGACCGGCTTGCGCCATTCCATGAGGTCGATGCCCGGCGAGCCTTCGGAAAGCGAACGGCACAGGAAGCTGTCGAACATCATCCGCATGAACATCGACGAGGTATGCCAGCCCGACGCTGCAAGGCCTCCGAGGATGCTGGCGCGGCCGGCTTCCTCGTCAAGATGCATCGGCTGCGGATCGAATTCCTGCGCGAATGCGATGATTTCCGCCGACGCCACCGCCATCGGGCCGAGCGGAAAGCTGCGGCCGACGGTGAAATCTTCGAATGCAAGTCTCTCGTCAGCCATCGCGGTCTCCTCCCGTTTCGCGCGATACGGCTTGCGCCGGATCAGGTGTTGAAGCGGAAGTGGATGACGTCGCCGTCCTGGACCACGTATTCCTTGCCTTCGTCGCGGCCCTTGCCAGCTTCCTTGGCGCCGACTTCACCCTTGAAGTTGATGTAGTCGTCGTAGCTGATGGTGAAGGCGCGGATGAAGCCGCGTTCGAAATCGGTGTGGATGACGCCGGCCGCTGCCGGTGCCTTCGTGCCACGCGCAATCGTCCAGGCGCGCGTTTCCTTGGGGCCGACGGTGAAGTAGGTGATGAGGTCGAGCAAGCTGTAGCCGGCGCGGATCAGGCGGTCGAGACCGGCTTCCTCTAGACCGAGGGCCTCCAGAAACTCCTTGGATTCCTCATCCGGCAGCTGCGCCACTTCGGATTCGATGGCAGCCGAGATGATGACGCATTGCGACCCTTGCGCCTTGGCCATTTCTTCCACGGCCTTAGTATGAGCGTTGCCGCTGACCGCATCGCTTTCGGCGACGTTGCAGACGTAGAGCACCGGGTGCGACGTCAGCAGGTTCAGCCCCTTCAGGATCTCCAGCTCTTCGGCGTCGAGTTTCGGCAGCAGGGTGCGGACCGGCTTGCCTTCGTTGAGGAGCGCGAGCGACGCGTCCATCATCGGCAACAGCGTCATCGATTCCTTGTCGTTGCTCTTGGCGCGCTTGCGAGTCTGCTCGGTGCGGCGCTCCAGGCTCTCGAGATCGGCCAGCATCAGTTCCGTGTCAATTGTCTCGGCATCGCCGACCGGATTGATGCGGCCTTCGACGTGGGTGATGTCGTCGTCTTCGAAGCAGCGCAGCACGTGCACGACAGCATCGACTTCGCGGATATTGGCGAGGAACTTGTTGCCGAGGCCTTCGCCCTTGGAGGCTCCGCGCACGAGGCCTGCGATGTCGACGAAGGAAATGCGGGTCGG
The DNA here is from genome assembly GCF_007000305.1 of Rhizobium sp. rho-13.1. Lineage (NCBI taxonomy): Bacteria > Pseudomonadati > Pseudomonadota > Alphaproteobacteria > Hyphomicrobiales > Rhizobiaceae > Rhizobium > Rhizobium sp. rho-13.1. The sequence continues at coordinate 1,034,220 of NZ_SCFL01000001.1, read as the reverse complement.
GATGATTTCCTTCGAGCCCGCAATACCGGCCAGCTTCTGCATGCGCGGATCCGGCACGGCGACTTCGCCGGTGTTCGGTTCGATGGTACAGAACGGATAGTTGGCCGCCTGAGCCTGCGCCGTCTTGGTCAGCGCATTGAAGAGTGTGGACTTACCGACATTCGGAAGGCCGACGATACCGCATTTGAAGCCCATGGCTGTGACACCTGATTTACTGGAAATGTTCTGTGCGTATGAGATAAAGGAGCAGGGCGGTCAAGCCTTTCGGCACCTGCAGGGCCGTTGTCTTGAAGGTATGGCGGATTTGCCCTACAATCCGCGACGAGGCGATGGGATTGAAAGGCGGCGCGATAACGTCAAAAGGCCGGTCGATTCTATCGGGGGCGCTATGGTTTGCCCATCGGCCGCGCTGGTTATCGAGCAGGGGCCTCAGCTTGTAAGACACGCATGTTCGTTCTTGAACATTGTCCGCTTGAACACAGCCTGTCGCAGCGCAATATAAGGCCAAGTCGAGCCCAGCAGAGCTCCGGCGTCTTCAGGAGACGGATTTTCCATGAGTGCCAGCAGTACAAACCTCAAACCCAAGACCGTGACCAAGCCTAAGCTTGAGCAGCCCAAGATGTACAAGGTCATCCTGATCAACGACGATTTTACGCCGCGCGACTTCGTCATCATGGTGCTGAAGGCCGTGTTCCGCATGAGCGAGGAAACCGGAGCGAGGATGATGATGACAGCCCATCAACTGGGTTCCTGCGTCATCGTCGTATGCGCCAAGGACATTGCCGAGACCAAGGCCAAGGAAGCCACCGACTACGGCAAGGAAGCCGGATTCCCGCTGATGTTCACCACCGAGCCGGAGGAATAGGCGGGGAGAGCATTGTTGCCTGGGAGGCTATCCTCTTTTGACGTTCAATCGTTGCGGATCTGGAAGCCGGCCTTGTTCTGGGTGAAACCGCAGCTTTCATAGAAGCGATGTATATGTTCGCGCTGCCGCTCTGTCAGCAGCATCACCTTGTAACAGCCGGCGGTAAAGGCGACATCAATGGCGTGCAGCATAACAGTGCGCCCATAGCCTTTGCTGCGTTGCTCCTCCAGCGTCACGACATTTTCGATGAGAGCGTAAGGTCGAGTTCCACGGGTAAGGTTGGGGATGATCAGAAGCGTTGCCGTGGACACCGGTCGATGGTCGGCGGTCCCGAGAAAGACACGGAGGCCCGGCTGCGCCAGCATTTCTGCGTAAGCGGTCTGCGCCGCATCCGCCGTCGGTTCGGGATCGGCGGGGTTTAGTTGCCGGTAGAGGTCGAGAAGCTGGTCAAGGTCCGAAGCTTCGGCCTGGCGTACGGCAAACCCTGCTTCCCCGCTGCCGGTCATTGGTCGCCGTCCTTACCGCCAAACAACTTCTTCAGCATGTCCGCCATCGGTCCTGTGGTCGGCAGGGCCTTGGGCTGGTTGAAATTGCGTGCAGCGCGGATGTGCGACTGGCCTGGTGGCTTTCCCGATGCGGCCAGCTTCGGTGCCTTTTCTTCCGACGACTTGTCGCCGACAGCGAGCGCCAGCTTGTTCATCAACTGCGAGTCCTCGTTGCGGACAAGCATGTCGGCGTGGTCGGCCAGCGTTTCGAGCAGAGGCTCGAGCCAGGTCTTGTCGGACTTGGCGAAGTCGCCGAGCACGTAGCTCTGTACCAGGTCCTTGACGCCGGGATGGCCGATGCCGAGGCGAAGGCGGCGATATTCCCGGCCGGCATGGGCGTCTATCGACTTGATGCCGTTGTGTCCGCCATGGCCGCCGCCCGTCTTCAGCCGTGCGCGGCCCGGAACGAGATCGAGTTCATCGTAGATGACGACGAGATCCGAAGGCTGCAGCTTGTAAAAGCGCATCGCCTCCGCGACGGACTCGCCCGACAGGTTCATGAATGTTTGCGGCTTGATCAGCAGTACCTTCTGGCCATCGAGTTCACCTTCGGCAATGACGGCCTTGAACTTCTTCGTCCAGGGCGAGAAGCTGTGGCGACGGTGGATGGCATCGACGGCCAGGAAGCCGATGTTGTGGCGATTGGCTTTGTACTGGGGGCCGGGATTGCCGAGGCCGGCGATAAGAAGCATGGCTGTCGTCCTTTCGCAGATGACGGAGCCGTTCATCGACGCGAATGGGTCGTCAAGTCAAGACGGATTTTCTGACGGGTGAGGGGGCCAAGCGTCAGTTTTCGAGCGCCATGCCGTATTGCTCGAAGAGTTGCTTCTGCGTTCCGTCGGCGATCAGTGCGGTCAAGGCAACCTGCATCTTCTGGCGCAAATCCTCCGGAAAATCCTTGTGGCAGGCGATGCCAATCACCTGGCGCGATAAGAGGACGACGCGCTCCAGCGGCTTGCCCTCCTTGATCAGCTTGTCCATGTAGGGTTCCGATAGCGGCATCATGTCGATGCGGTCGTTCATCAGTTTTTTCAGCGTCGCCGACATGGTGGTGGCAACGTCGATCTTCGGGAAATCGAGATTGCGCAGCAGGGTCTCCGTATAGTCCTCGCGCCAGGTGCCGACGGAAAACTGCCTTGCTTGCTCGAGGGTTGCAGCGTTCACCGCGGTGCCGGTATGCTTGACGAGGAAATTGCGGTCGATCAGCAGTGGCTCCACCCATTTGAACAGGGCATCGCGCTCCGTTGTATGGGCAGTTGCAAATACGCAGTTCATCGGTGTCGTGCGGGCTTGTGAATAGGCGCGAGCCCAAGGGACGACGTCGATGGTAAAGTCGTTCAATCCGCGCATCAGCAGCTTGATCTGGTCGACGGCAGCGCCCTTGATGTCGCTTCCTTCGCGGTAGCTGAAGGGCGGATATTCTTCGGTCACGAAGGATACGGTCTGCGCCTCGGCCGTGACGGTGAGATGGGAGGCGATCAGGAGAGGCAAAAGCATTTTGATCATGGGCTTCTCCCGCGCGAGGTTCAGGATGCGATGGCCATGCTGCTGCGACCGCCGGGCATGCGGCCTGCCAGCGTTTCCATCAGCGCATCCGGATGCTGTGGCCTGTGGAAGAGATAGCCCTGGCCATAGTCGATACCCATGGCGATCAGCGTCGCGCACTCGTCCTCGGTCTCTATGCCTTCTGCGATCACCGTACAGTTCATCTTGTGCGACAGGGTCGTGATGCTTTCGACCAGCATCCGGCTCTTGCGACGGACGTCCGGAGACGCGTCGTTGATGGCCTTGGTGAACGACTGGTCGATTTTGATGATGTCGACTGGAAAGCGGTTGATGTAGCTCAGCGACGAATAGCCCGTCCCGAAATCGTCCAGTGCGATGCGACATCCGAAACTGCAGATCTCATTGATGATGTTGCGGACCTCGGGATTGTCGTCCATCAGGACCGCCTCGGTGATCTCGATAACGATCCGCTGCGGCTTGATTTCGTGGCGCATGAGTAAACCGGCGATCAGGGCCGGCAGTGCCGGCTCGAACTGCAGCGGCGAGAAGTTGATCGCGAGATAGACATCCTGCATCCCGTCGAGCTTGGAGATGCGGGCGAGGTTGGCGATGGCTTTTTCCATGATCCGCGTTCCGATGCGGATGATGGATCCCGTTTCCTCGGCGATATCGATGATCGGCTTTGGCGGCAGGATGCCCTTCTGCGGATGATGCAGGCGCATGAGCGCCTCGAAGCCGGCGATCGCGCGATCCTCGATGTTGACGATCGGCTGCAGGTAAGCCTCGAACCAGTCTTCGGTCAGCCCAGTCTCGATGAAGGTTTCGACCTCGGCGCGGCCACGTGCGTCGTCCAGCATGCTGTTGTCGAAGATCTGCGCGCCATTTTTGCCCTCGCGTTTCTTGGCATACATGGCCATGTCGGACTTCTGCAGCAATTCGGAGGCGTTGGCAGCGTGGCGCGGATAGATAGCGATACCGATGCTGGCGCTCAGGCGGGCGTCGCCGACGAACGGGGCTGCGAAGATCTCTGCGACGCTGGCTGCCATGGCGAGTGCCTTTTCTTCCGCGTCTTCGGACAAGATCAGAATTGCAAATTCGTCTCCGCCGAGGCGGGCTGCGATGTCACCCGGCGATAGGTGGGCCTGCAGGCGCGCGACAAGTTCGCACAGTGCTGCATCGCCGGCAGCGTGGCCGAGATTGTCGTTGATCCACTTGAAACGGTCAAGATCGATAAACAGGCAGGCGAGTTCCCGGTGACGCAGGTCTGCCTCGTTGATCTTGGCATCGAGCGCGGTCTCGAAACCCTGGCGGTTCAGGAGGCCGGTCAGGTGATCGGTGATCGCCTGGCGCAGATTGCGGTCTTCGGATTGCTTGAGTTCGGTGACATCCGTCATGACCGACAGCGACCGTCCGCCCTTGACGGCTGTCGATTCCAGGATGAGCAGGTCCATGATCCGGCCGTCGATACAGGGGAACTTGACCGTCACCTCGATCTGCGGTGCGGCCCGGCCGTGTTGCTGCTTTCGCTGAATGTATTTCTCGCGGGACTGTTCCATCAGCAGGCTGGCGAAGGGGCGGCCGAGCACCTGCTCCCGTCGGTAGCCTGTCGCGGCCAGCCAGTAATCACTGACGGCGGAAATGCAATCGTTCTCGTCGAGGGAGAACAGCATGGCGGGCGTGAGGTTGTAGGTATCGGTTGCGCCGCGATGGGCGAGCTTCAGCTCCGTCTCCTCGCGCTCCAGCTTGATCTGCATCTCGTTGAAGCTGCGCGCCAGCCGACCCATTTCGTCGTTCGACTGCCAGTCGACGTGGTGGCGGGAGCCGAGCTGGCGTGTCGCCTCGATGGCATGGGCGAGCCGCATCAGCGGCTGGATGACAAATATCCGGTTACCGATCAGGGCTGTTCCGAAAACGGTCAGTACGGCGAAGATGAAAATCGAGATGAAGACGATCTCTTCGTGCTTCAGTCCGTCGAAGATGCCGAGTTGCGGGTAGAGAACGGTGATGGTGCCGAGCGTCTTCTTGCCGTCCACCGTGTTGTAGGTGATGGCGCGCGAGATCGATTCCAGCTTGCCGTCGAAGGATTTGGGAATGGTCGACTGGGTGATGTCCAACTGGCCGGATGTATCGCGGACATTGACCTGGACCTGCTCGCCCTCGGAGACAGTGGTGGCGCTGACCTGGGTGATGGTATCCTCGTCCAGATCCCAGAGGGGCTTGGCAAGCGCCTGTGCATTGGCGGCCAGCAAGACCGTGATGTGATCGCGGATTTCCTTCTCGGCGCGTTCCGACGAGAGAAACAGGAACAGCACGAACAGCGGTGCGACAAAGACCAGAAGGGCGCCGCAGACGATCGCAAAAAACCTGTTTTCGACGGAATTGTTCATCGCGTCCGAATCTTCCCCTGGTTGAAGGTGGCGCTCGAGCGATGTCGATCGGACGGCTGCAACTCTGTGGCGTAAAGTTTCACAGATTTGTTAAGGGTTGCTGAAACGGCGGGGTTAACGGTGTGGTACTGCGGTGCCCGAGGCCAATGGTCCCAACTTGGTTGCAGGCACGAAAAAACCCGCCGTCCGTTGAGGATGGCGGGTTCTGATCTCTTCGACGTTTTCGGAAAAGCTTACTCTTCCGAAGTGCCTTCTTCTTCTGTCGTTTCGTCTTCAACGACGTCGACTACCGGCGGAACGATCGTGGCAATCGTGAAGTCACGATCGGTGATCACAGGCTGTACATCTTTCGGCAGTGTAACGTCCGAAATGTGGATGCTGTCGCCGATCTTCAGGCCGGTCAGGTCGACCGAGAAGGATTCCGGGATCTTGTCGGCAGGGCAGGTGACTTCAACGGCGTGGCGAACGATGTTGAGAACGCCGCCGACCTTGATGCCAGGGGCCTTGTCGTCGTTGAGGAAGTGAACCGGGATTTCAACGGTCACCTGGGTGTTGCCGGAGACGCGCAGAAAATCGACGTGCAGAACGAAGTCACGGACCGGGTCGAGCTGGTAGTCCTTCGGCAGGACGCGGTAGGACTTGCCGTCGACTTCGACCGTTACGATCGTTGTCAGGAAGCCACCGGCGTGAACGCGCTTGGTGACTTCATTGGTGTTCAAGGTGATGGAAACGGGAGCCTGCTTGTCGCCATAGATGACAGCAGGAATGAGACCTTTGCGGCGAAGTTCACGGGCGGACCCCTTACCGACCCGTTCGCGTGCGTCGGCCTTGAGCTGATAGCTTTGGTTGCTCATGGCAATTCCTTTCAAGATTACTGGAGAGTCTTGGCCTTTGCGGTGAACCGCGTGGCAAGACCGGAGGACGGCCGAAACCGGCCCCATCCGCATTGCCTCCAAGGGTGTCTGCGCGGACGCGTGGCGTATAGGGCAAAAGACTGTAAAACGCAAGACTACCGGCCGCATCGCGACGGAAACGCGATATTAACGCCGAAAAGCGGTTTGGCCTCGTCTTCTGGAGACGGGAATGTCAGGCTATTTGCGCCGGGTATTCTACGGAAAATCGGTTGCGGTTTCTCCGACATGCGAGACTTGGGCATTTACCGAAGTGCGGAACCGATCCGCGTCGCATGGATAATATCGGAGGCGGTCGGGTTTCGGCGGATCGACGGTTGACAGGTTGTAGCGTCGTCTTTCACAGTCGCCCGGTGCAACGGCATAGGGAGAGTTGTTATGCGTTACCGGACCATCGCTGCTGCAATCGTTCTGACAACCGGTCTTTCAGGCGCATCTTACGGCGCCGAGGTGAACGAGCAGGGTGCCAAGGATCTGCGTAACTCGCTCAGCGCGTTCCTGCCCCACGATATCGCCAGCACTTTCCTCTCCGTCAAGCCGATAGGCAATCGTTACGAGGTTACCTACGACCTCACGAAGTTGCTCGACCGGTTTCCTTCCCCTGATTTCACGATTTCCGGCCTTAAGCCGCTCACGATGTTCGCGGCGCCTGCGGAGAAGGGCTTGTGGAACATCGATGGCGACAATTCCCTCGATATTTCCGCTCATTCCAAGCTGGGCGACGGGCCGGCGACCGATATCCAATATCAGATGGGGTCGATGGTCTATAGCGGGGTGTTCGATCCTGCGATCAGCTACATGCGCTCGCTGGATGCGACGGCGAGGGACTTCAGAATGTCCTCGATCTCAGGGGCTCAAAAGGTCGAGGCTGGCGCTGCCGGCATGACCTACAAGTTCTCGTCCATCGATACGGCCAGGCCGGGCACCGTCGATATGCTCGCCAGCGGTGCGATGCCCAGCTTTTACGAGAAGATCGCCGGCCAGGCCTCGGGCAATGCCGAGATCAAGGCGGACAATATGACATTCGACGCCAAGGCGACCGGCGTACCGATCAATGCATTGCGCGATCTCATCCGCTTTGTTTTCGAACACGCCGAAGCCAAGAAGCTGTCGAAGCGCGGTGGCGAAAAATTCCAGAAGCTGGTGCGCAATGCGCTGCCGCTGTTCGGCTCGCTCGAGGAAACCGCCGTCGCCAGCAATCTCTCGGTACTGACCGATGTCGGGACGGCGTCGCTGGACAAGCTCACCTACTCCTTCAAGATGAACGGCCTGACCGAAGCGTCCAGCATCGGCTTCGGGCTGAGGGCGGAAAAGCTGAAGCTTGCTTCCGGCCTGGTGCCAGAGGGCTACGAGGCGCTGGTGCCCGACACGACCGTGGTGGAAGTCGGTATCCCCGACATGAACTTCGCGGCGGCTGCCGACATACTGCTGAACACCGATTTCTCGACGCCGGAGGGCCTGTCCACTGAAAGCGGCCGGAAGATCGGCAGTGCCATCTTTCCAAACGACAAGCTGACGATCGACTTTCCCGAGATCAGCGCGGTTTCCAGCGTTTATGATATCGCTGTCTCCGGCAAGGTTGTCTCCAACCTCCAGCAAACCAATCGCTACGCGTTGCAGATGAGCGTGCTTTCCCGCGACTACGACAAGACTATCGCCTTCGTCCAGAATGCCGCAAAGACCGACGCTGAGCTTAACCAGATCTCCTTTGGGATGATGATGGCGAAGGGATTTGCCAAGACCGATCCGGACGGCCGGCAGCGCTGGGATGTGACTGTGACCGAGGATGGCGCCTTCACCGTCAATGGCCAGGTAATCACCCCGGCAAAGTGACGACGCCTTTTCGAGGAGCTGCCCTTCACGTGCCGATACCAATGGCAAGCTGCACTTAGGCATTGCGCTTGCCGGCGTTTCGCGCGAAGATTTCAGCTTCGAAGCCTTGGGAGGGGCGCATGCACAATGAGATGGCTCATGCGGAGCGGGTCTACGCCAGCGCGCAGCTTAAATCGGCTGCGGCGAGTTCACCGATCATAGCCTCCTGGCACCGCTGCATGTCGATGTATCAGCTGGCGCCGGAGCAGAACCGCGCACCGCTGCGCCTGACGGATGAGGAGTTCCGGCTGGCAAGGGAGCAATCGGCACAACTCATCGTCGAAGCGACCGACGAGCTCGACCGCCTGTTCCTGACGGTCGGCAAGGCCGGCTGCTGCCTGCTTCTCACCGACAGCAAGGGCGTTGCGCTGGAGCGGCGCGGAACCGGCAGCGAGGACAAGGATTTTCGCAGCCTCGGGCTTTGGCCTGGCGCCGTCTGGAGCGAGGCCAGCGCCGGGACCAACGGCATCGGTACAGCACTGGCCGACGAGCGTTCGGTGACTATCTATCGCGACCAGCATTTTCTCTCTTCGAACATCAATCTCAGCTGCACGTCTGCGCCGATCCGCGACCATCGTGGGCAGCTGACGGCCGCGCTCGATATTTCGACCTGCCGCGAGGACGTCAACGAAATGGCGCTGGCCATCCTGTCGCAGGCGGTGCGCGATGCCGCGCTTCGCATCGAGACCAATCTCTTCCGCAGCGCTTTTCGCGGCTCCCGAATTGTCATGGTTCCAAGCGGCAGCAATCCGGCGGCAGCGCTTCTGGCCGTCGACAAGGACGACCTCATTCTCGGCGCCACCCGCGCTGCAAGGCTGGCGCTCAAACTCGACGATGCCCGGATAAAGGCTGGACTGCCGGCATCCGATGCCTTGCACGAGGATCGCAGTGACGATGGCGCAGACCTCATGGAGGCCGAACGCGCAGCCCTGCGCCGCGTGCTGTCGCGCAACCACGGCAACGTTTCCCAGGCAGCCCAGCAGCTCGGCATCAGTCGCGCGACGATGCACCGCAAGATGAAGAAGCTCGCGCTTCACTGACATTTCAGTCGGAGCTGACGATGGGCAATACGGCTCGCACGCAGTCTCATGAGGCTGTGTGGACCGAGCCGACCGGGTAGATGTTGCCTATCGTGTGATCGTTTGCCTGTCGCATAGGCATCATCTTGTCTCACAAGTGAAACACTGTGCACTGCGGCATTGATTGCCGGCTCTACCTCAGGCGCCTTTCCGGGTGCAGGTTCCTCCCATCGATCCGCAGGATCAGTTCACCCAGGGAGAATGACATGCTGCATCAGAAAATCGTCGAGTCGCCGTTCAAGCTGAAATACGGCAACTACATCGGTGGCCAGTGGCGCGAGCCGATCTCCGGAAAATACTTCGACAACACCACCCCCGTGACCGGCGGCAAACTCTGCGAAATTCCTCGCTCCGACGAGAAGGACATCAACGCTGCCCTCGACGCCGCCCATGCCGCCAAGGATAGCTGGGGCAAGACGTCCACCACGGAGCGCTCGAACATCCTGATGAAGGTGGCGCAGCGTATGGAGGACAATCTAGAGCTGCTCGCCAAGGCCGAGACTTGGGATAACGGCAAGCCGATCCGCGAAACCATGGCGGCCGACATTCCGCTGGCAATCGACCACTTCCGCTATTTCGCGGCCTGCATCCGTGCCCAGGAAGGCTCGATCGGCGAAATCGACCACGACACGGTCGCCTACCATTTTCATGAACCGCTCGGTGTCGTCGGCCAGATCATTCCATGGAATTTTCCGATCCTGATGGCCGCGTGGAAGCTCGCGCCGGCGCTTGCTGCCGGCAATTGCGTGGTCATCAAGCCTGCCGAACAGACGCCGGCGTCCCTGCTGATCTGGGCCGAACTGGTCGGCGACCTGTTTCCTGCCGGCGTTCTCAACATCGTCAATGGCTTTGGCCTCGAAGCTGGCAAGCCGCTGGCCACCAGCCCGCGCATCGCCAAGATTGCCTTCACCGGCGAAACCTCGACGGGCCGGCTGATCATGCAGTATGCTAGCCAGAACCTCATCCCCGTGACGCTGGAACTGGGCGGCAAGTCGCCGAACATCTTCTTCGACGACGTCATGTCGCAGGACGACGATTTCCTCGACAAGGCGCTGGAAGGCTTTGCGATGTTCGCGCTCAACCAGGGCGAAGTCTGCACATGCCCCAGCCGGGCGCTGATCCAGGAATCGATCTATGACCGCTTCATGGAAAAGGCCGTCAAGCGCGTCGAGGCGATCAAGCAGGGCAATCCGCTTGACAGCGCCACGATGATCGGCGCGCAGGCCTCCAGCGAGCAGCTGGAAAAGATCCTGGCCTATCTCGACATCGGCCGGCAGGAAGGCGCGGAAGTGCTGACTGGCGGCTCGCGCAACGACCTCGGCGGCGAACTCGCCAACGGTTTCTACGTCAAGCCAACGATCTTCAAGGGCCACAACAAGATGCGGGTGTTCCAGGAAGAGATCTTCGGCCCCGTGGTCTCGGTGACGATGTTCAAGGACGACAAGGAAGCGCTGGAGATCGCCAACGACACCCTTTACGGCCTCGGTGCTGGTGTCTGGAGCCGTGACGCCAACCGTTGCTACCGCTTTGGCCGCGAAATCCAGGCGGGACGTGTCTGGACCAACTGTTACCACGCTTATCCGGCCCATGCGGCATTCGGCGGTTACAAGCAGTCGGGCGTCGGCCGTGAAAACCACAAGATGATGCTCGATCACTACCAGCAGACCAAGAACATGCTGGTGAGCTACAGCACAAAGGCTCTCGGTTTCTTCTGAGAGCGGTGCGAATGGCTGAAGCTATCGGCCCTCTCCCTGACAAAGGGGGAGGGCAAAGCGTTTGCAGGAGGCGAGATGTCCGAAACCATCAATGGCGAACCGAGGGTTCTGGCGACCGATGCGGCGCTGGAGTTGATCCGCGAAATCCAGGTCGACCATCCCCACGTGCTTTTCCACCAGTCCGGCGGCTGCTGCGATGGATCGTCGCCGATGTGCTACCCCGTGGAGGAGTTCATGATCGGCGATCATGACGTGAAGCTCGGCGAGATCGGCGGCGTCCCGGTCTACATATCCGGCAGCCAGTTCGAAGCCTGGAGGCACACACAGCTGATCATCGACGTTGTGCCGGGCAGGGGCGGCATGTTCTCGCTCGACAACGGCCGCGAGAAAAGGTTTCTGACGCGCTCACGAATGTTCGACGGAGGCGAAGCCTGCGCGATCCCCTTGGTGAAAAGGGTCTAGGAGTCATACATTTGCGGTGACGGCAGTCTCAGTCGAACAGGCTGGAAACTGATTCTTCCAGGCTGGTCCGGTTTATCGCCTCGCCCATGAGGCTCGCCGTCGAGATGACGCGGATGTTGTGGGCAGATTGTACCGCTGTCGTCGGCTGGATCGAGTCGGTGATGACCAGCTCTTTCAGTTTCGACGATGTTACGCGGGTGACGGCGCCACCGGACAACACCCCATGGGTAATGTAAGCGGTGACACTAAGGGCGCCGTTCTTCAACAATGCTTCGGCGGCGTTGACTAGCGTACCGCCGGAATCAACAATATCGTCGATCAAGATGCAATCTTTGCCATGGACGTCGCCGATGATGTTCATCACTTCGGATTCGCCCGGGCGGTCGCGCCGCTTGTCAACGATCGCGAGCAGACAGTCCAATCTTTTGGCAAGCGCCCGTGCGCGAACTACGCCGCCGACATCAGGGGAAACAACAGTGATGTTGCTGATGTCGTAATGCGCCTTGATGTCCCGCGTCAGGATTGGCAAGGCGTAAAGATTGTCTGTCGGGATGTCGAAGAAGCCCTGAATTTGCCCGGCGTGAAGGTCGAGTGTGAGAACACGGTCAGCCCCGGCCTCGGTGATTAGGTTGGCCACCAGCTTCGCAGAAATGGGCGTGCGCGGACCGGGCTTGCGGTCTTGGCGGGCATAACCGAAATAGGGAAGAACGGCAGTAATGCGCCGAGCGGAAGACCGACGCATTGCGTCGATCATGATCAGCAGTTCCATCAGGTGATCATTAGCAGGATATGAAGTAGACTGTACAAGGAAGACGTCCTCGCCGCGGACGTTTTCCTGGATCTCGACGAAGATCTCCTGGTCTGCGAACCTGCGGACAGTTGCCCTGCCCAAGGGCACGTTGAGATAATTGCAGATCGCTTCGGCAAGTTGCCGGTTCGAGTTCCCTGCGAAAACCTTCATTTTGGTCCGCCCATTTCCAGTTTGATAGCCGCGCTTTTAACCGCCCCGGTCTCGAATGCAAGGGCTTAGGACAAGTGAAGCCCAGAATTGTGTGTAGGGGGGATGCTATCCACCGCGTGTCTGACGCCAGCCATTGAATTCGGCGATCGTCTTCGAGGCGATTTTCTGCATGACGGAGGGCGGAACAGCGGCCCATGGATCGCCGCGCTTCAGCGGTACGCTCTCCGTGCCCTGGATACGGTGCAGGCGTCCGCCGGTGCTGTCCAGCACGTCCCAGACGTAGGAGACGGTGATCTGGGGGCCGTCTGCAAAGGTCGTGAGGTAGCCTTTCAGAATGTAGGCGGCGGCGGTGTCGCCCGATCCCTTGATCGTCAGCCCGTTGGCGCGCGCCTCAACGCCCAGCTGTCGCGATAGCGGCGTAACGGCCTCAACCGGTCCTCCGATAATCGGCAGGAAGCGGATGGTGTTGCCGTCGCTCGCTGCAGCCGGCGGAAGCGATGCTTGCTGCTGCTCGCCATCGGGCTGTTGTTGCCCGGCGTCGGATTGATCGCTCTGCTCGGCGGCCTGTTGTTGCTCTTGCGCAGGCTGCGGGTCGCTCAGTCGACGCTCGGCCTCGCGTTGCTCGTCGGATTGCGACGGCAGGGAATTTTCCGCGTCATCCTGACCCTGCGACATGCCATCGTGGAGCGGCTTGGACGCAACCGGGTTGCGGCCGCCGCTGCGCAGCGCATCGGCCTGCTCGTCCAGCGTTGCGGATGAACTGCCGGTGGTGCTGTAGCCCTGCTGCTGGTAGCTGGATTGATAGCTGTCCCGGGTCTGGGCGCCATAAGTCGGCTGGTGGGGAGCCGCCGCCATCCGCTCGACCTCGCGCTGGGTGACCGGGGCGGAGGCGACATCGTCGCCGATACCGACCCGAGGTGTCAGCGCGTCGGTCGTGTTACAGGCGGACAAGGCCGCGAATGCGACCACGATGATCGGTATCGACCTGACAGACACCATGGTTCCTGCGTCCCTTCATCGCCCGGTTGAGCCGGCGGGTGACAGGACAGCATCGGCTTGATCCTCGTTCCCGCTCGAAGAGACAGGATACGCCCTTACCGGTTAAGAAATTCGAGCGGATGGCGCGAAAGAGTTTTGGGAGCGTCCGCGGTCGTCAGGTAGGTCTGGCCGAGGGTCATCGCCGTGCCGGTGTCGGAATCCATGATGATCATGTGAACGAACAGCGACATGCCGGGCTCGATCTCCTGCGGATTGCCGATGTGGAACATCTGCTGTTCCATCCAGGAGGGCGAGAAGCGGGCGCCGAGGGAATAGCCGCAGGCGTTGAGCCGGTGCCGCGCCAGGCCGCGCTCGTCCATGATCCTCGCATGCATGTCGAACACGTCGCCAAAGTTATGGCCCGGCTTCATCACGGTCTCGATGGCCTGGATAGTTTCGAGGCAGGCGCTGAACAGCTCGCGGTGGCGATGTGTCGGCTCGCCCACGACGATCGTGCGCATCATGGCAGCATGGTAGTGGGCGTAGGTACCGGCCCACTCCAGCGTCAGTTGGTCGTTGGCATCCAGCTTGCGACGGCCCGCCTTGTAGCGGCAGAGAAGGGCATCGATGCCGGAGCCGATGATGAATTCGTTGGCCGGATAGTCGCCTCCGCCGGAAAATACCGCTCCCTGCATGGCTGCAAGGATCGCGGCTTCATCGCCGCCGGGCCCGGTCAATGCCAGCGCCGCATCCAGCGCATCGTCGGCAAGGGCTGCCGCGCGCTCGACATAGGCAAGTTCGGTCGGGCTCTTTACCAACCGGAGACGGCCGACGAGGTAGGAAGCATCGACCAGCTGGGCGAACGATGTCAGCTGATCGTCGAGCAGGCGTGCGACGCGGCCGGTCATGCCGTGCGTATCGTATTCGACGCCGATGCGGGCGCCGAGCAGGTCCATTTCGCTCAGCAGGTTCTTCAGATCGAGCGTCGGGTCGGCGTTGATGCGGTCGACCCAGATGTGGATGTCCTCGATGATGGAAGTCTGGCGCGCCTGGCGCAGGTCTGCCGAGCGGGTCAGCAACGTCATGGTGCCGTCCGCCTTTACCACCAGCGTCTGGAAGAAGCAGTAGCCGAAGGTATCGTAGCCTGTCAGCCAGTACATGCTCTCCTGGGCAAAGAGCAGCATCGCGTCGAGCTTCTCCTCTTCCATCTTTGCCGTCAACCTTGCGAGGCGGTCGGCGAATTCGGTGCGTTCGAAGTGCAGGGCCATGTTAAAACGTGTCCTCGATTGCGATGGCTGAGATCTGCCGGCCGTAGTCTTCCTGGCGCTCATGGGTCGTGCGGCGGTAGGAAAAAAAGCGGTCGGCATCGGGGTAGGTGCAAAGGCCCAGGCTTTCGGCCGTGACGCCGGCTGCCGTCAACCGGTCGATGGTGAGGGCCGGCAGGTCGAACATCGCGTGGCCCTGATTGGCCGACCCCGAGAAATAGCGCGTGTAGGCCGGATCATGGGCGAGGAAGCGTTCGACGAACTCCGGGCCGACTTCGTAGCTGCTGCTGCTGATCGACGGGCCGAGGCAGGCAACGATCGATCTGCGCTCTGCGCCAAGCGACACCATCGCGTCGATGGTGTTTTCGAGTACGCCTGTCAGCGCACCCTTCCATCCCGCGTGGGCTGCACCGATCACCCGGTTCTTGGCATCGGCAAAAAGGATCGGGCCGCAATCGGCTGCCAGCACGCCGAGCACTATGCCGGGCACGGCTGTCACCAGCGCGTCGGCCTGCTGTCTTGTGCCGTCATAGCCGGCATCGATGGTAACGACGTCGGCGGAGTGGATTTGATGGACGGTGGCGAGCCTTTCGACCGGCTGGCCGAACCACGCAGCGACCCGATGGCGGTTTTCCTCGACCGCAGCCCGCTCATCGCGGGAGCCGAGTCCGACATTGAGGCCACGATAGATACCCTCGGAGACGCCGCCTTGTCGGGTAAAGTAGCCGTGGCGGATGCCGGGACGGCCGATTGCCGCCAGCAGCGGGCTTTCCAGGGGTTGCAGCAATGAGTCGTCCTTCACGTCCGGTTTCGTCTGGCTTGCGCAGCCGTTGCCTGGCGTGCGGTCCGCTGCTTCGATGGCGCAGATGTTTTCCCCACGGCAGGCGGGCTGTCAATCCACCGGGCGGAACGGCATCAGGTCGATGGCCGGACTGGAAACTGCCAGCACCTTGAACAGTTCCCCCATCTTGCCTTCGCCAGCGCCGGCCAGCCTGTCCACGGCTAGCTGGATATCGCGCTGCACCGTGCCGTCCTGTCCCCGGCCAAGCGCACCGGCGCGGTCCGCCAGTCCGAGCCCTATCAGGAAATCGCCTTGGTAGGCGCAACCGTTGACGTGGATGCCTTCGGCGAGCGCTGCTTCGGCAAGGCTCTGGAAATCGACGTGGCTGGTGAGGTCCGCTTCGCCGGGATGGGCGAGCGGCGGATCGTATTCATGCATCCGCACGGCCTGCAGCGTGTCGCCGAAACCCGTCGACAGATGGCCGTAGTCGATGATGACGGCAGTGCCGCCATTGCTGCCGAGCCGCTCGCAGATGGCGCTCATCACCGCCTGGCGGGCAGGGGCGATTTCAAAGACAGTGCCGAGCGGCGTCTTGGGCGCGGATTCAGGCATCAGTGCTGGATCGAGGGTTGCGATGCCGGCAGCAAAGCTGAGCTCGTCATCGATGTCGAGCACCACCACCCGCTCGCGAAAGCCCGTTGCGGTGCGTACAAACTGGCGGATCGGGATGGCATCGAACAGCTCGTTGGCGGCCAGCAGCGTGAAGCCATGGGGGACGTCGTTGAAATCCACATGCCAGGCGACCTTGGCGCCATGGGACTGCAGCGTCTCCTGCTGGATGTCGCGCAGTCGTTCGCTGGTTTCGACCAGATGCACCTGCATGCTGTCGTAGAGCAGCGGTGCAAGGCGCCGAATGACGCGCAGCATGTCCGACATCATCGTGCCGCGACCGGGGCCGATCTCGACAAGGCGCACACCCGGCGGCGTGCCGTGGCGCTGCCAGGCATGCACCATGAAGACGCCGATCATCTCGCCGAACAGCTGGCTGACCTCTGGCGCGGTCACGAAGTCGCCGGAAGGGCCGAAGGGTTCGCGCGTGCGGTAGTAGCCGTGCTGCGGGTCCGCGAGGCACAGCGAGAAATAATCGGTGACGCTGATCGGCCCGTTGGCGCGGATGATGGTCTTGATCTTTTCCCCTAGCGCGGTTGTCATCGCATCTCCCCCGAAACGCTCAGACTGGATGTCGCTGGATGGTATCGGCCCGGACAGCCCGAACAGCGCGTATGGCAGCCCAGAGACCGAGCAGGATCATCGGCAGCGACAGCACCATACCCATGGTCAGCCAGTCGGTACCGAGGAGATAGCCGAGCTGCGCATCCGGTTCGCGAAAGAACTCGACGAAGATGCGCGACAGCGCATAGCCGGTGACGAAAACGCCGCTGGTGAGGCCCGGTCGCTTCAGGGTCAGCAGCCAATGGGTGATGACAAACAGCACCAGGAACAGCACGATGCCCTCGAGGCCTGCCTCGTAGAGCTGGCTCGGATGACGGCTGAGCGGCCCGCCTGTCGGAAAGACGATAGCCCACGGCACCGTCGAGACGCGACCCCAGAGTTCGCCGTTGACGAAATTGGCGATGCGTCCGCAGAACAGTCCGATCGGCACGACGGTGGCGATGACGTCGAACAGGCTCCACATCGGAATGCCATTGCGGCGGGAGAACAGGATCATCGCGACGGTCGAGCCTATAAGGCCACCATGGAACGACATTCCTCCGTTCCAGATTTCGAATGCGCGCAGCGGATTTTCGCTGACGGCTTGCATGTCGTAGAACAACACGTAGCCAATGCGACCACCAAGCACGATGCCGAGTGCAATCCAGACAACGAAGTCATCGAGATGGGCAATGGTCATCGGCGCCTTGCCATCACGCCACAGTCGTTCGTTGGTGACCAGACGCCTCGCATAGCCCCAGCCGAGCAGGATGCCGATGACATAGGCAAGTCCGTACCAGTGTATCGCCAGCGGACCTATGGAGAAGGCCACCGGATCGATATCCGGGAAGGGAATCATTGCCATAAGAAGGGCGGGTGTCTGCAAGGTGATCGATCCAATAATGCGCGCTGAACATGCTGCCGAAACGAGGCATGATGATGTCGATTAAACCGAACCATGACAATTGCAAGCGCTGTGCTGAGTTGCCCACGGCTTAAACCGCTTGCAACGGGACTTCCGAAATCCTAACTCAACACTATCTTGGAGGTGAAAACCCTTCACCGGGCCGTTGGCCGCAAAGGAGAGCAGCATGACCACAGGACCGAACCGCATCATGGATGAATTCGCCAAGCTGATGACCGATGCCGCTGGCGCCGCGCAGGGCGTCCGCCGCGAAATCGAAACCGCCTTCAATGCCCAGGCCGAACGCTGGCTTAACAGCATGGACATCGTCAAGCGCGAGGAGTTCGAAGCCGTGCGCGAAATGGCGGTCAAGGCGCGTGACGAAAACGATGCGCTCAAGGCCCGTATCGAAGCGCTCGAGGCGAAGCTTTCCGCCAAGGCAAAGTGATTTCAGCCCCCAAGGCTGGTCCGACGGGCATGGTGGATCTCCACCATGCCCGTTTTGTTATCATTTGAACGAATTTTTTAAGACCTGTGGACATGTACAAAAAACTCAATCGCCAGAGTCATTTATGACTCGCTTCTGAATCGATCTCGCAACACCTTTCCACAGGCGGATCGGGGATTTGTAATTTGAGGGGATGGCGCCGGCCTACAGCGCCTATACACTGATTTTAAATGATGATTCGGAACGGCCTTGGTAAGCTCCGGGCATGGTGGTCACGATATACTGGCCCCGTTCAACATCATCCCAGTGGTTGTGCCGGAGTTACTGTCTGCAGGGTAGTGTGTTGAAGCACAAGCAGCTGCATTCACTCCGGTTGAAAAGGTGCTGTATGAGCCTGATGGAAATTGAACTTGAGCGCCAGTCCAACCCGGTCGATATGATCGAGTTCGTCGCTGCCAATAACGACTGGTCCTTCGAGAGGTCGGGCGAAGACGAGATCGCCATGACCGTAGCCGGCCACTGGGCCGATTATCACGTGTCGTTTTCATGGATGGAAGAGTGCGAGGCCCTGCACATTGCCTGCGCGTTCGACATCAAGGTCGCAGAAACCCGCGTCAACGAAGTCATCCGTCTGCTCTCCTGCATCAACGGCCAGGTGATGATGGGTCATTTCGACCTGTGGCGCCAGGAAGACGTGGTGATTTTCCGCCAGTCGCTGCTGCTCGCCGGTGGCGCCGAGCCGACCAACCGTCAGGTTGAAGTGCTGCTTTCCAACGGTCTTGAAACCTGCGAAGCGTATTATCAGGCCTTCCAGTTTGTCGTCTGGTCCGGCATGGAGGCCAAGAGCGCGATGGAAGCTGTCCTGTTCGAAACCGTTGGTGAGTGCTGATATGACGCCTGCCGCCGCTTCCGTCCCTTCTTCGGGGCCGATCGTTCTGGTCGGTGCTGGTAATATGGGCGGCGCGCTGCTGACTGGCTGGCTGAAGAGCGGTGTTGCCGGTTCTTCGGTGATCGTCGTCGATCCGGGTCCGGCAGCCCCGATGCTGACGATGATTGCGGAAGCCGGCGCCCGTCATGTCACCAGTTTGCCCGAGGGTATAGAGGCCGGCGTTCTTTTTCTGGCGCTGAAGCCGCAGGTGATGGAAGCGGTGCTGCCGTCGCTGCGCCATGCCGTGGGCACTGAGACAGTCATCGTATCCGTTGCGGCCGGCAAGACGCTGGCTTTCCTCGAGACCCATCTCGGCAAGGCAGCCATGGTCCGCGCCATGCCGAACACGCCGGCCATGGTCGGTCGTGGCGTCACCGGCGCCTATGCCAACGAGGCGACAGACGAGCGCCGTCGCCAGATCGTCCAGAATCTCCTGAAAGTTTCCGGCCCCGTCGAATGGGTGCCCGAGGAAGCAGATATCGATGCCGTCACGGCTGTTTCCGGAAGCGGACCGGCCTATGTCTTCTATCTCGTGGAATGCATGGCGGAGGCAGGTCGCAAGCTTGGCCTGCAGGCGGACCTCGCCATGCGTCTTGCACGGGAAACCGTCGCGGGAGCTGGCGAACTTCTTCACCAGCTCCCCGACGATGCGTCGAGGCTGCGCCAGAACGTCACTTCGCCGGGCGGCACCACCGCAGCGGCTCTCGCCGTGCTGATGGCAGAGGACGGCATGCAGCCGTTGTTCGACGAGGCGATCGCTGCTGCCCGTCTGCGTGCGCAGGAACTGGCTGGCTGACACAACGGAGCTCCCCATGACCGAAGAGATCACCTATGGCGATTTCGAGAAGGTAGACATCCGCGTCGGCACGATCGTCGAGGCGGAGGATTTTCCGCAGGCACGCAAGCCGGCCTTCAAGCTGAAAATCGATTTCGGCCCGGAGATCGGCATCAAGAAATCCTCGGCACAGATCACCGTCCACTACACAATTGAAACGTTGATCGGTCGCCAAGTGCTCGGCGTCGTCAATTTCCCGCCACGCCAGATCGGGCCGTTCCGCTCGGAAGTGCTCACCCTCGGTTTCGAGGACGAGGCAGGCGCCATCGTGCTTGCCGCTGTCGAGCGTGGCGCGCCGAACGGGCGCCGGATGATGTGAACGGCATTGCCGCTCAGTGGATATCCCGCGACACTGGGTCGGTAACGCTGAAATCGAAAAACTCCGCTTCGAAGCCGGCGCGCTGCGGTGAGCAGAAGGCCGGGCCGACCATCAACTCCGTGATCGCCGGGTTGAAATAGGCGAGCCTTGCCATGCGCCAGTCGGTCATTGCGTCCGTGCGGTACTGGATGAACAGCGCGTCGCCGTTGCGGGTCACACGCACCGACAAGGCATCGAAGTCGTGATCGAGCCTGAAGGCCGACCAGTCGGAATGCCCGTTGGTGACGACGACGCTGAAATGCTTGGCGCCATCTGTAAATTCGATGCCGCATTTGACCCAGTGCGTCGCGTCGTGGCGGATCATCAGGCCCGCCTGGTCATAGAGATGTTCGTAATGGCCCGAAAAGCTGACGCTGGCCGTGAAATCGCCGTGGCGTGGCTGGTGCAGGAAGTGGCCGTCGTCCCGGTGGAAGCCGTAATAGGTACCCTGCCAGAAGTCGGTTTTTTCGCCGGACCGGACGAACAGTCGTCCGTCGCGCAACTCCGATAAAGGCGGTTCATTCAGCCAGGTCATTGCCGAAAGATCGAACGTCATAGGGCCTCCTCAGGCAGGAATACGGACGGTGGCTCTCAGGCCACCAAGAGGACTGTCACCGAGCGTGATGTTGCCACCATGGCTGCGGGCGATGTCGAGTGCGATCGACAGACCGAGGCCCGTGCCGGAATTGTCCAGATTGCGTGCGGCGTCGAGCCTGAAGAACGGCTTGAAGACGTCCTCGCGGTTGGCGGCCGGAATGCCGGGGCCGTCGTCATCGAAAACGACCGTCAGCCAGCGGGCGCTGTGCTTGGCCTCGATACGCAGGGTATTGGCGTAGCGCCGTGCATTCGAGGCAAGGTTGGTGACCAGCCGGTTGAAGGCGTTGGGGCGGACGGAGACGACGTTGTCGCCTTCGAGTTCATAGGCGAACGACTTGCCATGCAGGCTGAAATCGACCTCCAGCCTGTCGAAAAGATCGGTCAGCTTCAGGCTTCCGACGTCCTCCTCCGCTTCGCCACGAGCAAAGGCCATGTAGCCCTCAAGCATGCTCTGCATGTCCTCGACGTCCTCGTTGAGGCCCGCGAGGTCAGGATTGTCGCCGGCCAGCGCCAGTTGCAGCTTGAACCGCGTGAGGACAGTGCGCAGGTCATGGCTGACGCCGCTCAGCATCGCCGTGCGCTGCTCGATCTGGCGCTCGATGCGCTCGCGCATGAGGATGAAGGCGAGGCCGGCGCGGCGGACTTCGTCGGCGCCGCGTGGCAGGAAGGTTTCCATCTTCTGGCCCTTGCCGAAGCTCTCGGCGGCCCTGGCCAGCGCTTCGATCGGCCTGATCTGGCCGCGCAGGAACAGAACCGCGATAATGATGAGCACCAACGAGGTGCCGACCATCCAGAAAATGAAGATCTGGGTGTTAGAGGCATAGGTCTGGCTGCGGCGGGCAAAGACCCGCAGGACCTTGTCCTTCAGCTTTATGCGGATTTCGACGACGCCGGAATCACCGACCGTATCGATCCAGAAGGGCAGGTTGATCTGCTCATGGATTTCCTCGCTGAGGATATCGTCGAGGATGGAGAAGAACGGTTTGGAAAGCGGCCTCGGCAGTTCGCTGTTAGCCTCGATCGATATGCTGAGCCCGAGTTTGTCGCGAGCGATACGGGTGACTTCGGTGTAGTCGGCATCCTGGGGATAGGTTTGGATGATGTCGATAATGCTGGCGATATCGCGGGTCGTCGCCATCGACAACCGCTGGGTCACCATCTGCCAGTAGCGCTCCATGAACACGGCGGCGACGACGGCCTGCAGCAGGATCATCGGGATGATGATGATCAGCAGCGAGCGCGTATAGAGACCGGTCGGCAGGCGGCGACGCAGCCAGCGGTTTGCCGACTTGATGCGCGACGTCGGCACGTGCTCGTGGTTGCGCCTGATCGTGTCGAATGCTGCCATCGTTACGGGTCCTGCCGGCTCTGTCCGCTTCAGTCTAGTCGATGCTGAGACGGTAGCCTATACCGCGCACCGTCTGAAGCCAGACGGGGTTTGCAGGATCGTCCTCGATCTTGCGGCGCAGCCTGTTGATCTGGACGTCGATGGTGCGCTCGCCGACATCGGCATCATCGCCGATCAATTCATGGCGCGGAATGGTTTCGCCGGCTTTCCTTGCAAACAGCAGCATGATGTCCTGCTCGCGGTCGGTTAACCGTATGACCTCGGAGGCGCGCTTCAATTCCTTGCGCGACAGCGAGAAGGTATAGGGGCCGAACATCACCTGTTCGATCTTCGGTGCATCGGCCGGCGAGTTTCGTTTCAAGATGTTGGTGATGCGAAGCACCAGTTCGCGCGGATCGAAGGGCTTGGAGAGATAGTCGTCGGCTCCTGCCTCCAGGCCGGCAATGCGGGAATCGGATTCGGCGAGAGCCGTCAGCATGATGATCGGGATGTTCTTGATCTCCCGCAGGGCTGCGGTGAGCGATATGCCGGATTCGCCGGGCATCATGACGTCCATGATGATCAGGTCGAAATCCAGACCTTCGAGCTTGCGCCGGGCCTCTGCGCCTTCGGCGGCAACAGTCACGCGAAAGCCTTTCTCCATCAGGTAGCGGTTGAGAAGGACCCGGATACGGGTGTCGTCGTCCACCACCAGAAGGTGCGGGGCATCGTCCGAAATGGGCATTTTTGTCGTCATTCAATCCGTCTCGTTTTTCTGTCGATCCTGCATCCCCCGCAGGAAGGCCTTGACGCTGTCTCGCGCCGGAGCCGAACTTCCTTCGAATGCCTTTTCAATACGGCGCGATTGCGGCTCGGCCAGCGCCAGCGCGAGGTCGCGCCCTGTTCTGGTTGGATAGAGCCTGCGCTGTCGCCGGTCTTCGTCGCCGGCAACCTGATGAATATAACCCGAATCAATCAACTGTTTGAGCACCCGCGCCAGACTCTGCTTGGTGATCTTGAGAGTTTCCAGAAGGTCCGCAACGGTCATGCCCGGTTCACGGTTAACAAAATGCACCACGCGGTGATGAGCCCGGCCAAAGCCGCCGATGGCCAGAATTGCGTCCGGATCCGAGACGAAATCGCGATAGGCGAAGAAGAGAAGCTCAATGATCTCGAAATCGATGCCCCCGGTATCCTGAAGCGGCGTCGACAGCAGGTCCGATTTCTCGTTCTCGTTCGTCTGGCGTGGCACCTTGGCACATCCTTCCTCTTTTGGGACAGGGATAACCTAGCGCAGAGCGGCGGCGGTGTCGTTCACGGAATGAACGTCATCCAGTGTTTGCAGGGTTTTAGCCTGGCTGCTCACCTGTCGGCGGAGGAGAGGATAGGACAGAGCATTCTTTTCTATCGTCTCTGGGCTGCCCCGACCGGCATTTGACGTTATATCGATCCTTATCGTCACTCAACGCGCGAGGCGTCCATGGGCATGCTCCAGGCCGGCATCATTCCGGTAACTCCCTTCCAGCAGAACTGCACCATCCTGTTCGATCCCGACACCAAGGAGGGGGTACTGGTCGATCCCGGCGGCGATGTCGACGTGATCCTGCAGACCGTCAAGGAAAACGGCATCACGCTGAAGGAGATCTGGCTGACCCACGGCCATATCGACCACGCAGGCGGTGCCAAGGAGGTCAAGGAGGCGCTGGGGCTGGAGATTATCGGACCCCACGAGGACGATCTGCCATTGCTCGGGCAGATTGAGGCTCGCGGTCGGGCCTTCAACATCGAGGGTGTCCAGAACGTCATTCCGGACCGCTTCCTCAAGGACGGCGATATCGTCTCCTTCGGCGAGCACGAGTTCCAGGTGTTCCACACGCCCGGCCATTCGCCTGGCCACGTCATCTATTTCAACAAGGTGCAGAATTTCGCCCTTGTCGGCGACGTGCTGTTTCACGGCTCGATCGGGCGTACGGATCTCCCGGGCGGCAATCACCAGCAGCTGCTGGACTCCATTCGCGACAAGGTGCTGCCGCTTGGCGATGCCGTCGGCTTCATCTGCGGCCATGGGCCGGGCGGGCAGATCGGCGAGGAGCGCCGCAGCAATCCCTACCTGCGAGGTCTGTGACCTCGGCATAAAAAAAGCGCCGCCGGAGGGCGACGCTTTTGTATGATGGCGGATGATCGCTCAGCCGGCGGTGCAGAAGTGACGTGCGCCGTCGTAGCCGACATAGGTGCCGGTCCGGCCGTCGAAAGTGGCATACCGGTCATAGCAATACCGCGACCACTGAGGCGACCACGGACGCAGGCCGCCAGCGTAGTAGGCCGGCGGCGGGGGTGGCGGTGCGTAGTAAGCGCGACGCGGGTAATAGTAGCGCGGCGGGGGCGGCGGCGCGTAGCCGTCGTCATAGTAGTAGCCGGGTTCGACATAGCGTGGCTGGCTGGCGATAGCCGAGCCGACAATCAGGCCGGTGGCGAGGCCAGCAGCGCCGAAGCCCCAGCCGTTGCCGTGATGATGCCAGCGATCGTCGGCAGCAGCCGGTGTCAAGGACGCCACCGTCAATGCGACAGCAGCGGCCGACAAGATAATGGTCTTTCCGAGAGTCTTCATGGTCCTGTCCTTGCAGAGAAACTTGAACAATTGTTTCGTATGCTTCGATTGTGCCAATCTAGCGGCAGCAAGGTGAACCCAGACTGAATATTGATGGCTCTCTCTGCCTGAGTTTCGTGTAAAGGCAGAGACCCGGTTTACGCGGAAACATGCAGGTTGACGGCCTTCGGCCCCTTGCCACGACGATCCGGCTCCGTGTCGAAGCTGACTTTCTGGTTTTCAGTCAGTCCATCCAGGCCGGAGGCCTGTACGGCAGAGATATGCACGAAGATATCCGCGCCACCGTTGTCAGGCTTGATGAAGCCGAAGCCCTTGTCGATGTTGAAAAATTTCACGATGCCAGTCTCGGCCATGCCTTATGTCCCTCTCTCGCTGCCCGCCATGCCCGCGGACAGCACCAGTGTCTCAACCCCTTGCGGGAGTTTTCAGGCGGTTCTCGAATTTTAAGGAATTGTCCCGTCTCTCGAACCTTGCCCAAAGACGACCTGTAAACATCGCTCTTGGACGAGGCGGACCGGAATATTTGCGTTCCCGGTGCGCAATTCTTTTTAGGACTTTCCAAGCTCGTAAAACGCCTGAACGGGTCAAGTGTGCTGTCTTTGTTCGCCTTTGGCAAGGGAAACTTTAAAGCGTCGGAAGCGCCTCGATCCCATGACTTGCGCGGAGTGTGCTGCCGTCGGCGGCAATTTTTCACCAGCCAGGCTACGCGTAGCTTTTTTCCATCGTCGACAACGGATTTCGTGCGCAAATTTTTTCGCGAATTCAGCCGGTTCGATCCCGTCGCCGGAGGACCTCGGGGACGATCTCGACGACGAGCATGGCGGCAAACATCAGGGCGCAGCCAACATAGCCGATCGGCGAGATGGTTTCCCCCAGGAGAAGCGCCCCAAGCGAGGCGCCGAACAGCGCTTCCGACGATAGGAAGATCGCTGCCTGCGACGACGTCGTATAGCGCTGGCCGATGACCTGCAGCGCGAAGGCGAGCCCCGACGAAAAAACGCCGACATAGAGGATTTCACCGAGCGAGGCGCGTATGATGTCGAAGCTGATCGGCTCCAGCGCCGCAGCGATAACAAGCCCGGCCACGGCGCTGACGGCGAATTGTACGGCGGACAGCATCAGCGGGCGGCCGCTCTCGGTCACGGCGGTGCCGGCGAGAGTGATCTGGATGGCCCAGAAGATGGCGCAGACGACCGTCAGCATATCGCCGACCGTCAGCCGCGACAGCGCGCCGCCGGACAACAGGAAAATGCCCAGCAGCGCCATCAGGGCGCCCGGCCAGACGATCCAGTGTGGCGGACGCCGGAGAATGCCGACGGCGATCAATGGCACGAAGACAACATAGAGGCCGGTGATAAAGCTCGAATTGGTGACGCTGGTGGTCAGGAGCCCGATCTGCTGCGTGGCAGCACCTCCGAACAGCGCAAGACCGATCAGGATAAAGGCGCGCCAGTGTTTCGGGCTGACGGGCGTGGCGGCGCGGCGGTTTTCGAACCAGGCGAACGGAAGGATGACGACTGCGGCCACGGCAAAGCGCAGGCCGATGAACCAGAGCGGCCCGATGGCCTGCATCGCCGTCGACTGGGCGACGAATCCGCCGCCCCAGATCGCGGCTGCGAGCAATAGAAGAAGATTCGCCTGAACGCGCGTCATGTCATGCAACTGGAACTTATGGGGAGGGCAGACTAGGCGCGAGTGCACCCTGATGGAGTGCGGCTTGTTAGCAGCTGCTTTTCAGGCAGGCAAGGTCAGGTTGTGCGGCTGCAGGGCTCAATCGACGGCGCGGGAAATCCGGATGAGCGCGCCGTCGGTTGCGTCGGTTGTAAGAAGCAATGCGCCGTCGGGGGCAACGATGACATCCCGCAGCCGTCCGAACGCGCCGGTGAACATCCTTTCGCGCTCGACTATTTTTCCGGAGGCATCCTTTTCCAGCCGCGAAAGCAGCTTGAATTTCAGCGCGGCCACCAGGAAGTCGCCGTTCCATTCGGGGAACATCTTGCCGCGATAAACGGCAAGTCCGCCAGGCGCGATCGAGGGATCCCAGTAAAACAGTGGCTGCTCCATGCCCTCCTTTTCGGTGCCGACGCCGATCTTTTCGCCGGAGTAGTCACGGCCGTAGGTGATGACAGGCCAGCCGTAATTCTTGCCGGCCTCGGGGTGGTTGATCTCATCGCCGCCCTTTGCGCCGTGCTCCACGCTGTACAGCGTTCCGTCGGCGCTGTCGAAGGTGAGGCCTTCCGGGTTGCGATGACCCTTGGACCAGATTTCCGGCAGTGCCTTTGGATTTTTCCTGAACGGATTGTCGGCCGGTATGCTGCCGTCGGTATTGATGTGGATAATGGAGCCGGCGTCATCCTCGAAATCCTGCGCGCGATCCATCTCGCCACGGTCGCCAAGGCCGACGAACAGGCTGCCATCGGCCGCTATGGCGATGCGAGCGCCGAATTGCAGCCCGCCGCCACTGAGGCGGTTCATCAGGAACAGGCGCTTGACGTCCGTCAGCTGCTTTTCGTCCGGGGAGAGACGTGCGCTGTAAACAGCGGTGCCTGTTCCTCCGGGGCCGGCAATGGTGGCGGTAAAATACAGGGTGCGGCTGGTGGCAAATTGCGGATCGAGGGCGATGTCGAGCAGCCCGCCCTGACCGGTTGCCGCGATCTTCGGCAGGCCGGAGATCGGTGCCTCGATCGTGCCGTTGCGGACGATCCTGAGCGCGCCCGGCCTTTCGGTCACGATATAGGCGCCGTCGGGGAGAACTTCGACTGCCCAGGGGTGGTCCAGTCCGCTGGCAATCGTTTCGACCTGGACGCGGACCTTGTCCGTCTTGATGACCTCCATGTCGTCGGCCGCCGCCAGAGGTCCGGCCGACAGCAGAGCTGCAGATAGCATCGCGACGCGCATTCTGGTGGAAAGGGTCATCTGTTTCTCCCGGGATCGATAGCAGAGAGATCTGGGGGCGGAGAGGGCAGGTTCAAGCCATTGCCGTCGCGTCTCACGCCATCGTGTGATAGGCCGCGCGCGCGAGTTACACAAATAACGTCCCGGTGACGCCTTTCTGCTTGAAACGCGGCTGTACATTCGACATAGACCTTACCGCAGAAAACTGGTCCCACAGCGTTTCTGTTGTCTCAACCGAATAGGACCGATCATCATGGCCTTTCTTGCCGACGCTCTTTCCCGTGTGAAGCCTTCCGCCACCATCGCCGTTTCCCAGAAAGCGCGCGAGCTGAAAGCCAAGGGACGCGATGTGATCGGGCTTGGCGCCGGCGAGCCGGACTTCGACACGCCGGACAACATCAAGCAGGCTGCCATCGACGCGATCAATCGCGGCGAGACGAAGTACACGCCTGTCTCCGGCATCCCTGAACTGCGCAAGGCTATTGCGGCGAAGTTCAAGCGCGAGAACGGCCTCGACTACAGCTGGGAGCAGACAATCGTCGGCACCGGTGGAAAGCAGATTCTTTTCAATGCTTTCATGGCAACGATGAACGCGGGCGATGAAGTCATCATCCCGGCACCTTACTGGGTATCCTACCCGGAGATGGTGGCACTGTGCGGCGGTACGCCCGTCTTCGTGGCGGCGACCCAGGAAAACAATTTCAAGCTGACGGCGGCCGATCTCGAAAAGGCGATCACGCCGAAGACGAAGTGGTTCCTGTTCAACTCGCCGTCCAACCCGACAGGCGCGGCCTACAGCCACGCCGAGTTGAAGGCGCTGACGGACGTGCTGGTCCGGCATCCGCATGTCTGGGTCCTCACCGACGACATGTACGAGCACCTGACTTTCGGCGATTTCAAATTCGTCACTCCGGTGGAGGTCGAGCCTTCGCTCTATGAGCGGACGCTGACGATGAACGGTGTCTCCAAGGCCTATGCGATGACCGGCTGGCGTATCGGCTACGCTGCCGGCCCGCTGTCGCTTATCAAGGCCATGGACATGATCCAGGGCCAGCAGACATCCGGTGCTTCGTCGATTGCCCAGTGGGCGGCTGTCGAGGCGCTCAACGGTCCGCAGGATTTCATTGCCGCAAACAAGAAGATCTTCGAGGGCCGCCGTGATCTGGTCGTCGGCATGCTCAACCAGGCGAAGGGCATTTCCTGCCCGGTTCCGGAAGGCGCATTCTACGTCTATCCGTCCTGCGCCGGCCTGATCGGCAAGACCGCGCCATCGGGCAAGGTCATTACCAACGACGAGGATTTCGTCACGGAGTTGCTGGAGTCCGAAGGCGTTGCCGTCGTTCACGGTTCGGCCTTCGGTCTCGGCCCGAACTTCCGCATCTCCTACGCGACGTCCGAAGATCTGCTCGAAGAAGCCTGCCGCCGTATCCAGCGCTTCTGCGGCGCCTGCAAGTAAGCTTCAGATCTCTCGAGATTTTGAAGGCCCGTCAGCGATGGCGGCCTTTTTGGTATAAATGCGCTTTCTCGGGTCGAGCCCGAGGATGACGAAGTTTGGTGGTCTTGGCTTGGCAGAATGAGACGTCGGGGCGAGGCGGCGAGTTACGGACGTTTTTCCGTCTGGCGAGTCCTTCACGCGAACTGCGCACCACACCACCGAAGCCAACAGCAGCGCTGCCACCCCCTCGGCATCGTCATCCTCGGGCTTGACCCGAGGATCCATACGCAAGCCCGTTGGTCGGCTTCTGTGGAACGCCAAATACGCTGACTCGATGGCCGCCGCACATTGCGCGCAACGGGTGTCCGATCTCGACAAACCGTCCGCAACGATGGCCGATGCGTGTCTATGCGTCGAATTGACGACAGAGCGTATTGATATCCCGCAGCGCTTGGGCGTGGATCCTCGGGTCGAGCCCGAGGATGACGAAGTTCGGTGGTCTTGGCTTGGCAAAAATAGTCATCGGGCGAGGCGGCGATTTACGGACGTTCATTCGCCTGGCAAGTCCCACGCGAACTGCGCACCACACTACCGAAGCCAACAGCGCCGCCATCCCCGCCGCGTCGTCATCCTCGGGCTTGATCCGGGGATCCAAATGCAAGCCGGGTGTCCAACCTGCCATCCCGCATGAACTCGCTGCCGGCGTGATTCCGCCCGCGCACCTATCGCCTTGATATCGCAGTCAAAGCCCTAATCCCGTAAGCATCACGAAGGTGGCGAAGAGGATGAAATGGGTCATGCCTTCGATGGCGTTTGTCTCGCCGTCGTTGAGATTGATAGCGGCGGCGACGAGGGTGATGACGACCATCACGGTTTGCACCGGCGACATCGCCATGACGAAGGGCTGGCCGGTGTAGAGGGCGATGCCTTCCATGACGGGCACTGTGAGAATGACTGTCGACAGAGAGGCGCCCATGGCGATGTTGACGGTCGCCTGCATGCGGTTTCGCAAAGCTGCTCGGAGGGCCGTGAGAATTTCGGGGGCGGCGGAGATTGCCGCGACGACGACAGCGGCGACGGCTGGTGGCGCACCGGTATCCTTCAACCCGACGCTCATGAAGGCCGACATGAACTCTGCGAGCACGCCGATGATGACGACACCGACGAGGATGGTGACGATCGACGCGGTGGTCGAATCTTCCGTCTCCTCGGCCTCGTGCGTGCTGCGCTTCTTTTCGGCGCGCGGATAGCTGTAGCTGAAGAAATAGCTGTGCTGGCCGACCTGCATGCGCAGGAAGAGGGCGTAGAGTGCTATCATCGCAAAGATCGTGAAGGCGGAATAATAGTGCCATTTGTCGTGCGGCACGAATTCCGGGACGATCATCGATATGCCGATGGCCGTGAGGATCATCACACCGTAGGTCTTGCCGGAATCGTCATTGTACGACTGCTCGCCATGCTTCAGCCCGCCCAGCAGGGCGGCCAGCCCGAGAATGCCGTTGATGTCGAGCATGACTGCGGAATAGATCGTGTCGCGCACCAGCGTAGGCGAGCTTTCGCCGGTCATCAGGATGGCGAGGATGATGACTTCGACGGCAACGGCGGCCAGTGTCAGGATCATCGTGCCGTAGGGATCGCCGACCTTTGTCGCCAGGACTTCGGCATGGTGGGCGACGCGCATCGAGGCGATGACGATGGTAGCGATCAAAACGACCGCGCTAATCACAGCTGCCATCTGGCCCATCTCGAGCACGGCATGCTCGAGGAAATACGCGGCGACAGCCACGGCGACGGCGACCAGCAACAGCCGCTCTTCCTTCAGAATAGTCGATATCGTCAACGGCCCCGGCCCCTTTGTTGGGCCCCCGGCCCCTTCAATGTTTCGTCCTATCTAAAGCAATGAGGCGCTACATCAAGCGTCGGTCGCCGCTCAAGTTGAAGTTGAGGGCATTTGGTGGGATAGTGCTGACAGGCTTGGGAGGGCCTTGTCTGCCTGCTCGATTTATCGGGAAGACGGACGGTTTGGGCAGGAAACGGGAGACAGGGATATGGTCAAGGTCACCTACGAAGTCGTTCCCCATGATGGCGGCTGGGCCTACAAGTTTCTGGACGTCTACTCGGAGACGTTTCCGACACACTCCGATGCGCTGCAGGCGGCGCGCATCGTGGCGGCGGAACAGCAGGTCGGCGGCGAGCCGGCCGAGATCAGCTATCAGGATGACAAGGGCAAGTGGCACGAGGAATATACCGACGGCGGCGACAGGCCGGAAACCGAGGTCGTCGATAGCAGCTGGACAAAAAGCGGCGAGGGCGCATCGCCCGACGCTTGAGCGAAATGACGGCCTGCCGCGGTGGCGGGCTTCAAGTCACTCTTCTGGCGTCATCCACCCGTTTCTCCCCGCCATAGGCCAGCAATCCCGCCACGAGCGCATCGAAGGTGACGCGGCATCGCGGCGATCCCTTCAGGTTTTCATGCATGGCGACCCAGGTTCCAAGCGGCAGGCTTACCTCCGGCAGCAGGCGAACGAGGTCCGGATTGGCATTTCCAAGCGGAGACTGGCAGAGGCCGATGCCGACGCCGGCCCGGATGGCGGCAATCTGCGCCAGCGTACTGTCGGCTTTAAACGAGAAACGCTGGGGATCGAGAATAGGGTAGCGGCGTATCATTGAGCGGATATAGGCGCTCTGGCGGTCGAAGCCGATCAGCCTGTGTCCGGCCAACTCCTCGAGAGTGGTGGGTACCCCATGGCGTTC
Organism: Rhizobium sp. rho-13.1; assembly: GCF_007000305.1. Lineage (NCBI taxonomy): Bacteria > Pseudomonadati > Pseudomonadota > Alphaproteobacteria > Hyphomicrobiales > Rhizobiaceae > Rhizobium > Rhizobium sp. rho-13.1. Next base: position 1,002,592 of record NZ_SCFL01000001.1, on the reverse strand, counting down.
GAGGTATTGGCGATGGGCGAAGAACGCTATCGGAATATCGCCGATGCGCCGGACGACGAGGGCCGCCTGCGACGGCTCGGCCATCCGCACGGCGATGTCGGCCTGTCGGTGCAGCAGGTCCTCCACCGTGTCGGAGGCCGACAGCTCTATCGTCAGGTCGGGATGTGCCTCCTGCAGGTCGGCAAGGATCGGCGGCAGCACTTCGACGCCGATGACTTCGCTGGCGCTGATGCGGACCGTGCCCGATACGCGGTCGCGCCGTGCGGATGCGCTTCGCAGCAAGGCGGCTGCAGTCGATTGTAGCGCCTCGGCATAGGGTCTCAAGTCGGCGGCGGCATCCGTTGGCAGCAGGCCAAGCTGCGAGCGGGTGAACAACTCGGCACCGATCGTTTGTTCCAGCGTGTCAATGTGACGTCCGATGGTCGGCTGCGTCAGTCCGAGCTCGCGCGCTGCCGCCGACAGCGATCCATGCTGGAGCACGGCGAGGAAGCTGCGGTAGAGGTCCCAGCTGGGTTCGTTCCTAATCATGCATATTCGTATAGCATGTCCACATATTTCGGCAATTTCGTTTATGTGGCCTTTGGGCGCATTGTCTCTTCATCGAACCAATGGAGACGACGATGCAAAATCAGATAGACATGAAGAAAACGGCAATGGTACTCGGCGCAACGGGTGGTATCGGCGGTGCCGTAGCGCGCGGGCTTTCCGCACGGGGTTGGCAGGTCGTGGCAATGAACCGTGACCCGGAAAAGGCCGCCTCCCGCTTGCCGGACTTTCTCTGGGTGAAAGGCGATGCGATGAATGCCGCCGATGTGCTTCGGGCAGCGCAAGGCGTCAGTGTCATCGTCCATGCGGTCAATCCCCCCGGTTATGTCAACTGGGGCAAGCTGGTCCTGCCGATGATCGATAATACGGTCGCAGCCGCAAAGGCCGTTGGTGCCCGGATCGTGTTGCCCGGTACGATCTACAATTTCGGTCCCGATACCTTTCCGGAAATCACCGAGGAAAGCCCCCAGCATCCGACAAGCGTAAAGGGCGCGATCCGCGTCGAGATGGAACGGCGCCTGCAGGTGGCGGCGGGGCAGGGCGTGCCTGTCATCATCGTCAGGGCGGGCGACTATTTCGGGCCGCACGCGGATAGCAGCTGGTTTTCGCAAGGGTTGGTCAAATCAGGCAAGCCGGTCGCCTCGGTTACCTATCCCGGCAAGCCGGGCATCGGCCATCAATGGGCCTATGTGCCGGATGTTGCGGAGACGATGATCCGGCTTCTCGAGCAAGGCGACAGCCTGCCGGTCTTTGCCGTCTACCATATGCGGGGTTTCTGGGATGCCGACGGGAGACAGATGGTGGCATCAATCGAGCGAGTCGCAGGTCGGCCCTTGAAGCGGGGAAGTTTCCCCTGGTGGTTGCTTCCCTTGGCAGCGCCGTTCGTCGGCTTCATGCGCGAGTTGCGCGAGATGCGCTATCTCTGGTCGGAACCGTTGCAGATGCCGAACAACCGGCTCGTGGCTGCGATCGGCGAGGAGCCGCAGACACCCATCGATGTCGCGGTTCGTGCGACGCTGGAATCGATAGGCAGTCTTTGAGCCGTTCGCAAAAAATCCCGCCATCGTGGCGGGATTTTCCTTGGATATGGTTTGCGATCAGGCGGCGCTGTCGAGCGTCGGGTAGTCCGTATACCCTTCAGCGCCGTTGACGGCTCCGTAGAGCTTGGCGGGATCCATCGGCGTCAGCTCGGCATTCAGCTTCAACCGTGCAACGAGGTCGGGGTTGGAGATGAAGGGACGGCCGAAGGCAACGATATCGGCCTTGCCGCTGTCGACAGCTTCGATCGCCATTTCGCGGTCGTAGCCGTTGTTGACCATCCAGGCAGCCTTGCCGCCCGCAGCCTTGTAGGCGGCGTGCAGTGCCTGATAATCGAACGGTGTCTCGCCCTGCTGGAAGTCGCGCGGGCCGCCGGTCTGGCCTTCGATGACGTGGATATAAGCCAGGCCGTATTTCGCCAGTCCCTCGATCACGTAGGTAAAGAGCGGCTGCGGGTGCGGGTCGCTGCTGTCGCCGGCGGCGGTGACGGGCGAGAGACGGATGCCGGTGATACCGGCGCCGATTTCCTTGGTGATGGCCTCGACGACTTCGAAGAGGAAGCGGGCGCGGTTCTCGATCGAGCCGCCATACTGGTCGGTGCGGTCGTTGACGCCGGAGCGCAGGAACTGGTCGATAAGGTAACCGTTGGCGGCATGGATCTCGACGCCATCGAAGCCGGCATCGATAGCGGCACGTGCGGCCTTGCGGTAATCCTCGACGATGCCGGGGAGCTCGGAGGTTTCCAGTGCGCGTGGCTCGGACGTCGGGACAAATGCACCCTTGCCGTCCTGGATGATGAAGGTCTTGGCGTCGGCCTGCTTGGCAGTCGAGGAGACCGGCTTGCCACCGTTTGGCTGCAGGCTGTCGTGGGAAATGCGTCCGACGTGCCAGAGCTGCACGACCATCTTGCCGCCTGCCTGGTGGACGGCGTCGTTGACCTTGCGCCAGCCATCGAGGGCGTCCTTGGTGTAGAGGCCCGGTACGTCGGCGTAGCCCTGACCCTGCTGGGTGATGGCAGTGGCTTCTGTGATGATCAGGCCGGCGCTGGCGCGCTGCACGTAATAGGTGACGTTCAGGTCGTTGGGTACGGCGCCCGGGGAATGGTTGCGGGTGAGCGGGGCCATGACGACGCGGTTGGCGATGGAGATATCGCCGAGCTTGGTCGGTTCGAACAGTTTTGTCATGGTATTTCCTCGTTGTTGGTGGTTGGGAGGTAGTGACTTATTCGGCGGCCGCAATGGCGTTGCGACGTGCACGTGGGGTTGCGAAGGTGAGGGCGACGATGGCGAGGCCGACCAAGGCCAGTGCTGCGGCGGCGAGGGGTACTCGGGTTAGCGCAAAGCCGTTTGCGATCACCACGCCACCGGCCCACGCGCCGAGTGCATTGCCGACGTTGAAGGCGCCGATGTTGATGGTCGAGACAAGGTTCGGTGCGTCCTTGCCGTAGCGGAGCACACCGATCTGCAGGGCCGAGACGGCAGCGAATGTGACGAAAGCCCAGACAAACAGGGTAATCTCGGCTGGAACAAGCGCTTTGCTGGTGACGCTGAAGATCGCCGATGTCAGCGCTATGGCGGCAAAGATAAGAGCAAGGCTGGTACCGAGGCGCCAGTCTGCAAGCCTGCCGCCGACGAGATTACCGACCGTCAGGCCAAGGCCTATCAGGAACAGGGTCCATGTCACGCCCTGGGGCGAGACGCCGGTGACATCGCGCAGGATAGGGGCGATATAGGTGAACAGCGCAAACATTGCCGCCGAGAAGAACACCGTCATCAGCAACGATAGCCAGAGGCCGGCGCCGCGCAACGCAGAGATTTCTCCCAAAATATTGCTCTTTGGGGCGGTTTCCGTTTTCGGCAAAACGAGCATCAGGCCGATGATCGATGCGACGCCGAGAATGGCGACGGCCCAGAAAGGTGCACGCCAGCCATAGGCCTGGCCGAGGGCTGTACCGAGCGGTACGCCGAGCACGTTGGCAAGTGTCAGGCCGGTAAACATCAGCGCAACGGCACTGGCCTTGCGATCGCTGGCGACGAGGTTTGCCGCGGCAACCGAACCTATGCCGAAGAAGGCGCCATGGCAGAGCGCCGTCACGACGCGGGCGATCATCATGATCCAGTAGTCGGGAGCAAGCGCACACATTACGTTTCCGAGGATGAATACGCCCATCAGCATGATAAGTGCGGAGCGGCGGCGCAGCTGCGCTGTGGCGACGGCCATGATCGGTGCGCCGATTGCAACCGCCAGCGCGTAGCCGGTCACCAGCCATCCGGCCTGTGGAATGGTCACCGCAAGGTCGCCGGCGACGTCGGGCAGGAGGCCAAGCACCACGAACTCCGTCGTGCCGATCGCAAAAGCGCTCAGCGCGAGGATGAATAGGGCTAAAGGCATTCTAAAGTTCCTTTTGAAGCGACGCGAGGAACTCGGCGATGATGGCCTCGTTACGTCGGTAGAAGACCCATTGGCCAAGCCGCTTGGTAGTCACCAGATCGGCGCGGTGCAGAGTGCCGAGATGGGCCGAGACTGTCGATTGGGAGAGGCCGCAGCGCTCGAACTGTCCGGCGCAGACCCCGAGTTCAAGCGGGTGGTCCTGCGTGGCGAAATGCTTTTCCGGCTCTTTCAGCCAGCTGAGAATTTCCAGCCGGGTGGGGTGAGCCAGCGCTTTCAGAATTTCATCTCTGTCCATGATCCAGACCTGCATCGTGTTGAGACGATATGTATATCGGCTGGACACGATGCAATAGGACGGCGCGATCACATGGGCGTGATCGAGAAAGGCTAAAAAATAGGCAAAAAAAGAGGGCCACCGGTAAACCGGGGCCCTATAGGTATGAAGGTTAAAAACCTCCAGAGGGGAACAGCTTCTGCGGTGGAACTGGGAGGTAAAAGCCACCATGTGCATCAGCTGTGGGCAATATGTCTTCAATTTGTGCAGGTGGCAATGTTTTTTTGTGCACGGCAGCTATGCGTTTGTGCGTCGCAGCGACAAATCCGGAAAATTGGCAAAAAAAGAGGGCCGCCGATCGAAACCAGGGCCCTGTAGGTATGAAGGTCAAAAACCTCCAGAGGGGAACAGCTTCTGCGGTGGAACTGGGAGGAAAAGCCACCGTATGCATCAGCTGTAATCGATATGGTCGTAAAATGGGCACGCATCAATGACTGTTTGTGCATATCGGCCATGTGGCAGGCACATGGCTCGTTAGCGCGGCTAATGATTTTGCCCTTTGCTAGAAGTTCCAGTTCCGAGCCTTGGCGACGATGAAGTCCCTGAAGACCTTGAGCTTCGCGGCGTTCTTCATTTCGTCCGGATAGGCAAAGTAGGTGTCGAAGGATGGCACGTCGGCATTCAGCGACAGCTGGATCAGACCAGGGTCGCGGCCAACGATATAGTCCGGCAGCACCGCAATTCCGATACCGAGCAGGCAGGCGCGCTTGATCGAGGTCTGGCTGTTGATTTGCAGGTGCGACAATCGCTTGTTGTCGGACGAGCGCCCGGCGACTTCCAGCCAGTTGATGTCGAGCAGGTATTGCGGAGCGGGTTCGCCGAACGAGATGATCCTGTGATCGTCGAGATCGTCGACGGACTGCGGCTCGCCGTGGCGGTTGATGTAGGAGGGGGCGGCGTAGACATGCATGTGGACGGTGAACAGCTTGCGCTGGATCAGGTCCGATTGCTGCGGCTGTCGAAGACGGATGGCGCAGTCGGCGTGGCGCATGTTGACGTCCAGCTCCTCGTTGTCGAGGATCAGCTGGATCTGCATGTCAGGATAAAGCTGCAGGAACTCCTGAATCTTGTCCGTCAGCCAGCCCTGGCCGAGACCGACCGTCGTGGTGACGCGCAGCTTGCCGCTCGGCTTGTCGGTGGTCTCCGTCAACTGCATCTTGACGGTTTCGAGCTTCAGCAGCACGTCATGGGCGGTGCGGTACAGCAGTTCGCCCTGCTCGGTGAGGATGAGGCCACGGGCATGGCGGTGGAACAGCTTGATGCCGACATCCTGCTCGAGGGCGCTGACCTGGCGGCTGATGGCGGATTGGGACAGATGCAGCTTGTCTGCCGCATGGGTGAACGATCCGGCTTCGGCAGCCGCGTGAAAAATCCGCAGCTTGTCCCAATCCAATGGCATTCCGCTCCCCCTCATTGGCTGCTTCACTCCGCAGCCATCGCGACCGGCATAAGCCCGGTCAAGTAGCGCTCCGCCTCCAGCGCCGCCATGCATCCCATGCCGGCAGCTGTTATCGCCTGGCGGAACGTATCGTCGGTCACGTCGCCGGCGGCATAGATGCCTTCCACGTCGGTGGCAGTCGAATCAGGGGCCGTCCAGAGATAGCCGTTGTCCTTGAGCTTCAATTTTCCCTTGAAGAGTTCGGTCGCCGGCGCATGGCCAATGGCAACGAACACGCCGTCGATCGGCATGTCGGTGACAGTGCCGGCTTTGATGTCGCGCAGCCTGACGCCCGACACCGATGGCGGCATTGGCGGTTTGGCTGGCGTGCCGGTGATTTCGGCGATTTCCGAATTCCATAGAACCTTGACGTTGGGCTTCTCGAACAGCCGCTCCTGAAGGATTTTTTCGGCGCGGAAGAAATCGCGACGATGAACCACGGTTACCGAGCGGGTGATGTTCGAAAGATAAAGCGCCTCCTCGACGGCCGAATTGCCGCCGCCAACGACGATGACGTCCTTGTTGCGATAGAAGAAGCCGTCGCAGGTAGCGCAGGCGGAAACGCCGAACCCCTGGAAATGCTGCTCGCTCTCTATGCCGAGCCATTTCGCCTTGGCACCGGTGGCGATGATCAGCGTATCGGCGGTCCAGACGGTGCCGGAATCGGTGCTGAGGACAAAGGGGCGGCGCGATGTGTCGACCTCGGTGACGAGATCGTTGACAATCTCGGTGCCGACGTGCTTGGCCTGCTGCAGCATCTGCTCCATCAGCCAGGGGCCCTGGATCGGATCGGCAAAGCCCGGATAGTTTTCGACATCGGTGGTGATCATCAGCTGGCCACCCTGTTCCATGCCGGCGATCAGCACCGGCTTCAGCATGGCGCGGGCAGCGTAGACTGCAGCCGTATAGCCGGCGGGGCCGGAACCGATGATGAGCACCTTCGTGTGGCGGGCAGACATGAGGGAAGTCCTTTCAATGGCAGCGATGGGATGGTGGCACTGCCTGCTAGCGGCATTGCCGTCGATCTTTCCCATGCGCTGCCTCATTTATGATTGTCGCATGCATTTATTCAAGGGCAGCCTTGCATTACCAACAGGGCAAATGGCCAACGGGCAAGATTCAGGCGTGCGCGGGAAACATTGTTGCGAATTTCTGCTCTTTATATAGAAGGTGCGACGGAGGAATTAAAGAAAGGCATGACCGTGCTGCGGGCAGAACTTGACGCCATCGACATAAAAATTCTTCGCGAACTGCAGCAGGACGGCCGCATGACCAATGTCGAGCTCGCCGACCGAGTCGGAATTTCGGCGCCGCCTTGCCTCCGGCGGGTGCGCAAGCTCGAGGAAGCAGGCATCATCGAGGGTTACCATGCGATGCTCAACAGCCCGCGGCTCGGCTTTGATCTTGTCGCCTTCTGCATGGTCGGGCTGAAGCACCAGTCGGAAACCAACCTTAAGGCATTTGCCGCCACCACGCTGCAATGGCCGCTCGTCCGCCAGGCGTGGATGGTATCCGGAGACAGCGATTTCCTGCTGCATTGCGTCGCCCAGAACCTGACCGCTTTCCAGGATTTCGTCATCGAGGTTTTGACGGCCAACGAGCATGTGGACACGGTCCGCACCATGCTCACCATCCGCCAGGTCAAGAAGCTGGGATTGGTGGAACTCTAGGCATGTCCGATCGCCCCTGGCACCGTTCACTGATCAAGACGGGCACGCGCCTGCTGCTCGGCAGCGCGCGCGCGCATTTCCAGGATGCGTTTCCGGGACTGTCCGTCGTGCGGGCAACCGTGGATGCGCCGGGTGAGGTTCGCTATCGCGGCGCTGCTGTCGCAGCGCTGTCGAGCGCCTCTGTCCTCCGAAGGCGATCCGGCGACACGGTGGCGATCGTCGGCTCCGGCCCCTCGATAGCCGGTAACGATCTTTCCCGTCTGCCGCCGCAAACTGCCATTCTGCTGAACGGCGCCATCAGCCTGTCGGGTCAGCCTGTCGCAGACGAGCTGGCCGTCGCCGTCGAGGACGAACGTTTCATCTGGCGGCACTTCGATCTCGTGAAGCAGCGTGTGAAAGACAATACGCCATGCCTGTTTTCCGTCGAGGTGTTGCGGGCTATTTGCGAGATAGACCTGGGGTTCCTGCGCGACCGGACCATCGTGCTGATCGATGATATCCGTAAACCCTACGGTGCAAGGCGGCGGCGGTACGATACGATCCAGGCCTTCGATTTCATTCGCAGGGATGCGGAGGTCAATGCCGGCCTTTCGTTCGACCCGGATCGCGGGGTGTTTCGTGGTGGCTCGGTTGCCGTGTCTGCCCTGCAGTTTGCTCTCTATTGTGAACCGAAGACAATCGGGCTGTTCGGCATCGACATATCCAACGCCCATCAGCCGCGCTTCTACGAGACCACCGGCGAAACCGCTTCATCCGGCATTGCGGACGCGGAAGCCCGCATCGTTGCGCATTTCGTGCTTGCCAAGTCAGTTGCGGCTGAGCGGGGCATCGAGATCGTCAATTATTCGCCGGTGTCGGCACTGGCCGGTGCCGGCTTTGGCTATAACGACCGCTTTTCGCCCAGCAGGCCTGCATAGACGGCGGCGATAGCGGTGGCTTCCTTTTCCAGCGCAAAATTGCTGCGAACATGGACGACAGCGTTCTGGCCCTGGCGGCGGGCCTCGTCGGGATCGGCCAGATAGGTTTCGATGGCTGCCGTGAGGGCAGGGCCGTCGCCGGCCGGAACGACCATGCCGGTCTCGCCCGGCACGATCATCTCGGCGTAGGCACCGGCATCGGAGGCGACGACCGCCGTCTGCGAGGCCATGGCTTCCAGCGGCGTCAGGCCGAAACCCTCATTGCGCGAAGGCGCCACGTAGAGCGTTGCGCGGCGATACCAGGGGCGGATGTCGTTGACTTCTCCCATGAAGCGGATGCGATCCGACAGGCCGGCGTCAGCGACGGCCTTGGTCAAACCGTCGGCAAATACCTTATGCTCCGGTGTCACACGGCCACAGACGATCGCCGTCCAATCGGGATGGTTGGGCAGCAGCTCGATCATTGCCTGAACGAAAAGATCCGTGCCTTTCTGGTGACGCACGCGGCCGAAGCAGCCGATCAGGTATCGGCCGGGGAGGTCCGTCGCGGCCATGCGGTCGGCCGGCCCTTCCGGCGGATGGAACAGGTTTAGATCGACACCGTGCTGGATGACAGTGTGGGGCACCTGCAGGAAGCTGCCGGAACGGGTGCTGGTGGCGATGACGGCGTGCATGCGGCGAATCAGAAAACGCGTGTAAGCCGAATGGCGCCGTTGCGCTGCCGATGTGAACAGCAGCTTGATCGGCATGCGCAACACAGCCCGCAACAGGAGGCCAAACAGCATTTCATTGTTGCGGCGGGCATGCCAGACGCGAACCTCGTAGCGGCGTGGCCGGACCCAGAGGCCCGGAACCTGGCTCCAGCCGAGTTTCGGCAGGTGCGGCGGCAAGCCTGGGCCGAGCGTTACGATGCGGGTGCCGAGCGCGACCTGCTTGGGAACGAGCTGCACGATGGTCGAGGTGACCCCCGACAATCGCCGCTTGAAATTCGGCGCGACGATCTCGGTCTCGCGCAGGTCCGCTGCCACCGGGCTCAGCCCCAGGTGATGGAGAGGATTTCGTAGGCCTTGGAACCGCCGGGGGCATTGACCTCGATGGAATCGCCGACTTCCTTGCCGATCAGCGCACGTGCGATAGGCGAAGATATGGAGATGCGGCCGGCCTTTACGTCGGCTTCCTGGTCGCCGACGATCTGGTAGGTCTTCTGTTCCTCGGTGTCCTCATCAACCAGTTTGACGCGGGCGCCAAACTTGACTGTGGTGCCGGACATTTTCGACAGGTCGATGACTTCGGCACGGGCCACAAGATCCTCGACTTCGCCGATGCGACCTTCGTTGTGGCTCTGGGCTTCCTTGGCAGCATGATACTCCGCATTTTCCGACAGATCGCCGTGGGCGCGAGCCTCGGAAATTGCCTCGATGATCCGCGGCCGTTCCTGCTGCTGGCGCCAGCGCAGTTCTTCCTGCAAATTGGCGAAGCCGCTCTGCGTCATCGGTACCTTGTCAACCATGTCTCTGTCCTTCAGTCCTATGTCGTAGCTGCCGACACAAAAGAAAACAGGTCCCGAAGGAAAACTTCGGAACCGTGCAATAGCCGCTATATGGGGCACTTATAACAGAATACGACCGCCAATTTCCAGAGAATTCGCACCGCAACGGTGCAAGTGCATGTGGTTCTTTTCGTTAGCCTGCTTATTTTACCGACATTCCGAAGCGGTCCGTCTTGACGATTAGCGATAGAACATATAGTGAACATGATATGAAAAAGTCGCTGAACGATCGTCTAGCCATTCTTTCCGATGCCGCCAAGTATGATGCGTCCTGTGCCTCCAGCGGTACCTCGACGCGCAGTTCGGCGAAGTCCGGCGGATTGGGGTCAACGGAAGGCTCCGGCATCTGCCATTCCTATGCGCCGGACGGAAGATGCATTTCGCTTCTGAAAATCCTGATGACCAACTTTTGCATCTATGACTGCGCCTATTGCGTCAACCGATCTTCAAGCAACGTCGAGAGAGCCCGGTTTACGGTCGAGGAGGTCGTCTGGCTGACGATGGAATTCTACCGGCGCAATTACATCGAGGGCCTGTTCCTGTCCTCCGGCATCATCCGCTCCTCCGACCACACGATGGAAGAGATGGTCCGGATCGCACGTGAGCTGCGGACTACGCATAATTTCCGGGGCTACATCCATCTGAAATCCATTCCGGAGGCGTCGCCGAAGCTGATCGAGGAGGCGGGGCTTTATGCCGACCGCCTGTCTCTCAACATCGAGCTTCCGACCGATGTCGGTATCACCCGTCTGGCGCCGGAAAAGAAGCCAGCCGGCATCCGCCAGGCGATGGGTGCGCTGCGGCTAAAGATCGAGGAGGCCAGCGATCCGACGTTGCAGAGCAAAAAGCGCAAGCGCTTCGCACCGGCCGGCCAGAGCACCCAGATGATAGTCGGCGCCGACGATGCGAACGATGCAACCATTCTCGGGACCAGCGCACGGCTTTACGGCAGCTACGGGATGAGGCGGGTCTACTATTCGGCATTCAGCCCGATCCCTGATTCGTCAAAGAACCTGCCGCTGATCAAGCCGCCGCTGATGCGCGAGCATCGCCTTTACCAGGCGGACTGGCTGTATCGATTTTACGGCTTTGGGATCGCCGAGATTACTGGCCAACAGGCGGGCGGCATGCTGGATCTCGATCTCGATCCGAAACTGGCCTGGGCGCTTGGCAACCGAAACGCATTCCCGGTCGACATTAACTCCGCTGAGCGCGAGACGCTGCTGCGCGTGCCGGGGCTCGGCACGAAGACGGTCAAGGCCATTCTGTCGGCCCGTCGTTTTTGCCGGCTTCGGATCGAGGACCTCGCGCGCCTCGGAGTGTCCGTGAAGAAGGTGCAGGCCTTCATCGTTGCCGAGGGCTGGAGCCCGCGAAAGCTGGCCGACCGGCAGGATCTTCGTGCGATGTTCGCGCCCAAGCCGGTACAGTTGACGCTGCTCTGATGGGTTCGGCAGCGATGCGTCGCGTAACGCTGAAGGGTAGGGGTGACTTGGCCGAATGGCGCGACGTGGCGCGGCGGCTGCTTGCGGAAGGTGTGTTGCCTGAGGCCATCGACTGGCACGAGGCCACGTTGGGCGGAGACCTGTTTGGCACTGCTGGCGAGCGCCTGTTGCTGGAGCCGACGGAGCGTCCATCAGGTTGCGAGGCGGGCGTCAGGCCTGCAGGCTCATCACCCGTTTCCGTGCCTCCGGCCTTCATCAGCCTGGCGGAGGCCGTGATCTGTCATTCCGATCCCGGTCGTTTTGCGCTGCTTTACCGCATCCTGTTTCGTCTTTGCAGCGACCGCCATCTGCTCGGCATGGTCGCGGATGTCGATGTTCACCGGGCGCTGATGCTGCAGAAGTCTGTCCGTCGGGACTGTCACAAGATGACCGCCTTTGTGCGCTTCAAGGAGGTGGATAGCGCGCTGGCATTGCCGCGGCGGCGCTTCGTTGCCTGGTTCGAACCGGATCACCATATCGTCGCCCGCAGCGCACCGTTCTTCCAGCGCCGGTTCAACGACATGGACTGGCTGATCGCCACGCCGCGCGGCTCGGCCGCCTGGGACGGCACCCAATTGACGATCTCCGATCTGCCGGTTGAGAAACCATCGCTGACAGACGAGGCGGACACGCTGTGGCGCACCTATTTCAGCAATATTTTCAATCCTGCACGATTGAAGGTGAAGGCCATGCAGGCCGAGATGCCGAAAAAATATTGGAAAAACCTGCCGGAGGCCGATCTCATTCCCGGTCTTATCGCCGGCGCCGAGGCCAGCGTGCTGGCGATGGCAAGGCGCGCGGCAACCGAGCCGCTGCCGTTTCACCAGAGGCTGCAGGCGGCCGCAGCTGCCGAGCAAATGCCCGTATCGGCGGCGCCAGCGGGCAGCATGGAAGGGCTGCGGGAGGCGGCCCGCCAATGCACCCGCTGCGAGTTGCACTGCCACGCCACGCAAACGGTGTTCGGTGAGGGGCCTGTCGACGCATCGGTGATGGTGGTTGGCGAGCAGCCGGGCGATCACGAGGATCTTGCAGGCCGCCCGTTCGTTGGTCCGGCCGGCAAGGTCTTCAATCAGGCGATCGACGATGCCGGCATAGACCGGACGACGCTCTACGTGACCAATGCCGTCAAGCATTTCAAATACGAACTGCGGGGCAAGCGGCGCATCCACCAGAAGCCGACGATGGGCGAGGTCCGCCACTGCCGCTGGTGGCTGGATGGAGAACGGGCCCTGATCCGCCCGAAACTGACCGTGGCACTCGGCGCTACGGCGCTGTTCGCACTAACCGACAGCCGGGAGAGGCTCGAGGATATGAGGGGCCGTCCGGTTCCGCTGGCAGATGGCAGCAACCTGTTTGTCACCGTCCATCCGTCCTATCTGCTGCGCATTCCCGACGCGGGGCGCAAGGCCGAGGAACTGGCGCGGTTTCAAGCGGAAATTCGTTCCATAAGCCGTCTCGTAGGGCAGGCGGAGGGCGCATCTTGAGTTCTCAGGGCACATAGTGATGGGTGCGCGGCAGGTTTTGCGGTTTGTAGTCACCCGTCTCTAGCCTTGTCCTGACGGATTCGTGCAGGAGCGCGCCTGCGGGGATCAGACGTGGATCGCTGCGGGGAATATACATGCCGTGAGCGTGTGCCTTTCGCAACGAGGATCGTGGAATCTCCCTCGGTATCCACTCCAGGATACGCCACGCGGCATTCATCGAATTGTGCAGCGGCCCGGTCGGTGAAAGAGGTTGATATCTTGGCATCTCCGGATCTTTGCCGAGAACGATCCGGTCTATGACTTCGTGCCGGTAATGGAGCCCGGTTGGTTCCGTCTCCCGGATCATCCAGTCGAGGGGTATCTTGATCTGAGCACTCTCCGTTTCGGGATAGCCGCCGCCGACATCGCAATGTACGCCCGCAAACCAGACTTCCATGAAATTCTGCTTCGACTTCGCGGTAGCAGAGTGACGGGCGTGATAGTCTTGGTCGGGTTTCCAGTACTCCGGCCGATACATCGTTCGCTTCTCATCGATCGCCAGCGCTTGCCGCACCCATTCGACGCTGGGATTAGCGTCCGTGAAGGGATGCGTTTTCATCTGCAGACGGCCGTGGCCAACTTCAAGCAGCGACGCTACCGTTTCGAAAAGACCGAGGAGTTTGATCGGCGGGTGGTCGTTGACGAGTGTTTTCTCATACAGGCGCATTTTGGCGAAGCGCGATGTTCCGTCCACCGCCGCGGCATCGCCGTCGGCGTTGACGCTTTTGTAGGTCCTGTATGCATAGTCGATGAGGTTGAGGTTGTATTTGCTCGTCAATCCGAAGGCGTGAAGGAAGCCGGCAAGAACGCGGGCGGTGTAGGCGCCACGGCTGAACCCGAAGATAAAGATCCGGTCCCGGTCAACATTCTGGCCATCCTCGACTGGTCCCGCATCATAGTTCTCGACGAGGAAGCGGTAGGCTTCCTTGACATTCTGATCCAGACCCCAACCCGTTGCCAAGCCCCAGACCTCGACTGTTCCACGCCACAGCGGGACCAGCTGTCGTCGGCTCCGAAGGTGCCAACGCCGGGGTCGTACCGGACGATCTGGCGTGCTGAATGCTCGAGTGTGCCGAACAAGCGCAGAATGTTCGTACGGTCGTTCGATATCTCGTTCGAGGTACCGTCAAAAAGGATAACAATATTCTTCGACATTGAATTCCCCCTGAAGACTGGCCACGCTAGCGCGCCTTCAAGGAGAATGCAACTAATGGTAGATTTTGCCGATCAAAAATAGCTCTGCAGCGGCCGGACTTCGAGATTGCCGGCTTTCAGGGCCTGGATCGCCATGGCGGCGGCTTCGGCGCCGGCCATGGTCGTGTAGTAGGGCACCTTCTGCATCAGCGTTGCGCGGCGGATCGATTTGGAGTCCGAGATCGCCTTGTTGCTGTCCGTCGTGTTGATCACCAGCTGGACCTGGCGGTTGCGGATGGCGTCCTCGATGTGCGGGCGGCCTTCCAGCACCTTGTTGATCTTGGTCGTGGCGATGCCGTGTTCGGCGAGGAAGCGGGCCGTGCCGCCGGTTGCCATCACCTTGAAGCCCTGTTCGACGAGCATGCGGATGGCCGGCAGGACGCGTGGCTTGTCATCGTCGCGCACGGCCACGAAAACCGTGCCGCCGCGTGGCAGTTCGACGCCGGCGCCCAGCTGCGCCTTGGCGAAGGCGAGAGCGAAGTCGGTATCGAGGCCGATGACTTCGCCGGTCGAGCGCATTTCAGGGCCGAGCAGCGTGTCGACGCCGGGGAAGCGGGCGAACGGGAAAACGGCTTCCTTGACGGCAATGTGCTTGAGGTTGCGCGGATCGGGTTTTTCACCGTAGGCGGCAAAAGCTGCGTCAAGGCTTTCGCCGGCCATGATGCGAGCAGCGATCTTGGCAATGGGCGCGCCAATCGCCTTGGCAACGAAAGGCACGGTGCGCGAGGCGCGCGGATTGACTTCGAGCACGTAGACGACGTCGTCCTTGATGGCGTACTGGACGTTCATCAGGCCGACGACATTCAGCGCCTTGGCCATCGCCTTGGTCTGGCGTTCCAGTTCGTCGATCATCTCCGAGGACAGCGTGCGCGGCGGCAGAGAGCAGGCGCTGTCGCCGGAGTGGATGCCGGCTTCCTCGATGTGTTCCATGATACCAGCGATGAAGGCGTTCTCGCCATCGGCCAGGCAATCAACGTCGATCTCGATGGCATTCGACAGGTAGCTGTCGAACAGCAGCGGGTTCTTGCTGAGCAGCGTGTTGATCTGGCCGGTCTTGTCGTTCGGGTAACGCTGCTTGATATCTTCCGGCACGAGGCCGGGGACGGTATCAAGCAGGTAGCTCTGCAGCATCGATTCCGAGTGGATGATCTGCATCGCCCGGCCGCCGAGCACGTAGGATGGGCGGACCACCAGCGGGAAGCCGATTTCCGAAGCGACGACGCGAGCCTGTTCGACCGAATAAGCGATGCCGTTGTTGGGCTGGTTGAGGTCGAGCTTCATCAGCAGCTTCTGGAACCGGTCGCGGTCTTCGGCGAGATCGATCATATCTGGCGCGGTGCCGAGGATCGGGATGCCGTTCTTTTCCAGCGCTTCGGCCAGCTTCAGCGGAGTCTGTCCGCCGAACTGGACGATGACGCCGACGACTTCGCCGCTTTCCTGCTCGGCGCGCAGGATCTCGATCACGTCCTCGGCCGTCAGCGGCTCGAAATAGAGGCGGTTCGAGGTGTCGTAGTCGGTCGACACGGTTTCAGGGTTGCAGTTGATCATGATCGCTTCATAGCCGGCATCCTGCAGCGCGAAGGCGGCGTGGCAGCAGCAATAGTCGAACTCGATACCCTGGCCTATGCGGTTCGGACCGCCGCCGAGGATGACGACCTTTCTGGCCGACGTCACATTGGCTTCGGAGCGCGCTTCGCCGACGAAGGGCGTCTCGTAGCTCGAATACATGTAGGCAGTCGGCGAGGCGAATTCGGCAGCGCAAGTGTCGATCCGCTTGAAAACCGGACGCACGTTGAGGGCGTTACGCTTCTCGGCCACTTCCTTCGGCCGCTTGTTGGTGAGGGTCGCCAGGCGCGCGTCGGAAAAGCCCATGGCCTTCAGCATGCGCAGATTGACCGCATCGTCCGGCAGGCCATGTTCGCGAACACGGGCTTCCATGTCGACGATGGCCTTGAGTTGCGCGATGAACCATGGGTCGATCTTGCAGCCTTCGTGCACCTCTTCGGCGCTCATGCCCATGCGCAGCGCCTGGGCCACCATGCGCAGGCGGTCCGGCGTCGGCGTGCCGATGGCTGCGCGAATGGCGTTGCGGCTGCCTTCGCCTTCCTCGGTGCCGGGGATCTCGATCTCGTCGAGGCCGGTGAGGCCGGTTTCAAGGCCGCGAAGCGCCTTCTGCAGGGATTCGGCAAAGGTCCGGCCGATGGCCATGACTTCGCCGACCGACTTCATCGCTGTCGTCAGCACTGGCGAGGCGCCCGGGAATTTCTCGAAGGCAAAGCGCGGGATCTTGGTGACGACGTAGTCGATCGACGGTTCGAACGAAGCAGGCGTCGCGCCGCCGGTGATGTCGTTGTCGAGTTCGTCGAGCGTGTAGCCGACCGCGAGCTTGGCGGCGACGCGCGCAATCGGGAAGCCGGTCGCCTTGGAGGCCAGCGCCGATGAGCGCGAAACGCGCGGATTCATCTCGATGACGACGAGGCGGCCATCGGCCGGGTTGACGGCGAACTGCACGTTTGAGCCGCCGGTCTCGACGCCTATCTCGCGCAACACGGCGATCGAGGCGTTGCGCATCATCTGGTATTCTTTGTCGGTCAGCGTCAGGGCCGGGGCGACTGTGATGCTATCGCCGGTGTGGACGCCCATCGGGTCGATGTTCTCGATGGAGCAGATGATGATGCAGTTGTCCGCCTTGTCGCGGACGACTTCCATTTCATACTCCTTCCAGCCGAGCACCGATTCCTCGATCAGCACCTCCGTGGTCGGCGAGGCGTCGAGGCCGGAGCCGACGATCTCGAAGAATTCCGAGCGATTGTAGGCAATGCCGCCGCCGGTGCCGCCCATGGTGAAGGACGGACGGATGATGGCGGGCAAGCCGACGACGTCGATCGCCTGGGCTGCCAGAGCCATGGCGTGGCTCATGTAGCGCTGCTTGCGGTCCGTTTCGCCGAGGTTCCAGGTGTTTTCGAGGTCGTCAAGCGCTGTGTCCAGCTCGGCGCCGCTCAACCTGGACCTGACCTCGTCGCGCGCTGCTTCGTGGCGGTTGCGATCAAGTTCCTTGATGTCGGTGGCGTTGGCGAGCAGCGACTTCGGCGTTTCGAGGCCGATGCGGGCCATGGCTTCGCGGAACAGGGCGCGGTCTTCAGCCATGTCGATGGCGGCCGGCTTGGCGCCGATCATCTCGACATTGTAGCGGTCGAGGACGCCCATTCTCTTCAGGGAGAGCGCGGTGTTGAGCGCAGTCTGGCCGCCCATGGTCGGCAGCAGCGCGTCGGGGCGCTCCTTGGCAATGATCTTGGCGACGACTTCAGGCGTGATCGGCTCGACATAGGTGGCGTCGGCCAGATCCGGGTCGGTCATGATCGTCGCCGGATTAGAGTTGACGAGGATGACGCGGTAGCCTTCCTCTTTCAGTGCCTTGCAGGCCTGGGTGCCTGAATAGTCGAATTCGCATGCCTGACCGATGACAATCGGCCCCGCGCCGATGATGAGGATCGATTTAATGTCTTCGCGCTTCGGCATGATCTCTATCCATTTTCTGCGTGCGCCAAAAACCAGCCAGGTGTGTCCACCGGCCGGGCGCGCGCTCTGCATCTCAAAAGGCTAGAAGCGGCTTATAGGCAAATGTTTTTGCAAACGGAACCCCATAAATCGTCCAATCGACAGGATTCCGAGTGTGGCCTACCTTGCGGCGTGATCGGGCACCACCAGGACGCGGATTTCGCCGGGGCGGGCCGGCTGGCGGATGGCTTCGGCACCGTCTGTCATGCCGACGACGCGGGAGATGAGTGGTGCGACGTCGACGGCGCCCGAGGCAATGAGATCGGCGGCGCGCCGGTGGGTGAACGGGTTGATGAAGGAGCCGATGAATTTCAGTTCGCGGAACAGAAGGTCGAAGGGCTCAATCGGCACGGTCTGCCCCTGCGGCATGACGCCGAGGATGACAACGGTGCCGCCGCTCTTTGCCATGCGCGTCGATTGCTGCACCGTCTCGGCGACGCCGGCGCATTCGAACACCACATCGGCACCGCCGGGCAGCAGGCCATCCGGCCCCGATATGGCGGCGATGGGGTCGCTGAGGCCTGGATCGAGTGTCGCGGTGGCGCCGAGGCGCTCGGCAAGGGCGCGCTTTTCCTTGTGACGGGTGATTAGGACGACGCGGGTGGCGCCGGCCAACCGTGCCAGTTGCACCACCAGCAGGCCTATGACGCCGCCGCCGAGCACGACCACCGAGGCACCGGTTTCGATTTTCGCCATGTCGACGCCGTGCAGGCAGCAGGCGAGGGGCTCGCAGAAGGCGCCGTGCAGCGGGTCGAGCCCAAGCGGCAGTTCGAAGGCCTGGGTGACGGGCAGGATCGCGTAGTCGGCAAAGCCGCCATCGCGGTGGATGCCGATTGCCTGCAGCCGTTCGCAGAGGTTGACGCGGCCGCTGCGGCACTGGCTGCAGAGGCCGCAGGAAATGTTCGGATCGCAGGTGACGCGCATACCGGGCGCAAAGCCTGTCGTATCAGCGCCGACGGCCTCGACGATGCCGGCAAATTCGTGGCCCAGCGTGACCGGCGGTGCGGACGGGAATTCGCCGTGGAGGATATGGCGATCCGTGCCGCAGATGCCGCAAGCCTCGACGCGGACGAGCAGTTCGCCTCTACCGGGCACCGGCTTTTCGATCTCGCT
Source organism: Rhizobium sp. rho-13.1 (assembly GCF_007000305.1). Lineage (NCBI taxonomy): Bacteria > Pseudomonadati > Pseudomonadota > Alphaproteobacteria > Hyphomicrobiales > Rhizobiaceae > Rhizobium > Rhizobium sp. rho-13.1. The sequence continues at coordinate 983,840 of NZ_SCFL01000001.1, read as the reverse complement.
GACGGTCAATTGGCCGACGGCGTCGAGACGTATGGCTTGCATCGATGTCTCCTCCCAGAGATATAAGGACTGGCGGGCAATGGGCGTCAAAAGCCTTGCCGCGTCAAGGCTATCTGCTGCTATTATAATTGAATTCTCGCCCGCGTTGGCCCCTCGACTTCGGGCAGCCGTCGGGTATGATCGAGCCAGCCGACGTCGGATCGGTAGCCTTGTGAGGTGCTGTACCATGACCCTCGAACCGCTGCTGTCGGCTTCGCCCGCCATTCACATCCATGTGGTTGCCGTGGTCACATCAGCGCTGCTCGGCGCCTACGTGCTGTTGCGGCGCAAGGGGACGTGGCTGCATCGGCTGCTTGGCAAGATCTGGCTTTTGCTGATGGCCGTCGGGGCGTTTTCCAGCTTCTTCATCCATGAGTTGAACGTCTTTCATGGCTTCAGCCCGATCCATCTTCTGTCGGTCTTCGTCCTCTATTCCTGCGTCCAGGCGATTGTCGCTGCCCGCCGGCATGACATTGCGCGTCATCGTCGTGTTGTCCTGGGACTTTATTTTGGTGGCATCGGGGGTGCCGGCGCCTTCACGCTGCTGCCGCACCGGATCATGAACGCTGTGGTCTTTACCGGTCACGAGACGATGCCCCTGCTGCTGCTGGTGGCGATGGCATTATTTCTTGCATGGGCCGCCTGGGGCGCCCCGAGCATTCCTGTCTGATGTGCGATGTTGGCCTTCGCGACTGGTCATTGGGCATGCGGCGGATATATAGGCTTTAACGGGATATCCGTGAGCGCAGCCGGGGAGACAGGTCATGGAATGGAAGGGACGTCGACAGTCCGACAATATCGAGGATGAGCGTGGCTCTTCAGGAGGCACCGGACCGCTTGGCGGCGGTGGTGGAGGTTTCAACTTTCCGGGCGGTGGCATGCGGCGGGCCGGCGGCGGCCTCAGCATTGGCACGATCGTCTTCCTGGTGGTGATCTACCTCATTCTCAAGGCGATGGGCATCGACATGCTACAGATCCTCAGCCAAGGCGACACCGGCAATACCGGTTCCAGCTACCAGCAGAGCAACTCGGCGCCGCAGAACCCGGGCAACGATGAAACAAAGGCGTTCGTCGCCACCGTGCTTGCCGAGACCGAGGATACCTGGGGCGGCATCTTCAAATCCATGGGCAAGACCTATGAGGACCCGAAGCTGGTGCTGTTCACCAACAGGCTGAACTCGGGCTGCGGCCTCGCGTCGACCGCGTCGGGACCGTTCTACTGCCCGTCCGACCGCAAGATTTATCTCGACATGGGATTCTTCCAGGAGATGAAGGACAAGTTCGGTGCTTCAGGCGATTTCGCGCAGGCCTATGTCGTCGCGCACGAAGTCGGCCATCACGTGCAGAACCTGCTCGGCATCCTGCCGAAGGCCGATCAGGCCCGCAGCCAGATGAACGAGGTGGACAGCAACAAGATGTCCGTTCGCATCGAGTTGCAGGCTGACTGCTTTGCCGGGATCTGGGGCAAGTTCACGCAGCAGAAGGGTATTCTCGACAATGGCGATCTGGAGGAGGCGTTGAACGCAGCCCAGCAGATCGGCGACGATACGCTGCAGAAGAAGAGCCAGGGCTATGTCGTGCCTGACAGCTTCAACCACGGCACGTCGGCGCAGCGTGTCAAATGGTTCAAGCAGGGTTTCGACAGCGGCAAACTGACCTCCTGCGACACGTTCTCGAACCCGGTCTGAGCGAACGCTCGCTGTCCGGTTTGGTATCGATAGAGGCCGGCATTGCAGGGATACTGCGACGCCGGCCTTTTGCTTGTTACGCGTATTTCATGGCATTGAGGTCCGACAGCAGCGTCGGGCCTGTTGGGCGCCAGCCGAGCGCTAACTGAGTGTGGGCGCTCGATGCGGGCATGTCCATGCCGACAAACATGCCCATCCAGCCAAAATGCTCCGACGCCTTTTCAGGTGCGATCGAGACGACTGGCACGTTGAGACCTCGCCCAAGGGCTTCGGCGATTGCGCGGCTCTCGATGCCTTCCTCGCCAACAGCGTTATAGCGCGCTCCCCGTTCGGCCTTTTCGATGGCGAGCCGATAGAGGCGCGCGACATCCAGGAGATGGCCGGCAGGCCAGCGATTGCGGCCATCGCCAACATAGGCCGAGACGCCTTTCTGCCGCGCTATATCGAGCAGCGGCGTTATCAGGCCTTGTTTGTACGTGTCGTGGACCTGCGGCAACCGCATCACCGAGACGTTGATCCCCTGTTCCAGAAGCGCGTTGCCGGCAAACTCCGAGGCAATGCGTGGATTGGGATGGCTGACATCGAACACGTCTTCCGTGGCAGGCTCGCCAGGGCCGCGGCTACCGATGCCGGTGCCTGATGTGATGACCAGCGGCCGGTCCGAACCGGCAAGCGCCGATCCCAGTGCTTCGATAGCGCGTCCGTCTTTTGCGCAATTCTCGACAAATCGCGAGAACTCGTGGTCGAATGCAGCGTGGATGACGCCGTCCGCCTTTGCCGCTCCGCTGCGCAGGCTGTCGGTGTCCTCCAGCGTTCCACGGTGGACTTCGACACCCGCTGCAGCCAACGCCGCAGCACCCGCATCCGAGCGCGTCATGCCGATCACCTGATGGCCTGCCTTAAGGAGTTCGGGCACCAGGACCGAACCAATGAAGCCGGTAGCACCGGTCAGAAATATTCGCACGATAGACCTCCTTGTTGGGTGCAATCACTATCGCCGACATACTTATCCTGTTAAAGTAGTGACCTTATCAGGGTATAAACTATAACGGGATCGCTATGCCGACAAATGCCGCAGGTTCACTGGCGTCCTTCCTGAAGGATCGTCGCACACGGCTCGACCCGGCGGCGTTCGGGTTCTCGGGACGCAGGCGGACGCCCGGACTGCGCAGGGAGGAGGTCGCCCAGCGCGCCAACATCAGTCCGACTTGGTACACATGGCTGGAGCAGGGGCGCGGTGGCGCACCGTCTGCCGACGTCCTGAACCGGATTGCCAGCGGGCTGATGTTGACAGAGCCGGAACGCGAGCATCTGTTCATGCTTGGTCTCGGGCGGCCACCCGAGGTCTGCTACAAATCGGTCGAGGGCGTCTCTCCCCGTCTTCAACGACTGCTGGATACGCTCGACGCCAGTCCTGCGTTCATCAAGACAGCCACCTGGGATGTCGTCGCCTGGAACCAGGCCTCTGCGGTCGTTTTGACGGACTACGGCGCACTTCCGGCCGAGCAGCGCAATATCCTGCGCCTGATGTTCTGCAACCCAGCCATCAAGGGCAAGCAGCACGACTGGGAAAGTGTCGCGCGCGTCGTCGTCAGCGCCTTCAGGGCCGATGTGGCGCGGGCAGGCGCAGTGTCCGAGGTTGCAGATCTTGTCGAGGAACTGTGTCAGGCCAGCCCCGAATTCACGGCGCTATGGCGGGAAAACGACGTCAAGATCCACGGCGATGGCCTGAAGCGGATCCAGCATCCTATCCTCGGCCTGGTTGAACTGGAATACTCCGCCTTCGCCGTCGATGGCCGGCCCGATCTCAGCCTGTTCATCTACAATCCAGTCGACCCAGATATCGCCGGCCGCATCCGCGTGCTTGCCGCAGAGCGTCAACATGCTCGCGAGGGAAATTCGACCTGAACGCCGCCAGAATAGCCTGAGAGACCTTCAAACGGCGGACGCCCGCTTCTCCAGGAGCCGTTCGAAAGCCGCTTTGATCTTCATGACATGCGGCGTCTTGTATTCGAAGCCTTCATTGTGGAGATGGACCAGCATGGTGGCGTTGACCTCGAAGACCACGACCTTGCCACTTGCATCGATGGAGCAGTCGATGCCGAAATAATCGAGATTGACGATGCGCCTGATGGTCTCGAGGGCTGCCATGGCGGATGGGCCGAAGACATGCGTCGGCTTTTCCAGGAAAGCTTGTTCCTCCCGGCGCATCCATTCGAGTTCCGTCATGCGTGTCGAGATATGATGGACTTTCCAGCTTTCGCCGATCGCCAGATGGTAGGGAAAGATCTCGTCGCCGACGAAAATCAGCCGGTATTTTCGAAAGAAACCGTCCTGCGAGCGATAGTCTACGAAGTCTGTGAGATAGAGCGGCTGATCGCCGGCTTGCTCGGCAAAAGTCCGCAATTCTTGCCGGCTGGCCACAACTTCCATCATCTCGCCACCATGCGTGCCGGCATGGCGCACGATCAGCGGAAAGGCGTGGCTCTCACCATCGGCAAGGCGGCGCAGGAGTTCGGCCGCGCCGATACGGCTGGTAGCGGGCACGACGGTATCGCGGACGGCGACCAGGCGCCGCGAGATTGTCTGGCGGTCGGTTCCGACGATCAGCGCCGGATGATTGATTACCGGTTTGCGCAGCGACGCGACGAGTTCACCGAGAGCGCCGATCATGTCGAGGCCGAGGTCGGCATCGGAGATGAGGTTGACGACGACGTCGGCACTTTTGGCGAGTGCCGCGACATCGTAGTAATGGTTCTCCAGCACGATCACGAGGTCCGTATCGAAGCGGACATTCCGGATGAGATCTTCGTAGGGTGTATTGCCAGCAAAGGGTGAGAACAGCATCAGCGCCCGGAAAGCTGCCGGCTGTTGCGATGCCGGATAGCTGCAGGCCACGCCGGCCTTGGCGGCGGCAAGAAAGCTCGTCCTTGCGGCATCGGCGTTGCCGAGATGCAGTTCGGCGTTGCCGCAGAGAAGCAGCGCGTCCTGGTTGCCGGGTTCGAGTGCCAGCACGGCACGAGCGGCCAGCAGCGCTTCGTCCATCTTTCCCGCAGCTTTCAGGGCTACACCGAGGTTCGTCATGCATGAGATATCATCGGGCGAGAGCGTCAGGGCGCGTCCATAGGCAGCAATCGCCTGGCCGAGGTTGCCTGCTTTCTGCAGGAGATCGCCGAGCAACGACCACGACGAGACGTCGGCCGGCTGAAGCGTGCAGGCTCGGGCAGCGGCATCGATCGCCGCCGGCAGGTCGCCCAGCGATTCCAGCACATGGCTGCGCTTCACGAAGGCCGGGGCATGATCGTTTTTCAGGGCAATCGACCGGTCGAGACTGGAGAGGGCTTCCTGCAGACGCCGGCCTTCTGCCTGCAACTCGCCGCGGTTGTACCAGCAGACAGCATCGTCCGGCCGCAAGGTCACGAGCCTGTCGTAGCATTGCAAGGCACCTGCCGCATCGCCCGTCGATCGCAGTGCCATCGCCAGGCCGTTCAGCGCCTGAATATCGTCCGGTCGGATGCGCAGCGATGCTTCGAACCAGGAAACGGCTTCCAATGGCCTGTCGACCTGGATCAGGAGATAGGCGAGCGTATTGCAGGCGACAGGTTCGCCGGTGACGAGCCTGTGCTCCGACTGCAGGAGGGCAATGGCACCATGATAGTCTGCCGCGCCCAGCAATTCCGCCGTTCGGCCGAGGATGGCGGGCAGGGCTGACGGCTCGGGAGACAAAGGCACGACGTACTGGTTCATAAAATCGGCTTTCAAGAGACGCGGTAATCGTAGTTTCTGCCCCGTTGTCTCATTGCCAATTCAGTCTTGTTTGAAGCTGACCAGCGCATTGGTGAATTCAGCGCTGGCTCTTTTCGCTGTCCATGTGGGCCAGCATTGCGGTCGGGTAACGGTCGCCGGCGGCAGCATCTTTCGGGACGGCTGTCTCGATGTCGGCCAGATCGTCGGCGGAAAGATGCACGGCCTGCGAGCCGAGCGCCTCGCTCAGACGGTCGCGACGGCGGGCACCGACGAGGGGGATGATGTCCGCGCCTTTGGCCGCCACCCAGGCAATGGCAATCTGCGCCACCGAGGCATTCCGGGCTTTCGCAACCGTGCGAAGCGCCTCTACCAGTGCGAGGTTCTGATCGATATTGCCTTCTTGGAAGCGCGGGCTGAAGGCGCGGAAATCCCCCATGGACTTGCCGCCATCCTTTTGCCAGTGGCCGCTGATCAGGCCCCTGGACAGGACGCCGTAGGCGGTGATGGCAATGCCGAGATCGCGGCACGTTGGCAGGATCTTCTCCTCGATGCCGCGCGAGATCAGCGAATACTCGATCTGCAGGTCGACGATCTCGTGCACGGCTGCGGCCCGGCGGATGGTATCGGCACCGACTTCCGAAAGGCCGATATGCCTGACATATCCCGCCTTGATGAGGTCGGCGATGGCGCCGACCGTCTCTTCGATTGGCACGTTCGGATCGAGCCGCGCAGGGCGGTAGATGTCTATGTGATCGACGCCGAGCCGTTGCAGCGTGTAGGCGACGAAGTTCTTGATTGCCGCAGGCCGGCAGTCATAGCCGCTCCAGCCGCCGGCGGGATCGCGGAGCGCACCGAACTTGACGCTGAGCAGGAAGTCGTCGCGACTGCGGTCCTTGATGGCTTCGCCGATCAGCAACTCGTTGTGGCCCATGCCGTAGAAGTCGCCGGTGTCGAGCAGGTTGACGCCTGCATCGAGAGCCGCGTGGATGGTGGCGATGCTTTCTGCCCGGTCCGATGGACCGTACATGCCGGACATGCCCATGCAGCCGAGGCCGATTGACGATACCTGCGGGCCGGTGGTGCCCAGACGAACCTTTTCCATGCTCATTCTCCTTGATGGCGGACTTCCGTCTGAAGTCTTCGAAAGACGTTTACTCCGTCCCGCGTTGTGCGATAATCGGTATATTTAGAAACAGGCCGTACGGATTTTTGCACAATGGACGACCTGCCGCTCGGCGACCTCGCCGCCTTCCATGCCGTTGCCCGAGAGCGCAGTTTTCGCGCCGCCGCCCGCAAGCGCAACGTCTCGCCTTCGGCGCTTAGCGAGGCAGTGCGCCGGCTGGAGGAAAAGCTCGGCCTGCGGCTGTTGAACCGTACCACCCGCAGCGTTACACCGACGGAAGCCGGTGAGCGGCTAATGGAGCGGCTGGCGCCGGCGTTCAGCGACGTTGCTGCCGCTCTCGACCAGATCAACAGTTCCGACGATAACCCGGCCGGCACGTTGAAGCTGAACATCCCCTCCATCGTTGCCCGTTATATCATGCCCGGGCTGCTTGGTCGTTTCATGGCGCTCTATCCGGATATCCGGCTGGAGGTGGCGGCCGACGATAGCTTCATCGACGTGCTGGCCGCCGGCTTCGACGCCGGTGTGCGCTATGGCGAGCGGCTGGAACAGGACATGATCGCGGTACCGCTCGGGCCGCGCGAGCAGCGTTATGTGACCGCCGCGTCTCCGGCCTATCTCGAAGCCAATGGTACGCCGCAACATCCGAGCGACCTGCTCGAGCACCGCTGCATCCGACACCGCTTCGTCAGCCGTTCGGTGGGACTTTGGGAATTCGAGCGAGGCGAGGAGAGCCTCGTCCTGTCGCCGCCGGCCTCGCTGATCACCGATTCGCTCGAGATCGAGGTCGGTGCCGCCGTGCGCGGACTGGGCGTGCTGCGCTGCTTCGAGGAGATTGTCGCGCCAGCCGTCGCAACGGGAGAGCTGGTCCTTATTCTCGACGAATGGGTCAGCCGTTTTCCCGGACCGTTTCTCTACTATGCCAGCCGCCGCCACATGCCCGGGCCGCTGCGCGCGTTCGTGGATTTTCTGAAGGCCGACCAGAAACGGGCCGTGCAGCCGTGAAATCAATATCTAATGTTCTGGTCTGGAACGAATTTTAGCGATTTATCGATCAATAAATTTGATCTGTTCACCCATTGTTTCTGCGCTACGATAGCGCTCACAAGTACTGCGGTTTTGCGTTCCCGTTCTGTCTCTTCAGACGCCCGGGCGTATCAATACAGGCGCCTTTCATGATCGATCCGACATTTGCCCGCCGCGGCCTCTTCCTCGTTTTTGTCATCCTGCTCCTCGACATCATCGGCATAGCCATCATCATGCCGGTGCTGCCGGCCTATCTCGAGGAATTGACGGGGGCCTCGATCAGCGAGGCTGCGGTGGAAGGGGGATGGCTGCTGCTCGCCTATGCCGGCATGCAGTTCCTGTTTGCCCCGCTTATCGGCAATCTCTCGGATCGGTTCGGGCGCCGGCCCGTCCTTTTGGCGTCGGTACTGACCTTTGCCATCGACAACCTGATCTGCGCGCTGGCGACAAGTTACTGGATGCTGTTCGTCGGCCGAATCCTGGCCGGCATCAGCGGTGCCAGCATCGCCACATGCTCGGCCTACATCGCCGATGTCAGCGATGACCAGAACCGCTCGAAAAATTTCGGGCTGATCGGCATCGCTTTCGGCGTGGGTTTCGTGCTCGGGCCGATCATCGGCGGTTTTCTCGGCGGGTTCGGTGCGCGCGTGCCGTTTTTCGGCGCTGCATTCGTGTCGCTGGTCAACTTCGTGCTCGCCTGCTTCATGTTGCCGGAGACGCTGGAGGCGAAGAACCGCCGCCGGTTCGACCTCTCGCGGGCCAACCCTTTCGGTGCGCTGAAGCAGATGCGCAGCTATCCCGGTATCGGCTGGATCGGTCTGGTGTTTTTTCTCTACTGGCTGGCTCACACCGTCTATCCCGCCGTCTGGCCTTTCGTCAGCGCCGACCGGTACGGCTGGAACGAACGGCAGATCGGTCTTTCGCTCGGCGTGTTCGGCATCGGCAGCGCCGTCGTCATGGGCTTCGTCATGCCGCGCCTGGTGCCCGTCCTCGGCGAATGGCGGACGGCGCTGGTCGGCCTTGCCTTCTGTACCTTTGGTCTTGCCGGCTATGCCTTCGCCTGGGAGGGGTGGATGGTCTATGCGGTCATCGTTGCGACAGCGTTGGAAAGCGTGGCGGATGCGCCGCTGCGCAGCATTGCCTCAGCCTCGGTGCCGGCCTCGGCGCAGGGCGAGTTGCAGGGTGCCATGAGCAGCCTTTCCAGTCTGACGACGATCATCGGACCGCTGATCTTCACCCAGTTGTTCGGTTGGTTCACCGGGCCCAGCGCACCCATCGTCTTTGCCGGGGCTCCCTATGCGATGGCATCGGTCTTCCTGCTGGTGGCGCTTGTGGTCTTTGTGGTCAGGGTGCGCTCGAAAGCGCGAGACATTGAAGAAAATGCCTAAGGCTTAGTCATTCCTCATGGAATCTGCCGCATTCTTCGTCAAAATTGCTCTCGCGACTGGCTTATAAAGCCTATTTGCGCTACCAGCGCCCGAAACGCTTGCGACCCATCCGGTCGACCGGCGCAGCGAACGACGAGACTTTCGACATGGATACGCCTTTGCTTGCGCAGCGTTTTGCGCATAACGACGACAATTCCTGGCCAGCGCATTTCCGCGCTGCAATCATGCTTGGCGTGCCGCTGATCGGCGCACAGCTGGCGCAGCTCGGTATAAACACGACGGATGTGATGATCGTCGGCAGGCTCGGGGCCGAGCAACTGGCCGCCATGGTGCTTTCGGGCCAGTTCCTGTTCACCATCCTGATCTTCGGCTCCGGCTTTTCCATCGCCGTCATTCCGATGGTGGCGCAGGCCTATGGGCGCGACGACGTCATCAGCGTTCGCCGCTCTCTGCGGATGGGGCTGTGGGTGGCCGTTGCCTACTGGCTGATCATGCAGCCGGCGTTTTACTACGCCGAGGACATTCTGCTTGCCGCCGGGCAGAAGCCGGATGTCGCCAGACTTGCCGCAGGCTATATCGAGATCGGCCACTTCGCGCTGCTGCCGGCGTCGCTCTACAATGTGATCCGCTCGCTGGTCAGCGCCATCGGGCGGGCGAGTATCGTGCTATACGTCACCATCGCCATGCTCGCCATGAATGCGCTGCTGGCCTACGGGCTGGTGCTCGGCCATTTCGGCCTGCCTGCCATGGGTCTGCGGGGTGCCGCCTATGTGGCGCTTGCGGTGCAGACGGCTGGCTTCCTGTTCATCGTCGGCTATGTGCAGAGCATTGCCGAGACACGCCGCTATGAGATTTTCGTTCGCCTCTGGCGGCCGGACTGGCATGCCTTGTGGGACGTCGTCCGGCTCGGCCTGCCCATCAGCATTACCATCCTTGCCGAAGTCAGCCTGTTTACCGCAGCCTCGTTGCTGATCGGCAGGATCGGCACCATCGAGCTTGCCGCCCACGGCATTGCGCTGCAATGGGCATCGATCGCCTTCATGATCCCGCTCGGGCTTTCGCAGGCGGCCACCGTGCTGATCGGTGTTGCCCATGGCCGTGGCGACCGCACCGCACTCGTGCGGGCCGCCATCACCGTGCTCATCATCTCCTCGACGCTGTCCGTCATTGGCGGCATCCTGTTTGCCACGATGCCTGAATATTTCGGCAGCTGGTTCCTCGATGTGACCTCTGCCGAGGCGCCGCAGGTGCTCGCCTATGCCGCGCCGCTGATCGTCGTTGCCGGAATTTTCCAGCTGGTGGATGGTTTGCAGGCCATCGCCAGCGGCCTCTTGCGCGGTCTGAAGGACGCGCGGGTGCCGATGATCATCGCGCTGGTCGCCTACTGGCCTATCGGCTTCCTGCTAGCATGGGTGCTGGCCTTCCCACTCGGCCTCGGCGGCATAGGTATCTGGCTCGGCTTCCTTCTAGGTCTCGCCGCAGCAGCAACGATGCTGTGCGTCCGGCTTTATCTGCTGGTGAAGGCGGAAGGGCGCGACGAGTTGGCTGACTGAATTTGCGGCTCGGAGGATGAGTCCTGTGAAGAAGCTGTAATCTACAGTTTACAAAACTGTGAGCTGTCTCTACATTGTGTCGATGCTCGAAGTTCGGCAGACGATCTTGTTCAGGCGTTGGTTCGATGGCCTGAAAGACAAGCGTGCGGTCGAGCGGATCACCCAGCGTATCGTTCGACTGCAAGCCGGTTTGTTTGGAGACATAAAATTCTTCGATGGCATCGGCGAGTTGCGCGTCGATCATGGGCCTGGGTATCGGGTTTATTTTGTGCAGCGCGGATCTGTCCTGGTCATTTTACTGTGGGGCGGCGACAAGAGTTCTCAAACCCGCGATATACGGAAAGCCAAGGCCATGGCGGATGATTTGGAGATTTGATTGCCAGTGAAGACGCTACCTTTCGATGCTGCAGATCATTTGCAGAGCGGCCAATCCCAGCTTGAGTTGCTGAGCGATGCTTTTAATTCCGGGAGCGCATCCTATGTCGCGGTGGCGTTGGGCGTCATTGCGCGCGCCAAAGGCATGACGGAAGTATCGAAAACGGCAGGCATAACCCGCGAAGCGCTATACAAAGCTCTCAGCGCCGACGGCGATCCGAAGCTGAGCACGCTGCTTGGCGTGCTCAACGCTCTCGACATCCAGCTGAAATTGGCCCCTCGCAACAAAAAAGCCCCGGACTGAAAATTCAGCCGGGGCTCGATCTATCTTCCTCAATAAGGTTTAGCGTTCAGTCAGGGCCGGTTCGCCCTTCTTCTCGCGCACCATGTTCATGAAGCGGCGGAAGAGGTAGTGGCTGTCCTGCGGGCCTGGCGAAGCCTCCGGATGGTGCTGGACGGAGAACACCGGCTTACCGGAAAGCCTGAGGCCGCAGTTCGAGCCGTCGAACAGAGATACGTGAGTCTCTTCAACGCCTTCCGGCAGCGACTTCGCGTCGACCGCGAAACCATGGTTCATCGAGACGATCTCGACCTTGCCTGTCGTGTGGTCCTTGACCGGATGGTTGGCGCCGTGGTGGCCCTGATGCATCTTTTCGGTCTTCCCGCCGAGCGCCAGGCCAAGCATCTGGTGGCCGAGGCAGATCCCGAACATAGGGATGTCGCTGTCGATCAGGTCCTTGATGACAGGCACGGCATATTCGCCGGTTGCTGCTGGGTCGCCAGGCCCGTTTGACAGGAAGACGCCGTCCGGCTTGAGGCCAAGCACATCTTCGCTCGAGGCATTGGCCGGCAGGATCGTGACCTTGCAGTCGAGGCCGGCAAACAGTCGGAGGATGTTGCGCTTGACCCCGTAGTCGAGGCAGACGACGTGGTATTTTGCCTCTTCGGGGCCGAGTTCGCCATAGCCTTCGTTCCAGACCCAAGGGGTCTGAGCCCATTGGGCCGATTGGCCCGAAGTCGCGACTTTGGCGAGATCGAGGCCTTCGAGGCCGCTCCACGCCTTGGCGTCGGCCTTCAGCTGGTCGATGTCGAAGGTGCCGGTCGGTTCGTGGGCGATGACGGCGTTCGGCGCGCCATGCTCGCGGATCCAGGCGGTCAGCGCCCTTGTGTCGATGCCGCACATGCCGATGATGCCGCGGCCCTTCAGCCAGGCATCGAGATGCTTGAGCGACCGATAATTCGAAGGGTCGCTGATGTCGGCCTTAAAAATGACGCCGACGGCGCCGTGGCGCCCGGCGGGCGTCAGATCCTCTACGTCTTCGTCATTGGCGCCGACATTGCCGATATGCGGGAAAGTGAAGGTGACGATTTGGCCGAGGTAGGAGGGGTCTGTGAGGATTTCCTCATAGCCGGTCAGCGCCGTGTTGAAGCAGACTTCGGCCTGCACCTTGCCGGTGGCCCCGATGCCCTTGCCCTCGATCACGGTGCCATCAGCAAGAACCAGCATGGCGGTCGGCAGTTCGGTCGTCCAAGGGGCAGTCGCGGTCATTGTCATCCCGTTTCCGGCGTGCGCGTGCCAAACCTTGCAAAGGTCGGCCGCAGTCGCCATTCTGGTTCGCGGACAGGAGCGCACGACAAGGGTCGCGCTGTATCAGGTCCTGATATCGATGTGTGTGCAGGTCCCGGTCAATAGCCAAATGTGTCCCGCCGGTCAATCTATCTAGGGCAATTCCGGTGCAATTGCGTTGATCGGTCGCGACCCGATAGTCTAAGAGACATGCAAACAGATGAGGGGCGGCCGATTTTCGCGGCTGGCCCGTTGAAGGAGTGTACCATGATCCGCGAAACGCTTGCCAACGCCCAGAAAGATGCGATGCGTGCCAAGGATGCTGCCCGGCTTTCGACCGTGCGGCTGATCCTGTCGGCCATCAAGGACCGCGACATCGCCAATCGCGGCGTCGCCAAGGAGGCGGCCAGCGACGACGAGATCCTGCAGATCCTCGCCAAGATGATCAAGCAGCGCGACGAATCGGCCAAGATCTACGACGAGGGCAAGCGCCCGGAACTGGCTGCCAAGGAGCGCGAGGAAATCGCCATTATCCAAGGCTACATGCCGGAGCAGATTTCCGACGACAAGGCCCGGGAGATCATTGCCGGGGTCATCGCCGAGACCGGCGCTGCCGGCATTAAGGACATGGGGAAGTGCATGGCCGTGCTGAAGGAGCGCTATGCCGGCCAGATGGATTTCGCCAAAGCCTCCGGGATACTGAAGGATCTGCTGAAATAATCCCGACGAGCCCAAGGACATAAAAAAGGCAGGAGCTGGGGGGAGCTCCTGCCTTTGTACTTTGCAGCCGTCTGATGACGCAGGGTGGGGCCCAAAATCAGACGTCTATAGCAAAGCCACCCATGTGAGACCGCGCCGGGGGTAGGGATGGTGTCTCACACGGGAATTCGAGAAATCAGCGGTTTGTCGAGGCCTTCGTTGGTGTCGCGGGGTGATGCGCCATCTGCCAAGCCATGACAGCTTGGTCGAAAGATTTCAGGCTATTTGCCTGGCTGTCGTTCATGGCCGAGGCACTGTAGTTTGCCATCGCGAAGATGGCTGCGGCGGCAAAGGGGACGATCAGTATTCGCATGCCAGTCTCCTAAACAGGAAGCTCTCCTCGGCTTCCGGTTTGGCGGGGCTGTCCGGACATGTCGCGTCGCAAAGATATCAACTCTGCCGGCATGTCCCAGTCCGTATCTGCAAGCTATTGCGCTGCAGCATGCTTTTCAAATTACAAAAAAATAATGTTTCGCGCGGCAAGTTCGGCCGCAAATGCGCCGTGATCGAGGTGTCGGCAGCGGCGATCTGCATCCTTGTTGCGACCGATGCCGCCACTATTTGGCGCGCCGCTTCTTTTCCTCGCTCATGTAGTGACGCAGGACAGCGTTGATCCGGGTCTGGTAGCCCTTGCCGCTGGCCTGGAAGAAATCGACGATATCCTGATCGAGCCGGATCGACAGGGCTTTCTTGGCAACGGGAACGACCCACTCGGCCTTCGACCAGTCGATGTCGATGAAGTCAGCCCAATCGGGATCGTCGCGCATGGCGCGCTCGATGTCCTCGTCGCTCATGGCATCGACGCGCGCCCAGTCTGTCTCGCTCACCTCGCCACGGGCGCGTTTCGCAAGGATTTCGTCAGCGGTTATTCTGGTGATATTCTCTGATTTCATTCTTTCGTGCCGCACAGGCTTAAATGATCCGGCAGATCTCGCCTCTCATCGTATAGACAACGGCGATCAGTTTTCCGGAGTCGGGGCAGATTGCCACCGTGCGGACTTCTCCTTCTCTGTCAAAGCCGTATTCGATATGCGGTTCACGCAAAGCGAGAACGGCATCTTCGAAATCTATTCAGTGTTTGCGCAAATTCGATTGGCGTTTGTCCTCATCCCATTCGTGGGAGGCAAATTGTATTCGGATCAGCGGCATGGAGTTCTCTCGTCCCTCACAGCCGCTAAACTCGATTTCTGTATTTCAATTTGTATATACAGCACCCGCTTTGTCAATCCTGTGGATCAGCACTGACCCCCACGAGTTTCATGGCAATGGCGGACGTTAGGGCTTATAGGAGAAGCATCAGCCAGAGGTGTCCATGCGATTTTCCCCGACCTTTCTTGACGAGATCCGCGACCGCGTTCCGATATCGGACGTGATCGCGCGGCGCGTCAGCTGGGACAAGCGCAAGACCAACGTGTCGCGGGCCGACTACTGGGCCTGCTGCCCGTTCCACGGCGAGAAATCGCCGAGCTTTCACTGCGAGGACCGCAAGGGCCGCTATCATTGCTTTGGCTGCGGCGTCACCGGCGACCATTTTCGCTTCCTCACCGATCTCGAGGGCCTGAGCTTTCCCGAGGCGGTGCAGCAGGTGGCCGACATGGCCGGCATCGCCATGCCGGCGGCCGATCCTGTCGCGGAAAAACGCCAGCGCGAGCAGACCTCGCTGCTCGACGTGATGGAGATGGCGACGCAGTATTTCCAGGAGCAGCTGCAGAGCCCGAGCGGTGCGCGGGCGCGGGCCTATCTGCGTGACCGTGGCCTGACGGGCCGGACCATCGAGACCTTCCGGCTTGGCTTTGCGCTCGACAGCCGCAACGCGCTGAAGGAATATCTGGCGGGAAAGAACGTCCCGAAGGACCAGATCGAGGCCTGCGGGCTCGTGGTCCACGGGCCGGATATCCCCGTTGCCTACGACCGCTTTCGCGACCGCATCATGTTCCCGATCCTGTCGTCGCGCGATAAGGTGATTGCTTTCGGCGGCCGCGCCATGGCGCCGGATGCGCCGGCCAAGTACCTGAACTCGAACGAGACCGAGCTCTTCCACAAGGGCAACGTGCTCTACAATTTCAATCGCGCCCGGCGCGCCAGCCAGGGCGCTGATGGATCAGGCACGATCATTGCCGTCGAAGGCTACATGGACGTCATCGCGCTGCATCAGGCGGGCATCGAGAATGCCGTGGCGCCGCTCGGCACGGCGCTGACGGAAAACCAGCTGGAGCTGCTCTGGCGGATGACGCCGCAGCCGGTTCTGTGCTTCGACGGCGATGCCGCCGGCATCCGCGCCGCCAACCGGGGCGTCGATCTCGCCCTCCCGCGGCTGAAGCCCGGCTATTCGGTGCGCTTTGCCATGCTGCCCGACGGCAAGGACCCCGACGACATGGTCCGCCACGAGGGCAGGGCTCCGTTCGACAAGGTCATGTCGCAGGCGCGGCCGCTGGCCGAGATGGTCTGGAGCCGCGAGGTCTCGAGCGGCAAGTTCGACACGCCGGAAAGCCGCGCCGAACTCGAGGCACGACTGAAGCAGATGGTATCGGTCATTGCCGACGAAAATGTCCGCCGCCACTACCAGCAGGATATCCGCGACCGGCTGAATGCTTTCTTCCAGCCGCAGTTTCGCAACGGCGGCAACCAGCAGGGCCGCAATTTCAGGAGCGGCAACGCCAGCGGCGGTCGCGCCGGTCGCAACGATCCGCGCGGCAACGGCCCTGCCAGCACCAAGGCGCCGAATGCCATTTCCAACCGGCTGACCGGCTCCGGCATGGTGCGCGGCCATAGCGCTGCGCCGGCCTTACGCGAAAGCGTGCTGGCGCTGACCATCGTCAACCATCCGCTGCTGCTGCAGGATGAGTACGACGAGATCGCCTCGATCGACTACGACAACCGTGATCTGCAGCGCCTGTGGTCGGCCATGCTCGGTACCGCGGCGGCACTGGCCGGGCCGCACCTGACCCGCGAGCATCTGGTCGAGAGGCTGGAGGCGCAGGGGTTTGCGGCGCTGATCAAGGGGCTGGACCAGCAGGTGCGCAATGCGCGGCTCTGGACTGCCACCGAGGAGGCCGCCATCGAGGATGCCCGCGAGGGATATCGTCAGGCGCTTGGCCTGCACAAGCGCACCAAAGCGCTGCGTTGGCAGAAGATCGAGCTCGAGCGCGAGATTGCCGATGCCACCGAGGCCGGTGCCGAGGATGACATCGATCAACTGATGCGGGCGCTGAACGAGATCCAGCTGGAAATCTCCCGCATGGAAAACCAGGAAGCCATCATCGACGGCTTTGGCCTGCTGTCCGGCCGCGTCAAGGCAGCCGTCACCCACGGCGGCTGATGACTATGGGCTATACCCCCCTCTGTCAGCTGCGCTGATATCTGCCCCCACAAAGGGGGAGATCATTCTTTTCCCTTTTGGGCCCAAAGCTCTCGGCCAATCTCCCCCCTTGTGGGGGAGATGTCCCGTAGGGACAGAGGGGGGCGCCGCCGCAAACTCACAATCCATTGCGGTCACCGCGCCAGATGATTCTCGATCAGCGGAACCGTCCCATTTTCCGCCTGAGCCGGAGGGAAGCGACGCGCCGGGACGCGCTTCCTCTCATGCGTCTCCCGTTCCCTTTGATCACCGCCGATCCCGATCGGTCTGTGGACCAGGTAACCTGCGCTGACACAGCGTCTGCCCCGCAGCCTCTGCAGCGGCGCCTCCGGTGCAGAGGGCCGAAGTCGGAACGCATCGTTCGCGCAACTACGGTTTACAGAAACCGGGCGCTCTGCGAAGAGGGGCCGACATTATCGTCGAGGCATCAAGGATTCGCTTCCCGAGCCCGGGCGGACAGCCGCCGAGGCCCGTGGGGGCGCTGGAAAAGACCATGCAAAACTCGGACATTGCGCTCTTGCTGACCGCCCTTGGCGGCGTCATTTTTCTCGTCGTTCTCATCGTTTCCCGCGCGCGTCTGCATCCGCTGATCGCGCTGATCATCACGTCCATCGCTGTCGGTCTGCTGACGGGGATGCCGACGGACAAGCTGGTCAAGTCCATCGAGTCGGGTGCCGGCAACACGCTTGGCGCCGTCGGTCTCGTCGTCGCGCTGGGGGCGATGCTGGGCAGGATACTGGCGGATGGTGGGGTGACCGAAGGCATCTCCGACATCATCATCCGCAAGACCTCCGTGCGCCTGCTTCCCTGGGCGATGGCCGGGGCGGCCTTCATCATCGGCATCCCGATGTTCTTCGAGGTCGGGCTGGTCGTCCTCTTGCCGCTGGTCTTCAGCGTGGCGCGCAAGCTCGATGCGGCCTCCAGTATTCGCGGCTCGGCCTATGTCTATGTCGGCGTTCCCGTGATCGCCGCGCTTGCCGCCATGCACGGCATGGTGCCGCCGCATCCGGGACCGCTCACCGCCATCGCCTCGCTGCATACGAATATCGGCGCGACGATGCTGTATGGCTTCCTCGCCGCAATCCCGGCCATCATTCTCGGCGGACCGGTCTATGGCGCCTTCATCACCCCGCGACTGTCCGTTCGGCCGGATCAGGCGCTCATCGACCAGTTCTCGTCCGAAGGCCCCGTCGACGGTGCAGACCATACACCGCCTGGCCTCGCGCTCAGCCTGCTCACAGCCCTGTTGCCGGCGCTGCTGATGCTGGCGAACGCGATTGCCGAACTGGTCTTCCCCAAGGACGCGGCTATCGTCCATGTCACCGGGTTTCTGGGCGAGCCGGCCATTGCCATGCTGATCGGTGTGCTGTTTGCCGCCCTGATGCTCGTCTACATCAGAAATGGAAACACGGAGACGCTGCGCAGCTCGATGTCGGCGAGCGTCAAGCCGGTCGCCAACGTGCTCCTGATCATCGCTGGCGGCGGCGCGTTCCAGCACGTCCTGACCGACGCCAAGGTCGGGGATGCGATCATGCATCTCAGCCAGCAGTTCTCCCTATCGCCGCTTATCCTCGGCTGGATCATCTCGATGCTGTTGTCGGTGTCGACGGGTTCGGCCACCGTCGGCATCGTCGGAGCATCCGGCCTGCTCGGGCCGCTAGCGGGCGGCGAGGGGCTCAATGTGCCGTTGCTGGCGCTCTCGATCGGCTGCGGCTCGCTGTTCTTCAATTATGCCAACCATGCCGGCTTCTGGCTGGTGAAGGAATCCTTCGGCATGTCTATGGGCGAAGCGACGAAGACGATCTCCGTGGTCCAGTCCATCGTCTCGGCGGTCGGGCTGGTCATGGTGCTGCTCATGAACCTGCTGCCGCCGCTGATCTGATCGGGAAGGACGTTTCCCCTTCTCCCCTCGGGGGAGAAGGTGCCCGAAGGGCGGATGAGGGGCCTTGAGCCGACGGCGACGGCGCGAAGACCCCCTCATCGCCGCGCATTCGCTCGGCACTTCTCCCCGAGGGGAGAAGGGAAGTGCAGCGGGTGCAGTCGACTTCGAAACATGCCATGGTGGGCCAGCCCCGGGGGTGCCTCCCACCCGTCGATTCGACGGCGGCGGCCGAAATGAAACAGCAGCCCGGGAAGGGCCAGGGCGGGCGTGAAGACCTGCCGAGCGAAGGAAGATAATGTCGAAGCCGGAGAAGAACGATCCACGGTTTTCCACCGACGAGGCGTTGTTTGGCCTCGAACCGCCGAGGGATGTCTTCGAGCCGGATCAAGCGGCCGGATGGGAGCCCTACGGCGAGCCGTACGCTGCGCCAGAGCCGCACACCTCGCGGGCGTTACCGAGGTCGTCCGCCGGGCAGGCGCCGCTCGATGTGCTGAAGCGGATCTATGGCTATCCGGCCTTTCGCGGCAAGCAGCAGCAGGTGGTCGAGCACGTCGTTTCCGGCGGCGATGCGGTCGTTTTGTTTCCGACCGGCGCCGGCAAGTCGCTGTGCTTCCAGATCCCGGCGCTCTGCCGCAACGGCATTGGCATTGTCGTCTCGCCGCTGATTGCGCTGATGCGCGACCAGGTGCAGGCGCTGAAGCAGCTGGGTGTCAACGCGGCAGCGTTGAATTCGTCGATCACCCGCGAAGAGGCGCAAGCCATCTATCGCGACATCCGCAACGGCACGCTCGAACTGCTCTACATGACGCCCGAGCGCATCCTTACCGACAATTTCCGTCAGACCATCGGTGACGCGAAGATTGCGCTGTTTGCCATCGACGAGGCCCATTGTGTGTCGCAGTGGGGCCATGATTTCCGGCCGGAATACCGCGAACTCGGCAAGCTCGCCGAACAGTTTCCGGGCGTGCCGCGCATCGCGCTGACGGCGACGGCCGATCCTCACACCCGCGACGACATCATCGCCCGGCTGCAGCTCGACACCGCAAAAATCTTCTCCACCAGCTTCGACCGCCCCAACATCGCCTACGAGATCGTCGAGCGCGACCAGCCGCGCCAGCAGCTGCTGCGCTTTCTCTCCGGCCACAAGGGCGACAGCGGCATCGTCTACTGCCTGTCGCGCGCCAAGGTCGAAGACACCGCCGAATGGCTGAACGGGCAGGGCATCAGGGCACTCGCCTATCACGCCGGCATGGACCGGGCGGTGCGCGATGCCAACCAGGATGCATTTTTGAAGGAGGAAGACCTCTGCCTTGTCGCCACGGTCGCCTTCGGCATGGGCATCGACAAACCGAACGTGCGCTATGTCGCCCATCTCGACATCCCGGGCTCCGTCGAGGCCTATTATCAGGAAACGGGACGCGCCGGCCGCGATGGCCTGCCGTCCAACGTCTGGATGGCCTATGGCATGGCCGACGTCATCCAGCGCGGCAAGATGATCGACGAAGGCGCGTCGGCCCCCGAAATCAAGCGGGTGGAGCGCGCCAAGCTCAACGCGCTGCTCGCCATCTGCGAGACCTCCGGCTGCCGCCGCCAGGCGATTCTTGCCCATTTCGGCGAGAGCCATGCGGGGAACTGCGGCAATTGCGACACCTGCCTGAAGCCGGTGGAAACCTGGGACGGCACGGAGGCGGCGATCAAGGCGCTGGCCGCCATCTACCGCACCGGCGAACGCTTTGGCGCCGGCCACGTCATCGATGTGCTCACAGGCAATGTCAACGAGAAGACCCAGCGCTTCGGCCATGCCGACATGCCGGTCTTCGGCGTCGGAAAGGACATCCCCGTCCGCACCTGGCAATCCGTCTTCCGCCAGCTTCTCGCCGCCGGCCTCGTCAGCGTCGATCATACCGCCTATGGCGCGCTGAAGCTGACGCCGGATGCCAAGGCCGTGTTCAAGAAGGAACGCAGCATCCAGTTCCGCAAGGATCGCCCGGCCACGGCCAAGTCCGCGAGGCGCGGTGCCGGCGCGAGCGCTGCAAGCGGCGGCGCGCCGAGGACGGCCGGCCTGTCGGCAGCGGATGCGGCGCTGTTCGAGGAATTGAGGGCCGAGCGCATGAAGATCGCCAAGACGCTGGGCGTGCCGCCCTATGTCGTGTTTCCGGACACGACGCTGATCGCCATGGCCAGCGAACGGCCGGGCAGTGCGGACGAGATGCTGGCGATCTCGGGCGTGGGGCAGGCGAAGCTGGAGCGCTATGGGGATGCGTTTTTGGCGGTGATTGGGCGGGGGTGATTGGGGGGATGATGCTGGTGTTTTGGGTCTGTCTATGAACGACTTCTGGAGTTCGGTTGGAGCTATCATTTTTGATCCGGATGACACCGAGGCCGTTGTCGAATCTCGGCTAGTAACTCCATTGTTGCATGCGCTGGGGTACGACAAAGATGATGACATAGTTCCAAAAAAAAGTGTCGAATTTCATCAGGGGCAAGTAAAAAAGGGGCGGCCGTTTGAAGCGGATTTCGTCGTATATTGCGGTCCAATAAAAGACGAAAATACCTCCCTTGCTGTCATTGAGGCGAAGCGCCCAAGTAAAGATATAAAGGGTGCTTTTCAGCAGGTAGAATCTTACGCTCGAGTGCTTCGAACACCCTTCATTATTATTACAAACGGCCTCAAGTTTGAAATATGGCAGCAGCAATTGTCCGCTGAAAACAGTCTGGTGTTTACATGCAGCGTAACTGAACTGGCCTTACGGCGCGGTGATGTTGAGGCATTGATATCGCGTCAGGCCGCTATATCACATTGTCAGGGACTGTGGGGAAAGGATTTTGCCACCGCTGCGGGTGAAATGGCGGCTTACATTGCGGCAGAGATCGATAGGACAAATCCTCCGAAGCGATTTGTTCAACGGTCATTAGCTAGGGGACAGGATCTGCCGACAATTTCAAGCGCCGAGTTGCAAGCAGAATTTCCTAAGGGCGCTTTAATAACCGGACCATCCGGATTCGGCAAAACTCAGCTATGTGAGCATCTTTTTCATGTTGCCGTCGGATCTTATTCTAAATCTGCCAGTAATAAAATTCCAGTTGAAGTTCCCTTAGTAGAGTTGGTGGCAGAAGGGATCTCTATTTTCAAATATGCCCATGAGCGGATCAATGCGCATTGTCCACATATTACAGATTCTAAATGGCGGGATGTCTGTAGGCAGGATGGCGCGATAATATTCTGCGATGGGTTAGAGAGAGTCCAGAGTTCACGTAGAGCACACATTGCCGCAGAAATTTCTGCCATTCGACGCGACTTTCCGAAAGTTGTCCTATTCGTCTTTTCACGTCCATCCGCTACGGCTGATGTCTACCTCCCCGCGGTCAGACTTAAGGAGCTGGACTACGAACAAAGACAAGAGTTCCAGAAGGGCATAATTTCAGGAATAGCTCACAATATATCGTGGGATTTGCCGAAGGCGCTCAATGCTCGGTTGGGGCACCCTTTATTCCTCAGGTTAATCTGTGAACACTACAGCAAATTTGGAAGTCGCCCAGAAACACTAACAAAGCTCTTTGATGACTGGCTGACAAAGTTTTTGGGATGGTCGGATGGGTCGCCTGCAATACGTGTGCGGCGTGAAGCAGCCCTGCTTTTGCTTGCGCAGCAGAGCCTTGTCGAGCCACTTTCAAACATAGCCGCCTTTGGTATGTTAATAAAAGCTGGTTTCGATGAGGAGATTTTTAATGCGTTGGTGCAATCTGATGCGCTTAACATTTCGCAGAGCAATGTCGAGCTTGTACATGAGGCGCTGGCGGATTTTTTAAGGGCGAAGCATCTTGCATCGCTCTCGCTAGAAGAATTTAGGACCTCTACCGAGCGGACTACCTTTCGAAACGATTCATTGTTAGCAACGTTGCTGATGGGCCAAATACCCAATCCCCACTACCAACGTGCGCTGTGGGAACGTCTCAGCCAGTCTGGCATATGCGAATATCTTGGAGCTTTCAAATTTCGAGCCGACGCGTCTTCCATGCTATTCCAGCTTCCGGAGATGGAGGCTCAACAAAATGTGTTGCAAGACATTCTTGATGGCTTCGAGGGGACAAGTTTAGCCTATTTTCCAGAGTTATGGGATGAAATTTGTCTTGAGGAAGTAGGGGTTAACAATTGTGGATTAGGTATAGAAGGAATGTTGGACACCCGTTTGTCGAGCGTCTCATACTCGTTCCAAATGCGTTCAGTAAATGATGCTCGGGTCTCATTGGGTCAGACTGATACCCGTTTTCGTCAACGATATGTAAATATCCTACTTTCAAGATTAAAGCCAGACGATGGCCGCGCGATCGGTGTCGGAGTCTTACGTGAAACCCTCAAGAATATTATTAAAGGGCGAAAGTTAAAGGGTGGAGTTAACCTTTCCCGAGAGCGGTTAGTGTCTCGTATGAGGATATTGGTTGAGCAGGAAAATTTCCCGCGAGACTGCATTGATCTTGTTTCGATCAAGATGGCTCTCGATCCTGCAAGGGAGAGTTTTGTCAGTGTTAGTGATTTCGGGAGTGACAACAGAGATTTCGCTATCAGCGCGCTGTTAGATGACTTGCAAATCTGCCTAGACGCTGGTGACGTCCAAATTGATGTTTGGTGGACAAAATATTCTGGCCAATGCGGCGGAATTGATATTGGAAAAGCGCCCGAAGCACTTATTGAGACATATGAGCGCGCAGAAAAAATATTTGTTGAGATTGTTCAATTCAGTTTTCTCTCTATCCGCGACGAAATGCAGGGATATCTAATTAGGCCAATTCAGTGGTGCCTGAGATTGAATGGTTCAGAAGATGGGGATTGGCAACTGAAGCAGTGGTGGATTCCTGTTGAAAGCTACACTGATCCCAAAGTTGTTGTTCAGCCTGTTTCAGGACCTGACATCGGTAGTAGTCGGCGGGTTGAATTTAATGGGCATTACCAAAATGTTCTGTCACGACTGGATAAGTTGGGTAGGCCGTCTGATGTGACTGTTGAGACAAGGTCTGGACAATTGCCTGCGTTTGATGGCTACGCTCCGACCGGTGGCTTCACAGGTGAAACTCCGGCGCTTACCCTTGCGCATGATTGGATCGCGGCGGAACTAAAAATGCTTTTCTCGGATTTTTCCGCGACGTAAGAACGGTGCCGTTCGATCCGATATGCGCGCGCTTCAAGTTATCTGAATGGTAGGGCCTCACCCCTCCCACCCCCACCCTTGTCTTTCCCCCCAATCCTCCCCATATCCCACCCATACCGGCCTCCGTGCCAAGTCGGCCCATGTATGTCGGGCTTTTTCCGGGTTTTCCGCATCATTCTTCGCGGAATAGCTTGACGGGAAGGGAAATAGTGGGAATCACCATTTCAGGCAGAGAAGGTCTCGCGCGTCATGGGGCAGAAATGTCCAGCAGTTCGCCAGGTGAACCGTCTGGCCTTGAGCTTTTGGGCGCGCGTGGTTAATTCGGAATTAAAGATCATTCCGTAGGTGTTCGTGAACAATTGCGGCGGGCGAGTTTTTTGCCCGGGGCTCTCAAGCCCAACCGCAGGCAGGGCAGCGTCAGGGAAAGCGACTATATAGATGGCAACCAAAGTCAAAGAAAACGAAGAAGCTGAAGTCGAACGCGACGGCGCCTCCGACGGCCCGCTTCTCGATCTTTCCGATGACGCGGTCAAGAAGATGATCAAGGCCGCCAAGAAGCGCGGCTACGTGACGATGGACGAGCTCAATGCCGTCCTCCCGTCCGAGGAAGTCACCTCCGAGCAGATCGAAGATACGATGGCCATGCTCTCGGACATGGGCATCAACGTCGTGGAAGACGAGGACGTCGAGGAGCCCGGCACGCCGGCCTCTTCCGACGACGATGACAACAATAACGAGGAAGAGAGCGAAGGCGGCGAGCTTGCGCCTTCGGCTGGCACCGCCTTGGCCACCGCCAAGAAGAAAGAGCCGACCGACCGCACCGACGATCCGGTGCGCATGTACCTGCGCGAAATGGGCTCTGTCGAGCTTCTGTCGCGCGAGGGCGAAATCGCCATTGCCAAGCGCATCGAGGCCGGTCGCGAGACGATGATCGGCGGTCTCTGCGAGAGCCCGCTGACCTTCCAGGCGCTGATCATCTGGCGCGACGAGCTCAACGAGGGCACGACGCTGCTGCGCGAGATCATCGATCTCGAAACCACCTATTCCGGCCCGGAAGCAAAGGCCGCTCCGCAATTCCAGTCGCCTGAGAAGATCGAGGCCGACCGTAAGCTCGCCGAGGAAAAGGAAAAGACCCGCAAGGCACGCTTCGGCGACGACGACATCACCAATGTCGGCGGCGAAGGCCAGCGCGAGGAAGAGGAAGAGGAGGACGACGAGTCCAGCCTTTCGCTTGCCGCGATGGAATTCGAGCTGCGCCCGCAGGTCATGCTGACCCTCGACACCATTGCCGAGACCTACAAGAAGCTGCGCAAGCTGCAGGACCAGCAGGTCGAGCAGCGTCTTGCTGCCGCCGGCGCCCTGTCGTCGGCCCAGGAGCGCCGCTACAAGGAGCTGAAAGACGAGCTCATCAAGTCGGTCAAGTCGCTGTCGCTCAACCAGAACCGCATCGATGCGCTGGTCGAGCAGCTTTATGACATCAACAAGCGTCTCGTGCAGAACGAGGGCAAGCTGCTGCGCCTGTCGGAATCCTACGGCGTCAAGCGCGACAGTTTTCTCGAGCACTATTCCGGTGCCGAGCTCGATCCGAACTGGATGACCTTCATCTCCAACCTGACCGGCCGCGGCTGGAAGCAGTTTGCCGAGAGCGAAGCCAAGACGATCCTCGACATCCGGGGCGATATCCAGAGCCTTGCGACCGAAACCGGCATTTCCATCTCGGAATTCCGCCGCATCGTCCACATGGTGCAGAAGGGTGAGCGCGAGGCGCGCATCGCCAAGAAGGAAATGGTCGAGGCAAATCTGCGTCTCGTCATTTCCATCGCCAAGAAGTACACCAACCGTGGCCTGCAGTTCCTCGACCTTATCCAAGAAGGCAATATCGGCCTGATGAAGGCGGTCGACAAATTCGAGTATCGCCGCGGCTACAAGTTCTCGACTTATGCGACCTGGTGGATCCGCCAGGCGATCACCCGCTCGATCGCCGACCAGGCGCGGACGATCCGCATTCCGGTGCACATGATCGAGACGATCAACAAGATCGTCCGGACATCGCGCCAGATGCTGCACGAGATCGGCCGCGAGCCCACGCCGGAAGAACTGGCCGAAAAGCTCGCCATGCCGCTCGAAAAGGTCCGCAAGGTCCTGAAGATCGCAAAGGAGCCAATCTCGCTCGAAACGCCTGTCGGCGACGAGGAAGACAGCCATCTCGGCGACTTCATCGAGGACAAGAACGCGCTGCTGCCGATTGACGCCGCCATCCAGGCGAACCTTCGCGAAACGACGACCCGGGTGCTGGCCTCGCTCACCCCGCGTGAAGAACGCGTGCTTCGCATGCGCTTCGGTATCGGCATGAACACGGACCACACGCTGGAAGAAGTCGGCCAGCAGTTCTCGGTCACACGCGAACGTATCCGCCAGATCGAAGCCAAGGCGCTGCGCAAGCTCAAGCACCCAAGCCGCAGCCGCAAGCTGCGCTCGTTCCTCGACAGCTGAGGTTTTGCGAGAGGTTACCAACAGAAACCCGGTCAGTTTTCACTGGCCGGGTTTTTTTATGGGGCGGGCTGGGGTGGCCAAGGCTCGACGCGGCTTTCAGGAGAAGATGGTCGAAGGTGAGCAGGGTTGGGGACGCGTCCATGGCAATCGTCAGATGCAGCGCCGGCGGCGCGTATCCCGAGCTCATGTCGGTCACACAGGAGTGCCGCAGCCTCGAAGACCGGCAATCTTGCGGCAATTTCGCGAGCTCTGTCGGTCATGGCTGGACGCGCCGTCCCGCAATCCCCATCTCTGCTCTCTCTGTCTGCTGACGGGATGGTGATCGAGAATCCGGTATCTTCGCAAGTCGGCAGGCGTTAAGGAATTCGTATGATTGGTATTCTGGCATATTTTCCAGGCGGCGACGCGTCGCTTGACCGGCACTGAAGCATGGCGAGCGAACGGCTTGTGCGGTGGCGGAAGACGCTTTGGGTGGTGCTTGCCTCGCTTGTCGTGCATGTGCTGGTCGTAGCTTTGTTCTTCCTGCCGGACGCCGTGAAGATGCCGGAGCCCGCCAAGGAGGATACCGTCAGCGTCGAACTGGTGCCGCCGCCGGAAGAGCCGAAACCGCCGGAGCCAAAGCCTCCGGCTGAAAAGCCGCCCGAGCCTTTGAAAATGCCGGAGCCGGAAAAGCCGCCCGAACCGGCCAAACCAGCCGAACCTGCGAAAGCCGAGCAACCGCCGGCTCCTCCCGAACCGCCGCCACCGCCCCCGCCGCCGCCTCCGGCTGAAAAGCCGCCAGAGGAAAAGCCGGCACCGCCGCCACCACCGCCGCCGCCGCCGCCGCCAGCTGAGAAGGCGCCGGAGGAAAAGCCGCCACCTCCAGAGCAAAAGCCGCCCGAGGAGCCCCCGAAGGCAGAGCCTCCCGCCCGGCAGTCACAGGTCCGCGCGCTCGATGGGGCGTTCCGTTATGGCGACAAGGATGCCGGGCCGAAAAAATCGGAGGACGGCAGCAGCGCCGAGGGCGATACCAAACCGGCGACGCCTGACGAGGCAGCAAAGGCTGATGCGACTAATGTCAAGCCAGATGCCGCAGCGGCGCAAACGCCGGATGACGCGGAAAACCCGGAAACACCCCCTGAGGCGCCTCCTAGCGACCAGCCGCCAGCTGCAAAACCACCGAGCGAGACGCCTCTCGCCGATACGTCGCCGATGGATCCTCCGGCCGGGGCAGGGCCTTTGCCGCCGCAAATCGACCTTCCGCAGGTCGATGTCCCCAACAACTCCGCCGAAAAAAATGGCCCGCCCTCCAACAGCCCCGACAGTGCCAAAGTCGAACTTGCGCCAGCACCGCCCTCCGATCTGCCGAAAGGCAAGCCTGCTCCGCCAAAGCCGGGTGGAAACCCCAAACAGGCAGGTCTCACGAAGGCCAAGACGCTGTTTTCTCGCAGCGAGACGGGCGATGCCATAGCAACCCAGTCGACCAGCGGCATGCCACGGAGTGCGCGATTTACCAGGCTCTGCGCTTCCGAACTAACCTCACAGATTGGTCACGCTCTACAACTTCTTGGAACTCCGGTGGTTTGGACATACAGAGCTATCGCCAGCAATGTCTTGGAGGTTTCCAGTAGTCCCGTGCTAGGGGATGGCAAGGCTTACGATGTGAGTTTTCGGTGTGAAGTCGACGACGACGCAACCCAGGTAGTCAATTTTGCGTTTCGCATAAATGGAATTATACCGCGTAGCCAATGGAAGACACGTCGTGTTCCCGGGGCGTAGTTTTTGGTAAAGAGGCAGGAGCGTGGAACAGGAAATCGAGATTGTCGCGACCTCAGACGAGCATGTCGAAAGCTTCCACGCTGCCCTCGACACGGTTGCCCGGGAGCGAAAATATCTGACGATGCTCGAAGCCTTCTCGCTGGCGGAAACGCGTGCGCATGTACTCGATATGATCGGGCGGAAAAACCCGCACGTGGTGGCGATCGCCGACAACCGCGCAGTGGGATGGTGTAACATCACCCGTCATTTTTTCCCTGCCCACGCCCATCGCGGTAGCCTGGCGATGGGGCTGATCCCGGAATTTCGCGGACGGGGGATCGGCAGGAGATTGATCGAGGCGGCTCTGGAGCAAGCCCGAGAGCGGGATTTTCTCCGCGTCGAGCTCTCCGTCCATGCGGACAATGTCGCCGCCATCGCGCTCTACGAGAAGGTCGGTTTCGCAACCGAGGGGGTTCTCAGGCGAGCCGTCCGCATCGACGGCCGCTTCATCGATACAATCAGCATGGCCATCATGCTTGATACGTCAGTCCGTGCTTAACCCTGTCAGCACGGTCTGCTGCCAGAGGCCTAAGTCTCACGCCGCGCGGGCCATCCGTGGCGTCGCCTGCGTTACGTCGTCCGTACGGAATTGCTGGACGATGGTCAGCAGGGCGTCGGCCTCGTCGGCCAGTTCGTTGCTGGCAGCTGTCGTGTCGGCGACCATGGCGGCGTTCTTCTGGGTCATCTGGTCCATGGCATTGACGGAGCTGTTCACCTCCTGCAGGGCCGAGGCCTGGTCCTGGGCGGCGGTGGCGATGGTATCGATGTGCTTGCTGATCTCGACAATCTGCGTGCTGATGCTGGTCAGCACCTGGCCGGCCTCGCGCACCAGCGCCGATCCGGTCTTGACCTCGGCGGTCGACTGGTCGATCAGCCCCTTTATCTGCTTTGCCGCGTCGGCCGAGCGCTGTGCAAGTTCGCGTACCTCGTGGGCGACGACGGCAAATCCCTTGCCTGCATCTCCGGCCCGTGCAGCCTCGATGCCGGCATTGAGGGCCAGAAGGTTGGTCTGGAAGGCGATGCTGTCGATCACCTCGATGATCTGCTCGATTTGCCGCGCGCCGCTTTCAATGCGGCCCATTGCCTCGATGGCATTGTTGACGACAGATTCAGAACTGCTGGCGGTCTGGCGCGTCTTGCCGACAACCTGCTGAACATCGCGGGCTCGGTCAGCCGAAGAGCGCACGGTGACGGTGATTTCCTCGACAGCGGCGGCTGTCTCCTCCAGCGATGCTGCCTGATCTTCGGTCCGCTTGGCAAGGTCGAGTGCGGACTGACGCATGTCTGAGCCGCTGCCCTGGATCGAGAGTGTATTTTCGCGGATCTGCACCATCGTCTGCTTCAGGCGCACCAGCGAGCCGTTGAAGTCGATGCGCAACTGCTCCAGCCGCCCGGCGAACGGTGTGTCGATGTCATGCGACAGGTCGCCCTGTGCAAGCCGGGCGAGGCCGCCGGCGAGCCGTTCGACAGCAAAATCGATCTGGCTGTCGAGACTGCGCTTGTCGCTTTCGTTGCGAGCCCGCTCTTCCTCGACGGATGCGCGCTGCCTGGCGTTTTCGCCTTCCATCAATTGCTTTGCACGGGCGTTGTCGCGAAACCCTTCCAGTGCCCGGGCGATGTCGCCGAATTCATTGCGGCGGGACAGGTAAGGTATGGCGGCGTCCAGCGTGCCGGAGGAAATCGCCTGTACTGAGCCTCTGAGGACCGTCAGCGGGCGAATCAAACGCCCCGTTGTTACATAGGCGAGCAGTCCGATGGCGATCATGGCGGCAGCGCCGACAATCAAAATCAGCGTTCTCAGCGCATCGATCTGGTCCGAATAGACCTGCATCGGGATGCCGGTAAACAGAACCCCGGTCGTCGCGCCGGCGGTTGAGCGGATGGGGAAATAGCCGGTTATATACGGCTTTCCGAACAGAACGGCCTCGCCGTAGTAGGGCTTGCCGGCGGCAAGCATCGGTCGGGCTGGATGGTCGGCGGCTAGTTTGGTACCGACGGCTCGCTCGCCGTTTTCCTTCTTCACATTGGTCGAAATGCGCAGGTAGTCGCCGTCCTGGACCTGGAAGATGGTAGCGACGCCACCGATCGACGTGGCCACCTTGTCGACGAGATCATGATCTGAAACCTGTTGGGCGCCATCATGCACGATGCCGCGAAGTTCGCCGTCGCGTATATCGACTGTCGTGCCGGCGAGTTTCACGCTGTAGATGACCGCCATCGCGCGGCTTGCATCCCTGACATCGTCAGCCGCCGTCGTCAGGACGCGCTCCCGCAACTGGTAGTACGTTGCTCCAGCGACAGCCGAAATTCCGAGAAAAATCAGCCCTATTGTGACAAAAACAATCTGTGAGACAATGGTTGAAGGAAGCAACCGGTTCATCAGCGCAACTCCTGCGGGCTTTTTCGGCAATATTGGCAAATGTGATTAAGGAAGCGAAAACGCCGGCAATTTAATCTTGAGGTTGCACGCTCGAAGCCCCGATGGTGGGCGGCCTGGCGGTGAGTTCAATCGGATGTTGCGTCCGGTTATTTGCTATGCGCCGACGACATTGCGCGCAATTTCCTGAAACTTTGCGTCCGCTGCCTGCGTATCAACCCGGTCGGCACGATGCAGTTTCCTTAGCCGGCATTCACATCGGTCGTACGAGTACGGCGTCGTTTATGATCGCGGAGCCTTGATGCCTTCAGATGAACCCTTGAGAGACAGTGCTTTTTTCGAGCACGGCGCGGCATTGCTGGCGGCACTTGCAGATCGCGACCGGCTGCTGATCCTGAGGATCTTGCTGAAGCGTGAATTGCCGCTCAACGCGCTGGCGCTAATAACGGGTATCGGCAGCGGGGCATGTTCCAAGCATCTCGGTGCGCTTCGTGGTGCGGGACTGGTGGTCTGTACCAGGCGGGTTGATACGGATTATTTTTCGTGCCGCTCGGATCAGGTGAAGAAAGTGCTCGAAACGCTCGACGACATCCTGCCCGGCTCTTCTCTCGAGCGTCCGCCGGAACGCGGCGGTTCGGGCGCGCCTTGAGAGGCTGTCGACAGCTGCGCTCCACGACGTCGCCGTCGTGTCTTTCGGAGAGACGCCGGATTTCGTGAATTGACAAATCGGTGTTTCGAGCGGAGCAGGAGAAGTAAGTCTCCCATGGCAGTCTCCGCGTCGACCTGTATCAGGCGGCCGGTGTTCCCGAGGACATCCGATGGACAGCGATCAACCTGCCGGGGGTAGCGTGCTGCGCAACCCCGCCTATCTCTCCTTTGTTGCCTCCAGGGTCTGTTCGCAACTTTCCTTCCAGGCGGTGACCGTCGCACTCGGCTGGATGATCTACGACCAGACCCACAGTGCCTATGCCCTTGGCCTCGTCGGCTTCTGCCAGTTCCTGCCGATGGTCATCCTCACCTTCGTCGTCGGCCATGTCGCGGACCGCTTCGACCGACGTCGCATCGGCCTTGCCTGCCAGATCGTCGAGGCGGTCACGGCGGTGGTACTTGCCATCGCCGTGTGGCGCGACTGGCTCGGGCCCGCCGGGATCCTAGCCGCCGTTGCTGTGCTCGGGGCCGTGCAGGCCTTCGAGCGGCCGACGATGGCAGCGCTTTTGCCGAATATCGTGCCCGCGCCGCTGTTGCAGAAAGCCATCGCCACCTCGACATCGATGATGCAGACGGCGCTGATCATCGGCCCGTCGGTCGGCGGACTGCTCTACGGCCTCGATGCGGTGGCGCCTTTCGTCATGGCGTCGGTGCTGTTTGCCGTCGCCAGCTTCAACGTCATCTCCATCCGCATGGCGCGCCGGGTGCCGGTGGCGCGTGCGCCGGTCACCCTAAGCTCGGTGTTTGCCGGCGTCGCCTTCATCCGCAGCCGGCCGATCATGCTCGGCACTATCTCGCTGGACCTGTTTGCGGTGCTGCTCGGCGGAGCAACGGCGCTGCTGCCGATCTTCGCCCATGACATCCTCAAGGCCGGTCCCTGGGGGCTTGGCCTCCTCCGGGCGGCACCGGCCGTTGGCGCGCTTGCCATGTCGATCGTGCTGGCGCGCCGGCCGATGCAAAGCGGGGTCGGCAAGACGATGCTGCTCGCCGTCGCCATTTTCGGACTTGCCACCATCGTCTTCTCGCTGTCGAGCAACATCGCGCTTTCCGTGTTGGCGCTGCTGGTGGTCGGTGCGTCGGATACCGTCAGCGTCGTCGTACGCAGTTCGCTTGTCCAGCTGCTGACGCCGGATTCGATGCGCGGCAGGGTCAATGCGGTGAATTCGCTGTTCATAGGTACGTCGAACCAGCTCGGTGAATTCGAATCGGGTATGCTGGCCGGGGCCCTCGGGCCGGTGGCGACAGGCGTCATCGGCGGTATTGGAACAATCGTGGTGGTGCTGGCGTGGATGAGGTTGTTCCCGGCGCTCGCCAAGGTGGAGACTTTGAATGGCTGAGGCAGTAACCCTCGAGGCGTTTTCGCCGCGGCATTTCGAGGCACTGATTGGCTGGTTTGGTACCGAGGTCGAATTGATCCAGTGGGCGGGTCCGACGCTGGCGTTTCCGCTCGATATCACCCAGTGCGAGGCGATGCTGGCCGAGACGCAAGGGGAAGCGCCCGAGCGGCTGATCTGGACGGCGCGGGCGCTGGATGGCCGCATCGTCGGCCACGTGCAACTGGCGCTGGATCGCCGAAATGGTGTGGGCCGCCCGGCGCGCGTCGCCATAGCGCCTGAAGAACGCGGTCGTGGTTTTGGCCTGTCCATGCTTTCGGCAGTCGTTACACATGCCTTTGCCATCGAGGGCATGGAGCGGCTGGAACTGAACGTCTACACTTTCAACAGCGCCGCGATCCGCACCTATGAAAAGCTCGGTTTCGTGCATGAAGGCGTGCGTCGCTCCTGCGCCCGTGTCGGCGATGAAAGATGGGATATGGCGATGATGGGGCTTTTGAAGTCCGAATACCGCGCGATATCCAGCCAGCGCTGAACGGGATGGCTTCTCCCGATGTCTACTTGCCCCTGATGCGGGCGAGGACGTCGTCGAGCGCTTCGGTCAGCGCCTTCGCACCGCCCGCGGCTGTAAAATCGGAAAAGACCTGCTCGTTGAGGCCGCCCTTGGTCGAGAATTCACCGCGCAGCACGTCGAAATCCGGTGCTTGCGGCCGGGCGGCGGTATCGGCGAGGCTGGCAAACAGCGGCGCAAGGTAGCTCTTCGCCTGGTCGTAAGGCATCCCCTGCGCTTCCAGCCAGCGGCTGCCGATCTCGAGAATGCCGAAGAAGGTTCCCATCAGGGAGCTGGCTGAGCCGAGAAGCTGGTATTCCTCCTCGGTCCTTGCTTCGACGGTCGATCCCAGCGCGTTGAAAAAGGCGGCGACGTCTTCGTCCGGCGGAAAGATGGCTGTCACGCCCTGCCGCTCGGCGACGAAGGGCAGAGGGATCGCCCGGGTCAGCCGCAGGTCTGTTCCGATCCAGTCGGAAAGGGCGGTCCCGTCAGTCGCAGCGATCAGGCTGACGACGTGCTGGTCGGCGCGGAATGTCAATGCCCGCACCACAGTCTCGGCGATCTGCGGCCGGATGGCGAGAAACACCATGTC
Organism: Rhizobium sp. rho-13.1; assembly: GCF_007000305.1. Lineage (NCBI taxonomy): Bacteria > Pseudomonadati > Pseudomonadota > Alphaproteobacteria > Hyphomicrobiales > Rhizobiaceae > Rhizobium > Rhizobium sp. rho-13.1. Next base: position 950,337 of record NZ_SCFL01000001.1, on the reverse strand, counting down.
GGCGCCATCGACGACGGCCTGGTTGTCTTTGGCGATGTGGACGAGGGGCGAGGCGGCAGAGAGCCTGGCTGCGACGTCGGCGTTGCGCGGCGACACGAGGATAGATGCGATGGCGAGATCTGCACCGAGCGCGCCGGTGACGATCGCTTCGGTAATTGCGCCGGTCCCGATAAATCCCAATCGCATGCACGTCTCCCTTGCCCTTTTCGTCATCTATCGCCGGTTCTTCTCTGAGGGCAATGTTGCAGGAGCGCGATTGGTGCTCTGCCCACGCGGATAACGCGATTTCACGACGTTTTTGGCCAAGGCAGCACTGCCCATTTGCGGAATTCCCCGTTATTGTCCCGTGAATCATTGGCGGGCGGCAGGGTCGATCGCTGCGTTACAAGGTGGATGGAATGGACACGACTTCAAAGATTGCCGATATCAAGATCGATTTTCACCCGTCGCCGGTCTCCGACGCCGACCGTGCGCTGGCGCTGGCGACACCGGGTTTCGGCAAGGTGTTCACCGACCATATGGTGCTTGCCCGCTGGACCACAGAGAAGGGCTGGCACGACGCCAAGGTGACCGCCCGCCAGCCGTTGTCGATCGATCCGGCCAGCGCCGTGCTGCATTATGCGCAGGAAATCTTCGAGGGGATGAAGGCCTACAAGACTGCCGATGGCCGTATCCTGCTGTTTCGCCCGGAAGAAAATGCACGACGCTTCTCCGACAGCGCCATCCGCATGGCAATGCCGCCGGTGCCGGAGGACCTGTTCATCAAGGCGGTCGAAACGCTGGTGCGGGTCGACAAGGCGTGGATCCCGTCGGGCGACGCGAGCCTCTATCTTCGCCCCTTCATGTTCGCCAATGAAGCCTTTCTCGGCGTCCGTCCGGCGCATGACTATATCTTCTGCATTATCGCCTCGCCGGTCGGATCCTATTTCAAGGGCGGCAGCAAGGCTGTGTCGGTCTGGGTCGAAAAGCATTATACGCGCGCTGCCAATGGCGGCACCGGCGCTGCCAAGTGCGGCGGCAACTATGCGGCCAGCCTCGTTGCGCAATCCGAGGCAGCCAAGCAGGGCTGCGACCAGGTGGTGTTTCTCGATGCCGCCGAGCATCGCTGGATCGAGGAACTCGGCGGCATGAACGTGTTCTTCGTCATGAAGGACGGCAGCATGGTGACCCCGCCGCTCGGCGGCACGATCCTGCCCGGCATCACCCGCAAATCGGTGATCGCGCTGGCTGAGGCCAAGGGTCTGCGCGTCGAGGAGAAGCGCTACTCGTTCGAGGAGTTCCAGGCAGATGCGGCGAGCGGAAAGCTCCGCGAAGCCTTTGCCTGTGGCACTGCGGCTGTGCTTGCCGGTATCGGCCTGATCAAGCATTCGGACGGCCAGTTCACCATCGGCGATGGCGAAACCGGGCCGCTGACGGCGGAATTGCGCACTGCGCTGGTCGGCATGCAGCAGGGTGCCACCAACGACCCGCATGGCTGGACGCACGCCGTCGAGGTCTGACCCTCTAGCCTGGCCGGCGCGAAAAGGCCGGCCCGTGCTGCCTGTCCGACCGGACATGGTCCGCGCCGGCAGGCGGCAACCGCTCTGGCGCGATGCTTTCGGCGGCTTTAAAAATCCTGCACGGCTTTCACCTGTTTTTGCATATATGCCTGCTCTTAGCCTTTTTAACCCGCTACATTGGGCCAATTGATTCGGAGCGGTCGTCGCGGGCGACCATTCCGACGCGCACCAGGATAGCAAAGCCCACCGCGCCGTGGGCACGGGAGACGACACATGGCCATCATCACAAAGCCCGACATTGCCGAGATGCGGCCTAAAATCACCGTCATCGGCGTCGGCGGCGGCGGCGGTAACGCGATCAACAACATGATAGCGGAAGGCCTGAGCGGCGCTGAATTCGTCGTGGCAAACACCGACGCGCAGGCCTTGACCATGTCGAAGGCAACCCGCCTCATCCAACTCGGTGCGCAGGTCACAGAAGGTCTCGGCGCCGGTTCGCTGCCGGAAATCGGCCGCGCGGCTGCGGAAGAATCGATCGACGAGATCATGGACCACCTGCAGGGCACGCACATGTGCTTCGTCACCGCCGGCATGGGCGGTGGCACCGGCACGGGAGCAGCTCCGGTGATCGCCGCTGCAGCACGTGCTGCCGGTATCCTGACCGTTGCGGTCGTAACGAAGCCCTTCACCTTCGAAGGCAAGCGCCGGATGGAAGCTGCCGAAGAGGGGATCGAGCGGCTACGCGAGGCGGCCGATACCGTCATCGTCATTCCCAACCAGAACCTCTTTCGCATTGCCGATGCCAAGACCACCTTCGCCGATGCCTTCGTCATCGCCGACCGCGTGCTCTATTCCGGCGTTGGCTGCATCACCGACCTGATCGTCAAGGAAGGCCTGATCAACCTCGATTTCGCCGACGTAAAATCCGTCATGCAGGGCATGGGCCGGGCTATGATGGGTACTGGCGAGGCCTCAGGCGAGGGCCGTGCAATGAAGGCGGCCGAAGCGGCAATTGCCAATCCGCTGCTCGACGACGTATCGCTGAAGGGCGCCAAGGGCGTGCTGGTGTCGATCTCCGGCGGCATGGACATGACATTGTTCGAAGTCGACGAAGCCGCTACCCGCATTCGCGATGAAGTCTACGAAGATGCCGATATCGTCGTCGGCGCGATTTTCGACCGCAATCTCGATGGCGCATTCCGTGTCTCCGTGGTTGCCACCGGCCTCGACCGCAGCCAGACCAACAGCGAAATGGCAGCCAGTGCCGTCGCCGAGGCACAGCGACCCACGCTTCAATAGTCCAAGCTTTTTACCTGACAAGCGCCGGCCAATGCGGTTCACCCAGGATCGCGTCGGCCGGCGCAACTGTATCCGGGAGGCGGATTTCGTTCTTCTTTCGCATCGGACCGCTGGATCGATCTTCGCTTGCGAATAGCTCCGTGCCGATATATCTTAAGATATGTTTTCTGTTGTATCTTACGTAAGGAAATTGTGATGCGCGATCATCATGGACGAGACGGACGTGGCAGGGGCGGGCATGGCCGTTTCGAGGGCGGGTTTGCCGCCAGCGGCGCCTTTCGGGCCGGCCGCAAGCTCAGCTCGGGCGATCTGCAGCTGCTGATTTTGGCGCTGCTGGCCCGACAGCCTGCCCATGGATACGAGCTGATCAAGACGATCGAGGATATTTCCGGCGGCTTCTATACACCGAGCCCTGGGATGATCTACCCGGCGCTCACCTATCTCGACGAGATCGGTCATGCGGTTTGCGAGGCCGAGGGTAACAAGAAGCTGTTTCGCATCACCGAGACCGGTCTTTCCGCGCTGTCGGCGGACAGGGCCGGCGCCGACCGCATTCTCGACGATCTCGCCCATATCGGTTCCAAGATGGATGCGGTGCGCGACGTGATGGAGGGGCGCGGTCCACAAGCGGGGCAGGACCCGGAGGCTCATGGCCACGAGGCGCTTGAAGTGGCGCGGCTGGCGATCAAGACGGCGCTGTTCCACAAGCGCGGCTGTTCCACCGACGAGGCGAGCCGGCTGGCAGACATCCTCCGCCGCGCCGTCGCCGAAATCAATCGCGGCTAGAGGCCGCCTCCACCAAGGAGATTTCATGACAGAAAAACACGCCATCGGCCGGGTTCGGCACGAACTGCGTCGCCGGCTTCTGACCGTCACGGCAACCGAACGCCTGACGCCCAACATGCTGCGCATCACGCTGGGAGGCGAGGATCTCGCCGGCTTCGTCAGCGCCGGATACGACGACCATGTCAAACTTTGCTTTCCCAAACCCGGCGAGGAGCTACCGGTATGGCCGGCCATCGGACCGGATGCGACGCCACTGGCAGAGGGCGTCGTCGCGTCTCCGGTGCGTGACTTCACGCCGCGTCGATACGATGCCGACAGGCAGGAACTGACGATCGATTTTGCCGTGCACGAGGCCGGTCCGGCCAGCGACTGGGCCGTCAACGCGGTGCCGGGAAGCCGGCTGGGGGTCGGCGGTCCGCGCGGTTCCTTCCTCGTCACCGACGATTTCGACTGGTACCTTCTGGTCGGCGACGAGACGGCGCTGCCAGCCATCGGCCGACGGCTGGAGGAACTGCGCACTGGCGTGCGCGCCATCGTTATCGCCGCCGTGACGGGCCCAGCCGAAGAGCAGGCCTTTAGCAGTAGCGCGGACCTCGACATCAGATGGCTTCACCGACCGCTGTCGGCTGCAAGCGACACAGCCGCGTGGCTCGCCGCGCTTTCCGACCTGACCCTGCCTGATGGCGACGGCTATGTGTGGATTGCCGGCGAGACGGATGTCGCCAAGGCCTTGCGCAAGGTGCTGGTGGAGCAACGCGGCGTGCCGCGCGGCTGGATAAAGTCGGCCGGCTACTGGCGCCATGGCAGCGCGGGCTTTCACGAAAGCCACAGCGACTGAACGGGGCGGGTACGCCAAGGCACATGCCGGGGTTTGCCGGCCTGAAAAGAACGCCGGCTGGTCGATAGCCGGCCGGCGGTCTCGCTGCCCTTGACTTTGTCGCCGCCGCGACCGACCTCACGGGAAACCGTGCGCGAAGGAGTTTTCATGCCGCAGACCGTTCTCAAGCTGTCGACCCATGGCCAGGGGCTGTACGAATTCACGGATGCGGCGGCGGCGTTCGTGCGCCGCAGCGGTGCGGAGGAAGGGTTGCTCACCGTCTTCGTGCGCCATACCTCGGCCTCGCTGATCATCCAGGAAAACGCCGACGACGACGTCAGGACCGATCTCGATGCCTTCTTCCGGCGGCTGGTGCCACCGTCCTCCGATCCGTCCATGCGCTGGGTGATCCACACTGCCGAGGGCGCCGACGACATGCCGGCCCATATCAAGGCGGCGCTGACGCAGACGTCCATCGGCATTCCCGTCAACAACGGTCGCCTGCTGCTCGGCACCTGGCAGGGGATCTACCTTTTCGAACACAGGGATCGGCCGCACCAGCGCGAGGTAATACTGCATCTCGGCGCATAAGTTCCGGAGAGAACGCTGAATATGAAGTGAACGGGCCGTTGGCTTGTCGTTCAAGCTCGCTCCTCTAGGTTTCACCGCATGCCCGATCCGTCGGGCAATGAAATTGAGGAAACGGAGTGAATGCGATGAACCTGTTTGCGAAACTCGGAACCGCCGGCCTGATTGCGTTGAGCGCAGTGTCGGTCATGGTGCCCTCGGTCTCTGCTGCCGGTCTTTCGTCTCCGGTGGAGAAGGTCCGTTACGAACATCGTGGTCGCGACATCTGCTCGCCGCTGATGGCCGTGCGCAAGGCACGGGCCGCCGGCATAAGGCGCGCCGAGATTGCCAAGATCACGCCGCGCCGCGTCGTGGTCGTCGGCCGCAGCCACCATGGCATGGAACGGATGGTGTTTGCCAACCAGTCCGATTGCCCGGTGCTGCGCCGATAGGGGGGCAGGCTTTCCGCACCGCTTAGCGATATTTGATCTGGCGTCTCGCGGGACTTGCTTTTAACTGGAAGATGCCTTTGGCTGATTCTGAACCGTTTTCGGTTCCAGCCGTTGCACCAGCGCCGATTGCGCGGGAGGCGCGGTGGGCGCTGATCGTATTTACACTCCATGGAGGATGACATGAAACTTATTCTGGCCAAAGCCGCCCTGACGGCGGCGCTGATTGCCGGTGCCTTTTCCGGCACGGTGACCTCGGCCTCTGCACAGAACCTCGATATCTACGTCGGTCCCGGACATCACCGTCCGCCACCGCCGGATTATTACGGCCGTCCGCCGATGCCGCCACCCGGCTTCCGTGGTCGCGGCTGCGATCCGCGCCAGGCAGAAGGTATCGCCCGCGATTACGGCCTGCGCCGCGCCCGCGTCGTCGATGTCACGCCGCGCCGTGTCGTCGTCAACGGTTTCAGCCGCCGTGGTCCTGATACCATCATGTTTGCCAACGTCCGCGGCTGCCCGATGATGGGCCGCTGAGGTCTGTGAACATCGAACGAAAAAGCCGCCCCGGGTCTTCGAACCCGGGGCGGCTTTCGTTTGAGGCGTTGCCGTGAGCGCTGCGGCCTATGGCTCGAGCGCATAGGTCACGTTGACAGTGACGTTATAGCTGTTCTCACCGCCGGCGACAGGCACGGCCGTGTCCGAAGCCCCTTTGAGCATAAGCGGACGCATCATCGGCTGCGGTGCTGCGCGCACGGCATTTTCCGTGATCTCGATGACGCGGCCGACCTTGACGCCGGCGGCTTCGGCGAGCGTCTTTGCCTTGGCGGCGGCATTGGCCATGGCATCCTTGCGAGCCGCCTCGATTGCCGCATCCGGCTTGTCGTTGACGAACTGGATGTCGCCGCCCTGGTTGATGCCGAGGCCGACCGCCTGGTCGATGAGGCCGCCGAGCTTGCCGAGGTCGCGCACGCGCACGGTCAGGCCGTTCGTCACCTGGTAGCCGACCAGTTCCGGCTGTTGCTGCTGGCCGTCCTTTGCAGGTGGATAATTATACTGCGGCTGGATGGCAAAGCCGGAGGTCTGCAGGTCGCGCTCGGCGATGCCGGCATTCTTCAGGGTCGCCAGAACCGCGCCCATCGCCTTGTTATCCTGATCGAGTGCATCCTGGGCAGTCTTTGATTGCTTGACGACCGACAGCGTGACGACCGCCATGTCGGGCGCGACAGCCGCCTGGCCTTCGCCGGAAACGCTGATCAGCGCCTGGCGCGGCTCGCCCGCTGCAAAGGCCGTCGCGCTGGTGAGCGTCAGCAGGGCAAGGCCGGCAAAGGCGCTGCAGGCAAGTCTGGCTGGCTGGGGCAGGGTCATCGGTTTCCTCCGTTGTTCTTCTGGAATACCCTTGTGTCGATTGATTGTGTAGCCAATGCGGCAATCCCTTGTCGTGACACAAGTTTTGGGCTAGAGGCAAGACATACCGGAGGACCATTGCTCCGATATATTGCGCAGAGCGCAAGGTAGGGCCTGTAGCTCAATGGTTAGAGCCGGCGGCTCATAACCGCTTGGTTGGGAGTTCGAGTCTCTCCGGGCCCACCACATTTTTCTATGTCCTGACGAAACCAATGGTCGCTGCAACAAATGCAACGATTGGTGCAACTGAGGCGGAAAACAATCACCACGGAGGTCATTGGCGGAAACATGATGCTTACGGTGGGGCCAAGCGGCATTGGTAGGATAGTGACTTCCTTGTTGACATCTTTGGCCGGCGGAATAGGTGAGGTGGCAAAAAACTCGGCTTTCCCGGAATACTGAATCCGGGCGAAGGTAACATGTCGGTCATTGTCGAGAAGAACAAGACCGAGAGCGTGGGTGTTTTTAATGCAGTGAATGTTGGTGCAGGAATGACGACGAATGTCGGTTTGTCCTACAGCGTCAACGCAGGTTCACGTATTAACCTTATGAGCAATGACACACTCTCTTTAACGACCCAAAACAGCACCGCATTGCAGAGTAACGGTGAACTTCACCTAACCTGTGGCAATTCAAATGTCTTGATGCACGAAGACGGTTCAATCGCCATCTCAGACACTAAACTTTTCCTGGATTTTGACGAGATTGAAGTAAACGGCGAGAAGCGTGTCGTTATTGATAGTGGGAGGATTGACCTAAATTGATGAAATCACACCAATATATCATCTTTATCGGACTGATCGGCGCGATCATTTCTTTCTCACCGGCTTTCGCTCTGAACTGTGAAACAGATGTTTCTAAGTTCGACTATACGAACGACACACCATCGACTTTCAGTTTTGGCGATAAGAGTGATGTCGACAAAGCCTACAAAAAGCTAGCCGAGACCGTTGGGTCTCTGGACATGTATTCGAAGCCAGTTGTGTTTTTTTCCAAAGGATACACCGGGATAACACAGTACTTTTGTCCTGGCGAGAAATGTACATCTCAGGATATTGGGAAGGGATTCAGTATATGTTCTGCTCGTGGCATGAGCGCGGCTGACTCATGTTATCCTCTAGCCGTCGTGTATCACAGCAAAATGTATTGTCTGCTCTATCCAAGCGGAGAAGCTCCCGACTCCAAAAGGCCCTTTAAGCAATATATTCCATTCGACGAAAGTAAGTAAACATGGACAAAAATATATTTCCTTTTGGAAATGATTTGAAAATCCAGACCCATAGGCGGGACTTGCCAACACGCTTTCTTCAAGTTGGTTGATAGGCTACCATTCGGGAGTTTCCTTGATAATCGGCTGACCTGCCACTGAGAATTTCCTCCATAATGGGTAAGGGTCCGGCCTATTAAGGGACGGACGAATGAAGAAGCAGAGATTTACGGAAGAGCAGATTATCGGTGTGCTGAAGGAGCAGGAGGCTGGCGCGAAGGCTGCCGATCTCTGCCGCAAGCACGGGATTTCAGAAGCAACATTTTATAACTGGAAGGCCAAATACGGCGGCATGGAAGTCTCCGAGGCGAAGCGGCTGAAGGCGCTTGAGGACGAGAATGCCAGGCTAAAGAAGTTGCTGGCCGAGCAGATGCTGGATGCGGCCGCACTCCGCGAGCTTCTTGCAAAAAATGGTAGGGCCCGCCGCCCAGCGTGACGCCGTTACGCATCTGAAGACCGTCATGGGTCTTTCGGAACGACGGGCCTGCAACATCATATCCGCCGAACGCAAGACGATCCGCTATCGCAAATGGAAGTGCGTGCGCAACTTCAAAATAGAACGTCGCTTGTCGATCGACGCGGAAAGATGGGTACCAGTCTCGTGGATCTTATGGCCAGTGTTTCGAGCGTACCAGGCAGTCTAAATGACGACCTTGATGTGGCGAGGGTCTGGGTCTATGGGGAACAGATCTACATGTTGTCCCACGCTCACAACACACTAAAGGGTATCCCTATGCACGACTCTCGGGTGAGCGCTTCCGTCGATTTGGGTGTTGTCGAACAATCGCGATACAGCGCCCGAAGCTTCATTTGGGCATTTTTGGCGACAAATCGCCAATTTTCGTAAAAACTTAAATTGCTGATTTTATTACATAATAGTCGGGCTGATGCGTGAATCATTGCAGGTTTGTTGCGTGAATCACAGTGACGTCGAATCTTTTCAATCACTTAGGTGTTGCGGCGGACTCTTGTCTCGTCATGTCCGACCCGGAGACATAGGTGACAACGTCGTGCCGAACGGGTTATCGATGGTTTGCTACATGCTTGTTGCCAGATTAGACTTTCCGAGACTGGTCACCGCCGTCAGGAATGTTGGTCCCACTGTCGCGGACAGGTCGGTGTCGGTCTGAAGCCTGGCCGACAGCAAAAGACCGTGGCCGCCATTCACTTTAGAATTCGGATCGGACACATCTCGCGGGGCGGTCTGGCGGATCGCCCGCCAGGCAGGGGCTCTGACCGGTTTCACAATATATGGTCTGTATCGCGCCTCTCCGACCCGGTCGTAATGTTTCAATCCATGTTCCCCTATTGACGCCAGCGATTTTCACCACAATAGGATCGGGGCGGAAAAACATAGTAATCGCCTGACAGACGGCGACCGGAGTGATCGTGAGCGAACCAACCGTAGCAGACGCAACAAACCGGGTTTATGAATCGCTTCAGGCGAACAATGCCGATATCGACTTATATATCGCGGATCTGAAGGCAGCGTTGACGCGAGCCGGCCTGAAAGAGGCCGTATTCGACCCTTCACGGCTCGTGCAGAACAATCGCTCAGGCAGGAAGCTGATGCAGGCCTACTTTCGCCAGCGCGGCGTAACCGTAAAATTCTCGGCGTCGTAAAGCTATGTGGTGCTGCCAGACGGGCGGGCTGAGATTTCACGCTCGCTGACCCCTGCCAGCCATCACGGCCGCATGGGCACAGGCTACGCCCCGCGCGCGGCTCGGCGGCTGTACTGGCGCGGTGTGCAGCCCATTTCCCTGCGGAATGCGAATACGAATGCGCTTTCGGAATCGTATCCGAGGTTGCTGGCTATGTTGGCTATAGTGTCCGGGGTGGTCAGGAGGCGGTCCGCTGCGAGCATCATTCGCCACTGCACGACATACTCCATTACCGATACTCCAACTTTCTCCTTGAACCGGAAAGCGAAGGCCGAGCGGGACATGCCGGCGCGCTCTGCGAGTTGCCGAACGCTCCATCTGTGGCCGGGCTGTTCGTGAATGGCGGTAACGGCTCGGTTAAGGCGCTTATCCGACAGGGCGAACAGCCAGCCTATGCCGATCTCTGCCTGTTGCGCGAGGTGCAGCCGCAAAACCTCGACCAACATCGTCTCGGCAAGGTATTCGGCAACTAGAACGCTTCCCGGTTGCGGATGCCTCAGCAACGCCATCATCCGATCCAGATAGGCTTTGAGGGCGTAGCGATCCGCGCCATCGTCGATATGCAGTATCTCGGGAAGGGCGTTGAGCAGATGGCTCGACAGCTCCTGCCTGAACGTGAAAATGGTACCGAACAGGCAACAGTTACCGCCGCCACCGATTTGAAGCACGCGCCCGTTGAGGGGACCGTCCACCTCGTCATAGATGTTGCCCGGGTCGATTGCCGGGTCGCTTGCCAGGGAAAAACGGTGGCCATGGGGCAGGGCAAAGAACTCGCCTTCCCTAAGCAGGATAGGGTCCGGTCCATCCGCAACGGAGAGCCAGCACTGGCCGGATACGATCGCGAAACAGCGAAAGGCTGAATCCGCCGCGAAGCTGTAGGACCAGTTGCCGCCAAAATCCAACCCGCCCGACATATAGCCGCGCGTTTTCACCAGTGACAGCACGTCCGATAGCGGATCGCTGGCCAGAATGGACGATCGCGATACTAATGTGGATTCCATGCCATAGAACCTACGGAGATCCCGGTCTAATTTCAACTCACGGAAACGGGAGCGAAAGACGCGAGTTTTTCTGACGGGAGCAGCCGGCTGTGCGTGAACGGGTGTGGCAGGCTTTGGACTCGGAGCCAAGCGGCAAGGGCCTCACTCCTATGGCGCCGGGGCGTGGTTGCACTAACGAACGGATATCACGAATGACCCAACAATCGACTTTTCTGGTACTCGGCGCCACTGGCGGTACGGGCAAGCATTTCGTTTCCCTGGCTCTTGCGGGCGGCCACAGGGTGAGGGCACTGGCGAGGTCTCCGGAAAAGCTGGGCGGCGCAACGGCGAACCTCGAGGTGCGTCAGGGGTCGATCACGGATCCGATCGACACGGATGCCTTGGTGAGCGGGGTCGATTTCGTCATTTCGATGCTCGGCGATGTCAAGCTCCAGAGGACCGACAGGATCAATGCCGCCTTCGTGAAAAGGCTTGTCCCCTCGATGCGGCGGCACGGCGTAAAGCGTCTTCTCTACCAGGCGGGAGGACTGAGCAGACCCTATAACGGGAGACTTTCTCCACTCTTCTGGACGATACGCAACACCTTGGCCCGCGCCTATATCGGTCAGCATGAAGACAACGAAGCGGTGATGCAATATCTTGCGACAGAGGCCAATGACATGGAGTGGATCGTTCATAGAGCGGGAATAGGTTCGGACGGTCCGTCGAAAGGCGTGCTCGAGCGGTCGGCATCCAACTTCAGCGTAGCAACACACTGTGACTGCGCGGTTTACAATTATAGGATAATCATGACGCCTGCGGCGATTCATACGTCTGATCTCAGCTGTTACGCCCGCAGCTAGGCTCAGTGGCCTCTGCAAGAGCGTCCGGATGCCATTACGGCAATGTTCGCGCCGGACGGTCGGCGATGCATTTCTACATGACCTCGGATAAGATCACGCCTCCTCCTTCAGCGCGGCTATGAGGGCGCGCAGGGCTGGTGGGGTCTGGCGGCGGCTGGGGTGGTAGAGATAGCAGCCCTGGAACGGCGGGCACCATGCATCGAGGACGCGGATCAGCCTGCCTGCGGCGATGTCGTCTGCGACGTCGTCTTCCATGATGTAGCCGAGGCCGGCACCGGCGCGAACGGCTGCGGCGGCGAGGTCACCATCGTTGACGACGAAGGATCCGGATGTCCTGATCTTGATCTCGCGTGCCCCCGACTGGAATTCCCACGGCAGGAGACCACCGGCACTGGCGAGCCGATAGCCTATGCAATTGTGTCCTTCGAGATCGGCCGGCACCTCGGGCTTCTTGCGGTTTTCGAAATAGGACGGCGTGCCGACGACGACGGTCCTGAGATCTGGGCCGACGCGCACCGCGATCATGTCCTTCGCCACCGTTTCCCCGAACCGAATGCCGGCATCGAAACCGTCGGTGACGATATCCACCAGCCGGTCGTTGATGTCGACTTCCACCTCGACATCGGGGTTTTCCAGAAGAAAGGTCGGGAGCTTCTGGCGGAGAATGGTCCGGGCCGGGTAGGAAAAGGTCGTCAGCCTGACCTTGCCCGAGGGACTGTCGCGCCATTCGCCAAGCGCTTCCAGCCCGGCTTCGATCTGGGTAAAAGCCGGCTGGATATGCTGCAACAGCCGCAGGCCGGCATCGGTCGGCGCAACGCTGCGGGTCGTGCGCGCCAGCAGCCTGACCCCAAGCCGCTCTTCGAGGCCCCTGATCGCATGGCTGAGTGCCGACGGCGAAATACCCAGCGCTGCTGCTGCCCGCGTGAAACTGCGCTCACGCGCCACGGCGGCAAATGCCATCAGATCATTCAGTTCGCCGCGTTCCATTGATGCAGTGTGCTCATAAGTTCATGCGCCATGCAATGGATAATCGAGGTTTCCGGCGTGCTGTAGGATGAGCGCAGCAACACATCGAAACCGGAAGGATATTCGCATGGATCTCACCAGCTATCGCACGCTCGGACGTTCGGGCCTCATCGTCAGCCCGCTTGCGCTCGGCACCATGACATTCGGCGCCGGGCGCTGGGGTTCGGGCAGCAAGGCATCGCGCGAGCTTTTCGATACCTACATCGCTGCCGGCGGCAACTTCTTCGATACGGCGGATGTCTATTCCGGCGGGCGTAGCGAGGAGATGCTGAGGGACTTCATCGCGGAGGCGGGATTGCGCGACCGGGTGGTGATCGCAACGAAGTCGGGCTTTTCCCGGAGCCAGGGCACGCCGCTCCATGGCGGCAATGGTGCCAAGAACATCCGGCTCGGCATCGAGGGATCGCTGAGACGGCTGCAGACCGACTATATCGATATGTACTGGATCCATGTCTGGGATCGCACGACCCCGGCAGAAGAGGTGCTGCAGTCGCTGACAGATGCGGTCCGAAGCGGAAAGATCCTGCACTACGGTTTCTCGAACACGCCGGCCTGGTATGTCGCCAAGCTCGCGACGTTGGCCGCTGCGCATGGCCTGCCGGCGCCAATCGGCCTGCAATATGCCTATTCGCTCGTTGATCGTGGCGTCGAACTCGACATTCTTCCCGCTGCTGCCGAACTCGGAATGGACCTCGTGCCGTGGAGCCCGCTTGCCGCGGGTCTGCTGACCGGCAAATACGGCCGCGACATGCTGAGCCGTGCCGGGCCGGCCGGGGCAATTCCGGACACCGCCGGCGATGGCGGCGAGGGCGAAAGCGATGGCCGCCTCAACGGTGACAATCCGTTCGGGGGGCTCCTGTTTACCGAGCAGAACTTCGCGGTGGTCGATGTGCTGAGGGAGGTTGCGGCCGAACTGGGCCGGCCGATGGCGGCGGTCGCTCTCGCCTGGCTCATGCAGCGTCCGGGCGTTGGCTCCGTACTTGTCGGGGCGAGCCGCACCGGGCAACTCGCCGAGAACATAGCCTCGCTCGAGATCGTACTGACGGGCGATCACCTTCATCGCCTCGATGCGATCGGTGCGACGCCGGCGTTCAACCCGTATTTCATCTTCGATCTGCCGAAAGAGGTGATTTTCGGCGGCACGACCGTGCGTTCCTGGGTGAGGCCCGCCTGAGCCGGAACCGGGGCCGGCAACCGGCCCCGATCAACGCCTGTGCCCCAAGCAGCATAGATGCAGTATCGAATGGTCTATGCGCGATGCGTTGCAGAAACGTCTTTATACTTTACAAGTAGTTTATATTATAATTAACGATTGTCCGATATTTTCTTGACGGTTGGTATTTCCAGCATCAGCGAATCGGGGTCAAGAGTATGAATCTTTCTGTCGCAACGAAGCTTTTAGGCATATTTTCGGTGTCTGTGGCCATGACCGCCGGATTAGGTTTTTTTGCGGTTTATTCTCTCGATTCTATTCAAACGAAAAACCATGTCATTATTGAAAAGCGCATTCCGGGTTTCATTCTTCTTGGGCAGATGAATGCTGACATCGGCGATGTTCGCATTTATCAAAGCGCCGTACTGAACGCTCCAGCGGAGCAGCGCCAGAAGTTCTCAGATATACTGAAGACTGCAATCGATAAGGTCGAGAATGACATCCGCACCTATGAGCCGCTTCTGGTAGACAAGGAAGACATCGAGCTGTTTGCCACGCTGAAGCGCAACTGGAGCGCAGGCCTGCAGTCTTGGGGTGAAGTGGGCAATCTCGCAAAGAATGCCAAAGCGGATGAGGCGAGAGCGCTGTTCTACGGCAAGGCACTCACCGACTACAGTTCGGCCGGCGACGCCGTTCAGGCAGCTGTCGATGACATCGCCATGAACACCAAGGACGAAGGCGCCGCTACGTTGCACACCATCTCCTTTGCGTCGGATGTCACATACGCGTGCCTCGGGCTTGCTCTCCTTCTTGGTATTGCCTCCGCGCTCTTTGCCATAATGAACGTCTCGCGTCCCCTTGCCGGCATCAACACCTCGATGCGCAAGCTTTCGGAAGGCGACACGGATTCGGAAATTCCCTTTGCCCGCCGGGCCGATGAAATCGGCCAGATGGCCGGCGCGGTCGAAATCTTCCGTCAGGCAGCGATTTCCAACAATCGCCTGGAACGCGAGGCGGAAGACAACAGGCGGCAAGCTGAAATCGACCGGATCGAGGGTCAGCGCCGGGCTGAAGAAGAAGCGGCCGAACGTCTGCGCATCGCAACCTCGGGTCTTGCCGATGGTCTGAAGCGCCTCGCAGCAGGTGACCTGTCCTTCCAGCTGACGGAAGCATTTTCTCCGGATTTCGATGCCTTGCGCCACGACTTCAACCGGTCGGTCGAGCAGCTCGGCGGCGCCCTGTCGTCGATCACCACCAGCGTATCCAGCATGGGCAACGGCACTCGCGAGATTGCAGCCGGCGCCAACGATCTGTCGAAGCGGACGGAGCAACAGGCTGCCGCGATCGAGGAGACCGCTGCGGCCGTCGAGGAAATCACCGTCAACGTGGCTAACTCCGCCAAGCGCACCGAAGATGCACGCGACGTGGCATCTCGCGCCAACGAGTCCGCTGGAAAGTCTGCTGAAGTCGTTTCGCGGGCCGAAGAGGCAATGGAGAAGATCGAGACCTCGTCGCAGCAGATTTCCAACATCATCGGCGTCATCGACGAAATCGCCTTCCAGACCAACCTGCTGGCATTGAATGCCGGCGTCGAGGCAGCCCGTGCCGGCGAGGCAGGCAAGGGGTTCGCCGTCGTAGCGCAGGAGGTTCGCGAGCTTGCCCAGCGTTCGGCGCAGGCAGCCAAGGAAATCAAGGGTCTCATCCACAGCTCTTCGTCCGAAGTCGCAAACGGCGTGAAGCTGGTGCGCGATGCCGGCGATGCCCTGAAGACCATCGGGCAGTTCATCGTCGAGATTAACGGCCACATGGACTCGATCGCCACGTCTGCAAAGGAGCAGGCCACCGGGCTCCATGAAGTCAATCAGGCCGTGAACTCGATGGACCAGACGACACAGCAGAATGCCGCGATGGTGGAGCAGTCGACCGCCGCGTCGAATACGCTCGCCAACGAGGCCAATACGCTTCTCGAACTCGTCAGCCAGTTCAAGCTCGAAGGGGTCAGGAACACGCAGTCATCGGCGCTCAGGCAGACGGCGCAGGCCATGGCTGCTCCGGCGCGTCAGTCCCGCCCGGCGGCGCAGTTCTCCGCACCACGCAAGATGGCAGCAGGCGGCGGCAGTTCAGGCGCTAGCTGGGAAGAGTTCTAAGCGCATCGCATTTTTATGAAGGGATTTCGGAACCGGACGGTGGAGCAGCGATCTGCTCCACCGTCCAGCACCCTTTTAGCCTCGGAGTTGTTCTTTCTGTGATCAAGGCCGGCGCGCTCGCGAAGATTGCCTCTTGCTAAAATGCACGTGTTTACAGCGTATTGACGCTCACATATCGGAGCGTGCAGTCCTTTCGGACGATCCTCAATGCGTGGCTGCATTGCCGTCCGTCGGCCGGCGAATTTACTGGAATCGTTAAGGATCCGGGGCCAGGGACGCCGCTAAGTGCATAATTTATTGAGATTTGAATGCCAGTCTTCGATTAAATGAGGACTCCCTAAATGAAAATCAATCTATCCCGCACCTTGCTGCTGTTCGGGCTGGTCGTCGGCGCCGGCCTGCTCGTGTCCATCGGTCTTCAGACCTATGCGATCGAGAAGCTCAAGGTGAACGGACCGATCTACAAGTCGATCGTCGAGGGCAAGGATCTGGTTGCCGACATCCTGCCGCCGCCTCTTTACCTGATAGAATCTTACATGCTGGCAAACGAGATCGGCAGCAACCCCGATCTCTATGCGGTCAATGCCGGAAAGATACGGTCGCTGAGGAAGGATTACGACGAGCGTCGTGCCTACTGGCGTGCGTCCGGGCTCCCTGATGGAATCAAGAACGAGCTGGAGAACGATGTTCTCGCCAAGGGAGACGTATTCTGGAAGGTCATGGACGAGCGCTTTCTGTCTACCGACAGCTCGGTTGACAGGCATGCGGCTCTGATGGAGCTGAAAGACACGTTCCACGCACATGAGGCGGCAGTCCTCAAGCTGGTGAAGATGTCGGACGCGCTGTCGGCAGCGCAGGAGGCGGAAACCGCCCGCATGTCGTCCAGCCTGATGTCGCTGGCGCTCGGTGCAGGTGGCCTGTCGGTCGTGGTGTTCCTGGCTGGCCTCGTCACCATCCGGCAGAGAGCGATCCGGCCGATCACGAAAATGACGACAGCCATGTCGAGGATGGCGGGCGGCAATCTCGACGAGGCTGCCCCTTACGCCGACCGGACCGACGAGATCGGCGCGATGTCTGCGGCGCTCAATGTCTTCCGGACGGCGGGCCTCGAAAATCGAAGCCTGCACGATCAGGCGGAGGCCTCGAGAGCCCAGACCGAAACCGAGCGGCGCGGTCGCGAGGCCGAGCGGCTGGAAGAATCCAGGCAAGTCAAGATGGTGATCGACGCCCTTGGCGCCGGGCTTGGCCGGCTTGCCCAATGCAACATGCAGACGACGATCGATTCAAGCTTCAGCGAGCAGTTCGAACCCCTGCGTGCCGACTTCAACAATTCGCTGGCAAACTTCCAGACGACGCTGGAAGAAGTATTGCAGAAGACCCGGCTGGTGCACGGCAACGGAACCGAGATGCAGGAGGCTGCGCACAGCCTTTCCAAGCGTACCGAAGAGCAGGCTTCGGCGCTGGAAGAGACCTCCGCAGCATTGGAAGAAGTAACCGCTACCGTACGGTCCTCGTCGGAGCGGAGCCTCGAGACGCGTTACCTCGTTGCCGATGCCAAGCAGTGCGCGCATGCCTCGATCATGACCGTGCAGGAATCGGTTGCTGCCATGAACCGCATCCAGGCGGCGTCGGGAGAAATTACGCAGATCATCGGCGTCATCGACGAAATCGCTTTCCAGACGAACCTGCTGGCTTTGAACGCGGGCGTAGAGGCGGCGCGGGCGGGAGATCAGGGCAAGGGCTTCGCTGTCGTTGCCCATGAGGTGCGCGAATTGGCGCAGCGCTCGGCCAAGGCTGCAAAAGAGATCAAGGCGCTCATCGTCAACTCGTCCAACGAGGTCTCGACCGGCGTCCGTCTGGTGGGAGAGACCGGCATCGCCCTGCGCAAGATCGAAGGCTTTGTCTCCGAGATTGACGCCAAGGTGGAAGCCATCGCCACCTCCAGCGTCGAGCAGGCGACGGGCCTCCAGGAAATCAGTTCGGCCGTCAACGCGCTGGACCAGATGACACAGAGAAACGCCGCCATGGCCGAAGAGACGACAGCTCTCAGCAACGAACTTTTCTCCGGATCAAGCGTGCTGACGGAACTCGTCGGCCGCTTCAAGCTCAGCCGCACATCCACCCTCCGCCACGCGGATGCCGAGATGGATGACCTTGCCCCTGTCGCCAGGCGCCAGCTGCGGCGCGCCTGAGGAAGCACAGTACGAGGGTTCAATCGCCTGCGCGTGGATAAGACCTCCGCGCGCAGGTCGCTGTTCTCCCGTACAGGATGGCACAAATCACGATGTGAGTGTGTTAGGCCCCGGCAGCAAACTGCGCGAGTGTGCGCCCCAACATTAAGTCGGTTCGACTTTCCAACAGTGCGCTGGTGCGTGCTTGCTAAGCGGCCAGCATCTGGCTGAGATTGTTGATGATCGTTTCCGGATGGTAGGGCTTGCCGACGAAACGGCTGGCCGCGGGCAGGTCGGATGGCTGGACGTTGCAGCGACCGGAGGTGACGATGATCTTGGTGTCCGGCCATTGCATCGACACCACGGCTGCAAGCTTCAGTCCATCCATCGATCCCGGCATATCGACATCCGTAAAAACAGCGCAGATTTCGGGATGTGCCGTCAAGACAGCCACGGCATTTGCGACATTCGGGGCTTCGAGAACCTCGAAACCAGCATCCTCGAGTGCGCAAACGATGTCGAGGCGGATCAGCGCTTCGTCCTCGACGACCAAAACCGTCATTTTGTCGCTTGCCATTCCTGGCTCCTGTCCGTTGCTCTGTCTCGATCTAAACGCAGGTACTTGGATTTCGATACAGGCGCATCGCAGATATATCAGGACATGTTTAATTAAATGCGAAAGAAGTGCCGGCGGGTCTTAACGTAGTCGTCCCTGCCGTCGCGTGGATCGGCTGGGACGGAGCGCTTAGCGCGAGGCGATACGGCCGGGGGCGACCGAGAGGTGGGGAACCACGAGGAGACGGTTGACTTCGCCGCGCTTGAAGGCTGCGAGGAAGCGGCGGTAGTCCTTGAAGGAGACGCAGCCGTTGGAATCGCCGCGACGGCCGAGCATGTAGGTGTGGGCCAGCAGCCCGTCGCGACCGTAGATGGCGCGCGGATCGACGGGGTTGAGGCGGATCGCCTCGACGCCGTGGAACAGCGATTCGCGCATCGTCAGGTCGTAGGTGTGCGGTGGCGTCGGGCCACGGTTCTTCTGGTTGACGTAGCGCGGGTTGTCGATCATCTGGCCAAGCCCGGAATGGGCCTCAAGCTGCTCTCCATTGGGCAGGTACACGCGGGCCGCCGAGATATCGTAGATCGCAACGCGGGTGCGGGCGTTCGGCAGCGAGGTCGGCGCCTTGAAGGCCGGCTCGTTGTCCATCCCTGCATCGTCAGGACGGGCGTAGGCGAGCAGCGCCTTGGAGGGGCGGGTCAGCTTTGCGGCCGGCGTCGTTGCCGCATCCGGCGAAGGGGCCGGGCGCATGGTTGGCAGCGGAATGCTCGACATTAGCATGTCATCAGCGGAAGACGTGCCAGACGAATCGCCGGAAGCGGTCGGCATGACCAGTCCGAAGGTCTGTTCTACAGCGACGTTGGCGCGCCGTGCATCGGGCTCGACCATGGCAGCGGCGCTGGACGGAAGACCGTCGTCGTTTTCAGCGGGGCGCTGCTGCGGCACGATCTCACGGGTGGAGACGGCTGCCGGACGGGCAGGCTTTGCGGCGGCCTGCGGGCGTTGTGCTGGCACGAGGGCCGTCGCGTCGCGCGCGGGAGCAGGCGTCGGGTCGATCATGGCCATCTGGACAGGCCGGTCTGCGGCTGACGCTGTCGCCGCCGTCGTCGGGTTGGGCATAGGTGTCGGAATTTGCGAGCCAGGGCCTGTCGGCGCGGCGCTGGCAAGCGCCAGCCTGTCGTCGCGTGAGGTCACGGGGAGGGCAGGAGCCGAGGCTGTCAATGCGCGTTCGCTGGTCGCTGCGGCGCGGTCGAGATCGACGCTTGCCGTGCGGACGGCGGCGGCATCGGCTGTTCCGGCCGGCACGGCGGCCAACGCCACTTTCAAGGCTGCCATGACGTCGGCAGGCAGCGGGCGTCCCGACTTTGCGAGCGCATGGGAAGACTGGCCTGCATCGGCGATCTCGGTCGGTGCATGTACGACGCGGTCGCTCTTGGCAATGACGGAGTAGCTCGGGGCGAGGGCGGCCATTTCGGCAGCGATTGCCGAGCGATGGGCGTTGGCGAGCGCGAGAGCGTTGATGCCGGCGGGGTCGAGGGTCGCAAGCCGCAGGCTTGGATGGCCGACAGGCTGCGACGCTGCTCGTGCCACCAGCGATGGGCCGGTTTTCTGCAGGATGGGAGATCCTGATGCGTAGGGACCGACGACGCCCTGGAGAGCGAAGGCGGTGGCTACTACCCAGGAAAAGGCGACCACGCCGGTGCCGATCATCACGGTGCCGACCGTCATGACGCGGGACGAGCCTTTCTTGCCGGCCTTTCCTGCCCTGGGACTGACGTCCCTAAACGTCTCGATCGCAAACGCCATGATACTCGTTCCACACTGATACACACTCGGGCGGCCAGGCGATCCGGAGTGCCGGAGCCCATGCTGGTGGTCAGCTAGACGATGTTTGTCTCCGCTGCTTCCCGCCGCTCGTCTCAAAGAATGAAGAATCTTGGTAACTAAACCCTTTACGCGGTGAATATTAGAAGCCTCTGCCGCAAATTTCTGTCCGTCGCGGCTCAAGAGCGGCACCTCGGCGTTCGTTTTTGGAACAGTTCGGCCGTCTTGACCGTTGCGCCATTCCGGACCGGGTGGTTAATATGACGGTACGATGACGACGCGCTGCATAGGCAATCCGTGCGGCCGAAATATGGGAGAAAAGAAATGGAAAGACGGCTTTTCCTGGCGTTCTGCGCGCTTGTGGCCGTTCCCATGACGGCTTCTGCCCAGCCGCACAGCATCGGCAAGGCGCTGACGGCATGCATCGTGCAGGCTGCCGAAGAAAACAGGCCCGTGGTTCTCGGCAAGGATAAGCCCGTGGCGCAGATTGCCTGCGATGACGACGGCGCCAGGTATTTCTACGACGCGCTCGAAACCCTTGGTGCCGAGACCAGCGATACGTCCGCCGCTGGCGTTACGCTGATTACGCGCCGTTTCGGAAGCGAGGGAGGGCCCGGAGCCTCGCGTTGCCAGCGGAAAGTCAGTGCTTCCGGAAGCTCGAGGGACGAAGACTATCACTGCTGGATCGACCTCGACGTCAACGACACGGTGCTGACGGGCTGGACGGGAAGTCGCCACTGACCTCTCGCTGATGTCGCCGCGCGCCAGACCTTAACAAGCTTTGCACAAGCCATGCCGCCTATGACTCTTCGAAGACGCCGGGATGTGACGCGGCGGGAAAAAGGACAATGATATGTCGAACGAAACAGAGACTTACCGCGACCCCAAGGATTCCACTGTCGCTCTTTTCCTGATGGACAATGATGCAGACAAACTGACGGACATTCTGGTCGCTGCTCTCAGCGAAGCCTTTCGTATTCTTGGCGAGGACGTCCCCTCCGACAGCATTCACTGATCGCCGACAGAGGCCAATTTTTAAGCGCAACGTTTGCGCCGGTCGGCAAAATGCCATAAATTATGCGATAAGGCTGTCAACTTGCAGCTGCGGTTTTCTTCACCGGCAGCACAAGGCGACGATAGTTTTCTTGCATGAGGATGAGATGAACGATTTTTACGTCGGCCAGAAAGTCGTCTGTATCGACGATAAGTTCAAGAACGTGTCGATCGACCAGCTGATCCGCAAGGACGAGATCTATACGATCCGCTGGGTTGGCATGTATTCGCACTACATCGACGGCGAATTTCTCGGCATCAAGGTAGCCGAGATCTTCCGTGGGGACGATGACGGTCCGGAAGGCTATGGCGCTGCCGACATGCCTTATCGCGCCTCCCGTTTCCGGCCACTGGTGGAAGACAAGATCAGCTCGCTGCGCAAGCTGCTGGCACCGACACCCGATGCCCCGGTCGAGCCCCAGAAGAAGGCGCCCGTCAAAAAGACCGAAAAAGTCTGAACCGACGGTAGATCGGTATTTAGAGCCTCCGACTGCCTGAACCTTCATCGCATGAACACGTTAGACGTGTTCATGCAACCTGGAGGACTGTCGGGATGAGCGAAATGACCTTGAAAGACCTGGCCGAAAAGATGCGCGATATCGATATCGCCATGCTGCTGACGCATGCCGAAAACGGTACGATTGCCGGGCGGCCGATGAGCAACAACGGCGATGTCGACTACGATGGCGACAGTTACTACTTCACCTGGGAAGAGGCCAAGATGGTCGCCGACATCGAGGCCAATCCAAAGGTGTCGCTGACATTTCAAGGCGAGAAGTCTTTCGCGGTCGCTGTCGAAGGCGAAGCAGCGCTGATCCGCGACAAGGCACGATTTGCCGAGCACTGGACGAGCGAGCTGGACGTCTGGTTCCAGGACGGTGTGGATACCCCGGGCGTTGTGATGATCCACGTCCATGCCGAACGCGTCCATTACTGGGACGGGGAGGATCAAGGCGAGGTTCAGGTTCCGGAGGACGATCAGTAGCCTCGTGAGGGACAATCGGGCGCAAACCTGCAGATTATACAACCTTACGTCTTGTCGGATGTTGCCTGCACCCTATGTCATTCCCATCGCGCTCCTTGAGAAATGAGCGGCGATAACGCCGAATTGGAGTACCGATGAAGAAAATTTTTACAGGTTTTGCTGCAGCAGCGCTTGCTGCGATGGTTGGCCTTTCCGGGGTTGCGCCGGCGTCTGCTGCGCCGCTGCCTGCCATGACAATGGCTGGTGGCTCTGACGTTACGACTGTCCAGTACAATCCCGATGCGCCACCGCCTCGTCGCATGAACCGCGATCGCCGCAGCCCACCCGGTTACCGCAACGATGAACGCCCTGGCTTCCGCCGCGGCCCTCCGCGCGATCGTCGCGGCAATTGGAACGGTTATCGTGGCTATGAGCAACGCCGTCCCGGCTATCGCCGCCACAGCGATGGCTTCTGGTATCCATCGGGTGCGTTCCGCATCCGGATCCAGTAATCGGTATCAGCTTCAGCGATTATAAAGGCGGCCTCAGGGTCGCCTTTTTTCGTGAATTTTACCGAATTTGGGCGTTGCTTGCCTCTCAATGGCGCCTGTCCGATCATCACAGTTTGCTAACCATCAACCGACGTGGGAGACACAACTTGACGTTGGCACGGTAAATCTACGGTGCCAATCGGCCGTCGCATTAAGATTTCGTCCATAGCATCCCAACAGAGCGCAACGAGACTGCTCGGGAAAAAAGGGGAATTGCAGTGTCTGACAAGAAGGCCGCCGAAAAGCTACAATACGGAAATCGCTTCGGAAACGACATCGTAAAGTTAGCGAATGCCTCCCTCAGCCTTGCCTCCCAATCTTCCGAATCCGAAATCGCAGCTGCGAAATACGCCCGATGGTTCAGCAACGGCGAGGTAATACCGGAGCCATCCGAGACGTCACGAGCGCGTTTCCGCAAGATCCTGCCGACAATGGACGCCATCGAGGTCGCGTCGGCGACGCGCGAAAACCTGTCGATCCTTGGGAACGACGCACATGATCTTTTTTCCGATCGACTGCCGGCCAACAACCGGATGAGGAAAGCGAACCGCTCCAGCGTGCTGCCTTCCATCCCCTATCTCGGCAGCTGCAAGTTCGGCGAAGTGGTGGTCGGCCAGTCGTCCGCGAGCTATTCGGTGCTGCAGCTTTTCATTGCCAATTTCGACGGGGAATTCGACACCTCCGCCGGTGCAAGCTTCTACAAGCCGAATAGTCGCGAGTTCGACCAGATGTTTTTTGGCGTGCATGTCGTGGTTGATCGGGACGGTAATCCGCTGGGTTTCGATCGCAAGCGCGGCGTCGACGGTATCGCATTCAAGACGAAGGATCTGAACAAGGCGCTTTACAATGTTGCCGCCGCTGCCACCGGTCTTTCGATGGAGCAACTGAAGGCACGGGCGCAGGCGGCCGCGCGCAAGAGGTAGGCCGCGCTAGTCTTCCCTTTGGCCCGCATCGATAATCCGGTCTTCCGCCATGCGGCGGTCCATGTGGATGGAGAAAAGCTTGGCGGTGAGATGGACGACGTTGCGCGCCTCATAGCGGATCTTCATCTTGTCGATCCGGTGCTCGATGGTCCGCTGAGACAAGCCAAGCTCCACGGCGATTTCCCTGGCGGTCTCGCCCTCCATCAGCAGTTGGATGATGACTTCGTCAACCGGGTCCAGCTTGGCGTCAACAGGTGCCTTGAAAAGGAAACGGCCTTCGGTGAACGATACGCACCATTCCGCCCGGCCGTTGGTTTTTTGAGGGATCAGCAAACGGTCGTAGCCGACATTGATGCCGGCGATTTTCGTCAGGACCAGATCGATCAAGGGCTTTCGCAGCGAAAGCGCGCGGCTGTAGTGGGGGATGACGGCGTCGAGGAGGTAGGTCCTGTCTGGCAGGTTCCTCAACGGACCGTCGGGAAACATCTTTTTCAGATTGAGAATGCGACTGTTGATCCCGTAGGGCTTGATGCGACGGAAATACCAGTCGAGAGGATCATCGCTTCTGGTGTCGATGAAGTTGAGCGACATCTTCAGAGACATGGTCTCGCTTATCGTGCCGCAGAACGTCTCCGGATCTTCTATCGGGCTGGTTGCATCCAGCCAGTTGTCGATCAGGGTCTGGGATATGGAATTGAAAGTCGATTTTGAAGTCATGCTAGGCTTACCGTAACGGCAAGCCCGCAGATTCGCATGGTTGATTTAACAATTATCAATCTGTCGCGTGGGTTGTTTTTTGCGACTGTTGCGCGAATATCTCACGTCAGGCCGAGACCCCGTGGTCCGACGTCGGTCAGCCCCTTAGGTTCATGCGTTGTGCAAAGCGCTGAGGAGATCTTCCTGCGTACGATGTCCCGCATGAAGGAGGTCGATTGCCCTGTTGGCCGCCGCAAGGCCGGCCTGGCTTGAAAGTTTAATTTCCCGTTCCGCACACCAAGCGTAGAGGGCACCGGCGAGAACATCGACTTCTTCGGAGCAGATCGGCGTCTGGATCAGCATGGTCATATCGCCCCCCTCTTGATGAAAGCACCCGCGATCAGGTGACGATCCCATAAAGCCGCGATTTTTCTAATATTCAAGCGAGACCGCACGGGGGTGTTAATATCCTCCGAAAACGGGACACCCCACCGTTCCGTAACGGTACATTACTGCTATTTGGAAGGCGCTGCTGCCCCGGACTGGGGCAGATCGGTCCCTGGAATTTCAGGGACTTTTGGGACGACGAGAAGCAGCACAGTCAGGATGACGGCCAGCCCGACCATGGCTGCGAGGATGATTTGTGCACGACGCGAGATCACTGGCGATTAAGCCTCGATGCTTCTATTGATGCGCTGATCAGTTCCTCGGCAAAGCCGAAGGCAGATTCTGCGTCCTCGCTGCCGAGCTTCAGTTCACCGCATTTCGCATGCATGGCGCGGCGAATTTCCTCCAGAAGAGCTTTGTCGACCTTCTGGTCGCCTTCACTGAGTGCATGGGTGAGGGCGCATTGGGCCAAGATCTCAAGCACCGCGAGGCGACCTTCGATTTCTCCCAGCGACGGGATTGCATTTTTCGCGCTATCGCGAGCACAGTCACGGGTTGTGTTAAGCATAGCTATCGCCTCCTGATGACAACTTTACTAAACGCACCATGCGCGCAATGGTTCGCTCCTCCAAACAATTTCGTCGCTATTTCGCCTTTAGTCTGCGGGACACAGCGATGCGTCGGCCAGAACATCCCTGCAGCGGGGCGAACGGCGGAAATCATCGTAATACATGGTCCATTCAGTAGTGTCCGCGTCGCGGTAAGGGCCGAACTTGAAATACTGGTTCCTGCCGAGACCCTTGTCCGCGTGGCCGATATGTCCCTTTACGGTGACAATCCATTTATCGTTGGCAAAAATCTCGATGCGGCCGGTGCCGTCTGGTCCAGGCTGCGTGTAGATGGCGAAATCGATCCAGCCTGAACCGGGCGTCGGCAGTTTGTTGCCACGATCGGTGATGGTCATCGCATCCGTGCAACTGGTGAACTCACCGCCGTCGCTCTTGGTCCAGGTGGCGTCTGTCGCGACGAGGGCACGCATCTGGTTGGTGTCGGGGCGGTACCAGACAGGCGTCTGGCCGGAAGCGCAGGATCCGGGTTTCACGCTTGGCGCACCCGACGGCGGCGCGACGTAGTTCGTCTCGACAGTCGCAAACAGCTTGCCGTTGTTGAGGCGCAGGGCGAGGAAGGGGCTGAAGTCGCCCTTGGCCTCCGGGCCGATCTCGCGCTTCCACTGGGCAATCAGGTAACGATGGTCTCCTGATGGTATCGGATCGGCGAACTTGACCGCAAATCCGTACCAGACGCCTTGATCATAGGGGACGCGATATTTGGTTTTCTCCCAGATCTCGGCGCGTTCGCTGCAATTTTCTTTGCCGGCTGCGCAATTCGGCTTGATGGTGAGTTTCAACGCGCCGCCGCCGCTTCGGCTCACCGCGGACTGGAACTGGTAGGTGCCTGCCTTCTGCTCGGCGTTATTGCGATAGTAGAGGTGACCGGCCGGGGCGAAATCTTTCCCGTCGAAGCCGTCGCGCAGCACTTGCTGGCCACCGTCTTCGGCCCGGGCGCTGGCAATCCGCGAGATCGCGGTCAGGATGGCCAGAAAGATGATCTTGGCGCGCATTAAGTCGGGGTTCCGGCATATTTCGATTGTCGCATCATTGACGTGAACGCAGCGCCTCGGCAAGGGGCGGTGATTGGACAATCGAAGACAAGCCGGTGGACAAACAGCGCGCTTGGGGCTTGATTGCGTTCAGAGAAGACGAGGGAGTTCCGACAATGACCATTGACCACGATCTCAGCCGCATTGCCGTGCAGGAAGAAGTGCTGCGCTTCGACTCTTTCGATTTCTCCACCGCCTGGGTTCTCGGCAATCTGCTGCACGATCTGGCGCGCGAGCGCAATCTCGGCGTGGCCATCGACATCACCCTGCATTCGATGCCGGTATTCTACGTGGCGCTTGCCGGCTCGACGCCGGATAACGCCAACTGGATCCGCCGCAAGCGGGCGATGGTTCTCCGCTATTTCCGCAGCAGCTATGCCAGCGGTCTTGAATTGAAGAAAGCCGGCAAGACTGTCGAGAACAACGGACTGTCGGCGGCCGACTACGCGCCGCATGGCGGCAGCTTCCCGATCCACGTCATCGGCACAGGCTGCATCGGTGCCGTCACCGTCTCCGGCCTGCCACAGCGCGACGACCACAATCTGGTGGTCGAGGCGCTGGCACTGACGCTCGGGCATGAATTGCACAATCTCAGCCTGGCGACGGAATAGCCACACGAGAATGCGGCGCGGGATGGCATCGCCCCGCGCCGTCATCGGATAGCGATCAGAGCCTGCCGCTGGCTTCCGATATCACCCTGGTCAAGCTGCCGGTCGCCGGAAATAGCGGGATCAGGCAGGCCTGCAGGGCGTGGTAGATATCTCCCTTGCCGCTAAACAGTGTGTGGGCAGGGGCCAGATCTTCCGTCAGTTCCTCATGCCAGCCGCCGTTCTGACGGTCTATAAACGCCTTGCCGATGATACCCCAGATCTTGCGATAGCTCTGCTCGTGGAAGTCATCAGGCAGATGCGCGTTGAGATAGTGGGCAGCGCCGGCTCCTTCGCAGGCCGGCCACCACAGCTTGTTGCGCTTGGCCGGTACATCCTCCCAATCGAGCGTGTAGAAAAAGCCACCGATCTCCTTGTCCCAGCCCAGCGACATCGACTGCGCAAACAGGTGGCGAGCCGCTTCCGGCATCCAGTCGTGGCGCTTGCCGCCCAGCGTCCAGAGCTGCAGCACGAGGCGTGCCCACTCCAGCCAGTGGCCGGGCGTCGTGCCGGACGGGCGGAACATCTCGTTGCCGCGATAGGTCTTGTCGAGCTGCCACTGGGCATCGAAATGCTCGGGCACGCGGAAGCCGACAGCGCCTGCCTGCCGCCGGATGATGAGGTCGGCGATACGTTCGGCCTTGTCGAGGTATGACCTGTCGCCCGTCGCCTCGAACGCTGCCATCAGCGCCTCGGTCAGATGCATATTGGAGTTCTGGCCATGGTAGTCACCGATCGGTGACCAATCCTGATTGAACTCTTCGGCGATGGCGCCGTGGCTGTCTTCCCAGAATTTCTCGTCGATTATTTTC
The DNA here is from genome assembly GCF_007000305.1 of Rhizobium sp. rho-13.1. Classification (NCBI taxonomy): domain Bacteria; kingdom Pseudomonadati; phylum Pseudomonadota; class Alphaproteobacteria; order Hyphomicrobiales; family Rhizobiaceae; genus Rhizobium; species Rhizobium sp. rho-13.1. The sequence continues at coordinate 922,177 of NZ_SCFL01000001.1, read as the reverse complement.
GTTATGTCGGCGAGCATCTCGTCTGCCAGCGGATGGCCGACGGTCTTTGCCGATGATGCGGCGAGCAGCACGAAGGCGTGGCCGTAACCCTGCTTGCTGGCATCGACGGGACCGTCATTGTTGACAGTCCAGAAGTAGCCGCCGTGGGTCTTGTCGCGGTGATGATGCCAGAGGTAGCTCATGCCGTGGTCGATGATCTCGTCGGCCCCGGGCCGCCCCAGCAGGCTGGCGATCGAAAAGCAGTGGACCATGCGGGCGGACGAATGAATGCCGCGCACCGAGTTATCGGCACCGAGCGGCTTGCCCGCATCGTCCATGTCGTAAAACCCGCCCTTCGGATTGACGGCGCGATACTGGAAGAAATCGAACAAGCCGTTGGCCTGATCGAGCAGCCAGCGGCGATGATAGTCGCGGTTGCTCCAGTTTCCCAGCGTGGCGGGTTCAGCTGCGATCATAAGTGTTTCCTCCGGGAGTCTTTATAAATGCCAAGCGCGGTGCGCGCCCTTGGCCGGGATTCTTAGTGTCAGTGATCCGACAAGAACAGAGCTGCGGCGTCAAGTGCGTTGCGCGCACTCGAGTGCTTGTCGGTGGATCGCTGAAAAACGTGGTGCAGGCTGCATAGATATCAAGCCGCACCTCACCACTCTTGCCCTCTGCGGGTGCAGTATGTTTTGCGACGACCGATGCGCCAGCAACCAAGACCGAAGTCCGGTAATCGCGGGCGCACCTGCATGTTTTTTGCCGTTCGGCAAAAAGAGCGGCTATATTGCAAATCACTATGATCGACCGCATATATTGACATAAAGATATCTTTATGTGATTGAATGCGGAGTCGCAGTCGGGTCGAGGGAGTATGCTGGTGTTTGACGATCTTTTTGGTCCGGAAGCGGCGAAGCGGGACGGCAGCGATGTGTTCGCGGCGCTTAAGCAGGCAGCCAGCGAGCGCATTCTGGTGCTCGATGGTGCCATGGGCACGCAGATTCAGGGGCTTGGCTTCGACGAGGAGCAGTTCCGCGGCGACCGCTTCATCGGCTGCGCCTGTCACCAGCAGGGCAATAACGACCTTCTGATCCTCAGCCAGCCCGACGCCATCGAGGAAATCCACTATCGCTACGCCATGGCCGGCGCCGACATCCTGGAAACCAACACGTTTTCCTCGACGCGCATCGCCCAGGCCGACTACGAGATGGAAGGCGCTGTCTACGATCTCAACAAGGAGGGTGCACGCGTCGTGCGCCGGGCTGCCATCCGTGCCGAGCGGGAAGACGGCCGTCGCCGCTTTGTCGCCGGCGCCATCGGCCCAACAAACCGTACGGCATCGATCTCGCCCGACGTCAACAATCCCGGTTTCCGCGCCGTCTCCTTCGACGAGTTGCGCATTGCGTATGGCGAGCAGATCGATGGGTTGATCGATGGCGGCGCCGACATCATCCTGATCGAAACCATTTTCGACACGCTGAATGCCAAGGCCGCGATCTTCGCCTGCGAGGAGCGATTTATCGCCAAGGGCGTCCGCCTGCCGGTTATGATCTCCGGCACGATAACCGACCTTTCCGGCCGTACCCTTTCGGGCCAGACGCCATCGGCGTTCTGGAACGCGGTTCGCCATTCCAATCCGTTCACCATCGGCCTTAACTGCGCGCTCGGTGCCAATGCCATGCGGCCGCATTTGCAGGAGCTGTCAGGGGCTGCCGACACGCTGATCTGCGCCTACCCGAATGCCGGCCTACCAAACGAATTCGGCCAGTACGACGAGACGCCCGAGATGATGGCGGCGCAGATCGAGGGCTTTGCAGCCGAGGGTTTGGTCAACATCGTTGGCGGCTGCTGCGGCTCGACGCCGGACCATATCCGCGCCATCGCCGAAGCCGTGTCGAAATACAAGCCGCGCGCCATCCCCGAACATCGTCCCTTCATGTCGCTGTCGGGTCTCGAGCCGTTCCAACTCACCAAGGATATTCCGTTCGTCAACGTCGGCGAGCGCACCAATGTCACCGGTTCGGCGAAATTCCGCAAGCTTATCACCAATGCCGACTACAACGCGGCCCTGGCTGTCGCTCGCGACCAGGTCGAAGCCGGCGCTCAGGTGATCGACATCAACATGGATGAAGGCCTGATCGATTCCGAGAAGGCGATGGTCGAGTTCCTGAACCTGATCGCAGCCGAGCCGGATATCGCTCGCGTGCCTGTCATGATCGACTCGTCGAAATGGTCGATCATCGAGGCCGGCCTGAAATGCGTCCAGGGCAAGTCGATCGTCAACTCGATCTCGCTGAAGGAAGGCGAGGAGAAGTTCCTCGAGCAGGCACGGCTGGTACATGCCTATGGTGCCGCGGTCGTCGTCATGGCGTTCGACGAGACCGGCCAGGCCGACACCTACCAGCGCAAGGTCGATATCTGCACCCGCGCCTACAAGATCCTGACCGAACAGGCGGGCATCTTACCCGAGGATATCATCTTCGATCCGAATGTCTTTGCCGTCGCCACGGGCATCGAGGAGCATAACAATTACGGCGTCGATTTCATCGAGGCGACGCGGACCATCCGGCAGACCATGCCACTGGTGCATATCTCCGGCGGTGTCTCGAACCTGTCATTCTCGTTCCGCGGCAACGATACGGTGCGCGAGGCGATGCACTCTGTCTTCCTCTATCACGCCATCCAGGCGGGGATGGACATGGGCATCGTCAATGCCGGCCAACTGGTCGTCTATGACACCATCGATCCTGTTCTGCGCGAGGCCTGCGAGGACGTGGTTCTCAACCGCCGCCCTGACGGCACGGAGCGGCTGCTCGAGGTCGCCGAGCGCTATCGCGGAACCGGCGTGCGCGAAGCCCGTGTACAGGATATGTCCTGGCGCGAGCTCCCGGTTGAAAAGCGCATAGAGCACGCGCTGGTTAACGGCGTGACCGAATTTATCGAGGCCGACACCGAGGAGGCGCGCCAGGGTGTCGAGCGACCGCTGCACGTCATCGAAGGCCCCCTGATGTCCGGCATGAACGTCGTCGGCGACCTGTTCGGCTCGGGCAAGATGTTCCTGCCGCAGGTGGTCAAATCCGCTCGCGTCATGAAGCAGGCCGTCGCCGTATTGCTGCCCTACATGGAGGCTGAAAAGCTGGCCAATGGCGGCAACGGCGAGCGCGAGGCGGCCGGCAAGGTGCTGATGGCGACGGTCAAGGGCGACGTTCACGATATCGGCAAGAACATCGTCGGCGTCGTGCTTGCCTGCAACAACTACGACATCATCGACCTCGGCGTCATGGTGCCGGCGGCGAAGATCCTTGAGACAGCAATCCGCGAGAAGGTCGACATCATCGGCCTGTCCGGCCTGATCACCCCGTCGCTCGACGAAATGGTGCATGTCGCGGCAGAGATGGAGCGCCAAGGCTTCAATATTCCCCTGCTGATCGGCGGAGCGACTACAAGCCGCGTTCATACGGCGGTGAAGATCCATCCGGGCTATTCCTCTGGCCAGGCGGTCTACGTCACCGATGCGTCGCGCGCAGTCGGCGTCGTCTCGGCGCTGTTGTCGCCTGAGGGCAAGAAAAATTATGTCGACACCATCCGCGAGGAATACGCCAAGGTTGCGGCAGCGCATGCCCGCAACGAACTGGAAAAGGTCCGCCTGCCGCTTTCCCGTGCCCGCGAAAATCCTGAGAAGCTCGACTGGTCGGCCTATACCCCAAAGACGCCGTCGTTCTTCGGCACCAAGATCTTCGAGGACTATGATCTGGCCGAACTGGCGCAATACATCGACTGGACACCGTTCTTCCAGACCTGGGAGCTGAAGGGCCGCTATCCGGCCATTCTCGAGGACGAAAAGCAGGGCGAGGCGGCACGCGCACTGTTTGCTGACGCACAAGCGATGCTGAAGAAAATCATCGACGAAAAGTGGTTTCGTCCGCGCGCCGTCATTGGTTTCTGGCCAGCAGGTGCCGTCGGCGACGACATCAGGCTGTTTACCGACGAGACGCGGACTGCGGAGCTTGCGACTTTCTACACGCTTCGCCAACAGCTCTCGAAGCGCGATGGACGGCCGAATGTGGCGCTGTCGGATTTCGTGGCACCCGTCGACAGCGGCGCCGGGGATTACATCGGTGGCTTCGTGGTCACGGCTGGTGTCGAGGAAGTGGCGATTTCGGAACGCTTCGCCGGCGCCAACGACGACTACTCGTCGATCCTCGTCAAGGCGCTGGCCGACCGTTTCGCCGAAGCCTTTGCCGAGCGGATGCACGAGCGGGTGCGCCGCGAATTCTGGGGATATGCGACCGAAGAGACCCTGTCGCCCGAGGAGATGATCAGCGAGACCTATGCCGGTATCCGGCCGGCGCCGGGATATCCGGCCCAACCTGATCATACCGAGAAGGAAACGCTGTTCCGGCTGCTCGATGCGGAAGCGGCCACCGGCGTCAAGCTGACCGAGAGCTATGCCATGTGGCCGGGCTCGTCAGTGTCCGGCGTCTATATCGGCCACCCCGGCTCCTACTATTTCGGTGTCGCCAAAGTCGAGCGCGACCAGGTGCAGGATTATGCCGCCCGCAAGGGAATGCCGGTCGAGGAAGTCGAGCGCTGGCTCGGCCCGGTGCTCAACTACGTGCCGAACAAGCGCGAGGAAAAGATCGACGCTGCCGCCTGATCGGCGTGTCTTTGCAAGCGGTTAGGGCTAGACGCTGGCGATTTGATTCACGTTCATGCGGCCGGAAGGTGATTCACCTTTCGGCCGTAAGTGTTTGATCAGGCAGCACATAGCGCTCGATTGAAAATGGATGGTGATGCGTTTGCCCCGATGTTATTTTGGCTAACTTAGCTAAGGGCCAGAAGATGCAAGTCACCGTCCACGCCGCAAAGACCAATCTGTCCAAGCTCATTGATGCTGCGCTTTCCGGGGAAGAGGTTGTCATCGCCAAGGGCAGCAAGCCGGTTGTGAAGCTTGTGCCCATCGAGCGGCGGTCGTTCAAGATAGGCATCCTCAAAGGCAAGTTGACAGGCGATGCTCCGGATTTTCTCACCGACATGGATGAGGAAGAACTGGCGCTCTGAGAAGGCGCGCAGTGAGTTCATTCCTGCTCGACACCCATGTTTGGGCATGGTCGCTGACGGGCGACAAGCGGCTCTCACCGAGAGCGGTCGCAGTGATGGAGAAGGCCGAGCATATTTTCGTCAGCCCGAGCAGCCTGTTTGAAATCTGCCAAAAGGTCCGTATCGGCAAATGGCCGGAGATGGAGCCGTTTGTTTGAGGAACTTCCGGCGCTTCTCTAGCAGCAGGGCGGTGAAATCGCTGATATTACTCCTGCAATATGCGTCAATGCTTCGATGATGAACTGGGGCCACCGCGACCCCTTCGACCGGTTGCTTGCAGCAACGGCCATGGACAGTCGCATCGCGATCATCTCGGCAGACGTTGTTTTCGATGCTCTCGACGATCTCGGAGACTGGATCGCTCGCATCTGGTAAACATCAACCCGGCCCGATGGTCAGTTCCGCGACGAAATCGTAGGCGTCGCCGCGATAGAGCGAGCGGGTGAATTCGACTGCGCGGCCGGAGGCGAGATAGGAGATGCGCTCGATCGACAGGCCGGCTGCTCCAGCCGATACTCCGAGCAATTCCGCATCCGTCTCCTTCATGTTTGTCGCAGATATGCGCTGCACGGCGCGCACCGGCCGCACCTGACGCTTCTCAAGTTCGGCGTAAAGCGAGGCGGTAACGGTCGACGGGTCGGGCAGGAATTCGCCGGAGACGCTGGCGTGTTCGATCGCCAGCGGCTGGTCGTCGGCGATGCGCAGGCGGCTCAGGCGGGAAACCTTGGTGTCGGCGGCAAGGCCTAGGATCATCATCTCGTCGGGCGAGGGCGTGTGGATGCCCTTGTGCAGCCATTGCGATCGCGCCGTCATGCCGCGCCGGGCCATATCCTCGGTGAACGAGGTCAGCTGCGACAGCTTCTGCTCGACCTTGGAGACCGGCTTGCTGACGAAGGTACCGGAACCATGGCGCCGCACCAGCAGCCCGTCGGTCACCAGGTTGTCGATGGCCTTGCGCACGGTGACCCGACTGACGGCGGCATATTCGGCAATGTCGCGCTCCGGCGGCAGAGCGTCGCCCTGCTTCAACGTACCAGCCTTGAGGGCCTCCTCCAGCGTTCTGCGCAGCTTGACGTAGAGCGGCCCCGTGCCTGCTTCCTGCATGCGGGCGGGAGAGAAGATCAGGGTCAGGTCGCCGGTCATGCGCTGCGCCTTTCGTCTTGCCCGGCAAGGGCGACCGCAAACGACACGGCTCCCTGCAGCGCGTCACCGAGTGGATCGACAAGCAGCGCCTGATGCGCAGTGCTCAGCCACGCGCGATAGGCGAGAGCGAGGCCACCGAGCAGGCAGACAGTGTTGCAATCTGGCCAGAGCAGGGCATCGAGGCTGTTGTCGATGTCAGACGCCGCCTTGCGGACGATCCGGGTTGCGATGGCGTCGCCAGCAGCAGCGTGCTCGAAAACCTGAGGCGCATACCGGGCAAAATCCCCCGGCGTGGCACTATGCGCGAATTCCACGACGTCCTGCGGATTGTTGCGGAATGCGGCCATGACGATGCGCGTCAGCGGCGTTGCGGCGCAGACGCCGTCGTGGGCAAGCAGTGCCAGTTCGAGGAGGTCGCGGCCAAGCCTGGCGCCGCTGGCCTGGTCTCCGACGACAAACCCCCATCCGCCGATCTCGGTTACCTTGCCGTGACGTCTTGCGCCGTAGACGGAACCGGTGCCGAAGGAAGCGACAACGCCGTCCGAGGGTCCGAGTGCTCCCTGCAGGGCGATCAGCTGGTCGGTGACGACCTCGGCCTTGGCAAATGGCAGTGCTTCGCGGATGAGGCTACCGTGAGGGCCGACATTGGCGCCGGCAACGCCAAGCACGGCGGTGCTGCTTACGAGGCAGGATGGATCAATCCCGGCGTTCTCAAGGGCGCTGCGGCTGGAGGCAACGATGTTCTCAAGGGCCATCACGCGGTCCGACATGATGTTGGCAGGGCCAGCCTTGCCGCGCCCGAGAATTCTGCCGGTCGCATCTGCTACGGCGGCACGGCAACTCGTTCCGCCGCCGTCTATGCCGATTGCATACTTCGTCATGTGAGCCCCCGGATGCCGTCCGTTCCCGCGTTTTTCACTACCATACCAAAAAAATACCATTTACCAAGTGCGAAGATGATCTGCGCCGTTTGTTTTTATTCGATTGTTTTTGTTGTGAATTTTTCGTTTCCAGGATTTTTTGCGACGAAAAGGTTAAATTCAACTGGACAATTGGTATTTTTTTGGACTTAATTCCGACCAAGGGAACAGCATCGACGGACATCGGCGGAAGCGGCAAACAAAAATAGCCGGAGCGCCAGGCGGACGACAATATTCGTCAGCAGATGTCACGGCAAAGGGCGGATCGATTTCGATCCGTGCGGCGTGACGTTGCAGCGTTTTCCTGATTGATATGTATTCCTGCTGCGGTTTCATGCGGGGATATGGGTCGCCGCTGGCTTGAGCCGGCCGGTGCTCGTTTCAGATCGAAAACGGCGTCTTGAGACGCCAGGAACAGGAGAGGGAAAAAAATGACACAGAAAATTCTGAAGGGCTTGCTGCTCGCATCCAGCCTTTTGAGCTCGGCCGGGTTCGTTCATGCGGCCGACGTCACTTTGAACGTCGAGAGCTGGCGCAATGACGACCTGTCGATCTGGCAGACAAAGATCATCCCGGCTTTCGAAGCCAAGAACCCGGGCATCAAGATCACTTTCTCGCCGACAGCACCGACCGAATACAACGCCTCGCTGAATGCCAAGCTCGATGCCGGTTCTGCGGGCGACATCATCACCTGCCGTCCGTTCGACGCTTCTCTGGACCTGTTCAACAAGAAGCACCTTGCCGACCTGACGACGCTGCCGGGCATGAGCAATTTCTCGCCGGTCGGCAAGGCTGCCTGGTCGACGGATGACGGCAAGTCGACCTTCTGCGTACCGATGGCGTCTGTCATCCATGGCTTCATCTACAACAAGGATGCCTTCGCGAAGCTCGGTATCTCCGTTCCGAAGACCACCGACGAGTTCTACGCCGCGCTCGACAAGATTAAGGCTGACGGTACCTATATCCCGATGGCCATGGGCACGAAGGACCTCTGGGAAGCCGCAACGATGGGCTACCAGAACATCGGTCCCAACTACTGGAAGGGCGAAGAAGGCCGAGTTGCGCTGATGGAAGGCAAGCAGAAGCTGACCGACGCCGACTGGGTCGAGCCTTTCAAGCAGCTGGCCAAGTGGAAGCCATACCTCGGCGACGGTTTCGAAGCCCAGACCTATGCCGACAGCCAGAACCTCTTCACTCTCGGCCGCGCCGCTATCTATCCGGCCGGCTCTTGGGAAATCGCGCTGTTCACAGCCCAAGCCCAGTTCAAGATGGGCGCTTTCCCGCCACCGGTTCCGAAGGCCGGCGACACGGGCTACATCTCGGATCATCCGGATATCGGCGTTGGCCTGAATGCCAAATCGGCGCATCCGGAAGAAGCCAAGAAGTTCCTGTCCTGGGTTGCCTCGTCGGAATTCGCCGACATCTACGCCAACTCGCTGCCGGGATTCTTCAGCCTGAACTCGACACCGGTGAAGATGAGCGATCCGCTGGCGCAGGAATTCGTCTCCTGGCGCGGTCCGTACAAGTCGACGGTTCGCTCGACCTACCAGATCCTGTCGCGTGGCACGCCTAACCTCGAGAACGAAACCTGGGTGGAATCGGCCAACGTCATCAACGGCACGGATACGCCGGAAGTTGCTGCCAAGAAGCTACAGACCGGCCTCGACAGCTGGTTCAAGCCTGCCAAGTAAGAAGTTTACCCTCCCCTTGAGGGGGAGGGTCGGCCCGACGGGCCGGGGTGGGGTGATCCTTGCGCGTGTGGCGTCACCCCCACCCGCAGCCTCGCTGCGACCTCCCCCCTCAAGGGGGAGGTACCGTGATCATGCTGTGCCCGCGCAAGCCCCAAGAAAACAGGCAAAGCCATGAGCGACATCACCACTTCAGCGGCCCTGCAGCCGGTTTCGATCAAGCGCCAGCGGCGCTGGCATATTCTCGTTTTCCTTTTTCCGGCGTTCCTGGTCTACACGGTGGTGATGATCCTGCCGCTGGTCGAGACCCTGCGGCAATCCTTTTACAATCTGGTCGACGGGCAGCTTACCTTCGTCGGCCTTGCCAACTTCAAGGTGCTGTTCGGCGATATCAGGTGGGCGCATGATTTCTGGAATGCGCTTCGCAACAACTTCATCTTCTTCGTCATCCACATGTGCGTGCAGAACCCGATCGGCGTGGCGCTGGCCGCCATGCTGTCGTTGCCGAAGCTTCGCTTCGTCACCTTCTACCGCACGGCAATCTTCCTGCCGACGCTGCTGTCCTTCGTCATTGTCGGCTTCATCTGGAAGCTGATCCTGTCGCCGCTCTGGGGCGTCACGCCGTGGATGATGGACCTCGTTGGCCTCAAGGCATTGTTCAGCCCGTGGCTCGGCAAACCGGGTTCGGCGCTGATCGCGGTCGCCCTGATCTCCGTCTGGCAATATGTCGGCATCCCGATGATGCTGATCTATGCGGCGCTGCTCAACATCCCAGAAGAAGTGATCGAAGCTGCGGAATGCGACGGCATTACCGGCTGGAGCCAGTTCTGGAAGATCAAGCTGCCGCTGGTGTTGCCGGCTATCGGGATCATCTCGATTCTCACTTTCGTTGGCAATTTCAACGCCTTCGACCTGGTTTATACAGTGCAGGGTGCGCTCGCCGGGCCTGATGGCTCGACCGATATTCTGGGCACGCTGCTCTATCGCACCTTCTTCGGCTTCCAGCTGCAGCTTGGCGACCGCTCCATGGGCGCAACGATCGCAACCGTCATGTTCCTGATCATCCTTGCCGGCGTCTCGTTCTACCTGTTCATCGTTCAGCGGCGCATCCGCCGCTACCAGTTCTGAGGCGGCACCGATGTCCAAGGCACGCTCATCCACCATCCGCACCGGTCTCGTCCATCTGGCCCTGATCAGCTACACGCTGATCGCCTTGTTTCCGGTCTTCCTGACCGTCATCAATTCGTTCAAGGATCGCGGCGCGATCTTTCGCGCGCCGATGATGGTGCCGACGCCGACCACCTTTAGCCTGATCGGCTACCAGACGGTCCTGGGGCAGGGCAATTTCGCCATGTATTTCCAGAACAGCTTTGTCGTCACCATCGTCTCGATCGTGCTGGTACTTTTGTTCGGCGCGATGGCGGCGTTTGCGCTCTCGGAATATCGCTTTCGCGGCAATATGGTCGTCGGGCTCTACATGGCGATCGGCATCATGATCCCCATCCGGCTCGGCACTGTCGCCATCCTGCAGGGGATGGTCGCCGCCGGTCTGGTCAACACGCTGACGGCACTGATCCTCGTCTATACGGCGCAAGGTCTGCCGCTGGCGATCTTCATCCTGTCCGAGTTCATGCGGACAGTCTCTGATGACCTTAAGAACGCCGGCCGCATCGATGGTCTGAACGAGTATGCGATTTTCATCCGGCTGGTATTGCCGCTGATCCGTCCGGCCATGGCGACCGTGGCCGTGTTCACGATGATACCGATCTGGAACGACCTGTGGTTCCCGCTGATCCTTGCGCCGAGCGAAGCGACCAAGACTGTCACCCTCGGCAGCCAGATCTTCATTGGCCAGTTCGTCACCAACTGGAATGCAGTTCTGGCGGCGCTATCGCTGGCCATTCTTCCGATCCTGGTCCTCTACGTCATCTTCTCGCGGCAGCTGATCCGCGGCATCACTGCGGGAGCGGTCAAATGAGCCTATCCGAAAAACCCATCCGCGTGCTTGTCGCCGGGCTTGGCAACATGGGCCGAAGCCATGCGCTCGCCTATCACAATAACGCAGGCTTCGAGATCGTCGGCCTCGTCAATCGCTCCAAGCCAGTGCTGGACGAAGCGTTGCACGGCTATACGATTCACGCCGACTTCCAGACCGCGCTGACAGAACTGAAGCCCGATCTCTGCTCGATCTGTACCTATTCCGACAGCCATGCCGACTATGCGGTCATGGCGTTCGAGGCCGGCTGCGACGTCTTCATTGAAAAGCCGCTGGCAACGACGGTTGCCGATGCCGAGCGCGTGGTTGCAGCCGCAAAGGCGGCGGGCAAGAAGCTCGTCATCGGCTATATCCTCCGCCATCATCCGTCTTGGATGCGGCTGATTGCCGAGGCCCGCAATCTTGGCGGTCCCTATGTCTTTCGCATGAACCTCAACCAGCAATCGAGCGGCCCGACCTGGGAAACCCACAAGGCTCTGATGCAGACGACTTCGCCGATCGTCGACTGCGGCGTGCACTATGTCGATGTCATGTGCCAGATCACCGATGCGAGGGCTGTCGAAGTGCGCGGCATGGGCCTGCGCCTGTCCAATGAGATCGCGCCGGATATGTACAACTACGGCCACCTTCAGGTGAAGTTCGAGGACGGCTCGGTCGGCTGGTATGAGGCCGGCTGGGGGCCGATGATTTCGGAGACGGCGTTCTTCGTGAAGGACGTGATGTCGCCGAATGGCGCCGTTTCGATCGTCATGGACCCGAACGCCAAGTCCGACGATATCGACACGCACACCAAGACATCGGTCATCCGGCTGCACAATGCCGAAACCGGCCCGGATGGCCGGTTCATCCTGCCTGATCGCGACCTGCATATGGATGGTGAGCCCGGGCATCAGGAACTCTGCGATTTCGAGCAGGCCTATGTGCTGAAAGCCATCATCGAGGATATCGACCTGACGCGGCACATGCACGATGCCGTGCAGTCGCTGCGCATCTGCCTTGCCGCGGACGAGAGCGTCCGGACCGGCAAGACCGTCACTTTGTAAGGATAAAAGCTTTGGGATCGCTTCAACTGAAATCCATCCGAAAGGCCTATGGCACCCATGAGGTGCTGAAGGGCATCGACCTCGAGGTCAAGGACGGCGAATTCGTCATCTTCGTCGGCCCGTCCGGCTGCGGCAAGTCGACCTTGCTGCGCAGCATCGCCGGCCTCGAGGACGTGACTGATGGAACGGTGATCATCAACGGAGTCGACGTCACCACGACCCCGCCGGCCAAGCGTGGCATCGCCATGGTGTTTCAATCCTACGCGCTTTACCCGCACCTGACGGTAAAGGACAATATGGGCCTTGGGCTGAAACAGGCGGGCACCCCGAAGGCCGCGATAGAGGAGCGGGTTGCCAAGGCATCCGGCATGCTCTCCCTCGAGCCCTATCTGGCCCGTCGTCCGGCGGAACTCTCCGGCGGCCAGCGCCAGCGCGTTGCCATCGGCCGTGCCATCGTCCGCGAACCGGCGCTTTTCCTGTTTGACGAGCCGCTGTCCAATCTCGATGCGGCGCTGCGCGTCCAGACGCGGCTCGAGATCGCCCGTCTTCACCGCAGCCTGAAGGCGACGATGATCTATGTTACCCACGACCAGGTCGAGGCCATGACGCTTGCCGACCGCATCGTCGTGCTGAATGCCGGAACCATCGAGCAGGTCGGCACCCCGATGGAGCTCTACAATCGCCCCGCCAACGTCTTCGTCGGCAGCTTCATCGGCTCGCCCCAGATGAACATGATCCCGGGCGCCAAGCTCGGCGAAAGCGCAAAAACCATCGGCGTCCGGCCCGAGCACATCACCCTGTCGCGCGAGAGCGGCACCTGGCCTGCCAAGGTCGTCCACGTCGAGCACCTCGGCGCCGACACTATCCTCTACCTCGAAACCGACCAGACCGGCCTGCTGACGGTCCGCCTCTTCGGCGAGCATCCCTATGCGCCGGACGAGACGGTTTTTGCCACACCAGACCCGGCCCACATGCACCGGTTCGGCGAGGACGACAAGGCGATGCGGTAGGGGGCGGATATTACACCAGTTTCCCTCGCTGTTACGCCCTCCGACGCGATACCGTGCGCGACGCGGAACCGGGGGCAGATGCATCGTTTCGGCAAGGATGAACGTGCAGCCCGTTAGGCGATGAATTTCATTTTCAGGCCACACGGTTTCCCTCTTTCCTGTGCTCGTCACAGGAATCCAGCCACCGCGCGTCTGCGCGGTGAGAGGACTCTCCGCAGTTTTGTAAAAAAGTCTATTGCGTCTAAGGACTTGGCGTACAGGATTCCTGTGACGAGCACCCGAATGCGGGAAGTAGGGTGGTACTTGTTCCCACTTCCATACCCTCGCAAGGCGCGAGCCTGGCTAGGTGACCGGAGTTCGTGGCTATCGGCATCAGCTTCATCGCCAGCCCCGCAGTCGCTACCCCAACACCGGCCGCATGAAGCTGCGTTCGTAGCTGATGATACTGCGGTTTTTCGCCTCAAGTTCGAGCGTCGCCTGGCATTCTGCGTCTGCGGCCATGCTGTTGCGGTAGGCTTCGTAGGCTGTGAAGCTCGGGAAGGAGAAGAGTGCCACGGCGACGTTGCTGGCGCCTTCGGAGGGCAGGAAGTAGCCGTGATGGGTGCCGCCCATGCGGTTGACGATGGGGATCCACCGCCGTGCATAGTCCTCGAATTCCGCAATCTTGTAGGCGTCGATGATGTAGCGGAGGTGGCAGGTGATCATTGGCTGTCTCCGGACGGTCGTTGAAGGTGTCTAGGAACCTGCTGCCAGCCGCGTCGTCAGTTCCTCGATGCCGGCTTGCGCTTCGATCTCATCGCCCTTGGCCATCAGGTAGAGCCCGAGGCAGAAGGCGAGGGCGGCGATGAAGAGGAGGTAATAGGCATGCGCCATCGGATTGATGGCCAGCAGCGTGCTGACCGCGATGGGCGTGAGGCCGCCGAAGATCGCGTAGGCGACATTGTAGGAGAAGGACAGGCCGGTGAAGCGGACGCGGGCCGGGAAGGCGCGGACCATGACATAGGGAACGGCGCCGACGAGGCCGACAGACAGTCCCATCACCGCGTAGAGGATGAACATGACTGTCAGGGAGGTGGCGGCGTAGCTGTAGAAGACGAAGGTGGCGGCGCCGAAGAACAGGCTGGCGACGGTGAAGAATTTACCGGAGCCGATACGGTCGACAATGGCGCCGGCGGCTGCCGTGCCGACGATCAGGAAGAGCGTGCCGAAGCTGGTGGCGGCCAGCGATTGCTGGGCGGTGTAGTGGTAGAGCTTCTGCAGGAAGGTGGCGGTCATCAGCGTGGTGACGATGATGCCGGCCGACAGGATCCAGGTCAGCAGCATCGAGATGACAATGCCCCTCGGATAGTCGCGCAGCACCGCTTTCAGCGGCAGTTCCGATACCAGCGCCCGGCTTTTCTTCATATCGGCAAAGATTGGCGTTTCGTGCAGCCAGCGGCGCAGGTAGACGGCGATCAGGCCGAAGATGCCACCGATCAGGAAGGGGATGCGCCAGGCATATGAGGCGACTTCATCAGGAGTAAAGACCGTGTTGATGATAGCGGCGATGAACGAGCCGAGCAGGATGCCCAGCGTCAGGCCGGAGCAGAGGAAGCCGCAGGCAAAGCCGACGCGACGGAAGGGAACGTGCTCGGCGACGAAAGTCCAGGCGCCCGGCACTTCGCCGCCGATGGCAGCCCCCTGCAGGATACGCAGGCAGACGAGTAGGATGGGAGCGGCAATGCCGATGGATGCATAGGTGGGCATGGCGGCCATGCCGAGCGTCGACAGCGCCATCAGCAGCAGCGAGAAGGCGAACACTCGCTTGCGACCGTATAGATCGCCGAAATGGGCGAGCACGATGCCGCCAATGGGGCGTACCAGATAGCCGGCTGCGAAGATGCCGAATGTCTGGATCAGCACCAGCCAGTCGGGCAGGTCGGGCGGGAAGAACAGCTTGCCGATGACGGTGGCGAAAAAGACGAAGATGATGAAATCGTAGAATTCCAGCGCACCGCCGAGGGCTGCGAGGCCCAGCGTTCGAAAATCCTGGGCGGTCAGGCGGCGGGGCGCCGCTGCTGGCGTCATCATGGGGGACATGGCAATGCACTCTGCTGAAATGTTCGGGCCTCAACTCCACAGGTTGCATGCGGGATCGCGGCGGGCATTTCAAGCGGTATTTGGTGTCACGGCCATCGAGCCCCGGGATAGGCTGTATCCGGATCGATGATCCCGGCAGACGTGGCGGCGCGAAGTGCACGCCGCCTGTTGTCATCAGGCCGCAAAGGTCATCAAGCGGGCGCGTTCGCTGAGGATGTGCTGGCAGGCGCTGGCTGCCTCCCGGCCCTTGACCACGAAGTGTTCCTTGAAGAAGCCGAGATGCGCCTCGGTATCCTGGAAGTGATGCGGCGTCAGGACGACGGAGAGAACGGGGACGCCCGTATCGAGCTGCACCCGCATCAGCGCGTCGAGCACGCTGCCTGCCACGAAATCGTGGCGGTAGATGCCACCATCGACGACGAAGGCGGCGGCGACCACGGCGGAGTAGCGGCCTGTGCGGGCCAGTGTCTGGACGTGCAACGGGATTTCGAGCGCGCCCGGCACATCGAAGACCTCGACGGCGGCCGCGCCGCGATCGTCGTATTTGCTCCATTCGGCGATGAAGCTGTCTATGCATTGATCGACGATTTCGGCGTGCCAGCGGGCGCGGACGAGGGCGATCTTGCCTTTTTGCGGTAGTGTGGAGATGGTCATGGTTCTGTTTTGCCTTTCAAGGGTTTCAAATATCCCTTGGGCGAACACGCCCGATCCCGAGACCTTTCGCGCGGAAAGGTCGTCGATCAGGCCTGCTCTCTTCCATCCGGACTATGACCGTCGGCTCCGGCATCGCACCGGATCTGCTGACCCTTCCGCTTTCTTCGGCGAAAGGCGCTCGCGGGCTCCATTCGCTGCATTCGCGCAGATCCTGATACCGCCGGTGGGGAATTGCACCCCGCCCTGAGAACATAGTCAATATGCCGCGCTGCAACACAGAAATCAAAGCAAAAACGCCGGGAAATACCCGGCGTTTGTGAACACTGTATCTTGACAGGGAGATCAGTCGTTGATGACCAGCAGGTCTTCCGCGGCAAAGCGCAGGGTGACGCGTTCGCCGACGGCCGGCGGCATCTTGCCGGGAGCGTTGAACATGTCGAAGGAAATCGTGTTGCCGCAGACATTCATGCGGGTGCGGATGACCGAGCCCAGAAAATGTGCCGAGGTGACATCGCCGGTGAGCGAGGTATCGCCCTTGGCACCTTCGGACAGCGATCCCGCCTCCGGCCGCAACGCCAGCGACACCGTGTCGCCTGCCTTGAAGGCGGTAACCGACTGTTTCAGCGTCACGCCCTGGTCGCCGATCGAGATACGGTTGGTGGCGGGATCGACGACCTTCGCCTCGATCAGGTTCAGCGTCCCGACGAAGGAGGCGACGAAGCGCGTTGCCGGGTGATTGTAGATCTCGAAGGGCGTACCGATCTGGTCAGCGCGGCCGGCGTTCATGACGACGATGCGGTCGGAGATCGAGAGAGCCTCTTCCTGGTCGTGGGTGACGAAGACGGTGGTGATGCCGAGTTTCTGCTGGATGAGGCGGATTTCCTCGCGCAGCGACACGCGGATCTTGGCGTCCAGCGCCGACAGCGGTTCGTCGAGCAGCAGCACCTGCGGCTTGACGGCAAGCGCGCGGGCAAGCGCCACGCGCTGCTGCTGGCCGCCGGACATCTGGTAGGGGAAGCGGTCGGCCAGATGATCGAGCCTGATCAGCGACAGCATTTCCTTGACGCGGCTTTCGATTTCCGCTTTTGGCGCGCCGGCGACTTTCAGGCCGAAGGCGACATTGTCGAAAACCGACATGTTGGGGAACAGGGCGTAGGCCTGGAAGACCATGCCGATGTTGCGCTTGTTCGGCTTCAGGTCCCGCTGTTCCTTGCCGCCGATCAGGATCGAGCCCGAAGTCGGCGTCTCGAAGCCGGCGATCATCCGCAGAACCGTCGTCTTGCCGCAGCCGGACGGGCCGAGGAACGAGACGAACTCACCCTTTTCGATGCCCATGTTGAAATCTTTGACAACGGTGTTCGGGCCGAAACTCTTGCTGACCGAATCGATCCTGAGGAAGCTCATGGCTCTACACTCCTTGCAGTTTTTTGTGACAGGCGCGGCAACCAGCGCTGTCCCGGTCTTTTCGTGGCAAACAACTGCATCAGCACCATGCAGAACCAGATGATCCCGAAAGACATGATGGCGAGTGCTGCTGGTTCATAGGCGCGATCCTGCCCGGTCTGCACAAGGTACGGACCGAAGGCCGGCCTGTTCAGCAGGCTGGCGAGCACGAACTCGCCGAGCGAGATGGAAAATGTCAGGAAGGCCCCGGACAGGATGGCGGACCGGATATTCGGGAAAATCACCTGGGCGACAGTGCGCAAGCGGGATGCGCCGAGACTTTCGGCGGCTTCCGTCAGCGTCTTAATGTCGATGGCCGCCATGCCGTTGTCGACGGCCCGGAACATGTAGGGCAGGGACAGCACGACATAGCCGATGACCAGCAGCACGTTCGTTCCCGTTTCCGACATCGTCAGGGGCAGGAACGAATTGGAGCCGAACAGCCGGATATATCCGAACACCAGAACCACAGGCGGAATGATCAACGGCATCAGCGAGATGAACTCGATCATCGGGCGGATTTTCGGCAGTTTCAGGCGTACCCAGTAGGCGGTCGGAACGACGATGAGGGCGCCGGCTATGATGGCAAGCAGGGATGCGGTGGCCGAGAAGCCGAGGGTCGCCAGGAATTTCTCGCTCGAAAATACCGACCGGTAGGCTGCAAAGCTCCATTGTCCGCGTAGCATCTGCAGCGAGAACTGGAAGGTCGCATAGAGCGGTATCAGGAAATAGGATGCTGCAACGATCACGATGAACGTCGAGACGATGGGGAAACGCTTGGTCACTGGCGCCACCTCTCGGCTTTGTTGCGAAGCACGAGATACAGCGTGTTGCTGATCCCCATGATGACAACCATGCCGACCGCCAGCGCGTAGCCGAGGTTGGGATTGTAGAGCACGTTGCCCTGGATCTGCTGGTAGAGGACGATCGGAACGACCCCGAAGCTCGATCCGGTGAGGGCGTAGACAGTGACGAGGGTGCCGAAGGCATTGGCGAACAGCAGCAGGAAGCAGCCCAGAATGGACGGCATCAACACGGGTAGCGCGATCATCTGCCAGTATTGCCTGCGGTCTGCTCCGAGAATTTCCGCAGCCTCCCGCCATTCCGACTTAAGGCCATCGAGCGCAGGTGTGATAATCAGCAGCATCAGCGGCAGCTGGAAGTAAAGATAGGTGATCGCTAGGCCCGCGAACGAGAAGAGACTGAAGCCCGATCCATAGAGGTTGAAACCGAAGACGTTCCGCAGAAACACGGTTACCAGACCAAGGCGGCCGAGCGTCGCGATAAAGGCGAAGGCGAGCGGAATGCCCGCAAAATTGGAGGCCACCCCGGAAAACGTCATGAACGCGGTGCGTACCCAGGGGGGCAGCCCGCCGAGCACCACGGCATATCCGAGAAGCAAGCCGGCAACCGCACCGAGCGCAGCGGCGACGAGGCTGAGGCGCAGCGAGAGGGAATACGCGGAAAGAATGGTCGGGGAGGTCAGCGCAATGAAATTGTCGAATGTAAATCCGCCGGCCGAATTCTCGAATGCGCCGGTGACCAGGTAGAGAACGGGTGCGATCAGAAAGAAGAGAGCGAACAGGAAGAACGGCGCAACGCCAAGCCAGTCCCAGTTGATGGCTCCAGTCCGGCGGGCGGTCGGCGCCTTCGCAGGCGATCCCGGCGGTGACCTGGAGGCGTTATTCGCGACACTCATGCACAACACCCTTGAAGCAAGTAATGAAAACGGATGCCGGCTGGTGCCGGCATCCGCGCGAGATTATCGATCCAATTACTTGGCGCCCATTTCCTTGGACCAATCGGAAGCAACGACAGCCTTGGCTGCGGACTGTTCCTCGAGGGTCGGGAAGATGGCCTTTGCATAGCCTTCAGCTGCTGGCATCTTGTCGAGCAGTGCCTGCGGGATGACCTTGCGGGTCGCCATGTCGGTGAAGCGGATCGGGTGGCAATAGCCCTTCAGCCAGCCGACCTGACCTTCGTCCGAATAAAGGTATTCCATCCAGAGCTTGGCAGCGTTCGGGTGAGGCGCAAATGCGGAGATCGCCTGAACGTAGACACCGGCGATGACGGCGTCAGATGGTACGATGACATCCATCGGCGGGTTGCCGGCGAGCTTGTCGCGCATGGCAAGGACATTGTAGTCCCAGTCGAACAGGACCGGCGTGGTGCCCTGCGCCATGTTCTGGGCGTTGCCGTTGACCGGTACCAGGTTACCGCTGGCCTTGAGGTCCTTCATGAATGCAGTGCCGAGCTTGGCTGTTTCAGCGCCGCCCTTGCCGCCCTTGGCCGTGCCGGCCGCGTAAACGGTCATCATCGAGCTGTTGCCGGTGCGCGGGTCGCCAGGCATGGCAACTGCGTTGGCATATTTGGAGTCCGTCAGATCGGCAAAGCTCTTCGGGCTTTCCTTGACGACGTCCTTGTTCACGCCGATGGCCAGAACGCCGTAGTAATCGCCGTACCAGTAGCCTTCGGAATCCTTGGCGCTGTCAGGGATCGAGTCCCATGTGGAAACCTTGTAAGGCTGCAGCAGGCCGTCCTTCTTGGCGGATGGACCAAAGGACAGGCCTACGTCGATGACATCAGGGGCCTGTGGGCCCTTGTTGCCCTTGTTGGCCTTGATGGCTTCGATTTCGTCGCCGGAACCTGCGTTCGGGTTCAGTTCGTTGACGGTCAGGCCGTACTTGGCCTTGAAGCCTGCGATGACGTCGCCGTAGCCGCACCAGTCGTGCGGCAGGGCGATCGTGGTCAGCGAGCCTTCTTTTTTGGCGGCTGCAATGAGGTCGTCGCTCGGCGCGGCAGAGGCTATGGCGGTGGACGCCATGACGATTGCGGTCGAGAGCGAAAGTAGGCGATGAATAGATCTGGTCACTGTTGTTCTCCTTGATCTTCAGTGTCTGGCGAAGCTGTTAATGACATTGCGTGAAGCTTGTGTGACGGTTGTTTTGCACCCGATTAGCGGGAAATTGCCGGGATGTCGGCGCGTCTCCCTGCGCTCGAATATCGATAGCATCAGCGGTTTTCGGCGTGGTCGTGTTGCCGACCTTTTTTCTTCTCCTCTAGCCGATTTTACGAAAGAGCTTGGTCTGTTCGAACAGGCCTTCCAGTGTCTTCATGCGCTCGCTCGTCTCGTCCCAGGTCGAGTTCTGGACAGCCTCGATGAGAGCCTCGACGATGAACAGTGTCACCACAGAGGAATCCCAGGCGGACGGCGCCTCGATCTGGACGCGGAAGGTATGTTTTGCGTGTTTGGAGGCGGGCGAGGCCCACTGGTCCGTGAAGACGATAATCTCGGCGCCTCGTCGGCGGGCGGCGGCCGCCAGGCTCACCATTTCAAGCTCATAGCGCCTGATGTCGAAGATGATGAGCAGGTCGCCGGGGTTCATGTTGAGCACATATTGCGGCCATGAACTCGAATTGGCGGATAGCAGCGTCGTGTTGGCGCGGATCACCTGCATGTGCGTGAAAAAGTATTCTGCCAGTGCGCCGGTGATGCGTCCACCGACGAAATAAAGCTCACGGCGGCTCTCGCAAAGCAGGGAGACAACGCTGTCGAAGGTGGCGGTATCGAGATCGGTGAGCGTCTGGCGCAGGTTGGCGCTGATGGCATCGGCGAAGCGATTGAGAATATGCGTGCCGGGCGCATTGCTTGCCCAGCGCCCACGTTTTGTCAGCGGATTGGAGATCGTTGCCTCGACCTCCTGGTGCAGATGGGACTGGAATTCCGGATAGCCCTTGAAACCGAGTTTCTGCACCATGCGTGCAACAGTCGGCGTCGAGACGCGTGCATTTTCTGCAACCGTGGTGATGCTTCCCAAGCCCGAGACAGGGTAATTGTCCAGCAGGCTTTCCGCCAGTTGCTTCTCGGCCCGCGTCAGCCCATCGAAATGGGCATGGATAACGTCAGCCACGGTTTTCGATGCGTTGATCACTCTGTTTTAGCCCCCAGGGACGGTCTTTGCCTGTCTCCATGACACTTTAAACAACGCTGTCACATATTGAGTCAATGTCTAAATTGAAGAGATAATTTCAGTTTACGGTTGACACTCGCCATAAGCTGAAGAATTCTTTTCTGTGAAGGTTTTGTTAAACTTTGGGTGGAGGGCCGGGATGCTGATGCATCAGGCTGTGCTGAGCGAACAAGAAGGGGAATGTGTTGCCGTCGAGCGACCAGATGGTCGCAGCCCGGTCGTGGTGATCTGCGAGCACGCATCCTCCCGGTTGCCGGAGCGGTTTGGCGATCTCGGCCTGTCCGAAGAAGCGCGGAACAGCCACATCGCTTGGGATCCGGGTGCTTTGGCGGTTGCGAGGGGACTGTCACGCAATCTCGATGCGTCTTTGGTCTACCAGCGCTTTTCGCGGCTGATTTACGATTGCAACCGTCCGCCGGAGTCTCCCGCAGCCATGCCGGAGGTGAGCGAAATCTATGATATTCCGGGCAATCGCCAGCTGGATAGCGAGGAGCGCAGGGCGCGGACCGAAGCACTGTATGTGCCGTTTCATCAACGTATCCGCGATTTACTCTTGCGCCGGACGGCGCTGGGGATGGCCAGCGTCATTGTCACAATTCATAGTTTCACGCCGATTTATGACGGCCGGTACCGCGAGGTCGAACTCGGCATCCTGCACGATACGGATGACCGGCTGGCGAACCGCATGCTGGCGCTGGCAGGCGAAGCGCCGCTCTATCGAACGGAGCGAAACCAGCCCTACGGGCCGCAACACGGGGTTACCCACACGTTGCAACTACACGGCGTATCGAACCATTTGAAGAATGTCATGATCGAGGTCCGCAACGACCTGATCGTGGATGATGTCGGCCAAGGGGTCATGGCCGATTATCTGACAGGGCTGATCCAGCGTAGCCTGGACGCCTGAACAATAAAGACCCCGGGGAACAGTCAAACTGCGGCAGGCGGGGCAACATATTTGCCACGCCATAAATGGGGACGGTCCGCAATTCCGCGGACTTTCGGTTGAAGGGGACGTTTCACATGTCGGATTATACCGAATTGGATAAGAAGCAGGATGTCGGCATCCTGCACTCCATGGGCTACGCCCAGGAGCTCGAGCGACGGATGAGTTCGTTCTCGAATTTCGCGATTTCATTTTCCATTATCTGCATCATGTCGGGGGGTATCAATTCGCTGGCGCAGGCGACGTCCGGCGCAGGCGGCATCGCCATCGGCATCGGCTGGCCGGTCGGTTGCCTGATGTCGATCTTCTTTGCGCTGGCTCTGGCACAGATATCGTCGGCCTATCCGACAGCCGGTGGCCTCTATCACTGGGGCTCCATCCTCGGCAACCGCTTCACAGGCTGGCTGTCCGCCTGGCTGAACCTGCTCGGCCTGATCACCGTTCTGGGTGCCATCAATGTCGGCACTTATTACTTCTTCTTCGGTGCGTTTGGCACCTATTTCGGCATGGAGGATACGGTGGTGGTTCGTATCACCTTCGTCGCCGTGATCACCGCCATCATGGCGCTGGTCAACCACATGGGTATCGGGCTCACCGCCAAGCTCACGGACATGTCCGGCTACCTCATCCTCGGCGCGGCTCTGGCGCTGACAGTGGTGTGCCTGATCTGCGCACCATCCTACGAGTTCTCGCGGTTGTTCACCTTCACCAATTATTCCGGATTGGCGACGATGGCTGCGGACGGAACACAGAGCGGGCCGCCGGTCTGGCCGGCCGTTTCGGGTGCCTGGGTCTTTGCGCTCGGTCTGCTGCTGCCGATCTACACCATCACCGGCTACGACGCCTCGGCCCATACGTCGGAAGAAACCGTGAAGGCATCCGTCTCGGTGCCGAAGGGCATGGTCTCTGCCGCAGTCTGGGCCTCGGTCATAGGCTACATCATGCTGTGCGCCTTCGTTCTGGTGCTGCCCAACATGGAAGATGCTGCCAAGCAGGGCTGGAACGTGTTTTTCTGGGCGATGGACAGCCAGGTCAACCCGACGGTCAAGATCCTCCTCTACATCGCCATCTTCGTATCGCAGTTCCTCTGCGGTCTGGCGACAGTGACATCCGTGTCGCGGATGATCTATGCGTTCTCGCGTGACAAGGGCCTTCCGGGCTCCAGCACGCTTGCCAAGGTTAGCCCCAAGTTCCGCACGCCGGTTGCGGCGATCTGGACGGGATCGATCCTGTCGGTGCTGTTTGTATGGCTCACCTCGGTGATCACCATCGGCGAATCCTCGGCCTATGCCATCGTCGTGTCTTGCACTGTCATCTTCCTGTTTCTCTCTTTCGCCGTTCCGATCGGCCTCGGCCTTCTCGCCTACGGCACGCCGAAATGGCCGAAAATGGGTCCATGGAGCATCGGTCCGACCTTGTTCCGCGTCGTGGCGGTGCTGGCGCTGATCTCGATGGTGGTGATGTTCGTTATCGGTGTACAGCCGCCGAACGACTGGGCACTCTACATCACCGTCGGCTTTCTCGTGCTGACGGCCCTCGTCTGGCTGGTCTTCGAGAACCGGCGCTTCAAGGGGCCACCGATCGGCGAGGAAGTCGCCCGTCGCGCGGCAAGCATTGCTGCTGCCGAGAAGGCAGTCGGGGAAATCTGAGCGATATAGAGCCATGAGGGGTCGCCTTCGGGCGGCTCCTCGACAGGGCGGTCGGCAGGGGCGTCGGGCGCAAGACCGACGAGATCGCAGAATTTAAAGGGTCAGGGCGGATTTTATGAGCAGCATCTATACGTTTGACGATTTGAAGAAGGATGTGGCCGAAGGGCGCATCGACACGGTTCTCGCATGCCAGGTGGATATGCAGGGCAGGCTGATGGGCAAGCGGTTCCAGGCCGAGTTTTTTCTCGAGAGTGCCTGGAAGGAAACGCACAGCTGCAATTACCTGCTGGCGACCGACATGGAGATGGAAACCGTCTCCGGCTATGCGTCGACAAGCTGGGAAAAGGGCTATGGCGACTACACCATGAAGCCGGATCTTTCGACCCTTCGCCGCATTCCGTGGCTGGAGGGCACGGCGCTGGTGCTTTGCGACGTTCTCGACCACCACACCCATGCCGACGTGCCGCATTCGCCACGCGCTATTCTTAAGAAGCAGGTGGCACGGCTCGAAGCGATGGGCATGAAGGCCTTCATGGCGACCGAGCTGGAATTCTTTCTGTTCGACCAGAGCTACGAGCAGGCGCAGGCATCCGGATATCGCAACCTGCCGCTCGCCAGCGCCTATAACGAAGACTACCACATCTTCCAGACGACCAAGGAAGAAGGCGTCATGCGCGCTATCCGCAAGGGCCTGCAGGGCGCCGGCATCCCGGTCGAAAATTCCAAGGGAGAAGCATCGGCCGGGCAGGAAGAGATCAATGTCCGTTATGCCGACGCGCTGACCATGGCGGACCGCCACGTCATCATCAAGAACGGCTGCAAGGAGATCGCCTGGTCCCAGGGCAAGTCCATCACCTTCCTTGCAAAATGGAGCGCCGCATCTGCCGGCAGTTCGTCGCACGTCCACCAGTCGCTGTGGAGCGCCGATGGCAAGACGCCATTGTTCTTCGACGAAAAGGCCGAGCACGGCATGTCGTCCCTGATGCAGCATTACATTGCCGGCCAACTCGCCCATGCCGGCGAGATCACCTATTTCCTGGCGCCCTACATCAACTCCTACAAGCGCTTCGTGGCGGGCACTTTTGCGCCGACCAAAGCCGTCTGGAGCACAGATAACCGGACGGCCGGCTATCGTCTTTGCGGCGCCGACAGCAAGGCCATCCGCATCGAATGCCGCGTCGGAGGCTCGGACCTCAATCCCTACCTCGCCTTCGCGGCCCTACTTGCGGCAGGCATTGACGGGATCGAGAAAAAGATGGCGCTGGAGCCGGCGTTTGTCGGCGACGCCTACGCAGCCCGCGACGTGCGCGAAGTCCCCCGGACCTTGCGGGAGGCCACGGTTGCCATGACGCAATCGAAGATGTTGCGCGCAGCCCTCGGCGACGATGTCATCGACCACTATACCCGCGCAGGTGAATGGGAGCAGGAGGATTTTGACCGGCGCGTCACGGACTGGGAGGTGGCGAGGGGGTTCGAGCGGGCGTGAGATAATCGCAATGGTTGTGGGTTGTTGTTGCCTTAGAGGCACTATGCTAGGCTTGCCCTCGATCTTTGAAGGCCGTCATGGGACACATCGACGGCGCTCGGAATGAATCGCTGTTGCCACTTGCCCTTGCGGCACTTGGCCATGCCAGACGACCGCCCGCGAACACGACCTGACAATCATCACCCGCGACCGTGCGATCCTAGCCTATGGTGCCGCCGGTCACGTCAAGACATTGGCTTGTTGAGCCTTTTGGAGCAGAGAGAATGAGCATGATTCAATGCATTTCGCCGGTTAACGGCGAGGTCTATGCCGAGCGACCCGGCCTGTCGCTGGAGGAGGCGAGGGAGGCTGTCGCCCGCGCCCGCAAGGCGCAGAAGGACTGGGCGCGGCGGCCGCTTGAAGACCGCGTGCAACTGGTGATGAAGGGCGTGGCGCGGCTGAACGAGATGGTCGATGACGTGGTGCCGGAACTGGCCTGGCAGATGGGACGGCCGATCAAGTATGGCGGCGAGTTCCGCGGCTTCAACGAACGCTCGAACTATGTCGCGGCGATTGCAGCCGACGCGCTTGCGCCGCTGGTGGTCGAGGACAGTGTAACCTTCGAACGCCGCATCGAGCGCGAGGCGCACGGCGTGGTCTTCGTCATCGCGCCCTGGAACTACCCCTACATGACGGCGATCAACACGATTGCCCCGGCACTGATGGCCGGCAATGTCATCATCCTGAAGCATGCGGCCCAGACGCTGTTGGTCGGCGAGCGCATGGTGCAGGCCTTTGTCGAGGCTGGCGTGCCTGCCGATGTGTTCCAGAATGTCTTTCTCGAGCACGATATCGCCGACGCGTTGATCTCCGAAGGCAGCTTCAATTTCATCAATTTCACCGGTTCGGTCGCAGGCGGTCGCGCCGTCGAGCGGGCTGCGGCCGGCACCTTCACCGGGCTTGGCCTGGAGCTTGGCGGCAAGGATCCGGGCTACGTGATGGAGGACGCCGATCTGGACGCGGCTGTCGACACGCTGATGGACGGGGCCACCTTCAATTCCGGCCAGTGCTGCTGCGGGATCGAGCGCATCTACGTCAACGAAACCCTCTATGATGCCTTCGTCGAAAAATCCGTTGCCTGGGTATCGAACTACAAGCTTGGCAACCCGCTCGACCCGGAAACGACGCTCGGGCCGATGGCGCACAAGCGGTTTGCCAAGGTTGTCCGCGAACAGATTGCAGATGCCGTCGGCAAGGGTGCGAAGGCGCTGGTCGACCCGAAACTGTTTCCGGCCGATGACGGAGGTGCCTATCTCGCGCCGCAGATCCTCGTCGATGTCGATCACTCCATGGCGTTCATGCGCGAGGAAACCTTCGGTCCGGCGGTCGGTATCATGAAGGTGAAAAGCGACGCCGAAGCGCTCGAACTGATGAACGACAGCCAGTACGGGCTGACGGTGTCGCTCTGGACGCAGGATTCGGATCGGGCAGCCCGGCTTGGCCGCGAGATCGAGACCGGCACCGTGTTCATGAACCGCGCCGACTATCTCGATCCTGCGCTTTGCTGGACCGGCGTCAAGCAAACGGGTCGTGGCGGCTCGCTGTCCGTACTTGGCTTCCACAATCTGACACGTCCCAAATCCTACCATCTGAAGAAGGTGACAGCATGAGCGCGATTACTGCCAACTGGAGCTATCCGACCTCCCTGAAGCTCGGCCGTGGCCGTATTTCGGAGCTGGCCGAGGCCTGCAAGAGCCTCGGAATGAAGAAGCCGCTGTTCATTACCGACCGTGGTCTCGCGACTATGGCGATCACCAAGACGGCTCTCGACATTCTGGAAGAAGCGGGCCTCGGGCGGGCGATGTTTGCCGAAGTCGACCCGAACCCGAACGAGAAAAACCTGGAAGCCGGCGTCAAGGCCTTCAAGGATGGTGGCCATGATGGTGTCGTCGCCTTCGGTGGTGGCTCTGGCCTCGATCTCGGCAAGTGCGTCGCCTTCATGGTGGCGCAGACGCGCCCGGTCTGGGATTTCGAGGATATTGGCGACTGGTGGACGCGCGCCAACGTCGACGGTATCGCGCCCATCGTTGCGGTGCCCACCACAGCGGGCACGGGCTCGGAAGTTGGCCGGGCCAGCGTCATCACCAATTCGGTGACGCATGTCAAAAAGATCATCTTCCACCCGAAGTTCCTGCCCGGCGTCGTCATTTCCGACCCGGAACTGACGGTCGGGATGCCGAAGATCATCACCGTTGGCACGGGCATGGATGCCTTTGCCCATTGCCTCGAGGCTTACTCCTCGCCCTTCTATCATCCGATGTCGGCCGGTATCGCGCTCGAGGGCATGCGGCTGGTGAAGGAGTTCCTGCCGCGCGCAGTCAGGGAGGGCACCGATCTCGAGGCCCGCGCCAACATGATGGCGGCTGCCGCCATGGGTGCGGTCGCCTTCCAGAAAGGGCTTGGCGCCATCCACGCGCTTTCCCACCCGATCGGCGCCGTCTACAATACCCACCACGGCATGACCAACGCGGTCGTCATGCCGGCTGTGCTGCGCTTCAACAGGAAGCCGATCGAGGAGAAGATCGCCCGGGCTGCTGCCTATCTTGGAATTCCCGGCGGGTTCGACGGGTTTTACGACTATGTGCTGCAACTGCGGGCCGATCTCGGTGTCCCGGATAACCTCACCAAAATGGGGATCGCAAGCGACCGGATCGACGATCTCGCAGCGATGGCGATCGAAGATCCGAGTGCCGGGGGCAATCCTGTTCCGCTGACGCTGGAAAACACCAAGACGCTGTTTCGCGATTGCTTCTAGCCGTTGCAGCGAACACAGACGACGGCCGGGGGAGGCGAAAGCGCTCCCGGTCTCGCAGCTTTATATCGCTGTTCCGACGTGATTATGAGAATGTCCGCATGAAATGAGGGTGGCGACGTTTGTACTTTGTTAACCATAATTCGAAAGGATGGTTAAACGCACCATGACCCCCCGGTGCAAGCCGGAGCGATGGTGAAGCTCCCTTTGCCTAGGACATACCATGCCAGTCATCACATTTGCCAATACCAAGGGCGGCGCCGGTAAAACCACTGCGGTTCTGCTGCTTTCGACCGAACTGGCTCGCAGAGGCTACCGCGTCACCATTCTCGATGCCGATCCGCAGCACTGGATTTCGCATTGGAGCGAGATGTCCGGGCCGGTTGCCAACATCTCCGTTATCGACTTCGTCACCGCCACGTCGCTGCCGCTGCATATCCGCGAGAACCAGGCATCGACCGATTATTTCATCATCGACCTGCCGGGCACGCGCACTCCGCTGCTGGCAACGGCTATCGGCCTGTCGGACCACGTGCTGATCCCGATCCAGGGCTGCGCCATGGATGCTCGCGGCGGCGCGCAGGTGCTGGAACTTTTGCAATACCTGGCACAGAAGGGAAGCATCCACATCGATCACTCCGTGGTGCTCACTCGCGTCAATTCAATGGTGACGACCCGTGCCCTGCAGACCGTCAAGACGCTGCTCAACCAGCGTCAGGTATCGGTGCTGGAAACGCCGATCGTCGAACGCTCGGCCTTCCGCGATATCTTCGACGTCGGCGGCACGCTGCAGACGCTCGATCCGGCCAGGGTCAGCAACCTTGAAAAGGCGCGTCACAATGCCAGCGAGTTCGCCGAGGAGATGCTGGCGAAATTGCCCGTCCGGCTCACCTCCTCAGCCCGCATCGCAGCCCATAGACTGATGTCCCGCGCGGCCTGAAAAACAGACAGTCCCAGAGCGCGGTGGCCCGGACATCCGGCTTGCGTATTGCAGGGCGCACGCCTGGCGCGAGCTGGTCGAGACGACCCGCAACGGCTCAGTCGTTAAGTGGCTTGCAGAGCTGTATTGGATCGAGGCTGAACTGCCTGGGCTCGATCCGGAGGCTCGCTTTGCCAGACGGTTGAGCGGTCAGCGCCGCCGATGCCGTGGAATTATTCTGGACGAACAAACGGCTGAAGTCTGCTGTCGGCCCGAAGCAGCCATCGAGGAGGCGCTAAGCCAACGTCGGCCTCGCGCCTTCATGGCAGTCGTAGATGTTGTAGTGGCACGCGCCCGAGAGCGGGCATAGCCTCGCTGCCGCGCCATGTTTCCTACGCGGGCCTCAGAATGACTATGCTACTGCATTCTGCCGAATACGAAGAGCGTCGGCCCAGTCCTTTAGGGCCTTAATATCGTCCGAGATCTCCGAAGGTGGCGGTGGCTCCTCATTACGAACGCGCGACGGATCATGCGCCTCGATGATGTCGCTGCATTTCTTAAACGCTGCTCGGAACGCTTCCGTATCCGTCTCCAAAAGCGCGGTGACCTTCTTCAAATGCTTGGTATCAATGTAATCCCGGTGCCGCATCAGCACACCTGCGAAAACGATCTCCTCGAGCGCGCGCTCCCACGTGGCCCGCAGAAAACCGTAAAGTCTGACGCCGGAGCTGCGGTAGCCGTCCTCGTCGTTGGCATCATAAAGAGCCTTGGCAGCCCGTTGGTCTTTCTCGAGCCGGTCCAAGCGCGCCTTGACGCCAGCATGATCCCACGGCAATCCATCGCCCACGATACCAGTACCTTCCGGGCCGCGTGAAAGGTTTGCAAGCTTGGCGGGAATGCCTTGGCCGCGGGCGTTGTCATTCAGATCGTTCACGAACACCAGGTCGTGGGTGAAAACAATAATTTGACGTTCCTTCGCCTCCTCCACGAGCCTTTGCGCGACCTTCTTGCGCCAGCGGTGGTCGAGCGATGTCACAGGGTCGTCGAAGATGAGTGCGGACTTGTGTGTGGCTGTCGCGAGCTCGGTCAGGAAAGCCGCCAGTGCTACGCAGGTTTGCTCGCCTTCACTCAGCACCAGATGCACCTTGGTCTTGGGATTTGCGAACAGACGGATTTGGTAGTTTGGCGAGCCGTACTGGCCGCCGGAACGCACCACTTCAACACGCACCTTTTCCGCCGCAAGCCTGATGATCTCTCTCTGGAAGCGATCACGCATCCGGGGAGTAATGATATCATCGGCAAGTGCGTTGCCAAGTTTCGTGATAGTTGTCGTCGCGGTCTGCCCCAGGCACTTGGCAATGCGCTCGAGCTTTGCCAGCCGCTTGACCTCCTTCGTGGCGACCGCGTGAAGGGCGGTAGCTGCAGCTCGGTCTTCGAGCTCGTCATGCTCGGCCTGCAGGATCTGACGGCCTACGACATCGGCTGCCGCCTCTAACTGGCCGGCATAGGTACGGGTGTCACTTTCAAGTGCCAGCAGCTCTGCTTCCGGGATCACCGACATCGGCGACAGTGTCATGACAACGCTGTGCTCGATGTCTCGCAGACACTGTAGTCTACGCAGATCGGCGGTGGCCATAAAGCGCAGCACCTCGGCGGCGACATCAGCGCGCTGGATGGAAATCCGCCTGCGTATGTCCGCCACTAGCCGAATATCCGGTTTACGCATCCGGAACTCTTTGAGTGTATTCATATAGACCTTCTCGGCCGCGTCAGCCTGCTTTTCCGTATCATCGCGGATGAAACCCTCGAAGCCGCCCAGCCGCGCACCGGCCTCGGCGTTGAGCGGCTGATGGCACAATATGCAGTGTTCACCTTCCGCCGCCGGGAACTGTCGCTCAACATGCTTAGAATAGTGCCGCGCCGCCTCCCATAGCTCCCGCCATACTTCCGCGCCGACGCCGGGGAAGGTGGCGTCCTTGAAGGCGTTTTCCGCGGCGATCGTCGCGGCAAACCGTTTGGTTCTGGCATCGTCTGCAAGCGATTTCAGCGTGTTGATAGCGTCGTCGGAATAGTATTCCTCAACCTTTCTGAGATAGCGCAGGACCCTCGCGATACCATCGGCAAACTGGTGCTGCTCGGCGGCGGCCTCAACCGGATTTTTGGCGAGGTCTTCGGTGAGTTGCTGGAGCCGTGCCCGTTCGGCATCGGTCATGACTGCGAGGGTCGCCAGCGGCTCCAGCTTGGTATTGTGCTTGAGATTGGACATGATACGCCCGACGGCTGTGGTCGCCCGCCAAGTAGGCATCTCGAACACGGGATCGCGGAGCGCCTTGAACTGGGTCTCTTCGGCCTGTAGCAGCACTTTGATCTGCGTGCAGACCGCCGCGAGGTCGTCGGGAATGTCGAGCCCGAACGGCCGGAAGGCAACCTCTGTCTTGTCCTGGATGTGGACTGCGCCGCATTCGCGGTCGAACACGCTAACGGCAGAAAGCACCGGATCAGGATTCTTGTTGTCCTCCCATGGCAGCACAGACTGCTGCACGCCGTCTTGCGAGATTGTAAAACTGGCCGTGGCCTTGCCGCCGATCGTTAAGGAAAATGCGTCGGGCATAATTTCACCGGCTTTGCGTGCCCTGCAGGCACGCTTCAACACTCGCCCATATCCCGATTTGCCGGCTCCGTTTGGTCCGTAAACAACTGTCAGGCCCTGTTGTTCGAACGTAAGGGTCTGCCTCGGAGCCAATTGGTTCACGCCGACGACATCGCCGAGGGAGACTAATGCGATGGTTGCGCCGTTACCGGGGTTCGCAGGCAAATGCACCGCTTCCAGCGCTGCGGCCATCAGTGAGATATCGGGCGCGCCGTGCTCTTTCTTACAGAGGTCCAAAACTTGGTCGATGGCCGCAGCATCAAGTGTACCACCCGTTACAATACGCCGCAGTGCATCTCGCTGCCACAATGGACGCCCTTGCGACCAATCCAGTATCGTTTGAAGCACAGTTTTCGGCGGGCCAGCTTGGTGCATAATCAAAGCTTTACTTAGAGGTGTTTTGCGACAATGGCAGCAGCCCGCAACCTATACTAGCACACGTAACATACAATCGATGGGGTGTCGAAACTCGTAGCTATCAACAAAACGCAGGCCCAATGCCGGCGGTGTGCTGATTTTCCCTTTTATGTTTGACTCCGGGACACACCCCGAACGATGCCCCGTTCACCGCAATGCCGAATGCCGATTGATGTCTGCTATTGCCCTCAATTGGTTCAAAGCCGCCAGTCCCCTCCCTGCCCCTTTTCCGACTTTCAAAAGTTGAATTGAGTATGGCAGCTCTTGGCGCAATGCCGCCATCAAACTTTCATTTCGGAACTGCCTATCGCGCTTGGTCAATATGCGAGGAAGGCAGTGCTTACTCCTGAAACCAGAGCTCTTGAAATAACAAAGCTGCCGGAGGGATGTCCGGCAGCTTTTTATCGTGTCTGATTTTTTCTAGTCGACGAATTCGACGACGGTGCCGGGCTTGACCATCTTTGCCAGTTCCGTTGCGTCCCAGTTCGTCAGACGCACGCAGCCGTGGCTCTGCGACTTGCCGATCTTGGAAGGCTCTGGCGTTCCATGGATACCATATGTCGGCTTCGATAGGGCCATCCAGACAGTACCGACCGGACCGTTGGGGCCTGGAGGAATGTCCAGCACCTTGTCGTTGGCGCCCTGCTTGAAATTGATCTTCGGATTGTAGGTGTAGCCCGGATTGAAGGCGACGCGCTCGACGGTGACCGTCCCCGAAGGCGAGGGGGTGTCGGTCGAGCCGATCGATGCCGGATAGGCGGATATCAGTGCGCCGCTGGCGTCATAGGCGAACACCTGCTTGCGCGCCTTGTCGGCGACGATGCGGGCGACTTCGCCGGTCTTCGGCGGGCCGATGTTGACGACCTTAACCGTTGAACCCGGCACGGTGAAATCCACACCCGGGTTGATCTCTTTCAGATAACCCTCATCCATATGGAAGCGCTCGGCGAGCATTTCGGTCGTGGAGGTGTATCCGAGCGACGTCAGGCTTGCCTTCTTGGCATAGTCTTCCGGAATTTCGGCGACGTAAGGTCCGGCTGCGTCTGCCGGCGTGATCGTGTAGTTGACGATCGGCATGCCGCCGGAGTTGCGAAGGTCCTCGAGGATCGCGTCGGTGTTGTTCGGGTCGAGTTGCTGGCCGGTCATTTGCTGGTAGGCGTAGATAGCCTTGGTGACGTTGCCGCCGATCCGGCCGTCGATGGCACCGGGTGAAATGCCCTTGCGATCGAGGAACACCTCAAGCGCGGTGATCTCCATCTTCGACTTGTTTTTGAGGGTGATGACGGGCTCTGCCGTTCTCGGTCTTGCGGGGGCGTCATCGGGGTTGAGCGACGCGTAGTCGCCATTTCCGCCGCCATTGCCCTGGGCATCCGGAATGCCCTGGTTGTCCAAAGGTATCCGTTCTATGGAGCCGCTGCCCGGAATGCCGCCGGTGACGGCGCCGGGTTCCCGCTGGCCGTAGAAATCGTCTGGCTGGCCGTTGCCGTAATCGTTGCCGTAGCCGCGGTTGCTGCTGAGTTCGGTATCGCCATAACGGTTCGTGTCGCTGCCGCCATATCCATCGCGGCTCGGAGCCTTGGGGTAATAGGTGCTGGCGCGCATTTCGGTTGCGATGACGGTGCCGTAGCGGTCGACGAGGACGCGGTTGCCGCGGCGGTCGCGCGTCATCACGACGTCGCCCTGTTCCGGGATCTGCTCAAGGATGCGTCCATCGGGTGCGACCAGCACCGTGTCACTGTTCTGGCCTCCGTAGTATTGCTGCGCCTCGACGGGCGAGAGCGTCGCGACGGAAGCAGCAAGCACGGCGGCCAGCGATAAGCCTGTCTGGAAGAATCGGTTCACGTTAGGTCTGTCCTCGATCGGTCGTCGGTTGCCACACACACTTCAATCTTGACACGAGTGTGGAATATTTCGGCAGCATGCTGAATAAAAGATAAAAATTCGTCACGTTGTGGTTATCGACGTAACGCCGCGCTGCGGGATTGGTTGCCGGCTCCTGATTTCGTGATGCAGGCCACGTTCGGTATGGTTAACAGTGTTATAACGCGCGGTGGCGGGCAGGCAGCGCCGGCGCAAGGGAGGGTACTGCGGATGATCGAATTTTCAGCTACTAACGGGCCGAAGCTGAGCCTGGACGAAGCGTCGGTGATGGATATCGGCGCCTGTGTCGTAGATGGCATCGACCTTGCGCCCGGCAAGGCCGTTCCGGACGATGGCGATGCGCGCATATCCCATTCGGTCGAGGGTTTTCTGTTCACCTGCGGTCCGGACCATATCCGCCATCGCGAGCCCATGCACGGCCCCCATGCCGGCCGGACCTATCCGCTGCACGGGTCCTTTTCGGCAACGCCTGCCCGGGTGCTCTGGACCCGCTTCGACAAGGGCGATGCGGAATGCCGGGCCGATGTCGACGTGGTGACGGCCGAAGGAGGCACAGCGCGGCTTGAGCGCTTGTGGAGGATCGACGGGGCGACGGGCGAGGTTTTCCTCGATGACTGGGTGATCAACACCGGCAGCGAGCCGATGCCTGTGTTCCTGATGTATCACATGAACATCGGTGGAAAATGGTTCGACGACGCGGTGCGCCTGACCGGGCAAATGCTGGAAGGCGGTGGTTTCCCCTGGGCTTTCGGAGAGGAACTCGGCGGCATATTCTGCGTGCCGGCGCCGGCAACGGACGGCGCGTTTTCCGAGGTGTCCCTCGGGCCGATTGCGGCGATTGGCGGCAAGACGCTGCGGGTGCGGATTGCAGCCGGGACACTGCCGTTTTTACAGGTCTGGCGCAATCAGAAGGCACCCGCCGATGTGCTCGGGATCGAACCGGTGTCGCACCGGTGGCTGCCACGCGCAGAGCTCGAAGAGGCCGGCGAGTTCAATATTCTGCAGCCGAGCGAGGGGCGGAATTTCGGCCTCAGCTTTGCTTTTGTCGAGGCCGGCTGAGCGGTTGACGCTCGCGGCCTCGCGTCGTAGATCAGCGTTACCGTTTCAGAGAAAGCCGATCCCAAAGACCGGTCTCAAGGAGGAATGTGCTATGGATATCCGCAAGATCGACGACCAATACTCGGTCACAGGTCAGATATCGGTCGACGATCTCGACGAGATCAAGGCGATGGGCTTCGAGTCGATCGTCTGCCATCGTCCCGACCATGAAAGCCCGGATCAGCCGTTGTTCGACGATATCGCGACGCGCGCCGAGGAACTCGGCTTCATCGTCGCGCATGTGCCGGTCGGCCCGATGGGCGTCACCGAGGAGGCGGTCAGCAGCATGATGGATGCGCTGGACGAGTTTCCGCGCCCGATGCTCGGCTACTGCCGCTCCGGCGCGCGCTCGACGGCGATCTACGAAAAGACCAAGCATATGCGCATGTAATCCGCACCCTGCGGACATGCCTGCCGGTGCCGCGCCCTGCGGCATCACGACCATAGAATTCGACCACCATCAGGAGAACCACATGAGCATCAAGCGCATCGACCCCGGCGCCCGCATGAGCGGCGCAGTCGTCCACGGTAACACCGTATATCTCGCTGGCCAGGTCGGCGAGGGCGAAACCGTTACCGAACAGTGCAAATACGCGCTGGCCGAAGTCGACCGCCTGCTGGCGGCTGCCGGCACCGACAAGTCCAAGATCCTGCAGACGCTGATTTATCTGTCGGACATGTCGTATTTCGCCGAGATGAACGCTGCCTGGGAGGCCTGGGTCGATCCGGCCAACACGCCGGCCCGCGCCACCAGCGAGGCAAAGCTTGCCGCGCCGAAATACAAGGTCGAGTTCACGGTCACAGCCGCAATCGGCTGATCATTGGTATTGTACAAAGAAAGCCGGCGGGTGCCTTATCCTCGCCGGCTTTTTTGTGGATAGGCGGTCGTAACGGAACCGTGAGCGCAGCGGTGCCTCCGGCTTTACGGTTTCTTAATATCCTTAACGCTAAGTTAATCTGATTATAAGGTTGCCGTCTTCAACCGCATCCGTGCCTGTTAAAAAGTTGGACGATGTCTCTTATCCACGCCCTTACGCTTCGCAGCGATCGCCTGATAAGGCTTAGTCTTGGCGCCCCCCGCGGCAAGGGTTCCAAGAAGGGCAATGTCCGCAAATCACGGCAGAGCAAGTCGCGGCTCGGCATTTTGGCGGGTACTCTCTGCGTCGTCTACTGCGTGGTGTTCGGGAAGCTGATCTTCCTCGGCATGCAGCCGCAGGCCGACACGACGAACATTCCCGCAGGTCCGGCCATGGCCTCGCGTCCCGATATCGAGGATCGCAACGGCGCGCTGCTGGCAACCGACATCCGGACTTTCTCGATGTATGCCGAGCCGATCAAGATGGTCGACGTCGATGACACCATCGAAAAGCTGACGAAGATATTTCCCAATCTCGACAGGAAATCAACCTATCGCAAGCTGTCAGACAAGCGATCTCATTTCGTCTGGCTGGAGCGTCAGCTGACACCGAAGCAGCAGGGCGAAATCCTCGCCCTCGGACTTCCCGCCATCGGCTTCCGCCCGGAAGTCCGCCGCTTCTATCCGGGCGGCAGCACCGCTGCGCATGTGCTTGGCTATGTCGATATCGACAATCATGGCGTTGCCGGCATGGAGAAATATCTCGACAACCAGGGCCTTTCCGACCTGACGTCGGCGGGTCTTGCCAGCAGCGAACCGCTTGAACCGGTGAAGCTGTCGATCGACATCCGAGTTCAGAATATCGTTCACGATGTCGTCGTGGATGCATTGACGAAGTACCAGAGCAAATCAGCCGGCGCGGTCATTCTCGACATCAAAACGGGCGAAGTGCTGGCCATGGCGTCTGCACCGGACTTCGACCCGAACGCGCCGAATGCAAATGGGGCCGATGGTTGGCTCAATCGGATGACGAACGGTACCAACGAAATGGGGTCGACCTTCAAGACCTTCTCGATGGCCATGGCGATGGACACTGGCAGCGTCAAGCTGACCGATACATTCGATGCCTCCCAGTCTCTGCATGTCGCCGGCTTCACGATCCACGACGACCGCGACGTGCCCCGTCGCTGGCTTACGGTTCCCGAGATTTTTCGGTATTCTTCGAATATCGGCACTGCACGCATGATCGAAATTGTCGGAATGGACGCACAGAGGGCGTATCTTGCACGACTAGGACTGTTG
Source organism: Rhizobium sp. rho-13.1 (assembly GCF_007000305.1). Taxonomy (NCBI): domain Bacteria; kingdom Pseudomonadati; phylum Pseudomonadota; class Alphaproteobacteria; order Hyphomicrobiales; family Rhizobiaceae; genus Rhizobium; species Rhizobium sp. rho-13.1. The sequence continues at coordinate 885,156 of NZ_SCFL01000001.1, read as the reverse complement.
TCGAAGATGCAGACCGAGCTTCCTGAAGTGAAGATGCCAAGTCAGCCGAAAGTCTGGAAGAAGATCAACTCCATTACCGTCGCGTTCGGTCATGGCGTGGCTACGACGCCGCTACAGACGGCCGTTGCCGGCGCTGCCTTGATGGATGGCGGTCGGCTGATCGAGCCGACTTTCTTGCCGCGCACGCAGGCGGAGGCGGACGCAATTGCCAAGGTTGTCGTTAAGCCAAGCACCAGCGACACGCTGCGGGCGCTTTTCAAGCTCAATGGCGAGCAGGGTTCGGGCAAGAGCGCCGACGTGCCGGGCTACCATGTCGGCGGAAAGACAGGTACCGCTAACAAGGTCATCAACGGCAAGTACTCGCATGTGCTCAGCTTCAACGACTTTCTGGGGGCATTCCCGATCGACAATCCGCGATACGTGGTTTTCAGCTTCTGCGACGAGCCGCGCACGGGTGAAAAGGGGCTGACCTTCGCCACCAACAATGCCGCGCCGATGGTTCGCGATATTATCACCAGAGCTGCACCGCTTTTGGGTGTGCAACCGAACTTTGGCAGCGCCGTACTGGCATCCTACTGATCTACACCTGTTCCGACGAGGCGGCCTGATGGCAGGCCGCCCTGCAGCTACTTCAGGCCGGCAATCTCGTTGAGCGTCCGCGTTGGCGTGATTGCCTGCGGGTCGAGTACGATCTCGATGATCGCGGGCTTGCCGCTTGCCCGTGCGCGCACGATGGCGGGTGCAAACTCGGCGGTTGTCTTCACCGTCTCGCCATGGCCGCCATAGGCCCGGGCGAAGGCCGCGAAGTCGGGGTTGGTGAGCTTCGTGCCGCTGACACGGCCGGGATAGTCGCGTTCCTGGTGCATGCGGATCGTGCCGTACATGCCGTTGTTGATTACCAGCGTGATGATCGGCAGGCCGTATTGCACCGCCGTCGCAAATTCCTGTCCGTGCATCATGAAGCAGCCGTCGCCTGCAAAGCAGATGACTTCACGCTCTGGAAACAATGCCTTCGCAGCCACCGCCGCCGGCAGGCCGTAGCCCATCGAGCCAGAGGCGGGGGCTGCCTGGGTGTTGAACTGGCGGAAGCGATGGAAGCGGTGCAGCCACGTCGCATAGTTGCCGGCGCCATTGGTGAAAATGGTATCGGCTGCCGTGTTCGCCTCGATCCAGTCCATGATCCGGCCCATGTGGACATCGCCTGGGCTGGTTTCAGGGGTTTTGGACCATGTGCGGTAGGCGGCATGCATCCGGGCGGTGCGCTCTGCCCAGATGGGCGTTGCCGGCGCAGGAAGATCCGCCAGAGCGGAGACGAAATCGGCAGGGCTGGCGCAGATGGCGAGATCCGGCCGGTAGACGCGCCCGAGTTCCGACGGATCGGGATGGATGTGCACCAGCGCCTGCGCCGGGTAGGGGATGTCCATCAGCGTATAGCCGGAGGACGGCATTTCGGAAAAGCGGCCGCCGATGAGGATGAGGAGGTCGGCCTCCCTGATCTCCTTGCCGAGCGCCGGGTTGATGCCTATGCCGACGTCGCCGGCATAGGAGGGATGCAGATTGTCGAACAGCATCTGCCGGCGGAACGAGCAGCCGACCGGCAGCTGGAAGCGTTCGGCGAACGTGCGGAGCGATGCCACCGCTTCGTCGTTCCAGCGCGTGCCGCCGACGATGACCATCGGCCGCTCCGCAGCCATCAGCCGGTGCTGGAGTTCGTCGATCTGGCTTTTACCGGGATGGCTTGCCACCGGCATGTAGGGCTTTGCCTCAGGCGCCTCGACGAGGTCGCGCAGCATGTCTTCGGGCAGGCTCAACACGACGGGGCCGGGGCGTCCGGATGTGGCGACGGCAAAGGCGCGGGTGACGAACTCCGGAATGCGGGTGGCATCGTCGATCTCGCCGACCCACTTGGCGAACTCGGTGAAGGCGCGGCGATATTCGACTTCCTGAAATGCCTCGCGTTCGCGGGCATCGCGCTGCACCTGGCCGATGAAGAGGATCATCGGGATGGAGTCCTGGCGGGCGATATGGAGGCCGGCAGAAGCATTCGTAGCGCCCGGGCCGCGTGTCACCATGCAAATGCCGGGTTCGCCGGTCAGCCGGCCCCAGGCATCGGCCATCATCGCAGCACCGCCTTCCTGGCGGCAGACGAGAACGTCGATGTCGCTGTCATGCAGCGCGTCGAGCACGGCCAGGAAGCTTTCGCCGGGAACGCAGGAGATGCGCTTGACGCCATTGGCTTTCAAAGCCTCGACGATGAGCTGGCCGCCTGTGCGTTTCATGATCTTGCCTTTCCTTCGAGGGCAGCGAGTTCCGCCAGCACCTCGTCCTGATGTTCGCCGAGCCTCGGGCTCGGCCGTTCGTAGCGTAGGGGTGTTTCGGAGAGAATGACCGGCGTGCGGACGCCCGGAATGGCATTGCCGGCTGCATCGTCGAGATCGATGCGCAGGCCGCGCGCCACCACCTGGGGGTCGGCGAACATTTCCTCGATGGTATTAATGGGACCAGCCGGCACGCCATTCTGCTCGCAGCGCTGCAGCAGGGCGGCCTTGGTCCATTTCAGCGTCTCGGTCGAGACGAGTTGGCGAACTTCCATGCGGTTGGCGATGCGGGCCTTGTTGGTGGCGAAGCGCTCGTCGCCGATGATAGCCTCGATACCGAGCAGGCCGCAAAGACGACGGAACTGGCCATCGTTGCCAATGGCGAGGATCAGGAAGCCGTCGGCGACGGGCACCACCTCGTAGGGAGAGATGTTGGGATGAGCATTGCCCAGCCGCTCCGGCGCCTTGCCTGATATCAGGTAGTTCATGTTCTGGTTCGCCAGCACTGCCGCCTGGACGTCGAGCAGCGCCATGTCGACCAGTTGCCCTTCACCGGATTTGAGGGCATGGATCAGGGCCGCCTCGATGGCCGAGACAGCATAGATCCCGGTGAAAATGTCGGCGATGGCGACGCCGGCCTTCATCGGCTGGCCGTCTGTCTCGCCGGTGATCGACATGAAGCCGGACATGCCCTGGACGATGTAGTCGTAGCCGGCGAGATTGGCATAGGGACCGGTCTGGCCAAAGCCGGTGATCGAGCAATAGACCAGTTTTGGATTGAGCTTGTGGAGGCTCTCGTAGTCGAGGCCGTATTTGACGAGGCCGCCGAGTTTGAAATTCTCGATCAGCACGTCCGCCGTCATGGCCAGCCGGCGAACCAGATCCTGGCCCTCGGCCGTGCGCAGATCGGCGACGATGGAACGCTTGCCGCGATTGGCCGAGTGGTAATAGGCGGCGGAAAGGTTGGCTCCGTGGGTATCCTCGACAAACGGAGGTCCCCATTGGCGCGTGTCGTCGCCGCCATCCGGGTTTTCCACCTTGATGACATCGGCACCGAGATCGGCCAGCATCTGGCCTGCCCAAGGTCCTGCCAGCACGCGCGCGAGTTCGATGACGCGGATGCCTGCGAGCGGTGGCTTTTTTATCGGTCGGTTGGTCATGTTTTGCAGATCTTCGATCAGGGTGCGCGGAGCGATTGAGATGTATCGGATACCGGCTTGGATGCAAGCCGCCGCTCGCGCCACAGGATGTAGAGACCGGAGCAGATGATGATGAGAATGCCAACCCATTTCAGCATGTTCGGGAAATTGTCGAACACCAGCCAGCCGAAGATCGTCGCCGAAATGATCTCGAAATACTGCAGCGGTGCGAGCGTCGATGCCCGGACGGCGCGGTATGCATAAAGTGTCAGCATCCCGCAGACGGCTGCTGTCACGCCGACGCCGAGGAGATGGAGTGCGGCAGTGGCGTCCGGCATGACAGGCGACAGGATGGCATTGCCGGCGAGGCTGCCGATTGCCAGCAGGATCATGGAGAACAGCAATCCCCAGAGGCCGGTGTTCAGCTGCATCGAGGAGGCCGGTTCGCTATGGGACAGGACGCGCGTCAAAAGCACGAAGATCGAGCCGCAGATCGCGGTAACAACGGGGAGCAAGGCAACGAAGCCGAGTTGCTGGAAGCTGGGTTGGATGATCAGCAAGGCGCCACTGAATCCGACGACGCAGGCCGCGTAACGCCGCCAACCCACTGTTTCCTTCAGGAAGATGCTGCTGAGAACGGTGAGGATGATCGGCTGGACGAAGAAGATGGCGATGGCATCGGCAACCTCCATCACCTGTAACGTCGTCACGAAGGTGATCATCGACAGCACCAGCAGGCTGCCACGCAGGGCGTGAATTCTTCTCTGCCGCCACGTGCCAGGCATCCAACTGCGTTTCCAGACGATCATCGGCAGAGCGAACAGGCATTGAAAAAGAAAGCGTGCCGCTGTGACCTCGACCGGCGGGATGGTGACAGCCGCCAGCTTGGAAAAGATGTCGACGATCGGCGACAGCATGACCGACACGAACATCAGGGTCAGGCCCATCGTCATTTCCGACGAATGCCGCGAGGCAAGCGTATGGCTGGGGCTTTGCATCGACATTCCTCCGGCGTCAGGGCTTTGGCAAGACGCGTTCGCACCACGCGGCAAAGTTCGCCGTGGCCCTGTTGGCATCGACCTCATGCAGGGTCTCGTGCCGCATTTCGCTATAGATTTCCGTTGTGATATTCGAAAAGTCGAATCCTTTCAAACGGTTTGCCAGCCAGGTTATGGCTTTACCGTAATCCGTCGCCGGATCCTGCGCGCCAGCAACCAGGTGGATTGGGAGTGTGGGAGGTAGCCGGGCGAGGTGGCGTCGCCTAGGTGCGGCAAAACTCATGGCCAGCAAGTCGCGCCAGAGCGATACACAGGCATCGAAGCCGGAGAGCGGGTCGGCGATATATGCATCGACCTCGGCCGCATCCGTCGACAACCAATCGAACGGCGTCCGGTGATCGGGGATGGACTGCCCCCAGGCGCCGAACGTCAGTCGCGGTAGCAGGGCGCTCGGGACATCCGAGCCTTTAAGCATGCGCTCGATGCCGAGGATCAGCTGTCCAGCCCGTCCGGCGAGGCCGGGATGAAAGTTCGAGTTCCACACTGCGACGGCATCGAAGTCTGCGGGATGGGCGATGGCGGCGGAAAGGCTGATCAGTCCGCCCATGGAATGACCGAAGAGGACAACAGGCAGGCCGGGGTGGTCAGCCGAGGCCAGCGACCTCATCGCCATGACGTCCGCGATGACGCACACCACGCCATCGCTGCGGGCGAACTGGCCAAGCGGCGCATCCGGTGCTTTCGTGCGGCCATGCCCACGGTGGTCGTGCGCGTAGACGTGATAACCGTTGCCCGCCATCGCCTCGGCAAAGCGACCGTAGCGGCCGGAATGCTCGGCAAGCCCGTGCAGCACGAGAAGGATGCCGCGCGGCGTGCCCGATGCGGGCTGATGACGGTAGGCAAGTGCCGCGCCCGTCGGGCTCTGGTGCCGTCTTATCTCTTGAAACATGGGATCTCCTCGCATCGGTGCACCTGACGGCAATGGCTGGAACTTTGCAATGCAACTTCGGGGAGGCGCACAGGATAATGATAATCCGGCGGTGGGGAATTTACAGCTTGCGACGGAAGATGCGATCTGCTTACTTGTTCTCTTATTGTTCCTGGGGTGGATTGTCATGCGCGTTGTTTCTTTAAGGCTTCTGGCCGCTTTTTCCTGCCTGCCGGTTTTGCTGGGCAGCCTCTCCCTTCCGGCCGAAGCGCGCGATGGACAGACTAGGTTTATTCTTGCGACCAGCTGGGAGCCGGCATTCTGCGCTACCAACGCTGAGAAAGCCGAGTGCCGGGACGAGAGTGCCAACGGCTTCGATGCCACCCACCTCTCGCTGCACGGGCTCTGGCCGATGCGGCAGAACTATTGCGGTGTGCCGGATGCGCTGCAACAGGCCGACCGCAGTCATGGCTGGGACAGCCTGCCTGCCGTCGAACTGTCGGCGGCGACCAAGGCCGCTCTCGGCAAGGCAATGCCGGGCACGCAGTCTGGCCTCGAGCGCCATGAGTGGCTGAAGCACGGAACCTGCACGAAACTCTCGGCAGACGCCTATTTCGGCACTGCCGTGTCACTGATCGATGAATTGAACGCATCTGCCGTCGGCGCGCTGTTTGCGGCGAACGTCGGCAAGACGCTGGATGCCGAACGCATCAAGGCCGCATTCGACAAAAGTTTTGGCCAGGGTGCCAGTGACCGCGTCAAGATGAGCTGCCGCGGAAACGGCAGCGCCCGGGTGATTTCGGAGCTCACCATCGGCTTGTCGCAGGATGCGGTATCGCCCGGCGAGAGTGGTCCGAGGCTGGGCAAGCTGATCCAGGGCGCCGGTAGTACCGCGTTCGGCTGCAGCGAAGGTCTGGTGCAGGCCGTCGGCCGCTAGGATTTCTGACTGCGCGGTGGCGTTGTCCGATGGGTATCGTCAGCGGCGGGTCAGGCTTGGACGTCGGCGGTTTGGCTGATTGCGTCACCCCGATGGTCGACAAATGCGGCGAAAGGCCGGTTTCGGCGTTGCCGCGCGGCGTGGTTTCCCTTACATAGCGGCTCAAACCCAGATCTCTTGCGCCTAGGAGAAGCCCAGCAATGGCACGTCAATTCATCTATCACATGTCGGGACTCAACAAGTCTTACGGCGCCAAGAAAATCCTCGAGAACGTCAACCTGTCGTTCTACCCCGATGCCAAGATCGGCATCCTCGGCCCGAACGGCGCGGGTAAGTCGACCGTTCTCAAGATCATCGCCGGCCTGGACAAGGAATTCACCGGGGAAGCCTGGCTCGCGGAAGGCGCGACCCTTGGCTATCTCGAGCAGGAGCCGCATCTCGACGAGACCAAGACGGTGCGCGAAAACGTCATGGAAGGCGTTGCCAAGAAGACGGCCGTGCTCGAGCGCTACAACGAACTGATGATGAACTACTCCGACGAGACGGCCGAAGAAGGCTCGAAGCTCCAGGATATCATCGACAGCCAGAACCTATGGGACCTCGAAAGTCAGGTCGAAATGGCGATGGATGCGCTCCGTTGCCCGCCGCCTGAATCGGAAGTCACAAGCCTGTCGGGCGGTGAGCGCCGTCGCGTTGCGCTCTGCCGGTTGCTACTGTCGCAGCCGGACCTGCTGCTCCTCGACGAACCGACCAACCATCTGGATGCCGAGACCATCGCCTGGCTCGAAAAGCACCTGCGCGCCTATCCCGGCGCCGTGATGATGATTACCCACGATCGCTACTTCCTCGACAACGTCACCGGCTGGATCCTCGAGCTCGACCGTGGCCGCGGCATTCCTTATGAAGGCAACTACTCCGCCTACCTGCTTGCCAAGGCAAAGCGCATGCAGCAGGAAAACCGCGAAGAGGCAGGACGTCAGAAGGCGATCTCGCGCGAACAGGAATGGATCGCCTCCAGCCCGAAGGCTCGCCAGGCTAAATCCAAAGCCCGTATCAAGTCCTACGAACAGCTGGTCGATGCCGCCGAGAAGCAGCGTCCCGGCGACGCCCAGATCATCATCCCGGTCAGCGAGCGTCTCGGCCAGGTTGTCATCGAGATGGAGAACGTTTCCAAGGGGTTCGGCGACGAGCTGCTGATCAAGGACTTGTCGATCAAGCTGCCGCCCGGTGGCATCGTCGGCATCATCGGCCCGAACGGCGCCGGCAAGACGACGTTGTTCAAGATGATCACCGGCCAGGAAAAGCCCGATGCCGGCACCATCCGCATCGGCGACACCGTGCAACTCGGCTATGTCGACCAGAGCCGCGATGCACTGGATGGCTCGAAGACCGTCTGGGAAGAAATCTCGGGCGGCGCCGAAATCATCAAGCTCGGCAAGTTCGACATGAATTCAAGAGCTTATTGTGGCGCGTTCAACTTCAAGGGTGGTGACCAGCAGCAGAAGGTCGGCAATCTTTCCGGCGGCCAGCGCAACCGCGTGCATCTTGCCAAGATGCTGAAGGCTGGCGGCAACGTGCTGCTTCTCGACGAACCGACCAACGACCTCGATACCGAAACGCTCGGTGCGCTGGAAAGCGCGCTGGAATCCTTTGCCGGCTGCGCCATCATCATCAGCCATGATCGCATGTTCCTCGACCGGCTGGCGACCCACATCCTCGCCTTCGAGGGTGACAGCCATGTCGAATGGTTCGAAGGCAACTTCGAGGACTACGAGCAGGACAAGATCCGCCGCCTCGGCGCCGATGCGTTGAACCCGAGCAGCCAGGCCTACAAGCGTCTGACGCGCTGATCGCCACCGGCGCGCGCTACACAAATTCGAGATCCCCCGCAGCCGCGGGGGGTTTCATTTGCGGCCCTGAACTGCCGGTTCACCGGCTCGCATCTGACAGTAGCGACCTTCCATTTCCCACTTGCGCCATTGCCCTCAATCACATAAAGATATGTTTATGTCTTGATTGGGTGAGTGTATGGCGGATCTTGTTAAATTTGGTCTCGAGGGGCTGGTCGATGTCCTGAAAGCAGCGGGCGAGCCGACGCGGCTCCGGCTGCTGGCGCTGCTGGCCGCCGGCGATTTGACGGTCACCGACCTCACCGAAATCCTCGGCCAATCCCAGCCGCGTATTTCCCGGCATCTGAAGCTTCTGGGCGAGGCGGGCCTGATCGATCGCTACCAGGAAGGCGCCTGGGCCTATTTCCGCCTGAAGCAGGATGGTGCTGCCGTGCATCTCGCCCGCACGCTGCTGCGCCATGCCGACGAGAGTGACCCTGTCCTGCTGCGCGACAGCGAACGTCTCGGTTCGGTGAAGCATGTACGCGCTGAGCGCGCCCAGGCCTATTTCAGCCACAACGCTGCCGAATGGGATGAGCTCCGCCGTCTGCATGTGGCCGACGAGGATGTCGACGCTGCGCTGAAGCAGCTGATCGGTACCCGGCCGATCGACACGTTTCTCGATCTCGGGACGGGAACGGGGCGCATGCTTCAGCTGCTGTCCGGCGTCTACCGCCGCGCCATCGGCGTCGATGCCAGCCGCGACATGCTGGCAGTCGCACGGGCCAATCTCGACAAGGCGAATATCACAACCGCCTCGGTGCGGCACGGGGATATCTTCAATCTGCCGCTCGAGGCGCAGGATTTCGACCTGATCACCATTCATCAGGTACTGCATTTTCTCTACCAGCCGGAACTTGCGATCGGCGAGGCGGCGCGCATGCTGCGGCCGGGCGGCCGGCTGGTGATCGTCGATCTCGCCCCGCACGCGCTGGAATACCTGCGCGACGACCATGCACATCTCCGCCTCGGCTTCAGCCACGCGACGATGGAGGAGTGGTTGAAGAAGGCCGGACTGGAGCTCGAGGAGGTCAGGGACCTTCATTCCGGAAAGCAGAGTGGCGAGGATCTGACGGTAACGATCTGGGTGGCGCGCGATCCGCGCCTGCTGATCGCGACCAGTGAAAGCCGTCAACCAGCATTACGCGCAGAAAAGAGGGCCTGACATGACTTCTACACCGGACACAGGGCGCAGCGACGTCAGCATCTCCTTCGAGTTCTTTCCGCCAAAGACACCCGACATGGAAGGCCAGCTTTGGGCCGCCATCACGGAGCTGACGGAATGGCAGCCCGAATTCGTCTCCGTCACCTATGGGGCCGGCGGTTCGACCAAGGCGCCGACGCTGAATACCGTGCGCAGGATGATCGCCGAGACGCCACTGCCGACTGCCTCGCATCTCACCTGCGTCAGTGCCACGCGCGAAGACACACACCGGGTCGTCGATGAGTTGCGTGCGGCCGGCGTCAGGCACTTCGTTGCCCTTCGCGGCGATCCGCCCGGCGGCATCGGCACCGCTTACCAGCCACATCCCGGCGGCTACGAGAATGCCGCAGCGCTGGTGGCGGGCTTGCGCGATATCGGCGATTTCGAGATCTCGGTGTCTGCCTATCCGGAGAAGCACCCGGAAAGCCGCGACACGGCTGCCGATATCGACATGCTGAAGCGCAAGGCCGACAACGGCGCCGACCGTGCCCTGACCCAGTTCTTTTTCGACAATGACGTCTTCGAGACCTACATGGAGCGGGTGCGGGCGGCTGGTATCGCCATTCCCGTGCTGCCGGGCATCATGCCGATCCAGAACCTGACGCAGCTGAAGCGCTTTGCCGGCATGTGCGGCACTAGTATCCCGTCCTATCTGGACGAACGCTTTGCCGGGCTCGACGACAAGCCTGAAGAGCGGGCCAAGGTGGCGGCCGATGTCGCGGCAGAGCAGATCGAGGACCTCGTGCGTCGCGGCCACCGGGAATTTCATCTCTACACGATGAACCGCGCTCCTCTGGTCGGCGCCGTGCTCGAGCGGCTGGGTTTCAAGCGCACGAAGATCGCAGAGGCGGCCGGCGCTGCTGCTTGAACCACGAAAAAGCGCCGGCCTTTTCAGGACCGGCGCTCATTTCAAACCCACATGTTAAGCTTAGAGAAGCCTGCATTTCCGGTCGCGGCGAGCCGCGAGCGGCGTCTCAGATGAATAGCATCGTCACGACGAACATAAATGCTGCACTGATCAGAAGGACGTTGATGGATTGCGTCAGTCCCATGGTCTGCCTCCTCCGTTAACCCTTAAAGCCTATGTCACAAATATGTCGCCCGAAAGCGATTTCCATACTGCACCGCAGCGGGCTGTGCGAGATTCGCTAATGTTTTGTCGTTAGCCGTTGATTCTAAACGTCAAAATAATTGTGTATTTCTTTACGAATGCTAACGCCAGATTAACGCCATGGCGTGGCTCAGGTCTTTGCTGCCGACGGTCTGCTGCGCGAAAAAAGCCGTCCGTCGAGGATAACAAGGCCGAGCCCGATCAGCAGCATGCCGGCCACCTGGGTGGCGCCGAGCCGCTCTCCCAGGAAGACGAATCCTAACAGGATAGCGCTCGGTGGAACCAGCAAGGTGACCAACGACGTGTTGGTGGCGCCGGCAAGCGTCATGATGCGGAAATAGAGAATGTAGGCGAAGGCGGTCGACAGAAGGGCCAGGGCGACAATGGCAGCAATCGTCTGCATCGGCGGCATGGCGAGCGTCCAGGGTTGATCGACCAGCAGCGAAACCGGCAGCATGATGAGCGACGAGCCGGTCAGCTGGCCTGCGGCGGTCACCGGCGCGGGGATGCCCTTGAAGCGCTTGGAATAGACGCCGGCAAGGCCATAGGACATGGCGGCGACGATGGGCAACAGCAGCGCCCAGAGCGGCGCACCTGCGGCATCCAGCGCTCCCGGCCCCACCAGCACGACGGTGCCTATCAGCCCGACGAAGCAGCCGATGATTTTCGCCCGACCGGGCTTCTCGTCCTGCGTCGCGTAATGGGCGACGATGACCGTCCAGATCGGCGTCGTGGCGTTCAGCACCGAGGCAAGGCCGGCGCCAATCTCGGTCTCGCCGAGAAAGATCATGGCGTGGGGGATGGCGTTGTTGATCAGCCCGAGCAGCAAGAATTGCCGCCAGTGGCTGCGCAGCAGGCCGTAGATACCGTATCGGCCACCGATATAGAGATGCAGCGCCGCGGCGGCCAAAATCAGCCGCAGGAAGACCAGCGTGAACGGCGGTACATCGTGCACAGCGATACGCGCAAAGAAGAAAGACCCGCCCCAGATCAGGCTGAGGAGCACAAGCAGCCCCCAGGTCAGCGCATTCATGCGATTGTCAGCTTCCATCCCGGCTCCTCCAGTCCAAAGCAACACAATCGCAGCTCCCGCCACCGCATCCACCCGATTCCCGCTTGCCGTGCAAGGGGTGTTGGTTTGGGGGCGTGGGTGGTGGTGAAGGGGGGCGGTGAGGAGATCCTAAACAATCCCCCGCTTTATTGGGAAACTCAGGATTGTCGTGAGCTTGCACTGAGCTCCCGCCTTACGAGCTCGTCACACAGATTGGATACGGCGACGGCGTCTGAGGTGTCGACGATGGTGATGTCATGGCTGCGAGCGGCGAGGTGCATTTCCGAATTGTCGCGCAAGGATCGGTCTATGAATTTGTCGATGATGCTGCGTCCAGCTTGATCGCGCTGGGCATATTCGGCCTCGGATCGCATTCTTTCCCTAAGGAGGTCGTTGTCAGCATACAGGAAAACAGGAGATATTTCGTTAGAGACAAGCGGAGCTATAAACTCGGGGCGAAGTGCAGAGCCTTCGATTATAAAAGGTGTTCTGGCATGGACCCTGGCGTCAATCTGCTGCCGTATTGCCGGCCAGATGTTTTCGTGATGAACCCTTAGAAACCAATAGATGGTCTCATCGGAAAGCCGTGAATAATATTCAGCGACAGGCGGCCGTACCTCCGGCCAAGGGCGCCCGGGATGACGGGCGAGGCTATCCGTTGAAATCATGTCACATCCAAGCTGGCGGGCAAGGCGTGTCGCCAATGTCGTCTTGCCTACGTTGGAACTGCCGGAAATCAAAATGCCCATGCGTTCCTGTTTCGACAGTTGGAAAATTCCAGTGAAGCCGCGAGCTTTGTGCCTGATCTTTTCGATGCCGTGAAGTCGCCGGTCTTGGATGAAGTCTGCCTACCAACCCTCTGACGTCTCCAAGGCGAAGGCTGCTGAAACTTGATGTGTAGGTACTCGCGCATTGATGCCGACAGTCATTCCAAGGGCGACCTTCAGAGCCGCCCCCGTATTCCTCGGCAGTCTCCGTCCTCAGAGCGCGTTCAGCAGCGCTTCCGTGGCCCAGCCGTCGGCGGGGAGGCCGAGGCGGAACTGTTCTTTCTGGATGGCAATGCGGGTGCCGGAGCCGAGGATACCGTCGATCTCGCCGACGTCGTAGCCGTGCGCCTTAAGCTTGGTCTGGAGCGCACGCATGTCGGTGTCGCTCAGGCCCTTCTCGGGCGTGCCCTTGTTATAGGTCGGAGCGCCTGCGAAGCGGGTTGCGAGATAGGCGGCCGACGTCGTGTAGATGAACGACTGGTTCCATGCGAGGTAGACGTTGAAATTGGGGTAGGTGAGGAAGGCCGGGCCGAAGCGGCCCTGCGGCAGGATCAGCGCAGAGACCAGATTGCCGAAGGAGGTGTTGCCGTCGCGTGGCTTGACACCGAGGGCGAACCAGTCGGCGGCGGTCATGGTGCCACCGATGCCTGATTTTTCATATGGAAGCGTCGCCGGAAGCGTCACCTCCTGGAGCCAGGGCTGGCCGCGCTGGAAGCCCAGCGACTGCAGGAAGTTGGCAGTCGTCAGGATGACGTCCGGGGCGCTCTCGCGCAATTTTACCAGGCCGTCGCCATCGCCGTCCTCGCCATAAGCGATGATGGTCTTTGGCAGCAGCTGCGTCTGGCCGATCTCGCCAGCCCAGGCGCCCTGGGTCGTTGCAGGTTCGACATCGTTGCGCTGGACGAGTTCACTGAGCGCGATCAGCTGTTCGCGGAAGCGGTCCGGGCGGCGGCAGTCATGGGCGAGCGTGACGAGAGCGTTGCGGGTGTTGAAATCGCCCTGCACGGCACCGAAGTCGGTTTCCATGGCCCAGAAGGCGGTGATGACGCCGGCCGGCACGCCATGTTCCTTCTCGGCGCGCGCGAAGACGTCGGCGTACTGCGCCATCTTCTTGCGGCCGATATCGAGGCGCGCCTGGCTGACGGTGCGCTGCGAGAATTCGAGGAAGGTCTGCTTGAAGACGCCCTGGGCGCGGTCGCGGGCGAGGACCTTGGGGTCGATCTGGGCGCCGGCGACCGTCTTTTCGGCGGCTTCCGGGGTTACGCCTGCATTGATCGCATCGGCCTTGACGCCTTCGAGAAATGTGGAGAGGTCACCGCCGCAGGCGGCTGCCGGTGTCGGGTTCTGCGGGGCCGGGGCGCTCGTCTGGGCCGCGGCAGCACCTGCCATTGTTGATGCGAAGATCATCGCGAGTGCAGTGCGTCGAGCGTTGAAGCGGTCCATGGGCGGTCCTCGTTGCTTACGGATGAGGTCGCTTTCCCAGAACATGAGCTTCGATGCAAGAAGGAAATGGCGCTGGCTTCAAGAATTCTTGAGCTTCGTGACCGCCTCGACCCAGTTCCGCCAGTTCTTTTCGTTGCCGGCAAAGACGTTGATGTCCGTCGGCCCCTTGATGCCCGGGATGACGCCGGTCGAGGTATATTGCCAGAAGGCCCAGCGGCGATCGGCATAGGTGACGCCGGGATGCTTGGCGACCGAGCGGACCCAGAAGTGGTAGTCCTTGAAGTAGCCGACGAGGTTGTCGCGGTGAAAATCGACGGACGTGTAGATGATCGGCCGCATGTGATAATAGGCCTCGAGGCGGTCCATGAAGCGCTGCAGTTGCGCCCGTACGGTAACCGCATCGGGGCGCAGGCGGCAGGTTTTGGATTCCGCGTTCCATTCAACATCGAGCACCGGCGGCAGCACCATGGCCGATTTCGGCACGTTGCGGATAAACCAGTCGGCCTGCTCGTCGGCGGAAGAGCAGAAATAGTAGAAATGGTACGGCGCGCTCGGGATGCCGGCAGCGCGGGCCTCGCTCGAATATTCCTGGAACTTGGTGTCGACGATATCCTTGCCTTCGGTCGCCTTGATGAAGGCGAAGGCTACGCCGGACGACTTGACCGTCCGCCAGTCGATGTCGCCCTGCCATTTGGAAATATCGATGCCGTGGATGGGGTGCAGTTGCGGATGGTCGGCGCCGAAATCCTGCGGCTTGGTATCGCGGAAGCGGGATTTCGGTATCGACTTCGTCTCCATGAAGTCATAGCTCGAATTGCAGCCGCTCAGCAGCAGGACCAACGGCAGTAAACATAACAAAAGCCGGCGCATGGGCGTCCCGTATCCAGGTGAGGTGTTATTCTGCCCAAGTTCAAGTTTTCGGCCGACGAATCGCAGCCGTGGCGGAAAAGGCACTGAAGCCGTTTTCATCATATCAACGTAAAAAATGCGTTATCTTCAAGCTAATTATGCGCGCGCCGTCACAATAACTGCCCGTATCGCATAGCCGCGGCCGATATCTTCAACCGAAAGCCTGGCGCCCAGCCTGTTGCAGCGCTCTTCGAGCACGGCCTGAAGGTCTGCGCGGGGTGTCACATGGAAGCTTCGCAGCCACGACTGCAACCCCTTGCGGAACCAGCCGGGCAGGCGCTGCTGCTGGCCGAAGTCGACGATATGCAGCTCACCACCGGGCTTCAGGGCATCGATTGCGGCGTCGATCGCGGCTTTCCAGTCGGGGATCATCGACAGCGCGTAGGAGATCATGATCCGGTCGAAACCCTCGGTGCCGAAATCCTGTGCCTTGAAGCTGGTCGCATCGGCAACCTTGAAATCCGGCATCGGCGATATCCCGCGAAAGCTCGCCCGGGCCGATATCAGCATCTCCTGCGAGATATCGAGGCCGAAGAGCCGGGCGGACGGGAAACGGCGGTGGGCGTAGAGCAGGTTGCGGCCGGTGCCGCAGCCGACTTCCAGCAGCGAGCCGCCGAAGGGCATGTTGAGGTGGTTGATCGTGCGGTCGCGGCCGAACAGGTAGTATTTGCGCGTCAGGTCGTAGATGTGCCGCTGGTAGCGGTACATGCCGTCCATCAGGCCGGCATGGCCGCCGACTTCAGGCTCCGGGCCGGCCTCGACGCGGCTCATGGCTTTTTACCGTAGATGTGGAAGCCGCCATAGATGGCCGAGCGGTCTCGAGCGTTGAGGGCGTGCGAGCGCTCCTCGACATATTCCCACTGGTCGCGGATGGCGGGCGACAGGCGACCCTCGATGATGCTTTTCTCGGCGGCCGTGCGGAAAATGACCCGGGCGCCCGGTGCCGCTGTGCGGCTGATCTCGGCCCAGAGCTCGTTGAGCTGGGCATCGTTCATCCAGTCCTGCGCGTCGAGAAGCACATAGCGATCCATCGACGCTGCCTGCTTGGTGGCGAGCAACTCGGTGAAGTTCAGATGATGGACGGTGACGCGCTCTGCATTGGCCCGGATCGCTGCAAAGTGTTCCGGTCTGAGGTAGGTCGGCAGGGGCCCCTTGTCGGCTTCGGGATAGCGACGGGCGAAGGCCTGCCAGGCGAAATAGTTTTCGCTCATCGGGAAATGGCAGATGAGCTTTTCCAGCCGGTACTTCAGGACCGCAGCGATGGAGCCGTCGCCGGCAAGGCTTGCCAGTTCGTCGTATTGCTGCGGGGGAATACCGAGGCCGAACAGTGAGCTCTTGCGACCAAGCAGCCAGCGCACCATGCGCCGCTCGAAGACCGGCGAGATCTCGGTATCGAAGAACTGGCGCTGCTCCTGCAGGGTGCGGGCTTCCGTAAGCTTTGCAAACTTGACGCCGTGCAGGCGGCCGAGCAGATGGGCGGCGCCGATAAAGCGGCCAAGCAGGCCGGTGCGGTAGATGTTGCGGTTGAACACCGTGACGCGGCGACGGCCGAGCATGTCGCGGCCGTTCCAGTAGGCGCCGGTCGCCTCATCGAGGCCGGGGGCGATGAAGCGATCGAATGCCTGGCTGTTGACGCCGACATCCGGCGTGCCGAAGAAGCGGACGACATCGCCGTGGCCGGGCAGCAGCCGGAAGGCGGCGAGCTTCAGCCTGTTCAGCGCGATATGGTGCGGATTGAGATCGACGACGTCGATGGAGGCCGGGTTCTGCGAGAGGTAGGCGAGCATGTTGCAGCCGCCGGAGCCGATTGTGACGATGCGGTGGTGTGGACGGAGTTCCATTGCTTCCATGTCGACATCCGGGTCTTCCCAGATCTGCGGATAGACGAGGCCGGAAAACAGAAGGCCGAACAGGCGCTCGGAAAAGCCGGCCTTTGACAGCGCCTTGTGCTGGAGGAGCGCGTCCTTGATCTTCCTGTTCTTCGGGAAGCTGCTGTCCGAAGCGAATTCCGTCATGATTCGTCACCCCGTTGCGGTTCGGCGCATGTAACGCGGCAGTGCTACAGCCGCGTGACAGGCCGGCGCGGCAGGGCAGCGGCCAGCATGGCCCTCTCGGTCTATTGATAGGTCACCTCTTGATCGCTGCCGACTTTGCTGCTTGTTTCGTCGTCAAACTGGCGGAGACATGAGATGCGTT
The DNA here is from genome assembly GCF_007000305.1 of Rhizobium sp. rho-13.1. Classification (NCBI taxonomy): domain Bacteria; kingdom Pseudomonadati; phylum Pseudomonadota; class Alphaproteobacteria; order Hyphomicrobiales; family Rhizobiaceae; genus Rhizobium; species Rhizobium sp. rho-13.1. Next base: position 868,266 of record NZ_SCFL01000001.1, on the reverse strand, counting down.
TGAGAGCGAAGATCGGGCTGCGATTGGCGGGGTTCGTGATGGCGGGCGTGGCGGGTGCCGCCGCCTGGCTCGCCATCGCACCCCCCGATCTGCTGAGGGTTGCCGATGGCTATGCCGCCAAGATAGTCTGTTCCGGCGTCTTCATTTCGGGCCGGGATCCCCAGGTTATTCTCTCCGAAGATGTGCAGGCGCCCGGCAATCCGGCGCTGAGGCTCGTTCGCCTCTCCATTTCCCGTGACGAGGGCGTCGTCTCTGCCCGGATGCTCGGCCTGTTCGCTCCCAATTTAGCCGTCTATCGCGGGCCGCTCGGTTGCGCCAGCGTGCCCGACGGGGACATGAAGATGGCCGCACATTTGTCGATGCCTCGCGTTCCGGTCGTGACGGGACGGGATGCCGACTGGCCGGATGGCGATAACGCAGCCGGCGAACCCAATGCCGCTATTGCGGATGTGATCAAGGATCCTGCCGTTGGCGGGCCCGGGATGCGGGCGATCGTGGTCATCAAGGATGGCAGGCTGGTAGCCGAAAGCTATGGCAAAGGCTTCGATGCCGGCATGCCGCTGCTCGGCTGGTCGATGACCAAGACTGTCAATTCAGCGATTATCGGGCGCCTCATGCAGGCGCGGCGGATGTCCTTCGATGATGCCGACCTGCTTCCGGAATGGCACGGCGACGGTCGATCGAAGATCACGGTGGCAAACCTCCTGGCGATGGAAAGCGGCCTTGCCTTCAACGAATCCTATGGCTCGGTCACAGATGTGACGCGGATGCTCTTCCTGGAGCCGGACATGGCGGCGATGGCTGCAAGTGCGCCGCAGGTCTCTCCTCCAAAGCAGGAATTTCATTATTCCACGGGGACAGCGGTGCTGCTGTCGCGGATCTGGATGAACAGGTTCGACAATCAGCACGCGGCCCGGGACTACCCCCACGATGCCCTGTTTGCCCCGCTCGGCATGTCGAGCGCCGTGCTGGAGGCCGACGAGCACGGCACCCTTGTCGGCGGATCCTATCTCTACGCGACGGCCAGGGACTGGGCGCGGTTTGGGCAATTCCTGCTTCAGGATGGCGTCTGGCACGGGCAGCGGTTGCTACCGGAGGGCTTCGTGGGCGCGATGCGGACGCCGACGAAAGCATCCAACGGAATATTCACCCAAGGCCAGGCGTGGTTGTCAGCCCCGGGCGGTGGAAGCCGGCATTTCGGATTGCCGCTGGATACGTTCTGGCTGGTTGGTCATGACGGGCAGAGCGTTGCGATCGTGCCGTCGGCCAATATCGTTGTCGTTCGCCTCGGACTTACTCCGGACGAATTGAACTATCGGCCTCAGATTCTTGTGCAAAAGATCGTCGATGCGCTCAAAATTGTAAAAACCTGACGGGAACCTCAGTAGTTTCCGTTGGCGACGTTGGTCATGCCCTTGTTCTTGGCATCGTAGTAATAGCCACGCGCGTAAAGGGCGACTGCGGTGTCGAGCTTGTTGTCGGCCACCATCCATGCACCGCGCAGATACTTTGCGGCATACTTGATGTTGGTCTCGGCATCGAAAAGGCCGGAGGCTGGGCCGTCGTAGCCCATGGATTTTGCCGTGTTGTACTTGATTTGCATCAGGCCGAAATAGCCGCGATTGTTGAAAGCCTTTGGATCATAGCGGCTTTCTCGGTGCACGACGCGGTGGATTAGTGCTGCCGGCACCTGATAGAGTTTCGCATATTTCTCGATCAGCGTGGTGATGTGGCCCTTTTCCTCGGAGGACACATTGTCATCGCTTCTCTCTTCCAGAACGGCAGGTACGATGCTCGGGCCTGTCGTGTCGAAGTTGAAGTCGTAATGAAGACGGTTGTCCGCGTAGCTGAGGTTTGCAGCCTGAGAGGGGGCGGCATAGGCAACCTGCGTCGCGGTGAAGGGGCTGGCTTCGCCCGGGCGTGGTGTCGGCACGACTGCCTGGATCGCTACCATTTCCGGCGTCATCGGGATAGCGTTGCCGCTTTCAACCAGCGCCGAGCTCAAGGCCGGGGTCTGCGTGAGATCCCCGGGGCGGGAAGGATTGGGTGTGGGAATGGCAACCACTGACGGGATTAGCATATCGTCTGAAGAGGCATAGGCGGCGGACGCCGAGGTATTTGCCGCAGGAGCGCCGGTGACCGAAGCAATGGCGACCTGCGCCTCGCTGCCCTTGCCGGATTTTCCAGCAGGTTGCCCCATGCGGTCCTGCATATTCGAGGCCTGGTCGGCCGGCAGGCGTGGGCCTATCGCCGCAGCTGTCTCGGTCCCTGGCAGGCGGCCGGATTTCGAAAGGGTCGCTGTCGCCTGTGGCTGGGCCTGCGACACAATCGCCGTCGTGGAACCGGGCGTTGCTGTTGTGGAAACTTGTGCCGTCGATGTCGGGTGGGGGACGTTTGTCGTCGTATGAGAGAGATCTGCCTGGGATGTCTGCTGCTGGGTGGCACAACCGGCGAGGCCACCGCAAAGGATTGCCGAGACGGCGACGCTGCGCTTCAGGCTCGTAAATCCGCTGGCTATCATGCTGTCTCTTTCGAAAATTGCGTTCCACCTGCGATGCAATTCGGTCACAGGGGAATTAAATTATGAACGCCAATTAACCTATTCGTGACAGCCCCGCAAGGTGGGACGGCGACTAAGCCGCCATTCGCCGGTATCCGGCCGTGACGGCGCCGGCCGCAATCAGCAACGTTCCCCCTGTCCTGTTGACCGCGCGCTGCACGCTGGCCTTGCGGATGTAGCCGCGCGCAACGTCGGCCAGCAGGCCATAGAGAAACGCATTGAGGGCTGCGAGGACGAGGAAAGTTGCTTCCAGGATAAGGGTTTGCGGCAAGAACGGCTTGCCGAGGTCGAGGAACTGCGGAACGAAGGCAATAAAGAAGATGATACTTTTAGGATTGAGTGCCGTTACAACATAGGCGTGCAGGAAAATCTTGGACGATCTTTCCTCGGGAAGGTTATCGTTGTCGCCCATCGGGCCGGTCACGACAGGGGCGCGCCAGAGCTTGATGCCGAGAAACATCAGGTAGCCTGCGCCGATCAGTTTGAGCACCGTGAACAGGCCTGCCGAAGTTGCCAGCAGGGCACCGAGGCCGGCAAGCGAGGCGGTCATCGCGGTGAAGTCGCCGAGCGTCACCCCGGCAACGGTTGCGACCGTCGTGCGCCGGCCGTGGCCAAGCGCATACGATATCACCAACAGGATCGTCGGGCCGGGGATAGCCAGCATGACGGCAGAAGCGGCGGCGAAGGCAAGCCAGGTTTCAACGGACATCGAATCATCCTCATCCCATCCGCCACCAGCGAAGACACCGTCTTCACGCTTCGTCAATCATCCTTCGCGGTATTGCTGGCCAATGTGGTCCATCACTTCGCCGAACCACTTTGCCGACATGTCGAACTTCTTGCCGCCCTTGATGCGCGGGAACTCGATTGTACGCAGCTTTCCGCCCTGGCCTTCGTCATGGCCGGTGACGCCGGAGACCTTGTTGAGGGCGCTTTCGACTGCGAGGTCGACCATGCCCTGGATCAGCCTGAGATCGTCGATATTGGCCGGCGCCGAGCGGGCGAAATAGCCGGATTTCTGGACCATGGACCGATCGGCATCGAGCAGGGCTGCAAACTGCTTCTGGAACCAGTTGCCGACATTGATGCTGTCGAGCTTCACGTGGCCGAAGGCATCGCGCTTGATGTTTTCGCCGGCAGCTTCGCGCTCGGCGATGATGGCATCGACACAGGCACCTTCGGAGACGAAGAGCGTCACATGGCCGTTCTTGTCCATCATCTCTTTCAGCCTGGCGGCCTCGGAATGGATGTCGAAAGCCATCTCCGGCAGGTAGAGACCGTCGATACTCTTCATCGCGGCGTTGGTCATCATGCCATCGACATATTCGTTGGCGCTGGTCTTCTGGATGTAGGCGCGCGCCGTTGCTGCCGTCAGCCAGCCGCAGCTGCGGCCCATGACCTCATGGATGACCAGCGAGCGCGGTGCCGCCGTTTGCTCGTTGCTGACATTATCGAAGAAGTGGGCGCCGACTTCGGCTGCCGTCCAGGCGCCAAGCGACTGCCGGATCGGCACGACGTCGTTATCGACCGTCTTCGGCAGTCCGACGACGGTGAGGTTGTAGCCGTTGGCGCCGAGGTAGGCAGCGAGATCGGCTGCCGTCGTGTTTGTATCGTCTCCGCCGATGGTGTGGAGGATGGTGACGCCGTCGGATGCCAGCCGTTCTGCAGCGACACGCAACGGGTTCTCGCCTTCCTTCACCATCCCACGCTTGACGAGGTCGGCGGCGTTGGTGAGCTTGACGCGGCTGTTGCCAATCGGCGATCCGCCATAGCGATGCAGCAGGTGCGCCTTTTCACGCATGGCGGGGGTGATTTCGATTCGGTCGGCCGTCAGGACACCTTGGTAGCCGGAGCGATAGGCAATCAACTCGATGTCGGGCGCGATGTCCGTGTAGCGCTCTATCAGCCCGCCAACAGCGGACGACAAGCAGGGCGCGAGCCCTCCGGCGGTGAGCATTGCGACTTTCTGTCTGGCCATGGTTGCCTCCTTGCAAGGTCAGTGCATCAACTCGGTGTTGCCTGATGGATGCGACAGGTGGGGAGGGCTGTAAAGTAAAGAATTTACGAATGGCGTGCTTTGCGGCCGAGCCAGACGACGAAGGCGACCAGCATCGCGAAGCCCACGGTCTCCAGCCCGACATGCTCGCCAAGGAGGAGGGCGGAAATGCCGAGCGTGAAGAAGGTCTGCATCAGCTGGACCTGGGCCACGCGGCCGATGCCGCCGATCGCAAGCCCCGCATTCCAGAAGAGAAAGCCGGCAAACATCGACATCAACCCGAGATAGGCAAAGGCGCCCCACGCTGTCACCGTTGGCGCGTGAAAACCGTTCGAGGCTGTCATGGCGGTACCGATGAGCGAGATCGGCAGGGTCACGACCAGCGCCCAGCAGATTGCCTCCCAGCCCGACAGGCTGCGCGAAAGCCTGCCGAGCAGGACATAGCCGAGCGCCACGATGACCGCGGCGGCAAACAGCCAGAGGTCGCCGGGCTGCATCTGGAAACCGTTTTGCGTCACCGAGAAGCTGACGACCAGGGTGGCGCCGATGACGCCGCAGATCCAGAACAGGATCCCGGGTCGCTCGCCGTCGATGATGGCGGCAAAGATCGCCGTCAACAGCGGCAGCAGGCCGAGGACGACGGCGCCGTGGCTTGCCGGGATGGTCTGCATGGCGATTGACGAAAAACCGGGAAAGGCGAAGACAACGCAGAGGCCGGCAGCGAACAACTGACCGAAGTGACCGCGCGGCAGCGGTCGGCGCAGGACGAGCAGCGTCACGATGGCGGCAGCGGAGGCGACCAGCGCGCGGCCGAAGGTAATGAAGGCCGGGGAGAAACCTTCCAGTGCAATATGGGTGAAAGGCAGCGTTGCACTGAAAATGAGGACGCCGATCAGCCCGAGGGCGAGGCCAAGAAGCTGCGGTCGGTCTGCAAAGGGCATGGTGGCTCCGGGATAAGGGTGACGCCAGCGCTTACAGGCCGGAGCGCCCCTGTCCAATTCATTTGACTTATGCGGGCAACATCGAAACCGATGGGAGCGGCATTTATGGTTAGATCATTACCTATTCGTGAAAGGTGTTTTCAACGCTGCGGCCAATGGTCAGCTTGCATTCGCCACCATTCTTTGATCAACGTGTTGCTCATTCTTTGGAGTAATCGGGATCGTCATGTCTATCTGGGAAAAGCTGCTGAATGCCGTCGGCACCGCGGGGAATGCCCTGTCAGGCGTGGTCGAAGCCATCCGGACGTTGTTCGAAGGCGATCCCGAAACCCGCCGCAAGGTGGCGTTCTCGGTCGCGATCATCGCGCTTTCTGCCAAGATGGCGAAGGCAGACGGTGTCGTCACCGAGAATGAAGTCAATGCCTTCCGCGAGATTTTTGAGTTTCCGGATGACCAGGCGAAGAATGTCGCGCGCCTCTACAATCTGGCGCGCCAGGACGTTGCCGGCTACGAGGCCTATGCCGAACGGCTGGCAACGCTGTGCGTCACTTGCAGCGAAAACTGCCCCGTGCTCGAGGACGTGCTGGACGGCCTGTTCCACATTGCCAAGGCCGACGGATTGATCCACGAGAAGGAAATCTCGTTCCTCGCCCACATCGCCGAGATCTTCCAGATGGACGAAGAACGCTTCGAGCAGATCATGGCGCGGCATGTCTCCGGTAACGGGCGCGATCCCTACAAGGTTCTGGGCGTCAAGCCTTCCGACGATTTCCCGACCATCCGCAAGCGCTACCACGGCCTGGTTTACGAACACCATCCCGACCGCCTCGTATCGCGTGGCGTGCCCGAGGAGTTCCACGTCATCGCCAACGAGCGGATGGCGGCACTGAACGCTGCCTACGAGGAAATCGAGAAGGAACGCCGCGCCGCATGACATCGTTTGCGGCTGACTACAGCGGTGCCCTGGTGCAACCGTCTCCGAACCACGGCGAGCGGGCAGGTGGGCGCAAGCCGGATATGATCCTGTTGCACTATACCGGCATGGGCACGGCCGATGGCGCCCTCGACTGGCTCTGTCGGACGGAAAGCCAGGTCTCCAGCCACTATTTCATCCATGAAGACGGCCGGGTGCTGCAACTCGTGCCCGAAGCGCGTCGTGCCTGGCATGCGGGCAAGGGTGTCTGGCGCAAGGAAAACGATATCAACTCGCTCTCCATCGGCATCGAGATCGCCAATGCAGGCCACCCGGGCGGCTTGCCACAATTCCCCGATGCGCAGATCGATGCGGTCATTGAATTGTGTCGCGATTGCGGCGAGCGCTGGTCCATAGCGCCGGAAAGGGTGCTCGGTCACTCCGATATAGCACCCATTCGCAAGGTCGATCCCGGCGAGCGCTTTCCGTGGGCAAGGCTGCATGCCGCAGGGGTCGGTCACTGGGTGGAGCCATCGCCGATATCCGGGGGGCGCTTTTTCCAGATGGGCGACAGCGGGCAGCCGGTCGAGGCGCTGCAGTCGATGCTGTCACTCTATGGTTACGGCACGGAAATCAATGGCGATTTTTCCGCAGCCATGGCCGGCGATGTCGAGGCTTTCCAGCGGCATTTCCGCCAGGAACGGGTCGACGGGATCGCCGATTTCTCGACCATCGATACGCTGCATCGCCTGCTGCGGGCGTTGCCGCACTTCGCCTGAAGATTGCACCTGTCCAATTGTCTTTTGAATGCCTGCTTACGGCTTCCGGCATCGCAAAAGGCTGCAGATCCGGACGCTGCCACAGCATTTCCCTATTATCTGCGCATTGCGATGGTCTAACGGCGCCGATGAACAGCGGCGCTGAACCGTTCACTTATCCGGAACAGCAGCCGTAGACGACAACGTGGATTTTTGCGGGAACTGGCCATCGAGATGGCTATCCCGACGGCAGGGCAGCGCCATGCGCCGCTGCCGCGATCCCACCCGGAGACGAGAGACTGAATGAAAAATTTGATTGTTGCGACGGCAGCATGCGCAAGCATGTTGCTGATGGGATACGATTGCGCTTTTGCAGGCCAGCACCGGGTCAGGGTCGAGACGAAATCGTTCAAGACACTCGGCCGCAGCATCGGTTACGCCAGGCAGGATGCAACGGCTAGCACCGGCAACACCGTTGTTCCGGGTCCGAGCGACAATCGCTATTCCGAGATCATCACCAAATATGCCAGGCAGAACGGCGTCGATGTCGCGCTGGCAACGGCAGTCATCAAGATCGAAAGCAACTTCAACCCGCGTATGCGCGGCAGCCATGGCGAGGTCGGCCTGATGCAGGTGAAGCCGGCAACGGCACGGATGATGGGTTATTCCGGCTCGGTCAAGGGGCTCGCCGATCCCGATACCAACATCCGCATCGGCATGAAATATCTGGCCCTGGCGCAGACGCTCGGCGGTGGCGAGACTTGCAATACTATCCTCAAATACAATGCCGGCCATGGCGCGACGCGCATGAACCCGGTGTCCAAGCGGTACTGCGGCAAGGTGCTGGCGCTTCTCGACTAGGCGGCAAGTGCTTGAAGACGAATTGTTTATCAGGTGAACTTCGTCTGGAAATCCAGCCGATTGTCATGCTATCGATTCCCGATATCGATGGAGACCTGACATGGCAGCGGATTTCAAGTTCATCGTCATCGGTCGCGGCATGATGGGGGCGGCGGCTGCTCGCCACCTCGCCCGCCAGACGAACGGCGTCGCCGTGATAGGGCCTGACGAACCTGCGGATCGGAAGGTCCACAGCGGCGTCTTCGCCAGCCATTATGACGAGGGTCGTATCACCCGGACGATAGATCCCGATCCGAACTGGGCCTTGCTGGCAAACCGGTCGATTGCGCGCTACCGCGAACTGGAGCGGGAAAGCGGCATTGCCTTCTACTCCCAGGTTGGCTGCCTTGCGGTCGGGCCGAGGCAGGGTGGCGCAGATGCCTATATCGATCACGTCGCCAAAGCTGCCGAGGCTCTGAAAGTGCGTACCGAGCGGTTTGATGACGATGGCCTGCGTGCCCGGTTTCCATTCTTTGCGTTCGACCGCGGCAGCGAGGGCATCTATGAGCCACAGGGTGCCGGCCATATCAGCCCGCGCCGGCTGGTGAAGGCGCAATCGCTGCTTGCCGAAAAGGTCGGGGCGAAGGTGCTGAAAGAGACCGTAGTATCGATCCGCGACGAGGGCGGCATTGCCGTGGTGACGACGGGCGAGGGTAACGTCTACCGGGCGGAGAAGGCGCTGCTGGCTGCCGGCGGGTTTTCCATTGCCGCCAGCCTGTTGGCGGCTCCGGTCGAGATGATTGTCCGTGGCCGGACGATTGCCTATTTTGAGATCAGCGAAGCCGATGCAATGGCGCTCGGAACCATGCCGTCGCTGATCACCAAGGGCCCTGATGACGTCGACAGCATTTATTTGCTGCCGCCGATCCGATATCCCGACGGCAAGTATTACCTCAAGATCGGCGGGGATCCCGACGACTACGACATCACCAGCGACGCCGAGATGCGTGCCTGGTTTCGCACCGATGGCCGGGCCTCGGTACGCGATCACCTGACGCGGATCGTTCGACGGCTGGTTCCCGATTTGCGGCCGTTGTCGATATCGTCGGGCGCCTGTGTCACCTCCTATTCACCGTCGACCTATCCGATGATCGGCTACACGGCGTCGCCGCGGATTGGCGTCCTGACCGGCTGCAGCGGCACGTCGGCGAAGAGTTCGGATGAAATCGGCCGGCTTGGTGCCGAATTGCTGCTCGAGGGTCGAATCAACGACGACGCCTACAGCACGGATTTTGCACCATATTTTCGCCAGTGAGCGGATTTGCCGGCGGTCGTTGGATTTAAGGTGGCAATTGCCTGCGGCCTCGGCTAATGAGCGCCTACCAGTTGGCCGGGCAGCCGCGCTTCACAATGTCGAAAGGCGGTGGGGTGAGGAAAGTCCGGGCTCCACGGAAACACGGTGCCGGATAACGTCCGGCGAGGGTGACCTCAGGGAAAGTGCCACAGAAAGTAAACCGCCCGGTCCCGACCGGGTAAGGGTGAAAGGGTGGGGTAAGAGCCCACCGCGTCTCTGGTGACAGCGACGGCATGGTAAACCCCACCGGGAGCAAAACCGAATAGGGATGACGCGGGGCGCGCAAGCGCACCAGCCTGTTTCCGGGCCTGTCATCCGGGTGGGTTGCACGAGGCGGCACGCAAGTGTCGTCCCAGATGAATGGCTGCCACGTTCCGACTTCGGTCGGGGCCTTACAGAACCCGGCTTACAGGCCAACTGGTAATTTTTTTCGAGCACTGCGGTGGCGCCTCGCGCCCTTTATTTGCGGTCGCTAATCGATAGTCAAATGTCCAATTTTTTCAAGCAATGCGATCGCCTCTCAGGCGCTCGCGGCGGGCAAATGCCGCACTTCCTAACCTTTCGTTAAGCTTAACGGCCTATGAATATGGGGGACTGCAACCGGCTTCCGCAGGCCGTATCCCATTGACGCCCATATGGTCCCATGGTATCCCAAATTCGCACTGCACAGGGGCAAATCAAGGCCCAATCATCGCAAAGTAAAGGTCGTGCTCCTCTCGGGGAGACCGGGAAGACAATAGTTTTTCCGGCGGGCGAAGCTTTGTGCGATGGCGGCAGTGAATGTGGGCGAAGGATTTTCGCGCGACCAATGGAAACGGGTGTTTCGCGTCATGAAACGCTTCCTGTCGAATGCGACGAACAAGATCGATGCCAAGGGCCGCGTTTCCGTGCCTTCGGTATTTCGATCGGTGCTGTCGGAGCGCGCCATTCCGGAGCTGTACTGCTTCCAGGATTTCGTGTTCCCGGCGATCAGCATCGGCGGACTGGATCTGCTCGACCGGTTCGAGCAACAGATTGCGGCGGAAGATCCGTTTTCGTCGCAGGCGAATCAGATGTCGCTCCTCATCCATGGGGGCGGGGTCTTCATGAAGCTCGATGCCGAGGGACGGTTGATGGTCACGGATTTCATCCGCGATTTCACCGGAATCACCGACGAGGTGACCTTCGTGGGTCGGGCGGACTACTTTCAGCTTTGGGAGCCGCAGGCGTTTCAAGCCCTGCAGGCAACCGCAAGAGAGGAGCGCAGGCTGGCGGGCATGCGTTCCTGATACAACGAGGGGACGGAATGGAAGCTCAACCTGGCGGAGATTGTGCTGAAGCCGGTGGCGGGCCGCTTCGTCATATTCCGGTTCTCCTGGCCGAAGTCGTAAGGGCGCTGGAGCCTGCGCCTGGCAAGGTCATTCTCGACGGCACGTTCGGGGCTGGCGGCTATACGTCGGCGCTGTTGGCGTCGGGTGCCGATGTGATTGCGCTCGACCGCGATCCGACGGCGATTGCGGCAGGCCAGGCGCTGGTCGAAGCTCATCCCGGCAAACTTACTCTCATTCACTCGCAATTCTCGCAGCTGGCAGAGCATGCTCCTGAGGGCGGTCTCGACGGCATCGTTCTCGATATCGGCGTATCCTCGATGCAGATCGACGAGGCCGAGCGCGGCTTCTCGTTCCAGAGGAACGGTCCGCTCGACATGCGCATGTCGGCAAAGGGCGTGTCTGCTGCCGACGTCATCAACAATGCCAAGCTCGCCGACCTTATCCGAATCTTCGTCTTTCTCGGCGAGGAAAAGCAGGCGCCGCGCATTGCCCATGCCATCGAGAAGCGCCGTGCCGAAAAGCCTTTCGAGACGACGCGTGATCTTGCAGGACTGATCGAGCTGGTAACGCCCCGCAAGGCCAAGGACAAGATCCATCCGGCGACCCGTGTCTTCCAGTCGCTGCGTATCTTCGTCAACGACGAGCTCGGTGAACTGGCCGAAGCGCTGTTTGCCGCCGAGCGGGCGTTGAAGCCCGGCGGCCGCCTGGTCGTCGTCACCTTCCATTCGCTGGAAGACCGCATCGTCAAGAAGTTCCTCACCGACCGTTCGGGCCGCTCGACGGGCTCGCGCCATATGCCAGTCGTCCACGAGCGGGCGGCGACTTTCGATGCCATCGGCAAGCAGGTCGTCTCGGCCGGCGAGGTCGAGGCCGAGCTCAATCCACGTGCCCGTTCGGCCAAGCTGCGTGCTGCTGTGCGAACCGCTGCGCCGGCAGAAGCAGCCGACGTCTCGATTTTCGAGCTGCCGAACCTTGCCACCCTTGCAAAGCTTGGAGGTTGAGATGCTGAAGACCTTCGATATCGTGCTCATCGGCGTCATGACCACTGCGGCGGCCGTGACCTACACCATCAAGCACCGCGCCGAGCTCAAGCTCGAGGAGGTGCATCACCTCGAAGCCGAGATCAAGCTCGAGAAGGATACCATCGAGCTGCTGAAGGCCGACTGGGCGCTGGTCGTACAGCCGAACCGCCTCGAGCGGTTGGTCGCCAACTATAACAGCGAACTGCAGCTGCAGCCGACACTCTCGACATCCCTCGTGCAGCCGAATGAGCTGCCAATGCTGCGCAGCCAGCTACCGCCACCTCCGGGTATCATGGACGGCAAGCCGACCGCAAAGCCCGGCACATCAAAGGGCGACGACAGCGATGCCGATATCCGCAAGGTTATAGCCGACGTGGCAGCCAAGCCTGCGCCGAAGCCAGTCGCAAGGCTGGCACCGGCTAAGCATGGCAAGTCCGGTGTCGACGATATCAAAACGGGATCGGTGAAGCGCTGATGTCTTTTCTATCCCGCATCATGCTCTTGAAGAGCAAGGCACATTTTTCCGCCGGTACCAACGGCAAGCCAGTCGACGCGCTTGCAAGCGCGGTCGTCGAGGGATCGCGAAAGCGCAAGACGGGGCAGGCGCGGAGCCGCGTCCTGTTGTTGAGCGTGAGCTTCGGCGTCGTCTACTGCATTATCGGCGCGCGACTGGTCGAGTATGGCACTGCCATGCCCGATACCGTATCGAGCATTCTGCCGGCCGACAGGCTGATGGCCTCGCGGCCCGACATCGTCGACCGCAACGGGGCGCTGCTCGCGACCGACATCCGTACGGTGTCGCTGTTTGCCGAGCCGAACAAGATCGTCGATGTCGACGACGCCGTCGAAAAACTTTCGACAGTGCTGCCGGATCTCGATCTCAAGGGGACTTACAAAAAGCTTTCGACCAACACGTCGCACTTCGCCTGGCTGAAGCGCCAGTTGACGCCGAAGCAGCAGAGCCAGATCCTGGCGCTCGGTATTCCCGGAATCGGTTTCCGGCCGGAAAAGCGCCGCTTCTATCCCGGCGGCCCGACGGCCTCGCATATCCTCGGCTATGTCAACATCGACAACCGCGGCGTCATGGGTATGGAAAAATATATCGACGATCAGGGCCTTGCCGATCTCGCCGCCGTTGGCATGACCAGCAATGAGCCGCTTGAGCCGGTCAAGCTGTCGATCGACGTCCGCGTCCAGGCCATTGCCCGCGATGTCGTGACCAAGGCGGTCGTCAACTTCAAGGCCAAGGGCGGCGGTGCCATCGTGCTCGACGTTAAGACCGGCGAAGTCATCGCCATGGCGTCAGCCCCTGATTTCGATCCGAACGAGCCGAACGCGAGTGCCGCCGAAGGCTGGCTGAACCGTATGTCGAACGGCACCTTCGAGATGGGATCGACCTTCAAGACCTTCACGATGGCAATGGCGCTCGACAGCGGCAAGGTGACGCTTCGGGACGCTTTCGATGCCAGCGCGCCGATCCGCATCGGTGGCTTCGTGATCCACGATTTCCATGGCCAGGGCCGCGTGCTGACCGTTCCGGAAATCTTCCAGTATTCGTCCAACATCGGGACGGCGAAGATCGCCGATCTCGTCGGCATTGATGCCCACAAGGAGTTCCTGACGCGCCTCGGTCTCCTGACCCGGATGCCGACAGAACTACCCGAGGTGAAGACGCCAAGCCAGCCGAAAGTCTGGAAGAAGATCAACTCGATCACCATCTCCTTCGGCCACGGCGTCTCGACGACGGCGCTGCAGACGGCGGTGGCCGGTGCGGCGCTCGTCAACGGCGGCAAGCTTATCGAGCCGACCTTTCTGCCACGCACCGCAGAGCAGGCCGACCTGGTCGCGAAAACCGTCATCAAGAAGAGCACCAGCGACGACGTCCGCTTCCTGCTGGACTTCAATGGCTCCAAGGGTTCCGGTCGTGCCGCCCGCGTTCCCGGCTACGATGTCGGCAGCAAGACCGGCACAGCGGACAAGGTCGTCAACGGTCGCTACTCCCACACGGCCAACTTCAACACCTTCCTCGCAGCCTTCCCGATCGACAATCCCCGCTATGTGGTCATGAGCTTTTGCGACGAACCGATGACCGGCGAGCACGGGGGCACGATTTCAGCCTATACGGCAGCCCCCATCGCGCGCGATATCATCGCCCGTTCGGCAGCGATTCTCGGTGTAAAACCGAAATTCGGGGAGGGCGGCTCCGCCTTGCTGGTGTCTTATTGAGATTGAATGGATAACGCGGTCGATTCGCGTGGGGCGGGCAGGCCTAGAACAAAGAAGTAGACGCCATGAAATTGCGTGATCTCGTCGGGACTGATTTTCCCGAGTTGAACGGACCGGTCGGCGGCTCGCTGGGCGACATCGACATCACGGGTCTTTCCGCCGACAGCCGGCAGATTACGCCGGGAATGGCCTTTGTCGCGGTTGCCGGCACCAAGGCCGATGGCGCCGCCTTCGTGGCCGATGCCGCTGCGCGCGGCGCTGCTGTGATTTTCGCCCGGCATGCGGCGGATGCCGGTTCGGTTCCGGTTGTAGCCGTGTCCGAGCCGCGCCGCCTGTTGGCGCTGGCAGCCGCGCGCTTCTACGGGCGCCAGCCGGAGACGATGGTCGCCGTCACGGGTACGGCCGGCAAGACCTCCGTTGCCTCCTTCACCCGCCAGATCTGGGCGCATGCCGGAAGCACCGCCGCAATGATCGGCACGACTGGCGTCATCTCGCCCAGCCGCAACGACTATGGCTCGCTGACGACGCCGGATCCGGTGTCGCTGCACAAACTGCTGGCCGAACTTGCCGACGAGGGCGTGACCCATGCCGCGATGGAAGCCTCCAGCCATGGGCTTGACCAGTTCCGTCTCGATGGTGTGCGTCTCAAGGCTGCTGGCTTTACCAATCTCGGCCGCGATCACATGGACTATCACCCGACCGTAGAGGCCTATATGGCCGCTAAGATGCGGCTTTTCGATACGCTGCTGCCGCAGGGATCGCCAGCCGTCATCTTTGCCGACGACGCCTGGTCGGATCAGGCCGTAGCTGCTGCCCGGCAGGCTGGTCACGATATCCGCACCGTTGGCCGCAAGGGCAATTTCCTGACGTTGAAGCGGGTCGAGCATTCGCGCCACAAGCAGGTCGCCGAGGTGCATTTCGGCACCGAGATCTTCGAGGTTCACATTCCGCTGGCCGGCGATTTCCAGATCGCCAATGCGCTGGTTGCAGCCGGCCTTGCGATTTCGACCGGTGCTCCAGCGGCCGTGGCAATGCAGGCGCTGGAAAAGCTCCAGGGTGCTTCCGGACGGCTTGAGCTGATCGGCCAGACGCGCGACGGCGCGCTTGCCTATGTCGATTACGCCCACAAGCCGGATGCACTGGAAAACGTGCTTGCGGCTGTGCGGCCTTTTACCACCGGTCGTGTCATCGTCGTCTTTGGCTGCGGTGGCGACCGGGATCGTGGCAAGCGGCCGATCATGGGCGAGATCGCCTGCCGGCTGGCCGACGTCGTCATCGTCACCGACGACAATCCGCGCTCTGAACAACCGGCTGCCATCCGCGCCGAAATCATGGCTGCGGCCACCTCAGCCACGGAAATCGCGGACCGTGCCGAGGCTATCCGCGCCGCAGTCGACATGCTGAAGGCCGGCGATACGCTGATCGTGGCCGGCAAGGGGCACGAGGAAGGCCAGACGGTCGCCGGTGTCACCTTGCCGTTCTCGGATCATGCGGAAGTGCGCCGGGCACTAGGGGAGACGACATCTTGAGCTGGCTTTGGACAAGCGAAGACCTGATCGACATCATGCATGGCCGGCCTGTTGGCTCGTTGCCTGCGGGTATTACGGGAATTTCCATCGACAGCCGTTCGATCGGACCCGGCGAAGCCTTCTTCGCCATCAAGGGCGATCGTGTCGATGGGCATGACTTTGCGAGCATGGCGATGGCCAATGGCGCGTCGTTGCTGGTTGTCAGCGAAGCGCGACTGCCGGCACTCGGGCGCCTTACCGTGCCGATGATCGTCGTCGAGGATGTGCTGGCGGCATTGACCACGCTCGGCATCGCCGGCCGGCATCGGTCGCGCGCAAAGATCATCGGCGTTACCGGCTCGGTCGGCAAGACCACGACCAAGGAGATGCTGCGTCACGTGCTGTCGCCCTCCGGCAAGGTCCATGCCTCGGTCGCATCCTACAACAATCACTGGGGTGTGCCGCTGACGCTGGCGCGGATGCCAATCGATACCGACTTCGGCGTCTTCGAGATCGGGATGAACCATCCGGACGAAATCAGGCCGCTGGTGAAGATGGTCCGCCCGCATGTGGCGATCATCACGACGGTGGCCGCCGCCCATCTCGGCAACTTCAAGAGCATCAAGGAAATTGCGGCCGCCAAGTCGGAGATCTTCGAGGGCCTAGAGCCCGACGGAGACATCATCCTCAACCGCGACAGCGACCAGTTCTCGTTCCTCGAGCGCCAGGCGCAGGCGCTCGGCATTACGCGGATCTACAGCTTCGGCCAGCATGCCAAGGCCGACTTCCGGCTGGCAGAATTCAACGGTTCCGACGAGAAATCTGCCCTTTGGCTGACGCTCGGCAGCGAGACGTTCGAGATCGCAATCGGTGCACCCGGGCGCCACATCGCCGAGAATGCTCTCGCCGTGCTTGGCGCCGTGACGCTGGTCGGCGGCGACCTCGACAGGGCTATCGAGGCGCTGGCGACGCTGCAGCCGGAAAAGGGCCGCGGCAAACGCCACAGGCTTGCGATCAGGGCGGGCACGTTCACCGTCATCGACGAAAGCTACAATGCCAACCCCGCCTCCATGCGCGCGGCAATGGCGCTGCTGGCAACGGGTGCCGGTGATGATCGCGGACGCCGCATCGCCGTCCTTGGCGACATGCTCGAGATGGGCGAACATGCGCGTAGGGTGCATGCCGATCTGGCGGGTCCGCTGATTGCTGCGGGGATCGAACACGCCTGGCTCTCCGGACCGGAGATGCTAGCCCTGAAAGAGGCGCTGCCTGAAACAGTGCAGGTCGAATATCGCGAGACGACGGAAGAGCTCACCGCCTTCGTTCTTTCCTCGGTTGCGCCCGGCGATGTGCTGATGATCAAGTCGTCGCTCGGCATCGGGTTCGGCAAGATCGTGGCGGCTTTGCTTGACAAATTTCCTGCAGTTTCCGACACGAAGCCGCAAACCTAATTGAATTTTGACCCTAGAAAGGGCCCTGGATGCTGATCTGGCTCGTCGACCTCTCTGAACATGTGAAATTCTTCAATCTGTTCAGATACATCACGTTTCGCACCGGCGGCGCCCTGTTCACCTCGGCACTGATCGTCTTCCTGTTCGGACCGAGAATCATTGCATCTCTTCGCCTTCGCCAGGGCAAGGGGCAGCCGATCCGTGCCGATGGACCGCAGACGCATTTCAAGAAAGCCGGCACGCCGACGATGGGCGGGCTGATGATTATCGCCGGTGTCGTCGGCTCCTGCCTGTTGTGGGCCGACCTTTCCAGCGTCTATGTGGTTGCGGTTCTCCTGGTAACGCTCGGCTTCGGCGCCATCGGCTTCTACGACGACTATCTCAAGGTCACCAAGCAGAGCGACAAGGGCTTCTCCGGCCGCAAGCGCCTGTTGATCGAATTCGTCATTGCGTGCATCGCCGTATATTTCATGATGCGCTCGGCGTTGGCATCGGGTCCGGCCGGATCGACTTTCGGCTCGTCGATCGCCTTTCCTTTCTTCAAGGACTTCATGATCAATCTCGGTCTGTTTTTCGTGCTGTTCGGCGGCTTCGTCATCGTTGCGGCCGGCAACTCGGTCAACCTGACGGATGGACTCGACGGTCTCGCCATCGTTCCGGTGATGATCGCAGCGGCGTCGTTCGGCGTCATCGCCTATCTCGCCGGCAACGTCGTGTTTGCCAATTACCTGCAGATCAATTTCGTGCCCGGCACCGGCGAACTTTCCGTCGTGCTTGGGGCGATGATCGGGGCGGGGCTCGGTTTCCTGTGGTTCAACGCGCCGCCGGCCGCTATTTTCATGGGCGATACAGGCTCGCTGGCGCTGGGTGGCATGATCGGCACGGTTGCCGTCGCCACCAAGCATGAGATCGTCATGGCAATCATCGGTGGGCTTTTCGTCATGGAAACGTTGTCGGTCATCATCCAGGTCGGCTTCTTCAAGATGACCGGGCGGCGCGTTTTCCTGATGGCGCCTATCCACCATCATTTCGAAAAGAAGGGCTGGACGGAAAGCCAGGTCGTCGTCCGGTTCTGGATCATTGCCGTCGTGCTCGCGATGGTCGGCCTGTCTACACTGAAGCTGCGGTAAAAGAGATGATAGCGGTCACCACGCTCAAGGGGAAAAGGGTTGCGCTGTTCGGGCTTGGCGGCTCGGGCCTCGCCACGGCCCTGGCGCTGGTGGCTGGCGGTGCTGACGTCACCGCCTGGGACGACAATCCCGACAGCGTTGCCAAGGCGACGGCCGCCGGCGTTCCGACGGCCGACCTTAGAACAATCGACTGGCCAAGGCTGTCGAGCTTCGTGCTGTCGCCCGGCGTGCCGCTGACCCATCCGAAGCCGCACTGGACCGTTGACCTCGCCCGGTCGGCAGGCGTCGAGATCATCGGCGATGTCGAATTGTTCGTTCGCGAGCGTCGCGTGCACGCACCGGATTGCCCGTTCATCGCGATTACCGGCACCAACGGCAAATCGACGACGACGGCGCTGATCGCCCATATCCTGAAATCGAGCGGTCGCGACACACAGATGGGCGGCAATATCGGTACCGCCATCCTGACGCTCGATCCGCCGCGGGCCGAGCGCTATTATGTCGTCGAGTGCTCGTCCTACCAGATCGATCTCGCCCCGACGCTTAACCCCTCGGCCGGTATCCTCCTCAACCTGACCCCCGATCATCTCGACCGGCATGGGACCATGCAGCATTACGCCGATATCAAGGAGCGCCTTGTGGCCGGCAGCGGTACGTCGATCGTCGGCGTCGACGACAGCTTCTCGACGGTCATTGCCGACCGCATCGAACGCGCCGGCGGCACGGTGATGCGCATCTCTCGCCGCCAGGTGTTGTCAGACGGTCTATATGCCGACGGGAGCCGGATTGTCCGGGCATCGGCCGGAGAGACGGCCGCCATCGCCGATCTCGACGGCATCCAGACATTGCGCGGCAGCCACAATGCCCAGAACGCCGCAGCGGCCATCGCCGCCTGCCTGGCGGTGGGCGTATCCGTCGAGGATATCCAGTCCGGCCTTGCGTCGTTCCCGGGCCTGAAGCATCGCATGCAGCCGGTGGCGCGTCGCGGCACTGTCGTGTTCGTCAATGATTCGAAGGCGACCAACGCCGAGGCAGCGGCTCCGGCCTTGTCGAGCTACGAGCGGATCTACTGGATTGCCGGCGGCTTGCCGAAAGAGGGAGGCATCGCTTCGCTTGCACCGCTGTTTCCCCGCATCGCCAAGGCATATCTGATTGGCGAGGCGGCACCGCAGTTTGCAGCCACTCTGGGCGAGGCCGTGCCATACGAGATTTCCGGCACGCTTGATCGCGCCGTTCTGCACGCGGCTGCCGATGCGGCGATGGATCAGGGCGTCAGCGCTGCTGTCATGCTATCACCGGCTTGCGCAAGTTTCGACCAATACAAGAACTTCGAGGTCAGAGGGGATTCCTTCGTCGCACACGTGTCGGCGCTGGAAGGGATCACCATGCTGATCGGTTCGCCAACAGGAGGCGCATGAGATGGTAAGCCGCGTAGACCGTGGGGCCCTGGCCGACTGGTTCTGGACGATCGATCGTTTTTTCCTCGGGATTTTCATCCTGCTTCTCGGCATTGGCTTCATGCTGTCCTTTGCAGCGTCGCCGGCAGTGGCGACCCGCATCGGGCTTGAACCGTTCCACTTCGTCAAGCGCCATGCCGCTTTCCTCATCCCGGCAATCGCCGTGATGATCGGCATTTCGTTCCTGACGCCGCGTCAGGTGCGCCGGACGGCTGTGATCATTCTTGTCGTCTCGCTGGCTATGATGCTGTTTGCGTTGTTCTTCGGCGTCGAAGTCAAGGGTTCGCGCCGCTGGGTCAATCTCGCCAGCCTGTCGATCCAGCCTTCGGAATTCATGAAGCCGGCCTTCGTCGTCGTCTGCGCCTGGCTTTTTGCCGAGCATGCGCGCCAGCCTGAAATTCCGGGCAACCTCTTTGCCATCATCCTCTTCGGTATCGTGGCCTCGTTGCTGGTCGCCCAGCCCGACCTCGGCCAGACCATCCTGACATCGGCCGTCTGGGCCGGCATGTTCTTCATGGCGGGCATGCCCTGGCTGTGGATCTTCGTGCTTGGCGGCATGGGCGTGGGTGGTCTTTTCAGCGCCTATTACGTCTTCCCGCACGTGGCGCTGCGCATCGACAAGTTCCTGACCGGCGAAGGCGATACCTTTCAGGTCGATACAGCCCGCGAGGCAATTGTGCGCGGCGACTGGTTCGGCGTCGGTCCGGGCGAGGGTATCGTCAAACGCATCATTCCCGACGCCCACACCGACTTCATCTTCTCGGTGGCTGCGGAAGAGTTCGGCATCATCTTCTGCATGTTCCTGGTCTGCATCTTCGCGGTCCTCGTCCTGCGCGGACTATCTCATGCCTACCGTGAGAAGAACGACTTCAACCGCTTCGCCGTTGCCGGCCTGGTGCTGCAGATCGGCATCCAGTCTATCATCAATGTCGGCGTGAACCTGCAGTTGCTGCCGGCCAAGGGCATGACCCTGCCACTGATCTCCTACGGTGGTTCGTCGATGATCGCGATCTGCGTCACCGCAGGCTTCATCCTGGCGCTGACCCGTCACCGACCGGAGAAGCGCATGCAGGAGCGCAGCCTGTTTCGCGTGACCCACGGCGTTCCGGCGGAGTGATGCGATGAGCAAGGGCATCATTCTTCTCGCCGCCGGTGGCACCGGCGGCCATGTATTTCCAGCCGAAGCGCTGGCCTACAAGCTGCGCGATCGGGGTTACTCCGTGCATCTGGTCACCGACAGCCGCGCCGAGCGCTATGCGGGCTCCTTTCCAGCCGACGAGATCCACGTGGTGCCTTCCGCAACGATCGGCTCCAAGAACCCGGTCAATCTCGCCCGCTCGCTCTGGACGCTCTGGACCGGCATGCGCGCGGCCCGAAAGCTGATCCGCAACATCGGCCCGCTTTGCGTCGTCGGTTTCGGCGGTTATCCAACGATTCCCCCGTTGCTCGCCGCGACACGCATGGGCGTGCCAACCGTCATCCACGAGCAGAATGCCGTGATGGGCCGTGCTAACAAGGCGCTGGCCGGCCGCGTGAAAGCGATTGCCGGCGGCTTCCTGCCGGACAATGGCGGTGCGTACCCGGAAAAGACGGTTACCACCGGCAATCCCGTGCGGCCGGCCGTCATCGAGGCAGCCAAGACGCCCTATAATCCATCCGGTCCGGATGAGCCGTTCAACCTCGTCGTCTTCGGCGGCAGCCAGGGCGCGCAGTTCTTTTCCAAGGCTATTCCGACCGCAGTCAGCCTGCTGGAGGAGCCGCTCCGCAACCGGCTGCGGATCACCCAGCAGGTGCGGGTCGAGGACATGGAGACGGTCAATAACTGCGTCGTCCATCTGCAGATGGGAGCAGACATCGCGCCGTTCTTCAACGACATGGCCGAGCGGATTGCGGCTGCCCACCTCGTGATTTGCCGCTCCGGCGCCTCGACGGTCTCCGAGCTTGCGGTCATCGGCCGACCGGCGATCCTCGTGCCTTATCCCTATGCTCTCGACCACGACCAGGCGGCCAATGCCGCAGCGCTTGCCGCGAATGGCGGAGCCAAGGTCATTGCACAGTCGGAGCTCTCGTCGGAAAAACTGTCGGCGATCTTGCGAGGCTCGATGAATTCGCCCGAAAAGCTCGCCAAGATGGCCGCTGCTGCGAAATCGACGGGGAAGCCGGAGGCAGCAAACTTGCTCGCGGATCTTGTAGAGGCTATTGCCGACAAACGTTCAATTGCAGAATTCAAGGGGGCAGGCGCATGAAGCTGCCTAAGGCCATCGGCCTCGTACATTTCATCGGCATCGGCGGCATCGGCATGAGCGGCATCGCCGAGGTGCTGCACAATCTCGGCCACAAGGTGCAGGGGTCGGACCAGGCGGACAGCGCCAATGTCCAGCGCCTGCGCGCCAAGGGCATCGAGGTTCTCATCGGCCACAAGGCGGAGAACTTGGGTGAAGCCGAAGTGGTGGTGGTCTCGACCGCCATCAGGAAGGATAACCCGGAACTGATCGCCGCGCGCGAAAAGCTGCTGCCAGTGGTTCGCCGCGCCGAAATGCTGGCCGAGCTGATGCGCTTCCGCAATGCGATTGCCATTGGCGGCACGCACGGCAAGACAACCACGACCTCTATGGTGGCGACGCTGCTCGAAGCAGGTGGACTCGATCCAACCGTCATCAACGGCGGCATCATCAACGCCTACGGCACCAATGCCCGCATGGGCGAGGGCGAGTGGATGGTGGTCGAGGCCGACGAATCGGACGGCACCTTCCTGAAGCTGCCGGCAGACGTCGCCGTTATCACCAACATCGATCCCGAGCATCTCGATCACTACGGCACCTTCGATGCCGTACGGGCTGCTTTCCGGCAGTTTGTCGAAAATGTCCCGTTCTATGGTTTCGGGGTGCTGTGCCTCGATCATCCGGAAGTCCAGACGCTCGTCGGCCGTATCGAGGACCGCAAGGTCATCACCTATGGGGAGAACCCGCAGGCCGACGTGCGCTTCATGAATGTCCGCATCGACGGGACGCGGTCGCTGTTCGACATCGAAATCCGTCGCCGCCGCACCGGCAAGGTTATCGAGATCAAGGATCTCGTGTTGCCGATGCCAGGCCGTCACAATATCGCCAATGCCACCGCGGCCATTGCCGTTGCCAACCGGCTCGGCATTTCCAACGAAGACATAGCCCGTGGCCTTGCGGCGTTCGGCGGCGTCAAGCGCCGCTTCACGCTGACCGGCGAGTGGAATGGCGTGAAGATCTTCGACGATTACGGGCATCATCCGGTCGAGATCAAAGCGGTTTTGAAGGCGGCGCGCGAATCGTGCTCCGGCCGGATCATCGCCGTTCACCAGCCGCACCGTTTTACGCGGCTTTCGAGCTTGTTCGAGGAATTCGCCGCCTGCTTCAACGACGCCGACAGCATCTTCCTCGCGCCGGTCTACTCGGCCGGCGAGGAACCGATCGAGGGCGTCGATTCGGAAGCCCTGGTGTCGCGCATCAAGGCCGGCGGCCATCGCGACGCCCGTTACCTGCCTTCGCCGGATCGTTTGGCCGGAATGGTCGCGGAGATTGCAAAGCCGGGCGATTTTGTGGTTTTGTTAGGGGCTGGCAGCATAACCTATTGGGCCGCAGCGTTGCCACAGGAACTGGAAGGCCTTTCGGGTAAATCCGCATGAAGCAGGTCAATGGAGAAAAGCTGCTCGCGTCTTTGGGCGACGGCGTCAAGAATATTCGCGGACGGTTGACGCCGGATGCACCGATGGATCGCGTCACCTGGTTTCGTGCCGGCGGATTGGCGGAGCTTATGTTCCAGCCCCACGATACGGATGACCTCGTCACCTTCCTGAAGCTGTTGCCTCCGGAAGTGCCGCTGATGGTCGTCGGTGTCGGCTCGAACATCCTCGTGCGTGACGGCGGTATTCCCGGCGTCGTGCTGCGGCTGTCTGCCAAGGGGTTTGGCTCGCTCGAACTGGCCGGGGAAAACCGTATCAAGGCGGGGGCCATCTGCCCCGACAAGCATGTCGCCGCCATGGCCATGGATAACAGCATCGGCGGTTTCCATTTCTACTACGGCATCCCGGGCTCGATCGGCGGTGCGGCGCGCATGAATGCCGGCGCCAATGGCGTCGAGACCTGCGACCGGCTGGTCGAGGTCCATGCTGTTGATCGCAGCGGCAACAAGCATGTGCTGAGCAATGCCGACATGGGCTACACCTACCGCCATTCGTCAGCGTCGGCCGACCTGATCTTCACCGATGTGGTGTTCGAGGGTTATACCGAGGACAAGGCCAAGATCCGTGCCGACATGGATGCCGTGCGCAATCATCGCGAGACCGTTCAGCCGGTCCGCGAAAAGACCGGCGGCTCGACGTTCAAGAACCCGCCGGGCCTTTCCGCCTGGGAAGTCATCGACGAGGCCGGCTGCCGTGGTCTCGTCATCGGCGGCGCGCAGATGTCGTCGCTGCATTGCAATTTCATGATCAACATGGGCCAGGCGACTGGCTACGATCTGGAATATCTCGGCGAGCAGGTTCGCCGCGAGGTGTTCGAGAAATCCGGCGTCAAGCTGGAATGGGAAATCAAACGGCTCGGAACCTTCATGGATGGCCGCGAGGTTCGTCCGTTCCATGGTGTGACGACGGAGTAGGTAAATAGCAGAGCGCCTGCTGGGAACCGATACTTAGTTAGAAAAAAGGCCGCGAAACAGATGTTTCGCGGCCTTTTTCGATGCGATTGTGTGGATCAGATCTCTTCGTTGCCTGAGAGCAGGATGCAGATCAGCGTGATGAAGGCGGCGATTGCCATATAGTAGCCGACATAGGCAAGGCCGTAGTTGCTGGCGAGCCAGGTGGCGATAAAGGGTGCCAGCGAGGCGCCGAAGATGCCGGCAAAGTTGAAGGTGATGGAGGCGCCGGTGTAGCGCACTGCCACCGGGAACGGCGCTGCCAGCGCAGTTCCGATCGGGCCGTAGGTCATCCCCATCAATGCCATGCTGACAGCTGCGAAGATGTAGATCTCGGTGAGGCCACCGGTCAGCAGGGTCTGCAGGAAGAACGAGAAGACACCGATCGCGACCGTCGTGGCGACGAGCACGGTGCGGCGGCCAAAGCGGTCCGACAGCTTGCCGGCGATCGGGCAGAAGATGCCGAAGAACACCGAGGCGACGATCTGCACGAGAAGCGCGTCGAGGAAGCTGATCTTCAGGACCTTGACGTTGTAGGACAGCAGGTAGGCCGTGCCGATGTAGAAGAGCACGAAGGTTGCCAGCGCCACGAAGGTGCCGAGGACAAGGCTGCGCTTGTGGTTCTTCAGGATTTCGACCACGGGAACGGCAACACGCTCCTTGCGGGCGACGGCTTCGCTGAACTCCGGGGTCTCGGTGATCGACAGACGGACCCAGAGGCCGATGCCGATCAGGATGATCGAGGCGATGAACGGCACGCGCCAGCCCCAGGTGATGAAGTCTTCCTGGGAGATGAAGTGCAGCAGCAGCCAGAAGACGGCCGACGACAGGAACAGGCCGACGGGTGCACCGAGTTGCGGGAACATGCCGTACCAGGAGCGCTTGCCCTCCGGCGCATTCTCCGTCGCCAGCAGCACCGCGCCGCCCCACTCGCCCCCGAGACCGAAGCCCTGGCCAAAGCGGCAGATCGCCAGCAGCAGAGGCGCGGCCACGCCGATCGAGGCGTAGGAGGGCAGGAAGCCGATCAGTACCGTCGAGATGCCCATGGTCATGAGGGCTGCAACGAGCGTCACCTTGCGGCCGATGCGGTCACCAAAATGGCCGAACACGATGGCGCCGATAGGACGGGCGAAGAAGGCGATTGAAAAAGTCGCGAATGATTGCAGGACGCCGGTGGTCGGATCGCTGGTCGGAAAGAACAGCGTCGGGAAAACGAGGACTGCAGCCGTCGCGTAAACGTAAAAGTCGAAGAATTCGATGGTGGTGCCGATCAGGCTTGCCAGCAGAACGCGTGACGGCGAATTCAGGGAGGCACTGTTTCGCGACGAGGGAGCCGGCGATAATGGCGATATCGCTTGTTTCATTTTCCTACCAATCCGGAATGCTAAGTTCAACTTCACGGGCCTTAACGCAATTTAAGACCGGCGCAAACGCCAAAGTAGCAATTTCCCGAACGAAATCGTTGATGCGTCGCACAATAATGTCCGCATCGTCGGGTGTCTCCGGCTGATCCGCAGGGATCTCAAGTCGAACCGGCGACGCGTCTGCCGTTACTCGCAATCACTCCGGTATCGCAGGGGTTGCATATCTCGGATCGGAGGCTCCCGCCGGGGTGATGTCCAGGATTAAGAAAATCGAAGGCGCCTCTTGCCACGGATCTAAAGCTCTGATTCCAAGAGGGTAATTGCCATCGGGATTTTGATTCTTTTGGGTCGGTGGCGGCAAAAGATGCATCGGGTTAACCAAAGTAAACGCTTCGTTAACTATAATGACGCTCTAATAGGCTCATTCAGAAGCCGGTGGAATCGCCCGGTAAAAGCTTCGCGCAAGCGTGCTGTCGCAAAGAGCTGTATTTTTGGGGGTATCGATGAGTGAGAAGCATGTAGCCGTCCTGTTTGGCGGTTTTTCCTCGGAACGGCCGGTCAGCCTGTCGTCGGGGAAGGCATGCGCTGACGCTCTCGAAGGGCAGGGCTACCGGATCTCGCTGATCGATGTCGATCGCGATATCTCGGCGCGGCTCGCCGATCTTGCGCCCGATGTCGTCTTCAACGCCCTGCATGGCCCCTTCGGTGAAGACGGCACGATCCAGGGCGTGCTTGAATACCTGCAGATCCCCTATACCCATTCCGGCGTGGCTGCGTCTGCGCTGGCGATGGACAAGTCGCGCGCCAAGCTGGTGGCTGCCGATGCCGGCGTGCCGGTTGCCGAATCATTGCTGAT
This sequence comes from Rhizobium sp. rho-13.1, assembly GCF_007000305.1. NCBI lineage: Bacteria > Pseudomonadati > Pseudomonadota > Alphaproteobacteria > Hyphomicrobiales > Rhizobiaceae > Rhizobium > Rhizobium sp. rho-13.1. The sequence goes on along the minus strand of NZ_SCFL01000001.1, from coordinate 841,915 downwards.
GAGCCGTTTCGACTTCGGGTCCGAGCATCCGATGCCGGCACCCTATGTTGTCAAGCCGGTCCGGGAAGGTTCGAGCTTCGGCGTCGTCATCGTCAAGGAAGACCAGGCGCACCCGCCGCAGGTTATCACGTCGTCGGAATGGCGCTACGGCGACGACGTGCTGGTCGAGCGCTACATTGCCGGCCGCGAGTTCACCTGTGGCGTCATGGGCGACAAGGCTTTGGCAGTCACCGAGATCGTGCCGCAGGGACACAGCTTCTATGACTATGACTCGAAATATGTCGCAGGCGGCTCGAAACACGTAATTCCCGCAGAAATTTCACCAAATATTTACCAAAAAATACAAAGATTAGCGTTAACGGCGCATCAAGCAATCGGCTGCCGCGGAGTCACACGATCAGACTTTCGCTACGACGACCGCTTTTCCGAGGATGGTGAACTTATCTGGCTAGAGATCAATACCCAGCCCGGCATGACCCCGACTTCGCTTGTGCCGGAAATGGCAGGCCACGCCGGCTACTCGTTTGGCGAATTTCTCCGGTGGATGGTGGAGGACGCGTCATGTTTGCGTTGACGGTCAAAAGGATGAAGCGCTCGAGGCACCGTGCTCCGGTGCTGTTCGATCAGCCGGAGGACCTGTTCGTCCTGCCGCGGCCGCTCCGTCGTGCCGTGCGTTTCCTGGTGAGCCTCGGCTCCGGGCGCATCTACGTTCCACCACATCTCGGCACTGTCTCCGCCATAGCTTTCCTTGCCGCGACAGGCCTCTACGGCATGTCGCTCGGCGGTCATACGCAGACTGTCGCCCAGGCAACGACGGCGGCAGCCGGCTTTGCTATCGAGGACGTCAAGGTTTCGGGCAACGACCAGACTTCTGAAATCGAAATCCTGCAGCTTCTCGGCCTCGATGGCACGACATCGCTTGTCGCACTCGACGTCGATGCCGCGCGCCAGAAGATTGCCAGCCTTCCCTGGGTCGAAAACGTCGAGGTTCGCAAGGTCTATCCGAAGACCATCGAGGTGAAGCTCAAGGAGAAGGCCGCTTACGGTATCTGGCAGCACGGCGCCGAGCTTTCGCTGATCGAGCAGAACGGTACGGTCATCGCGCCGCTGCGCGACAACAAGTTTGCGTCCCTGCCATTGTTCGTCGGGCGCGAAGCCGAGAAGGCCGCGACTTCGGTCGGTGACATGTTTGCCGCCTGGCCGGACCTTCGCAGCCACGTCAAGGCTTTTGTGCGTGTCGCCGGTCGCCGCTGGGATCTCTATCTCGACAGCGGCATCGTCATCAAGCTGCCGGAAGACGACCTGCAGCAGGCGCTCGCAAAGCTGGCAAAGCTGGACAAGGAACAGAACCTTCTGGCGCGCGACATCGCTGCCGTCGACCTTCGTCTCGAAGATCGCACGACGGTGGAACTGACGCCGGATGCGATGGTGCGCCGACAGGCGGCGCTGGATTTGAGAACCAAGGCTCTGAAAAAGGCGGGACAAGACACATGAGCTTATTCGGTTCGTCCCATTTCGGCTTGCCGCGCCTGAAGCCGCTTTCGTCGAAGCGCTCGCATATCGTCTCCGTGCTCGACATCGGCTCGACGAAGATCGTCTGCATGATCGGTCGGCTGACGCCGCGCGAGGAAACGCAGGTTCTTCCCGGCCGCACGCACAACATCGAAATCATCGGCATCGGCCACCAGCGCTCACGCGGCATCAAGACGGGCGTCATCGCCGATCTCGATGCAGTCGAAGGCGTCATCCGCCTTGCGGTCGACGCTGCCGAGCGAATGGCGGGCCTGACGGTCGAGAGCCTGATCGTCAACGTCTCGGCCGGTCGCCTCGGAAGCGACATCTATACGGCAACCATCGATCTCGGCGGTCAGGAAGTCGAAGCCACCGATCTGAAGAAGGTCCTGACGGCCGCCTGCCAGCAATCGCTGCGCCAGGATCGTGCCATCCTGCATTCGCTGGCGACGGGCTACTCGCTCGACGGCGAGCGCGGCGTTCGCGATCCGCTGGCGATGTTCGGCGACGCGCTTGGCGTCGACATGCATGTGGTGACGGCTGAGCGCTCGGCATTGCGCAATCTCGAACTCAGCGTCAACCGTGCCCACCTGTCGGTCGAGGGCATGGTGGCAACGCCTTATGCCAGCGGTCTGGCTGCCCTGGTCGACGACGAGGTCGAACTCGGATGCGCCGCCATCGACATGGGCGGCGGCACCACTACGATCTCGGTGTTTGCCGAAGGCAAGCTCGTGCACACGGATGCGGTCAGCATCGGCGGTCATCACGTCACGACCGATCTGGCCCGTGGCCTGTCGACCCGTATCGAGGACGCAGAACGGCTGAAGGTCGTGCACGCTTCGGCGCTGCCCAATCCGGGCGACGACCGCGAAATGATTTCCATCCCGCCAATTGGCGAGGATGACCGCGACCAGCCGACCCAGGTGCCGCGTGCGCTGGTATCGCGCATCGTCAGCGCCCGTATCGAGGAAACGCTGGAGCTGATCCGCGACCGTATCCAGCGCTCGGGCTTCAGCCCGATCGTCGGAAAGCGCGTCGTGCTGACGGGTGGTGCGAGCCAGCTGACCGGCCTGCCGGAAGTGGCGCGCCATATCCTCGCGCGGAACGTCCGCATCGGCCGCCCGATGGGCATTTCCGGCCTGCCGACGGCAGCCAAGGGACCTGCCTTTTCGACGGCGGTCGGCCTGATGATCTATCCGCAGGTGGCGGATCTGGAAACGCATATGGGCGGCAGCGGTCTGCTTTCGTCGCTCGGCGGCAACAACAGCCGCATTGCCCGGGTCGGGCAGTGGCTGAAAGAAAGTTTTTGAGTTTCCGGGCCGGGCGGCAATGCCTTCCGGCACGGGCGAGCACATTGAGTGAATTGGCTGGCGTGGCGACGCGGTCATAGACAAGAAGGAACGGTACCATGACGATCAAGCTGCAGAAGCCAGATATCACCGAGCTTAAGCCCCGCATCACCGTGTTCGGTGTCGGTGGCGGTGGCGGCAATGCCGTCAACAACATGATCACAGCCGGCCTCCAGGGCGTCGACTTCGTGGTCGCCAATACAGATGCGCAGGCGCTGACCATGACCAAGGCACAGCGGATCATCCAGCTCGGCGTCAACGTCACGGAAGGCCTCGGCGCCGGCTCGCAGCCGGAAGTCGGCCGCGCTGCCGCTGAAGAGTGCATCGACGAGATCGTCGATCACCTGCAGGGCACGCATATGTGCTTCGTCACCGCCGGCATGGGCGGTGGTACGGGCACCGGTGCTGCTCCCGTCGTCGCCCAGGCCGCCCGCAACAAGGGCATCCTGACGGTTGGCGTCGTCACCAAGCCGTTCCACTTCGAAGGTGGACGCCGCATGCGTCTGGCCGAAATGGGTATCCAGGAACTGCAGAAGTCGGTCGACACCCTGATCGTCATCCCGAACCAGAACCTGTTCCGGATCGCCAACGACAAAACGACGTTCGCCGATGCGTTCGCCATGGCCGACCAGGTTCTCTATTCGGGCGTTGCCTGCATCACCGACCTGATGGTCAAGGAAGGTCTCATCAACCTCGACTTCGCCGACGTTCGTTCCGTCATGCGCGAAATGGGCCGTGCAATGATGGGCACCGGCGAAGCATCGGGCAACGGCCGCGCCATGCAGGCTGCAGAAGCTGCGATCGCCAACCCGCTGCTCGACGAAACCTCTATGAAGGGTGCACAGGGCCTGCTGATCTCGATCACCGGCGGCCGTGACCTGACGCTGTTCGAAGTCGACGAAGCTGCGACCCGCATCCGTGAGGAAGTCGATCCGGACGCCAACATCATCCTCGGCGCAACGTTCGACGAATCGCTCGAAGGCATCATCCGCGTCTCCGTCGTTGCCACCGGCATCGACCGTGCGATGAACATGACAGCCGAACGGAACATGGAACTCCGCTCCGCACCGAAGCCGATTGTCCGTCCTTCTGCGGCCGTTGCCCCGGCACCGGCCGCTGCTCAGCCTGCCTATGTCGCGCAGGCACCAAAGGCTGCCGATCCTATCGCCCAGACGATCCGCATGGCGGAAGCCGACATGGAACGCGAACTGGAAATGCTGACCACCCGCCAGGTTGCGCCAGCTCCCCAGCCGGTCCAGCAGCCTGTGATGCAGGAAGAAACCTTCCGCCCGCAGAGCCGTATCTTCGCAGCCCCGGAAGCCGCAGCACCGGTGCTGCGTCAGTCGGCACCCGCACCGCAGCCGGCTCCGGTCATGCAGCAGCCCGTCATGCAGGCTCCGCAGCCTGCACCGATGCGCCAGGATCCGATGGTCCGCCAGACCGCGGAAGCGGTCCGCATGCCAAAGGTCGAGGATTTCTCTCCGGTCGTCAAAGCCGAGATGGATCATCGTGCACAGCCGAACCATGCCGCTGCCGAAGAACGCGGCCCGATGGGTCTGCTGAAGCGAATCACCAATTCGCTTGGTCGTCGCGACGAGGACGATGTTTCCGCCGACATGACCGCTCCGGCACCGACTGCGGCTTCGCAGCAGCGCCGGCCGCTGTCCGCAGAGGCCAGCCTCTATGCTCCGCGTCGCGGCCAGCTTGACGATCACGGTCGCCAGCAGCCACAGCCGCGCATGAGCAATGAAGACGACCAGCTCGAGATCCCGGCATTCCTGCGCCGTCAGTCGAACTGATCCGGCAGCCCCGCAAACTTTGGCCCCCGGCGCAGATATCTGCTCCGGGGGTTATGTTTTATCTGGCCTGTGCCGCGCGAAATTACCTAGGAATTTCAGTGACCTGATTCCGTTACATTGCGAAAGAAACAGTGATTTGGTTTGCCGCGGCGTGGCGCGTATGTAGATACCAAGCGCACTACGGAATCGCATCCGCTCTTCGGATCAACTTTGAATTTCGTGCCAAGTAACAGACCGAACCACGACATCGCAGTCTCTCAAAAGCAAGTCGGTTCGGTGCAGGATGATAAGGCAGAACGTAAATGGCAATTGGATTGCTGGGTTTTCAGACAACTGTTGCAGCCCCCGTCACACTCTCCGGCATCGGCGTTCATTCCGGCGCCAACGTGTCGATCACCTTTCTTCCTGCCGAAGCCGACACCGGCGTCGTTTTCCAGCGCATCCACGATAACGGCGATGTCACTGAGCTTCGCGCCGTATCCTCGCAGGTCGGCAACACCGATCTGTGCACCGTTCTCGGCTTTTCGGCTGCCCGTTCTGTCGCGACCGTCGAGCATGTCATGGCGGCAATCTATGCCATCGGCCTCGACAACGTTGTGGTCGAAGTCCAGGGCGCCGAGATGCCGATCATGGATGGCAGCTCGTATCCGTTCATCGAAGCTTTCGAGCAGACCGGCATCGTGCCACTCGGCGTCAAGCGCCGCTACATCCGCATCGTCAAGCCGGTTCGCATCGAATCGGGTGGCTCATGGTGCGAGTTCCGCCCCTATGACGGCACGCGCTTCGAAGTCGAAATCGATTTCGATTGCCCGCTGATCGGCCGCCAGAAGTGGGAAGGCGACCTGAACGCCGAGACCTTCAAGAAAGAACTGTCGCGCGCCCGGACTTTTGGCTTCATGCGCGATGTCGAGCGTCTCTGGGCATCCGGTCATGCGCTCGGTTCGTCGCTGGAAAATTCGGTCGTCATCTCAGACGACAACACGGTCATCAATGTCGAGGGCCTGCGCTATGCCAAGGACGAGTTCGTGCGTCACAAGACGCTCGATGCTGTTGGCGATCTTGCCCTTGCCGGCACGCAGTTCATCGGCTGCTACCGCTCGTACCGCGGTGGCCACAAGATGAATGCCAACGCACTGAAGGCACTCCTCAGCGACACGTCTGCCTATGAAGTTGTCGAGACGTCCGTGCCGCGCCGCCGGCCGGCAGCGCGCGACTTCGTCGCCGTCAACGCACCCGAGTTTGCTCCCTGGTCCGCATGACCTCCAGATAATGTTCGACCAGGGTAGCCGCCTCCGAAAGGGGGCGGCTTTTTCTTGGGCGGACGAAAGGCAGCAAGGTGGCAGGATGCGGGTAAATCTCGTGGATGCGCCACAAAAATGCGTTAATGGTTCATCATTGCGTTGCCCTGACGACGCTTTTATGGATAGAAACGCGGGCCGGTAGCACTCGTTTTTTGTCGTGGCGGTAATTGGGAATTTCCGAATGGGTTTTGCAGGATCTGAAAGCATGAAGATTACAGCGCGGGCTTTGCTCGTCACGCTTCTCCTCGCAGGGACCGGCGCGTTCGTATCCGGTTGCCAGTCGGACAAGGACATCGACATCACCAAGCTCGGCGTTGAGACCGATCCGCCGGAGCAGCTTTACAATCAGGGCCTTGCCAACATCAAGGCAGGCAACATGGGCGAGGCCGGCAAGAAGTTCGATGCCATCACCCGCCAGGAGCCATTCTCGGACTGGGGCCGCAAGGCGCTGGTCATGAGCACGTTCGTCAAGTATCGCACCGGCAACTACGACGAGGCCGTGACGACCGGCAACACCTACATGAAGCAGTATCCGCGTTCCGAGGATGCTGCCTACGTGCAGTATCTGGTCGGCGCCTCCTATGCCAAGCAGATCGTCAGCGTCACGCAGGACCAGCGCGCCTCGCAGCAGACCATCGAGGCGATGCAGAAGGTGATCGACAACTATCCGAAGTCTGAATACGTCGATGACGCCCAGGCAAAGATCCGCTTCGCCAAGGACCAGCTGGCCGGCAAGGAAATGCAGGTTGGTCGCTACTATCTGGAACGCAAGGATTACCTCGCCGCTATCTCGCGCTTCCGCGTCGTCGTCGAGAACTATCCGACCACCAACCAGATCGAGGAAGCGCTGGCGCGTCTCGTCGAAGCCTATTACGCCATGGGCATCGTTGAGGAAGCACAGACTGCCGCTGCCGTGCTCGGCCATAACTATCCCGACAGCCAGTGGTATGCCGACTCGTACAAGCTGCTGAAGAGCGGTGGCGTCGAACCACGCCAGAACGAGGGATCGTGGATCGCACGTGCCGGCAAGAAGCTTCTTCTCGGTAGCAGTTGAGAACCAATAAGAGATGCTGGTCCAGCTTTCGATCCGCGATATCGTCCTGATCGAGCGGCTGGACCTTGCCTTCGAAAAAGGTTTGTCGGTTCTGACCGGCGAGACCGGCGCCGGCAAGTCCATCCTGCTCGACAGCCTGTCGCTGGCCATGGGCGGCCGCGGCGACGGTGGGCTCGTGCGCCACGGCGAGGAACGCGGCCAGATCACCGCCGTCTTCGATGTGGCAATTGACCATGGCGCCCGCAAGCTGCTCCGTGAAAACGGTATCGACGACGAAGGCGACCTCATTTTCCGACGCACCCAGTCTGCGGACGGCCGCACTAAGGCATACGTCAACGACCAGGCGCTGAGCGTCCAATTGATGCGCCAGGCCGGGCAGCTGCTGGTCGAAATCCACGGCCAGCACGACGACCGCGCTCTCGTCGACACCAACGCCCATCGCACCTTGCTCGATGCCTTTGCTGGTCTCACCGATGAGGTCGTCGCCGTTTCCGGCCTCTACCGCCAGTGGCGCGAATGCGAACGGGCTTTGAAGAAGCATCGCGACAAGATAGAGCTTGCCGCCCGCGAGGCCGATTATCTTCGCGCCGCCGTCGAGGAGCTGGAAACGCTCTCTCCGCAGGATGGCGAAGAGGACGATCTTGCCGAGCGCCGCTCGAAGATGATGAAAGCCGAGCGCATTGCCGGCGATATTTCAGAGGCCTCCGAGTTCCTGAACGGCAATGCCTCTCCCGTGCCGCATATCGCCTCGCTGGTGCGGCGCCTCGAGCGCAAGAGCCAGGAAGCGCCCGGCCTGCTGGAAGACACCGTCGCCCTGCTGGACGCAGCCCTCGACCAGTTGTCGAATGCGCAGATGGAAGTCGAGGCGGCATTGCGCAAGACCGAATACGACCCGCGCGAACTGGAGCGGGTGGAGGAGCGGCTGTTTGCCTTGCGCGGAGCCGCGCGCAAATATTCCGTTCCGGTCACCGGCCTGCCTGATCTCGCCGAGAAGATGATTGCCGATCTGGCTGAGGTGGATGCCGGCGAGGAGAAGCTCGCCAAGCTCGATGCCGAACTGGCGGTTGCCAAGGGGCTTTTTGATCGTGCCGCCCAGAGCCTTTCCGAAAAGCGCCATCATGCCGCAACGTCGCTCAGCGACGCCGTGATGGCCGAGTTGCCGGCACTGAAGCTGGAGCGCGCGCGTTTCATGGTCGAGATCACCACCGATCCGGCGGCCGGCGCCGCCGAGGGCATCGATGTCGTCGAATTCCATGTCCAAACCAACCCCGGCACCCGTCCGGGACCGATCATGAAGGTGGCATCGGGCGGCGAGCTGTCACGCTTTCTGCTGGCGCTTAAGGTGGCGCTGGCCGACCGCGGCTCGGCACCGACGCTGGTCTTCGACGAGATCGACACCGGTGTCGGCGGGGCGGTGGCGGATGCCATCGGCCAGCGGCTGAAGCGGCTGTCGGAGAAGGTGCAGGTTCTGTCCGTCACCCATGCGCCGCAGGTGGCGGCCCGCGCTGCGACCCACCTGCTGATTTCCAAGGGCCCGTCTGCCGATGGCTCCGATAAGATCACCACGCGGGTGGCGACGATGGAGCCGGAGGACCGGACCGAGGAAATTGCCCGCATGCTGGCCGGCGCATCGATCACCGACGAGGCGCGGGCCGCCGCTGCGCGGCTGTTATCCGGAAACGGCTGAGCGCCGCTGTCGCAGGGTATCTTTTCATCGGCTGGAATTGCTCTAGAAAGATCCACTCAAACTGTGGAGTGATATGGATGCCGAGCGAAGCTATGTCCGTCGAGGATCTGACCGAGGCCGATGCAGCCGCCGAACTGGAGCGGCTGGCGAGCCAGATTGCCCACCACGACGCACTCTATCACGGCAAGGATGCACCGGAGATCTCGGATGCCGATTACGACGCACTGAAGCGGCGCAACGATGCGATCGAGGCGCGCTTTCCGGCGCTGGTGCGAATCGACAGTCCTTCCCGCCATGTCGGCGCTGCTCCGTCCGATACATTTGCCCAGATCACCCATGCGCGGCCGATGCTGTCGCTCGACAACACATTTTCGCAAGAAGACGTGCAGGATTTCGTTGCCGGCATCTACCGTTTCCTCGGACGCCTGCCGGACCAGTCGATTGCCTTTACCGCCGAGCCGAAGATCGACGGGCTGTCGATGTCGATCCGCTACGAGAACGGTCGCATGGTGAGTGCCGCGACGCGTGGCGACGGGACGACGGGCGAAAACGTCACTGCCAATATCCGAACCATTAAGGAAATCCCGAACACTCTGCCGAAGGACGCGCCGGATGTCGTCGAGGTGCGCGGCGAGGTCTACATGGCCAAGAGCGACTTCCTGGCGCTGAACGCCCAGATGGCGGCGGAGGGCAAGCAGACCTACGTCAACCCGCGCAACACGGCCGCCGGCTCGCTTCGCCAGCTCGACGCCAAGGTGACGGCCAGCCGCAAGCTGCGCTTCTTTGCCTATGCCTGGGGCGAGATGTCTGAAATGCCGGCGGATACCCAGCTTGGCATGGTGGAGGCTTTCGGGCGTTGGGGCTTTCCGATCAATCCGCTGATGAAGCGGTTGGAATCGGTAGCCGATATTCTCAGCCACTATGACGATATAGGCTTGAAGCGCGCCGATCTCGACTACGATATCGATGGCGTTGTCTACAAGGTCGACGACCTCGCGCTGCAGGCTAGACTCGGCTTCCGCTCGCGCAGCCCCCGCTGGGCGACGGCGCACAAGTTTCCGGCCGAGCAGGCGTTTACGCGACTGACCGCCATCGATATCCAGGTGGGTAGGACAGGCGCCCTGACGCCAGTGGCGCGGCTGGAGCCGATCACTGTCGGCGGTGTGGTTGTCACCAATGCGACGCTGCACAACGAGGACTACATCAAGGGTATCGGCAATGGCGGTGAGGTCTTGCGAGAGGGCCGGGACATCCGGATCGGCGATATCGTCATCGTCCAGCGCGCCGGCGATGTCATTCCGCAGATCGTCGATGTGGTGCTTGAGAAGCGCGATGCCGCAAGTGTCGCCTACGAGTTTCCGAAGGTCTGCCCGGTCTGCGGAAGTCATGCGGTGCGCGAGGTCAACGAGAAGACCGGCAAGCTTGATTCGGTGACGCGCTGCACCGGCGGTTTTGCCTGCCAGGCGCAGGCCAAGGAGCACCTGAAGCACTTCGTTTCGCGCAATGCCTACGATATCGAGGGGCTGGGCGCCAAGCAGATCGATTTCTTTTTCGAAAGCGACGATCCGGCCCTGCAGATCCGCACCGCGCCGGATATCTTTACGCTGGAGGAGCGGCAGAAGGCGTCCTTGACCAAGCTCGAGAATATCGATGGCTTCGGCAAGGTCAGCGTCGGCAAGCTATATGCCGCCATCAACGGGCGGCGTGAGATTGCCTTGCAGCGTTTCATCTATGCACTCGGCATCCGCCACGTCGGCGAGACCAATGCCAAGCTGCTGGCCCGCTCCTATGGCACATATGAGGCCTTCGGAGAGGCTATGCGCGAGGCAGCACCGCTGACGGGAGATGCATGGAACGACCTCAATGCCATCGAGGGTATCGGCGAGGTCGTCGCCCGCGCCATCGTCGAGTTCTACAAGGAGCCGCGCAACAGCGAGGTCATCGAGCGACTGCTGCGCGAGGTGCGCCCGCAGGATGCCGAGCAGCCCAAGGCCTCCGGTAGTCCGGTGGCCGGCAAGACCGTGGTCTTCACAGGCACGCTGGAAAAGATGACGCGCGACGAGGCCAAGGCTAAAGCGGAAAGCCTCGGTGCCAAGGTGGCAGGCTCCGTCTCGAAGAAGACCGACATCGTCGTTGCCGGCCCCGGCGCCGGCTCCAAGCTCGACAAGGCGCGCGAGCTTGGAGTGCAGACGATGGACGAAGACGAGTGGCTGGCGCTGATCGGCCTTGCCGTCGACAGTAGGGTGATTTAGCACCACTACGAGGCATCCGGCTGCCAACGAGTAAGCCAACGCAAGCGGGCTGGACCTGAAGCTCCAGGCCGCTTTGTGTTATTTCTTTTTGAAGTGACAATTGTTCAGAGAAGGAGGGAATGGGTCGCCGCTTTTGACATTCTTATCGTGCTCTGCCCCAGCATATGAGTTATTAGTGTCGTGATACTGTCCGTATAAACCTGTTTCCGAGCATGTTTGGCCCGACCAATGCTTAGACATAGTGTTTCCTTTGCTTGCGTAGCCCTACCTCAGGAAAAGTTGTATTTATCAGCACACATAACTACTTTCAATATATATCTTAAAATTTAAGAATATTAGAAATTGTGAAAAAGAATAGGATATTTGGCATTCGGGAAATTTCCGGAAATCAATCTTCATTTTGTAACTGAGCGCATGGCCATACTACTTGCTCGCGACCCATCTCAATCCGCCATTTTCCAAGCTCGATAAGGCGCGCGAGCTTGGAGTGCAGACGATGGACGAGGACGAGTGGCTGGCGCTGATCGGGTGAGGCAAGGCCGCAGCCTCCATCATCCTTGCTCGCGCAGGCGCGCCATGGTCAGGGCGTCGACGTAAGACCCGGCGCGGAAGGCGAAGTCCTTCAGCCGGCCTTCCTCGATAAATCCGAAACGCTTGTAGAGCGCGATGGCGGCTGCGTTGTCTGCATAGACGGTGAGTTCGACGCGTCGGATGTTCAGCCAGTTGTCGGCGCAATCCAGCAATGCACCGATGAGCGTGCTGCCGATACCGCGACCGGTGTATGCGTCATGGACGCCCATGCCGATGCTGCCGACATGCTGCCTGCGGCCCTCGAACCGCCGCAGGCCTGCGTTTCCAACGATTCTTCCGTCGAGGACGGCAACCAGACGCGGTGATTGCGCCTCCGCTTTAGACAGCCAGCGGCGGGTATCGTCCGTCGTCTGATAGGGCAGGCGCAGCGTGCCTGCGCGAAAGCCGGGCAGGTTGGCGATTGTCGAGATACCCTCGGCATCATCTACTTCGGCCGCGCGGATCAGCAGTCCTTCGGGAGGTGTTTTCGAACGCGATTTGTCAGAACTCGGCGTCTCATTCATGGGGTCTCTCCTTGTTTGACGGAGGAGAGCCGGTTCCCAAACCCTGCTCGCCTCGGGCAGGGTCGTCGGGATGATCGGTCGGGTTTCAGCCCGGCAACACGCCCCCACACCCTGGAAGGGTGGTGGTGATGTGAAGCATGACGTTGTTGAGCGATCCGATCATCCTCCCAGATTTCCTCAGCGTCGGAAGAATGTCAACCTCGCTGCCAAATTGCTTCAAGGCTCAAGCCTCGCTACTACTGTCCGATCAGACGAATCGGACACCACCCGTGAAAACCATCGCCATCGATTTCGAGACTGCCAACGAGCAGCGCGGCAGCGCCTGCTCCGTTGGACTGGCGTGGATCGAGGACGGGCGTGTGGTGCGGGTGGAAGAGCGGCTGATCCGCCCGAAGGACATGCGGTTTTCGGGTTTCAACATCGCCATCCACGGCATCCGGCCGGAGCATGTCGAGGATGCGCCTTCGTTTCCCGAGGTGATGGAGGAGTTCCAGGAGGACTTTCGCGGCGCGACGATGATCGCCCACAATGCGTCCTTCGATTTTAGCGTCTGGCGGGCGAGCCTCGATCACTACCGGCAATCCTATCCGGAGCTATTCTATCTCTGCAGCCTGAAGATGGCGCAGCGGATCTGGCCGCAGCTCCTGTCGCACCGGCTGAATGTGATCGCCGAGCATCTGGCGCTGAGGTTCAAGCATCACAATGCGGCTGAAGACGCGGCCATCTGTGCCTCGGCCGCCATCGAGATGGCGAAGGCGGTGAAGGCCGTCGATGTCGGCGGCATTCCGGCCGCAATCGGCATGACGATCGGCCGCCTGACGTCGCGCGGCTATGAGCCCTGCACCTGCCGCAAGCGCTAACGTCTCTCCTTGCAAAGATCCGCCTGCGACATATCTTCGGCGCTGGATCAACAAGGAGTTTTCCATGCGCCGTTTCGCTCTCGCCGCTGCTTCAATTCTCACGCTCATCGCCGGCACGGCCTCGGCCGAAGTCGTCGGCAAGGTCGGCGTCGACTGGACGGGTAACGACATCCTCATCGATGCCGTTCCGGACCCGGAAATCAGTGGCGTCACCTGCCACGTCACCTATTTCGACCGGGGCGTGATCGACCGTCTGCGCAAGGGTAAGTGGTTCGAGGACCCGTCCAACAATTCCATCGCCTGCCGCCAGACGGGTCCGATCCAGATCAACGATATCAACCTGTCAGAGGGCGGCGAGGAGGTCTACAAGTCCGGCATGTCGCTGATCTGGAAGAAGCTTGTCGTCAACCGGATCTATGACAAGAAGAACGACACGCTGATCTATCTCGCCCATTCGCGCGAACTGACAGACGGCTCGGCGAAGATGTCGATCTCGACCATCCCGCTCTACGGTCAGACGGTGACCTGGACAAAAGGCAAGCCCGCTCCCTGACCCAACCCATACGAAAACGGCCCGACGCTTGCGCATCGGGCCGTTGGATAAACGGGGTAGTCAGGCTTAAGCGGCCTGCGCCAGTTCGTCGGCGATGACGGTGTCGAGGTTGAGGAAGCAGACCATTGTCTTTTCCAGGGCGACGATGCCGCGGCAGAAGGCGCGCTGGGCCTCCGGGATGATTTCCGGTGCCGGCTGCAGGTCTTCGCTCTTGATGGTCATCATGTCCGACACCTGCTCGACGAGCAGGCCGACCAGCTTGCCGGCGATGTCGGTGACGATGATGGCAGAGCGCTCCGACGGCTCGGTCATCTTCATGCCGAGGCGGCAGGACATGTCGATGACGGGGATAACCGCGCCGCGAAGGTTGATGAGACCGAGAACGTAGGGTGGCGTGTGTGGCATCGGCGTCACTGGCGCCCAACCGCGGATTTCGCGGATCGCCATGATGTCGATGCAGAATTCCTGATCGGCAAGGTGAAACGAAACGATTTCCAGGTAGGCACCCGACTGTTTGATGGCGTTCGACATGTGAAGTTCTTTCCGGAGCGTCTGAGCGGAATCATTGAGGTTTGCCGTTGAAAAACATGTTGACCGAGACTGGTTACGATCAGCTTAACGTTGTGCCGATTTCCAAGGTATCGCGCATATTCGATATGGGTGACGGCGTGTTGAATTGCGGTCGGTCGCCCGAAGCGGTATCCCTGCAGCCTCTCAACAGGTACTCCATTGGACGGGCCGCTTTGGCATCGGGAATCGATCATGAAAAAACTGCGTATTGCGATCTGGGTCCTGGTCGCTTTGACGGCCGGCTTCCTCGGGGCAGGGTCGTTCTATTTCACCCGATCGCCTGAATCCGCTGCTGCAGGCGGCCCCTTCGGCGTTCCCTTCACGCTCGTGGCGCAAAATGGCCAGCCAATCACCGAGAAGGCATTCCGCGGCCGGCCGTCGGCGGTCTTCTTCGGCTATACGCATTGCCCGGATGTCTGCCCGACGACGCTCTTCGAAATGGATGGCTGGCTCCAGAAGGTCGATCCGGATGGATCCAAGCTCGGGGCCTATTTCGTCACCGTCGATCCAGAGCGCGACACGCCTGCCATCATGAAAGAATATGTCTCCAACGTTTCGCGCCGCATCACCGGCATTTCCGGGCCGACCGACAAGGTGACCGAGATGGTGCACGGTTTCCGGGTCTATGCGGTCAAGGTGCCGCTCGACGCCAAGGATCCGAATGGCGACTATACGATGGACCATTCGGCATCTGTGTATCTTCTGGACGCAGAGGGCCGGTTTGCAGGAACGATTGCCTACCAGGAAAATCCGGATACGGCCGTCAAGAAGCTGCAGAACCTGATCAACAAGGGCTAGGCGGGGTGCCTGGGCCGGACCTGTCGGTCTGTCGGTTGTACGATCCACGATACGTCAGGTAGGCAAGAGCCGCAGCGCCCGATGAGCTTTGTGACCATGAACCCGCCGGTAATGCGGCTTCCCGTCGTCCGCCGCTTGCTTTTGCGCCATGTCGCGAGGTACGACACCTGCAAACCGCCATCGACCGGCTGGACTGAACGACGATGAGAGACCGAAGCGTTGAATGAGATTCGCCTGTATGTGACGACGACCGAGCGCGATGCCGAGCGGATCCTAGACCTGATGACGCCTGTCTTCGAAGACGAGGAACTGCCGATCGCAACCTCCGAGATCGACGAGAAGAAGGATATCTGGGAAGCCTCGATCTACCTCTATGCGGATCAGGAAGAGGACGTTCGCCCACGGTTCGAGGCGCTGCTGGCCGAGGCCTATCCGGGACTTGCGATCGACAAGGAAATCATCCCCGACGTCGACTGGATCGCCCGCTCGCTCGACGGCCTGAAGCCGGTGCGCGCCGGCCGCTTTGTCGTCCATGGCTCCCATGATCGCGACAAGATCCGCGCCAGCGAGATCGCTATCGAGATCGACGCCGGTCAGGCCTTCGGCACGGGTCATCACGGGACGACCGCCGGCTGCCTCGAAACCATCGAGACGGTCATGCGCAGCCGACGCGTCCGCAATGCGCTGGATCTCGGCACCGGCAGCGGCGTGCTGGCCATTGCCGTGCGGAAACTAAAGAATATTCCGGTGCTGGCCACCGACATCGATCCCATCGCGGTTCGAGTCGCCCGCGAAAACGTCGTGCGCAACGGCATAGCCTCGGGAATTTCGCTCGAAACCGCTCCCGGATTTCACTCGACGGCCTTTTCCCGGCATGGGCCTTTCGACCTGATCATCGCCAACATCCTTGCGCGGCCGCTGATCCGCATGGCGCCGCAGCTTGCCAACCATCTTGCTCCCGGTGGGTCTGTCATCCTGTCCGGTATCCTTGCCGCCCAGCGTTGGAAGGTGATCGCCGCCTATAACGGCGCCACGCTGCGCCATGTCCGCACCATATGGCGCAACGGCTGGGTTACAATCCATCTCGACCGCGCCTGAGCCTTGACCGGCTCGCGCAGTGATTCCGGCTTTGTTACCAAGTTCTTGAATTTCCTCCAAAATGCAAAAGGCGACACCAGGGGTGTCGCCTTGCAGATCAGTGTTACCTGATCATGTCCGCGAGCAGAGGGGAGGAAATGCTCAAGCGGGCGTCTCGCATTCTCGTCAGTCGTCGGCCGGGAGGAGAAGCCGTATCGACCGATCCTAGAATGCGTAGCTGGTGTTCGTGTTGCGTACGTCGCCGCGGCTTACGCCGATGATCCGGGAAGCTTCGCTATCTGCAACGCGCAGGGCACCGATTACGTGACGGACGGTCCGGCGTTCGCCAGCCTGCATCGGGCTGCTGTATGCGAAACGGGGAGTGTTCATAGTCGTATTCCTTTTGGGTGGGTTGCTTTCAACCCTTCTGATGCACCCCTTATAAACTATCCCGCACTGCAGCACAGATTTAATGCGGCATGGGAGCCATGCGTATACGTCATGGGTATTGTCGTGATTGAGTCATAATCGCTTGATTCTGCCCATCAAATAGGCGCAGTCGTTAACGGGCATTAACAGGCATTAATGCGAGGGCCAGTCTCGCAATGGCGCCGAATTGGGATAACATGCAGGCAACCGCCCAGGGCGGATTCGCTTTGTCAGCATTTGGATGCCCCATGTTCCAGTCTTTTGATGTCACTTCCACACCGCAATTCGGCCGTGAACGCGTTGCGGGGCTCCGAGCCTCGTTTACAGCTCTCGGGATCGATGCATTTCTGGTGCCACGCGCCGACGAGTTCCAGGGCGAGTATGTGCCCGCCTGCTCGGAGCGACTGGCGTGGTTGAGCGGCTTCACCGGTTCTGCCGGCGTGGCGCTGGTAACACAGTCGAAGGCTGTTGTTTTCGTCGATGGCCGCTACACGACTCAGCTGCTGGAGCAGGTGGATACGACAGTGTTTTCCAGTGGCGATCTTGTCGGCGAACCGCCGCATCAGTGGCTTAAGAAGCACGCCGCCAAGGGACTTCGGCTCGGGATCGACCCGTGGCTGCACACCGGCGCGGAAGTGCGACGGCTGGAAAAGGCGTTGGGCGAGATCGGCGGCACGCTCGTGTTCCTGCCGCACAATCCGCTCGATCGCCTGTGGACCGACCGCCCCGCCGAGCCGCTTGGACCCGTGACCATCCAGACGGTGGAGCAGGCCGGCGTGCTTGCCAGCGAGAAGATCGGCTCTATTGCAAGGCTTCTGGAAGAGAAGAACTGCGCGGCCGTGCTGGTCACCGATCCCTCGTCGATCGCCTGGATCTTTAATATTCGCGGAAATGACGTGCCGCATACACCACATCCGCTCGCCCGGGCGATCATTCATGCCGGCGGCAGGGCAGAGCTGTTTCTCGACAAGCGCAAGACCAATATCGAGGCGGAAGCCTATCTGGCGCAGCTCTGCCAGCAATTTCCCCCGTCCGATCTGATAGAGAGGCTGAATGCCGCTTCCGCCAATGGCGCGCGCGTAATGGTCGACCCGGATCTGGCAGCGCAGGCTCTGACCGACATTATCCGCAGCGCCGGTGGCGAGGTTGTCGAGGGTAACGATCCCGCACGGCTGCCGCGCGCCCGCAAGAATCAGGCCGAGCTGAATGGCTCCGCTGCTGCCCATCTGCAGGATGGTGCGGCGATGGTGACCTTCCTTCATTGGCTGGAGACGCAGAAGCCGGCCACCGTTTCGGAAATCGACGCGGCCCGCAAACTTGAGGCTGTCAGGGCCGAAATCGGCCAGGCGATGCAAAATCCGCTGAAGGACCTGTCATTCGACACGATTTCAGGAGCCGGCGAGCATGGCGCCATTATCCACTACCGGGTGACGACAGAGAGCGACAGGTTGCTGCAGGCTGGCGAACTCTACCTGCTCGACTCGGGCGCTCAATATATCAACGGCACAACCGACATCACCCGTACCGTTGCCGTCGGCACCGTGCCGGAGGAGCAGCGGCAGTTTTTCACGCTGGTTCTGAAAGGCATGATCGGCATCAGCACGGCGCGCTTTCCCGTCGGCACGCGCGGCTGCGATCTCGATCCGCTGGCCCGCATCGCGCTCTGGAAGGCCGGCGCCGACTATGCCCACGGCACCGGCCATGGCGTCGGCTCCTTCCTGTCGGTGCATGAAGGCCCGCAGCGCATTGCCCGTCTCTCGACGCAGGAGCTGCTGCCCGGCATGATCCTCTCCAACGAGCCTGGCTACTACCGTCCCGGCAGCTTCGGCATCCGAATCGAAAACCTGATTTATGTCCGCGATGCGGAGCCGATCGACGGCGGCGATATCGACATGCTGGGTTTCGAGACTCTGACCTTCTGCCCCATCGACCGCAGCCTGATCATCGCGGAATTGCTGACACATGACGAGCTTCACTGGCTGAACGACTATCACGCGCGCACCCGCGAGGCGTTGATGCCGCTTATCCATGACGCCGAGGTGCGCAGCTGGCTGGAGAATGCGACGCTGCCGCTCGGCCACTGAGGCCGAACTTTTCACGCGAAGTCAGGGTCAGGCGCCGATGAACTGGCGCCAGGCCATGACGACGATCCAGCCGGTGACGAGCATTGCGCTGGCCGGCAGATAAAGGCCGACCAATCCTGCGGCTACCAGCGCCACCTTGAGGTCGATGCCGCCGTTGAAGAAGGTGGGGGCCATCAGCGCTGTCAGCACGGCGGCGGGCACGGCGTTGAGGGCGGCCTCCATGCGCGGCGGGATGCGGGTCATTCGGGTGATGAGAACGTAGCCGCCGATGCGCGTCAGGTAGGTTACGCCGGCAGCCGCGAGTATGAGCAACAGCATGTGGGGATCGAATTGCGTCATCGTCACACCTCGTGGTTTTCGACGGCGAGGTCGGGCTTGCGGTTGCTTTTGACCGGCGGCAGGAGGGCCGCCAACGCAACGCCGGCGAGCGCGCCGATGCTGACATGCCAGGGCGAGCCGACATAACGGTAGGCGACGACAGCGGCAACGGCGCTGGCAGCGACGACGGGCAGGAAATTGTCGCGCTTGCGGAAGCCGATGACGATGCCGAGAAAATAGAGCGGCAGCAGCACATCGAGGCCGATCGATCGGGGATCGCCGATCAGGCTGCCGAGCAGGCCGCCGATGAAGCTTGCGAATACCCAAGGAATGTAGACCATCAGGGCAAGGCCGATATACCAGGAAAAGCTCACCTGCTTGCCGGCTTCGCCGCGCTTCACCGTCTCGGCAAACTGTGGATCGACGAGCAGGAAGAAGGTCAGGGCCTTCTGGATGCCGTTGAAGTGCCTGATGTAGCGGGCAATCGCCGCCGAATAGAGGATATGGCGAAAGTTGACCGCCAGGATCGACAGGACGATCAGCCAGGCGGCGACGTCGTGACCGAAGAGATCGAGGCCGACCAGCTGGCTGGCACCGGCATAGACGATGCCGCTCATCAATGTCAGTTCGCCGAGCGAAAGGCCGTGGCCTTGGGCGATGGCGCCAAACAGGGCGCCGAAGGGTGTGGAGGCAAGGCCGACGAGGATACCGCCGCGCAGTCCCTCCTGAAAGTCCGCGCGATTCATCTCAAGCCCTGCGTTATTTCCGGTTGCGGGCTTCCCTGTAAGGCGAGGGGCTGGCAGCGGCAACTGAATTTCCTTGATCGATGGATCGATTTCGCTGAACCTTGCGGCGCGCAAGGAGGGCACAGATGAAGAAGATCGTTCTACCCAAGGAGGAGAAGGCCGCTGCCGTCACGCGTATCCGCCAATATTTCGCCGACGAGCTCGACCAGACCATCGGTGTGCTGCCGGCCGAATTCCTGCTGGAGTTTTTCGCCAACGATATCGGCGCATTCTTCTACAACCAGGGTCTAAGCGACGCCCATGCGGCGCTGACGAAGCAGATGGAGGATTTCGGCGAGGCGATCTATCTGCTCGAGCGGGAACGCAATGACGGGACCTGATGTATTGAGTCAGCCTTTCGGCTGAAACGTATGTTCCGGCCCGGGAAACGACCGCGCCTTCACGTCTTCCGCATAGGCTGCGGCGGCTTCCGAGATCAGCGGCGCGAGATTGGCGAAGTGCTTGACGAAGCGCGGTTTGAAATCGCTGAACAGGCCGAGCATGTCGTCGGACACGAGCACTTGGCCGTCGCAGGCAGGCGAGGCGCCGATACCGATGGTGGGAATCGACAGGCTCGCGGTGATCTCGCGAGCCAGCGGCTCAACCGTGCCTTCGATAACGATGGCAAAGGCGCCAGCCTCTCCGATGGCGGCGGCATCGTCACGTATCTTGTCCGATTCCTTGTCCGAACGACCAAGTGCGCGGTATCCGCCGTTGGTGTTGACCAACTGCGGCATCAGGCCGACATGGCCGAACACGGGAATGCCGCGTGCGGTGAGGAAGGCGACGGTCTCGGCCATTTCCCGTCCGCCCTCGAGCTTGACGCCGTCGCAGCCGGTTTCCTTCATGATGCGGGCAGCGGTCAGGAATGCCTGTTCCTTCGAGGCCTGGTAGGTGCCGAAGGGCAGGTCGACGATGACGCAGGCGTGGGCTACGCCGCGCATCACGGCTTGGCCGTGGGCGATCATCATCTCCTGCGTCACGCCGACCGTGGTCGGCAGGCCGTAGAGCACCATGCCGAGCGAATCGCCGACCAGCAGCATGTCGCAGTGAGGATCGAGCAGACGCGCCATCGGCGTCGTGTAGGCCGTGAGCGCTACGACAGGGCGCGTGCCCTTCATCGCTTTGATGCGGGCTGGTGTGATGCGCTTGGCGGAGGTCGTGGCACTCATGTCAGGCGGCCTTTTCGCTACGGGCGTTGATTTGACCGATGACGCGGTTGTCAAGCAGCCGGGTTGTTCCGATCCGCACGAAGAGGGCGACGAGGATCGGGCCTTCGCCGGTGGCCGCCAAGGGTTTCAGAGTTTGCGGATCGCGCACGGCGACCACTTCGGGCGTGGCGAGCGGCTCGCGCGCGATGAAGTCGGTGAGGGCACTTTCCAGCGCTGCGGGATCCCGGACGCCCGCCGCGTAGAGGCGTTCGGCTTCTGCGAGCGCTTGCGGCACGATGACGGCAGCGGCGCGCTCATCGGCGGTGAGGTAGCTATTGCGCGATGACAGCGCCAGACCATCGACATCGCGCACCGTCGGGACAGCGACGACGGTCACCGGCTGCGCCAAATCCTCCACCATGCGGCGGATCAGGGTTACCTGCTGGAAATCCTTCTCGCCGAAATAGGCCTTGTCGGGCTGGACGATGTTGAAGAGCTTGGTCACGACGGTGGCGACGCCGGCAAAGTGGCCGGGACGCACAGAGCCCTCGAGTTCGGTGCCGAGGGCCGGCACGTCGACGACGGCTTCCATCGGTCTTGGATACATGTCTGAAGGCGTCGGGGCGAAGAGATAATCGACCCCGGCCTTGCGCAGCATGGCGCTGTCACGCTCGAAATCGCGGGGATATTTCTCCAGGTCCTCGCCGGCGGCAAACTGCAGCGGATTGACGAAGATCGAGGTGACGACGATATCGTTTTCGCTCCGCGCCCGGCGAACGAGTTCCAGGTGTCCGGCATGCAGATAGCCCATGGTCGGCACGAGGCCGATGCGTCGTCCGGCGCGCAGATGCGGCATAAGCCTGGCGCGCATCTCCGCAATGGTGCTGGTCACATCCATAGATCACTCTCCCCACGCAGGGCGAAACCGAAGTCCCGCGAGCCGGCCATGCATCCCATCCACGAAACGGCAGGCTCTCCTAGCGCGCCGCGCTGCCAAACGCAATTCGGCGCTTCGCCCGGAACCTGCGCTGCCAACCACGGAATGAGCGGCGACTTAGCATTTTCGTCAGCTTTTTGCGGTTATGTCGTCGGATGGCGAAGATCGTGGCTTTGGCGGCATATTTCTATCAGGCGGCGGTGGCATTCGGGCTGCTGATCGTCGTCGCCCACTGGCTGTCGCCTGCGGATTATTCTGCCTATTCGCTGTTTATCTCCATCAGCCAGTTTGCCGCGATCCTCTGTTTCGAATGGATACGCTTTGCCTGCAGCCGGTTCTATCCCGGCCAGACGGGGAGCGAGCCAACAGAACGGCGCGCGTTGAAAGTCGAGTTTGCCACTTGCGCGCTTATCTGTGTGGTCGCGGCTGCGGGGTCGATCCTGTTTGCCGTGCCTGTCGGCGTGGCGCTGGTTGGCGGTCTTGTGGCGATCTTTCAAGGCGCGAGCGACCTGCACCTGACGATGTTGCGCTTCCGCCAGGAATTTCGCACCTTTTCGAGGCTTCAGGGATCGCGCGCCACAATCCTCGCCGTGGGCACGCTCAGCGGCGCGCTGTTGGCCCCGACCTTCATGGCGGCGGTCGGTGGGCTGCTGGCCGGCTATGTGGTCTATACGCTGCTGGCGGTGGCGCTGACCCGCCGCGTCTCACCGGAGCGGGCAAGCTTCGACGCTGCCGTTGTCCGAAAGCACTTCATCTACGGTAGCGTCGCTGCCGGCGCCTCGGTCGTCGGCCTGCTTGCGCCGCTCGGCCTGAAGGCGATCCTGACGGCGGTGCTTGGGCCTACGGCTGCTGCCGGGGCGCTGCTGGCGCTCGATCTGCTGCAGCGGCCCTTCGTGCTCATCGTCTCGGCGCTGCAGGCGATCCAATACCCCGATGTCGTGGCACTTTACGATCGGGACGGCGAAACCAGCGCTTTCAAGGCGCAACTCGGCGCCTATTACTCGCTGCTGACCGGCTTTACGCTGATGACGGCTGCCGGCATTTTTGCCCTTCTGCAACCCATCGGCCTATTCGTTATCGCGCCTGCTCTCCGGGACGGTTTCATGAGTGCTGCACCCTTCGTCGTCGGCCTGGCGCTTTGCCGGGCGCTGACGCTCAACATGCTGCCGACACCTGCGCATCTTCGGCACAGGTTGCTGTCGATTTTCCTGCTATCGGCCGTCGATTGCCTGTTGCTGAACGGCGGGACGCTGGCAACTTCAGCAATGCTTGGCGATGCAAGCGGGCCGTTGATGGCGGGCGGCATGGTCGGTGCACTTTTGGCCATGGTGGTTGGGTTGAAGGTGCTGGTGACGCTGCCGTTCGAGTTCGTCTGGCAGCCAGTGGCTTTTGCGGCAGTGGGGCTTGCCATCCCGGTCGTGGCCACTGCCGGCTACGGGCAAGCGCTCTGGTCCTCGGTGGCTGTCGGCGTGGTCGGCGGCGGCGTCTTTTGCCTCGCCGGGTTGTACAGCTATTTCAGGCGGCTGTTTAGCGCGGCGGCAACCTCCTAGTCATGGCTTACAGGGCGGCCAGCATCTCGAGGATGCGGCCGGCGCTTGTATCCCAGGAAAAACGTCCGACATTGATCCGGCCGGCATCCTGCAAAGACTGGCGCAGGGATGGCTCGTCGCAGATGCGGCGCATCGCTTCGGTCAGTTCTTCCTGTCTGGTCGGATCGAAATAGAGGGCGGCCGTGCCGCAGGCTTCGCGCACAGCCGGGATATCTGCCGCGAGGACCGGGCAGGCTTGCGTCATGGCCTCCAGCGGCGGAATGCCGAAGCCTTCGTAGAGGCTCGGGAAGACGAAGGCGGTCGCATGGCGTTCCAATGCCACGATCTCGGCATCGGTCAGCCTGCCGGGATATAGGATGCTACCGGTCGAGGCCGCGTCCTTCGATTTGAAAACGCTCGGCGCACTGCCGCCGACCACGACCAGTTTCTGGCTGGTGTTGCAAAGGGCTTCGAAGGCGCGGATGGCAAACTCCAGGTTCTTGTTGGGCTTCATGGTGCCGACCAGCAGGAAGAAGCCGTTCGTGGAGAGGCCGAGCCGGTCGATGATCCCGGTATCCGGCGCAATGGCGGCAAAATGATCGACCGCGTTGTAAACGACATCAATACCGGCGGCCGGCACCTTGAAGACAGAGGCGAGTTCGCGGCGGGAAAATTCCGAGACGGTGCCGATCTTCGCCGTCCGCGTCAGGGCAAAGCCGAGAGCGGCGTGCAGCAGCCGATAGCTGCGTTTGAATGAGCCCGGATGGCGGAAGATCGTCACGTCATGAATGACAACCGCCTGGCGCCGGTGCAGCAGCGGGCCGCTGCCGCCGAAGCCCAGCAATCGGCCTTTGCGGGCATGAGCGTAAAGCGCCGTCTGTTCCCACAGGTGCCCGGGCCCCGCGCCGAATGCATCGACGCCGATGGCCTGAAGATCGAGGTCAACGGCGGTACCAGCGGGGACGGCGAGACGCCAGTTAACCTCTTTAAGGGCATCTGGCACGGTGCCGGCTGCGATCCTTGCATCCAGCGCCAGTGTCAGTTCCCTTGCGAAGCGTTGCACGCCCGAAAGGGGCTGCGTCAGAAAGCGGCCGTTGATGGTGATGGTTTGCACGGCAATGGCCCCATGGCGTTTCCGCCACATTCGGCGATCTTCGTGAAGGAAGGTTTAGCGCCTCCGCCGATCGCTCAGGCGTTGAGCGCCTCGGCGCTGTCGATGATCGCCACGCCGCGCACGCGCATTTCGTCGATGGCGGCTTTTACGCCGGCAGGGTCGATGCCGCGGCTGGCGTCCTCGATGAAGCGCACCCTGACGCTCGGCAGCATCTCGACGGCATCGATGGCGGAGAACTTGACGCAGTAATCGGTGGCGAGGCCGCAAAGATCGAGTTCCGTGACCTGTCGCTCGCGCAGATAGTCGGCGAGGCCGGTCAGGGCCGCCTGATCGTTGTCGCGGAATGCGGAGTAGCTGTCGACTTCAGGGTTCTGGCCCTTCTGCTGGATGAAATCGATGGCGCCGGCGTGGAGGTCGGGATGGAGGGCGGCGTCCGGGGTATCCTGGACGCAATGGTCCGGCCACATCATCTGCGGCTTGCCGGAGAGCATGCCCATGTCGAAAGGGTTCTTGCCGAGATGGGAGGAGGCAAAGCTGCCATGGCCTTCGGGGTGCCAGTCCTGCGAGGCGACGACAAGGTCGTACTTGCCGCTGTCGATCAATCTGTTGGCGACGGGCACGATCTCGTCGCCCTCTCGAACGGCGAGGTTTCCGCCCGGGCAGAAGCCGGTCTGGATATCGATCAGCAGCAGGGCCTTCATCGTCACGTCCTTCCATCCATGTCTTGGTGCACGATGCCAAGACGGCACGGAAGGATCAAGTGTTTTGCGCCCCGCACAGGGTGCGAGGCGCAATGGGTTCAGGGTCTCAGCGCAGCTTGTGACCCTTGATGCCGTAGAATGCGATGTAGATGTAGCAGAGCACGGGCATCAGGAAGGCGAGGTGGATGCCAATGGTATCGGCAAGACCGCCCTGAATGACCGGCAGGATGGCGCCGCCGACGATGGCAAGGCAGAGGATGCCGGAGCCCTGGCTGGTGTATTTGCCGAGGCCTTCGAGCGCCAGGCTGAAGATCGTCGGGAACATGATCGAGTTGAACAGCCCGACCAGCAGCACGGCCCACATGGCGACATGTCCGGTAGTAAGCACGGTGATGAGCAGCAGGATGGCAGCGAGAGCGGCGTTGAATGCCAGAGCCTTGCCGTCATCGACGTAGCGCATGGCTACGGCGCCGATAAAGCGACCGATCATGGCGCCACCCCAGAAATAGGCGACGTAGTGGGCAGCATCCGATTCCGACAGGCCGCCAATGTCGGGCTGGCTGAAGAAGTTGACGAGGAAGCTGCCGATGCTGACTTCAGCGCCAACATAGAGGAAGATGCCGACGGCGCCGAGGACGAGATGGCGATACTGCCAGGCCGATCCGGTATCGCCGGGCTTGTTGACGGTTTCATCGCCCTGGACGTTCGGCAGCTTTAGCGCGGCAAAGACGGCTGCCAGCACCAGAAACGCGATGGCAAGGATCATGTAGGGGAATTTGACCGTGCTGGCTTCAGCCAGATGGATGGCGTCGAGCTGTTCCGGCGTCGCGGTGCTGAGATCGGCTGTTGCCGCCGAGAGGATCAGGAAGGCGCCAAAGATCGGCGCGATGGTGGTGCCGAGCGAATTGAAGGCCTGGGTCAGCGTCAGGCGGGCAGCAGCCGTTTCGGGCTTGCCGAGGACGGTGACATAGGGGTTGGCGGCAACCTGCAGAACGGTGACGCCGGCGGCGAGCACGAAGAGTGCGCCGAGGAACAATGCGTAGATGCGGTAGCTGGCGGCGGGGATGAACAGCGCGCATCCGATAGCGGCAATGACGAGGCCGACGACGATGCCCCATTTGTAGCTGATGCGCTTGACCAGAGCGCCGGCCGGCAGCGAGACGATGAAGTAGGCGCCGAAGAAGCAGAGCTGGATGAGCATCGATTGCGTATAGTTCAGCTGAAAGACGTTTTTCAGGTGCGGAACCAGAATATCATTCAGGCAGGTGATGAAGCCCCACATGAAAAAGAGAGAGGTGAGCGCAATAAGCGCAAATTGATAATTCTGTCCCGCCGGCGCCTTGGCACCTTCGGAGACAGCGCTGTTTGTTGTTATACCAGCCACTTTATTGATCCTCAAAACTGTTGTCGCCGCGCCTGAAACGTTTCAGGCCCTGCCGGGCGGCAGATTGGCAGCGGCCCGCTGAAAATCCGCAAAAGAGCGCGGGAGGCAGGGCCGTAGGCGACGATATAAAGCAGTCAGCGACAATTGGTAGCACCGCAGCATTGTGTTTTTTGCAGT
Organism: Rhizobium sp. rho-13.1; assembly: GCF_007000305.1. NCBI lineage: Bacteria > Pseudomonadati > Pseudomonadota > Alphaproteobacteria > Hyphomicrobiales > Rhizobiaceae > Rhizobium > Rhizobium sp. rho-13.1. Next base: position 815,400 of record NZ_SCFL01000001.1, on the reverse strand, counting down.
GCAGCATAGCGTCAGGATTGAGGCTTGGGGGTGTCGAACCGGTGGCGGCTGATGGTAATTCAGCGGCAGAGTAGGGTACTGAAACTGCGCTAAGTTGTTGCTTCTTGGCCGTTTTTCTGTTGTCTACTACAAGCGTCAGATGATCATAAGACCCGAAAATACCAGCGACATTCAGCCAATCCGCGTGCTCGTCACCAGCGCATTCGACGGCGCTCCTCACAGCGACGGAACGGAAGGCGCTATTGTTGAAGGTCTTAGAGCCGGAGGCGCTTTAACGGTGTCGCTGGTGGCAGAAAAGGATGGAGAGATTGTCGGCCATGTCGCCTTTTCTCCGGTCGAAATCCATGGCCAAGCCGTCAACTGGTACGGGCTCGGGCCGGTCGCCGTGCGACCCGACAAGCAGCGACAGGGCATCGGAGCGAGGCTTATCGAAGCTGGACTTTACCAGATAAAAACCCATGGCGCGGCTGGATGTGTCGTCCTCGGCGACCCCGGCTACTATGCCCGCTTCGGGTTCAAGGCTGACCCCGCTTTGCACTTTCCCGGAGTCCCGGTGGAATATTTCCAAAGACTCGACTTCGGAGATGACACGCGACAAGGCGTTGTCGTTTATCACAGGGCGTTCTACGGAACCTGACCGCTGCCTGCGGGAATGTTCCTAGCTGAACGACAGGAGAATGACATGTCTGGCCTTGACCTCGAGCTTGTCATCCAGCCTAGCGATGACGATTACAACGCAATTCGCCAACCGCTGATCGACTACAATGCTTCAAAGGTGGATGGGCCCTGGGGCCCGCTCGCAATCCTGCTGCGCGACGAGGCTGGCACGGTGCGGGGTGGTCTATGGGCGAGCTACAGCTACGACTGGCTTTTCGTGGAACTGCTCGTGGTCCCCGAAGCCTTTCGTGGCCAAGGCCTTGGTGCCAGGATGCTGCAACAGGCGGAAGGCTGGGCCAGAGAGCGAGGCTGCGTTGGCGTCTGGCTGGATACGTTCAGCTTTCAGGCGCCAGGCTTCTACGAGAAGCAAGGCTATACCGTCTTCAGCGTGCTCGATCACTACCCCCGACAAACGCAGCGCTTTTTCTTGTGCAAGATGCTGTGATTTTTTCTCGAGGACTGCGGATCAGCTTCTATGGATATGCAAGGTGGTGACACCGTCGGCCGGTCATAATGCTGCACCTTGACAATTATCCGGTACCTTACCATCGCTAGCTTTATCGCAAAGGTCGCGTGTCTGCTTCGCTTGGAGCGGCCACGGCTGCTTCGGTGAGTGTGTTGCAGCGATCAGTTGAACCAACCGCAAATTGCAGTCATTCTGTCCCCACCCTGACCTTGTCATGCTGAACAAGCACCTTATTTGGTGCCTCTGAAGGTGCGATGAGCAGACAGGCTGGATGGGGGGACATCGATAATGCGCGTTGCAAAAAGGTTGCCTCTCCGGAAGTATCGTCTCCTGATTGCCCTCCTTTTTGCAAACATATTATCGTTTTTCTGCGTAACGCAGTTCGCCAACGCAGGCATTTTTGACGCCTTTGGCAGCAGGGCCGTCTTCTGCCAGCCTAAAGATCGACAATGTGTCCTCGATGTAGCACTCGACATAGCGATCAAGGATTTCAGCAGCCGCGATCCGATTGCCGAAGCCGCTCCACATGCAACGCGGGCCGGCAGGCTTTATGCGCTTGTTCCGCCAGATCAGTGGCAGGCGGTTCGGCAACGCTGGCAGGCGGCGGGAGCAGATGAGGCTTTCTTCGCCACTCTAGACAAGACCAGCTGGCCTCTCCTTCCATCGGACTGGCTGACTGCTGACCTCCTTGAGGAAGCTTTGGACAGCCAAGAGGGGCCTGATAGGACGAACTTTGCCGACTTCGTTGAGTTCGCCTTTCCCGTTTTGCTTAAGAAAGAACGCGCGGCTACGCTTTCTCTTTGGGACGAGCACGTAGAGATGCTCTGGAACGATGCGTTCGATACCGTCACGCTGGTTTTCGACTGGATGGCAAATAATGATGTGGATGCGCTGGAGCGTTATGCCAGCCGCTATAATTTTCCGCAGTCCGCGACTTATGATCCGAGGGAGGGGCTGAGCCGGGCCGCTGCACGTTTCTGTGATAACGGCAATCATGAGCCAGGGGAGCGCATCCTCGCACTGCTTGAGAAGGAGAAGCAGGGCTGGAAGCTGGAGAGAGAGAAACAGGCGATAGACTGGTCTCGGCAGACCACTGGTGTGCTTGCTTGCCGAGGCGAGCAGGCTGCGCTTGACCTTGTTGATCCTGTCCTGGCGCAGATGCAGACGGATGTGCGCGAGGCCAAAGAAAAATACAAGAACCCGCAGGAACAGGCCTTCGTTGTTGGCGTGATCCGCAGCGAAGTTGCAGAGGGTCTGATACAACCGCTTGCGTTGCACTTCGAAGAGGCCGGTCAACACGATCAGGCGGTGAAGGTGTTCGCCCGACTGCCTGTACAGCAGTCAGCGATGATGCTCAGCGACATTGCTGAAAAGGGCATTTATGGCATGGAGTTCCTTCAGCAGTCGTTTGCCGAATTTATGGAGGTTCACCGTGAAGATGCCTTCTACGATACCGACAGAAGCAAGGCACTGACTTGGTATCTCGAAAAATATGATGGCAGCGAGGCGGGGCCGGGCCTCGAACGTGAGGCCGAGGCGATCGACATGGCTGGCGAGATCTGGCCCAACCCTGTAGCGCGGCAGGCCGCTGAAAAGGCACTAAAGACGCTTGCCGATAGGGCTAATGAAGATCGTCGGGCGAAGCAGAGCGCGCTTGATCGAGCACGCCTAAGGTTGGGGGCGTTCGAAAAACGCAGGCGGGGTTGCGAGATCCCTGACACCGCGCTCACGGAAATGCTTGCCAATGCTGGCGGCTATGATTTTGCTGAGCAGCGCAGCGAGATGTTGATCGACTACCTGAGCTATCTGGATACAGACAAGAACGGCGAAAGCCGCGGGGATTGCATTATTCATTAAGGCGGCGGCGCAATTAAGACGCAGCGATCACGCCCAGCCCTCAGGTGCCGTGTCGTCCTACATTTTGCCACACCGCTTCAATATTAGGTCCTGATTGCGCCAGATCGTTGGATATCGTATCCCGGATATATCGTCGAGATCTTGGATTACCTAAGGCTAACGGCGAAGCAGGACGGTTTGCGGAATTCGTTGGACGCAGAGCTAAATAGCTATTCTTCGAATTCGTAAAATGTCCCCAACGGGCCGACATCCGCCACGGGGTTACTCGCCACAGCGCGCTTCCGCCCTCACACCCTCTCCACAAACCCATCCAGCACACGCTTCTGGCCGGCCCTGTCGAATTCGATGGTCAGCTTGTTGCCTTCGATAGCTGAAATATTGCCGTTGCCGAACTTGATGTGGAAGATGCGTTCGCCGACTGCGAAGCGGGAGGGAGTGTCGGTCGTTGATTTCGCCACCAGTTCGCCGTCGATGGTGCGCGCCTTCGGGCCGCTTTCGCCGTAGCCGATGCGCTCGACTGCGTGGCCGGAGCGCGAGCCCCAGTTGTCGCGCGTTGCATCGGTCTTGTTGGCCTGGGCGCGTTTCCAGCCCGGCGTGCCGTAGCTGTTGGAGAAGGGCTCGGCCTTGTCGAAGCGTGACTGGCCGTAGGCGCTGCGTCCATAGCCGCCATAGGATTGCTCGGTCTCGGCGACGGACACGTGTGTATTCGGCAACTCGTCGAGGAAGCGGGAGGGCAGGGTGGATTGCCAGAGGCCGTGGATGCGGCGGTTTGAGACGAACCAGATGTGGCAAAGGCGTTTGGCCCGCGTCAGGCCGACATAGGCAAGCCGTCGTTCCTCTTCGAGACCCGCCCGTCCACTCTCGTCGAGCGAGCGCTGGTGGGGAAACAGGCCTTCCTCCCAGCCGGGTAGGAAGACCGTCTTGAATTCCAGTCCCTTGGCGGAATGCAGCGTCATGATCGAGACAGCATCGAGGTTCTCGTTGTTTTCGGCATCCATGACCAGCGAGACGTGTTCGAGGAAGCCGCGCATGCTCTCGAAGCTGTCCATCGAGCGGATCAGTTCTTTCAGGTTGTCGAGGCGGCCCGGCGCTTCAGCCGACTTGTCGTTCTTCCACATGTCGGTGTAGCCGGATTCCTCGAGGATCTGCTCGGCAAGCTCCGTGTGGGGTGCGTTTTCGAGCCGTTCCTGCCAGCGGCGGACGGACATCACGACGTCGTACAAAGCCTTGCGCGGCTTCGGCTTCATCTCGTCGGTTTCGATGATGTCGGCTGCCGCGGCCAGCATGGGTATATTGCGGGCGCGGGCATAGTCGTGCAGGGCGCGCACCGTTGTGTCGCCAAGACCGCGTTTCGGCGTGTTGACGATGCGCTCGAAGGCGAGGTCGTCGGCCGGCTGGCAGACGAGGCGGAAATAGGCCATGGCGTCGCGGATTTCCATGCGCTCGTAAAAGCGTGGGCCGCCGATGACGCGGTAGTTGAGGCCGAGCGTGACGAAGCGGTCTTCGAACTCGCGCATCTGGAACGAGGCGCGCACGAGGATCGCCATGTCGTTCAGCGCGTGGCCGCCGCGCTGCAGCTGCTCGATCTCTTCGCCCAGCGCCCGGGCTTCCTCTTCCGAGTCCCAGGCGGCGTGAACCTGAACCTTGGCGTCCTCGGGATCGCTGCGGTCGGTGAAAAGCGTCTTGCCGAGCCGGCCTTCGTTGTGGGCGATCAGATGGGCAGCCGCGCCGAGGATGTGTTCGGTCGAGCGGTAGTTGCGCTCGAGCTTGATCACCTTGGCGCCCGGGAAATCCTTCTCGAAGCGCAGGATGTTGTCGACCTCGGCGCCGCGCCAGCCGTAGATCGACTGGTCGTCGTCGCCGACGCAGCAGACATTCTGCATCTCGCCCTTCGGCCGCTGGGCGAGCAGCCGCAGCCACATGTACTGGGCGGTGTTGGTGTCCTGATACTCGTCGACGAGGATATAGCGGAAGCGCTGGTGATAATCCTTCAGCACATCCGGGTTCTGGCGGAACATGGTGATCGGATGCAGCAGCAGGTCGCCGAAATCGCAGGCGTTCAGCGTCTTCAGCCGCGCCTGGTAGGCAGCGTAGAGTTCGCGGCCCTTGCCGTTGGCAAAAGCACGGGCATCGCCCTCGGCAATATCGGGCGGTGTCAGGCCCTTGTTCTTCCAGCCGTCGATCATGCCGGCGAATTGCTTTGCCGGCCAGCGCTTGTCGTCGAGGCCCTCGGCCTGGATGATCTGCTTGATCAGGCGAACGACGTCGTCGGTATCGAGGATGGAGAAATCCGATGTCAGGCCGACCAGTTCCGCGTGACGGCGGAGCAGCTTGACGCCGATCGAGTGGAAGGTGCCGAGCCATGGCATGCCTTCGACTGCGCCGCCGACCAGCAGTGCAACACGCTCCTTCATCTCGCGCGCCGCCTTGTTGGTGAATGTCACCGACAGGATCTGGCTGGGGAAGGCGCGGTTCGTCGACAGGATATGGGCGATGCGGGTGGTGAGCACACGGGTCTTGCCGGTGCCGGCGCCGGCGAGTACCAGCAGCGGCCCCTCCAGCGTCTCGACAGCCTCTGTCTGCTCGGCGTTGAGGCCTGCGAGGTAATCCGGCACGCGGCCGACATCGCGCGCTGCCATGGCGCGGGCGGCAATGCCGCCGGCAGCTTGCGGACGCGCTGCAGCCGGCTCGTGGCGCCTCGGCTCGGCGTGCTCGGGCTCTTCGTCGAAGAAGGGAATGTCGTCGTGTCCTATCGTCATGTCGCGTAATGTAGTGATTCGGAATCGAAAGGCCAGAAAAGATGTTCTGCTTTCATTCCCTTATTGCCATCCCGCCCGCTATCGGAGCCGCCCCAGCGCGCGATTCGGAGACGGCAGGGCGCGGTGACGTGTCGTCGTCCGCGCGGCAATGTCCCTGCGCATCCACTACGGCCTATGGTTCGCTACGACGCTCATGGGGCAAATCTGTGCGTTGACAAGGGGCTGTCATTATTTTTCATGATATTGCCGCAATCCTTGATACACGTCTCGTCATCGAAGCAGAGGCCCTCGTCCATGATCAAGAAATTCGTTCTACTCGCCGTCTCGGCTGCCTTCCTGAATGCCTGCACGACCACCGATCCCTACACGGGCGAGCAGAAGGTTTCGAACACTGCGGGTGGCGCTGCCATCGGCGCGGGGCTCGGGGCGATTGCGGGCCTTGCCGTCGGCGGCTCCCCGGTCGGACGGCGCAACGCGGCGCTGATCGGCGCAGGCATCGGCGCTCTCGCCGGCGGTTCCATCGGCAATTACATGGACCAGCAGGAATCGGAGTTGCGTCAGCAGCTGCAGGGCACCGGCGTTTCCGTCACCCGCACCGGTGATCGCATCATTCTCAACATGCCGTCGGCCATCACCTTCGATACCGACCAGTATTACGTGAAGCCGGAGTTCGACCAGACGCTGAACTCGGTGGCAATCGTTCTGCGCAAGTTCAACAAAACGCTGATCGACGTCAACGGACATACGGATTCGACCGGCAGCATGCAGCATAATCAGGAGCTCTCGGAGCGTCGCGCAGACTCGGTCGCCGGCTATCTCGGCACCCAGGGCATCGATCCGCGCCGCGTCTCCGCCGTCGGCTTCGGCCCGACACAGCCGGTCGCCAGCAACGCGTCGGAAGCCGGCCGCGCGCAGAACCGTCGCGTCGAAATCCAGATAGCGCCGATCACCCAGAACGGCTGATTGCCTATAGAGGGCGTGCGCAGGCAGGACCCGCGCCGCCCCTGGTAGGCTGAACTCATGCCGTTAGAGGTCAGAGGTCCTGTGCGCGCGCGAGCAAATCGGCCCAGCGTTTGACGTAACCGTTGACGACGGGCGGGTGCAGGCCTGCAGAGATCAGCTTTTGTTCAAGGCCATGCACATCGAAGGCTTCCAGAAGGGTGTCCTTCGGATAGAGCCTGAGCGTGTAGGTAAACATCTCCTCCCAGCTCCGCCGGACCCTGACGGATTCATCTTCCAGATGCGGGCGATAGCGGGTGACGAGCTCATCGAGGGTCATGGCCTGTGCTCCCGGATACTACCGTTTGCGCCCACGGCCCAAGGCCTGTCCGGACTCCTTGGCCAGGTCTGCAAATCCCGGCGGCTTGCTTTTGATCCACGCCACGAAAGTCTGCACAGCCGGATCCTCGAGAATTGCCTCGATCGTGCTGAACTTCTTGGCGAGTTGGCTATCCGTGAAGATCGCATGGATCTGGTTGTGGCAGACGCGGTGCAGGTAGACGGTCTCCTTGCCGCCCTTGCTCTTCGGGACGAGATGGTGGGCGTCCTTCTGATCGTCCGGGATCACGCGCTCGCAGAGCGGGCAAATCGTTGGCTCCGGCTCCGCGTTCGATGAGTCAAAGTCGTCTCTGTTCTTGCGGGCCATCTATCCTCGGTCAATTTTTCGAGCTGGTGCTGTCGTGCATTCGTATCGTTTCGATCGATGCAGGCGTCTCCCGCAGATATCGCTTCTGACGGAATGGAGCAACGATCTTGCGCAGTCGTCTCAGCCTCGCATTTGCGACGCACTGTACCTTGCCTATGACAGCCTGACGTGCTCGGCCAGAAAATCCAGCAATGCACGAACTCGCGCTGGCACAGGGCCGCCTTCGCCGATATAGACGGCGTGGAACGCCTCGATGTCGTCGGGATTGCAGTCGTCGAGCACGACAAGCAAGCGTCCAGCGGCGACATCGTCCCGGATCGTGAAGCTTGCCAGTCGCGCCAGGCCGCCGCCGGCCAGGCAGAGATGTCGCATGGCCTCGCCATCGCTCGCCTCGATCGTGCTGACCAGCTTTTTCGCGACGCACTTGCCGTCCACCAGCAGCGGCCAGCCGGCGACGGCTCGCCGGTATGAAAAAGCGATCTTCCGGTGTCTGTCGAGATCGGCTGGCGTGCGCGGCGTGCCATGTTCCTCGAGATAGTCCGGCGTGGCGACGATCGCCATCGACGTGCCACCGAGCTTGCGCGCGACCAGCTGCGAACTCTTCATCGGACCAGCCCGTATCGCGACATCTGCATTTTCGGCCATGAGGTCGACGACCGCGTCGGTAACGGTAATCTCGAGTGTGACTGCGGGATAAAGCCGCAGAAATTGCGGGACGAGCGGCGCAAGAACATGATTGGCGAAAGATGCGCTGGTGTTGATGCGTATGCGGCCGATCGCCAATTCTCCGACCGAGGCGTTGCGTTCCGCCTCGGCAATGTCGGCAAGTATCCGGACGCTGCTGTCGTAGAAGAGGCTGCCTTCCGTTGTCAGCTGCAGCGTGCGAGTGGAGCGATTGAGCAGCCTCGTGCCTAGCCGTCCTTCCAGCCGCGTCATGAGCTTGCTGATTGCCGAGGGGGTGAGGCGGCTGGCACGGGCGGCAGCCGAAAATCCGCCGAGATCGACCACCCGGACAAAGATCTCCATTTCGCCTGAACGGTTTACGTCGGTTTTGCTCACTATGAATTCAATTCATGAATGCTGATCGTTGCGGCAGTCTAGTTCACATCGTCTTTGCAATCTACCTTTGACGAAACGCAGGAGACGACAATGGAATACAGATATCTCGGCCGATCCGGCCTGAAGGTCCCCGCCTTGAGCTTTGGCGCGGCGACGTTTGGCGGCAGTGGCCCGCTGTTCGGTGCCTGGGGGACGACGGATGTCGTCGAAGCCCGCCGCCTCATAGACATCTGCCTGGAAGCTGGCCTCAACCTGTTCGACACGGCGGACGTCTATTCGGCCGGCGCCTCGGAGGAAGTGCTGGGGCAGGCGATCCGTGGCCGCCGCGACAGCGTGCTGATATCGACAAAGATGGCGCTGCCGATGGGCGACGGACCGAACGATGCCGGCACCTCGCGCTCGCGGTTGATCCGCACGACAGACGATGCGTTGCGCCGGCTCGGCACGGATTACATCGATCTGCTGCAGCTTCACGCATTCGATGCCCATACGCCGGTGGAGGAGGTGCTGTCGACGCTGGACGATCTCATCTCAGCGGGAAAGGTCCGCTATGTCGGCGCCTCGAACTTCGCCGGATGGGAGCTGATGAAATCGCTGGCGGCAGCCGACCGGGGCGGCCATCCTCGTTATGTCGCGCACCAGGTCTATTATTCGCTGGTCGGCCGCGACTACGAATGGGAGCTTATGCCGCTTGGCGCAGACCAAGGTGTCGGCGCGCTGGTCTGGAGCCCACTCGGCTGGGGGCGGCTGACTGGCAAGATCCGCCGTGGCCAGCCTTTGCCGGAAGGCAGCAGGCTTCACCAGACGGCAGAGTTCGGGCCGCCCGTGGATGAAGACAAGCTGTTCGATATCGTTGATGTCCTCGACGGGATCGCCGGGGAAACCGGCCGTTCGGTGCCTCAGATCGCCATCAACTGGCTGCTCAGCCGGCCAACCGTCTCGAGCGTCATCATCGGGGCTCGAAACGAGGAACAACTCCGGCAAAACCTCGGCGCTGTCGGCTGGAGCCTCACCAGCGAGCAGATTGCCCGCCTCGATGCGGCAAGTGCTGTCGCCGCGCCTTACCCCTACTATCCATACCGCCGGCAGGAGGGATTTGCGCGGCTCAATCCGCCGATGTTGCCTTAGGCTCCCGCCTCACAGCATCCCCAGAAACTGTTTCAGTTCCGGCGTTTTGGGGTTGCTGAAGAACTCTTCCGGCGGGCCGATTTCGTGGACGCGGCCTTCGTGCATGAAGACGACGCGCGAGCAGACGTCGCGGGCGAACTTCATCTCGTGGGTGACCATCAGCAGCGTCATGCCTTCGGATGCGAGTTCGCGGACCACGGCCAGCACTTCCGACACGAGCTCCGGGTCGAGCGCCGAGGTGATCTCGTCGCAGAGCAGCGCGATCGGCTGCATCGCCAGCGCCCGGGCGATGGCGACGCGCTGTTGCTGGCCGCCGGAGAGCTCGTCGGGATACGCATCGAACTTGTGGGCCAGGCCGACCCGCTCGAGCATCTTTCGGGCCATAGCTTCTGCATCAGCCTTGGACGTCTTCCGCACCACCGTCTGCGACAGCATGACATTGCGGCCGGCCGTCAGGTGCGGAAAGAGATTGAACTGCTGAAAGATCATGCCGACCTTCAGCCGCAGCGCCTTCAGATGCAATTCGTCGGGCAGGAACTGGGCACCGGCGACGGAGATCGAGCCGTCATCGATAAGTTCTAGGCCGTTGATGCAGCGTAACAGGGTGGATTTCCCCGAGCCGCTCTTGCCGATGATGGCGATGACCTCGCCGGGTTCGACGTTTATGTTGATGCCCTTCAGAACTTCGTTGCTGCCGAAGCTCTTGCGCACCTCAGTGATTTCGATGAGCGACATTGAGCTTCCTTTCCAGGATCTGGCTGCTTTTCGACAGAGGCCAGCAGAGGGCAAAATAGATGAGGGCGACGAAACCGTAGACGGTGAACGGCTCGAAGGTGGCATTGGTGATGGCGGTGCCGGCCTTCGACAGTTCGACGAAGCCGATGATCGATGTCAGCGCCGTGCCTTTCACCACCTGCACGGAAAAGCCGACGGTCGGCGGCACAGCGACGCGCAGGGCCTGTGGCAGGATGACATGGCGCATCTGCTGGGCGTATCCCATGCCGAGGCTGGCAGACGCCTCCCACTGGCCCTTGACGACGGACTCGACGCAACCGCGCCAGATTTCAGTAAGGAAAGCGGCCGACCAGAGGATGAGCGCGACGCCGGCGGCAAGCCAGGCCGGGACGTCGATGCCGAACAGCCCCATGCCGAAGAAGGCGAGGAACAGCTGCATCAGCAGCGGCGTGCCCTGGAACAGTTCGACGTAGTATTTGACGAAAATGCGCGCGATGCGCCGCTTCCCCGTGCGCAGGTAGAGCAGCACCATGCCGAGCAGGCCGCCGCCGACGAAGGAGACCAGCGACAGGAGGATTGTCCAGCGGGTAGCGTAGAGAAGATTGCGGACGATATCCCAGGTGGTGAACTGGATCATCGGGTGCTCCCGCGCGGAAAGAGGATGCGGCCGAGGCCGGACAGGAGCTGGCGCAGGATGATTGCCAGCAGCAGGTAGATAGTCGTCGAGACGAAATAGGCCTCGAAGGCGCGGAACGAACGCGACTGGATGAAATTTGCGGCAAAGGTCAGGTCTTCAGCAGCGATCTGCGAGACGACGGCGGAGCCGAGCATGACGATGATGATCTGCGACGACAGGGCCGGCCAGATGCGCTGCAGCGCTGGGACGAGGATCACATGCCAGAATGTCTGGAACGGCGTCATCGCAAGGCTGGCGCCCGCCTCGAACTGGCCGCGCGGTGTCGCCTGAATGCCGGCCCGGATGATCTCGCATCCATATGCGCCGAGATTGATGACCATGGCGAAATTGGCTGCCTGCATTTCCCCGAGCTTGATGCCGATGCCGGGCAGTCCGAAGAATATGAAGAACAGCTGGACGATGAAGGGCGTGTTGCGGATCAGTTCGACATAGGGAACGACCAAGGGCCTCAGCCAACGGGGGCCGAGCGAGCGGGCCCAGGCGCAGGCTATGGCAAGCCCGATGCCGAAAACTGCGCCGACGGCGGTCAGTTCCAGCGTGATGCCGACGCCCTTGATCAGCATGGGGTAGTATTCGCCGAGCCAGGCGAAGTCGAAATGGTAGTGCATCCAGGTTCCTCCGCTTCCGGTGGGGAGGCCGACGCCGCAAGGGCGCCAGCCTTTGTCAGGGAGCGGTCAGAGGTCTGCCGGGATGTCCTGGTGCAGCCATTTCTGGGTGATCTTGTTCATCGATCCATCGGCCCTGCCAGCCGCGATGATTTCGTTGATCTTGCCCTTGAGTGCGTCCTCGTTCTTGTTGAGGCCGATATAGCAGGGCGACTTGTTCATCAGGAACTTCAGTTCCGGACGGTTCGGCGGGTTCTTCTCGAGGATCGCAGCGGCAATGACGTTGCCTGTCACGATAACCTGGACCTGGCCCGAGAGGAAGGCCGAGATCGTGCCGTTATTGTCCTCGAAGCGCTTGATGATTGCATCCGGCGGGGCGATCTTCGTCAGGGCGAGGTCCTCGATGGCGCCGCGGGCCACGGCAACGGTCTTGCCCGAGAGATCGGCAGCGGACGTGATCTTCAGGTCGGCGGGGGCAAAGGCGCCGTTGAAGAAGGGCGCATAGGCGGAGGTGAAGTCGATGACCTTCTCGCGATCCGGGTTCTTGCCAAGGCTGGAGATGACGATGTCGGCCTTGTTGGTCTGCAGGTAGGGGATGCGGTTCGGCAGCGTCACCGGCACCAGTTCGGCCTTGACGCCCAGTTTGGAGGCGATGAGTTTCGCCATGTCGATGTCGAGTCCCTGCAGTTCCATGTCCGGGCCGACAGTGCCGAAGGGCGGTGCGTCCTGCGGCACGGCAACGCGGATCGATCCACGGGCGGCGATGTCGCTGAGCGCGTCTGCGCGCGCCGCATGGGGAGCGGAGACGGTGCCGACCGTCATCATCGCGAGTGCGGCCATGAGGAGGAACTGTTGGCGTTTCATAGGCTTGTCCTTTTAAACTCGAATGAAAAATCAAGAAGGCCTACGCAATTCGCGTGCCAGACGATGAGCGCCGGGACTGGCGCGATGTGGCGGGTCCGGGCTCTCCGACGAGCCGAAAGGCGGCCTGCCGCAAACGCACATGCCGCGATTTTGTGCAATATTTCGGTTCTCTAACGCTGCAGCGGTTGTCGGTCGCAGCCGCAATTCCGATCTGCCGGAGAGCAAGGTCCGGTGTCGTTCCATGAGACCGCTGGACCCGACGTTGGGCTGGACAGGACGGATCGCTTGTCTCATAGAAGCCCTTCGGGGCCTTACAGGTCCTGCCGAGATCGCATGGGAGATCACGCAATGGCGCTGGCGGATGCAAGAGCTGGAACACGCAACGAGGCGGGCGTTGCTGCCGTTCTCGGCATTCTGAAGCAGGCTTTCGGCGACCGTTTCCAGACGGGTGATGCCTTTCGTGCCCAGCACGCGCACACCACCACATACATTCCCTCGCAGCTGCCCGACGGCGTGCTTTTTGCCGAGAGCAGCGACGACGTCAAGGCTGCCGTGCGCGCCTGTTCCGAGCACAAGGTGCCCGTCATCGCGTTCGGCACGGGCTCGTCGCTGGAAGGCCAGATCAATGCGCCAAATGGCGGAATATCGATAGATATGAGTCGGATGAACAAGGTTCTTGCAGTCAATGCGGAGGATCTCGATTGCGTCGTCGAGCCGGGCGTGACGCGCGAGGAGCTCAACGTCTACCTGCGCGATACCGGCCTGTTCTTCCCCATCGATCCAGGGGCCAACGCCTCGATCGGCGGCATGACGTCGACCCGCGCATCCGGCACCAATGCGGTGCGCTACGGGACGATGAAGGACAATGTTCTGGCTGTGACCGCTGTAACGGCGTCCGGCGAGGAGATCAGCACCGCTCGCCGGGCCCGTAAATCCTCCGCCGGCTACGACCTGACCCGCCTGTTCGTCGGATCCGAGGGGACGCTCGGCATTCTGACCTCGGTGACGCTGCGGCTGCAGGGTATTCCGCAGAAGATCGCCGGTGGCGTCTGCGCCTTCCCGACCATCAAGGCGGCCTGTGACGCCGTCATCATGACCATCCAGATGGGCATTCCCGTTGCCCGCATCGAATTGCTGGACAGCATGCAGGTTCGTGCCTGCAACCGCTACTCCGGCCTGTCCTATCCCGAGCGGCCGACCCTGTTCCTGGAATTTCATGGCACGGAGGAAACGGTGCCGCTGCAATCGGCTGAATTCGGTGAGATCGCTGCCGAATGTGGCGGGGACGAGTTTCAATGGACCGTCAATGTCGAGGAGCGCAACAAGCTCTGGAAGGCCCGTCACGATGCGTACTGGGCCTGCCGCGCGCTTGCGCCTGAATTGGCGGCTTTGTCGACGGACGTCTGCGTGCCGATTTCGAGGCTTGCCGAGTGCGTCGTCGAAACACAGGCCGATATCGAGGCGCATGGACTGCTGGGGCCGATCGTCGGGCACGCCGGTGATGGAAACTTCCACGTCCTGCTGCTGTTCGACGACAAGACGCCCGAAGGTGTCGCCGTTGCCGAGGGATTTGTCGCGCGTCTCAATGCGCGGGCGCTGTCGATGGACGGCACCTGCACGGGCGAACATGGCATCGGCCAGGGCAAGATGGCGTTTCTCGAGCAGGAGCTCGGCGGCGCCGTCGACCTGATGCGCCAGATCAAGCGCAGTCTCGATCCCGATGGCATATTCAATCCCGGCAAAATCTTTCATGCAGACTGAAAAATGGAATATTACCATGAGTTTGCCTTGCCCCCGACGCGAATGGCGCTAGTGTCGTGACGGGCATGAGGAATGGAGATTCAACGCGTTGTTAGGCAAGGTCCTGGTCTTTCTGGGTGGCGTTCTGGTGGTGGTGCTGTTCGTGGCGCTGCTGGCGCCGCTCTTCATCGACTGGACCGGATTTCGGCAAAGTTTCGAGGAACAGGCCAGCCGCATCATCGGCAAGAAGGTCACCGTTCATGGTTCCGTCGATGCCCGCCTGCTGCCGTTTCCCTCAGTCACGCTGCATGACGTGCGCGTCGGCCAGGAGCCGGACGGGACGCCGATTGTGCAGATTTCAGAATTTGCGATGGATGCCGAGCTTGCGCCTTTCCTGTCTGGCGAGGCGCTGATCTTCGACATGCGCATCTCCCAGCCGAAGGTCCGCCTGCGGCTGCTGAAGGATGGCACGCTGGACTGGATGCGCGGCAGCCAGTCGGAAATTCCGGCGAAATCCGTGGTGCTGGAAAACGTCCATGTGGATGGCGGATCGGTCGAGTTCATCGACGAGCAATCAGGGCGCACGCGCCATATTACCGATCTCAATGCCGAAATGTCCGCGAAATCGCTGGCCGGCCCTTGGCGGGTCGAAGGCGAGGCAGCGCTCGATGACGAGCATGGGAAGTTCACCATCGCCAGCAGCCAGCCCGATGACAACGGCGTGCTGAAGGTCCGCACGCGCCTGGTGCCGCAGAGCCATCCCGTCAGCATCGATCTCGATGGCGAACTGAAGCTGGTGGCGAGCAAGCCCGATTACCTTGGTACGTTCTCGGCCGGCATTGAAACCCGGCAGGCACGCAAGATATCGGGCGACGCTAAATCGAGCGAGCCGCGTGCCAAGGGCAAGTTCGAACTCACCAACGACCGCATTCGTATTCCCGAATACCGCCTGGAGCTCGGTGCTTCCGACGACCCTTATGTCATCACCGGCGAGGCAACGCTCGATACGGGGCCAAAGCCGGAGTTCCTGCTGACGGCGGACGGACAGCAGATCGATGTCAACCGGCTCGGAAATCAGGGCAGCGAAGGCAAGACGACGCGCAACCCCGCAGTTTCCGCGCGGCAAAGGCTGAGCAACCTCATTGCCATCGCAGCCGAAATACCGGTGCCTCAAGTGCCTGGCAAGGCAACGGTACGCCTGCCGGCAATCGTTGCCGGCGACACGACATTGCGCGACGTGCAGCTCGATCTCGAACCAGCGGGCGCCGGCTGGACCGTCGACAAGGCAGTCGGCACGCTACCCGGCCGCACGCAAGTGGAAGCCAAGGGCAAGTTGCTGCTGCAAGGCGACCCGAACTTCACCGGCAACCTGCTGGTGGCCTCCAGCCAGCCTTCGGGGCTCGCCACTTGGCTGTCTGGCACCGTCGATCCGTCCATTCGCGAGTTGAAGGCCGCCGGCTTTTCCGCCGACGTCAACCTGACCCATTTACGGCAGCGTTTCGACAACCTCGAGATTGCCATCGGCGATGCGACGCTGAAAGGGCGGCTGGATCGTCAGCTGCCGGAAAACCAGGCGCCGACGCTGGCTGTCGATCTCAATGGCGATTCCCTCGATCTCGACGCGCTGCGCGCCCTGACCGGCCTGTTTACCGGACAGGAACCGGGTGAAAACATTCTCGATCACAAGATCAACGCCCATCTGAAAGCAGACAAGTTTTCCGCCTTCGGCATAGCCGCCAGCGATGTCGAGACTACGTTCGGAATTGCCGATGGAGCCCTGAAGCTCGACAAGCTGTTCGTGCGCGACGTTGCCGGCGCAGAGATTACCGCCACCGGGCGCGCGTCAGGCTCTCTGCTCGAATACAAGGGATCGGGCGAAATCACCTTCAAGGCTGCCGACCCGACGTCGTTCTTCACGATGCTCAGCCAGCACCTGCCGCATCACCCGGTCGTCGACCGGCTTGTGCGCAATGGTGCATGGTACGGCAACACGGCCCTTCGCGGAGCACTGACGCTGGGCGGCGACCAGGGCAACGGGCTGGCACTGACGCTGGCCGGCGTTTCCAACGGCAGCCGCGTCAACCTCGATTACCGCATGTCCGACCTTCTGGCGCTGACCGGCAAGGGTACGACGACGCTTGAGGCGACGCTTGAGAATTCGGTCACTTCGATCCTGTTCGGCCAGGCGGGCCTCGATCCGCTGCCCGTCGATGCCGATGCCAACGGACGCCTGACTCTGAAGGTGTCGGCGACCGATAACGACCCGGCCGATGCGGCCCTGACATTTGCCACCGACAAGACGTCGTTTACTGCCAACGGCAAGGTCGATGTCCGGCCGGCGACATTTCTCAACGGCACGATGGCGCTGTCAATGGAGAGCGCCGATCTCGATCCGTATCTGGTCATGAACGGCATCGGCATGCCGCAGATGGGCACCGGCCTGCCGGCGAAACTCCAGATCACCGCGACGATCGATTCGGACAAGGTGGCGTTCTCCGACATCAAGGGGCAATTCGCCAGCAACGGCGTGACCGGCAAGCTGGCCTTCGACCGCAAGGCGGCCAACATCAAGGCGAGCGGCGACATTGCCATGACGGAAGCCGATCTCGGGTGGCTCGGAGAGGCCATCTTCGGCCCGATGACGGACCCGGCCGATGGCAACCTGACGAGGGCCAAGCTGGGACTGCCGATGTTTACCGGCACCGACATCAATGTAAAACTCTCGGCTCAGCAGATGTGGCCCGGCATTTTCGGTCCCGTATCCGATTTCACCACCAACATGTCATACAAGGGCGATGCCCTGCAGTTCAACGACATGGCAGGCAAATGGAGCGGTGGAACGATCGGCGGTCGCCTGCTGCTTGCCAACAATGATGGCAATGCCTTGCTGCAAACGAAGATCGATCTCGGCAATGCCGATCTGGCCGTCATCGGCTGGCAGCGCGACGGCGCCCCTGTGGCGACCGGGAGGGCAGGGCTCTCTCTCAACATGGAGGCAAGCGGCAAGAGCGTCAGCGACCTCGCGGCCTCGGCGAGCGGCTCCGGCCAGGTGATGCTCGGCGAAACGCGTATTCGTGGTCTCAATCTCGGCATCCTGCCATCGCTGTTGTCGGCCACCGACCAGATCCAGGGCGCCGTCACCGCCGACAAGGTGGAGCCGATCGTCCAGACGCTGCTGAACAACGGCGATGCGGTGTTGAAGCCGCTGACGATGCCGCTCAATATTTCGGGCGGACGGGTGCGGATCGACAATCTCGTTGCCATGACCGATACGGCCAAACTGACCGGCAATGCCGATATCAACCTGTCCGACGAGACCATCCGCGGTGCGCTCGCCATTTCTCTAAATGCCGGCGCCGATGCTGTCAGTGGTGCCGATCCGGCCCTGCGTCTCGGCTTCACTGGGCCGCTGGCAACACCGACCCGCAGCGTCGATTCCAGCGCTGTCACCAGCTTCCTGTCCTTGCGGGCCTTCGAGCGCGAACGACGCCGGGTCGAGCGGCTGCAATCTGGTGTGCTGGAAAAGCAGCGGTTGAGGCGCGAGGTGGCGCTCACGAAATTCGCAGCCACCGAGCGCGATATCAAGCGCCAGCAGGATGCAGTCATCGAGGAGCAGCGCAAGGCCGAGGAGGAGCGCCTGAGAATGCTGGCCGAACAGGCCGAGACGCAGCGACAGGCGGAGGCGGCGACGAAAGCAAAGCTGCAGGCGGAAGCCGATGCCGCCGCCAAGGCTGAAGCTGACGCTGCGGCCAAGGCACAGGCCGAAGCGCAGGCGCAGGCGGAAGAAAAGGCGAAGGCCGATGCCGCCGTAAAGGCCAAGATCAAAGCGGCAACGAAGGCACGTGCTGAGGCCTTGGCCAAATTTCAGGCAAACGAGGCGGCACGGGCTGAAGCTGAGGTCAAGGCAAAAGCCGATGCCGAACAGAAAGCCAAATCGCAGCAGCAGCCACCTTTACCGGCACCGCTGACTGTTCCGGATTTTTCCACTCCACCGCAAAAGTTCTGATCAGGCGGGGCAGTCGCTGGTCGTCACTCTTTTCTGGCAGCGTCCTTCAGCCATTGTAGGACATGGAGCCTCAGCGCTGACGACAGGTTGCTTTCCGGAGATCTCCTATCGTCGATTTCGGCGATAAGTGCGGCCTGCGACAGGCCACGTGCATTGGCAATCAGCTTCAGTTCGTCCCAGAAACCATCCTCCAGCGTGAAGCTGGTGCGGTGGCCATGGAGCGTGGCGGAGTGTTTGCGGATCATGATGGCCTGGTGGACGCTTTTTCGGAAACGACTGTAAATCGATCGACCGGACGTATTTGACTGCGTGGACCCGCCAAGCTTGCGGCTTATTTGTCAGTCGACGGCTGCTCGATATGTCCGTCGTCCAGCGCCTTGCTAGCCTTGTCGTTGAGCGTTGTCGTCAGCTTCTTTTCGCTCTTGGTGCGGCCGAAAGTGATGCGGTTCTGCTCGGCCTGCTTCTCCTTGTCGGAGCGTGCCTGCTGCTTTCGAAACTGTTTCAGGTTGACGATCTCTGCAGTCATCGATCCGCTCCCCAACGCATCGCCTGGGGCCGTGATTTCACTGTTTCTTGCGAAATGCATCCAGCGACACGACGGAGCCGGGCTTCTTCGGCTCGCTTTCGTTGGTGGCGATGTGCTCGACCGGTGTATCCGTATTGACGGGATATGCGGTGATCTCGCCACTCGGCAATTCTTCCTCGTCGCTGAGAGGCACGTCGAATTCGAGCTCGAAATTCACCGACGGATCATAGAAACCGCGGATGGCGTTGAAAGGCACCACCAGCTTTTCCGGTACGTCAGAGAACGACAGGCCGATCTCGAAATGGGTTTCGGTGATCTTCAGCTCCCAGAACTGGTGCTGGATGACGATGGTCATCTGCTCCGGATACTTCGACTTCAGATGCTGGGAGATGCGCACGCCAGCGGCGCCGGTCAGGAATGTAATGAAGAAGTGGTGGTCGCCGGGCAGGCGGCCGGTCGTGCCGACCTCGGTCAGAACCTTACGGATAACTCCGCGCAGAGCGTCCTGTGCCAGAATATCGTAGCGGATATGATCCTGCCCCATGCTTTCCCGTCTTTCGTTGGCCGTCTTCAAGGCTCTATGCCACAGCAGGCGGATTCGGAAAACCCCCGACGCGCGAGTCATGTCGACCGACCATACATGATTTCCGAAAAAGGGAGAAGGTGGAGGTTTCTGTTGCCAGGTACCTCCGAACCCCGCCTTAAGGTGCGAACCTTCAGGACTTGATTTGAAGTGTCACACTGCGATTAAGCAGCGAGACGAGCTTCCGCATAGTTGGTGTTTGCAACTACAGATTTAGTCCGATAACGGTGGTACAATGCCGGGCAAAAAGTAGATCTTTACACCCTTGTCGATCCTATTTCGCCCCCATCAAAAGCCGATCATCTCTGGCCAGTTTTTGGTGGAGGCGCCGGGTACCGCCCCCGGGTCCAATAGGTTTATTACATCGCTCATTTATTGCCATAGCCGGTCCGAAAACCGGCAATACCGATATAGTGTCTTCTCGTGCCCGAGGGAAGACCTCGTGGCAAAATTGCTTGGCATTTTCTTGATCGGCGTCGAAACTGGGGGAGAAGTCGGTCCCGATTGCTGGCATGGCTTGGTTTTGAGGCGCGGCGACGTTACGAAACTGGCGACGCAAAAGGATTTCTCACATGGCCCGGCATCCCGAATACCAGTACCTGGATCTGCTGGAACACCTTCTGGAGAAGGGCGACCGCCGCATCGACAGGACCGGCGTCGGCACCTTGTCGACGTTCGGCGCGATGATGCGCTTCGACCTCTCCGATGGAAGTTTCCCCGTCTACACCACGAAGCGGGTGTTTTGGAAAACGGCCGTGAAGGAAATGCTGTGGTTCCTGACCGGGCAGACTAACATCCAGTCGTTGCTGCGCGAAAACGTCCGGATCTGGACCGACTGGCCGCTCGACAAATATCGGAAGGCAACCGGCGACGATATTTCGCAGGAGGCCTTCGAGGAGCGCGTGCTCGGCGACGACGCTTTCGCCCTTGAGTGGGGCGACCTCGGGCCAGTCTACGGCAAGCAGTGGCGGCGGTGGCTGGATGCGGACGGTCAGGAACACGACCAGATCGCGGCCGTCATCCAGACACTGAAGTCCAATCCCTCCAGCCGGCGCATGCTGTTCCACGCCTGGAACGTCGGTGAACTCGACCGGATGGCGCTCAGCCCGTGCCATATGACGTACCAGTTCTATGTCAGCAATATCGCAGACGAGGGCGCCCCTGCGGGGTCGGGCAAGAAAGGCAAGCTTTCGCTGCTGGTCGGCCAGCGCTCCTGTGACGTCGGCCTCGGCAATCCTTTCAATCTCGCCCAGCAGGCGGCGCTGGTTCACATGGTGGCCCAGCAGGTGGACATGACGCCGGGCGAACTGATCTGGGTCGGGGGAGACGTGCACCTCTATCTCAACCACGTCGATCTGGCCCGCACGATCCTCAGTCGCGAGCCACGGCCGTTTCCGAAGCTCCGTCTGCTGCGCCATCCAGACAGCATCGACGACTATCGCATCGAGGACTTCGAGGTCAGCGGCTACGATCCGCATCCGGCCATCGAGGCCCCGGTCGCGGTGTAGCGACCGGGCATGGCGCAGGGATCAGGCGCTTGCCGGCCTGTCCGGCTGGGCATCGTTGCCGCCGGTGGTCTTGAGGAGTATCGCGCCGACAATTGCAGACAAGAACGAGCCGAGCAGGACGCCGAGCTTCGTTTCATCCTGCAGCATCGGGTCCGAGGCAAAGGCCAGCAGGCCGATGAACAGGCTCATGGTGAAACCGATGCCGCAGAGGAGGGCGACGCCGTAGAGTTGCAGCCAGGTCGCGTGCCTTGGCAATTCCGCCCAACCCATGCGGATGACGGCGGCTGAGAAGGCGAAGACGCCAAGCTGCTTGCCGACGAACAGGCCTGTCGCCACCCCGAGCGGGACGGGATCGACGAAAGCACCGAGCGACAGTCCGGCAAACGAAACGCCGGCGTTGGCAAACCCGAAAATCGGCACAATCAGGAAATTGACCCAGGGCTGTATGCCGTGCTCCAGCGTCAGCAGCGGGGAGACTTCCGTATCTGTTTTACTCGCGATAGCCCTCAGCGGAATGGTGAAGGCGAGGGCGACACCGGCTAGCGTCGCATGAATGCCCGACTGCAGTGTCAGCAACCAGAGGATTGCGCCTAGCACGAGGTAAGGCAGCAGGCGTGTCACGCCGGCGCGGTTGAGTGCGACGAGCGCCAGCAATGTCACGGCAGCGCCGCCGAGTGCATAGACATTGAGGTCGCCGGTATAGAACACGGCAATGATCAGCACGGCGCCGAGATCGTCGATGATTGCGAGGGCCGTCAGGAAAACGCGCAGCGATGTCGGGACTGCTGGCCCGAGCAGCGAGAGGACACCGAGAGCAAAGGCGATATCGGTGGCAGACGGGATAGCCCAGCCCTTCGGATGCCCGGCTTCTCCGAGATTGAACGAGAGATAGATGAGGGCGGGCACCAGCATGCCGCCAATCGCTGCGACACCGGGGAGGATCCGGCGCGACCAGGTCGACAACTGGCCGTCGAGAACTTCCCGCTTGATTTCCATGCCGACCATCAGGAAGAATATCGCCATCAGGCCATCGTTGACCCAATGAAGTATCGAAAGACCTCCGACGTAGAGATGCAGGGTGTCCGCATACACAGAATAGAGGGGCGAGTTGGCGACGGTAAGCGCCACCACTGCGGACACCATGAGAACGATGCCGCCTGCGGACGAACTTTGCAGAAAATGTCGCACGAACGACATCGGCCGGATTGGAAATTTCGATTTCTTTGCTGTTTTCATTCTGCTGTTTTGGACTATCCAGGCGTGCAAATCCAGACGAAACCGGCACTTTCGATATCGCGACGCTTAGCCCAGCTCTGAAAGCGCGTGTCAGGGGTTTTGTCGCCGGGTCTTCGAAACCACCGATGCTGCGACTATAAAGCCAAGCGATTTTCAGCCTGCAACGGCGTATCACGTTGCGCTGCAACTGGCTGTCGAGGAGATCAGCGCGAAATGGAGTGCCTCAGACATTTGATTTTGCGGAAGATGCCGGTGGCGGCTTTTACCGTCGCTATGACGATCGGCGGAGCGACGGGGGTGTCGGCTGAGGATCTTGCGCATGGCAAGAAAGTCTTCCAGCTCTGTACGCAATGCCATGTTGTGGACCGCGAGAGGAACGGCTTCGGTCCCTATCTGAAGGGCGTCGTCGGCAGGCCTGCCGGGGCCGTTGCCGGCTACCGGTATTCGAAGGCCATGAGCGATGCCGGTGCTGCCGGACTGGTGTGGGACGAGGCAGCGCTTTCGGCGTTTCTATCCAGCCCGAAGAAGAAAGTCCCGGGCACGACCATGCCATTCTGGGGATTGTGGAGCGACAGCGAGATCAAGGACGTCATTGCCTATCTGCGCGCCAACCCGTGATGGGAACGGCCCCGAAAGCCGGGGCCGCATGTGGGCGGTAAGAAACTGCCTCTGACTGTTTACGACGGATTCTTGTCCTGTGTCTTCGTGTCGAAATCGGCGGCATCGTGGCGCTCATGCAACTGGCTCGACGGTTCTCCAAACACGCGATTGACCATGCGGCCGCGCTGGACTGCGGGGCGTTCGCCGATCAGGTCGGTCCAACGCTGCAGGTTCTTGTATTCCTGGACCTGCAGGAACTCGGCTGCTTCGTACAGCCAGCCCTTGGCCAGCGCACCATACCAGGGCCAGACGGCGATATCGGCGATGGTATAGTCCGAGCCGGCCAGATATTCATTGTCGGCAAGCCGGCGGTCGAGGACGTCCAGCTGGCGTTTCGTTTCCATCGTGAAGCGGTTAATCGGGTATTCCATCTTTGTCGGTGCGTAGGCGTAAAAGTGACCGAAGCCGCCGCCGAGATAGGGGGCGCTGCCCATCTGCCAGAACAGCCAGGACATGCATTCCGTACGGATCGGCTGTTCCGTCGGCAGGAAGGCGCCGAATTTTTCGGCGAGATAAAACAGGATCGAGCCTGATTCGAAGACGCGCACCGGTGTCGGTCCGCTGCGATCCATCAGGGCCGGGATCTTGGAATTCGGATTGATGTCGACGAAGTCGCTGCCGAACTGGTCGCCTTCGTTGATGCGGATCAGCCAGGCATCGTATTCAGCCCCTTCGTGGCCGAGGGCCACCAGTTCCTCGAGCATGACCGTCACCTTGACACCGTTGGGTGTCGCCAGGGAATAGAGCTGCAGGGGATGCTTGCCAACGGGGAGGGCTTTTTCATGGGTGGCTCCGGCGATGGGCCGGTTGATATTGGCAAACCGCCCGCCGCTTGCCTTGTCCCATGTCCAGACGCTTGCGGGCTTGTATTCGGTGTTCTCGGTCATCGGTTAACTCCAGTCGGGATTGCCGGTTTTTGCTTGAGGCAAGGACCAAATGGTATGCTGCATTTCGCAGGCAAGGTCCACTTGTGCGATGCGGTCGCGGGACGGCTCCCCCGCTCGAGCCTTTTTGTGGCACCGATGATTATGGTGCGGTAAGAACGGGCGGGAAGGCCGACCGCGCCAAGATGGGTGCCGGCGCTGCCGAGGGATTGAAGGGATGCAGGTTCCATGTCGGACATAAGACAGGTCATCATCGTCGCGATTTCGCGAAACAGCATCATCGGCAGGGATGGCGCCATGCCATGGCGGTTATCCACCGACCTCAAGCGCTTCAAGGCGCTGACGTCGGGAAAGCCGGTCATCATGGGCCGCAAGACGTTCCAGTCGATTGGCAAGCCGCTGCCGGGAAGGCCGAACTTCATCGTTACCCGCGACCCCACTTTCGCTCCTGAAGACGTTACGGTCTTGAACTCGCTGCAGGACGCGATTGCGCAGGCTTCCGAAAAGGCGAGGCTCGATGGCGTGGATGAAATCTGCGTCATCGGTGGCGGAGAGATCTATCACCAGGCGATGGAGACTGCCGAGCGCATGTATGTGACGCACATCGAGACAGAGGTTGAGGGAGACACATCCTTCCCGGCGATCGACCCGGCGGTATGGCAGGAAGAGGCCGAGTTGGCAGTCCCCGCTGGCGAGCGAGACAGCTTTGCAACGCGCTTCGTGACGTATCGTCGCCGGTGAAAGTCGCGCGGATTACAGGCGTGGCTTTGCCTGCTTCAAAGTTTGCAACGGCTTTGCCGCGAAACACGCGAAACTGCATTTAAGCTCCAAAAATCAACTATTTTTCCAATTATGCCGCCCAACTTCCAGAGGTTGCGTTGAAAGCGACACCGCCGATACCTATAACGAGGGCATCGTTGCTGCCGCGGGGAACCAGGGCCGGACAACGTGTCAAGGATTCCACGAACGATGAGGTTTTAATGCCCTGGAGTAATCAGAATGGCGGCGGTCCCTGGGGCGGCGGTGGCAGCGGCGGCGGTAATGGTGGCGGTGGCGACAAGCCAGGCCCCTGGGGCAAGGGTCCCAACCGTCCGCGCGGCAACGGCGGGGGCGGTCCTCCCGATCTGGAAGACATCATCCGACGCGGCCAGGAGCGCCTGCGGGGGATCATTCCAGGCGGTTTCAACAGCGGTATTTTCCTGATTGTTGCTGCGGTCGTCGTTGTTTTCTGGCTTATCCAGTGCATCTACACCGTCCAGCCGGACGAGCGAGGCGTCGAACTGCGCTTTGGCAAGCCCAAAGAGGAAGTCTCGCTTCCTGGTCTTCATTTCCACCTCTGGCCGATGGACCAGATCAACATCGTCAAGGTTACTGAGCAGTTGCAGAGCATCGGTGGACGCGGCAGTGCCAATTCCACATCTGGCCTGATGCTGTCGGGTGACCAGAACATCCTGAATGTCCAGTTCACGGTGCTGTTCACGGTGAGCGATCCGAAGGCCTACTTGTTCAATCTCGAAAATCCGGCAGAAACCCTGCAGCAGGTGTCCGAGAGCGCCATGCGTGAAGTCGTCGGCCGTCGTCCGGCACAGGATGCATTCCGCGACAACCGTCAGCCGATCGCCAGCGAAGTCCAGAACATCATCCAGGGCACGATGGACCGCTACGGCTCGGGTATCGCCATCAACCGCGTCAACATCGAGGATGTTGCTCCGCCTCGCGAAGTCGCCGATGCCTTCGAAGAAGTGCAGCGTGCTGACCAGGACAAGCAGCGCCTCGTCGAAGAAGCTAACCAGTACGCCAACCAGAAGCTCGGTGGCGCACGCGGCCAGGCGGCGCAGAACCGCGAAGAAGCGGCTGCCTACAAGGACCGTGTCGTCAAGGAAGCCGAGGGTGAGGCCCAGCGCTTCGTGTCGGTCTACGAGCAGTACGTCAAGGCGCCCGATGTCACCCGAGAACGCCTGTTCCTTGAAACGATGGAATCCGTCTTGAAGAATTCGAACAAGGTCATCATCGACCAGAAGCAGGGTGTGTTGCCCTATCTGCCGCTGAACGGGATAGGCAAGGTCGTTCCGCCGGCTGCCGCGACAGAGGGGGGTAAGTAACATGTCCTC
This sequence comes from Rhizobium sp. rho-13.1, assembly GCF_007000305.1. Classification (NCBI taxonomy): domain Bacteria; kingdom Pseudomonadati; phylum Pseudomonadota; class Alphaproteobacteria; order Hyphomicrobiales; family Rhizobiaceae; genus Rhizobium; species Rhizobium sp. rho-13.1. The sequence continues at coordinate 789,674 of NZ_SCFL01000001.1, read as the reverse complement.
CAGTCGTCTTCCGGCGATCGTCATCGCCATCTTCGTCCTCCTGTTCATCGTCTATTCGTCGGTGTTCGTCGTCAACGCTCGCGAGCAGGCCGTTCTGGTCCGCTTCGGTCAGATCCAGTCGGTGAAGTCCGAGCCGGGCATCTATTTCAAGCTGCCTTTCGCCTTCGCTGACGCCGACCGCGTCCAGTATGTCTCCAAGCAGGCCTTGCGCTTCGATCTGGATAATATCCGCGTCCAGGTTAAGGGCGGCGCCACCTTCGATGTCGATGCCTTCGTGGTCTACCGCATCGCCGATGCCCGCAAGTTCCGCGAAACCGTGTCGGGCGACCGCACGGCGGCCGAATCGCAGCTTCGTACCCGCTTCGACGCCTCGCTGCGTCGGGTCTACGGTCTGCGCGAATTTGATGCCGCTCTTTCGGACGAGCGCGTATCGATGATGCTCGAAGTTCGCAACGACCTGCACAAGGATGCAGAAACGCTCGGTCTCCAGATCGATGACGTCCGCATCCGGCGCACCGACCTGACGCAGGACGTGTCGCAGAAGACTTACGACCGCATGCGCGCCGAGCGCCTGGCGGAAGCAGAGCTGCTGCGCGCCGAAGGCACCGAAGAGGGCCAGCGTCGCCGGGCTGTCGCCGACCGCCAGGTCGTTGAGATCGTTGCCGAAGCCAGCAAGGATTCGGAAGTCCTGCGTGGTCAGGGCGAAGCCGAGCGGGCACGGATCTTTGCCGATGCATTCTCGCGCGATCCTGCCTTCTTCCAGTTCTATCGGTCGATGGCCGCCTACACGACGGCACTTGGGTCCGGGACGACGACAATGGTGTTGTCGCCGACATCGGATTTCTTCCGGTATTTCCAGAACCCGAACGGAACGCCGCCTGCACCGCAGCCAGGCGCACCCGCCCTGGCAGCGCCATCGGCCAGCGCGCCTCTCGCCCTGCCGGGAGCACCAGCCGTCAACTGACGCTGTCTCGCACTCAAGATTGCGATCATGTCGGGCCATCCAAAGGGTGGCCCGATTTTTTTGTGCCCGCTAACCACCGGCAAGTGGCGCCCATCTCCGACCTTTGTCATCACGGGCGGGGATTAGCGAAAAAGGCGATTCCACCCTTCATCATTCCGCCCTATGCTGATGCTGTAATAAACGACCTGACCTTTTGATGAGGATGCCTGATGGCTTCGACCGCTTGCCCGACCCTTCGACGTTCGCTTGCCCTGATGGCTGGCGCGGCCCTTGTTGCCGGCTCCACCTTCAATGGCTTCGAACGGGCTTATGCGGAAGGCACGACGAATGTCCTCTCGGGCGTGCCGGGCACCATGCCGGCCACTCCCGCGCCGCCGAATGCCACGACCCCGCCGACGCCGTCAGGTCCGTTGCCGGTGCCACCGCCAGGATCTGCGCCGCCTGCCGCTCCACGCCCACCGATGGCAGGACCTGCCTCGGTTGCCGATCTCGCAGCCGGGTTGCTTGATGCCGTCGTCAACATCTCGACCTCGCAGAAGGTCAAGGGCGAGGGCACCGTGTCGACACCGAAGATGCCCGACGGATCGCCTTTCCAGGATCTGTTCAACGACTTCTTCAAGGATAAGCCCGGGCAGAGCAACAATCACAAGGTCAGTTCCCTGGGCTCCGGCTTCGTCATCGATCCGAAGGGCTATGTCGTCACCAACAACCACGTGATCGAGGGCGCCGACGATATCGAGGTGATCTTTCCGGATGGCACCAAGCTGAAGGCAAAGCTTGTCGGCACCGACACCAAGACCGACCTTTCCGTCCTCAAGGTAGAGCCGAAGCAGCCGTTGAAGTCGGTTCACTTCGGTGATTCCAGCCAGATGCGTATCGGCGACTGGGTGATGGCCGTCGGCAATCCCTTTGGTCTTGGCGGCTCGGTGACGGTCGGTATCGTTTCGGCACGTGGCCGCAACATCAATGCCGGCCCGTACGATAATTTCATCCAGACGGATGCTGCGATCAACAAGGGCAATTCCGGCGGTCCGCTGTTCAACATGCGCGGTGAAGTGATCGGCATCAACACGGCTATCATCTCGCCGAGCGGCGGCTCCATCGGCATCGGCTTCTCCGTGCCTTCAGAGATTGCCGAGGGTGTCGTCAAGCAGCTGATGGATTTTGGTGAGACGCGTCGTGGCTGGTTGGGGGTGCGTATCCAGCCTGTGACCGACGATGTCTCGGAGAGCCTCGGACTGCCGTCGGCCAAGGGCGCGCTTGTGGCGGGTGTCATCAAGGGCGGTCCGGTCGACAACGGCTCGATCCTTGCGGGAGACGTCATTCTCAATTTCGATGGCAAGGCTGTCAACGAAATGCGCGACCTGCCGCGCGTGGTTGCGGAAAGTCCGGTCGGCAAGGCGGTAGATGTCGTGGTGATGCGCAACGGCAAGCAGCAGACCGTCAAGGTGACGCTCGGCAAGCTTGACGACACTGCCGCTGCCGCGGACGATAAAGCGGCTGCGCCGGATGCGGCACCCGGCGGCTCCAATGGCAATGGCGTCATTAACCCCGATGGCGACGGCGCTGGCGATGACGATGGGATGGACGATCAGGAAGACCAGGGCGACGCTGCACCGGCTCCGAACGCCGATACAGTCCAGACCGTACTTGGTATACAGCTGGCGGGCCTCAACGCGGACAACCGCAAGACCTTCGGTATTGCAGACAGCGTCGACGGTGTCGTCGTCATGGAGGTTGCACCGGGATCGCCGGCGCTCGAAAAAGGCCTCAAGCCCGGCGACGTAATCGTCGAGGTGGCGCAGGAATTCATGAAGACGCCGGGATCGATCTCGGCCAAGGTTACGTCCCTGAAAAAGGAAGGCCGTCGCAACGCGCAGATGATGATCGCCGCGCCCAACGGCGACCTGCGCTTCATTGCCGTGCCGCTGGAGTAGGGCTTAGGCCGCACTCTCCGCGTCGCGCCACTGGTCTGCCGTCAACCGGTAGAGCACGTGATGCTTCAGCTCCGGCTTGCTGTCGGGGATGCGGGGATGATCGAAGTCGCCGTTCATATCCCGGTGCATGCCGATGCGCCGCATCACGGCCGTCGAGCGGTGGTTGTTGTGGACGGCGAAGGAAACGATCTCGTCGAGATCAAGGGTCTCGAAGCCGTGACGGAGCAGGGCGGTTGCCGCCTCGCTGATGAAACCCTGTCCCCAGAAGCGCACCGGCAGACGCCAGCCGATTTCCACCGTCCCAAGCGGAATGAACGGTTCTAGGTCGGTGCGGGCAAGGCCGCAAAAGCCGATCGTTTCGCCGGTCGCCTTGCTTTCAAGCGCATAGAAGCCGAGGCCTGTTTCCGCAATCAGGGTCTTCAGATGGTCGAAGAAAGCATCCGCGCTCGCCCGATCCCGGCAGAAGGGAAAGAACTTCATGACCGTCTCGTCGGAGTTGATCTCGAAGAAAAGATCACGGTCGGGTTCGCGCCAGTTGCGAACGATGAGGCGGTCGGTTTCGAGAATGATCATGGCCAAAGTTCCATCCGTCTCTTGAAGCCTCGAAATGCGTTTGGAGATTCAGGCGTCGACAAAATCCGTTTTGCGGTAGCCCTGGATATAGAGGAGCGCGGTGAGGTCGGCGTGGTCTATGCGCATTTTTGCTTCAGCCGCGACGGCGGGTTTTGCATGCAGGGCGACGCCGGAGCCGGCGAGCTCCAGCATGCCGAGATCGTTGGCTCCGTCGCCGACCGCAATCGCGTCCTCGGTGGAGATGCCGAGGGTGGCCGCGATTTCGGTGAGGGCATCGACCTTCGCCTGCCTGCCGAGGATCGGCTCGGCGACGAAGCCGGTGAGCACGCCATTGTCTTCCAGCAGCACGTTGGCGCGGTCTTCATTAAAGCCGAGAGTAGCGCCGATGCGGCTGGTGAAGACTGTGAACCCGCCCGAGACGAGCGCGGTGTAGAAGCCCTTCGCCTTCATGGTGGCGATCAGTTGCGGGCCTCCTGGTGTCATGGTGATGCGCCTGGCGATCACTTCGTCGACGACCGAGATTGGCAGGCCTTTCAACAGCGCGACGCGGGCGCGCAGGGCGGGTTCGAAATCGATCTCGCCGTTCATGGCCTGCGCAGTGATGGCTGCGACCTGATCCTTCAGGCCGACTTCGGCTGCCAGCTCGTCGATGCATTCCTGGGCGATTATCGTTGAATCCATGTCGGCCACCAGCAGCTTCTTGCGTCGGGTCTCGGCATCCTGGATGACGAGATCGATGGGTGCGCTGCCTAGTACGGTCCTGAGGCTTGTCTCGGCCGCCTGCAGGTTGGTGCCGTCCCGGAGGGCGATGTCGCAGGCTATGCCATCCGCCAGCCAGTACAATCCCGATGCTTTCACCGCATCGGCCGCCTGTTCCGCGAGGCGCGAGACGAGAACGGGGTTTGACGGATTGGCAATAAGCGTGGCAACGAAGGCCATGATGGGAAACCCTGTGAACGACATCGACGCGATCCTGATAACCGGGCCGACCGCCAGCGGCAAGTCCGGCATGGCCGTGGAGCTTGCCAGCCTGCACGACGGCGTGGTGATCAATGCCGACAGCATGCAGGTCTACGACACGCTGCGGATCCTCACCGCGCGCCCTTCCATCGAGGATACGAAGGGCATTCCCCACCATCTCTACGGCCACGTCCCGGCGAGGGATGCCTATTCGACCGGGATGTGGCTGAGGCAGATTTCGGAGCTTTTGGCAGAACTCCGCCGGGAGCGCCGCATGCCGGTCATCGTCGGCGGAACCGGGCTCTATTTCAAGGCTTTGACGGGCGGACTTTCTCCTATGCCGGAAATCCCGGCCGAACTTCGTGAGGGTCTGCGCCAGCGGCTGATCGAGGAGGGGGCGGAACCGCTCTACCGCGAACTGGCGCAGCGCGACCCGGCGATGGCGGCTACCCTCAAGCCGCAGGACGGGCAGCGCATCGTCAGGGCGCTCGAAGTGAAACTGGCAACAGGCCAGTCGCTTGCCGCGCTACAGGGGCTTGCCGGACCGGTCATCATCGACCCCGCCCGTGCCCGCAAGATCGTCGTACTGCCCGAGCGGCAGTTGCTGCACGCGCGCATCGACCGCCGGTTCGAGGCGATGCTTGCTGATGGTGCGGAGAAAGAGGTAGCCGATCTGCTGGCGCTCGGCCTTTCGCAGCAGCAGCCCATCATGAAGGCTATCGGCGTCTCGCAGATTGCGGCGATGTTACGCGGCGAAATCGGGCGCGAGGAGGTCATCGAACTCGGTTCGGCTGCGACCCGGCAATATGCGAAGCGGCAGATGACCTGGTTTCGCAACCAGATGGATGAAAGCTGGGAGCGGATCGGCTGAAGTCGGCGGGCGTTAATCCCTGCTGAACAGCGACCCCAGCGGCTTCCTGATAAGACTGTCACGCATCGACGAAGCCTGATCGCGGCGCGGAGATGCGCCGGTGTCCTGCGTAGGGTTTGCCCGGCTGGCATCATCGCGCCTGTATTCGCGGCGCAATTCGGCAAGCTTGCTGTCGATCGAGGTCTGCGGAGGCATGGCGAGGCCGGCGGCAGGCTCGCCGGGGCGAGGCAGCATGTCGGGCCTGTAGGCCTCGACCGATACGGGACCCAAAGGCACGGGTCGTGGTGTTTCCTCGGACAGGTGGCGCACCGAAGCTACTTCCGGCTCGATCTCGTCTTCGCCGGTCCTGCTGCTGCCCGTCGAATAGGCCTGCTGGAACGCCGATATGTCCGGTCCGGAGATCGAGCGCATGCGGCTGACGATATTGCGCAAATCGACCGTGTCCGGGGTCACGTCGTCGGCCCGTTCGGCAAGGCCGTTGGCTTTCGGAATGAGATTGTCCGCCACCCTGGTAAAGCGCATGCGCATCGGCACGGCAATCGCCTCGCCGAAAGCGATAGCCTCGCCATTGCCGATCGACGACAGGAAGCTGGTGGTGGAGATGGACGAGTTCGGAATGGCGGAGCGGATGATCTCCTGGTCGCGGTCGTTGGCAAGGCGCATGGCAAACAGCGTCGAGCACTGCGACAGGATCGTCTGGTCGAGTTCGCCGGGGCGCTGCGTGATGATGCCGAGGGAAACGCCGTATTTGCGCCCTTCCTTGGCTATCCGCGATATGGCCTGCCGGGTGGGCACAAAACCGAGATTGGGATCGGCTGGAATGTAGCGATGGGCTTCTTCGCAGACAACCAGCATGTGAATGCCACCCTCGCTCCAGAGCGCGATTTCGAATGCCATGCGGCAGAGGACCGAGGCGACGGAATTGACGACTTCCGAGGGAATTCCCGACAATTGAAACGTGCAGATAGGCCGGTCGTCGCCCGGGATCCGGAAGATTTCCGCGATGGTCTCCATGATCGTGTCGCTGATCGTGTTGTTGGAGAACATGAAGTGATAGCGCGGATCGTTGATCGCCGAGATGACGCGGATTTTCAGCGAGCGAAGATGCGGCTTCTCCTGCCGTCCCTCGAGCTTGCCAATGCGCTCGTCGATCAGCGCGAGAAGATCGGCCATCCGGTAAGGAACGGGCGTGTCTGCCGTCATCGAGCTTTTTTCGGTCTGGCGGCGCATCAGCGTCGAATCGTTGCCCCGAAAGGCGCGCTTCGCATCCGGAATGATATCGCGCAGCATATCGAGTTCTTCAGCCACGGGCGGGCGGCCCCGGAAGATGACCTCGGCAAACTCCTCCAGCCGCATCAGCCAGAAGGGCAGGTCGAGCGTATCGGTATCGACGACGACGGAATGGTCGGGAAAAGCGGCGGCAAATTCGTTGTGGGGATCGAGGATCAGCACCCGCAATTTCGGATCGGACGCAATGGCCTTGTGCAGCAGCAGCGATACCGCCGTCGATTTGCCGACGCCGGTCGAGCCGACAACGGCGAAGTGCTTCGAGAGCATGGAGGGTATGTGGATGGCGGCGTCGATCGTTTCGTCCTGCGTCAACTTGCCGATGACGCAGCTGCTTTCCTGGCCGGCGTCATAGATGCGCATCAGGTCGCGAGCGCGAATACGATGGGCGACGGCGCCGAGATGAGGATAGCGGGAAATGCCGGAGGAGAATTCTTCGCGGCCATCGGCATCGACGCGCACTTCGCCCAGCAACTCGGCTTCAATTCGGAACTGGTTGTCCTCACCTTCACCCCAGGCCATGTTGCCGGTGTCCATGGAGTAGACCAGCGCGGCGACGCGGTTGCCCTCGACGCTGATGGAGATCAGCCGTCCGACGGACCAGAGTTCTGTGAGATCGGTGCCGCCCGCCTCTGCGGTTGCGGCGATCGTGACACGAGCTCCGCTGCATGCGACGACGCGGCCAAGAAAGCGGTTCCCGGGGGTGAGGTTGTCGCGGCGGTCATGTTCGCCCGCTTTGCCTGACGTCTGCAAATCGTTGTTTAGCAACCGGGTGCTCCTGATATCGGCCGAGCATAGGGTTATCCGCTTAACAAAGTCCTGTCGAAGTGCTTGTTTTTTCAGCTGACCTTTCGTGCATTGACTTTTTATTGCCCAAAGCGTTGACGCTACGAAATTTTCTGTCTATCAATTCCGGTCATGAACATAGCGACAACTCTTATTGTGGTGGGACAGCGCATGGGCAGGATGGTGTAACCATCCGGCGATAGCCACCCATGCGCTAGACAACAGGCTCCCGAAGGAGCCTTTTTTTATGCCCGAAATCGGGCGTCGCGCTTCCAGAATACTCAAGCAGGCAACGGAACTTGGCAATGACGGGCACAGACAAGCAGATCAGCGATAACAGGATGACCGGCGCAGAAATCGTCCTGCGGGCGCTCAAGGACAATGGCGTCGAGCATATTTTCGGCTATCCGGGCGGCGCAATCCTGCCGATCTACGACGAGATCTTCCAGCAGGACGATATCAAGCACATCCTCGTCCGCCACGAGCAGGGCGCCGGACACGCGGCCGAGGGCTATGCGCGCTCGACCGGCAAAGTCGGCGTCATGCTGGTGACCTCCGGCCCCGGCGCCACCAACGCTGTCACGCCGCTGCAGGATGCGCTGATGGATTCGATCCCGCTCGTCTGCCTGACCGGCCAGGTTCCGACGACGCTGATCGGCTCCGATGCTTTCCAGGAATGCGACACGGTCGGCATTACCCGGCCTTGCACCAAGCACAACTGGCTGGTCAAGGACGTCAACAAGCTTGCGGCCGTCATTCACGAAGCCTTTCGGATCGCCCAGACCGGCCGTCCGGGCCCCGTCGTCGTCGACATCCCCAAGGACGTTCAGTTCGCCACCGGCACTTATACGCCGCCGGAAGCGCATGCAGTCCAGAAGAGCTACCAGCCACAGGTCCAGGGCGACATCAACCGCGTCAAGCAGGCTATCGAGCTGATGGCGACTGCCCGCCGTCCCGTCATCTATTCGGGCGGCGGCGTCGTCAATGCCGGTCCGGAAGCCTCCAGATTGCTGCGCGAGCTGGTCGAGCTGACCAATTTCCCCATCACATCGACGCTGATGGGTCTCGGCTCGTATCCAGCTTCCGGCAAGAACTGGCTGAAAATGCTCGGCATGCATGGCTCCTACGAGGCCAACATGGCGATGCACGACTGTGACGTCATGGTCTGCATCGGTGCCCGTTTCGACGACCGCATCACCGGTCGCCTGAACGCCTTTGCGCCGAATTCGAAGAAGATCCACATCGATATCGATCCGTCTTCGATCAACAAGACCGTTCATGTCGACATCGGCATCGTCGGCGACGTCGGCAATGTCCTAGAAGACATGGTCCGCCTGTGGCGTGCCCTGCCCAAGAAGCAGGAGCCCGGCCAGCTCTCCGCGTGGTGGGACGACATCAACCGCTGGCGGGCGCGCAATTCCTTCGCCTACAAGATGAGCGACGATGTCATCATGCCGCAATATGCGATCCAGCGGCTCTATGAGCTGACGAAGCATCGCGACACCTACATCACGACCGAAGTCGGCCAGCATCAGATGTGGGCGGCCCAGTTCTATGGCTTCGAGGAGCCGAACCGCTGGATGACTTCAGGCGGCCTCGGCACCATGGGCTACGGCCTGCCGGCAGCTCTCGGCGTCCAGATCGCCCATCCGGATGCGCTGGTCATCGACATCGCCGGCGATGCCTCGATCCAGATGTGTATCCAGGAGATGTCGGCGGCGGTGCAGCACGATGCGCCGATCAAGATCTTCATCCTCAACAACCAGTACATGGGCATGGTTCGCCAGTGGCAGCAACTGCTGCATGGTAACCGCCTGTCGAACTCCTACACGGAGGCGATGCCTGACTTCGTCAAGCTTGCGGATGCCTATGGCGGTGTCGGCCTGCGCGTCGAAAAACCCGGCGATCTCGATGCGACGATCCAGGAAATGATCGACGTCAGGCGTCCCGTCATCGTCGACTGCCGCGTTGCCAATCTCGCCAACTGCTTCCCGATGATCCCGTCGGGCAAGGCACACAACGAGATGCTGCTGCCGGACGAAGCCACCGATGAGGCCGTCGCCAACGCCATCGACGCCAAGGGGCGCGCGCTGGTTTGATCGCGACGCGGAGGCGCGGTGGACGCGCCTCCAATCATGCATGGCGTTGAACAAATATCTGAGGAAACGGACCCAAGATCATGAATGCACACCTTCAACCGACCGGCTCCGCCTATTTCATTTCGCCGGAAACTGCGACGGCCGAGAACCACACGCTTTCGGTTCTGGTCGATAACGAGCCGGGCACGCTTGCTCGCGTCATCGGTCTTTTTTCCGGTCGCGGCTATAACATCGAGAGCCTGACCGTGTCGGAAACCGAACATCAGGCGCATCTGTCACGCATCACCATCGTGACCCGCGGGACGCCACAGGTGCTGGAGCAGATCAAGGCGCAGCTGGAGCGTATCATTCCCGTTCACCGGGTTGTCGACCTGACGGTACGGGCCCGCGAACTCGGCCAGGAACGGCCGATCGAGCGCGAAGTGGCCCTGATAAAGATCACCGGTACCGGCGAGACGCGGGCCGAGACGCTGCGGCTGGCCGACGCTTTCCACGCCAAGGTGGTCGATGCCACCGTCGAACATTTCATTCTGGAAATCACCGGCAAATCCTCGAAGATCGACCAGTTCGTCGCCATCATGCGGCCTCTCGGCCTGGTCGAGGTATGCCGCACGGGCATCGCGGCAATGAACCGCGGCCCGCAAGGCATGTAAGCTGCAATCACGCGGTGCCGCTGGAGATCAGAGCATCTCCAGCGGTGTTTTCCTCTGCGGAGGCGGAAAGGCTGCGTCTAGGGCTGCCCAGTCCTCATTCGAAATGTCGAGCGACACTGCCTGCCGGTTTTCCCTGGTGCGCGCCGGCTGGGACGTCTTCGGAATCGCGAAAACGCCGTCGCGCCTGAGCACGAAGGCAAGTGCGACCTGGGCAGGCGTTGCCTGATAGGCCTTGGCAAGCTGGACGAGCGTCGGGTGACGCGTCAGCCGGCCTTGCTCGATAGGCGAATAGGCCATCACTGGAATATTTCGGTCGTGGCACCACGGCAGCAGGTCGAATTCTATTCCACGCCGGCCGAGATTGTAGAGCACCTGGTTTGTGGCGACGTTTCGGCCAGACGGCACCCGCAACAGTTCCTCCATGTCATTGACATCGAAATTCGAGACGCCCCAGGCGCGGATCTTGCCGGCAGCCTTCAGCCGCTCGAAGGCGTCGACTGTCTCTGCCAGCGGGTAGCTGCCGCGCCAATGCAGCAAGTAGAGGTCGAGCCGGTCGGTTCCTAATCGTTGCAGGCTGCGCTCGCAAGCTTTGATCGTGCCCTCGCTGCTGGCATTGTGCGGATAGACCTTGCTGACAAGGAAAACCTCGTCGCGACGACCTTCGATTGCCTTGCCGACAAGCCGTTCCGAGGCGCCTTCGCCATACATCTCGGCAGTATCGATCATCGTCATGCCGAGGTCGATGCCGACCTGGAGGCTTTCGATCTCCGTCTTCGCCCCGGAGGCATCGTCGCCCATGTTCCAGGTGCCCTGGCCAAGGGCTGGAACGCTGATGCCGGAGGGAAAGCTAATCGACGGGATGGCATCGCTCATGGCTGTCGCCTTTCGTATCGTTCGTGGAAGAGGTTCACAGAGTACGCTTCTTGTCTCCAAGCGATGTATGCTCCGCACCACAGTTTTAAAGGTAACACTGTCGTGACCCCGGTCGTCGGTGTCAGCCACGGACGCGCTGCCGATGCTATTTTGTCACCGTCACATTTGTCATCTCGTACATCACGAGGATTGCGTGCATATCGGATGCACGCGTCGCAGAGGACGGATATTCCGTGCCCTGCACAGAGCGATGGAAACGCGACATGCCGGGGAGACGATGATGCCGCCTGATACGTTGCTGGCCCTGCTTCTATTTGCCTTCACCACGTCGATCACACCGGGGCCGAACAACATGATGCTGTTCGCATCGGGGGTAAATTTCGGCTTTCGGCGCACGATCCCGCACATGTTCGGCATAGGTGTCGGCTTTCTGTCGCTGCTTTTGAGCGTCGGTCTTGGGCTTGGCGCCATCTTGCATACGGTCCCGGTGGTATACACCGCCCTGAAATTTGCCGGCGGGGCCTATCTGCTGTGGATTGCCTGGAAGATCGGCTCGTCGCGCAGCCTCGGTGAAAGGGAAGGCGGCGCCCGGCCGATGTCGTTTTTGGCAGCCGCTGCCTTTCAGTGGATTAATCCGAAGGCCTGGGTCATGGCCGTCACCGCGATGGCTGCCTATACCGATGCGGACCGATATTTTGTCAGCGTGACGATCGTCGGACTGGTTTTTGCCGCCGTCAATATCCCGACGGTCTCCACCTGGGCCGGCTTCGGATCGGCGCTGCGCGAGTGGCTGGCGGTGCCGGTGCGGCTGAAGTGCTTTAATATTACCATGGCGGTTCTGCTCGTGCTCAGTCTCTGGCCGATGCTGAAGTAAGGCAGCGTTGGGGAGGCTCACGTGCGTTGCGGGGGTGGGAGAAGGTAGCTCTGCCTCTTATTCCCGGTATCCGCAGATTTTTCCGGTTGCCTCCAAAGGGCGAATCCTGCCAAGTCCGGCGATGCAATTTGCGCCACAACAAGATGAAGCGCTTAAGGCCGTTTCCAAATGGCTGAAGGACGGGCGGTCGCCGCTTTTTCGCCTGTTCGGCTATGCCGGAACCGGCAAGACGACGCTTGCCCGCCATTTCGCCGAGAATGTCGATGGGGAGGTGCTGTTTGCCGCCTTCACCGGCAAGGCTGCCCAGGTGCTGCGGTCGCGCGGCGCCACCAATGCCCGAACCATCCATTCGCTGATCTATCGTCCGCGCGGCGAGGAGTCCGTCGAGGATGAGGAAACCGGCAAAAGCTCGATGACGCCGATGTTTACCGTCAACCGGCAGAGCCCGGTGTCGAAGGCTGCGCTGATCGTCGTCGACGAGTGCTCGATGGTCGACGAGGCGCTCGGCAAGGATCTGATGAGTTTCGGCACGCCGATCCTTGTGCTCGGCGATCCGGGCCAGCTTCCGCCGATCACCGGGGGTGGGTTTTTCACCAATGAAGAGCCGGACTACCTGCTGACCGATATCCACCGCCAGGCTCGCGACAACCCGATCATCCAGCTCGCCATGCAGGTGCGCGAAGGCAAGGAGATCATGCACGGTGACTACGGGACCGTGCAGGTCATCTCCAAGGGCGAGGTCACGCAGCCGCTGGTGCTCGAGGCCGATCAGGTGCTCGTCGGCACCAACAAGACACGCAAGCGCTACAACCAGCGCCTTCGCGAGCTGAAGGGCTTCAATACAGAATATCCGCAGTCTGGCGACAAGCTCGTCTGCCTCCGTAACGATCCGGCTAAGGGGCTGCTGAACGGCTCGCTCTGGCAGGTCATGACCTCGTCCAAAGAGACCACCAAGCCCGGCATCAACCTTCTGATCCGTCCCGAAGACGACGACATGGATCGCGGTGCGGCCAAGATCAAGGTGCTGAAGACGGCCTTCGAGGATGTTCAGGGCGAAATCCCGTGGACCACCCGCAAACGCTATGACGAGTTCGACTTCGGGTATGCCTTGACGGTGCACAAGGCGCAGGGCTCGCAGTGGAACAAGGTTGTGCTGTTCGACGAGAGCTGGGCCTTTCGCGACACGCGCGAACGATGGCTCTACACGGCGATCACCCGCGCTGCCGAGACGCTGACCATCGTTCGCTGAGGTCTGCCGGTTGCATCAATCTTTTGCATGGCTTGCACATGCGAATGTCATTGGCGTTGACGAGACGATCGGATTAAAAGCGCAGGCACGTTGCTCGTGAACTGGATATCGACGATGCCCACCAAGCTCTCCGTGAATGTCAATGCAATCGCCATGCTTCGCAACCGCCGCGACCTTCCCTGGCCGAGCCTTGCGGCGCTCGGGCGCATCGCGCTGCAAGCCGGCGCCAGCGGGTTGACGGTGCATCCGCGTCCTGATCAACGACATGTGCGATTTTCGGACCTCCCGGTCATCCGGGCGCTGATCGACGACGAGTTCCCTGAGGCAGAATTCAATATCGAGGGCTATCCGACGCCGGAATTCTTCGATCTCTGTGCCGGTGTCGAGCCGGAGCAGGTGACGCTGGTGCCGGATCATCCGTCGCAGGCGACGTCGGACCATGGCTGGGATTTCCGCAAGCACCAGGCGTTTCTTGCCGATGTCATCGCGCCCTACAAGAAACTGGGCTGCCGCGTCTCGCTGTTTGCCGACGGCGACGGCGATCCCGAGGCAGTAGCGATTGCCAAGACTGTCGGTGCCGACCGGATCGAGCTTTACACCGGTCCATACGGTGGATGTCATAATTCGCCGGAGCGGGCGGCTGCCGTGCTTGCGGGTCTTGGCAAGACGGCGGATGCAGCCATCGCGCTGGGGATGGGCATCAATGCCGGTCACGATCTGACGGTCGCCAACCTGCCGGACCTGATCAAGCGTATCCCGCAGCTTGCCGAGGCATCGATCGGTCATGCACTCACCGCCGATGCCCTGGAGTTCGGCATGGCGGAGACCGTTCGCCGGTTTCGCCGGGCGTGCGGGCAGGTGGTTTAGGCCACCGTCGCCCAATCTCCCCCGGATGGGGGAGATCAGGTTAGCGGCCTTGGGCTTACGCTGCCAATTCAGCCTTTCGTTCTTCAAAGAAACTTCTCAACGTCTGCGGAACCTTGCCGGTCAGTGTCGTGAAATCGGCGGTCAGGCTGTCGAAGTTTCCGGCGCGTATGTTTGCGTCGGCAGATACCAGCATGTCGACCAGGAATGGCGGCAGGCCGGCGCCGGCCATACCGGCGGCAAGCTGTTCGTCGGTGACGTCAATGACCTCTAGCGGGCGACCGGTGATGGCAGAGACCGTCGAGGCGACATCCGTGATCGAATAGGAAGTAGAGCCCGTCAGCGTGTATGTCTTGCTTTCCGTATCGCTGGAAGCAAGGGCTGCGGCAATGGCCAGCGCGCAGTCTTCGCGGGAAATGTAGGGCGCCTTGCCGCCTGATGTCGCGGTGTACCACTTTCCGCCCTGCAGATTGTGCGGCAGGGACATCATGAAATTATCTAGGTACCAGGCGTCGCGCAGGATGGTGTAGCCGATACCGCTGGCCTTGATGGCATTTTCGGTGCCGAGATGATCGGGGGCGAAGGTCACCAGCGATTTGTCGGGGTTTGGCATCGAGGTGTAGAGGATGTGCTTGACGCCGGCGGCCTTGGCAGCCTCGATGGCAGCCTTGTGCTGAGCCAGGCGCTTGCCGGGAGTATCGAGCGAATCCGTGCTGATGATCAGCAGGCGGTCGATGCCCGCAAAGGCCGATACGAGGCCTGCCGCATCGTCGAAATCCGCCTTGCGGGTGACGACGCCCTTGGCTGCAAGTGTGCCGAGCTTTTCCGGGCTGCGGGTCGCGGCGACGATATCGCCGGGAGCGACCTTGTAGGTTTCGAGCAGGTGATGGACGACGCTCTGGCCGAGCTTGCCGGCAGCGCCGGTGACGAGAAGGGTCATGGGATTTTCCTCTGTTCCTGGCAACCGGCTCCACGACCGGCATTGCAGTCTCAAAAAGAGACTTGCGCTACAATAGGAATTGAGAGAGTTCTGTAAAGGAGGCAGTTTTTCTGCCGTAGGTTACCAAAAGGGAACTGCCATGAGCGGCACCGTCGTCAATCTGCGCAACAAGGACATGGCCGGGAATGGCCGGGTGTTCGATGTCGCCAAACTTGATCCGAGCAATTGCCCCATCCGGGACGTGATGCAGCAAATCCATGGAAAGTGGTCGACGCTGCTTGTCGACGCGCTATCGCAGCGTCCCTATCGCTTCGGCGAACTCAAGCGCGCCGTGCCTGATATCTCGCAACGGATGCTCACCCAGACGCTGCGCGACCTGCAGCGCGACGGTTATGTTGAACGCGAGGTCTTTCCGACAAAGCCGCCGAGTGTCGAATACCGGATGACCGAACTCGGGCGCTCGCTCTACGAGCCCCTGTCGCACTTGCTGAACTGGGCGGAAGCCAATCACGACAACGTCCGGGCGGCGCGGCGCAGGTTCGACGAGCCCGGCGCCTGAGGCGTGCGCCAGTTCTGACGTTCTGAGGTGTTTCAGGCAGCTTCGGCGTCGATATTGGCCAGCGGGGCTAAGGCGAAATGTACGGCTGCCTGTGCGTGGATCGTCGTGCTGTCGAAACCGGGCAGCGGCAATTTTTCAGCATCGAGAATGAGGCAAATCTCGGTGCAGCCAAGGATGACGCTGTCCGCACCACCAGCCTTCGCCCGTTCGACGATCTCCAGCAGTTTAACACGCGATTCATCGCGGACTTTGCCGGCGCAGAGTTCGTCGAAGATGATGTCGTGCACCGCCGTGCGGTCATCGACGTCCGGGACCATGACGGAGACGCCGAGTTCGGCCATGCGGTCGGCATAGAACCCGTGTTCCATGGTGTAGCGGGTGGCCAGCAACAGCGGCCTCCTGCGACCGGCTGCCTTGAGCGCGCTTGCGGTTTCATCGATGATATGGACCAGCGGAACGGAGATGCGGGCTGCCACTTCCTCGGCAATCAGATGCATGGTGTTGGTGCAGATCAGCACGCAGTCGGCACCGGCGCGCTCCAGACCAGCTGCGACGTCCCCGAGTCGTCTGGCGGCGTCGGTCCAGCGACCGGCCTTCTGCAAGGCGACGATATCGGCGAAATTGACCGAATGCATCAGAACCTCGGCAGAGGTCAGGCCGCCATGTGCATCGCGGACCATCTCGTTGACGAGACGGTAGTAGACCGCCGAACTTTCGAAGCTCATGCCGCCGATCAGGCCAATGGTGCGCATAGAATTTGTCTCCGCATGTGATTCCGTTGTCACCATTGTCGTTCGAAACATCCGCGCGTGATTTGCATTTTTCGTTCGATTTACAAAAATAATGTAATGAGATTGCGCAATATGACGTATTTGTGCAAATTTATGGCGTGATAGTGAGGAGGGACGCTGATGCTGGACGAACGGGACCGGAAATTGCTCGATATCTTGCAAGGCGATGCCGGAATATCGGTCACGGCCTTGGCCGATGCCGTGGCTCTGTCGGTATCCGCCTGTTCGCGCCGGATCCAGCGACTGGAGGACAGCGGTCATATCGCCCGGCAGATCGTCGTGCTCGACCGCCGCAAGATGGGCGTGCCCACCACCGTCTACGCGCTGATCAAGACCGCCCATCACGCCGACGAATGGATCGAGCGCTTCAAGAGGGCTATCACCGACATACCGGAGATCGTCGAGGCGCACCGGCTGACGGGCAACCACGACTATATCCTCAAGATCGTGCTGCCGAGCGTCGAGCATTACGACGTGATCTACAAGACCATCGTCCGCCGGGTCGAACTGTTCGACGTAGCGGCTTCTATCTCGATGGAGGAACTCAAAAGCGGAATGGCAATCCCCGTTGGGTATGCGGTATAGGCGGGGTGCTCAGATCGCCTCATAGGCGAACAACAAGCCGATGAGGGTGATGCCGAACAGGCCGAACAAGAAGCATTGGTCGGCGACGGTCTCGAGTGTCCTGCTGAGCTTCAGCCGGTTGGCAAAGCGGATCGACAGGTAGGACGTAATGGCGCTGACGAGGAAGAGAAGCGAGGCGCAGCCTGCATATTCATCGACCCGGCTTGGCCCGATACGACCCTCGACAACCTTCACCAGTCCGATCAGCGTGGTGCAGATACCGACCATGGTGCCGGATGTCGGCAGGATATGCTGGGCCAGTGTCTTTTCAGCAGCCGGATTATCTTTTTTCGACACGGTCAATACTGTGTTCCTCCAGTCGCCACTGCAGGCGTCGGCTTCCCAACGCTTAATGCACGCGGACGTTGGTGTCGACATTAGCGTGGAGGATTGGCCCGCAATTGCTGTTCTTCCGGGAAGGTAGCTCTGGTCGACGGCTGGCGGATTTGAAGATGTGCAACGGAGCCATGCGTAAACGGCGGTTGATGTCCGTCGAGAACAGGCTCACGTGAGGGAGGGTGAGCACAGGAAAGGATCGTCATGCAGGAACATCATGTCGTCGTGGTCGGCGGCGGTTTTGCGGGATTGCAGATCGTCAACGACCTCCGGCGGGCGCCCGTCCGCATCACGCTGATCGATCGGCGCAATCACCACCTCTTCCAGCCGTTACTCTATCAGGTCGCAACGACACTGCTGTCGACCTCAGAAATCGCCTGGCCGATCCGCAGCCTTTATCGCGAGCGGCCCGATGTCACGACGCTGCTTGCCGAAGTCGAGGGCATCGACAGGCAGGCAAAGACCGTGGCGCTTACCAACGGCGACATCGTTGGCTACGATACGCTGGTGCTGGCGACCGGTGCCACGCACGCCTATTTCGGCCATAACGAATGGGAGCCGGTCGCACCCGGCCTGAAGACGCTCGAGGATGCCACGACCATTCGCCGCCGGCTGCTTTTGGCCTTCGAGCGGGCCGAGATGGAAGAAGACGCGGCGATCCGCGAGGCGCTGCTGACCTTTGTCATCGTCGGTGCAGGACCGACCGGTGTCGAACTTGCAGGCATCATCGCCGAACTGGCGCACGATACCCTTCCGAAGGAGTTCCGCCGCATCGATACCACGAAGACCAAGGTCGTTCTCGTCGAGGCCGGGCCGCGCATTCTCTCGGCCTTCGTCGATGACCTGTCGGCCTACGCCCACAGGAAGCTGCAGAGCAGTGGCGTCGAGATCCGCACCGGCAAGGCCGTGACGTCCTGCACGGCCGACGGTGTCGTTATCGGCGACAGCTTCATTCCGTGCCGGACGATCGTCTGGGCAGCCGGTGTGCAGGCGTCGCCCGCGGCGGCCTGGCTCGATGTGCCGGCAGACCGCGCTGGCCGTGTTGTTGTCGAAAAGAACCTGACGGTACCCGGCGACGAAGCAATCTTCGTGATCGGCGATACGGCGTCGGTTCTTCGCGAAGACGGGACGCCTGTGCCCGGTGTTGCGCCGGCCGCCAAGCAGCAGGGCGCATTTGTCGCCAGGGTGATCGAGGCGCGGCTTTCCGGCAAGACCGTGCCGGACACCTTTCGCTACCACCACCAGGGAAACCTTGCCACGATCGGCAAGGGCGCGGCGATCATCGATTTCGGATGGATCAAACTGAAGGGCGGCCTCGCCTGGTGGATATGGGGGCTCGCCCACATCTATTTCCTCATCGGCACGAGGTCGCGGCTCAGCGTCGCCTGGAGCTGGCTCTGGATCTATCTCAGCCGCCAGCACAGCGCACGGCTGATCACGCAGAAAGAAACGCCGCGCGAGGATTGAGGCCACGCAAAAGGGCGACCCGCGAGGGCCGCCCTTGATGTCTTCAGGATGATTTCGACTTACGCTGCGAGCGAAGCGATGTCGATGACGAAGCGGTAGCGCACGTCGCTCTTCAGAACGCGTTCATAGGCTTCGTTGACGTCCTGGATGTTGATCTTCTCGATCTCCGAGACGATGTTGTGCTTGCCGCAGAAGTCGAGCATTTCCTGCGTTTCCTTGATCGAGCCGATCATCGAGCCCGACAGGCTCTTGCGGCCCGGGATCAGCGAGAAGGCATGAACCGGGATTGCATGTTCAGGCGCGCCGACGATGACCATCGAGCCATTGACCTTGAGCAGGCCAAGATAGGCGTTCCAGTCGATGGCGACACCGGCCGTGCAGATGATCAGGTCGAAGGTGCCTGCCAGCTTTGTGAATGTTTCGGCATCCGACGTGGCGTAGTATTCCTTGGCGCCGAGTCGCAGGCCGTCTTCCTTCTTCGAAAGGCCCTGCGACAGGACCGTAATGTCGGCACCCATGGCGGCGCCGATCTTCACGCCCATGTGGCCGAGACCGCCCATACCGACGATGGCAACCTTCTTGCCGGGGCCGGCCTTCCAGTGGTGCAGCGGCGAATAGAGCGTGATGCCGGCGCAGAGCAGGGGGGCGGCGCCGTCGAGCGGAAGATTGTCCGGGATCGAGAGGACATAGCCTTCCTTGACGACGATCGAGTCCGAATAGCCGCCCTGGGTCGGCGTCTTGCCGTCGGCTTCGACGCTGTTGTAGGTCTGTACAAGGCCGGGCATGTACTGCTCGTTGTCTACATCGCGGTTGGCGCAGCCGACGCAGCTATCGACGAAGCAGCCGACACCGACATGGTCGCCGACCTTGAACTTGGTGACGTTGGCGCCGACGGCGGACACGATGCCGGCAATCTCATGGCCGGGAACGATCGGGTATACGGCGTTCTTCCACTCGTTGCGAACGGTGTGGATGTCGGAATGGCAGATGCCGGCAAACTTGATGTCGATGACGACGTCGTCGGCATTCGGCTCGCGCCGTTCGAATGTGAAAGGGGTGAGGGGTTTGGACGCGTCCGTTGCGGCATAGCCTTTTGCGATTGGCATGGGATATTCCTTCTTTGGGGGCTGCAAGGTGATGATCCCTTATGCCGCGTTTCCTGTCACCGGCGTTAGAGCGATCCTCTCAGGTTTTTGCCCGATCCTGCAAAAGTGTGAACGCTGCCTATTTGCCGGGCTAGGGATTTCGCCTACATAGGAACGGTAGCTTGCTCCCCCTGCACCCCCGATTAAGAGTGCCTTGATGACACTGATGTTCAATCCCCATCATGAAATCGCATCGATCGCCGCCCGCTTTGCGCCCGGCGAAGGAGAGTTCAAGACAGCGATCGAAGGGCTCGGGATAAGCCGTCGCTCGATGCCGAGCGCACCCTGCCACGCCAGCTATCGGCCGTGCTTCGCGATGGTCATCCAAGGGGCGAAAAGCCTGCAGCTCGGAACCGACATCATTAATTACGGCGCCGGCGACTATCTCCTGACGTCGCTCGATCTCCCTGTCGCCTGGCGCGTCGTCGAGGCCAGTCCGGAAGTCCCGCACTTCTGCATAACGCTTGCCATCAGCCCCGAGAAGCTGCTCGACTTGCTCAGCCGGACGGATATCCAGCGACCGGCCGAACCTGCTGTCGGCCAACGCGGAATGATGGTCAACATCGCGACGCCCGAATTGCTCGATGCTGCCGTGCGGCTGCTCCGCTTGCTCGATAATCCGAGTGACATCCCGGCGATGGCGCCGCTGCTCGAGCAGGAGATCCTCTACCGCATCCTGACGGGACCAGCGGGTGGACAACTCATCAACATCGCCGTCGCCGACAATCATGGCCACCGCATTGCCCGCGCCGTTGCCTGGCTGAGGGAGAATTTCGCTCGTCCGCTGCGCATCGAGGAGTTGGCCGAGCACGTCAACATGAGCGTTTCCTCCTTTCACCATCATTTCAAGGCAATCACAGCGATGACGCCGGTGCAGTACCAGAAGCAGCTGCGGCTGCACGAGGCCCGGCGGCTGATGCTGATCGAGCGGCTCGATGTCGGCACCGCCGGCCACCGTGTCGGCTACCAGAGCCCGTCGCAATTCAGCCGCGAATACAGCCGTCTCTACGGCCTGTCGCCGCTGCGCGACGTCGAAGGCATGCGCGGGCCCATCGCCGCCGAATAGGGCTCACGCCGGAGCCGAGTGCACGTTCCGGCGATCACGGAAATTTCTTCGGCGCTCCGCCCAAAGTTGCTTGACGCCTTGAGCCAGCTGCGGCATAAGTCTGCGAACCGTACCGTACGGTACGCAAATGGGAGTGGTCATTGTGCCGAGCGACGCACTGCAGACATCGGAGTTTTCGCCACGTCAGAACGCCGTTCTGGAGCAGGCGCTGCGATTGCTGGTGGACGGTGGCGAAAAGGCGCTGACGACATCCGGCGTGGCGCGCGCTGCCAATTGCTCCAAGGAAAGTCTCTACAAGTGGTTTGGCGACCGCGACGGATTGCTGTCTGCGATGATTGCCCACCAGGCGAGCAAGGTCCGTACCTTCGAGCGCAACGGCGAACGGCTGACGGCGACGAGCCTGCACGATCATCTGGTGATCTTTGCCCGCGACCTCCTGGAAGTGCTGGCCGGCGACGTATCGCTGGCACTGAACAGGTTGGCGATCGGCCAGTCGAACCGCGATGGCTCGAAGCTTGGGAAGCTGCTGCTCGAGCGCGGACGTCGACAGATCGACCGACGTGCCAGCGGCCTGATTGATGCCGGCAAGCGGGCGGGGCTGTTGCGCTTCGACGATGCCAACGAGGCCTACCACACGCTCTATGGCCTCGTCGTCTCCGACCTGCACGTTCGCATGCTGCTCGGCGAACCCAGCATCAAGGATGGTGCCCAGCAGGCGGAGAGGGCGGTCAGTGCTTTCCTCAGGCTCTATGGCACGGAAAAAGTTTCGGCGGATGCAGCCGCATCCGTCTGATGGATCAAACCAAAATCGACAAGCAAGGGAAGGAAAAATCAAATGCGCGTCTATTACGATCGTGATGCCGATCTCAATCTCATCAAGGCCAAGAACGTAGTCATCGTCGGCTACGGGTCCCAGGGTCGCGCCCATGCGCTGAACCTCAAGGACAGCGGCGCCGCCAAT
The DNA here is from genome assembly GCF_007000305.1 of Rhizobium sp. rho-13.1. Lineage (NCBI taxonomy): Bacteria > Pseudomonadati > Pseudomonadota > Alphaproteobacteria > Hyphomicrobiales > Rhizobiaceae > Rhizobium > Rhizobium sp. rho-13.1. The sequence continues at coordinate 767,795 of NZ_SCFL01000001.1, read as the reverse complement.
GTGGTCATCGCGCTCAAGGCCGGTTCGCAGACGATCAAGAAGGCCGAAGCCGATGGCTTCAAGGTCATGACCGTCGCAGACGCCGCCAAGTGGGGCGACCTGTTGATGATGGCGACCCCGGACGAGTTGCAGGCCGACATCTGGAAGGCCGACATCGAGGCAAACATCCGCGACGGCGCCGCTATCGCTTTTGCCCATGGCCTGAATATCCATTTTGGCCTTATCGAGCCGAAGGCGTCGCTTGACATCGTCATGATTGCACCGAAGGGCCCCGGCCACACGGTTCGCGGCGAATACCAGAAGGGTGGTGGCGTTCCTTGCCTCGTGGCCGTTCACCAGAATGCTTCCGGCAACGCACTTGAACTGGCTCTCTCCTACGCCTGCGGCGTAGGCGGCGGCCGTTCGGGCATCATCGAAACCAACTTCCGCGAAGAATGCGAAACCGACCTGTTCGGCGAGCAGGTCGTCCTTTGCGGCGGTCTGGTCGAACTGATCCGCGCCGGTTTCGAAACGCTGACGGAAGCCGGCTACGCACCGGAAATGGCTTACTTCGAGTGCCTGCACGAAGTGAAGCTGATCGTCGACCTGATCTATGAAGGCGGCATCGCCAACATGAACTACTCGATCTCGAACACAGCTGAATGGGGCGAATACGTCACCGGCCCACGCATCATCACGGCCGAGACAAAGGCTGAAATGAAGCGCGTTCTGACCGACATCCAGACCGGCAAGTTCACCTCGGACTGGATGCAGGAATACCGTGCCGGCGGCTCGCGCTTCAAGGGCATCCGTCGCATGAACGACAACCACCAGATCGAGGAAGTCGGCGCCAAGCTGCGCGGCATGATGCCTTGGATCGGCAAGAACAAGCTGGTCGACAAGGCCGTCAACTAAGCTTGTTAGATATAGGTGAGATGAGGGGGCCGGGGCGAAAGCTTCGGCCTTTTTCGTATGTTGGGTGGATCCGTACGGCTTAGGAGTGACGCAGGACCGGACAAATAAAAATTGATTTTGTCCATGTGCGGAATAGAGTGGAGTCGTAGCAGGAGGTTGGTATGCGTCAGTGGCCTGTACAGGATGCAAAGGCACGGTTCAGCGAGATGCTAGAGGCCTCTCTTGACCAGGGACCGCAGCTTGTCTCCAAGCGCGGTATGCCGGCAGCAGTGCTTGTGTCCGTTGCTGATTGGGAAAGCCTCCAGCAGAGGGTCAAGCCCAGTCTGAAAGATATTCTACTTGCTCCTGAGCCTCGTGTGGATTGGGAAATCCCTGATCGCGCCAACTGGAAGTCTCGCGAGATGCCGGATTTCGAGTAGCGGGATGTATCTTCTCGATACCAACGTGGTCTCCGAGTTGCGGCGTCATCGTCCTCATGGTGCTGTCGTCGCCTGGATAAAGTCGGTTTCGAGCGAGACAATCTATCTGCCTGCTGTGGTCATTGGCGAAATAGCAATCGGCATTGAGCGTACATCGGTCTCCGATCCGGTCAAAGCGCAGGAGTTATCCGAGTGGCTCGATCAAATCCTTAATACTTCCCAGTGTATTAGCGCCGATGCCCAAACTTTTCGCATTTGGGGTGGGCTTACGCATCGTCTCGCGCCCGATTTGCTCGTGGACGCCCTGATCGCGGCGACTGCGGTACAACGAAACATGATAGTGGTCACACGCAATGTCGGCGATTTCATAAAGCTCGGTGTTCAAGTCCTGAACCCCTTCGAATTCGCAGTAGATATTCTGAAATAATCAAAAATAGGTCAGCATTGTTGACTTATCTTTTATTGCGTGGTTAGCTTCCCGAAAGACACAAAATTACGAGGAAGCCCCATGTTGAATTGGGAAAACATCTTTGCGACGCGCTCGAGCCGGATGCGCGCCTCTGAAATCCGCGAATTGCTGAAGCTGCTGGATCGGCCGGACATCATCTCGTTCGCGGGCGGGATTCCCGATCCGGAGCTGTTTCCGAAGGAGGCGTTCAAGCAGGCCTACGCCGACATCTTCGACGGTTCGACTGTCGATGCAGCCCTGCAATATTCGGTCAGCGAGGGTTACAAGCCGCTGCGGGAGTGGCTCGTGCAGCAGATGGCCAGACTCGGCGTTGCCTGCGGCCTCGACAACGTGTTCATCGTCTCCGGGTCGCAGCAGGCGCTCGATTATCTCGGCAAGCTGATGCTGTCTCCCGATGATACGGCTCTCGTCACGGCGCCGACGTATCTCGGCGCGCTGCAGGCCTTCAACGCCTACGAGCCGACTTACGACCGGTTGACGCCGAACGGCAACCGCACGCCGGGTTCCTATCGCGCTGCTGCGGAAAAGGCCGGTGGGCGGGTGAAGTTTGCCTATCTGTCTCCGGATTTCGCCAATCCGACCGGTGAGACGATTGACCTCGAGGCGCGCGAAAAGCTCATCGACCTCGCCGACGATCTCGATATCGCCATCGTCGAAGATGCCGCCTACCAGTCGCTGCGCTACGACGGCAACCCGATCCCGCCGATCCTTGCCCTGGAGATTTCCCGCAAGGGCGATATCGAAGCAACGCGGACGATCTATTGTGGCAGTTTCTCCAAGACCATGGCACCGGGTCTGCGCGTCGGATACGTTGTTGCCAACGCTCAGGTAATCCGCAAGCTGGTGCTGATGAAACAGGCGGCGGATCTTCACTCCTCCACCATCAACCAGATGGCCATTCACAAGGTCGTCGAGCATGGTTTCCCGGCCCAGGTTGCCAGAATCGGAACGGTCTACAGGCGCCGCCGGGACTGCATGCTGGCAGCCCTTGCGAAGTACATGCCGGCAGGGACCCACTGGACGAAGCCTGAAGGCGGCATGTTCATCTGGGTCACCTTGCCAGAGGGCATGGATGGAGCGACGCTGCTTGCGAAATCGCTGCAGACGGCCAAGGTCGCATTCGTGCCGGGGCAGGCGTTCTTTGCGGATCGATCCGGCGCCAACACATTCCGGATGAGTTTTTCCCGTGCCGACGACCAGCAGATCGAAGAGGGCATTCACCGCCTGGCGGACCTGATTGCGAACGAGATCGTCTCCGAGGCGGCCTGATCTTAGCGTTTGCTCGAGGTAGGCGTTTTGTCCTGCCGTTGGTGATTTTGAAATCCTTATATCTGGGGGCCGGGCAGCTCGTTTGCCTGGCGCATCCGGCGTTGTTATGCAGTTCCTATCGGTTGAGCACGCGACCGTTGCAAAATGCAGTTGATTGCACGCCGGCCTGTCACACATCTGTAAAACGCCGTCCCTATGGGAAGTGCAAACCAATGAGGACCGAGCCATGAAGACGATCGCTACCGCCGCCGCGCTGTTTGTCGCGAGCCTCGCCGGATTGCCGGCCTCCGCTGCCGACCTCGTGCTCTACACCAGTCAGCCGAACGAAGATGCACAGGCGACCGTCGATGGCTTCATGGCCGCCAACCCATCGATCAAGGTCGACTGGGTGCGTGATGGCACACCGAAGATCATGGCCAAGCTTCAGGCCGAGATGGCCGCCGGCAATCCCGTTGCCGACGTGCTGCTGATTGCCGACACGGTCACGCTCGAGCGGCTGAAGGAAGCCGGCAAGCTGATGGCCTACAAGTCGCCGGAAGCGGTGAACTACGATGCGTCGCTCTATGACGCCGGTGGTTACTATTATTCGACCAAGCTGATCACGACCGGCATCGTCTACAACACCGCCGCCGCCATGAAGCCGACCAGCTGGCAGGATTTGACAAAGCCGGAAGCCAAGGGCCTCGTGGTCATGCCGAGCCCGCTGACATCAGGTGCGGCGCTCATCCATGCGCAGACGCTTGCGGGCGTGCCGAGCCTCGGCTGGGAATTCTACAAGAGCCTCGCTGCCAATGGCGCGATAGCATCCGGCGGCAATGGCCAGGTGCTGAAGTCGGTGGCTTCAGGCGAGAAGGCCTATGGCATGATCGTCGACTACATGCCGATCCGCGAAAAGGCCAAGGGCGCACCGCTCGCCTTCGTCTTCCCGACCGAAGGCGTATCCGCCGTCACCGAACCGGTTGCGATACTGTCGACCGCCAAGCATGCAGAGGCGGCCAAGGCGTTCGTCGACTACGTGCTGTCCGAGAAGGGGCAGGCTGGCTTCGTCAAGCTCGGCTATATACCGGCGCGCAACGGCGTTGCCATGCCAGAGGGCTTTCCGGCGCGCAGCACGATCAAGGTGCTGCCGCTGGATGCTGCTGCGGCTGTCAAGAATACCGATCAGGATCTGAAGACCTTCTCCTCGTTCTACGGTTCGAAGTGAGTTAAAAGACCCTGTCGATCAACCTGGACCACGCATGACAGACTATCTTCGCCGGGGAAACGGCCAGCCAGCCTGGCTGTTTCCCCTTGTCGTCCTTGCCGTTCTGATCCTCTCGGCCCCGCCACTGGTGCGGCTCGCCGTTGCCGGCATCGCAGCGTTGCTGCACGGCGGCGCCTATGATCTCGTCTCCGATCCCGGCCTTTGGCAATCCACCTGGTACACGGTCGAGACTGCGGTGATCGGCACTGTCATTTCCGTGGCCATCGGCTGCCTGTTTGCCTTCCTGCTCAGTCTCACCGATCTCCCCGGAAAGGGCATTCTCAGTTTCCTCTTCGTGCTACCGATGATGATCCCGCCGCAGGTCACGGCGCTCGCCTGGGTGCAGATGAGCGGCCCCTCCAGCCCGCTGCTCAAAGCACTCCACATCGCGCCGCCGCTGGGGTCGCCACAGCCGCTCTATTCGATCGGGGGTATCGCGTTGCTCTACGGTGTGCAGCACGCGCCGCTGGTCTATCTCGCTCTGCGGGCCGGCCTGATGGCGTTGCCGCGCGATGGCGTCGAGGCTGCCCGGCTTTCCGGCGCGGGTGGCTTCCGGGTTTTTCGCGATGTCATCCTTCCGCTATCGATGCCGGGCATCGTTGCCGGTGCTGCGATCGCCTTCGTCTCGTCCATCGGCAATTTCGGCATTCCGGCGATCCTCGGCATTCCCGCCTCGATCTTCACGCTGTCGACGTTGATCTTCACCAAGTTCTCCGCCTTTGGCCCGCGCACATTCGGGGATGTCGCCGTGCTGTCGTCGATCATCGCGGTCATTTCGATTGCCGGGCTTGCGTTGCAGAACCGGGCGCTGCGAGGGCGGGATTACCGCGTCATCGGTCTCTCCGGTGCGTCAGCTGCCTTTGCGCTTGGACGCTGGAAACTTGCCGCCGGACCGCTGCTCTGGGGGCTGGTCTTCATCATGCTGGTGGCGCCATTCCTTGCGCTTGTCGCCGGCGCGCTGGTGCCTGCCTACGGCGTGCCGCTTTCGTTGAAGACGGCATCGTTGCATGCCTTCGAGGAAATCCTGTTTCACCAGTCGGTGACACGGGTCGCTTTTGGCAATTCGCTGTTTCTCGCTGGCGCCACAGCGCTCGGCCTGCTGGTGCTGACGGTGCTTGCCGCCTACGTGCTGACGAAGCGGCGGGACCTTGCCAGCCGGCTGCTGGCGGGGCTGATCGACATTCCCTATTCGCTGCCGGGGATCATCATCGCTGTCTGCTTCATCCTGCTGTTTGCAGCGCCCCTGCCGCTCATCCATGTCACGCTCTACGGCACGATCTGGATCGTCCTGCTTGCCTACTTCTCGGCCTATTTTTCAGTCAGCCTCAAACCGGTGATGAGCGCGTTCCTGCAGCTTGATCCGGCGCTGGAAGAAGCGGCGCGGCTCTCGGGGGCAGGCTTCCGGCGCCGCCTGGTCGATATCATCGTGCCGCTGATAGCGCCGGCCGCCGGTGCCTCTGTCATCCTCGTATTTCTCATTGCCTGCAACGAGTTGACGGTGTCGGCGCTGCTCTGGTCGGCGGGCACGCAGACGCTTGGCGTGGTCATCTACAATCTCGACGACAGCGGCAGCTCCGACCTCGCATCTGCGATGTCCGTGCTGGTCGTTGCGATGGTGGTTCTCCTGATGCTGCTTCTGGAGCTTCTGGCCAATCGGCTGCCGAAGGGAGTGGTGCCGTGGCGCAGCTGATCCTCGATACGCTCAGCAAGGATTTCGGAACGGGTCGCGCCGCCGTCGAAGGACTTTCGCTGACCGTGCGCGAGGGTGGGTTCCTCGCGCTTCTCGGGCCATCCGGTTGCGGCAAGACGACGGTGCTGCGGATGATTGCCGGTTTCGAGCAGCCGACGGGAGGTTCGATCCATCTCGGCGACCGTTTGCTTGCCAATGCGACATCCGCGCTCCCGCCGGAAAAACGCAATATGGCGATGGTATTCCAGTCCTATGCGCTGTGGCCGCACATGAACGTCGCCGATAATGTCGGCTATCCGCTCAAGGTCCGTGGCATTTCCGGTTCGGACTATCGCGACAGGGTGATGGAGGCGCTGCGCACCGTGCGGCTTGGTGATTATGCCGAGCGTCGGCCGGCCGACCTCTCCGGCGGCCAGCGACAGCGGGTGGCGCTGGCGCGCTGCCTGGTGACATCGCCCGACGTGGTGCTGCTCGACGAGCCACTCGCCAATCTGGACCGGCATCTGAAGAAAGAGATGGAGGAAACGTTCCGCGAGTTTCACCAGCGCTCCGGTGCCACGATGGTCTATGTGACGCACGACCAGAGTGAGGCGATGGCGCTGGCAACGGATGTTGCCGTCATGTCCGAAGGCCGTTTGCTGCAAGTTGCCGAACCCGCCGATATCTATGCCCGTCCCGAGGGCAAGCTGGTGGGCAGCCTGATTGGCCAAGGCAGCATTCTTTCGCTGCCGCTATCGCCCGAGACGGTCGGGCGAGCCCTCGACTGGAGGGCGCTGGCGCCTCTGATAGCGGGTTCGTCGAGCAGTGGTGGCGCATTTATCGATATTCTGGTGCGTCCGGAGGACGTCATCGCCGATGCCGAAGGGATCGAATGCAGCGTGGAGGCGGTGCTTTACGAGGGCGAGCGCTATGCCGTGCGGCTGGCTCTGCCCGATGGCCAGGTCCTGCGTGCCTACACCCGCCATTCGGTATCACCGGGCGACCGAATACCGGTCGTCATCCGCGCCGGCTGGAGGCTGTAGCCACTGAATGGCGATCTCCCTCATGAGGTGGTTGTCGCCCTCTGCCAGCTGTGTTTCAGTCGAGTGTCGTTCAAAAGGAGTCGCCATGCAGAGCACAGCTTTTCCAATCTTCGATCTCGGCGCCTATGAGGCTGCAGGGGCTTCCGATAAGCGAAGGCTTGGCAATGTCGTCGATGATATCTGCCGCTCGACAGGCTTCCTGGCAATCGCCAACCACGGCATCAGCGACGGCATTATTCAGGACATCTGGGCTACGACAAAGGCCTTCTTCGACTTGCCCGCGGCAGAGAAACAGCAGGCCAGTGCCCCTTATCCTGGCTACCCCTACGGTTATCTCGGGCCCGGCACGGAAGCGCTGGCGAAATCGCGTAACGTCGAGACACCGCCTGATCTGAAAGAGAGTTTCAATGGCGGGCCGCTGGCCGTACCGCCGGGTATGACGGATACGGAGGCGCTTAGCTTTTGCTATGCGGCGACGATCTGGCCATCTGCGCCGCAGGGTTTCACCGAGGCCTGGAAGAACTACTATACCGCAATGGAAGACCTGGCTGCGCGGATCATGCGGGTGTTCGCGACGGCACTGCAGCTCGACGAACATTTTTTCGATGCCCATATCGACGCTCCCATCAGCGCCCTCAGAGCTCTCAATTATCCGGAACAGGCAGTGTCTCCCAAACCGGGGCAACTGCGTGCGGGTGCGCATACGGACTATGGCAGCCTGACGATCCTGCTCCCGCAGCCGGGGTCCAAAGGCCTTGAGATCATCGCACCGGACGGCAGCTGGACACCGGTGCCGCCAGTACCCGGTGCATTTGTCATCAACATAGGCGATCTTATGGCGCTGTGGACAAACGACCGCTGGGTCTCGACTATGCACAGGGTGGTCAATCCGTCTGCGGAGGAGGGTGGGCTACAGCGTCGCCAGTCATTGGCCTTCTTTCACCAGCCGAACTGGTTTTCGGAAATCTCCTGCTTGCCATCGTGCGTGGCGCCAGGCGATAGCCCGAAATATGCCCCTGTCCTTTCCGGCCCCTACCTCATGGGCAAGTTCAAATCGACCGTCACAGGAAAGGCCGGCTAAATTTCCCGATATCGAGATGCCATTGATGCGGTGGCTTGCACAGGCAGCACGCATCTCGACTTTCCGACCTCATGACACTGGAATTTATAATGAACACGACACGCATCGAAGAAACCGCCGGATGGCCGCCTGAGAAGACTGTTTTTGCGGTTCCTGCCGTAGAACTGCGGGTGCTGGCCGGCGACCATCCGGTCCATCTTGCCAATGCCGATGCCATCACGGCCAACTGGGCAGCGGAGATTGCCGCCAACCCGACGCTGTTCGACGGCCGGATGGTGTTCCAGCGACGTCTGGAGATCACCTCTGCCGGAATTCGCGGCGAGGGGCACGTGGTGCCGTTCTCGTCCTTCATGTGGTGGCGCAAGCAGGCGGATCGCAGCGGCGGCTTTCATCTGTTCGGCTATCCCGTCATAGCAAGCTCCGATGGGGCGCTGGTGGCAATCAGGATGGGCGCGCATACCGCCAATCCCGGCCAGGTGTATTTTGCTGCCGGCTCGCTAGACGAACACGATATCGTCGACGGTTTCTGCGACATAGCCTCCAATATGCGTCGCGAGGTAGGGGAGGAAACCGGGCTCGATCTGGACCTTGCGACGGCCGATGGCGGATATTACGGGGTCCACCAGAACAGCACCGTCACGCTGTTTCGCATTTTCCGTTTTTCGCAGACGGCGGAAGAATTGGTGGCGGCAATCGAGCGGCACATGATTGACGACGAGGAGCAGGAAATTGCCGGCGCTGTGGTCATTCGTTCGGCCGATCCGAAGGCTCAGCCCTACCACGGGAGTATGGTGACCATCCTCGACTGGTATTTCAATCGGCAGGCTTGAGCCAGTCGCCTTGCACTTGGCAGCGCGGTCGGGCAGGTTGCCCGTCGTCGAAGATTTCAGGAGGCTGATTTGGCTCGCAGTTACGGCATCTACGATGTGTTCACCGATCGCAAACTGGCCGGCAATCCGCTGGCCGTGATCTTCGACGGGGACGGGCTCGGCGACGCGGAAATGCTGTCGATCGCGAGAGAGATGAACCTTTCGGAGACTGTCTTCGTCTGCTCGTCGACCAATCCTGCCCACAGCGCCAGCTTGCGGATATTCACGCCCGGGCGTGAACTGCCGTTTGCCGGCCATCCGACCGTCGGCACCGCTATAGCTCTTGCCGAGCGCAATCATGCCGGAAATGGCGGCGAACTCGATCTGGTGTGCGTGCTCGAGGAGAAGGTCGGACCGGTGCGCTGCGCCGTTCGCCTCCGCCAGCGACAGGCGAGCTTTGCCGAATTCGACCTGCCGCGCAAATCGCAGCAGATCACCCTGCCGCTCGACAGGCTCGGTATAGCCAATGCCCTGGGATTGCAGCCGAGCGAACTCGCCTTCGAGAATCACGTCGTGTCGCTGTGGTCGGCGGGCGTGCCGTTTCTGCTCATTCCCGTGCGCGACATCGGCACCGCCGGGCGTGTGGAGTTCGATCCGCAGCTCTGGGAGAAGACTGTGCCCTTCGTCGACGGGGCATTGGCCTCGGCCTACCTCTACTGCCGAGGCGCGGTCAACCACACCGCAAAGTTCCATGCGCGGATGTTTGCCGCCGGCATGGGTATCGTCGAGGATCCGGCAACGGGGTCCGCAGTCGCTGCGCTATCCGGCGCCATCCACCACTTCGACCGGTTGCCGGATGGCCATCATCCGATCATCGTCGAGCAGGGCGTTGAGATGGGCAGGCCGTCGCTCATCCATCTTCACATCGATGTCACCAATGGCGAAATCTCCAATGCGCGTATCGGCGGACAAGCTGTTCGTATCGCGTCCGGAACGCTGGATCTTTGATTTTAAAGGATTTTCTGACTTATCCGGTTTTTTTTGACAATTCGGCAAAGAAAATTCGTCAATCGGCTGGACAATGAAAGCGATCCTATTTATATCGCCCTCACACCGGAAGAACAAGCGGTGCGGGTGATTAGCTCAGTTGGTAGAGCAGCTGACTCTTAATCAGCGGGTCGTAGGTTCGAGCCCTACATCACCCACCAAATTCTCTTTAAAATCAATTTTTTGTAGGTATTCTTCGAGGATACCTACGGTCTTGGTACGCACGTTCCCGTCTGGACCTTTCCGCGAATTCTATAAAATTCGTTAAGGAATTTCGCGCTTAACGCGTCATCCGATAACCCCACCATTGTGCCGAATGCGTCATGTTACTAAGTTATGGGTATCGGGACCTGCGAGGAGGATCGCCGATGGTCGATCAGGGAGGTGATGATGATCGAGGCTTCCACGCTTTTTCACGCTTCTGTTCATTACAGGGGCATTGCGCTGCATAATGGCGTACTCACCCTGCCACGCCTGCGGGCCATCGTTGGCAAGACGGCCCCGAAAAAGGCGAAAATTACCGATGCGGATATTGTCCGTGCGGTCACAAGCCGGGACGGGACATTCGAACTCGACGGATGGCGGATCAAGGTCTCTGCCATCCACCAGGTCGATCGCCCTTAGTGCTGTCCAAGCCCTTAATGTTGTCCAAGCCAGGTCTTTTTCAAAAGTCTGGAACAAAAGTGCTCGCTGAAGGGTTGCGCCGGCAGAATACAGAACTTTTCAGTGCAATTGAGCCGGGATCAAAATGCCAGCCTGCACGTCAGGCGCGCTGTAGATAGTGATCTGCCTGGCCAAGACCGGCTTTGGGAGATTGCCCGGCAGCAAGAGCAGTTGCAAATGATTGATCGGGTGATAACTGACCTTTCGGGGTTACCGGATTAAGAATTTTCAAGCGCACATATTTTAAAATTATTCGAATCGGAGCTTTTCTTGCGACAGTTATTTTGGGCGGTTATCGCAGTCGCCGTCGGTCTTGCGGTGTCATCGGCCTCAATGGCGCAATCTCTTGCTGCGCCGAAGTCTGCGCCGATCCTGGTGATTTCGGGTGACATCACAAACACCAATGTTGCGGGGACTGCGCAGTTCGACCTGCCTATGCTGGAGGCCCTCGGCATGGAAAAGATGTCGACCAAGACGCCCTGGTACGAGGGCGTGGTGACGTTCGAGGGCGTGCCTATGGACAAGCTGATGAAGATGGTCGGCGCCAAAGGCACAAGCGTCCGCGCAGTCGCACTCAACGACTACGCCATCAACATCCCGATTTCCGATTTCGCCGAGTACGGCACAATGCTGGCGATTAAGCGCGACGGTCAATATATGCCAGTTCGCGACAAGGGACCGCTGTTTATCGTCTATCCGTTCGACAGCAACAGCGAGTTGCAGACGCAGACATATTACGGCCGATCAGCCTGGCAACTCGCCAAGCTCGTCGTGGAGTAACAGGCGTTGCGAAGCACCACCGTTGCGTTCAGGAAGATCCAGTGGGTGCTCGCCGGGGTGGTCTGCTTTTTCGTCCTTTCTTCTTCCTATCTCTCCTATGTGATCATCGAGCGGCAGGAAGCCCTGCATCAGGTCGCAGGCTATAACGAGACCTGGAGCGTCAGCCAGACGTCTTCGGAATTGCTGCGGCTTGAAAAGACGCTGCTGGCCTATTCGGTCCCGGGTAGCGGCGTGTCGTTGAAAGATGTGCGGCTTCGGCTGGACATCATGTTCAATCGTCTCGGCGTATTGGAAAATGCCACCTTTCGAAACTTTGTCCGCAACGACAATTTCAACAAGGTGGCCATTGAACAGCTGAAAACGGCGCTTGATACGATCGACCGTTCGATGCCGACGAGCGATACGGCGCCATTCGATCCCCAGCCGGCACTGAAGATCCTCTCCGATATCGAGCCCGATGTCATTGCGCTCGGTTCAGCTGCAATCGAAAGCGGTGCTAAGAAGATCGATGAAGACGAGGCCGGTCTGGAGCGGCTGCATCTGATCTATACGGGCCTGACCGCTGGCCTCATCCTCTGCGGCATCGCTCTGATCATCCTTCTTGTCCAGCACAACCGGCTGCTTGCGCGCGCGCGCGACAAACTCAACAGGGCAACGGAAGAGCTGCAGCGCACATCGCGGGAAACCGACGCGCAGAATTTCCGCTATCTGACGGCCTTCAACAACATGACGCAGGCGCTGTGCATGTTTGACAAGGGCGGCCGCATGATCGTCTGCAACGACCGTTTCTCGACAATGGCGGCGCGGCCGCGCGGCATCGCCAGCGGTACGTCCATTGACAGCATTGCCAAAACCTCCGGGTCCGGGTCGGGTTCTTCGACCTTCGAACAGCTTCTTGCCCTCCAGATTCCGCTGATCAAGGAAGCGCGACGCGGCGTCTTCATGCATGAGGCTTCCGATCGCAAGGCCTACGTGGTGACCCACGAGCCGCTGCCGGAAGGCGGCTGGCTTGCTACCTACGAGGACATCACGGAGCGGCGTCGGCTGGATGCACGCATCGCCCACATGGCCCATCACGATGCGCTGACCAATCTGGCGAACAGGGTGCTGTTCATGGAGATGCTGGAGCGCAAGCTGAAGGAGGCAAAGCGCGACGGCGACGCGGTGGCCGTATGTTTCCTTGACCTCGACGGCTTCAAGGATGTCAACGATACGATGGGGCACCACGTTGGAGACGAGCTTCTGCAGCGGGTATCGCAGCGCCTGCTCGCCCATGTCGGCCCCCGAGATGTCGTCGCCCGCATCGGCGGCGATGAGTTTGCTGTCATCAATATTCTCAAAGCCAACGAGGATTTGAGCGAGGAAGCCAGCGAGAAGGAGGGCCTTGAGCTGCCGATCCGGCTGGTTGCAGAGCTGACGCGTCCTTACCTGCTGGACGATCACGAGGTGACCATTGGCGCCAGCGTTGGCGTGGCAAAGTTTCCCCAGCATTCCTCGGATCCGGAAGAACTGTTGAAATACGCGGATCTGGCCATGTACGAGGCCAAGGCCGAAGGCAAGGGACGCGTGCGCGTCTTCCGTCCTGACATGGACGAGCGGCTGCTGGCGCGAAAGGCGCTGGAAGTTGATCTGCGCAAAGCGCTCAAGCGGCGCGAGATGGAAGTTTACTACCAGCCTCTCGTGGACACCGCGACGCGTCAGGTATCCGGCTATGAGGCGCTGTTACGGTGGAACCATCCCCGGATGGGTCAAATCCCGCCAATGGACTTCATCCCGATTGCCGAGGATACTGGGCTGATCGGCGCGCTCGGTGCGTGGGTGCTCAATCAGGCCTGCGCCGATGCCGTGCGCTGGCCTGACCACATCACGGTCGCCGTCAATCTTTCTCCGATCCAGTTCCGTAACGACAACCTGATCCAGACGGTCGTCGCGGCCCTGACGGATAGCGGGCTCGAGGCAGGCCGGCTGGAGCTGGAAATCACGGAATCCGTCCTGCTCGATGCAGGCGCCCATACGGCGTCGACCTTGCTGGCCCTCAAGAAACTCGGCATCTCGATTGCTATGGATGATTTCGGTACCGGCTATTCGTCGCTGTCCAATCTCAGAAGTTTCCCCTTCGACAAGATCAAGATCGATCGGTCGTTCATCCGCGAGTTGACCCTGCATTCGGAATCACTGTCCGTCGTCCGGCTCATCACCGCTCTTGCCCAGACCCTGGGGATGTCGACGACGGCGGAGGGCGTGGAGACCGAGGAGCAGTTCGCCGTCCTCCAGGAGATCGGCTGCACGCAGGTTCAGGGCTATCTATTCGCCAAACCGAAACCGGCGCGGGACCTCGGCATCGATCCTCGACAGTAATGCAGGCGTCCCCCGTCGATGTCAGGATGACGAGGGGCTATGGGCGGATACAGTGATATCGAGCGTGACGTGGCCAATGGTCGGGCCAAAGCGGCAGAAGGCCTCGTTGATCGTCGCAAAGATGGCGCCGGCGTCGCCGCGCAGCTTGGTGCAGAAGTTCTTCGAACTGTGGAACACGCCGGAGTGCTTGAGGAAGTCGATGCAGCCGTAGATCTCGTCCATGTGCTGATCGATGCCGAGAACGTAGAGCGAGAATTGCGCGGAGACAGTCTCTCCCGTCAGGGGCGTTTTGCGAACGGCTGCGAGAGCCGCCTGCTTGCGTTCTTCGAGCGGAAGGGTGCTGACCATGCTGGTGCTTGGCGTGCAGATCGGATCGTCGGGTTCGCCGGGGCAGCCGCGCGAGACCGTGGCGTGCAGTACGCAATGCTTGCCCGATGAGGCTGCCGCCACGAAGAGGTCGCGCATCGCTGGAAAAAGCACGTCCGTCGAGCCGACCAGCAGCGTCGATAGATCGTCGGTCGAAACCCGCATCTGGTCACGATAGGGGTCCAGAGCGCCGAGCGCGCCGTGGATGACGCCGACGAAATCGTCGGTCATCGGATAAAGTGATATTTGTGCGCCTGAAAACATTTTAGCCCGCCTCGCTCCGCTGGTATTATCCAGATCAGCTTTTAGGGTTTGGAAGCATGCACGCTTCGGTCTCAGCCCCGGCAATACGGAGCACCCCTGTCGATCCCCCCTGATAGCATGGACCGGAAAAGATAAAAGCAGATTTTTCCCGGGTCGACCGAGGGAGTGGAATTGCAAGGTCATCGCAGGCCGCATGCATCCTTTTGCAGCCTGACCCGTTGGCGATGCGAGAGTTGCGGCTTGCAACGCGGAGGGACGCTGTCAGATGAAAATCGCGACCTACAATGTAAACGGCGTGAATGGCCGGCTCGAAAACCTGCTGCGCTGGCTCGACGAATTCAATCCGGACATCGTCTGTTTGCAGGAATTGAAAGCGCCAGACATCCGCTTTCCGGCGCGCGAGATCGAGGGGGCGGGCTACGGGGCGATCTGGCATGGCCAGAAAAGCTGGAACGGCGTGGCAATCCTGGCGCGGGACGCTATGCCGCTGGAGACCAGACGCGGGTTGCCCGGTGATGACAATGGACAGAGCCGTTATATCGAGGCGGCAATCGGCGGCGTCCTGGTCGGCTGCCTGTACCTTCCGAACGGCAATCCGCAACCGGGCCCGAAGTTCGAATACAAGCTAGCCTGGTTCCAGCGCCTCGCAGACTACGCGCGAGAGCTTCTGGAACTCGAAATCCCGGTCGTCCTAGCCGGCGATTTCAATGTGATGCCGACCGAACTCGATGTTTATAATCCGGAGCGCTGGATCGACGATGCGCTATTTCATCCGGATGTCCGCCACGCTTTCCGGGAACTCGTCGATCAAGGCTGGACGGACGGGATCCGGCGGATGCACCCCGATCAACGGATCTATACGTTCTGGAAATATCTCCGCAACGCCTATGCCCGCGACGCCGGTTTACGCATAGATCACTTCCTCCTCAGTCCCTCGCTGGCCGAGCGGCTGTCCGACGCCGGGGTCGACGGGGACGTCCGCGGCTGGGCGCATGCCAGCGATCATGCTCCCGCGTGGATCACGCTCGACGACTAGGGACGTCAAGGCGCTCCATGAATGCCTTGAATGCCTCTAGAAACGGTCGTTGCCCCCGCAGCAGCTTGATTTCCGCCTGATCGAGATCGAACCAGCCGGCGCGGTCGACTTCCGGAAAACTTTGTATCTGGCCGGATTTCGGAGGCCATTGCATTTCGAAACTATTGCTGACAATCGCGTCTGCATCGATCTCGGCATTGGCCGCAAAAGCGACGACGACTTTGCCACCAGGCTGTCTGATTTCCCCGAGCAGCGTGAACGGACCGTCGAGGCTGGTGCCGATCTCCTCGCGGACCTCCCGGCGGGCAGCGGCGAGATCGTCCTCGTCCGGTTCGATGCCGCCTTTTGGAAGCGACCAGGCGCCTTCGTCCTTGCGGGCCCAGAAGGGGCCGCCGGGATGGACGAGCAGGACTTCGGGTGCCCCATGTGTGGCAAAGCGGTAGATCAGTACGCCGGCACTGCGTTTCACCATCTCAACTCTTTGCGTCAGCCTTGAGGGATAGCCCGAAATCTCGATAGACACTGAGACAATCGGTATAGCTGAGAGTTCTGCTCTCGCCATAAGAAACATGGGCGTTGGAAGCGCCTATACCTGCCTCTTCGGCGACGAACAGGATAGCCTCACCCAGTGACAGGCCTACAATCATGTCGTCGGCGCCGTCATCGCTGTCGATCCCTGTTATCGTTGCGGCAAGTGCGCGCTTGGAGAAGACGATCTCTCGCTCGGCTGGCCTCATTTCTGCGGGTCCTTACGTTCGGCACGGCTTCAGCCGCGCAATTCTGGATACTTGCGCTGCAGTTCGCTGTCGTCGGAGCAGGAGGTGTCGACTGCGGATAACTCGACCGATACAGCTTCCCCGACGTCGAGTTCGCCATCATGAAGGAGTTCGACCTGGTCTCCATCGTGCCTGACGAGGGTCGCAGACGATGTGAATCCGCGTTTTAGCAACCAATCGCGGGGTGCCTTGACGAGCAGGGTAACAGCAAACTTGCCATCCTCTTTTTCGGTCGCGACAGTCACGCTGTAGGAAACTGGCGCGGTTTCGTTGGCCAGCTCAAGCTTGCCGGTCGCGTCTGCCTTGTGCAGGGTGTTGGTCATGATGATCCTCTCATTGTCATGTTCAGAAACAAATTCGGGCCCTTGAAGTTCCGATCCGTGCCGTCCGATGGCGAGCGTGACAAATTGCCGAACGCTCATCCGCAGCCTGCAGGCTTCAGTGCCGCCATCCTTCAGATTGAATTCGGAGACTTTGGTGGGGAACCATGACGCGCAACGCTGGTTAGTCTGGTCCAAGCCGACCAAAAGGAGACAGGCCATGAACGGTTATCCCAAGCCGCCATTTCCCACGCAGCCACAGTCCATCCCCGGCAAGACGGCCCGGATGGATCCGAAGCCCGACCACGGGGAGAGCTCCTACAAGGGGTCCGGACGTCTGGCCGGAAAGCGTGCCGTAATTACCGGCGGCGACAGCGGCATCGGTCGCGCCGTCGCAATCGCATTTGCGCGGGAGGGTGCGGATGTACTCGTTTCCTATCTCGATGAGCACGAGGACGCAGCGGAGACGAAGCACTATGTCGAAGAGGCCGGACGGAAGGCGGTTCTCGTGCCCGGGGATATCCAGGATGCAGCCCATTGCCGGGCGATCATCGACAAGGCCGTATCCGAACTCGGCGGCATCGACATTCTCGTCAACAATGCCGCCCACCAGAATACCTTCAAGGATATCGCGGAGATCTCCGATGACGAGTGGGAGCTTACCTTCAAGGTCAACATCCACGCTATGTTCTACCTGACAAAAGCAGCCGTCGAACACATGAGCCCCGGCAGCTCGATCATCAATACGACCTCGGTCAATGCCGACATGCCAAATCCGACGTTGCTTGCCTATGCCACGACCAAGGGCGCCATCCAGAACTTTACGGGCGGATTGGCACAGATGCTGGCCGAGAAGGGGATTCGCGCCAATGCCGTTGCGCCGGGCCCGATTTGGACGCCGCTTATCCCATCCACCATGCCGGAAGAGAACGTTACCAACTTCGGCAAGCAAACGCCAATGAAGCGGCCGGGGCAGCCGGCGGAACTCGCAACAGCTTACGTCATGCTTGCAGATCCGCTGTCGAGCTATGTGTCCGGTACCACTATTGCAGTCACCGGCGGCAAGCCGTTCATCTAGTCAAAAGAGGAAATGTCATGACACAGGAAAACGAAAAGGTCGCACGCACCTGGGAATTGATGGAGAAGATCCTCTTCTGCATGCTTTCCACCCGGGTCGGCGAGGACATCCGTTCGCGGCCAATGGCAGCCCATTTCGAGCCGATTGAAAATGCGATCTATTTTCTGACGGATGTGGCTAGCCACAAGGACGAGGAAATTGAGCGCCGGCATAATGTCGGCCTGTCCTTTGCCGACACGAAGGGCCAGAAGTACGTTTCCGTGACGGGCGATGCAGAAGTGTCTAACGACCGGGAGCGGATCCGCGAACTTTTCTCGACGCCCGCCAAGGCCTGGTGGGAAAGCGCCGAAGATCCGTCTATCCGCGTGCTGAAAGTTACGCCGAAATATGCGGAATACTGGGATAGCCCCGGCACCGTGGTCAGCTACGTCAAAATGATTGCTGCAGCCATGTCGAGCGCGAAGCCCGACATGGGCGAAAATGCCAAGGTCTCGCTTTAAGGACCTGAGTTTCTTCAGCCTTTTAATTTTGGCCCGGCAGCCCATTCAAACTTGCCGGTTGAGCCTCGAGAGTATGTCGGTCCGAAGGTCTCCTCAGATCTTCGGGCCGATTTTGTTTATCAGCGATGGCTTCTTCCGTTGGCCATCGCCAGTGCGAATACGCCGCAGAGTACAGCAACCAGCAGGTAGTCGAATGCTGTCAGCAGTCTGAAGATTTCCATGTTTTTCTCCTCCTCAAGAGCGCGTCCAGTGTACTCCTCTTTGGATGGGTCGTCATGAATAAAATTCAGGGTTGCGGAAAAGCTCGAAAAAACATTCCGCTGCCCGTCTCATGAGGGGAAGCCCTTCCCTTGTCACGCCGCCACCAGCGTATATTGATCGCGCGACGCCCGGAGTAGAGTTCGGCTTCCGGCAGGCGATGCATAAAAAGGACTGGCTGATGCTTTCTTCGCCCGAGACTATTCCTGTTGTTGCCATTGTTGGAGGTGGTGTTTCAGGGGCGGCGGTTGCCTACCATCTGGCGGGAACAGGTCTGTTCGGCAGGCAACAGATCGTGCTCTTCGAACCACGGGCATTGCTTGGCGCAGGTCTCGCCTACGACACCGTCGAGCCTGCCCACCGCATCAACGTGCCATCCACCCGCATGAGCCTGTTTCCGGATGATCCAGAGCACTTCCAGCGCTGGATCGATACGAACGGGGCTCTTGGCGACGATCCCGACGCACTGGCAGCCAGCGGCGCCCTCTATCCGAGGCGCGGTCTGTTCGGGCGCTACATGAACGCGATGATCCGGCCGCTGGTCGAGAGCGGTTCCGTCCGCCATGTTCGCGAGCGCGTGCTCTCGGCCGATCGCCTTAATGGCCGGTGGCATCTGACGGGCGAGGGCGGTTATGTTATCGACGCCGATATACTCGTCATTGCGACCAGCCATCCGGCACCGTCCGCACCGGAGCCGCTTGCCAGTGTTCTTGCCGGAGATCCGCGCTTCGTCGCCGACCCTACCCGGCGGGGCGCGCTCGACCCGATCGGTGTCGACGACCGTGTGCTGATCGTCGGCAACGGGCTGACATCGGCCGATGTCGTTGCAGCGCTTGGCCTGCGAGGCCATCGGGGACAGATCACAGCGGTATCACGCCGAGGCTTGCGATCGCGCGGTCATCCTTCGATGCCGCAGGATCCGTTCGGCGATTTCACCTCCGAGCCTGCGCAGACTGCATCAGGACTTCTCAAACGCGTGCGGGCGGCCATTCGCGAAGCGGGCAGAGAGGGGCTTAGCTGGCATGCGGTCATCGATCAGGTGAGGGGCCAAGGCGAGGCGCTATGGCGCGGCCTGCCGGTCGAGGAGAGGCGGCGGATCGCGCGTCACCTTCGGCCGCTCTGGGACGTCCACCGGTTCCGTGTCGCGCCGCAAGTCGAGGCCGCCAGCGAGGAGGCAATCGCCGAGGGTCGAATGACCGTGCTGGCTGGCTCCGTGGCCGAAGTTTCAATCGACGAGGATCGCATCCGCTGCGTGCTGCGGCTCGGGCGGTCGCGCCAGCGTGTGGAGCGGCATTTCGATGCGGTGGTGGTCACAACGGGGCCGGGGCATGGCGGCATCCTTCGCAGCCAGCCCTTCCTGGCAGGTCTGGCCGAACGGGGCTATCTGGTGAACGACCCAACGCGACTCGGTCTCGACTGCAATGCAAATTCACAAGCGATCGGTGCGTCCGGCACGGCGACGGAATCCCTGTTCATATCGGGACCGCTGGCGCGCGGTACATTCGGCGAACTGATGGGCCTGCCGCAGGTAACGGAGCACGCGGTCTTGGTCGCATCCGGCGTTGCAGATACGGTCCGTGCAATGTTTCCAGCGACGCAGCGCCTGCACAGCATCTAGCGGGTTGCGGCCGCCTCTCGTCCAAACGCAATTTTATCGTCTTATAAGCCTGCAATTTCTGAGATATCGGCTTGCCCGCGCGCTCTCCCGGCGTTACGCAGCTTGCGTGATTGCCGATCAGCGAGATGCTGCGGTCGTGCGTCTTCAGGTAAGCGAATCTCATGCTGACAAAAAAAGGAAAATACGGTCTCAAGGCGTTGGTCGATCTTGCTCGTCTGGGCCCGGGCGAAACCGCCTTCATCAACGACGTTGCTCTGCGCAACAACATTCCGAAGAAGTTTCTCGATGCGATTTTGCTGGAGTTGCGAAATTCCGGCGTGCTGCGCTCGAAGAAGGGCCCGGGAGGCGGCTATTCGTTGTCTCGTCCCGCTGCCGAAATTCGTATCGGCCATGTGATCCGCACCCTTGACGGGCCGCTGGCGCCAATCCGTTGTGCAAGCCGTACTGCCTTTGAAGCCTGCGACGACTGTGCCGATCCGGCAGGCTGCCAGGTACGGAGGTCGATGACCGTGGTTCGCGACGCCGTCGCAACGATCCTCGACAATATGACGCTTGAGCAATTCGTGGCGAGCGGGACGCAAGGGCTGGATGCTGAAGAAGCGCTCGTTTCCGTGACGGGCTAGGCAGACCAAGTCACCCGGGCTTCCAATAGGCGACCTAACGAGATGCCACGAATATCGATTATTTTTCAGAGGCCTGGGAACCATTTCAATCCAGGGGCGTTCCCGAAGGGATCGGTGGCGTCGCTACAGGCGCATCTCGTCTGGCCTGGCCTGATAACGGTCGGCATGGGTGCATCGTAGCGAAGATGATACGTTTCAATAAATCGATTTCCAGTTCCATCCCTGCGATCCTGACCGTTGGCGCGATAACGCTGCTCCTTGTTGTCCTCGGCGCCCTTTATTTCAGCGGTCGTGCGGCGGAGGAGGCGGACAGCGCTGTCGATGCAAGCCGCCTCAACAATCGCGTGCTCAACCTGCTGAGTTCGGCGCAGGACGCCGAAACCGGACAGCGCGGCTATCTTCTGACCGGCGATGCGCGTTATCTTGCGCCGTTCACAAAATCCGCAGTGTTGATCCCGGCCGAAATCGCCGCGCTCACGCCGCGCCTGCTCGAAATCGGCGTTCCCCAGTCTTCGCTGGACAATCTCAGATCCCTCATGGATCGAAAGCTCGCGGAGATGAAACGCACGGTGGACCTGCGTTCCGCCGGCGATACTGCCGGTTCGATAGCGTTGGTCGAATCGAATGTCGGGATCGAGCTGATGGATGAAATCCGTCATGAGATCAATGTTATCCAGCAGCGCGGCGTCGTCAATTCGGGCGACCATATCGCCTCGCTCAGGGCATCGACAACGTCACTGTCGGCGATCATTGCCGTCAGTGCGGCCTTGCTCGTGGCACTAGCCGCCGGCGCGTTCAAGCTTATCCGCGATCACCACAGGCAGATCGAGGCGGCACGACTGCAGCTTGCCAGTGCGAACGAAACGCTGGAAGAGACCGTGGTAGCCCGCACTCAAGGGCTGCAAAGGGCAAACGACGAGCTGCAGGCCTACGCCTACATCGTCAGCCACGATTTGCGCGCTCCGCTCGTCAACATCATGGGCTTCACGGAGGAGCTCGATCGTGCCGCACAGGTGTTCAAGTCATACCTCGAGAAAAACAATGCCGATCTCACAACGATCGAAGGTCGTGCGGCCATCGAGGCCGTCGACACGGATATCCCTGAAGCGCTTGGTTTCATTCGGACTTCGATGCGTCGGATGGACAATCTGATCAACCAGATCCTTGTGCTCGCGCGGGCCGGAAACCGCGAACTGCACCGCGATCGGATCAAGCTGTCGGAGCTGGTCGAGGACACGTTGGGTACGCTCCGTCACAGGCTCGACGAGGCCGAGATCGAAGTCGATATACAAGGCGTGCTTCCCGAGGTGCAGTCCGACCGGCTAGCTCTGCAGCAGATCGTCGGCAACCTGCTGGACAATGCCATCAAGTACCTGGACCCCTCACGGCGCGGTAAGATCTCCATTTCCGGCAGGCGCCACGGTATGTTCGCGAGCGTCGAAATCAGCGATAATGGACGGGGAATCGCTGCAGGCGACCAGGAGAGGATTTTCGAACTGTTCCGGCGCTCGGGCAGACAGGACATGCCGGGCGACGGCGTTGGCCTTGCCCATGTTCGTGCGCTGGCCCGGCGTCTCGGCGGAGATGTTACCGTTAGTTCCGAGCTGGGGCAGGGGACAACGTTCGAAGTTAAGATTGCTGCCGATATGGCCCGATTGAAAAGAGAAGATTCGAAATGATGAGTTCCCCGAATACCGTCAAGATCATCATGATCGAAGACGATGAAGGCCACGCACGGCTGATCGAGAAGAATATCCGTCGCGCCGGCGTCACCAACGAGATTGTGCCCTTTGTCACAGGCGGAGATGCGCTCGACTTCATGCTTGGCAAGGATGGCAGTGGCGAGCCTTCGCGTGGGCAGCCCATCCTCATCCTGCTCGACCTCAACCTTCCCGACATGAGCGGGCTGGATATTCTCCAGAAGGTCAAGGCCAACGAGCACACGAGGCGGGCAATGGTGATCGTTCTGACGACCACCGACGACCCGCGCGAAATCGCCCGTTGCTACGACCTCGGCGCCAATGTCTATGTCAGCAAACCGATGCAATACGACAAGTTCGTGCATGCGATACAGCAGCTCGGCATGTTCGTTGCCGTCATGAAGATCCCGGAGGTGGAATGATAGAGCTGGATGCTGCGGCGGATGCTGCGATCCATATTCTCTATATAGACGACGATGAAGCACTCGGCGTGCTGACGCGCAAGAACATGCAGCGTCGCGGCTACGAGCTTCATCTGGCGAAGGACGGCGCTGCCGGCCTCGCGCGTCTTGCCGAAGGTGGCATTGACGCGATTGTCCTCGACCATTTCCTCGAAGGGGAAACGGGGCTGGACCTGCTGCCCTGCATCGTCTCCGGTGCCGATCACCCGCCGGTCATCTACGCGACCGGGTCGGGAGATGCCGGCGTTGCGGTTGCCGCTCTGAAGGCTGGCGCTGACGACTATGTCATGAAGGGTGTTTCGTCCGATTATTTCGACCTGCTGGCCGCAGCGTTGGCCCAAGGGTTGGAGCGGGCGCGGTTTCGGCGTGACACGTTGCGTGCTCAGGCGGTGATCCGCCATGAACGCGACCGCGCCGAGCTACTGCTCTCCGAAGTCAACCATCGGATCGCCAACAGCCTCGGCCTGGTGGCCGCGCTGATCCGCATGCAGGCTTCCGTCACCAAGGATCAGGTGACCATCGATGCGCTGCAGGAAACGCAGATCCGCATCAATGCCATCGCCAGCGTCCACCGGCGGCTCTACACCAGCCACGAGGTCGGTACCGTCCGGGTGAAGGAATATCTGGAGAGCCTGCTTGCCGAACTCGAGGCGTCCATGCGCGACGAGCAGCGGCCGCATAGTGTGAAGGTCGAGTGCGACGATGTCATACTGTCGACTGACAAGGTGATCACGCTCGGCCTGATCATCAGCGAACTCGTCACCAACGCCTATAAGTACGCCTATCCCGCCGGTCAGACCGGTGAAATCCGCGTGGTTGTCGACCAGACTGGCCAGGGTGGCCTCCGCGTGCATGTCGAAGACGACGGCGTCGGCTTCGACCGGACGGCTCCGGCCAAGGGCACAGGGCTCGGGACCAAGATCCTGACGGCGATGGCATCCAGCCTGAAGTCCAGCATTCTCTACGCTCCCGATCGCCAAGGCACGCGGGCGATGTTGAATTTCTCTATCGACTGATCGATGCGGCGCGCGACTCGCAAGTGCTGTGAAGGTTGCCTTTCTGTCGCCTTGGTTTGCTTTACAAGCGATGACGATGATCTCGCCAACTGACCTGTTGCCCTGGGGAAGACGCTTGCGACCACTTCTGAATTCGATCTCCGTCCTTTTCCTGACACTGGCCGTGTCAGCGACTGCGGTTGCCTTGCCGGCACGCGCGCAGCAGTCGGCGGCTCCGGCGACATCGTCACCCGAGACAACGCCAGCGCCAGCGGCTGCGCCCGCTCCTGACGCGCCCAAGCCCGATGCAGCGAAGCCCGATGCGACCAAGCCGGACGCGCCGTCGGCGGATGCCCAGCAAAAACAGCAACCGCCTGCGGCCAACGGCCTCGATCGAACGGCTGCCGAGATCGCCCAGGCTCGCAAACAGCTTTCCTCCCTCGAGGACAGTGTCAAACAGGGCGCGTCCGATGACGATGCGCTGGTGGTCCTTGCCGGAAAGGCTGACGATCTCACCCGTGCCGCGGCCGAGATCTCGGGGCGCCTGAAGCCACGGGCCGACGAAATGACGGCGCGACTGACGCAGATCGGCCCGCCGCCGAAAGAGGGCCAGCCTGCAGAGGCTCCCATCGTCACGCAGGAACGCGAAAAGCTGACGTCTGCGATCGCGCAGATCAACGTGGTGATGGGCGATGCCGACAATCTGACGGCCAGTGCCAATCGGGTGTCCGGTCAGATCACCGAGCTCCGACGGCGCCTTTTTGCCGATACCCTCTTTCGCCGTACCGAACTCTCGCTGTCGACCTTCGACGACGCCGGCCAGGCGCTCGTGCAGGAGGCTGTCAACTTTCGCAACGCTCTCTCGAGCTGGGGTACGTTCGTCTGGAAATTCAAACGGATCCCGCTGTTTACAGCTGTTTTCCTGTCCCTTGCCGCAGCGCTGATCTTCATGGCCGGGGGGTACCGGCTTTTCGGGCGATACTTCTTCCGTGACGAGACGATCGAGGCTCCCTCCTATATGAGCCGGCTCTCCATCGCGTTCTGGTCGACGATGATCCGGGCGTTGTCGGTGGCTGCCTTTCTCGTGCTCTCGTTCTTTTTCCTCGAGACTTTCAATGTGCTGCGGCCGGACATCGCGCCGGTGTTTTCAGCAGTTTTCGGCTTCGTCGGGCTGGTCTATTTCGTAGCAAGCTTCGTCAACGCCGTCTTTGCGCCGTTCGAGCCCAGCTGGCGGCTCGTGAAGCTCTCCAACAAGGGCGCTCGATCCGTCGGCTGGTGCTTGCTCGCCATTGCCATCGTCAATGGCCTCGATTTCGTCCTCAATCGCATCAGCGAATCGATGGGCTCGCCGGTCATCGTCACCGTCGCGAAGAGCTTCTCTGCAGCGATGATCATCGGCCTGATCTTCATCGCCGTGTCGTTCGGCAAGCCGATGCTTGCGAGAAGCGGCGATCCCGAGGCTCCGGGCCGACGCTGGCCGCACGGACTCGCCATCATCTTGAGGGTCATCGGTGCCGCGCTGATCTTCATGGCGGTGATCGGCTATGTCGGGCTCGCCCGCTTTATCGCGCTGCAGCTGATCGTCACCAGCGCCGTCCTCGTCACCATGTATCTCGGCATCCTGCTCGGCAAGGCAGTGTCCGATCAGGAGAATTTCCCCGAGACATCGGTCGGCCGGTTTCTGCAGAGCCGTGCGAGCATCAGCACCGCGATGCTCGACCAGGCGGGCCTCGTGGCAGGACTGGCAATCTATGTCTTCGCGCTGATGACCGGCATCCCGCTCATCCTGTTGTCGTGGGGGTTCCACGTTCAGGATCTGGAAATCTTCTTCTATCGGCTGTTCACCGAGATAAGGCTCGGCAGCATCAGGATCTCCCTCGTCGGTATCCTTGCCGGCATCCTGTTCTTCATCGGCGGCTACCTCGTTACCCGCTGGTTCCAGCGCTGGCTGGACGGCACGGTCATGGCGCGTGGCCAGGTCGATCTCGGCGTCCGCAACTCGGTCAAGACCGGCATCGGCTATCTCGGCGTGGCGATTGCCGCCGTCATCGGCATTTCTGCTGCCGGCATCGATCTGTCGAGCCTTGCGCTGGTTGCCAGTGCGCTGTCCGTCGGTATCGGTTTCGGCCTGCAGAACATCGTTTCCAATTTCGTCTCTGGCCTCATTCTTCTCGTCGAGAGGCCGTTCAAGGTCGGCGACTGGATCGTTTCCGGGACATCGGAGGGTATCGTCAAGCGTATTTCCGTCCGTGCGACGGAGATCGAGACCTTTCGCCAGCAATCGATCATCGTGCCGAATTCCGAGCTGATCAATGCGTCGGTCGGCAACTGGACGCACCGTAATAGGCTCGCGCGCTCCGAAATCCCGGTTTCGGTGGGCTATGACTGCGACCCGGAGCAGGTAATGGCAATCCTGCTGGAACTGGTCAAGGCAGTGCCCAAAGTGCTGAAAAACCCGGAGCCGCACGTCGAGTTCCTCCGCTTCGGTCCGTCGTCGCTGGACTTCGAGATGCGGTTCTACCTGGCTGACCTCTCCGATGGCATGCCTATCCGCAACAACCTGCGCATTGCCATCCTGAAGCGCTTTAAGAAGGAAGGCATCGACATGCCTTACCCGCAGCAGGAATTGCACATCAGCCGTCGCGCGGAAAGACAGCGGGTGGAAGCCACGCTACCTGAAAGCACGGAAAAGGCCGATGACATCGTCGAGCCGCCGATCCAGCCGCCAGAAGCGCCGGTGCCAGCGGAGACACGCACCAGGCCCAGCCGGCGTAAAGTCGATGGCAAACCTGAAGTGCAGTCCTGATCTACTCTGTAATGCTGCAGACTTGCTGCAGCTGAATGGTGATTTACATAAGTCGTCGCAAAATTAACACAAACTCAAATGCTTTGCCTTATTCTTCGGTCAGTGAGGTCTCATCGAAGGTTAGTCATGGCATTTTTAGGCATTTCCGGAATGCAATATTCGGGTGGGACCTTTGCGGGGGCTCGCATACTTCTGGCCGAAGACTCGCATGTCTTTACCGCGATGATCAGCAAGAGGCTGAAAGAGCTTTTCGATATCGAGATCGAGATCTGCGGCAACTTCGAAGATTTGCAGCTCGCCTACGATAAGTCGCCCGAGCCGATCAAGCTGGCGATCTCCAACATCAATCTTCCGGGTGCCGAGAATGGCGAGGCGCTGGAATACTTGACCGACCTCAGCATCCCGACAATCGTTTTCACAGGCACCTTCCATGAGGGCATGCGCGACGCGCTGCTCGCCAAGGATATCGTCGACTACATCCTCAAAGACAACATCTTCGCGGTCGACCTGCTGGCAGAATCGGTTTGTCGCTTCCTGACCAATCACCGCCACCATGTGTTGATCGTCGATGACAGCGCAACAGCGCGCGCGCTTCTCAGCAGCCGCCTGAAGCGCTACAATTTCCGCGTCAGCGTTGCCGAGAACGGATCCAAGGCGCTGGAAATCCTCAAGGCCAATGCTGACATCGGCCTGATGATCACCGACTACAACATGCCCGACATCGACGGATTCGAGCTGACGCGGCGCATCCGCTCCAGCATCGGCTCGCATCAGCTGCGGATCATCGGCGTGTCGTCGTCGACCAATCGGCTGCTGTCGGCCCGCTTCCTGAAGGCCGGTGGCAACGACTTCATATTGCGGCCGTTCATCGACGAGGAATTCTACTGCAGGGTCAACCAGAACCTCGATACCCTGCTGCAGATCCAGTCGATGCGCCAGCAAAAGGCCTATGCCTGAGAAAGAACGGGCGCTTCGGGGCCCGTTCATGCCCACTTCGCGGTGACTAGTTACAAACTGTTGGACCCCGGTGTTCATAAATCCCTGTCGTAATCTGCTGACTGTCCCGCTGCCCACGCAGAACGTGGGCCTGTCCCATTGCCGGAGGGACTGCCGGCAATGAGCGACCTGTTGTTCGAAAAATTCTCGCGGGACCTGAGCCCTGCGGCGAGACGCGGCCAGAAGGTTCTCCTGGTCGAGGATTCGCGCATGTTCGGCTCGATGCTCTCCCAACGTTTCCGCATCGAGCTCAATCTCGATGTCACGCTCTGTACATCCATGAAGACGCTGGAAACGACGATTCGCGCCAGCGATCACGGTTTCAGCCTGGCCATCGTCAATCTCAATCTGCCGGATGCTGCCTACGGCGAAGCACTCGACATGCTCCTCGACCAAAGGGTGCCGAGCATCGTCTTTACCGCAGCGGCCGATATCGACATGCGCGACCGGTTGATGGAGCGCAGCATTATCGACTACGTACTGAAGGACAATACGCAGGCGGCGGACAATCTCGTGGCTTCTGTGCGTCGTTCGATTACCAACAGCAAGACGAGGGTGCTCGTCGTGGACGCGATGCCCGTGGCCCGGAAGATGCTCGTCGACAGTCTCGAGATGCAGCGCTTCGAGGTCTATGAAGCAGCGAGCGGTGCTGCCGCTATCCAGGCGCTGGATCAGTATTCCGAGATCGAGCTGGTCCTGATCGACGATGCGCTGCCGGACGGGACGGGATGGGAACTGACACGGCAGATCACCCATAGGCGGAATTCCGATCGCCTGCGGGTCATCGGCCTATCTGCGTCGGACGACCGATTGGCCGCAACGGCGTACCTGAAAGCTGGTGCCACGGATTTCCTGCGTCGGCCGTTCGTTGCCGAAGAGCTTAAATACCGGATCAGCCGGGTGATCGACACGCTGTCGCAAATGCGCCAGCTGCGCGCCGCCGCCTCCGTCGATTATCTCACCGGCCTCTATAACAGGCGTTACTTCTTCGATCAGGGTCCGCGCCTTGCCAATGACTGTCTCAGGCTGGAGACACGACCATCCATCGGTATCCTCGATATCGACCATTTCAAGCGGTTGAACGACACCTACGGTCACGAGATCGGTGACCAGGTGCTGAAGGCGGTCGCGACACGGCTGCAGACGTTTCTGGAAGGCAGCCGCAACCTCTTGTCGCGGATCGGCGGCGAAGAATTTGCCATCCTGTTCGCGGACATGGACTCATCCGTCGCAACCGAGTTCTGCGAGGAACTGCGCGAAAATATCTCTGGCCTGAAAATCCAGGCAGACGGCGAGGCGTTGTCGGTGACCGTGTCAATCGGCATAGCGTCGATCAACGCCCAGGAGACGTTCGAGAATTACCTCAACGCTGCCGACCAGTTTCTCTATATGGCCAAGCACCGCGGGCGCAATCGCGTCTTCTCCGATACCAGGATGGCGGCGGAAGAGGGACGGTAGCCGTTATCCGGCTTCAGATGACGACGCCGGTGCGGACGTTCGACATGGTCAGCTTGCGCTCGGCCCGCTCCTGCTGCGGCGAGCGGTTGTAGAGTTCGCGATAACACTTCGAGAAGTGCGAGGCGGAGACGAAGCCACAGGCGACGGCGACTTCGACCACCGGCATCGACGACTGCACCAGAAGGTGCCTTGCTCGATCGAGGCGGATCTCGAGATAGTAGCGGGCAGGGGAACGGCCCATTTCCTGTCGGAACAGCCGCTCGATCTGGCGACGCGACAGGCCGGCGTCGTCGGCGATGTCGAGCAGCGACAAGGGTTCCGACAGGTGGCTTTCCATCACCTCGATGATTTCCAGCACCTTGGCATTCTGCACACCGAGCCGTGCGCGGAGCGGCAGGCGCTGGCGATCGTGCGGGCTGCGGACGCGGTCTGTGAGCGCCTGTTCGCAGACGCGGTTGACCAGGTTCTCGCCAAAATCCTGGCCGATCAGGTTGAGCATCATGTCGAGCGAGGCCGTGCCGCCGGCGCAGGTGTAGAGATTGCTGTCGACTTCGTACAGGTCGGCATAGACTTCGGCCTGAGGAAAGGCTTCTGCAAAGCCCGGCAGGTTTTCCCAGTGGATTGCGCAGCGCTTGCCGTTCAGGAGACCCGCCTGGGCGAGCACATGGGCGCCCGTACAGAGACTTCCGACGGCGACGCCGCGGTTGTAGGATTCTCTTAGCCAGGCATTGACAGATTTGTTCTGGAACTCCTCGACATAGATGCCGGAGGCGACGAGCACCATACTGGGCCGGCTCTCTCCGCCCAGATAACGTCGCTCATCGGCCAGCGACGAGTTGACCTCGATGCCAATGCCGCTCGATGAATAGATCTTGTCGCCGTCGGTCGAGGCAAGTCGCCAGCTGTAGGCAGTATAGCCAAGCATACGGTTGGCAATGCGCAATGTCTCGATCGCTGCCGCAAATGGCAGCATCGTAAAGTGCGGGATAAGGAAGAAAACGATCGAGCGTTTCTTGCCGGGCGTCTTGCCTTGCTCCACCTGATGCTGCGCTACCACCATGCCCGCGTTCCTCATATCGATTTCAGCAGAAAATTAGTCTGAAAGCGACAGTCTCATGGAAGATGATGGCCACAAAGGCTTATTTGCGTCACGTCAAAGATTTATGATTTGTCAAAAAAAGTCAAGGCAGAAGCTTACGATATAGGATCTGGTAAGACTCATAAGTCCATGAAATATAACGATTAATATATTACTGAAGGTTGGATTGGCGACGCTGCTAATCAGCCGAGCGTCGCCCTGAAATCGACCGGAAATGTCGTATTTTGTCGCATCATTTGCGGTCGCTCGAAATGTCGGCAGCAGGCCAGCCGAAGTCCTTGCGCATGTCGAATGGCATCGCTTCGATCTGCCTGGCAGCCTGATGCTCAGACCAGCGATCGGCCAGCGAAAGAACGTAGGCGGACAGGCGGGAAAGCGTGCCGCTGAAGAGGATAAACGACGGGCGCCCGTGGGAAGGGCGTCTATAGCTGATGGTGGTCATGATTGATCTCCTTTTGGTTGTGTTGATGTTGGTCACGCTGATATGGGCCTGTGTCACTCATCATTCAAACGAATAGATTTTATAGCATCCATAAGAAAAGTTGACGGTTGCCGTTGTTCCGGTTTGTGGAAGGGCGGTGTCGGGTGGAAAGCCGCGCGCGTTGACGTCAGCTACAAGATGTGGGGGCAGGTGGGACATTTGTCTGAGGGTCGCAGCGTTGGTTTGGCGCAGCGCGCGGTCTCGACTGTTGGTCCAGTGATCGATGACATCGGATAGGTATGAGCGGATCATGGCTCGTTCCTCTGCTGTTCAAGGTGGTGGTGAGACCGATGCTATAGAAGCTTATTGACAGTCAGCAAAACGAAATGATATCGCTATATAAATCAGAAAAATTGAAAGATGCGTCGATGAACGTTCCGCTGCGCCGATCCGTGCCGTTGCTCGACAACGATGTCCTTCGCACCTTCGTGGCGATTGCCGAGACCGGCAACTTCTCAACGGCAGCCGAGGCCGTCCATCGCACGCCATCAGCGGTGTCCATGCAGATCAAGAAGCTCGAGGAGCAACTCGGTGTCGTCCTGTTCCTGCGCGATGCCCGTTCCGTCAGCCTCACCGAACATGGTGAAATGCTGCTGTCCTACGCGCGCAACATGCTGGCGCTGTCCAACGAAGCGGTGTCGCGTTTCATCATGCCGGAACTGAGCGGCGTCGTCAGGCTCGGAGCGCCGGACGACATAGGCGAGCGGTTGCTGCCGAGCATCCTGAAGCGGTTCTCGCAAAGCTATCCCAGCATCATGGTCGACGTCGTGGTCGACATGAGCCTAGCCCTCAAGAAGCGCTTCGCGGAACAACGACTCGATCTGGCGCTTATCAATTGTTCGACGCGGCCATTCCCGACGGAGGGTGACGTCATCTACACCGAGCGGCTTGTCTGGGCCGGTGCGAAATGCGGCACGGCCCATCGCCGGGATCCTCTGCCGATATCGATCTGGGAGGACGGCTGCATCTGGCGCTCCGATGCGATCCACCAGCTGCAGCAGGCGAAAAGGAACTATCGCGTAGCCTTCCTCAGCGCCCATACCACTGCCCAACGCGCGGCCGTCGTGTCCGATCTCGCCGTGGCGCCTTTGCCCCGCTCCTACGTCACCGAAGACATGGCTATACTCGGCGCGAAAGAAGGGCTGCCGGAATTGACGACTTTCGATATCCGGTTGCTGACTGCGCGCGAAGTCACGGGACCAATAGCGGCTGTCGCGGAAAGCATCCGGCATGCTTTCGGCGAGATGGCGCGGGCGGCCTGAGGCCCTGTCTCACAGGCTTTTGGCTGGCGCCGCATCCACGTCGTTATTTATGTGAACCTTTTTCAATGTGGCGCGTTTTGGGCACGGAAGGTTTACTTTCTGCCTTATTGTCGTCAAAAACCCATTCACGAAGGACCGCTAATCATGTCTTCTTCCGTCATCGCAAAAGTCGGCGTCGCCTGCATTTCCCTGATGCTTCTCGCATCCTGCGCCAATACCATTAAAGGCATGGGCAAGGACACTGCCAACACGGTCAACGCAACCCAGACGGCTGGCCACACTGTCAAAAAGGCAGCTCAGTAAACTGAAGAATTCTGTCGGCTGCGAGGCGTGTCGCGGCCGACATCTTACTATTTTTACCTCTTCATTATCCGGGTCACTATTCGGGCTCGCCACTATGTGCACCGGGCCAACCCTTGAAGTCACCTTCCTCCCGCCGCATCTCTTGTCTTGAATTTGATTGTTGCCGGGGAGCGTGACGTTTGTTTCGATGGTTGATTATTCTGGCAGGGCTCGTCTCGACGCCCGTCATGGCCGAGACACCGGTGACCGGCGGGAATTGCCGCAAGGTGGAGCATCTCGGGGCGAGCTACATCGTCTGCAGCTTCGACCCAGCAAAAGACAACATCCGCCTGTTTTCCAACAATAGTGCCGGAAAGCCATACGGCTCGTTCGCGGCGCTGCGCGATGCACTGGCGCGTGACCGGCTGTCGCTGCGCTTTGCCATGAACGGTGGCATGTACGAGCCTGACCAGAGCCCGGTCGGTCTCTATGTCGAAGGCGGCAGTCAGCAGAAGGCGCTCGACACCGGCACAGGCTGGGGAAATTTCCGCCTGCTGCCGAACGGCGTGTTCTACATCCAGCCCGGCGCTGTCGGCGTCATGGAGACAAAGGCGTTTGCCGCCGCCGGTATCGAGCCGCTCTACGCCACGCAATCGGGACCGATGCTAGTGATCGACGGGGCGCTTCACCCGTCGTTCCTGATCGACAGCACCAGCCTCAAAAGGCGCAACGGCGTCGGCGTCGATGCGGATGGAAAAGCTGTGTTCGCGGTGTCCGACGGCGAGGTGCGCTTTCACGATTTCGCCACGCTGTTTCGCGACGTGCTCGGCTGCCGCAACGCCCTGTTCCTGGACGGCAGCATCTCCAGCCTCTATGTGCCGGAGTGGCAGAGGGAAGACAGCGCATTTCCGCTCGGGCCGATCATCGCCGTGACAGCTGTCATGCCTGACTGAAAGCCGTTCAGACCTTCGGAAAAGCGCGCTCTAGACCGCCCGATCGCGTCAGGCCGGCCCTGAACGCCGCATATGACGGGTGCTGGCTGGATTTTGCCACTTCGGACAGGCGGATCTGCAGCCGGGCCGGTGCGGCATTTCCGAGCCATTCGCCGAGAGTTTCGAGTTTCATGCTGTTGAGGAACTTGGCTTTAGAGGCCTGATCCAGGTGCCAGTGCAGGCCCTCGATCAGGCTGATATCCTGTAGCGGATTTTCCATGATCAGGGCGATGACGGAGCGGTCGGCGTCAGCCAGGGTGGCAAGTCTGGCTGCGATGGCGTCGCGGTCGGCAAAGGCTGTCGTCATGGTGATCATGCTCTCAAATGGCTGGGAAATGCGGGTCAGACGAACTGCGCCATGTAATTCATGATATCGAAGATACCATCCTTCGCGCCGTGGTGCTCGGGAAACTCGGGTGTGAACCGCAGGTAGGCGCGGGGGCGGTCGCCGTCCATTCCGGTCGGCTGGTCGCGGGTAAGCTTTTGCTGGATCGATTCCGGCAGCAGGCTGAGCGTCGTATCGTTGATAACCGGATCGAGAATCGCTGGTTCGCCGTTGAAGGCGACGGCCTCCGTGGCTGCGGTGACGATGCCTGCGAGCTTGCAGATCTGGCCATAGGCATCGGCCGTGAGAGGCTGCGGCTGATAGACAGCCATGCGATGATACATGATGTAGGCCTCGACCCAGTTCTTCGCCGACACGTGCAGGCGCAAGGCAACCGCCTGGCGCTGCAGCATGAAGCCGGTGATGCGGGACATCAGCGAAGCGCGGTAGTCCGGTGGCACATCCGGCGTGCGCAGCGCCTGCGAGGCGAGATATTCCAGTCCCCCCCGATAGCTGTCCCACTGGAACATGCATTCCTTGTTGCCCTGCTGCAGGCGCGGATCGTCCGAGACGGCGGTGACGCGCGCGAACGGCTCCGGCATGAACAGGATATCGGCCTTGTCCAGCGCCCGTGTCGTGTAAAGGAAGGCCCAGAAGATGAAGGGCGTCGGGCTGGAGATCGACCGCAGCAGCACTTCCCGGCGGATGATCATGAACTCGGGAAAGATGTGTCCGTTGATGATGAAATCGAGGAGGGCGCGGAAGTCGCCCTTGCGATGCCTGGTCGGGGAGGCGACATGGTAGAATGGCGACATATCGCCGCCGCCGGGCCGCGCATCGACCAGCAGCCACGGAGCTTGTACGACGCCGATCTCGCTGTCCGCCTCCATCAACCGAAGATATTCGATGACCTTTTCCGGAATGAGCAGGTCGTCATCGCCGAGAAACACAGCATAGCGACCGCGGGCGCGCTGCATAGCAAAGGCATAGTTGCTGAGAAAACCGGAATTGGTCGCGCGGCGGAAGGCCGAGATCTCCGGCTGGTCGGCGAGCGAGGCAATGTAGGCCGCAGTATCATCGGTCGAGCAGTCGTCGACGATGACGATCTCGAAGGGGATGCCGATCCGCCGGAAAGCATCGAGATGGAAGGTGACGTTCCGCTCGAGCAGGAACTGCCGATTATAGGTCGGAACGCATATCGACAGGATCAGCGGTTCATTGAGGGACATCGGGTTCTCCAGTCAGCAGGCTTTGCGCTTGCATAGAAGCGATTGCTTTCGTGGGGCTGGAGGCGGGGTTCGAGACTCTCCATGCGTGTGCCGAACAGGCTGGCGCAAGCTAATGCTGGAATCCTCTGACAACAGATCAGACATCAAAGGATTCTCGATGCCCACCACAGTTGCCTGGAATACCGGCATCCCGAACAAGCCGTTGCTGGATGGATCATTCGCGCCGGACGTTGCGTCTGTGCCGGTGGACCTCGAGGTTCCGGAATTCTGGTTTACCGTCAAAGCCGACGGGGACCGTCATCGCAAGATGTTCTCTGAACTCTGCGCAGGCCTCGGTCGCCGCCGCGTGACGACCAATCTCTCCATCGTGCCATTCGGGACGCATCTGGCCCCAAGGCGCCCGCCGAACGGCGGTATCACCATCTCGTATCACTCGGTCGGCGATGGTCCGAATATCTGGCGCATCAAGGAAACGCCGATCGTCGGCTGGTATTCCTTCGACGAGAATGGTTTTTCCGGCTGGAGTTCACTTGCGCGGTTTCCGGAGCTGCATGCGGAAGGTATCGACGCGGTCAATACCGAGGCCGCCCGACGCCGCGTGAAGGCGCTGGTGATGGCTCTCAGGGCCGGCAATACCTCGAAGTACGAACAATCGGGCGAAGCTTTCGATGCAGGCAGACCCTTTGTCTACTTCCCGATGCAGTTGCTCGAGGATCCCGTCGCGCAGTTTTGTCGTATCGATCCGCTCGAGGTTCTGCGCCATGCCGCGGCTCAGGCCGATGTCACCGGGCGGTTGCTTGTGGTCAAGCGGCATCCGCAATGCACCAATGGTCTCGTTATCCGAACCCTCGATGAGGTGCAGGCTCGGCACCGCAATGTGATGGTCTCGACGGCTTCCATCCATCGGCATCTGGAGCAGTGCGAAGCGGTCATTGTCGCCAATTCAGGCGTTGGACTGGAGGCTCTGCTTTACGAAAAGGCGGTCTTTACTTTCGCATCCAGCGAGTATGAGCTGGGCGGCTTTCCGTGCGGATCGCTCGCTGACCTCGACGCAGCCTTTACCCACCGCTCGCAGCCAGAGGAAGGCCGGGCAGCACGCTTTGTGTCCTACTATCTGGACAACTGCTGTTTTTCGATCGAAGACCGTCAAACCATCGATCGCTGCATCGAAAAGGCTCTGCTCGGCAGGGTACGGCACGTGCCGCCAATCTTCACCGGCGAGCGCGACGAACTTTTTAGGACGCATGCAAATGTCGAAATGTTGCGGCGAGAGCTTGGTACCGTCAAATCGCAGCTGGCCGAGGCTAACGAGAGGAATGCAGCTCAGGCTGGCAACTGGCGGAACTCGCCCGCTGAAAAAAGTGTCGCTGCACAGGGGCAGGGCATCGAGCGCGACCTAGCCGCGCAGACGGCATTTGTCATGCATAGCGCCGGTCTGGCTGCTAGCGTCGGCGACAACATCATGACCAAGGTCGCACGGGCTACATTTGCCGGATTCGCGGAATTGGCTGTCTCGCTGCGTGCCGATCCCGATGCCAGGCGGCTTGTCGATAGCCAGTTGCTGCAGTCTGGATATGCGGCGGGTCTCGACCGGAATGTCGCTGCCAGGAACGTTACTGCGGCGGACTACCAGCGTCTCCACGACGGTGATGCCGGCTACCAGAACAATAACTGGCTTGTCGATCATGCAGCCGTCATTGCGTCGGCCCGGCCGGAAACGCTGACCGAAGTCGGTTGTGGCAATGGACGGTTCCTGCGCGCTATTGCCGGATCGGTCCGCAATGTCATCGGCCTCGACTGGGCGCGTTCGCCGCTTCTCGGGCAGTTGCCGTCGAATGTGCATTTCCAGAGCACCAACGTGCTGACGGATGCATTGCCGCGCGCCGACATCTGCTGCTCTGCCGATGTCCTCGAGCATTTCACCCCGGATGCGCTGCCGGCCCTGATTGCCAAGCTCCACGACAGCGCCCGTCTCAACTACCATGTAATCGCCTGCTACGATGACGGTCACAGCCATTGCGCCGTGCTCCATCCCGGCCAGTGGCTCGGCCTCTTCAAGACGGTCAGCGCGACCTACGAGATCGCCGCTATCATTCCCCGGCGGGGCTGTCCGGACCAGCTCGTCTGCGTCATCACCAACGTGCCGAATGCGGCGAATTACTTTCCGTATCTCGGTGTCGTCGTCGGCACGTGGCAAACAAATTCGGGCCAGCGGGTGACCTTCGGAAACGACTTCTCCGTGACCATCGAGGGGCAGATCGTCGCCTCTTGGTTCCCGATGACGGACGGCAGGGCAGCTGTCGGCTGGATGCAATCCAAAATGGTCGACGTGCTCGACCCCGCAGAAGACGGTAAGGCGCTGACGATCACCAACATGCGTGGCGAACGCCACGAAGTGAGACGAGTTTCGTAAATCACTCAAGAAACTACGATCGGGACAGACCGAGCAGGGGTGGGACATGAAGGGGAAGAAACAGTGAATATGCTGGCTTCGACAAGAGAAAACACAGCTTCAGACTTTCTGGCTGGGTTGAGCGAATCCGATCCGGTAACGGAAGAAATGCTGACCGGAACGTTCTGGCAGTTTGCCGACCTGGAACGCGGCACCTTGTCGCCATTCCTCGTGCTGGCTCCGGGCGGATTGGTTGGCAATTTTTTCAATGCGTCGACGGATTACTGGCAAGTCGTCAATGGCCTCTTGTGCTTCATCGACGAGACCGGTCTGCCTTCGATCGTCTTCAATGTCTCCCGCATGGAGGGATCTAAGGTAGCATTGCTGGCAGGCAGGGGCGTGGTAGACGGTGTCGTTGCAATCTACATGCTCACGTCGACACCCCACCCCGAGCATCCGATGTTTGCGACGCAACTGTCGGACGAGCGCAACGCAAAGTTCCTGGTGCAGCCGGCAAACGGCCCTAAGCGTCCCAACCTCGTCGTTGTCCCCGCCAACTCCAAGTCGCTGCATCCTCGCTGGTTCGACGGGCTGGATGCTGCGACGCGCAGTTGGGATCTGTGCGTCGGCTATTACGGTGCCGAAGATCCCGTCGTCGATAGCCCGTTTGAATATCTGGCCCACCTTCCGAAGCGCAAGAAGTTCAGGCTGATTTCCGACCTGTTCTACGAGGGAAGTCCGCTCTGGGGTTACGACCGCGTCTGGCTCCCGGATGATGACCTGCTTTGCGATGGCGATACCGTCAATCGGATGTTTCATCTGTCCCGCAAGCACGGACTGGAACTGGCGCAGCCGTCGCTCAAGCAGGGTCCGGGTTGCTTCCCCAACCATCCGATCACGATCCAGCGGCCGAACAGCCTCCTGCGGCATGAGGGCTTCATCGAGATCATGTGCCCGATCTTCTCCAAGGCTGCCCTGAAGATCTGCATCGGCTCGATGCGCGATGCGGAGTCCGGCTACGGCCTCGACCATCTCTGGCCTGCGTTCCTCGGTCGCCCTGCAAACCGCATGGCTATCATCGATGCAGTAGGGGTGGCCCATACGAGGCCTCTAGGTGCAACCTACAATGTTCAGGCGGCTGTCGATGAGCAAGCCGCACTGTTCAACTCCTACCGCTACACGCCCGTCAAGATGCAGGGCGTTTGGTAAGCCGCCAAGGTGGAAGGCCTGCAGCTTCGATCCGATCGATTTGAAAGCCGCTGGCCTTCACCCGGGGCCCGTTTCACTGGTGACCGCTTCCCCCATACCGACAGCCCTCCGGGGCCCCGATGAAGGGATGCGGACCTTCCGCTAAGGTGCTGAGACACTATGACCGATTTTTCCAATATCGACCTGCTGATCGTCGGCGCCGGATTTTATGGAGCGACCATTGCCGAGCGGGTGGCGACTGACCTCAAGAAGAATGTGCTGATCGTCGATCGCCGTCATCATATCGGTGGCAACGCCTATAGCGAGTTCGACAAGGACACCGGGATCGAAGTGCATCGCTACGGCGCACACCTGTTCCACACGCCGAACGAGACGGTGTGGAATTACCTAAACCGCTTCACCGGCTTCACCGACTACAAGCATCGGGTCTACACGAGCTACCGCGACCAAGCCTATTCGATGCCGATCAACCTTGCGACCATCTGCCAGTTCTTCGGCAAGCGGTTCTCGCCCGACGAAGCGCGGGCGTTGATCGCCGGGCAGGCGGCTGAGATGGAAGGCAAGCACCCTTCCAACCTCGAGGAAAAGGCGATCTCGCTGATCGGCCGGCCGCTCTACGAAGCATTTATTCGCGGCTACACGGCCAAGCAGTGGCAGACGGACCCGCGCGACCTGCCTGAACACATCATCACCCGGCTGCCGGTGCGCTACAATTTCGAGAACCGCTATTTCAACGATGCCTATGAGGGCCTGCCGAAAGACGGCTACACCGCCATCTTTGATCGCATGCTGGCCTCGCCGCATATCCAGACGATGCTCGGTACCGATTTCTTCGACATCAAGCCCCAGCTGCCGGCTGGGCTGCCGATCATCTACACCGGCCCGATCGATCGCTATTTCGATTATTCCGAGGGCGAGCTTGGGTGGCGGACGATCGATTTCGAACAGCAGACGCTGGATGTCGGCGATTTTCAGGGAACGGCGGTCATGAATTACGCCGACGAGGATGTGCCCTTTACCCGCATCCTCGAATTCCGCCACTTCAATCCGGAGCGGAACTACCAGAACGAAAAGACAGTCGTCGTGCGCGAATATTCGCGTTCCGCACAGCGCAAGGACGAGCCCTATTATCCGATCGACACGCGCCAGGACAAGGATGTGTTCCTGCGCTACCGCGCACGGGCGGATGCGGAGGCCAATGTGCATTTCGGCGGCCGGCTCGGTACCTACCGCTATCTCGACATGCACCAGGCCATCGGCGCGGCATTGAAGACCTTCGACAGTATGGTCATGCCGCACTTCGCCGAGGGCCGTGCCTTTGGCGGCGGAAAGTAACAGCGAGAAGTGGCGCCGCATTGCTGCGGGCCGCTTGATCGCGTCTGTTCAATCGTAAATCGTCAGCGGCGGCGTCAGGCCGCCGCTTTTGCTTCCGGGACGGTGTGGCTGGTCGGCGTCACCATCGCCAGGATGATGCTGTGCAGATCGAGCGAGCCGATCGGCTTGCCGGCTGCGTCGACCACCATGGCCACCGTCTGGTTGGCGCCGGTCATCTGGCGCGCAGCCATCTCCAGTGTCATGTCGCCCGCAAGGCGCATAGACGAGCCTTCGCCGGAGATCGGCTTCATCACCGTTTGCACCTTGATGACCCGTCCGCGGTTCACTTCCTTGACGAAGGCGCTGATATATTCATCGGCGGGCTGCAGGACGATGTCCTGGCCGGAGCCCTGCTGGATGACCTTGCCGTCGCGCAGGATGGCGATCCTGTCGCCGAGCCGCAACGCCTCGTCGAGATCGTGGGTGATAAAGACGACGGTCTTCTTCAGTTCCTTCTGCAAGTCGAGCAGCACGCTTTGCATATCGACGCGGATCAGCGGATCGAGCGCCGAGTAGGCTTCGTCCATCAACAGGATATCGGCGTCATTGGTCAGCGCCCGCGCAAGCCCGACGCGCTGCTGCATGCCGCCCGACAGCTGGTTCGGAAAGTGGTTCTCGAAGCCATCGAGGCCTACGCGTGCAATCCAGTGGCGGCCCTTCTTCTGCGCCTCCGCGCGTGGCACCCCCTGGATCTCGAGGCCGTAGACGGTGTTTTCGATCACAGTGCGGTGGGGAAGCAGCGCGAACTTCTGGAACACCATCGCCGTCTTGTGGCGTCGGAATTCGCGCAGCGCGCTCTCGGTCATCTTGCAGACGTCGACGCCGTCGTAGAGCACCTCGCCGGCGGTCGGGTCGATCAGCCGGTTGATATGGCGGATCAGCGTCGACTTGCCGGAGCCGGAGAGACCCATGACCACGGTGATGGCGCCGGCCGGCATGTTGATGTTGATGTCCTGCAGCCCGAGCACATGGCCGTGCTTGACGTTGAGTTCGGTCTTGCCGAGGCCGTTTTTCACCTGCTCGACGTACTCGCGGCCGCGGGGGCCGAAGATCTTGTAGAGGTTCTTGATCTCTATCGCGTGACTAGCCATGGACCACCTCCGAATGTTTCTGCAGCCGCCTGCCGTATGCCTGGCTGGTACGGTCGAAAATGATGGCGATGGCGACGAGCGCAAAGCCGTTGAGGAAGCCAACCGTGAAGAACTGGTTGTTGATCGCCTGCAGCGTGTTCTTGCCGAGACCGCCCACCCCGACCATCGAGGCGACGACAACCATGGCAAGCGACATCATGATGGTCTGGTTGATGCCGGCCATGATGGTCGGCAGTGCCAGCGGGATCTGCACATTGAAGAGCTTCTGGGTGTGGGAGGATCCGAATGCATCTGCTGCCTCCAGCACTTCCTTGTCGACCAGTCTTATCCCGAGGTTGGTAAGGCGGATCATCGGCGGCACGGCGTAGATCACCACAGCGATCAGGCCTGGCACCTTGCCGATGCCGAAGATGACGACGACCGGGATGAGGTAGACGAAGCTCGGCATGGTCTGCATGACGTCGAGCGTCGGATTGATCACCGATTGCAGACGGTCGGAGCGTGCCATGAGGATGCCGATCGGCAGGCCGATGACGATGGCGATCAGGGTGCAGACGGTGACCATTGCGAGCGTGATCATCGTGTCGTTCCACAGCCCGAAAACGCCGATCAGGGCCATGGAAATGGCGGTGCCGATGACGATCTTTATATTGCGGCTGGCGAGGTAGACGATGGCCATCATGACCGCGAGGATGATGAACCAGGGCGTGTTGGTGAACAGCCACTCGAGGTAGTTCAGGAACCATTGCAGCGGCTGAACGACGATGTCGATCACAGCGCCCCAGGATCGCACCATGCCGCGAAAGCCGTCGTCGATGTTCTTGCGGCCTTCCCGGATGATCGTGTCGTTGATCGCCGGGAAGTTACACAGGAAATTCGGCAGAAAACTACATTGCAGAGCCATCACATTCCCCTTTTTATCCGGGCCCTTTTTATCGGGGCAGTGACGCGCAATCCGTGTGGCTATCAAGATTGCCGTCCGTGGTGCAGTGCTGATGCCGGTTCTCAGTCTGCTCGCCTGTCCGCCTTCAGGCGGACGCAGTGTGGTCGCGTGACCCCGTCGGTGCGTGCGCTTCCAAGGGGGAGACGCGATCCTTGCAGCGGCGAGAGGTGAGGGCAGGCCTCCCGGCCTGCCGTCGCATCGTTCAGATCGAAGCCTTGACCTTCGTCGCGACATCGGGAGCCACCCACTTGGTCCACATGTCCGGATAGGTCTTCAGGAAATACTTCGCGCCGTCTTCGTTGGTGCCCTGGTTGTCCGTCATCCAGGCCAGCACCTTGCCGACGGTTCCGTTGTCCCATTTGCGGGTCTTGACGTAGTCCATGGCAACGCCGGCCTTTTCGGCAAAGGACTTGGTGACGACGGTAAAGACGTCAGAGACAGGATAGGAATTGACCTTGGGGGCCGCGCAATCCTGCTGCGAGGTGCAGGCGTCCCATTCCTTCTTGTCATGGGGAACGCCGAAGCTCAGCTTGACCATTTCGTACTTTCCGAGGATCGCGGTCGGTGCCCAATAGTAGCCGAGCCAGCCAGTCTTCTTCTCGAAGGCATTGGCGATCGAGCCGTCGAGGCCGGCTGCCGAGCCCGTATCGACCAGCGCAAAACCTTCCTTCTCGGCGCCAAGCGCCTTGTAGAGGTTGGCGGTCGAGATCTGGCAGTTCCAACCCGACGGGCAGTTGTAGACGGCGCCCTTGGTCTTGTCTTCCGGGGCAGGGAACAGCTCTGGATGCTTCAGGGCGTCCTGCACGGTCTTGATGTCCGGATGGGCGTCTGCGAGGAATTTCGGTATCCACCAGCCTTCGACACCGCCGTCGCTGAG
The DNA here is from genome assembly GCF_007000305.1 of Rhizobium sp. rho-13.1. Lineage (NCBI taxonomy): Bacteria > Pseudomonadati > Pseudomonadota > Alphaproteobacteria > Hyphomicrobiales > Rhizobiaceae > Rhizobium > Rhizobium sp. rho-13.1. The sequence continues at coordinate 725,240 of NZ_SCFL01000001.1, read as the reverse complement.
CAGCGGGGCTGCCTCGATCAGGCGACCTTCGGCGGTGGCCTTGTCAAGCGCGGTCCGAACGGCGTTGACCCAGAGTTCCGGGGCGATATCCGGCTGGCCCTTTTCGTTCATCGAGGTGAATGTCGGCTGGGTGTCGCCGGTCACCAGCGATACCTTGCAGCCATAGCCGTTTTCGAGAATGATCTTGTCGACCTGCGCAGCGACGCCGGCGGAGGCCCAGTTCATTTCGGCGATAGAGACGTCGCCGCACTCCGCTGCACTTGCCGAGCCAGCGAGCGCATAGGTACCTGCTGCGAATATAACGGAAGCGATGAGCTTCTTCATGTGAAAGTTCTCCCAGTTTCTTGCCGTTGATCACGTTCGTGCATCCGGCCACGGAGGTCGCCCACGATGTGGCGCGCCCACCCCTGACCGTATCTGCTTCACCGATCCAGCCGCCCGAAAGCGTCTATGCCGGTCCCCTTTGGTATGTCCGCTGTTATTGTGCCTGAGGATAAAAGATCCCCCGGCGCGCGCTTTTTCATACCTTGAAATCGAGCCTAAGGATTCATGCGGAGAAATCAACCGGGGGGATGTGCGGACAGATGCCGGGACTATCGCTGGGCTGCCGGAAAAGCCTGCAAAATAGCCTGAGAGGTGAGGCTACTGGCTGCAAATTGTGCATGCGCGAGGCAAAAAAGGTCTTTCTAAAATGCGGACATGGAGAAAAGTTCAATTGCTACGCCTGCGCAAGACGTTTTGTATTCCATTCGCGTCCTCCGACGGCTGAGCGCGAGCCGTGAAAAAAATCGAAAAAAAACACGATTCATTCTTAATTAACGTCTCAATAACCATCCGGTAACCGTGTCCGTCTATTGATTGTGCCAAGGCGGCGACACCGCTGTTTCTCCGGATCAGGTACTGCGTCCCGGAGAAAGCCTGTCTCGCGCCTCTGCCGAAGACCTCCGGTATATAAATCGCGCCGCGCTGTCCTGCAGCCGGCGCGATTTTTGTCTGTGCGTGTAGGGTATGGATCGAGCGGTGCAGTCTGGCGTGTCAGCCAGCGGAGCCTGTGCGCACGACGCCAACCGTTCCGCTGCGGATATCCAGTTCCTGTGCGCGGCTTTCGGCCTTCTGCGACGGGACCTTCGAGCCCCAGGCGATCTGGATCGAATTCTTGTTGTTGAAGACGAAAAGCATTCCGGTATCCTCTGCGCCGGAAGCCCGGCCTTGTGCGTGATGTGGCGTGCAGATAATGCTGTTGTCGACACGAAACAACGAGCGAAGTCGTCATCGTTTGTCGCAAATAGAGTAGTCATCCAGGTGGCCGTCGAAGCGCGGTGACATCGCTCGATAATTTCGACAGAACGGCTGTACAGCAGGGGCTCAAGACGAGCCGATACCGGGAATTTCAGACTATGACCAGGGCGATCATGCTGCAGGGGACCGGCTCCGATGTCGGAAAAACGGTATTGGTGGCGGGCCTCTGCCGCCTTGCCGCAAACAGGGGACTGCGGGTCCGTCCCTTCAAGCCCCAGAACATGTCCAACAACGCCGCCGTTGCCGACGACGGCGGGGAGATCGGTCGAGCACAGTGGCTGCAGTCGCTCGCCTCGCGCGTCCCATCCTCCATCCACATGAACCCGGTGCTGCTGAAGCCGCAATCGGAGGTGGGCAGCCAGATCATCGTCCAGGGCAAGGTCTGGGGGCAGGCCAAGGGGCGGGACTATCAGGCGCTGAAGCCGAGATTGCTGGCGTCGGTGCTCGAAAGCTTTGCCCTTGTCGGCGATGGCGCCGACCTCGTCATTGTCGAGGGTGCGGGGTCGCCGGCCGAAATCAACCTGAGGCCCGGCGACATCGCCAACATGGGCTTTGCGACCCAAGCCGGCGTTCCCGTCGTTCTCGTCGGCGACATCGACAGGGGCGGGGTCATCGCCTCGCTTGTCGGCACGCATGCCATTCTGTCCGATGAGGACCGGGGGATGATCGCAGGCTACATCATCAACAAGTTCCGGGGAGACGTGTCGCTTTTCGACGACGGGCTGGCGGCCATTCACAGCTTTACCGGCTGGCCCTGCTTCGGCGTCGTGCCGTGGCTGAAGTCGGCGGGAAGGCTGCCGGCGGAGGATTCCGTGGTGCTGGAGCGGCTGGCGCGTGGTGGTGCGGGGGCGCTCAAGATCGCTGTACCGGTGTTGCCGCGCATCGCCAATTTCGACGATCTCGACCCGCTCAGGGCCGAGCCGGATGTCGACCTGGTCTTCGTACGCCCCGGCGATCCGCTGCCGACGGACGCCTCACTGGTGATCCTGCCGGGCTCAAAGTCGACGATATCAGATCTCGAGCATTTCCGCAGGCAGGGGTGGGACCGCGATCTTGCGGCGCATGTGCGGCGTGGCGGACGGGTGATCGGGGTCTGCGGCGGCTATCAGATGCTAGGAACGACTATCCGCGATCCGCTCGGCATCGAGGGCGACGTATTGGAAACGCCCGGCCTCTGCCTCCTCGACGTCGAGACGTCGATGGCGCCGGAAAAGACGGTGCGCAACAGCTTTGCGCGGTCGACGGAGTATGACGCACCGCTCAGCGGCTACGAGATCCACTTGGGCGAGACGACCGGCAGCGACTGCGCCCGCCCGCCCGTCATCATCGATGGCCGTCCGGATGGAGCAATCTCCGGCGATGGCCGTATCATGGGGACCTACCTGCACGGGCTGTTCGAAAGCGACACCTACCGCGCCCGCCTCCTCCAAAGCTTCGGCCTCTCCGGCGATCGCAGCAACTACCGCGAGAGTGTCGACAAGGCCCTCGACGATGTCGCCAGCGAACTCGAGGCGGTGCTCGACAAGGACTGGCTCGGACGCCTGCTGGGATAGGGGGGTGATATTTCTCCTATTCCGCAGTCGTGCACTATCGGCCAAGCTCGCTCTCTCGTCCCTCATTCCGCGGCTCGTCAAAGGAATCCAGTGCGCTCAAGTCCTTGAGCGCGAGTGACTTTTACGGCAAAAAGCCCTCTTGCGGCGCAGACCCGGCGTGGCTGGATCGCTGTGACGAGCACAGCGAGGAGGGAGGCAGGCAATGCCGGCGGCTCTTCCTCTTTCTTCGGAATGAACCAACGCCTGCAGGATGGGTGTGGTCGACCCTCGACCGTTACTGAAGAAACACACCCACGGTTGCGGCGCGGCCGGCGGCGTCGATGACTGTGAGTGTGGAATAGCCGTCGCCGTCCGGGGTCCATTGGCTGGTGCGGTTGCGGGCGATGGTGGCGAGGGGCTTGCCGTTGGCGAGCCAGCGGAAGGGCGCGCGGCCGCCCTGCAGCTTGAGGACCAGCGGCATTAGCCGACCGTCGCCCGTTTCGCCGAGTTCGACATGGGCGCCTTCCGGCGGATAGACGATCTGCGGCGCGGGTTCGCGGGTGGTAGCGGCCATCAGGCCGCTGGCGTCCATTGAAAAGCGGCGCTGGCTGATCGGCAGCTGCGCCTGGGCGATGCGCACCGCGCCGATCGGCGCTGACGGCAGCGGCGTGATGCCGACGCCGGATTTTGCGAAGGCCTGGAACAGGATGGGGGCTGCGGAGGCGTAGCCGGTGAGGCCGGGGACTGCGCCATTGTCGGGCCGGCCGACCCAGACGCCAAGCACATAGCGTCCATCATAGCCGACCGACCAGGCATCGCGGTAGCCGTAGCTGGTGCCGGTCTTGTAGGCGATGCCGTGCTGGGCGCTGCCGGCGGGTGCGATGATGCCCGATAGCACATCTGCGACATTCCAGGCGGCGACGGGCTCCAGCAGCGGCTGGCTGTCCACGACTTCGGGCTTGTCGACGATGCCGTCGCCGAGTTTCACCGGATTGCTGCGGTTTGCGAGGCCGGCGTAGAGCTGCACGAGGTCCTTCAGCGTGATGCCGAGCCCGCCGAGGCCGATAGCGAGCCCGGGCGTTTCATTCGCCGGCAGTACCGGTCGCACATTGGCGCGGCGGAAGCGGACCAGCAGCCGGGATGGCCCGACGGCATCGAGCACGCGGACGGCCGGGACGTTGAGGGAGAGTTGGAGGGCCTGGCGGACGGTGACGTCGCCCTGGTAGGTGGTGTCGAAGTTCTTTGGCCGGTAGCCGAAGAAATCGGCGGGCCGGTCCTCGATGATCGTTTCCTGCGAGAGCAGGCCTTCCTCGAAGGCGAGCCCGTAGATGAATGGTTTCAGCGTCGAGCCGGGCGATCGGTTAATGCGTGTCATGTCGATCCAGCCGGAGCGGCTGGCGTCGAAGTAGTTGGCGGACCCAACCTCGCCGACGATTTCGCCGGTGCGGCTGTCGGCCATGACCATGGCCAGCGATACTTTTGGATCGAGCCTGGCTGCAGATTCGCGGGCGACGGCCTCCAACCCTTGCTGGATGCTGCGCTTGAGGGTCGTGTGGTGCTGGCCCACCGACGGTTCTTTTTTGAGGGCTGCCTCGGCGAGATGTGCGGCATAGGCCGGAAGTTGCAGCCGGCGGGCGGGGATGGGGCTGAACTCGGCGCGCCCGGCCTCGCTGTCGCCGACGATCTCGGCCACGGCCATGCGGGTCAGCACCCGTTTTCGTGCAGCCTCTGCCGCCTGCAGATGGCGGTCCGGCCGGCGCTTTTCCGGCAGTTGCGGCAGCGCCACCAGCAAGGCCGACTGGGCCACTGTCAATCGCCGGGGCTCCTTGCCGAAATAGGCGAGGCTTGCGGCGCGGATGCCTTCGAGGTTGCCGCCATAGGGGGCGTGGGTGAGGTATAGGTCGAGGATCTCGGTCTTGCTCAGCCGGCGCTCGATCTGGATGGCGCGGGCCAGCTGCAGCAGTTTTGCCCCGAAGGTTCGCTCGGGGCGCGGCTCGATAAGTCTTGCCACCTGCATCGAGAGTGTCGAGGCGCCGGAGACGATGCGCCCGTGGGTGACGAACTGAAGGGCCGCCCGCCCCATGGCCACGATGTCGACGCCGTGATGCTCGTAAAATCGCCGGTCCTCATAGGCGACCAACATGCGGACGAACTGCGGATCGACGTCGGCAGCTGTGGTTTTCAGGCGCCACCGGCCCTGCGGCGTGGCGAAGGCCCGTAGCAACTGGCCATCGCTGTCCAGCACCTCGGCCGATGTCACCATGGCTTTTTCAAGCGGCGGCGGATAGGCCTTGTCGGCTGCCTCGAGGCCGAGGCCAGCCGCCAGCGCCAGAAGCAGCGATGCCGATGTGCCGATGCCGAGGGTGCGCCAGAACCGCATTATTTTGCTGCCTCGACCTCCATGCGGCCCGTCGCCGTGCGGGCGAAGAACTGCGGCCGGTACATGTCCTCGACATTGGCGCCCGGCATATCGTAGGTTCCCGGCGTCACGGCGCGCACGACATAGGCCAGCGTGATCTCGCCGCTCTCGTCAGCAGCACGGTCGACGGCGGCAGCGAAGCGATCGCTGCGGAATTCGACATGGGCCGGATTGACCTCCTGCAGGAAATCGAAGTTCGACAGCTGGGCGCTGTTGACCAGCCCCGGATTATCGATCTCGAAGCCGGCCGGCAGCAGATCGGTGATCATCATCTTCGAGGGCCAACTGTTGGTTTCGTTGACTTTCAGCACCACGACGTAGCGCTCGTTCTGCTTCACCTCGCTGATATTCGCCTGCTCACCACCGAAGGTGTAGAAGCTGCGCTCGATGGTGAAACCGTTGCTGCTGGCGGTCAGCGGCTGTTTTGGTGCGGCTATCGTGGTGACGGTGGCGGAGATCGGCTGGGCCGTCTGGTTGGTGACGGTGATCGGGTGGGCAAGCAGTTCGTCCCCGGTCAGCCGGGTATTGTAGGCGCCGGTATGCGCCGTGCCGTCGATGTTGAGCTTCAGGTCTTCGTCGCCGGTCTGCAGGGCACGGGCTGCGAGCAGCATCCAGGTCTGTTCCTGGGTGCTGGTGTTTCCCTTCTTCTGCCATTCGGTGGCGACGAGCTTGGTCAGGCCAGGGACAATGGGCGGCACCGGGCGGGCTTCCGTCGCCAGTGCCAGAACGGCCGCACCGTCACGCAAGGATGAACCGTAGTCGGAGCGCACGAAGCTGACCCTGGTCACGGCATCCTTTTCTGCCGTCTGCATGGCATCGAGGAAAACGTTGCGCGAGCGCTGTGCATCGCCGTAGAGAGCGAGGGCCGCGGCGATATGCGCCTTGGCGAGCGGTGTCGGGAAGCTCGACAACATGGTATCGGCATAATAGCGCAGGTCGCTGATCGCTGCCTTTCGATTGCGGGCGAGGACGTAGACCGCATAGGAGATCTCGTTACCGTTGTCCTTGATGTTGGCGTCGACGCCGACCGCGTTTTGTAGGTTGTCGAGCGCCTGCACCATGGCTGAATCAGGCACGTCGAACTTCTGCTCGCGGGCACGGGTCAGGAAATCGGTGACGTAGGCATCGAGCCAGAGATCGCCGGAACCGGGGCTCCAGAGGCCAAAGCTTCCGGTGGACGACTGGTTGGCAAGCACCTTGTAGATGGCATCCTGCACGCGCTTTCGTACCTCCGGATCGTCCGGCAAGCCGGATTTCTTGGCGAGCTCACTGAAATAGAGCAGCGGCATGGCAAGGCTCGTCAGTTGCTCGGTGCAGCCATAGGGATACCGGTCGAGGCTCATCAGCAGCGCCGGGATATCGAAGCCCTGGGCCCGGGCGACATTGAGGCTGACGGAGGCGCCCTGCAGCAGGCTGTCGGCCAGAAGCTCGCCGTTGACTGTCAGGCTCGCGCCTGCCGCAATCGTCAGCGGCCGGGCTTCGGTGACCGGGAGCGACGATGGGCGGACGGGAATGTCGAGCGATTGCTCCAGCGACAGGCCGTTCGGGCCCGACAACTTGATCGAGACGACACCGGCTCCCGGCTGTGCGCCGGTCAGCGGCAGGGTCAGGGCGACCTTGCCACCTGCGGCCAGCTTTACGGTCTGCGACGCATCCTTCATGGCGATGCTGACGGCCGGGTTGCTGGTGACCTGTACCTGGTAATTGCCTTCCGGCGCATCGGTGTTGGCGATGTCGAGCCGCAGGCGGCTGGCGTCGCCGGGGGCGAGGAATTTCGGCAGGCTGGCGGTGACGACGACGGGGTCGCGGATGACGACGTCGGTGCTGGCATGGCCGACGCCGTGCTTCGACCAGGCAACGGCCATGATGCGGGCGGTGCCGTTGAACTGCGGAATGTCGAATGTGATGTTGGCTTTGCCCGACGCATCGAGCTTGACCGGGCCGGAGAAGAAGGCGACCAGCTTTTCGGTCGGGGGACTGCCCTGTAGTGCCACCGCCGCGCCATCGCCACCAGTGCGAATGGTGCCCATGGCGCCGAGCGAGCCGTCGATCAGCCGGCCGTAGAGGTCGCGGATTTCAAGCCCGAGCCGACGCTGGCCGAAGTACCAGCCATCGGGATCCGGCACTTCGTAGCGCGTCAGGTTGAGAATGCCGACATCGACGGCTGCCACGGTCACATAGGCTTCTTCGCCTATACCGGCACCGGCGACTTCCACCGGGATGACCAGAGGCTGGCGTGGCAGGGTCTTTTGTGGCGGCGTCAGCTTGACGGACAGTTTTCGCTGGGCGGGATCGACCTTCAGCCATTTCACGCCGATGGCTCGCATCGGCATGTGGCTGTCCTGCGCATCGCCCGGACGGAAGAGGGTGGAGGTGACGTAGGCGCCGGCGCCAAAAGCCTCGGTCACCGGAATGTCGATCTCGCCACCGCCGGCCGCAATGCTCGCCGTCTGGGTCGAGACAAGGTTTTCGGTGCCGATGGTGACGAGCACTTCGCCGGCAAAGCGTGGGGAAATCTTCAGCTTGGCGGTGTCACCGACAGCATAGCTTTCCTTGTCGAGGCCGACTTCGAGGGCGTCCGGCGTCTCGGTCGAGGATGCCGCGACGTACCAGCCGGCGTCGAACTCGACGCTGGAGGCCGGGCCATCGACGGCTGCGGTTTCGATCTCTAGACGATAGCGCCCGAAAGCGACGGGAACTGCGATTTCGGCGCCGTTTTCGGCTGTCGCATCAATCGTGCCGTTGGCGACCAGCTTGGTCGAATTCACCGGCTCATACTTCCATCCGGAGCCGTCGCGGTACCACTGGTAGTTCTGCTCGATACTTAGCAGTTTCCAGTTCAAACCGGACATCGCCTGCTTTTTGGCATCCCGGTCGATGGAGATGACATGAAACTTGCCGATGGCATTCTCGCTGAGATTACCGTCGAATTCCGGCTTGATGCCGATCATTGGTCTCTGCGCCTTGACCGGTAGCGTCAGCGACCGCTCGACGGCACGGCCGCCGGCTTCCTGCATGCGCAGCGTGATATTGGCATTCAACAACTGTGTGGTGGAAGGCAGCGTGGCGAGCGAGACATCGAAGGTCTCGTGGCCCTGGTCGTCGACCGGCTCCAGGCCTTCGAGAGGCACCTTGGTGTCCTCGCTCGCCTGCTCGTCGGCAAGCCCGAACAGATAGCCAGGGAAATCGGCGCTTTCGCGCGTCGTCTTCAGCGCGACGTCACCTTCGATGGTGAGGCCGGCAGCAGGCGCGCCATAGAGGTAGCGACCGTCCACCGACACTGCGGCGGGCGCATCGAGGTCGATGGTCTTTGCCTCGCTCTTCAGATCGAACTCTATCCGGTCCGGCACGAAATCATCGACCAGAAACTGCTTTTCGCCAATCGCCGTGCCCTTCGGGTCGGTGAACACCTGCATCGTCCAGGTGCCGCGCATGGCGTTTGTCTGCAGGGGCAAGTCGATCGTGTAGCCGCCGAGCAGGCCGCCATTGCTAACGACGCGGCGATCCTCGACGCCATCCGGCCGGTTGAAGATAAAGGTCAGCGGCAGGTTCTCGATAGCTGCCGAGGCGCTGTCGCGGGCGAGCACCGAGGCGTGCACCGTCTCGCCGGCGCGGTAGATGCCGCGTTCTGTCCAGGCGAGCACGTCAATGGCGCCGGGTGTCTTGCGGCCAGTGACACCGCGATCCGACAGGTCGAAGCCGGCGCGCGTCATGTCGAGGAACACATAGTCCTTGTCGCCGTCCTTGGCGGTGATGACGGCGGGCGTCATGGCCGCCGTTCCGCGCATCAGGCCTGCGGTAAAGGTGGCATGGCCGTTTTCATCGGTCTTGGCCGTGCCGAGGATTTCATTGTTCTTGGCGAGCAACTGCAGCTCGACGCCGGCGAGCGGCTTGGCAGTGTCAAGCGAGCGGGTGAAGACGCTGAGGCCATCGGTGCCGGCATAGGTGGAGAGGCCGATATCGGAGACGACGAACCATTGTGTCGCCTGCGAATCCCATTCCTGGCCGCCGCCGTTCTGCACGGTCGCGGTCATAACATAGATACCGGGCTTGCGCTGCGGCAATGCCTGGTCGACCGGGAAGCTGGTGACGACGTCCTTGTTGAGATCGGACTTGATGTCGATGGCGCCCTGCCACACCAGTTCGCCGGATTCATCCTGCAGGCGCTGGGCGCTGTAGCCATCCAGTTGCGTCAGGAACTGCGAGGAGGTGAGCAGCGGCGCGATGCCACGGTCGCCGATCCGGTAAAGTTTCAGATTTGCTGTGGTCGCGTTGACGGAGACGAGCGGGATGCCGTGGCGAACGGTTTGCGGCAGCACGAAGTTGTCGCCGGTGAAATGCACCGAGGCGGTGCGATCCTTGACGTAGATGCTGACGTCAGCGGTCTTTTCGAGAGTTTCATCGACCGAGGAGGGCAGGCCGGCGCGAAAGGAGATCTTGTAGCGCTGCCCATGGGCAAGTCCCTCGACGCAGATCTGGTCGTCCTTGGCTTCCATCGCGTTCGGCGTTGCGCCATCGACGGTGACGAAGGGTGTGTAGTCCGTGCCGCTCTTGATGAGCTTTTCCGAGAACTGCACGCAGGCGCGCGGGGTCGTGCTGTCATTATCTATGGTATTGGCGAGAATGCGGAAACCCTTGCGGCTTTTGAGGTCGGCATAGGCAGCGGCAACAGTCTTGGAATTGACCAGCGCGAGGCTCGCCTTGTAGGCGCTGAGAGCGGCGCGGGCGTTGTCCGAATTGGCCAGCGACGCCGCGAGCACTGCGAGGGCGTCGGCGCGGCTCTCCTTGGTGCGTGTCAGCTGGTAGCCATTCAGCGCGGCAATGGCGGCCTGGCCGGCAATTTCGGTATTGTTCTTGATGCTGTTTGCTGTACGCGCCGTTTCGATCCAGAGGACGGGATCTTCCGGCGTAATGGACAGGGCGCCAAGAAAGGCTTTTACGGCTTCTGCCGGATTCTTTGCGGATTGCTCTACATGGGCGAGCGCCACCAGGCTCTGGACGCCTTGCGTCTTCTGGTCATCGGTCAGAGCGAGGTTCGCTTTTGCCTTCGCCGCATCGTCGCGCAGCTTGTCGCTGATGAAGGGCAAAGCGGGTGCGGCGCCGATATCGGGCTGGGCTGTGACTTCGACGATCTTGCCGGCAATGGCGCCCGGAAAATCGTTCAGCTGGTTGAAGTCGGATTTGAGGAAACACCATTTCACCTTCGGATTGTAGGTGAAGGCGCGGCAGGAGCGATCGGCGATACAGGTCGCCTCGCATTGCTCGATTGTCTGGTTCTGGACGGTGCGCAGGTCGAAGCCGAAATAATCGCCGCCGGGGGTGGTCACCACCTGGCGACTTGCGTCCGCCGCCTGTCCGGGCGCGAGAGAAAGGAAAGCGCCGAACAAAAGAGCCGACAGTCCGATAATCGCGCGCCGTGACATAGCCCATACCCCCCAAGCAGTCAGCCGATGCGGCGCACTCTTGAAACATATCGGCAAATTGTCAATCGCTGAGATGCAACCGCCCTGAAATGAAACACGACAACACACCTTCGGCGCGTTATCCGATAAAAATCAAACTATTCGGGAAGCAGTGACGCTAACAAGCCGTGCCCTTCTATGCCCGCCACTGACCGAATTTGCCATCCAGTGCCCTGTCCAGATAGAAGGCAGCGCTGATGAGGGCGAGATGCGTGAAGGCTTGCGGGAAATTACCGAGGAACTCGCCGCGCGCATCGAACTCTTCCGGATAGAGCTGCAGGTGGTTGCCGTAGAGCAGCAGCTTTTCGAAGTTTATGCGTGCCTCGTCGAGGCAACCAGCGCGGGCGAGGCATTCGACATACCAGAAGGAGCAGGCGGCAAACGCACCTTCCTGGCCGTCGAGGCCATCTTCCTGCTTGTAGCGCTTCACCAGGCTGTCGTCGGCCAGCTGGTCGCCGATGGCATCGAGCGTCGCCAGCCACGCCGGGTCGGTGGCGCTGACGAAACGTACCAACGGCATCAGCAGCAGTGCGCCATCGACATTGGTCGCACCCTTGCCCTGCACGAAATGGCCGAGTTCGTCGTTCCAGAAGTTCGCCCAGATATCTTCGCTGATCTCGTTGCGCGTCGTCACCCATTTTTCGAAGGGGGCGGACAGCGAGCGCTTTTCAGCCAGCCGGATCGCGCGGTCGACGGCTACCCAGCACATCAGCCGGGAGTGCAGATGCTCGGACGGTTCGTTGCGCACCTCCCAAATGCCGGCATCCGGTAGCTGCCAGTTGTCGCAAACGTAATTGACAAAGCGCTGAACGCCGCGCCAGCCCCGACCGGAGATAGCCTCTCCGTATTTGTTGCTGATGTAGATAGAGTCCATCAGCTCGCCGTAGATGTCGAGCTGGATTTGCTCGGCAGCCTTGTTGCCGACACGCACGGGGCGTGCGCCGCCGTAGCCTGCCAGATGGTCCAGCTCGACTTCCTCCAGATCGGAACTGCCGTCGATCCGGTACATGATCAGAAGCTGGCCGTCCCAGTCTTGCTGGGTGCGCGCGCCGGTCCATCGGCTGAAGGCCATTGCCTCCTCCTGGTAGCCGAGCCGCATCAGCGCATAGACCGTGAACGATGCATCCCTGATCCACGTGGCGCGATAGTCCCAGTTACGTTCGCCGCCGGGCGCCTCCGGCAGGCCGAAGGTGGCGGCAGCGACCATCGAGCCGTGGCTGAGCGAGGTCATCAGTTTAAGGGCCAGCGCCGAGCGGGTCACGGCATCCCGCCAGCGACCGTGATAGGTCGACCGGGCAGCCCATTTCTGCCAGTAGTTTTTTGTCTCGAGGATGACGCATGACACCTCCTCGGTCTGCATGAGCACGCCGTCGTCGTCTCCGAAGGTGAAATCCGCCTGCTCTCCGACCTTGAGCGTCAATTCCGCCGTCACTCCTCCGTTCATCGGCGTCAGTGCCACCGGTGCGGTCAGGCGCAAGCGCAAGCCGTCGGGTCCGCTGAATACGGCACCGTGTTCATCGACGGTAACGTCCGGGATGGTGCGAGCGTAGTCGAAGCGTGGCCAGCATTTCAGCCGGATGGTGACTGTGCCGCGCGTGACGGCGACGCGGCGCACGATCCGGCAGACGCTCTCGCCGGTCGTAGTCGGGCTCGGCATCAGGTCGGTAATTTCGGCGCTGCCGGCATGCCCGAGCCAGCGCGTCATCAGGACGTTGGTTTCGGGGACGTACATCTGGATGGTGCGCGCGCCGGCGATATCCGGCGAGAGTTCGAAGGCGCCGCCCTTTTCCGGATCGAGCAAAGCCAGGAAGACGCTGGGGCTGTCGAAGTTCGGCCAGCACAGGAAGTCGATGGCACCGTCTCGGGCGACCAGAGCGGTGGTGCGCAGATTGCCGATGGTTCCATGGTCGGCCACTGGCCGTGGGATGGCGGTCAGGTGGCCTTCGTTCAGGGGCGGCGGCTCATGCTTGCCGATGTCTGTTGCAGCGGACCTGTTGTCAGTCATCCATGCCGTCCCTGTTTTTCGCCACCGCCTATCCGCGACGGCGCAGTAAGGTGGTGTCCGGTCGTCGCGGTGGACGACCGGCTTTTCGCGAGCGGTAAGAGGAACGCCGCCATAGCTGTGAACTTATTGTTCGGACTCTGGGAAATCGGCACCGATGGAGGTGTCGCGCCACTGTTCGACTTCGGCCAGACTGTCCGAGAGCTTTTTCGATACGGCATCGACGCCGAAAGCGCCGAGCACCAGGTGGCGCGGCGGGTGCTCCAGTTCCGTTACCATCATCATCGCCTTTGCAGCGCGGATCGGATCGCCCTTCTGCTTGCCGCTGATGGCTGCTGTCGAGGCCATCCGTGCGCCGACGGTCTCTTCGTAGTCGGCCATGCCGGAGACCGTCTGCTGTAAGGACCGGCCGGCCCAATCTGTGCGGAACGGGCCGGGTTCGATGCAGGTAACCTTAATGCCGAGCGGCCGGCCTTCGACGGCAAGCGCGTCCGACATGCCCTCGACGGCGTGCTTGCTGGCTGCATAGTAGCCGGAGCCGGGAAAGCCGACGAGACCGGCAACCGAGGTGATGTTGATGATATGGCCCCGGCGGCGCTTGCGCATGCCCGGCAATACGGCCCGGGTCATGGCGAAGAGGCCGAAGACGTTGGCATCGAACTGGGCGCGGATGGCGTCGTCGTCGCCCTCTTCGATCGATGCCTGGTAGCCGTAACCGGCATTGTTGACCAGCACGTCGATCTGGCCGAAGCGTTCTTCGGCGGCCCTTACGGCGGCAGCGATCTGCTCCTTGTCGGTGACGTCGAGGTCCAGCGCTAGGGCACTGTCTTCGTGACCCGTGACGAGATCGGCGACACGCTCCTTGCCACGGGCGGTGACGACGGCGCGCCAGCCGCGTTCGAGTACCAATGTCGCGAGTTCGCGGCCGAAGCCGGTCGAGCAGCCGGTGATGAACCAGACGGGCGTGGAGGAGGTTGCCATGTTTGCTTTCAGTGCTTGTGCCGGCGGCGCCACTTGGCACGGTACCGGACGTTATGGTGCATCTGAGTTAGAGCGTGGTGCGTACGCGTCAATACTGAAATTGATTGCGGGCTCAGAGTTCGCCTGACTCCTCTCGCCGGCGCCGGTCGAGCTCTTCCGAATAGCGCCGCAGGGTATGGCTTTCCGACAGCTGGCCGATGACCTTTCGCTCGATCAGATTGTTGACCACAGCCAGTGCTTCGCTTTCGGTCTTGTCGAAGATCGCGGCCGCCTGCTTTGCATTCATCTGCGGCTGCAGGAAGTCGTTCTTGTAGCGGATGAAATCGCCAAGGCCGCGATCGCCATCGTCCTGGTCGACGGGGCTGGCGTATATTTCCGGCACCAGCACCATGCCGGCATATTTCTCCGCATCGTCCAGCAGCACGACCCGCTGGGTCGAGCCGATCGGGAAATCATGGCGGAAGTCGGCGATGCTGATGTTGACGTTGGCGCTGCGCACATCGGGGCGCATCATACGGGCGACCGTCAGGTTGCGGATCCAGCCGACATCGTGGGCGCTGCGGATGCTCTCGCCGCGGAGGTGAAAGCGCCAGGTGGCAAAGGAGTAGCCGAAGGTGGTGCGAACGACGAGCGACGAGGTTATGACGGCGGCAAGCACCAGCGCGGTGATCGGAAAGTCGCCCGTTATTTCCAGCGCCAGGAAGGTCATCGTCAGCGGGCCGCCGATGACTGCCACGGCCAGCGAACTCATGCCGACCACGGCATAGATGACCGGCGTCAGCGTCGCGTGATCGAAGTAGGGCGCGGAGTAGGCGAAGATCTTGCCGAGCAGGGCGCCCATGAACAGCGAGGCGAAGAACAGGCCGCCACGGAAGCCGGAGCCTATCGAAACCGCCGAGGCCAGCGACTTCAGCAGCAGGATGCCGATCAAGGCCGGGATGGCGATATCCCGGCCGAGATTGAGATGCAGCGCTCCGTGGCCGGCCGACAGCACCTGCGGCGAGATCAGGGCGAGCATGCCGACGACGATGCCACCGAGTGCCGGGCGGACATACTGGGGGATGGCGCTCTTGCGGGCCAGCTCCTCGATGAAGGAGACGCCCTGCATGAGCAGGATGCCGCAACCGGCGCAGACTGCGCCGAGAAGCAGGGCCGGAATGTAGTCGGCCGGCACGACGCTGCCGAAATCGCCGATATCGATCATCACGTCGCTGCCGGCGAGCAGGCGTGCGACCAGCGTTGCGACGAGGGCGGAAACGACGACCGGGGTCAGGGTGACAATGGTGTAGCTGCCGATGATCAGCTCAAAGGCATAGAAGGCGCCGGTGAGGGGGGCGCTGAAGGCTGCGGCGATGGCACCGGCCGCACCGCAGCCGACAAGAGTGCGAAGGTCGCCCCGGCGCAGCTGCAGTTTCAGTCCGAGTTTCGAGGCGATGCCGGCGGCGATCTGCGTGTAGCCGGCCTCCAGCCCGACGGATGCGCCGAAACCGTTGGATATGAGGTTCTGAATGGAGACCAGAATGCTGTCGGTCAGCGACAGCCGGCCGCCGTGAAGCGCGTTGGCCTCGATCGGGTCGATCATCGGCTTTTTGCGGGTCTTGGAGAGGATGAACAGCATCAGCCCCAGCAGCACGCCGCCGGCAATCGGCGCCAGCAGCAACAACAGCTTGTTGTCGATCACCGCGCTGCTCAGCCTGCCGTCATCGCCGATACCGTAGATCAGCATGTGCATCTGGCGAGAGATCAGGCTCATGGCCGTCACCGCCAGCCCGGACGTCACGCCGACCAATGCGCCGGCAATGACGAGGCCGACTTCGCTCTGTCGCAGGATCGCGCGCATCCGCCCGGCTTCGAAAAGCGACCGGAGGGTGCGAAAGCGGGGCGCATGGAATCGTTGAAGCATGGCGTTACGCATGAAAGAGAGGCGGTTGTTTAAAGCAGGACGTCTTTACACTGGCAATTGCGACAAAAAGACCGCCGCCGGGAATGATTTCAGCGCCGTTTCAACACATATATGGCAGAAACCGAATTCGTCGATCAGTTGACTTGCATAAGGCGAAGGCCTAATCCTGAACGCATAACGGAAGGTTCCCGCGCCGTGAAAACGGTATGGGATCAAAAGGGAATGTGACCGGGCGGACCCATACAGGGCGCTCCTATCGCAGCCGACCCCGCGACTGTAGAACGGTCAGGGTCTTTCGTCCGGTGTTCCGGGACGACGGGTGATGTTCTGCAATGGTGCAGGCGGGCCTTAAGTCGAAGGCATCGGAAAAGCCACTGGCGTGGCATCATGATTTACCGGGGTGGGACGCCTCTTCATCTACGAATCGTCCGCCTTTTCATGATGACCTGCCGGGAAGGCGAGAAAGACCCGTGATCTCCGGTCGGAACGATATCCGTCGTTCCGACCGGAGATTGCAACCGTGAGCCAGGAGACCTGCCATCCGTGCCGGGCGAAAAGCCCACCCTTTGGGACGTCGTCCCGCTGCCAGCACGGAGGTTGTCATGGCTGAACGTTTGCTTTTGCGCGTCATTGCGGCGCGCTTGCCTGATCCGAACTGTTGCACGCTTGCAGCTTCGCGCAGAACCGCGTGAGGATCGGAACGACCTGATGTCATCCCCAACATTCGGAACGGCCCTCGTGCTTGGCGGCGCGCGCTCCGGCAAGTCGTCTTTTGCCGAGGCGCTCGTTACCGGCTCCGGCCTCGACCGCCATTACGTCGCCACCGGTCGAGCCTGGGATGCCGAGATGGCGGAGCGCATCCGCCAACACCGCGTCGATCGCGGCGAGGGCTGGACGACGCATGAGGAGCCGCTCGATCTTGTCGGCACACTCGGTGCCATCGACGCGCCCGGCCGCGCTGTTCTTGTCGATTGCCTGACGCTGTGGGTCACCAACCTGATGATGGAAGAGCGCGACATGGCTGCTGCCTTCGCCTCACTCTGCAAATTCCTGCCGGGCGCAAAGGCGCGCCTGGTGTTCGTCTCCAACGAGGTCGGTCTCGGCATCGTGCCGGAAAACCGCATGGCGCGGGATTTTCGCGACCATGCCGGCCGTCTCCACCAAATGATCGCGGCTGAGGCCACCGACGTCTATTTCGTCGCCGCCGGACTGCCGCTGAAAATGAAAGGCTGATCCATTGCAACAGAAAATTCCCGCCACCGTCATCACCGGCTTCCTCGGGGCTGGCAAGACGACGATGATCCGCAACCTGCTGCAGAATGCCGGCGGCAAGCGCATCGCCCTCATCATCAACGAGTTCGGCGATCTCGGCGTCGACGGCGACGTGCTGAAGGATTGCGGCGCTGAGAACTGCTCTGCCGACGATATCATCGAGCTCACCAACGGCTGCATCTGCTGCACGGTCGCCGATGACTTCATCCCGACGATGACCCAGTTGCTTGCCCGCAACCCGCGGCCCGACCACATCGTCATCGAGACATCCGGCCTGGCGTTGCCGCAGCCGCTGGTGGCAGCATTCAACTGGCCGGATATCCGCACGCACGTGACGGTCGATGGCGTGATCACCGTTGTCGACAGCGTTGCCGTCGCTGCCGGCCGGTTTGCCGACGACCACGACGCCGTCAATGCGGCGCGGGCGGAAGATGCCTCGCTCGACCATGACAACCCGATCGAGGAACTGTTCGAGGACCAGTTGACCTGCGCCGACCTCATCGTGCTCAACAAGACCGACCTGCTGGACGCCGCCGGCATTGCAGCCGTTCGGGCCGAAGTCCTGTCGCGCACCGAGCGCAAGCCCCCGATGATCGAGGCCCGCAACGGCGAGGTTTCGGCAGCCGTGCTGCTGGGGCTCGGCATCGGCACGGAGGCCGATGTCGGCAACCGGCTGTCCCACCATGAGATCGAGCATGCCGACGGTACGCCGCACGACCATGACGAGTTCGACAGTTTCGTTGTCGACCTCGGGCCCATCGCCGAGCCGGTCACGTTTATCGAGCGGCTGAAGACAGTCATCGGCCATCACGACGTACTGCGTCTCAAGGGTTTCGTCGATGTGCCGGGCAAGCCGATGCGACTGCAGCTGCAGGCCGTTGGCAGCCGTGTCGACCATTATTTTGACCGCGCCTGGACGCCGGGCGAAGTCCGCGCGACGCGTCTGGTGGTGATCGGGCTGCACGATATGGACCAGGCGGCGGTACGCAGTGCGATCGAGGCGCTTGTTTGATGGTATTTGCCGCGGCTTACCCCTCTCTGTCACTGCGTGACATCTCCCCCACAAGGGGGGAGATCGGGAAGCTGCGGCTGATCTTTTCCTGTCCAACTGAGCGTTTTACAGGCGTTGAATTTCGTTTGAGCATGGAGGCTCCCGCAACCGATCTCCCCCCTTGTGGGGGAGACGTCCGACAGGACAGAGGGGGGCGCCGCCCCGTGCTCGAACCCGCCCATCGGGGAGGTGCCGCATGCATCTTCTCCTAGCCCAGAAGGGCTCGATATCCGATGGCGACGAGGCGATCGACCTCGGTCAGTCGCCGGGCGATATCCTGTTCCTGTCGGCAGCCGATACCGAGCTTGCCGCTATCGCTGCGGCTTATGCCCACAATGACGGCACCCGTTCGCTGCGTCTGGCAAGCCTGCTCAGCATGAAACATCCGATGTCGGTCGACACCTATGTCGAGCGGACGGCGCGACATGCGAAGATGATCATCGTCCGGGCGCTCGGTGGCGCGAGCTATTTTCAATATGCCCTGGAAGCGCTGCATGCAGTGGCGACACGGCAGGGGGCTAAGATCGCGGTCATACCGGGCGATTCCAAGCCGGATCCGGGCGTCATGCCGTTCTCCAACATCGCGCTCGACGATCTCAATGCGCTGTGGTCCTATCTGATCGAGGGTGGCGACGATAACGCGCGGGCGTTTCTGGCCTATGCGTCGGCGATGCTGTCCGGAGCCGAAAAGCCGCAGCCGGCGAGCCCGCTTGCCAAGGCCGGCATCTGGTGGCCGGGGCAGGGTGTTGTCGATGTTGATGCGTGGGAGGTGGCCTCTGAGGTTGCGACGTTACCCCCCTCTGTCGGCCGGGCCGACATCTCCCCCACAAGGGAGGAGAATAACCGGGAGCAACGGCCTATTGTCGCAATCAGCTTTTACAGGGCTCTCGTTCAGAGCGGCGAGACGCGGCCGGTCGAGGCAATGATATCGGCGCTGGTGGAGGCCGGTGTGCGGCCGCTGCCGGTGTTCGCCTATAGTCTCAAGGACCCGGCATCCAAGTCCATCATCGCCGACATTTTTGGCGCCGCGTTGCCGGATGTGGTCATCAACACCACGGGCTTTGCGATCTCCGCCCCCGGCGCAGACCGCAAGCCGACGGTGCTGGAGGCGAGCGACGCCGTCGTGCTGCAGGCGATCTTCTCCGCGTCTTCCAAGGAGGCCTGGACCGCCTCGGCGCAGGGTCTTTCGGCGCGCGATCTCGGCATGAACGTGGCGCTGCCCGAGGTCGATGGCCGCGTGCTGTCGCGCGCCGTATCGTTCAAGGCGGCAGCCCGTTACGACGAGCGGGTGGAGGCCAATATCGTCGGCAGCGAGCCGTCGATCAACCGCATGCGCTATACTGCATCACTCGCTGCCAACTGGGCGCGGCTGCGCCGGACGCCGCCGGGTGAGCGCCGCGTGGCGCTGGTGATGGCCAACTATCCGAACCGCGACGGCAGGCTCGGCAACGGTGTCGGGCTGGACACGCCGGCCGGCACGGTGGAAGTCATGCGGGCGATGGCGGCGAACGGTTATCCGGTGGCCGATATCCCGGCCGATGGCGACGCGCTGATCACCCATCTCATGCAGGGGCCGACCAACTCCGGCCGCGACGGGAAGGTGATCCGCGAAACGCTTTCGATGAGTCGTTACAAGACCTTCTTTGCGTCTCTTCCGGTTCAGATTCAGGATGAGGTGACGGCGCGCTGGGGTGGGCCCGAGGGCGACACCTATGTCGTCGATGGCGCATTCGCCCTGTCCTTTGCCCGCTTCGGCGAAATGCTGGTCGGCATCCAGCCGGCACGCGGCTACAACATCGATCCGAAGGAGAGCTACCACTCGCCGGATCTCGTGCCGCCGCATGGCTATCTCGCCTTCTATGCCTTCCTGCGCCAGGAATTCGGTGCCCATGCCGTCATCCACATGGGCAAGCACGGCAATCTCGAATGGTTGCCGGGCAAGGCGCTGGCGCTGTCGGAGACCTGCTATCCCGAAGCCATCCTAGGGCCGATGCCGCATCTCTATCCGTTCATCGTCAACGATCCCGGCGAGGGCACGCAGGCCAAGCGCCGCACCAGTGCCGTGATCATCGACCACCTGACGCCGCCGCTGACGCGCGCCGAAAGCTACGGTCCCCTGAAGGACCTCGAAGCGCTGGTAGACGAATATTACGAAGCCTCCGGCGTCGATCCGCGCCGCATCCTGCTGCTGCGCAAGCAGATCCTCGATCTCGTCACCGATATCGGCCTCGACCAGGATGCCGGCATTGCCAAGGGCGAGAGCGAGGAGAGTGCGCTGCAGAAGCTCGATGCCTATCTCTGCGACCTGAAGGAAATGCAGATCCGCGACGGGCTGCACGTCTTCGGCGTGTCGCCGCAGGGACGGCTGCTGACTGACCTGACGGTAGCGCTGGCCCGTGTGCCGCGCGGTTTGGGCGAGGGCGGCGACCAGAGCCTGCAGCGGGCGATTGCTGCGGATGCGGGGCTGGCGGCGTTTGTGTGTGACGCTCCACCCCCCTCTGTCGGGTCTGCTGACATCTCCCCTACAAGGGGGGAGATTGGTATGCCGCGCCGTGGTCACAAAAATGCACCTGCGGAGCTTGCTGCAAAAGCGGACTTCAGTGTGGAGATTGCCGCCGCCCCATCGATCTCCCCCCTTGTGGGGGAGATGTCCGACAGGACAGAGGGGGGTAAACCTCCGCAACCCAAAACCTTCGACCCGCTGGACTGCGGGATGGCCGATGCCTGGGCAGGCCAGCGCCCGAAAATCCTCGTCGATGTATCCGGCGACCCATGGCGCACCAACGGCGATACCGTGGAGCGCATCGAATTGCTGGCCACCCGGTTGGTCGATGGCACCAGCCTCTGCCCGCCGGATTGGTCGCAGACGCAGGCCGTGCTTGCCGAAATTGAGTCCCGCCTGAAACCCTCGATCCAGGCCTGTGGACCGGCCGAGATCGACGGGCTGCTGGCCGGTCTCGACGGCCGCTTCGTGCCTCCGGGACCGTCGGGCGCGCCGACGCGCGGCCGGCCGGACGTGCTGCCGACGGGCCGCAATTTTTATTCCGTCGACAGCCGCGCGGTGCCGACGCCTGCGGCCTATCAGCTTGGCAAGGCCTCGGCCGAACTGCTGGTCCGGCGCTATGTCCAGGATCACGGGGAATGGCCGGTCTCGATCGGCCTGACGGCCTGGGGCACGTCGAATATGCGCACCGGCGGCGACGATATTGCCCAGGCGATGGCGCTGATTGGCGTCAAGCCCCTGTGGGATATGGCGTCTCGGCGGGTCACCGGCTACGAGATCATACCGCCGGCCATGCTTGGTCGTCCTAGGGTGGATGTGACGCTGCGGATTTCCGGCTTCTTCAGGGATGCCTTTCCCGAGCAGATCGCGCTGTTCGACAAGGCCGTCCGGGCTGTCGGCGCGCTGGATGAAGACCCTGAGGACAATGCAATCGCAGCCCGCATGCAGGGAGAAACCGCACGCCTGATGGCCGAGGGGCTGGATGCGGCTGCAGCAGCAAAACGGGCCGGCTATCGTGTCTTCGGCTCCAAGCCGGGCGCCTACGGTGCTGGCCTGCAGGCGCTGATCGACGAAAAGGGCTGGGAGAAGCGCGCCGATCTCGCCGAGGCCTATCTGGTCTGGGGCAGCTACGCCTATGGCGCCGGTGAAGATGGCAAAGCCGAGCGCGGTGTCTTCGAAGAGCGGCTGGCATCGATTCAGGCCGTCGTGCAGAACCAGGACAACCGCGAGCATGACCTGCTCGACAGCGACGATTACTACCAGTTCGAGGGCGGCATGGCGGCCGCGGCCGAGCAACTGGGCGGCGCCCGGCCGCCTATCTATCACAACGACCATTCGCGGCCCGAAAAGCCGGTGATCCGCTCGCTTGAGGAAGAGATCGGCCGGGTGGTGCGCGGCCGCGTCGTCAATCCGAAATGGATCTCCGGCGTCATGCGCCACGGTTACAAGGGGGCTGCCGAGATCGCTGCGACCGTTGATTTCCTGTTCGCCTTTTCGGCAACGACAGGCGCCGTCCGCGATCACCACTTCGAGGCGGTCTACCAGGCCTTCGTAACAGACGCCCGCGTCGCCGATTTCATGACGGAGAAGAACCCCGCTGCCTTCGCTGACATGAAGGAGCGGCTTCTGGAGGCGATTGATCGCCAGCTGTGGACACCGCGCAGCAACTCGGCGCGGTTCGCGCTGATGGAAACAGGCGAAGAGGCGCTGGCATGATAGTCGTTGTAGAGAGTAGGACCAGTTTTCTGCAGACGCCGAAAACAATTAGCGAGCCGCAAATCGGTTTCCATTTCCGGCCGGGCGGCCCGCTGGCACAGAAGCCCGAGATTTCAGGACGACAGCCATGAGCGAAGACACAACCGACGGCGTGACCGCGCCGGAGCAAAAGCCCGACGATAGCCGCCACGCCGAGAAGATGGCGAAGAAGAAGGCGGCGCGTGACAAGATCATGGCGACGAAGAGCGGCGACAAGGGGCTGATCATCGTCCACACCGGCAAGGGCAAGGGCAAGTCCTCGGCCGCTTTCGGGATGATCTTTCGGCATATTGCCCACGGCAAGCGCTCCGCCGTCGTGCAGTTCATCAAGGGCGCGATGTGGACGGGCGAGCGGGACCTGATCGAGAAGCATTTCTCGGATATATGCGCCTTCCACACCATGGGCGAGGGGTTTACCTGGGAGACGCAGGACCGCGCCCGCGACGTAGCGGCGGCTGGAGCTGCGTGGGAGAAGGCCAAGGAGCTTATCCGCGACGAGCGCAACTCGATGGTGCTGCTCGACGAGATCAACATTGCGCTGCGCTACGATTATCTCGATCTGGCAGAGGTCATCGAGTTTCTGAAAACGGAAAAGCCCTATATGACGCATGTCGTGCTGACGGGCCGCAATGCCAAGGAAGAGTTGTTCGAGATCGCCGACCTGGTGACCGAGATGGAGCTGATCAAGCATCCGTTCCGCTCCGGTATCAAGGGGCAGGCCGGAGTGGAATATTGATGACGCAGAGCTGGGTTTTCTGGGCGATCCTATCGGCCGCCTTCGCGGCGCTGACCGCGATCTTCGCCAAGATCGGCATCTCCGGCGTCAATTCGGACCTCGCGACGCTGATCCGCACCATGGTGATCATCGTCATCCTCGCCGCCATCGTTACTGCCACCGGCCAATGGCAGGCGCCGTCGACAATTTCTGCCAAGACCTGGCTGTTCCTCGGCCTGTCCGGCCTTGCTACCGGCGGCTCGTGGATCGCTTATTTCCGGGCCCTGAAGCTCGGCGATGCAGCCCGCGTCGCGCCTATCGACAAGCTGTCGATCGTACTGGTCGCCATCTTCGGCGTCGTCTTCCTCGGTGAAAAGCTTGGAATGGTCAACTGGCTCGGCGTTGCGCTGATTGCCAGCGGTGCGCTGCTGCTGGCGCTGTTCTGATCGGTGTCCCCTGCAGCCCTTAGTAGCCGAGCCAAAGCCTGACGGGATTGTTCGGATCGGCCAGCAGTTTAATAGCGAAGGCGATGCAGACGACGACCAGAAGCGGCTTGATGACTTTCGCACCGATACGCATAGCAAGCCGCGAGCCGACCTGGGCGCCCAGAAACTGGCCGATGCCCATCAGGATGCCGATCTTCCAGAGGATGGCGCCCGAAAACAGGAAGACCACAAGCGCCCCGAAATTCGAGCCGAAGTTCAGAAGCTTTGTATGGGCGGTCGCCTTCAACAGGCCGAAACCGGCGAGGCTGACGAAGCCGAGCATGAAGAACGAGCCGGTGCCGGGGCCGAAAGCGCCGTCGTAGAAGCCGACCAGCGGCACGACGGTCAGGCCGAACATCAGCGCCGTCATCCGCCTGTGGGTCTCGACGTCGCTGATGTTGGGCTTCAGGGCGAAATAGAGAGCGATGGCGATCAGCAGGAAAGGCATGATGGTGCGCAACAGATCTGCTGGCATGATCGTCGCCAGCAGCGCGCCGAGCACGCCACCGAGCGCCGCCATGGCTGCCATCGGCACCTGCTCGCGCAATTGCACATGGCCCTTGCGGGCGTAGGCGATGGTCGCCGAGGCCGAGCCGCAGATGCTTTGCAGCTTGTTGGTGCCGAGCGTCTGCAGCGGCGGTATGCCGGCGATCAGCATGGCCGGCACGGTGATCAATCCGCCACCGCCGGCAATCGAATCGACGAAGCCGGCAAAGAATGCTGCCATGAACAGAAGCAGGAGCAGTTGAAGGGAGATGTCTTGCACGGCGGGCCATCCGATTTCACTGGAGCGTCTTCTGGCACCCGCGCTTGCCGGCTGCAATCGTTGTTTGCGGGGGCGACCAAAATTGACGTGAGCCGCGCTGAAGCCTAGACAGATCGCCATCCTTACCGAAGAGAGCCTGCGTGACCCATTCGTCCTCCGATCGGCAATCGTCCGGCAGGTCCCGCCTTGTGATCGGCATGGGCTGCGAGAGCGGAGCGCCGGAAGGCGAATTGCTGGCCCTGGCAAAGTGCGCCCTCGCCGGAGCTGGTCTCGATGCCAGTGACCTCCAGGCGCTCGCCTCGATCGACGGCAAGGCGCAGGAGCCGGCTATCCTTGCCGTTGCGGCCTATTACGGCATTCCGGCGTTGTTTTTCGATGCCGAGCGGCTTGAGTGCGAGACGCCGCGGCTGCAAAATCCCTCCGACAAGATTTTCGCGCTCATCGGTTGCCATGGTGTCGCGGAGGCTGCGGCGCTGGCCGGGGCGGGGCCTGAGGCCGTGCTCATCGTGCCGAAACTCAAATCCGCGCTCGCCACCGTGGCAATTGCCGTCGTCGTTTGAATTTCGCGCTGGACGACGTGCCGGCGGGGCATCTGCGATATTGCGAAACCGCCCGGCGCCGGTATGGTAACGTCTTTCGCCGCTGGCCGAGATGGCTGCCGGCTCCGTGCCGCGATAAGGAATTTCCATGCACAAGGTCATTTACGACACTGATCCCGGCGTCGACGACGCAATGGCGCTGCTCTTCCTGCACCGTCATCCCGAGATCGACCTGATCGGCGTCACCACCATCTTCGGCAATGCCTCGGTCGACACGACGACGCGCAATGCGCTGTTCCTGAAGCGGGAATGGGGCTTCGAATGCCCGGTGGCACGCGGCGCCGACGCGACCTTCGATCCATCGCGCAAGGAGCATGGCTGGCCGACACATGTGCACGGCGTCAACGGTCTCGGCGATATCGCTGTGCCGGAAACCATCGATCTTCCCATCGATCCGCGCCCGGCCTACCAGTTCATCATCGATACTGTCCGGGCCAATCCCGGCGAGGTGCGGCTCGTCGCCGTCGGTCGCATGACCAACCTGGCGCTGGCGCTGAAGCACGATCCGGAGATTGCCGGACTGGTCAAGGACGTCGTCATCATGGGCGGCGCTTTCTACGTGCCGGGCAATGTCTCGCCGGTGGCGGAAGCCAATATCTACGGCGATCCCGAGGCTGCGGACGTCGTCATGACGGCTGGCTGGAAGGTCGTGCTCATCGGCCTCGACGTGACCGCCATCACCACAATGAGCCGCGGCTATCTCGCCGACATGGCCAAGGCCGGCGGCAAGGACGTACAGTTGCTCGCCGACCTCTCGCAGTCCTACATCGATTTCTACAAGCACGCGGTCGAGGACGGCATGATGGTGCACGACAGCTGCGCCAGCGCCTATATCGTCGCCCCCAACCTCTTCACATCGATATCAGGTGCCGTGCGCGTCGTCTGCGGCGGCATCGCCGACGGCCAGACCATCGTCAAGCCCGACGGCCGCCACTTCCCCCCGGGGCAATGGGACGGACTGCCGAGCCAGACGGTGTGTGTCGGGATCGAGTCGGAGAAGGTCGTGGATCTGATCCGGGATGTGATCGTGGGGTGATTGGGTAGGGGGCACCCCAAGGACGCTCCTTTTACCCAAGGACAAAGATGGATCGCATTACTCCTCATGTAGCGCTATGGTTGCAATGGCCTTCTGTGGTATGAATTATTCATGATCGGTGCGACGATGGATATCGCTGACCGTTTGGACTAATCGCGTTCATGTTTGACCGGGGAGACTGAGATGTCCGTTAGGTCTTTGGGCTTCCCTAGATGTTCGCTGTGAGGCGCGACGATCTGCAACGTGTTGCTCAAGCAAAGATCAACGATGCCCAGTTGCTGTTGGCCCATCGCAGGGCGTCGAATGCTTACTATCTAGCGGGATATGCGGTGGAGATCGGGCTTAAGGCTTGCATCGCGAAGCAGATATCAGCGGAAACGATTCCCGAGCTTAATTTTGTAAGGTCGATATATGATCATGATCTACAAAAGCTAATCAGGGTTGCCGGCCTGTCGGCCGAATTGAAGCAAGCACAGGATGCCGACAAAGATTTTGCCGTAAATTGGGCGATCGTTTGCGAGTGGAAGCCTGACGATCGATACGGCTTAAAGGACCTGGGCACGGCTCAGGTGATGATAGCCGCCGTGATGGATGAAACCGGAGGAGTTCTGCCATGGATCAGGGAACGATGGTGAAGAGTGGTCAGGATCTCGTCAGGTATCTGGACGAGACTCCGGTCAATCCACGCTTCGCGATGTGGGTCAATTTTTCTGAAGCCGAAAGCTGGAAACTCTGGATCGTTCCAGCGAAGTCTATCACCGACAAGCGAGCGTTCTATCATACTGTCGCGGATACGATATCGAAACATCGCGATGATCTCGGCGGCCTCGATGTCGGGATGGTAGAGTTCACCGCCGACACCAAATCCGTCGTTCGGTCTATGGCAAAATTTATGAAAATGCCGAATATCGGCGCTGCGAACGTTTCCGGAAATACATTTGACGGCATGTTCTTGCCGGATGGCGTTTTGATCAGGTCGAATATAGCCGCGTAGAGATCACCGCGTTATGGCGCCTCTCGGCCGGTTCGATCTTCTGCCGCAATATTGCAATTCCGCCCTCCCACGCCTAACACAGCCGCATGAACCAAACCCTGTTTTCCACATTGCCAACCCTTGAGCCGGGCAGCGTCTGGCTGGCCGGGGCGGGGCCGGGCGATCCGGGCTTGCTGACGCTGCTGGTTGCAAAGGCTATGTCTGAGGCTGATGTTATCGTCCACGATGCACTGGTCGACGATGCCTGCCTTAGGCTCGCCGGTGCCGGTGCCGTGCTCGAATATGCCGGCAAGCGTGGGGGCAAGCCCTCGGCAAAGCAGCGCGATATTTCGCTGCGACTGGTCGAGTTGGCGCGGTCCGGCAAGCGGGTGCTGCGGCTGAAGGGCGGGGATCCCTTCGTTTTCGGGCGTGGCGGCGAGGAAGCACTGGTTCTCGTAGAGCATGGCATCCCGTTCCGCATCGTGCCGGGCGTCACCGCCGGGATCGGTGGACTTGCCTATGCCGGCATTCCGGTGACCCACCGGGACGTCAATCACGCCGTGACGTTCCTCACCGGTCATGATTCGTCGGGGCTGGTGCCGGATGCCATTGACTGGCAGGCGATCGGCAAGGGGTCGCCTGTGATCGTCATCTACATGGCGATGAAACACATCTCCCAGATCGTTGCCAATCTCATTGCTGCCGGCCGGTCGCTGCACGAGCCTGTCGCCTTCGTCTGCAATGCATCGACACCGCGCCAGCAGGTGCTGGAGACGACGCTCGGATCTGCCGAGGCGGATGTTGCAAGCGCGGGTCTCTTGCCGCCTGCCATCGTCGTCATCGGCGCGGTGGTAGGGCTGCGCCCATCGCTGGATTGGCTGGGCGCACTCTCCGGGCGCACATTGGTGCCTGAAAGCATCGGCGAACCGAGACAGGTGCGAGTATGAGCGGGCTGTTGATTTCGGCGCCGTCCTCCGGGTCGGGCAAGACGACGATAACGCTCGGGCTCTTGCGGGCGCTGCGCAATCGGGGCGTTGCCGTGGCGCCGGGCAAGGCCGGACCCGATTATATCGATCCCGCCTTCCATGCGGCGGCGAGCGGGACGACCTGCCTCAATTTCGACCCTTGGGGCATGCGCCCGGAACTGATCTCCGCCAATGCCGCCCTCCACCGGGAAGGCGGCAGGATGCTGGTGGTCGAGGCGATGATGGGCCTCTTCGACGGCGCTGCCGATGGTCAGGGTACAGCGGCCGATCTGGCGGCGATGCTGTCTCTGCCTGTGGTGTTCGTCGTCGACGCGGCGCGCACGTCACAATCGGTGGCGGCGCTCGTTAGCGGCTTTGCCAATTTTCGCGCCGACATCCGCATCGTCGGCGTCATTCTCAACCGGGTTGGCAGCGCTCGCCACGAACTGATGCTGCGACAGGCGCTGCGGGCAATCGGCATGCCCGTCGTCGCCGTAGTGCGCAGCGATCCGGGGCTGGCGGTGCCGGAGCGTCACCTGGGGTTGGTGCAGGCCGGCGAACACTCGGGGCTCGAGGAGTTTATCGAGCGTGCCGCCGCGGCTGTTTCCGCCGAGTGCGATTTCGATCTGCTGATGCGTGCCGGTACCGGACGTGCCAAGGCCTCTCCTGCCAACATTCACCGTATGGCGCCGCTTGGCCAGAAGATCGCAGTCGCCCGCGACATCGCCTTTGCCTTTTCCTATGAACACATGCTGCTGGGCTGGCGGCGACGCGGTGCGGAGATCTCGTTCTTCTCGCCGCTTGCCGACGAGGCCCCAGTGGCAGACGCCGATGCCATCTATTTGCCCGGAGGCTATCCGGAGTTGCACGCGGGGGCCATCGCGTCGGCCAGTGCGTTTCGCTCCGCCATGCGGGAGGCGGCCGAGCGTGGCGTCAGGATTTTCGGCGAGTGCGGCGGCTATATGACGCTCGGTGAGGAACTGATCGATGCAGCCGGTGGGCGCCATGCGATGCTCGGGCTGCTGCCGGTCGTCACCAGCTACGAGACGCGCAAGCGGCATTTGGGCTATCGCCGCGTCACGCCATTGCCGGGCAGTTTCTTCGAGGCGCCGATGAAAGCGCATGAATTCCACTATTCGACGCTGGTGTCCGAAGGCGATGCCGACCCGCTGTTTGCCGTTACCGATGCCTTGGACAACGATCTCGGCACGGCCGGCCTGCAGCGTGGCAATGTCGCCGGTTCCTACATGCACCTGATCGACCTGTCCGGAGAGGCCGGATGAGCGGCAGGATCGCCCATGGCGGCGGCATCACTGCCGCGGCGCATCTCTACGGCGGTGACGCCGACGATTGGCTCGACCTGTCGACAGGGATCAACCCCAACCTGGTGACGATCCCGCCGATAGAAGCGAGCGCATGGCACCGGCTGCCGGACCAGCATCTGGTGGAGCGCGCCAGGGCGGCTGCGCAGACCTATTACCGCAGTGGCGATTGCCGGCCATTGCCGGTGCCGGGGACGCAGTCGGTCATCCAACTGCTGCCGCGTCTGGTGGCCGAGGGCACGCGCGTCGCGGTGCTGGGGCCGACCTATGGCGAGTACAGGCGCGTGTTTTCGCTGGCTGGCCTTGCCGTCGATGAGATCGCCGATCTCGACGCCGTCACGGAGGCGCATGGGCTGGTGGTGGTGGTCAATCCCAACAATCCGGATGGTCGCGTTCATATGCCCGACCAACTGGTGGCGCTCCAGCATCGACTTCGCCGGCAGGATGGCTGGCTGGTGGTCGACGAGGCATTTGGAGACGGCAGCCCGCAGGCGAGCCTTACGCCGCTGGCGTCCGGCATGGACAAGCTGATAGTCTTCCGGTCGTTCGGAAAATTCTTCGGGCTGGCCGGTATCAGGCTCGGTTTCGTGATCGCCAATCCCTTCCTGCAGGAACGTTTTGAGGACTGGCTCGGACCCTGGGCAGTTTCGGGTCCGGCGCTATCGCTGGCGGCCAACGTGTTTGCCGGAGATACGGCAGCAATCGGCAGGCGGCTGGCCGAACGCAGCGCTGCATTGCGCTCGGTGCTTGCCGGCGCGGGGCTATCGGTTACCGGCGGGACCGATCTGTTCGCTCTCGTTGCCGACAGCCGGGCGGGTGCGATTCACGAGCACCTTTGCCGGCATCACATTTTGGTCCGCAAATTCGACTATGCCGCAGAGTGGCTGCGTTTCGGGCTGACGGCCGATGCGGCAGAGGATCGCCGGCTGGCATCGGCACTCACCGGGTTGACATCATGATCATCGACGAACACCTGCTCATCCTCGTATTGGCTCTGCTGCTCGACCGGATCGTCGGCGATCCAGACTGGCTGTGGACGAGACTGCCGCATCCGGTGGTGCTGTTCGGCAAGGCGATCAGCTTTGTCGACAAGCGCTATAATCTGACGCGGCTTTCGGCCGCAGACCGTCGTCGCAACGGTCTCGTGTCGATACTGGCTTTGCTGGCGCTGAGTGCACTTGCCGGTGGCGTGCTGCATGCTTTGCTCGGGATGTTCGGCTGGCTCGGTCTGCTGATCGAAGCGGTGCTGGTGGCGGTTTTCCTGGCCCAGAAGAGCCTCGCCGACCATGTCATTGCTGTCTCGGAGGCATTGCGGCAGGAGGGGCTCGAAGGCGGACGGCGCGCGGTGTCGCGCATTGTCGGTCGCGATCCCGAGACGCTCGACGAGCCCGCTGTCTGTCGGGCGGCCATCGAGAGCCTGGCGGAGAATTTTTCCGATGGCGTGGTGGCGCCGGTGCTCTGGTACTCGGTTTTCGGCCTGCCGGGCCTGCTTCTATACAAAATGCTCAATACGGCCGATTCGATGATTGGCCACAAATCCGAGACCTATATCGATTTCGGCCGGGCGTCGGCACTGCTCGACGATGTCGCGAACTGGCCGGCGGCGCGGTTGTCGATCCTGTTGATTGCCCTCGGGGCGATGGTGCGACGTGGTGTGACGGCGCTCAACAATGCCTTTCGCATCGCCGCGCGCGACGGTGGTCTGCACCGTTCGCCGAATTCCGGCAGGCCGGAGGCAGCCATGGCCGGCGCTCTCGATATACAGCTGGCGGGTCCGCGTATCTATGCCGGAGAGACCGTGCGGGAGCCGATGATCAACGGATCCGGGCGAGATACCGCGACCGTCAGCGATGTCGAGGCGGGCGTGGCCATCTTCTACACGGCCTGCAGCGTACTGGCGCTGGCCGTGCTTGCGGGTTTTCTCGCTTTACTTTAATTTCTCAATAAAGATTTGCGCCCGATCCACAAATAATAATTAGGCAGCGCGCGTCGTGCAAATTAATTCAATATAGAAAACTTCGTGCTATTCCTTTCCCAGTCGAAATTGCTCGCTCCGAAGCAACGACCGAGGGGAAAATCATGAAGACGACGATTCCTGCTGCTGTGGCAACTCTCTGCCTCGGTTTTTATGCTGCGTCTGCCGATGCTTCGGCGCTCCTGGCGCGGATCGACATTGCCGCGCAGACGATGACAGTCAGCGAAAACGGCATCACCCGCTATCAGTGGAAAGTCTCGACGGCCCGGCCGGGTTATGTCACGCCGACCGGCAACTATACCGCCAAGTGGCTGTCCCGCGACCATCACTCGAAGAAGTATGACAACGCCCCGATGCCCTTCGCGGTGTTCTTCAACGGCGGCTATGCGGTGCATGGGACCACCGAGGTCCGCCGTCTCGGCCGGCCGGCGTCTCACGGTTGCGTCCGCTTGCAGACCGCGAATGCTGCTGTGTTCTTCTCTATGGCGAGCCAAGCCGGGCTTGAGAACACACGCATTATCATCAGCCAATAAGCCAGTGACCGCCCTGCCTGACACACTGTCCCAAATTTTGGGCAGGCTGTCGCGCAGGCCATTGGCTTTTGAGACGGATTTCCCTATGACGAAGATCGAAAGATCATTTGAAGAGGTACTGGCGTGACTGCTACATTCGATAAGGTTGCCGACATCATCGCGGAAACGAGCGAAATCGACCGGGCGACGATTACGCCGGAAAGCCACACGATCGACGATCTCGGCATCGATAGCCTCGATTTCCTCGATATCGTGTTTGCGATCGACAAGGAATTCGGCATCAAGATTCCGCTGGAAAAGTGGACGCAGGAAGTCAACGAAGGCAAGGTCTCGACGGAGGAGTATTTCGTCCTCAAGAATCTCTGCGCCAAGATCGATGAGTTGCGCGCCGCCAAGGCCTGAGCCACCGCTGCATCTTTGCCAACGCCCTGCCGCCTTTGATAGGACGGCCGGGCGGTTTTGTTCCAAGCACTATCTCCCACCCGCTTTGCTTTTTCTCGCGGGTCGGACCGGAGAGCACCATGCTGCTGGAATATTTCCAGATGATCGACCGGATCGAGTCCGTCGACCTGTCCAAGGGTATCTTGAGGGCGCGCTCCGTCGTGCCGTCCAACAGTCCGGTTTTCGAAGGCCATTTTCCCGGAATGCCGTTGGTTCCGGGTGTCCTCTTGATCGAGACCATGGCGCAGGCGTCCGGCATGCTCGTTCTGGCCGCCACGAATTTTGCCGCGATGCCGTTCCTGATGACCGTCGACGGCGCGAAGATGCGTTCCTTCGTCGAGCCGGATGCGGTACTCGATATCGAGGCCATTCTGGAACATGACGGATCCGGCTATGCTGTCACCAAGGCGAAGATCACTGTCGCCGGCAAGAAGGTCTGCGATGCGCAGTTGAAGCTGCGCACGCTGCCGTTTAATGAGGTGCCGCTGGCCGATATTGTTCGCAAGCGCGCCACGGAAGTCGGGCTTCTCGACGCGATTGCTGCCAGCGCCTGAACAGGTTTGGCCATCCGCGACGCAGCCGAAAAGGATTGATGTATGAGCAAGGCTCCCAATGACGTCGTCATCACAGGCGTCGGTATCGTAACCTGCCAGGGCGTCGGCAAGGATGCGCATGTTGCGCTGCTGACATCGGGCACATCGCCGGCTGTCATCGTCGAGACAGAAAAATTCAAGCCCTATCCCGTGCACCCGTTGCCAGAGATCGACTGGTCGCAGCAGATCCCCAAGCGCGGTGACCAGCGGCAGATGGAGAACTGGCAGCGCATCGGCGTCTTTGCCGCCGGTCTTGCGCTCGACGACGCCGGCTTCAAGGACAATTTCGAGGCATGCGGCGCGATGGACATGATCGTTGCTGCCGGCGGTGGCGAGCGCGACATCAATGTCGATACGCTGATCGTCGACGAGGGCCTGAAGCGCAACGACCGCGAATTGATGCTCAACGAAAAGCTGACGACAGAGCTACGGCCAACGCTGTTTCTCGCCCAGCTTTCAAACCTGCTCGCAGGCAATATCTCTATCGTCCACAAGGTCACCGGCTCGTCGCGGACCTTCATGGGCGAGGAGGCTGCCGGCATATCGGCGGTCGAGACCGCCTTTCACCGCATCAAATCCGGCGAATCCACCCATGCGCTGGTCGGCGGCGCGTTTTCGGCAGAGCGGCTGGACATGATCCTGCTGTTCGAATCGATCGGCGGCCACAGCGTCGGCGACTGGCAGCCCTTGTGGTCGCGTCGCGAGGGCAGCGGCGGCGGCATGATCGTCGGCTCGCTCGGAGCCTTCCTGGTTCTGGAATCCCGGGCCCACGCCGAAAGCCGTGGTGCCCATATCTATGCGACGATCGACGCGATCGAGGGTGACCGCGGCAACCGCGACGACGGCAGGTTCGAGGCTCGCCTCGAGCGGTTGCTCGAGCCCGCCATGGGTTCCGGCAGCGAAGCAATCGTGTTTTCCGGAAGCTCCGGCCTCCACGAGATTGCAGCCCGCGAGAAGGCAGTGCTGGACAAGGCGCTTCCGGAAGCGGCGATCCGTGGCTATGGCGGCGTGACCGGACACGGGCTCGAAACGCAGTTTCCGCTCGGCATCGCGTTTGCCGCACTGGCGCTGGCCAACAAGGCCAAGGTGCCGGCGTTCGACCCAAACCATGAAAAGCCGATGGGCACAGCCGCCCGGACGGCGATCGTGACAACCGTCGGACATACGCGCGGCGAGGGCGTTGCCGTCCTGTCCACTGAGCCTCAGGAGTGATGAGCATGACAGCTGCAGCCTATAGGGACCATCTCGGACGCCCGATCGTTGCCGTCACCGGCATGGGCATCATCACCTCGCTCGGCCAGGGCCTGAAGGACAACTGGGATGCGCTGACATCAGGCGTTTCCGGTATCCACGCCATCACGCGCTTTCCGACCGACAACATCTCGACCCGCATCGCCGGTACCGTCGATTTCATCGAGGTGCCGATTTCCAACGCCGTCGAGCGCTCCTATGCGTTTGCCCGCGAGACCACCGTCGAGGCGCTGGCGCAGGCTGGCCTGTCCGGTGATTTC
This sequence comes from Rhizobium sp. rho-13.1, assembly GCF_007000305.1. Classification (NCBI taxonomy): domain Bacteria; kingdom Pseudomonadati; phylum Pseudomonadota; class Alphaproteobacteria; order Hyphomicrobiales; family Rhizobiaceae; genus Rhizobium; species Rhizobium sp. rho-13.1. The sequence goes on along the minus strand of NZ_SCFL01000001.1, from coordinate 691,147 downwards.
AACGGTCCGCTGTTCCTGGCCGCGCCGCCGATCGAACCGGAATGGAGCGCCCGTTTCGCTCTTGGCGATCGCTCGCCGCCGGCCGATCACCCGGGCGATGCCTATGAGCGATTTCTTGCCGCCATGCGCGAACGTCCGGATCCATCCTTCCACGAGGCCGCCTCGTTCGGCGCCATCTCGGAGCGTCTTTCCGACCGTTTCGGCACGCGCGGTCTGCCGGTAACCCTGTCGACAGCCTGTGCCTCGGGCGCCACCGCAATCCAGCTCGGGATCGAGGCGATCCGCCAGGGTCGCACCGAGCGGGCCTTGTCGGTTGCGACAGACGGCTCGCTGAGCGCCGAGGCGCTGATCCGCTTTTCGCTGCTGTCGGCGCTGTCGACCCAGAACGATCCGCCGACCAAGGCATCGAAGCCGTTCAGCAAGGACCGGGACGGGTTCGTGATTGCCGAGGGTGCTGCGACGCTGGTGCTGGAATCGCTGGAATCAGCTGTTGCCCGTGGTGCAAAAATCCTCGGCATCATGAAGGGCGCCGGCGACAAGGCCGACAGTTTTCATCGCACCCGCTCGTCACCCGACGGCGCGCCGGCCATTGCTACGATCCGGGCGGCTCTCGCGGATGCCGGCATGGCGGAGACCGACATCGGCTATATCAACGCCCACGGCACCTCGACGCCGGAAAACGACAAGATGGAATATGGTGCGATGCTGGCCGTCTTCGGCGAGCGGCTGGCCAAGATCCCGGTGTCGTCCAACAAGTCGATGATCGGCCATACGCTGACTGCTGCCGGTGCCGTCGAGGCCGTGTTCTCGCTGCAGACGATGCTGACGGGTACGCTGCCGCCGACCATCAACTACGCCATCCCAGACACCAGCATCGACCTCGACGTGGTGCCGAATGTCAAGCGCGAGACACAGGTCCACGCGGTGCTGTCGAACTCGTTTGGCTTCGGCGGGCAGAATGCCAGCCTTGTCATGGCGCTCGATCCGGCCTAGAGGCCGAGAATGACGCAAGTTTGTTTGAAACACAGCCGCCTTGCGAGAGGGCGGCTGTTTTCATTCGGCCCGATGCGTGATCCTTTGCGCCGGCATCCGCGTACTGCCAACGGAATGGCTTCCAGTTCTGGACGAAATGCTCTAGAGCCTGTCGCCACACGATTTACTTGATAACGCCTTCGGGCGGAGGGCCTTTCCATGCGTGCTTTGCAACTCGTCGACGACCGCAAGCTTGAAATCACCGACCTGCCTGAACCGGATGCGCCCGGTCCCGGCGAGGTGACGTTGCGCGTCAAAGCGGTGGCGCTGAACCATATCGACGTCTGGGGATGGCGCGGCATGGCCTTTGCCAAGCGCAAGATGCCGCTTGTCATCGGCGCCGAAGCATCCGGCGTCGTCGAGGCTATCGGCCCTGGCGTATCCAGCGTATTGCCGGGCCAGCTGGTGTCGATCTATGGCGCGCGCACCTGCGGCCTTTGCCATCACTGCCGCGCGGGCCGCGATAATCTCTGTGAAAACGTCAGCGGCGTGCACGGCTTTCATCTCGACGGCTTTGCGCAGGAGAAGGTCAACCTGCCGGCCCGTCTGCTGGTGCCGGCGCCTCCCGGCGTCGATGCCATTGCGGCAGCGCTTGCCCCGGTCACTTTCGGCACCGTCGAGCACATGCTGTTCGACAATGCCAAACTGCAGTCCGGCGAGACCATCCTCATCCATGCCGGCGGCTCCGGTATCGGCTCGGCGGCGATCCAGCTGGCAAAGAACATCGGCTGCACCGTCATCACCACGGTCGGTTCCGACGATAAGATCGAACGGGCAAAGGCTCTTGGCGCCGATCATGTCATCAATTATCGCGTCGACCGCTTCGAAGGGGTCGTGCGCAAGCTCACCAAGAAGAAGGGCGTCGACGTCGTCTTCGAGCATGTCGGAAAGGACACGTTCGGACCGTCGATGTTCTGCCTGAAGCGCGGCGGTCGGCTCGTCACCTGCGGCTCGACATCCGGCGTGTCGGCTGAGATCAACCTGATGATGCTGTTCCAGCAGCAGCTGAAGCTGATGGGCTCGTTCGGCTGCCGCATGGAAAACATGGCGGATGCCATGCAGAAGATGGCGCGCGGCTACGTGCATCCCGTCATCGACACGGAAGTACGTTTCGACGACATCGACAAGGCGCTTGAGCGGATGGAGTCGCGGCAGATCTTCGGCAAGATCATCCTGAAGATGGATTGACCGGTGAAGCTCTTCATCACCCGGATCGTACTGGCCTTCCGGCACTTTCGCCAATGGTCGATCGCGCAGCTGGCCTTTGGGTTCCTGAATTTCCTGAAGCTGTTTCCAGCTGATGGCGGCATACGGTTTGCCGACTGGCTGATGCGCAAGGTCGGTCCGCGTACGCGTCGTCATGCGCTAATGCTCACCAATCTGCGCAATGCTTTTCCGGAAAGGAGCGATGCGGAGATCGAGGCAATCGCGCTTGCCAGCTGGGGGAGCATGGGGCGGCTGGCGGCGGAATATGTGTTCCTCGACCGCCTTTTCGACTTCGATCCCGAGAAGACCGAGCCGGGCCGCATCGAGGTTTCCGGCGTCCCGATCTTTCTGGAATTGCGCGACAATCCACGGCCATTCATCGTTTTTACCGCCCATACTGGAAATTTCGAACTGCTGCCGGTGGCCAGTGCCGCCTTCGGGCTTGAAGTCACCGTGCTTTTCAGGCCTCCGAACAATCCTTATGTCGCAAAGAAAGTCTACGACTTCCGCGCCAAGCGGATGGGTCATCTGGTTCCCTCGCATGCCGGCTCGTCCTTTGCGCTCGCGCGCCAGTTGGACGAGGGCGGCAGCGTCGGCGTGCTCGTCGACCAGAAATTCCGCAAGGGACTGCGGACGAAATTCTTCGGCCGCGACGTGAAGACCAATCCGCTGCTGCCGAAGCTGGTGCGGCAGTTCGAATGCGAGGTCTATCCGGCCCGCTGCGTGCGGCTGCCGAACAATCGCTTCCGGCTGGAAATCGAGCCAAGGATGGAGCTGCCGCGCACCGATACCGGCGCACTCGATCTGCCGGCCACTGCCCAGATGATGAACGACAAGGTGGAAAGCTGGGTACGGGAAAATCCGGAGCAGTGGCTCTGGTATCATGACCGGTGGAATATCAAGAAGCACGTCTTGAAATGATATCAATGGGTTACGTCCATTGTACCTAGTTGATCCGAGTGGATGTCAAAAATTGCGATTGTGGAAAAGTCGTCGAAAATCGATGCTAAAAAGCAACCATCCATATTGCAGTGCATTATAGTCGTTATTCGAAATAAATTCGTGACATAGTTCAGTCATATGCTTCTGACGGGGCAGGGATGATGGATTTGAAAAGACGAAATTTCCTGGTTGGCGCGGCAGTTGCAGCCGCAGCCGTCCAGACGACGACAACCGCAGCGGTGGCGGCCACGCCAGACCCTGCCCAGAATTCTACGATCGAGGTGATCAACCTCTGGACGGGTCCACCTCCGGGTGGCGCCGGTCCGGGCCAGGGCGAGAACCTGACGCCGCGCGGGTCGCTGACACAGATCTCGCTGCCGCGCATTATCATCCACAAGCCGGACAAGCCGACCGGGGCAGCGATGCTCATGTGTTCGGGCGGCGGATATGCGCGCGTCGATATCGTCAACGAAAGCACGCCGGCTGCCATCTACTTCGCGTCGCGTGGCATCACCTCCGTCGAACTCGTCTACCGCGTGCCGCAGGAGGGCTGGAGCATCCATGCGCCGTTCCTCGACGGTATCCGGGCGATGAAGATCCTCCATACGGAGGCGAAACGCCTCGGGATCGATCCGGCAAGGCTGGGCGTGATGGGCTTTTCCGCCGGCGGCCACGTTGCCGGGATGCTGGCCACCAAGGCCGCCGAGCAGTTCTACGTGCAAACCGACGAAATCGACAGTTCGCCGAGCGATGTCGCGTTCGCAGCGCTTCTCTATCCGGTCGTGACGATGATGGCACCGTTCGACCAGACCATGAGCCGTTTGAAGATCTGCGGCAAGAAGCCGACAGAAGACATGCGCGAGGCCTTTTCAGTCGAACAGCACGTCACGGAAGACATGCCGCCGACCTTCGTCGCGCATGCAATGGATGACCCTATCGTGCCCGTCGACCACAGCCTCATGCTGTTCCGCGCCCTGCGTGCCGCCGATGTCGACACCGAGCTTCACATCTTCCAATCCGGTGGCCACGGCTGGGGCATGGGCAAGACCCGGCCATCGGTGCGCAGCTGGACCCAGCTGGTAGAGACCTGGCTGCGGTTGAATGGCATGCTGCCGACCGTGTGAGGTCCATAAGCTGATAGCTGCGTTGGAACCTATGGCATCGCTTATGGTTGGGGATGGCAACTAGGAGAAAAAAATGACCAACGACAAGGCTGCAGCCAACAACAACAACGACGTCGACGCGAAAAAGCTGGATCCCACAAGCGATGCGGCGCGGAGCGACCCGAAACAGGCCGACGCCCATCGCGAAGAACTGAAGAAGACGGCGGAAAAGGGTTTCGATCGTGCCCTCGACAAATCCCCCGAGGACAAACGCTGAGGCATGTCTAAAGGAGAAATGTCCGGGAACAGTGGTAAAGCGTGACACGCTGATCTCAGAGATTGTAGCGCGCTTTTGATTTTTAATCGACCAGCTTCAGATCCCGTGCGAAACGCTGCCAGTTGGCGACGTAGCTTGTTGCCGAGCGACGCAGGCCTTCTATGGCGGCGTCGTCGAGAAGGCGGATCGCTTTTGCGGGCGAACCGACGATCAGCGAGCCGTCGGCAAATTCCTTGCCTTCCGTCACCAGCGCATTGGCGCCGACAAGGCAATTTTTACCGATGCGCGCGCCGTTAAGGATGGTGGCGCCTATGCCGACCAGCGTGTTGTCCCCGATGGTACAGCCGTGGACGATGGCGTGGTGACCGATCGTGCAGCCTTCTCCAATGACGACCGGAAAGCCGGCATCTGTGTGGACCATGCTGCCTTCCTGGATATTGGTCCGGGCACCGATGACGATCGGATCGTTGTCGCCCCGCAAGACCGCCCCAAACCAGATGCCGACGTCCTCGCCAAGCTCGACCTTTCCAATGATCGACGCATCCGGCGCCAGCCAGTAGCGTCCGGCAGGCGGCGTTTTCGGGGTCAGTCCTCCCAGCATATAGATCGGCATGGCGTTCTCCCGGTTAGATGACGGTCAGCGACATCGTGGCGACACCATCGACGCCACAGGTAATACGGTCGCCCTTGCTGACAGGGCCAACGCCCGCTGGCGTGCCGGTCAGGACCACATCGCCAGCGGTAAGCGTGAACAGCTTCGATAGTTCGACGATGATTTCTGGGATCTTCCAGATCATCTGCTCGATGTCGCCGTTCTGCACGCGCTCGCCATTGACCTCGAGCCAGATGGCGCCGGAGTTAGGATGACCGATGCGCTCGGTGGGTACCAGGGCTGAGACGGGTGCCGAATGCTCGAATGCCTTGGCAACCTCCCAGGGGCGGCCTGCCTTCTTGGCAATGGCCTGCAGGTCGCGGCGGGTGAAATCGATGCCAACACCGTATCCGTAAATGCAATCGAGCGCCGCCTCGGCCGGGATATCGTTGCCGCCGGATTTCAGCGCGATGACGAGTTCGACCTCGTGATGAACGTCGCTGGAAAGTGGCGGATAGGGAAAGTCGCTGCCGACGAGAAGATTGTCGGCATTCTTCTGAAAGAAGAAAGGCGGCTCACGGCTGGGATCGTGTCCCATCTCGATGGCGTGGTCGGCATAGTTTCGGCCTACGCAATAGACACGCCGCACCGGAAAGGTCGCAGCCATTCCATCGACAGGCAGAAGGGTAGGATGGGGCAGGGGAATGACGGTGGCAAGGTCGGTCATGGCGCAAACTCTTTCACTGATCAGAGCCTGTTGTCTCGCGATTCCGGCAACAAATCCAGCACTGTGTGGTGCCGTTTGCGTGATGATTTAAACGGGTGTGCGAAGGCTGCGGTCGCAACGTGGCGCCGGCATGGACCTTGATCGCGATTTCGGACGTCCGGGATTGCGATCCGGGTCGCGTGGTTGAGGACAGTGGTCGATGCTGTGCTTCGAAGCGCGCCGGCCTTCTCTCCGCCACGAAACGGGGAACCTTACTCCCCGGCGCTCGCAAGCATGAGGACCAATATGCTTTCTCCACTAAAAGCGATCGCCATGCTGGGCACGGCTACAGTTTTGACGATGCCGGCGCAGCAGCGAGCCCTGGCCAGTGAGAATGTCGGAGTGCGCGAAATTTCCGCACTGTCGCCTGAGCGCGGCACCGACCTCGACGTTATCGTCTGGTACCCGGCGCTCCTCGGTGGAAAATCCATGCTGCTGGGAGAAGGCATGTTCTCCGTGGGAACGCCTGCCATGCTTGGCGCTCCGATCTCGGAGGGTGCATTTCCCGTTGTCTTGCTTTCGCATGGCGCCGGTATCGCCGGAAACGCGCCGGCGCTGAGCTGGCTCGCAGCGCCACTGGCTAGCGAGGGTTTCATCGTGGCCGCCCCCAACCACCCCGGCAATTCGGGGCCCGGGCGATCCGCAGCGGAGACGATGAAACTTTGGCTGAGACCTGGCGATATCAGCGATACGCTGGATGCAATCGGGAAAGACGCCTTTTTCAAAGAGCATCTGGAAAGCGGCAAGACAGGTGCACTGGGCTTGTCGGCGGGCGGCAGCACAGCCTTGGCGCTGGCTGGTGCCCGGATCGATCCGCAGCGGCTGGCAAGTTATTGCGACACAGATGCGCTCAACCCATCGCTTTGCGACTGGGTTCGCCAAAGCGGTGTCGATCTTCATGCCATGGATATGCAGTCCGCCGGCCGTCAGAGCGAAGACAGGCGCATTCGATTTGCAATGGCGATCGACCCTGCGCCGATCGGCGTTTTCCAGCCCGGGACGTTTGCGGAAATTTCCATTCCCGTCGAGATCGTCAATCTCGGTAAGCCCGGTACAATTCCAGTCACCGCAGATGCGGCCGGAGTTGCCAAGGCGATTTTAAAGTCGAGATACTCGACGATCCCGGATTCCAGTCATTTCAGCATGTTCGCCGAATGCAAGCCGGGTGCTGAAGAGACCGCTACGGCAAAGGAGATCGGCGATCCGATCTGCAGGGATGGCGGCAGCCGCTCCAGGAGTGCCATCCACAGGCAGTTGATCGACATCGTGACGGCGGCCTTCAAGCGAGAGCTTGGTTCGGGTCGCTAAGGACAGGAGCGAGCCACCGCCTCACCGCACCACCATCCCGTTCTCCGCCACCAGCCTGCCGCCCTTGTAGACGGAGCGTTGTTTTGGGACGGAGACGACGGCTTCAGGGACATGGGCGGCCGTCAGCGTGACGAAATCGGCGCGGCAGCCGACCGTCAGGCCATAGTCCTCCAGCCGCAGCGCTTTGGCGCCCGAGGTCGTGACGACGTCGAAGGCGGCCCGCAGGTCTTCGTCGGTGTAGAAGCCGGAGCGGTAGCCGATCATCATGGCGCGGCCCAGCATGTCGCCATCGCCATAGGGCCACCAGCTGTCGCGGATGTTGTCGCTGCCGCTGAAGACGGTGACGCCGACCGACCGCAGCAGCGCTACCGGCGGGAAGGCGTGGTTGCCGGGCGCGTTGGTCATGATCGACACGCCGGAGGCCGCCAATTGCTCGCCGGCGCGCTTTGCCGCGTCAGGGGCGAGGTCGCCGAGGCCATAGGCGTGGCTGACGGCGACATGGCCCTCCATCGACAGCGAGCGGGTGCGGGCGCAGATTTCCTCGATGGTGAACTGGCCGAGCGTGCCACCATCGTGCAGGTGTATGTCGATATCGACGCCGCGGCGCTCGGCAATGTCGAAGATGACGTCGAGATGGCCGCCGAGGTCACGGTCGAAACTGGCCGGATCGAGCCCGCCGACGACATCGGCGCCCATGGCAATCGCCTCGTCCATCAGGCCTGGTGTGCCCGGGCTTTTCAGGATGCCGCTCTGGGGGAAGGCGACGAGCTGGATGTCGATCAGCCCGGCATACTCGTCGCGCACCTTCAGGATCTCCTTGAGGTGCTTGAGGCCCACGGAGCCGTCGACCATCACATGGCTGCGCATGGCGGTGGCGCCGTTGCCGATGGCAAGCTCGAGCTGCTTTCTGGCGCGCACGTCCATCGGTTCGGCAATGGCGAGGTTCTGGTGCTGGAAGGCGACGCGCTCGTACACGTCGAAGCCGGCGGTGCAAGGCTTGTGGGAAATCCACGGGCCGCCGTAGAAGCTCGTGTCGAGATGAATGTGGCCTTCGACGAAGCCGGGTACCACGAGCGCGCCGCCGAGATCGACGGTCGTGCCGGCGCCGGTGCCGAGGCTGCCGCTGGCGCCGATGGCAACGATGCGGCCGCCGGTGACGGCGATGTCGCTGAAGGATCCGTCGTCCAGCCGGGCATGGGTGAAAAGCGTGTCGATGGCGGTCAAATCTCTCTCCTTCGCAAGGGGCGTGCGCGTCTTCTGAGGCTTTGTAGCGCAATAATGCGACGGCGACAGCAAGGGCAGCCGGATCGGAGGCCTGAAAGCTTGGGGCGAGGCGATTCTTTTGGCCGGCTTCGACGGATGGGCATTGCTTTCGCCGGTGCGCCTATGGTTTGGTGCGCGCCTGCTTCCGGCGTCCCAAATTATCGGATTTCACATGGTCGACATTTTCTGGCGCTGCCTTGTCATCGGCATTGGCGCAACGATCCTCATGGATCTCTGGGCGATCCTTTACGCCCGGCTTTCCGGCGGCGGCATGCCGAACTGGGCGCCGGTCGGCCGCTGGTTCTATCACCTCAGCCATGGCACGGTGTTTCACGACGATATCAATGCGAGCGCGCCCTATGCCCACGAACTGGCGCTCGGCTGGATCGGCCACTATGCTGTCGGCATCGCCTACGCCTTCCTGCTGGTGGCGATCACCGGCCCGGGCTGGCTGCAGGCGCCGACATTCCTGGTTGCCTGGATCTGGGCGATCGTCACCGTGGCGGCTGGCTGGTTCCTGCTGCAGCCGGGGCTTGGCATCGGCTGGGCAGCATCGAAGACGCCCAATCCGAACAAGGCTCGCCTGCTCAACCTGGTGGCTCACACGGTATTCGGCTTCGGGCTGTATGGGACGGCGCTGCTGATCCGTTGAATTTACGGGCGGCGCGCGCGCCGCCGACGCTTAAGGAGACTTTGACATGGCCGACGACGAATTCATGACGCTGTACAAGGCAGGCAAGTTCAAGGAGGCGCTGGCCTCGGTGACCGGGACCGACCCCAAGGCGAAATGGACGCCGAGCCGCTATGCCATCGACAAGCGCGTCAACAAGCCGATTTTCTATCGCGGCAACAAGCGCGTTGAGAAGGATGCCAACGGCGAGTGGCAGCTTTCCAAGCACAAGTTCGAGTTCGACGACTAAAGATTTAGTTCGTGTCAGACGACGAATTCGCCTTTTCGGATGGCCTCGGGAACGCCCGATTTCCGCCTTGCTGCTGTCGCGTCGCTGTCTTCGTTGCGGGTTATGCTGATGGCTCTTCCTAGTGCAGTGCAGCATGGTTAATTTTTAACGACTCACATGCTAGGAAGGGAACGAAGACGGCGCATGCGTCGTTTATCCGGTAGCTATCAGGAGGGCCCCGACCATGATCTTCAATTTCTTCAACGCCCGCAAGCGCGCCGCTTCCATCGAAGTCGATGCCATCGATTTTTCCCGCGAAGAAGCGCTGCATCCGGCACTCGAAGCTCTGGTCCTCGCCCAGGAAAAGCAAGTTAATCTCTCGTCGCACGAACGCGACTACGGCGCCAAGCGCGCGCCGATACAGATGCCGGTTGCCTTTATCTAAAGCACCGATCTCCAAACATCACAGGGCCCGGTCGGTTTCATGCCCGGCCGGGCCTCGCTTTTTTGTCGGGTCCGCTATATACAGCGATGCACGCGCGCCCAAGGGCCATGCGCTCCCGACATGAAGATCCCAAACCAAATGCCAATGAATTCCCCATCCACCTACACGGCGCCCGTGCCGACAGCGTCGCCCTATGCATCCGGCGGAAAAATCTTCGCCGTCGCCCCCATGATCGACTGTACAGCGCGCTTTTAAGCTATTGACATCATTCGTCTCTTTATTTTCAAAAGGTCGATGGTGCAGTTTTGGTGCAATTTGTGCTAAACGACTGGTGCAGATTCAACCAAGGGTGACGCGGGGCTGGGCGTGGCGGGGAATGTCTGCGGGTTAGCGGGCAGTGGCTGAAAACCTGCCCGCTGGGGGGAGTGTCGCAATGGGGCGCTACTCAGGCTTCTGAGCTTGGTGCAGTTGGGCGTTCCGCCGCTTTGGTGAGGTTAACCAGGGACGAGCGCTTTGCCCCACCCGGGCCGAGCAGGTCACTGCTCCAAGGAGAGAAGATCGCCGGGTCGTGGGGTGATGTCATAGTGTCGATGGGCGAGGCTGAGCACCTTGGCAATCCGTCCAACTCCATGTCGTCGCGCAGCCACTCATGGTGCATGTCACACACCCCGTTGCCCGCCTTCCACGATTCCAAGAAGTAGATTTTCTTACCGAGACGTTTTGCGTGCTCTATTTCGCCTAGCGTCGATGAGCCGATGTACCCGTACATATTAAGAACGAAAATCGAGTCACTCGCCGCGATCTTACGGAGGTGGGCTGCATCGAGGTCAGCTTTCTGATCATCAGAGTACCACTGCTTAACCCCGGATTTGTCGCTTGGGTAGACCGCGACAGAGAACACCGTGTGCCCCGCGAGTGTCAGCGCTTCGTTCCAAGCCTTGAACAGCCTTTCGAACCGCGCCGACCCGCAGAGGGTAATTATATCGTTCACATTCCTTTCCTAGGCGGCTCGTGGCCGCGTCTGTTGGTGTCAGCGGTGAGTGTACAAGACCGGGAATCCACTATTCAACAATCCGTTGAATAGACTGGACGAATGGTGCAGTTGGCGAAAATATTGGTGCAGCTGTGGTGCAGTTCTTGGTGCAGTTCAAAAGTTACCCAGCGTCACTGCCAATGGATTCAAATGGTTGCGCGTGGTAGAGAGTGGCCCAAAATGGCCGTGGCGCAGCGTGGTCCAGTTGGAAAAACATTGACAAATCAATATCTTAAAGGCGAAAAAGTCTTCGCCGTCGCACCTATGATCGACTGGACGGATCGGCATTGTCGGTTTTTGCATCGGCAGATCAGCCGGGAAGCGTTGCTTTATACGGAGATGGTGGTGGCGGATGCTATCATCCATGGGCCGCGTGACAGGCTGCTCGGGCATCATGCCGAGGAGCATCCGGTGGCGCTGCAGGTTGGCGGCTCGGATGCGGGCAAGCTTGCCGAGGCGGTGCGGATTGCCGCCGATTACCGCTATGACGAGATCAACCTGAATGTCGGCTGCCCTTCGGACCGGGTGCAGTCCGGCACGTTCGGCGCTTGCCTGATGCTGACGCCGGATGTTGTTGCCTCTGCCGTGGCGGCGATGAAGGCGGTGACAGACTTGCCGGTGACGGTGAAATGCCGGATCGGCGTCGACGAGCAGGACCCCGAGGTGGCGCTGCCGGACCTGATGGTGCGGGTGCTCGACGCCGGTGCCGACGCCATCTGGATCCATGCGCGAAAAGCCTGGCTGAAGGGCCTGTCGCCGAAGGAAAACCGCGATATCCCGCCGCTCGACTATGACTTCGTCTACCGCATGAAGCAGCGCTTTCCGGATGTGTTCATCGGCATCAACGGTGGCATCAAGACGCTCGACGAGGCAGAGATGCACCTGCGCCATGTGGATGGCGTCATGCTGGGCAGGGCGCCTTATGGCGATACGGCGGTTCTCGCCGATGTCGACCACCGCATCTATGGCAAGCCTTTTTGTGCGCCAGACTGGATGGCGGTGCGCGATACGATGATGACATATGCCGGCGCCCACATCGCCGGTGGCGGACGATTGCAGCAGGTGACGCGCCATATGATCGGGTTGTTTTCGGGCATGACCGGGGCGAGACGGTTCCGGCAGATCCTGTCGAGCGATGCGGCCAAGCCGGGCGCAGGGCCGGAGGTCATCACCGCCGCCTTTGCCGCCGTGGATTTCTCGCCCGCCGAGCCGACGGCGCTTTCGGCCTGACGGCGTCGCCGGCAAGTAAGTTGCGGTGCCAGATCTCCCCCCTCTGTCCCTGCGGGACATCTCCCCCACAAGGGGGGAGAGTGGGCGGAACGGTCAGCCCGCCAGACGAAGATCAGCCGAAAGCCAGGGTCCGCAAGGGAAAAGAATAATCTCCCCACTTGTGGGGGAGATGTCAGCGCAGCTGACAGAGGGGGGCACCGAGCAACGAGGTGGTCTCCCAGGCAATTGCCAAATCTCCAACTCAGGCCCAAAGCACAAAAAAACGGCGCGCCCTGCAGCACGCCGTTCTTGTAAAATTTCGTCGTGACTGGACGGGTCTCAGAAAGCCGAGATGTTGACGGCCTTCGGGCCCTTGCCCATGCGATCCGGCTCGGTGTCGAACGTGACCTGCTGGCCTTCGCGCAGCGACTGGATGCCGGAAGCCTGGAGAGCGGAGATGTGAACGAACACATCCTTCGCGCCGCCTTCTGGCGTGATGAAACCAAAACCCTTGTCCTGGTTGAAAAATTTAACGGTGCCCTTGGTCGCCATGGAAATAGTCCTTTTCCCTCTAGTCCATTTTGCCCGGTGGTCGAAGCCGGACGGTTGTGCCTTCGCGCGGCGCGGAAGACGGGTCGAGTAGTCACGTACGGGGAAAGAACGTCTACGCAGGCTTTGCCACATCTGTCCAGTCACCGGCAAGTAAATGCCCGAGAACCAATTCGTGGCAGCATTTTTTTAAAAAAGCAAGCGACAAAATTTTGACACGTTTCAACCTGCGCGGCATAGCGCCTTTAAATCAAGGGTTTGAAGGGTTTTTGAAGCCCCACGCAAGCCGGTTGTACCATTTCGGGAGGTTGCGTTGATGCATTTTTCGCTGTCCCGGATCGGGATTCCGGCTCTTCCCGGACGTGGTTTCGGGCAGTTTCAGGCGCACAATTCTGACCTCGCAGACCACCGGCATGGTCCGTTATATTCCGCCTATAAAGCCTCTGCCCCGATGGCCCGGCGGCGTGATTTTCGCGCCCGTTGGCACAGGTTTTCGGCATGCGGCCGACGGCCAGTCGCCATAAGGTTGTGGTTGCCTTAAAGTCGGGGATATCGTGACGGTCTCCACAATTTGGTCCCGAGCAAGGCCGATGATATCAACGCGCTGCGGGGGTTGAAGCCGGGCGTGCAAGAGGCTAGTCGGAGTGGGTGCGTGCGGGCAGGCGGAAGAGGTAGCAAGATGATGGATCCCTATGCGATGCTCGGTCTCGCGCGCGATGCGGGCCTCGATGCGATCAAGAGCGCCTATCGGAAAGCTGCCAAGACCGCCCATCCCGACAGCGGCGGCGATGCGGAGCACTTTGGCAGGCTGCAGGCGGTGTACGAATTGCTGCAGGACCCGATCCGCCGCAAGGTCTACGACGACACCGGCTACGATCCGCAGCTGGCCGATCCGCGCGACCTGCAGGGGGCGGCGATGATCGAGGCGCTGGTCAACGATTTCATTCTCGATGAGCGCGAGCCCGGCTCATTCGATCCGGTTGCCGCGATGCGCCGCAAGCTCTCGGACGAGGCGGTCAAGAACCGCTTCCACATCCTAGAGCTGGAACGCCACCGGGCCCGCGTCCGCAAACACATGGACCGCCTCGGCCGCCGCCCCGAAGCCGACGTCCTCGGCTCCATGCTAAGGGCCCGGACATCAGCCATCGCCGAGGCAATCCGCAAGGCGGAAGCGCAGGTGGCGACGATCGAGCACGCGTATACGATGCTCGAGGAGTATGGCTACGAGATGGACGTGGTGGAGTTACGGGCGGCGGAGTAGTGACCTCGTATAGGCGCCAAAATAGACGGGAAAATCTTTAACCGTTGTCTTCTTTTCCAGAAATCGAGTAGTTTTTGAGTGTGACGATACGCGGCCGCGATCGCATTTCGAAGCTTAACGCTACATGCAAGATTTGATCTGTTTGGTGGCAATTCTATATATGCGCCGTTGTATCAGTTTCTTATACTCCAATATGGCCGTGATGCTCAGACTCTATTTTGTAGTATGGTTGACTGTCTTGGTTTTTAAGTTCACCTTTTGATCTTATGATTCGTCTTGCGTGCCAATGGAGTTTGACGAAATGAACTTGCGCGGCGCTCTTAGAAATATTTCGCACGAACTTGGCCTTAAAGGTCAGTATACATACGAAGAAGTTATCCGTGAATTGAGAGTTAGGCATTCCAATCTAATCATTGCAGAGTCGCGGAAGCTTGAAACAATGGCCTTGAGGCGCATGCTAAGCGATGTCGAGGCGAGGCAAACTAAGACAAACCGTACCTTACAGGGAGAGCTTTTTCCCGAGTTGGCTGGGTTTCCAGGATCTTATGACGCCCGTAGCGTAGGGCTGACGGATAAAAAGGGCGTTCGAGTGTTGCTGCAGTTGCTTTCTATCAAATCAGTTCGGCAGATTTCCAACTATTCAGAAACTCCAAGGAAAAATGATTCATTGCAAGCTAGGCTCAAATCCTGCCTAGACGTTCTTTCTCCTCATATACAGTCGGATGATGAAGTATTTTGTGATGTTATCAGACGCAGTCGGAAATAGCTCCGGAAGTTGCCTGCGCCGGTTCTTGCCTTAGGCGGTAGATCCGATCTCACACCCCCCCATCACAATATCGTAACCACCCCATTAACCTCCCGGTAACCCTCGACGGGCTCCAATTGGGCCTTCGCGCGGCCGGAAATGTTCCGAAATCCGGCCTGAGTTTGTCCAAAACCCGTCTGGAATATCATGCCCGCAAAACTCCCCATTTTCGCCGTCGCCGCCCTTGTCGCCTCTTCTGCCGCGGCGTTTGCCGAGCCTAGCCGGATCCAGCAGTTCGATGACTGGGGCGTCTATTCCTATGCGGCGAAGTCTGGGACGGTCTGCTATGCGCTTTCGATGCCGACGAAGATGGAGCCTGCCGGAATCGACCATGGGAAGAACTTTTTCCTTGTGTCGCCCTCTGCCGACGGCGGCTTCGTGCCCGAGGCGGTGCGCGGCTATATGCTGAAGCCGGGGGCGCCGATCACCGTTGCGGTCGACGACAAGCGCTTCGCCATGGTGT
Organism: Rhizobium sp. rho-13.1; assembly: GCF_007000305.1. Taxonomy (NCBI): domain Bacteria; kingdom Pseudomonadati; phylum Pseudomonadota; class Alphaproteobacteria; order Hyphomicrobiales; family Rhizobiaceae; genus Rhizobium; species Rhizobium sp. rho-13.1. Next base: position 675,994 of record NZ_SCFL01000001.1, on the reverse strand, counting down.
CCAAGGACAATGCCGCCTGGGTGCGGGACGTGGCGCAGGAGCCGGATCTGGTGGCGGCGATGCGCGGTGGCAGCGATATGACCGTCAGCGCCACCTCGAAACGCGGCACTCCGACCCGCTATACCTATTCTCTGGCCGGCATCTCTGCGGCGCTGAAGAAGGTCTCGGCCTGCCGGTGAGGGTGCCCTTGTCCTGCAGCCTTATGGCCGTCGCCGGTTTTTCGGCCATTGTGCTGCTGGTCTCGCCACTCTCGCAGCCGCTGCCATCCGCGGCACCTCTGCTTTCAGGCGCTGGTTCGCCGGCTCCGGTGCTGGCGCCCGGATTTGCGCGCGGCAGCGAAAGCGGCTTGGCCGTGCCGCGTTTCGTGTCGCTGAAGCCGCGCAAGGCGCGCTTGCGCATCGGGCCTTCGCTCGATTATGCGACGCGCTTCATCTATGTCGCGCCCGGCCTGCCGCTCGAGGTCATCCAGGAATATGGACGCTGGCGGCAGGTGCGGGATTCCGACGGTACGTCCGGGTGGATGTATGGCTCGCTGCTATCGGGCCAGCGGACCGGCATTGTCGGCCCCTGGCTCTCGGCCAACGTGCCGCTGCGGGTCGCCGCCAATGCCAAGGCGAGCGCAATCGCGGTGCTGCAGCCGAAGGTGCTGCTGAGGCTATCGGCCTGCGACGGCAGCTGGTGCCGCGTGCATCTGAGCGGGCTGCGGCTCACCGGCTATATCAGGCAAGCCGCCATCTGGGGTGCCTATCCTGGCGAGGTTTTCGGGTGAGGGCGCAAGCTGGCGATCAATTCGCTCGCCGCAGCACCTGCGCCTAAACGCAGGCATCGGATCGTTACGACGGGCGCACGTTTGCGCCGATCTCCATCATCAGCGCTGGGCGGTTCCGTCGATCTTCAGGCGGATCTGGTCGACATTGCCGCGCACATAAATCGTCAGCGGGTTGCCGCCGGCGCCGGATACGGCAAATGCGATGATCGACACGTCTTCCTCGAAGGTCGTCACATAGAGCACCTGCGCCGGATTGACGTAGACGGGCTGGTTGTGGGTATTCTTGAAGCCGATCAGCGCCATGGTTTCGTCCTCCTTAGGGCAAGTGACATATGGCTTGCCATGCGGAGATTGCCTTAGTCTTAACAGCGCGGCCGCAACCTATCAACGAGCGCTACCGGACCCAAGTTTTTTCGCTTTTCGCGCTCCGCCGCCCTTGTTTTTACCGCCCCGGCCGTCCCGTCTTGCCCTTGGTGCGCTTCTGGCGCTTGACGTCGCCGGCGTCTTCGTAGGAGCCGGCGCCGGCCTTGGCGCGGATGATCGGGCGCAGGTCGTCCTTGCCGGATGCGGAGCTGCCGTCCTTGTCCGGCTGGCCTTCGAGCAGCGGCGAAAAGCGCTTCTTGCTGCTCACCGTTTCCGGCGGGCGTTCCGGCAGGCTGCCCGCCGCTGGCTTCTCCGTCCGCCCGACCGTCATCTCGTCGAGGCTGTTCTTGCGGAACAGCGGCCGGGCCGTATCGGTGCCGGGTCCCATGTCGTCGAGGGAGGGTTTCTGAAAGTAGGAGGCCGAGGATGCGGATACGCCTCCCTCCGTCGGCTGCGCCGACATCTCCCCGACAAGGGGGGAGATGGGAGTTTTGCGCTTGCCCTTTGGCTTGCCGTTGTCGCCTTCGACCGCCCTGGCTTCTTGGCGGGCCATCGGGTCGTCCATGACGGCGAGTTCGGCGGCCTTGAGGCGCTTGATCTCGTCGCGCAGCCTTGCTGCCTTCTCGAAGTCGAGGTCGGCTGCGGCGTCGCGCATCTGCTTTTCCAGCGCGTTGAGATGGGCCTGCAGGTTGCCGCCCACCAGGTTGCCGCCATCGGCAAAGCCCTTGCCCGACACGCCCGAGATATCGGCGCGAACGTGGTCGCGCTCGTAGACGCTGTCGAGAATGTCGGAAATCCGGGCCTTCACCGATTCCGGCGTGATGCCGTGGGCGGTGTTGTAAGCCATCTGCTTTTCGCGGCGGCGCGAGGTTTCTTCCATCGCCCGCTTCATCGAGCCGGTGATGTTGTCGGCATAGAGGATCACCTTGCCGTCGACGTTACGCGCCGCGCGGCCGATGGTCTGCACCAGCGACGTCTCGGAGCGCAGGAACCCTTCCTTGTCGGCATCGAGAATGGCGACGAAGCCGCATTCCGGGATGTCGAGGCCCTCACGCAGAAGGTTGATGCCGATGAGCACGTCGAAGGCACCGAGCCGCAGGTCGCGAATGATCTCGATGCGCTCCAGGGTGTCGATGTCGGAGTGCATGTAGCGCACACGCACGCCCTGTTCGTGCAGGTATTCCGTCAAATCCTCGGCCATGCGCTTGGTGAGGACAGTGACCAGCGTACGGTAGCCGGCAGCCGCCGTCTCGCGGATCTCGCCAAGCACGTCGTCAACCTGGCTGCGGGCGGAGCGCACTTCGACGGGCGGATCGATCAGCCCGGTCGGGCGGATGACCTGCTCCGCAAAGACGCCGCCTGATTGCTCCATTTCCCAGTTTCCGGGCGTCGCCGACACGGCGATGGTGTTGGGGCGCATGGCGTCCCATTCCTCGAACCGCAGAGGCCGATTGTCCATGCAGGACGGAAGGCGGAAACCGTATTCGGCCAGCGTCGCCTTGCGCTTGAAGTCGCCCCGGTACATGCCACCGATCTGGCTGACGGAGACGTGGCTCTCGTCGATGAACAGCAGGGCATTGTCGGGGATGTATTCGAACAGGGTGGGTGGCGGCTCGCCCGGGTTGCGGCCGGTGAGATAGCGCGAATAGTTTTCGATGCCGGCACAGGAACCGGTCGCCTCGATCATCTCGATGTCGTAGCGGGTGCGCTGCTCCAGCCGCTGGGCTTCCAGCAGACGGCCGCCTTTTTCAAGCTCGGCCAGCCGCATTTTCAGCTCTTCCTTGATGTGGCGGATGGCGCCGTTCAGTGTCGGGCGCGGCGTCACATAGTGCGAGTTGGCGTAGATCTTGACCGATTTCAGGTCGCCCGTCTTGTGGCCGGTCAGCGGGTCGAACTCGGTGATCGAGTCGATCTCGTCGCCAAACATCGAAATCCGCCAGGCCGCATCTTCCAAGTGGGCGGGAAAGAGCTCGATCGTATCGCCGCGCACCCGGAAAGAGCCGCGCTGGAAATCCATGTCGCGGCGCTTGTACTGCTGGGCCACGAGGTCGGCGAGCAATTGCCGCTGGTCGAGCTTGTCGCCGACCGTCATCTGGAAGGTCATCGCCGTGTAGGTCTCGACCGAGCCGATACCGTAGATGCAGGAGACGGAGGCGACGATGATGCAGTCGTCGCGCTCCAGCAGCGAGCGGGTGGCGGAGTGGCGCATCCGGTCGATCTGCTCGTTGATCGACGATTCCTTCTCGATGAAGGTGTCGGAGCGCGGTACATAGGCTTCCGGCTGGTAATAGTCGTAATAGGAAACGAAATATTCGACCGCGTTGTCTGGGAAGAAGTTCTTGAACTCGGAATAGAGCTGGGCCGCCAGCGTCTTGTTCGGTGCGAGAATGAGGGCAGGGCGCTGCGTCGCCTCGATCACCTTGGCCATGGTGAAGGTCTTGCCGGAGCCGGTGACGCCAAGCAGCACCTGGCTGCGCTCGCCGGATTCGATGCCGGCGACAAGTTCCTTGATCGCCGTCGGCTGGTCGCCGGCCGGCTCATAGTCGGACTGCATGCGGATCCTGATACCGCCCTCCGATTTTTCCGGCCTGGCAGGGCGATGCGGGGTCCACATCTTGCCGTCCTTGAACAGCGGATTGCCGCTCTCGATCAGCGCCGAAAGCGCCTCGACCGTGGCGGTGACGGCCGTGCCTGCATTGGCGGCGTCTTCGAGCGACGTATCCATGCCGGAAACCGGATTGAGCCCGGCGGCAGCCCGCGTCTTCGGATCGGTCGAACCGCCCATGGATGTACCGCGCGCCGATTTCGAGGCGGCGATTTCCACCTTCTTGCGATGCTTGCCGGCCTTGGAGGCGATCTCGCGCTGCGTCTCGACGCCGGAGATCTCGGCTTCCGCTTCGAGCTGCTTTACCCAGTCGGCAACCCCGCCTGACAGCGGCGCGCCTTCGAACGGCGCCTGCGGCGCCTCCTCGAAACCGGTATTTCGATCATCGCGAGCGGGAGAGTTTTTCGGGGATCTGGCCATGCCCGGAATATGGAGCGGCGAAGGCGGAAAGTGAAGAGGGGATGAGTACAAAACGGCAACGGCGCAGCAGTTTGCCACAGTGGCTGACCGCTTGCAGGTGCAGGCCGCCGCTTTTCAGAGCACGTGGCTAGTGGGGGCCGCAGACCTCTGATATCTTCTTCTGGGCAAAATTGCGCGCCAGATTCTGGATATCGCCGACCGAGCTCAGCAATTCGCCGACGGGGCCGCTGACGCTGACACGGGCGTCGGTGACCTTGCAGGCGCCGATATCGACGGACATCGATGCCTGCAGCTTGCCCTTCATATCGATGCCGCCGAGAAGTCCGTGCGAACTCGATTTGCAGGCAAGGTCAGCCTGGGCGTTGATCTGCACGCCATCCGGCGCGGTGCAGAGATCGAGGCCGGTGAGGTTGAAGCGCTCCTTCTTGTCGAAACCGGGAATTTTGGCGCAGGGATCGGCTTCGTCGGCGGCCTTCAGGATGCCGGGACCGTATTTGCTCTGCAACAGCGACCAGCAGCTGGGCGCCGCCATCGCAGCCGTCTGCGGCAGCACAAGAGCGACGAAGGTGCCAACGGCAAGGCTGAGGGCGCGAAGTCGGGGGAGGGATGTCTGGATCAAGGGATCGATTCCTGCTGGGACACGAAATGTTGCAGACGCCGCCAGCGGGTCTTGGCGCGGGACGCTGAACTGGCGCTATTCTCCACTGCTTTGCCCGTTCGATCAACGGGAAATCGGGCTCGGTTCTGCAACGTGGCGGGCTCGGCGCAGCGCCTATTCGGCGCAATCCCATTCGCGGGCAATAATATAGACACCCTTGTTGGTGACATCGCCACGCGGGGAAATTAGCTTTCCCTTCATGTAGTCGCCGCTGTCGCCGACTTCCTTACCTTCGAAGGTCCAGCTTAACCCGATAGTCGAGCCGTCGCTCCAGTCCGGATGGATGTCGTCCGGGTTTGGGGATGCCAGAATCCGGGCCGAGGCGTCATTCGGTGTACATTGTGCCGCCAGCGAAAGGCCGGGAGAGAGCAAGACGGCAGCGACAAGCAAAGGCACAAATTTCATTCTCACGCTCCTCGGGCGACGCGGCAACGGCTTTTGGCGATCATTCGGGGGCGCCCCGTGACCTGTCCAGTTGTAGTCAACTGGTTGCAGGTCGTGTGTGAGAGCGCAATGTGCCATGAAGCATGGTAGCGGTTCATTTTTGGGAAGTAGCGATCTCGGGCATTTCACCCAACGTGTGAATGGGAAGCGGGAAACCATTGCACCGAAAAAGAAAAAAGCCTCTGCATCTCTGCAAAGGCTTTTTATAATTTGGCTCCCCGGGCCAGATTCGAACTGGCGACCTGTCGATTAACAGTCGAATGCTCTACCGCTGAGCTACCAGGGAAGACCGCTTGGCGCGGTGTGAGTGGCCTAATACAAATGCTTTCCCGATTTGCCAAGCGGTTTTTTCAAAAATCGCCCATCGGCTTGCATTAATCGCCCATATCCCCATTTCCTGTGGATGAATGATGCTTCGAACCCACCGCATGCGGACGCCACGCGCCGCCCCAGGCCGAAAAAACGTTTTGGCGTCGATCACGCACGCGGCAAGCTGGTGCTCGGCTCCGTGCACGTGCCGCTGCCGAAATCGCGGCTGGCGCGCATGTCGGTCGGCACGGCGCTGATCGGCGGCGGTTGCCTCGGCTTCCTGCCGATTCTCGGATTCTGGATGATACCGCTCGGTTTCGTCATCCTCTCTCAGGACAGCGCCACCGTCCGCCGCTGGCGCCGTCGCATGTCGGTGTGGTGGGGCCGCAAGCGTCAGCCGGACAACAGATAGTGTATGCTGCCCGGAAAAGCCGCATCGCTTCGCTGCGGCAGGGCTAGCAAGGACAGCCGATCTGGGCCGCGAAGGGCACGAAAAATTATCCCGTTGGCGGCGAATGGTCTTGCGCTCTGTCTAGAGCTAGTCTAAATCGCCGCGACCACACACGGATGGCCTCGTGGCGGAGTGGTGACGCAGAGGACTGCAAATCCTCGTACCCCGGTTCAATTCCGGGCGAGGCCTCCACTTTTTTATCAGTGAAATCAATTTTTTAGATCAACGCCAGTTGTTATTGGCAGCTTTGCATATTGCTGACATCTAGCAAGCCGCTCCTCCTTGGTTTCCAGGATTTCGACCGGAAAGCGGGGAATCCCTGCGACGTGGATTGCAACGTTGGACTTGGTCTGCCAACTTAAACCGAAGCGTTCACCGGTGATCAAATGACTGAGACAAAAATCAAGCTTGATCCTCCTGCAACCGAGGTGACTAGGTTTTTTGAGAACAAGCTCGAAGACCTTAAATGCGAAGCATGCGGAACTGATCTTTGGAGTGTTATGACTAACTCCGAGAAGTACGTTACTGGCTTCTCTGTGACAGACAGCACCGGGTATGAAACATTTAAAATACCCGTTTCGATAATATCGTGTGCTAATTGCGGGAATATGAAGACATTTTCGATGGCCACAATCATAAGTTGGCTGGAAGCAAATCCAAATGGTTAAGTTGGTGGTTGAAAATAAAAGCCCGTTGCAAAGCATCGGCGGTGGGGGGGCAAACGGTGGTATGAGCGAAGTGGATGCGAAAATTGCAGCTGCAGAGGCGAGAACTGACACAAAGTTTGCTGAGTTGCTCGGTGAGTTAAAGCTCATTAATGCTAAAATGGGTCATCTGGAAACCACCACCAACGGCACGAAAATGACAGTCATTGTGACGGCCATTGCGGCTCTCGGCTTGACTGTTGCGATTATGGCTTATGGTGGCCAGTGGTTCAGCGTGGGAATGGATGCTCAAAAAGTTTCACAAGACGCCGTCGAAAAAATGACGCCTCCAATCAACGCGATGAACGCGCACTACGACGCACTAAACAAGCGCGTTGAAACTCTAACCGCTGATACAAACGAAAAATTCGACGCTTTGCTGAAGGCGGTGCAAGATAATTTGCCGAAGGAGAAGCCGTTACCTTCGCCTTTTTACCAAATGCCGACAAAACAATAGTAAATGGCAGATCATTGAATGTTTGCGTCGTAAATCTGATCATGCTTTTGAGTTAGGTAGCGGATTGCAGGCAACGTTCCCGCCCGCTTCGCCAACTGCGCTCCCCCGCACGAATTTCCCTCCGGTCCACATCCACGCCTTGAAAGCTTTCGCGGTGGCGATTAAGACGGTGCACGGATAATCGCTTTTGATGGGGCGGGACAGCATGATGGATTTCGGAACCGCGCGGCTGAAGATGGTCGAGAGCCAGATCAGGACGACGGATGTGACCTCGCACTCCGTGCTGAACGCTTTCCTCGCCGTGCCGCGCGAAGCGTTCGTGCCGGAAAAGCTCAAGGTGCTGGCATATATTGATAATGACGTCGAGATCTGTCCTGCTCGTGACGGCAATCCGCCCCGGTACCTGATGCAGGCATCGCCGCTGGCAAAGCTGCTGCAGCTTGCGGCAATCGGGAAGGACGATGTCGTCCTCGAGGTCGGTGCCGGGACGGGCTACACCTCGGCGCTGCTGTCGCTGCTTTCGGGCTCGGTCGTCGCGCTCGAATGCGACGGCGCTTTGGCGTCGCAGGCGCGCGAAACGCTTTCGGCGCTTGGCTATGGCAATGTCACGGTGGCGACGGGTGCGCTCGAAAAGGGCCATGCGGCCGGGGCGCCTTACGATCTGATCTTCGTCAACGGCGCGGTCGAAGAAGTATCCTCCGATCTTTTCGAGCAGTTGCGTGACAATGGCCGTCTCGTCGTCGTCAAGGGTTTCGGCAATTCGGCGCGTGCCTCGGTGTTCGTGCGCGAACGTGGCGCAATCTCGGAAAACGCATTTTTCAACGCTTCCGTGAAGGCGCTGCCGGGCTTTGCCAAGGTCAAGGAATTCGTCTTCTGAGCAATACCATGGGTTGACGATCTTTCGGACGGGCACCCTGGGTGCCCGTTTTCATTTGCAGTTTTTCCATAGCCGCTGCTTTTGCGTGCGGCTCTGGACAAGGTAAACAAAACTGTGCATCAGCGGACTTAGTCGATTCGCGGTGATTTTTTTCCCCCGGAGAGTATTCTAAGGTAGCGATGATTCGAATGGCTGGCGCGCTGGCATTTCGGTCCTTTCTGCAGGATAACGGGGATGAAAATGGCTCAGTCCAATGTTGCGCGTGAACCGTCGATGGAAGAGATTCTTGCCTCTATCCGCAAGATCATCGAAAGCAACGAGCCAGGCGGTGGTCCTTCCCTGTCGGCCCCGATGCCGCCGGTGTACGAAGCTGCGGAAAACGATGACAACGACATCCATCTGACCGTCGACGATGAGTTCGAAGGCGCGCTCGACGACATGCCGCCGATGCCGGCTCCCCAGGACCCGCGGTTCGTTGCCGCCAATTCGGCCGGCCACGATCCGGATGCAGCGCCGCGCAGCACCATGTCGCTCGCCGACGTGGCAGCCCGCGTGCGTGCCGCTTCCGATCGCAATTCCATGCAGATGAACGCGTCGCGTGAAGCGGCGCCGTCTCGCGAATTGCCGCCGGCGATGGCCGCCCGTCTCGCCGAGGTGCGCCTTGGCTCGCATGCGATGCAGCCCGATGCCGCCGAGGCGGAAGTGCGGCATACGCAACGTGAACCGATGGCCGCCGTGTCGCAGGATTTTGCGGCCGAGATGTCCGACGTGGTCGTGCACATCAGGCCGGTCGAGCCTGTGCAGCAGGTCGTCGAACAGGTCACTCGGGCGCCTGACATGCCATCCGGTGTCCGGACACAGCCGCAGCCCGAGCGCGCCACTGCACCGCAGCCGGTTCATGTCGAGCCGGAAGCCGCCTATGTCGCGCCTGCTGAGCAGCATGACCGGTTCCTGCCGCAGCTGCATGAAGAGGCCCAGAAGATGCTGGTCTCTGAAGCCACCGGCGAGCAGGTTGCGCGTTCGTTCGACGAGCTTGCCGCAGCGCTTGGCGCCGAGCGCCGCTCGCTCGACGACATAGCCCAGGACATGCTGCGGCCGATGCTGCAGGAATGGCTGGACGACAACCTGCCGACGCTGGTCGAAAAGCTGGTACGCGAGGAGATCGAGCGGGTTGCCCGCGGGCCCCGCCGCTAGTTTTTCCCGACACCTGGCGACAACAGCCGCTCCGGGCACGGGGCGGCTTTTTTATTGACTTGCCGACGGCCATCCTGTTTACCAACCGGCATCATCGAACTCTAGATCCGGTCCCAAAATGCTCGAAAAGACCTATGATTCTGCCGCTGTTGAGCCGAAAATCGCCCAGAAATGGGACGAGGCCGACGCGTTTCGCGCTGGTGCCAATGCCAAGCCGGGAGCCGAGACGTTCACCATCGTCATTCCGCCTCCGAACGTCACCGGTTCGCTGCACATGGGCCACGCGCTCAACAACACGTTGCAGGACATCATGGTGCGTTTCGAGCGGATGCGCGGCAAGGACGTGCTCTGGCAGCCAGGCATGGACCATGCCGGCATCGCCACGCAGATGGTCGTCGAGCGCAAGCTGAAGGAATTGCAGCTGCCCGGCCGTGTCGCCATGGGCCGCGAAGCCTTCATCGACAAGGTCTGGGAATGGAAGGACGAGTCGGGCGGTCTGATCTTCAACCAGCTGAAGCGCCTCGGCGCCTCCTGCGACTGGTCGCGCGAGCGCTTCACCATGGACGAGGGGCTGTCGGAAGCCGTCCTCAAGGTCTTCGTGTCGCTCTACAAGGAGGGCCTGATCTATCGCGGCAAGCGGCTGGTCAACTGGGACCCGCAGTTCGAAACCGCAATCTCCGACATCGAGGTCGAAAGCCGCGAAGTCAACGGCCATATGTGGCACTTCAAATACCGCCTGGCTGGCGGCGAGACATACACCTATGTCGAGAAGGATGCCGACGGTAACGTCACTTTCCAGGAGGAGCGCGACTACATCTCGATTGCGACGACCCGGCCGGAGACGATGCTGGGAGATGGTGCCGTGGCCGTTCACCCCTCGGATACACGCTATGCACCTATCGTCGGCAAGCTCTGTGAAATCCCCGTCGGGCCGAAGGAGCATCGCCGCCTGATCCCGATCATCACCGACGAATATCCGGAACCAGATTTTGGCTCCGGCGCGGTGAAGATTACCGGCGCCCATGATTTCAACGACTACCAGGTCGCCAAGCGCAACGACATCCCGCTCTACCGGCTGATGAACGGCCGCGCCGAAATGCGCGATGACGGCGAGCCCTACGCAGTCTGCGCTGCCCAGGCGCAGGCGATTGCCCGCGGCGGCGACATGCCGACGGAATCCGAAATCGACGACATCAACCTCGTACCGGAAGAATATCGCGGCCTCGACCGGCTCGTCGCCCGCAAGCGCATCGTCGATGCGATCAACGCCGAGGGCCTGGCGGTTACCGTCAAGGATGCCGACGGCAACGATATTCCCTACGTCGAAGCCAAGAAGATCATGCAGCCGTTCGGCGACCGCTCGAACGTCGTCATCGAGCCTATGCTGACCGACCAGTGGTTCGTCGATGCGAAGACGCTGGCAGGGCCGGCCATCGCCTCCGTGCGCGAAGGCCGCACCAATTTCGTGCCGAAGAACTGGGACAAGACCTATTACGAGTGGATGGACAACATCCAGCCCTGGTGCATTTCGCGCCAGCTTTGGTGGGGTCACCAGATCCCGGCCTGGTATGGCCCGGATGGTCAGGTTTTCGTCGAAAAGACCGAGGAAGAGGCGCTGCAGGCGGCGATCCAGCATTACCTGTCTCACGAAGGTGTCTGGAAGGCCTGGGTCGAGGAGAAACTGGAGAACTTCAAGCCGGGTGAAATCCTCATCCGCGACGAGGATGTGCTCGACACCTGGTTCTCGTCCGCCCTCTGGCCGTTCTCGACGCTCGGCTGGCCTGAGCAGACGGCCGAGCTTGCCCGCTACTATCCGACCAACGTGCTGGTCACCGGTTTCGACATTATCTTCTTCTGGGTCGCCCGAATGATGATGATGGGCCTGCACTTCATGAAGGACGACGCCGGCAACGGGGTAGAGCCGTTCAATACGGTCTATGTTCACGCACTGGTTCGCGACAAGAGCGGCCAGAAGATGTCGAAGTCGAAAGGCAACGTCATCGATCCGCTGGAACTGATCGACGAGTACGGCGCCGACTCGCTACGTTTCACGCTGGCCATCATGGCAGCGCAGGGCCGCGACGTGAAACTCGATCCGGCGCGCATCGCCGGCTACCGCAACTTCGGCACCAAGCTGTGGAATGCGACGCGTTTCGCGGAGATGAACGGCGCTGCCAGTGGCGCGCATTTTGTGCCCGAGGCGGCCGAACTGACGGTCAACCGCTGGATCCTGACGGAACTGGCGCGCACCACCCGTGATGTCACGGAGGCGCTGGAGGCTTACCGGTTCAACGACGCGGCCGGCGCTCTCTATCGCTTTGTCTGGAACCAGTTCTGCGACTGGTACCTGGAACTGCTGAAGCCCGTCTTCATGGGCGAGGAAGAGGCTGACAAGGTCGAAGCGCAGGGCTGCAGCGCCTACGTGCTGGAAGAGATCTACAAGCTTCTGCATCCGTTCATGCCGTTCATGACGGAGGAGCTCTGGGCCCACACAGCTGGCGAGGGCAAGGAGCGCGATGGATTGATCTGCCACGCAGACTGGCCGGTGCCGTCCTATGCGGACGATGTCGCGGCAGCAGAGATCAACTGGCTGATCGACCTCGTCTCGGGCATCCGTTCTGTGCGCTCGGAAATGAACGTGCCGCCGGCAGCCACGGCGCCGCTGGTGTTCGTCGATGCCAATGGCGTCACCCGCGAGCGGCTGTTCCGCCACGATGCGGCGATCAAGCGGCTTGCCCGCGTCGAGGCTATCTCGCTCGCCGAAGCTGCGCCGAAGGGCTCGGCACAGATCGTCATCGGCGAGGCGACTGCATGTCTGCCGCTGGGCACATTGATCGATATCGACGCCGAGCGGAGCCGGCTTGAAAAGGCTGTCGCCAAGGCACAGGCCGAGGCGGATCGCATCGTCGGGAAATTGTCGAACGAGCGGTTCGTTGCCAACGCCAACCCCGAAGTCGTGGCTGCGGAACGCGAACGGCTGGAGGAGCTGCAGAGCCAGCTCGCCAGCCTCAAGGTCGCCCTGACAAGGCTCAGCGAAGTCGGCTGATTGCTACGACCGTTTAGAATCGTTCGGTGGAATTACAAAGGGCGTGCCACGAAAGGGGTGCGCCCTTCTTGAATCCATAGAAAATTCGACTTCAGGTGGATTGGTTACATTCAAAGTATAGTCTCGGGTTGAATATCAAACCCCTCATTTTAAGGGGGTGGTTATATTTCGCTGCTGTGATCCGTTTGATACATCGCGCGCAAGTCAGAGAAAGAGAATCTAGTTCAAGCACTAAACGATACATTCTCGGGAAGAAAATTTTGCGCTTTGTGATATTCACGCGATAGGATGCCGCTACTTCTCGTGGAGCGCGCTCCAGTATTGATATCACGGGCTTATCGTTACGTTGCCTATTCTTGCGATGACCGTAAGATTGCCGCAGTTGGGTACCGGGGAAGTGTAATGGGACATCGTGCAGTGGCCAAGGCCGCCCTCGTGCTGCTTGCCGGCTGTAGCTTCGTCAGCTCCGCAGCGGCCGGAGGCATCGAGCGCGCGGGTTATGACATAGATCTGCTGTTCGATAAGTCACGCTATGCTTTCGAGGGCGGAGTCACGTTCGTGATGCCGGAGCGCAAGCTGACCAATGCACGTGACATCAATCCACGTGATGGAAACCTCAACAATCGCCCGCAGTCCGTCAGCGACGGTCCCAATTTTGGCGTGCCTTCCGTGGGCATCAAGATCGGTATCACAGACGATGTCGATTGCCTGGCCGACTACTCCGAGCCGTTCGGCGCCCATTCCAATCCCGGGACAAACTGGGCCGGTGCCAACTATAACAGCGACGAAAAGATATACAGCCACAACTACGGCCTGACCTGCTCCTACAAGTTCGATGCAGGTCCGGGCCAGCTGCGGCTGATCGGCGGTGGCTTCTACCAGGAGGTCGGTGGATTCAAGGAAGAATTGGTGGTGCCCTTGCCGGCGTCGCTGTCGTCCCTCTACAGCGGCATGGGTCGTCTCGATATCAGCGACAGCGGCTGGGGCTGGCGTTCGGGCGTTGCCTACGAGATCCCCGAATACGCCATGCGGGCCAGCCTCGTCTATAACAGCCAGGTCAAGTACGACAATCTGTCCGGCACGGTGGATCTGACATCCGTGCCGAAGATTGCAGTCCCGGGTAATCCGGCGGTGGGCACGGTCACGCCCGTCTACGGATCGGCCACGGCGCCGGATTCGCTGGAGCTGAAGCTGCAGACCGGCATCGCGCCCGACTGGCTGGCGTTCGGTTCTGCCAAGTGGACCAACTGGAGCACGCTGCAGAGTATCGCATTCTGTCCGAAATCGACGCGCGGAGTTGTCGCCTGCAGGCCGGGCAGCGCCGCGGAACTGACCTCCCTCGATCTCCTCTACAAGGACGGATGGACGTTGAGCGGCGGCATCGGCCACAAGTTCAATGCCCAGTGGAGCGGCGCCGTCAGCCTCACCTGGGACCAGGGCACGAGCCAGGGCTATGGCCTGTCGTCCGATACTTGGATGCTCGGGGCAGGCCTTTCCTTCTCGCCGACCGAGCATGTCGAATACCGGCTTGCCGGCGCTGTCGGTCTGCTAACTTCAGGCAAGTCCGGGACCGTTACCTCCGGTGGCGTGACCTACGGCGACGATGTCACCTATCGCTACGGCAACGATTTCGTCGGCGCCCTTTCGACGTCGGTCAAGGTCAAATTCTAGCTGTCTCAACCACCGTTTGTGCCAGGATGTACTCGCTCCTTTCAGTTGTTCCGGGCGGGCACGTTCGCGCCGTTGCGCCATTTTGTGACGAAATCGCAACACTCGTTTGCAACCGTTTACGTTGCCCGCTCCTGCGGGAAATCTGTCCATTTCCCGCCACAAATAGAGCGCACCGATAAGCGCGGGCTCAGGGCGAGCCCGTCTGAAAACGTGCAGTGGGGATCTTCAGGCTGATTTCGGAGAGTGTGAGACAAGTGTCATGACTGAGGTTCGAGTGACTTCGAGCTAACGGGTGTAACGTTTTGTTGCCATGGTGCTTTTTGAATATTCGAAAGTCTGCCTATCGATCCTGAACGAGGAATTATTTGGCGTTTGAAGAGCCAAAAAATGCTTCGTTGGACGTGCCTACGCTGGTTTGGTCACAATTTCGCGATACGGTTGAAAATGTGACGAATGGCGAGGCGGCAAATGTTTCCGAAGTTTGGAAACGGCTTGCCGCAGCGCATGGACAAGCGGCGAGTGGATCCTGGAGCGGGGGCGTTCTCAAGGTCCGGTCGGAATGGAATGCGGGCCGGTGTAGGCGGCTTGTGGGAGTTTATCCGGCGCTGAACGGTGACGAGGGGTTGATCGTGGCGTATCCGGATAGAGCGAAAGAAATCGACTGTGATGCTTAGATCCGAGTTTCCATCAGTACGAGTTATGTGGCTTGGCATGGCGTTGATCGTGCCGGCTGCCGTTGCGGCACCTGCCTTGGCCTTTGATATCAATGCCGGCGTCTCAAAGGAATCGGGACCCTTCGACCTCTTCAAGTTCGGCTTCAAGGCCTACAAGAACGGGCAGAAGGAAGAAGCCGTCGAGGCTTACAAATATGCGGCCGAGAAGGGCCATACCGGCTCGCGATGGGCACTTGCGAACATGTATGCCGATGGCGACGGCGTTGCACAGGATGACTTCGAGGCCTTCAAGATCTACAATGAGATCGCCCAGCAAGGCGTCGAGCCCGGGTCCGAAGACACCGGCTTTTTCATCAATGCGCTGCTTTCTCTCGCCAACTATTACAAGAGCGGAATTCCCAACACCCCCGTCAAGACGGACCTGAACCAGGCGCGCCAGCTGTATTTCCAGGTCGCATCGACCTTCGGTATCGCCGAAGCACAGTTTCAGCTGGCGAAGATGATGCTGTCGGGCGAGGGCGGCACGTCGAATGTCCAGCAGGCGAAGAAGTGGCTCAATCAGGCTCGCAAGAGCGGCCATCCCGGTGCCATGGCCGTGTTCGGCAACATCCTGTTCCAGGAAGGCCAGTCGACACGCGGGCTCGCGTTCATGACGGCGGCTCTCGACAAGTGCAAGCCGAAGGATTGTCCGTGGATGGAAGACCTGCAGGAGCAGGCTTTCTCCGTAGCCAACGAAAACGACCGCCGCAACGCCGTCGTCATGGCCCACAAGCTCGACGTGACCGCTCCGGAGTGATGGGGCGGACGGTTATTGCCGCTCAGCCCGCAAAATCGAAATGGGCAACGACGGGGACGTGGTCGGACGGCTTTTCCCAGGCGCGAACGTGTTTCTCAACTGTCGCCGAGGTCATTTTGTCGGCAGCTTCGGGTGACAGCATCAGGTGATCGATGCGGATGCCGTTGTTTTTTGGCCAGGCACCGGCCTGATAATCCCAGAACGTGTAGAGCTTTGACTGATCGCTTGTCGCCCGCAGGGCGTCGGTGAGGCCGAGATTTTCCAGTCTTCGAAATGCCTGGCGCGTCTGCGGCAGGAACAATGCGTCATTCGCCCAGACCCTTGGATCGAAGCAGTCGTGCGGCTCCGGGATGACATTGTAGTCGCCAGCAAGGATCAGCGGCTCCTCCAGCGCCAGTCGACCGGCTGCAAACACCTGAAGGCGCTCCATCCAGGCGAGCTTGTAGGGATATTTTTCGGTATCGACGGGATTTCCATTCGGAAGATAGATGCAGCCGACCCTCAGCGTCCGGTCGCCGGCGATGGAGAAGGAGGCTTCGATGAAGCGCGACTGCTGGTCGGTGTCGTCACCCGGCAGGCCACGGATCACCGCATCCGGCTTCTGCTTCGACAGGATCGCGACGCCGTTGAAGCCCTTCTGGCCGTGGGTCTCGACATGATAGCCGAGCTCCTCGAGCTGCAGCCTCGGAAAGCCCTCGTCGACTGATTTGATTTCCTGCAGGCAGGCGATATCGGGACTGGAATCCTTCAGCCACTGGCAAAGGTTGTCGATGCGGGCCTTGATGCCGTTGATATTCCAGGTGGCGATTTTCATGGGCGAGGGACTCCTTGGATTGCCCCTTTTATCGTCACGACCGGCGCTTGGCCATTGGCTTCAGGACAAAAGAAAACCGGCCGGCGGCTGTGCCGTCGACCGGTTGCGCAGTACTGTATGTCGTTTCAGACGGAGAAGCTGGTGCCGCAGCCGCAACTGGCAACCGCGTTCGGGTTGTTGATCTGGAACGACTGGCCGAGCAGGTTGTCGACGAAATCGATCTGCGAGCCTGCCATGTAGATCAGCGACAGCTTGTCGATGAAGACTGTGGCGTCGCCCTTGGCAACGACGATGTCGTCCTCGGCGGGGGCTTCGACGAGATCGAATTTGTAGGAAAAGCCCGAGCAGCCACCGCCTTCGACGGCGACGCGCAGCGCGCTCTTGCCGGTTTCCGCACTGACGATTGCGGCTATGCGCTTGGCGGCGGAATCCGAAAGGGTTACAGTTGTTTCGGTCATGATGTCCTCCTGCCGGGGTCAAGGCCCGGAGAGAATGAGTTGAGGATGGCGTTCAAACGCCTGATATCGAACAAGGCTATCACCAAAGTTCTGGCGGCGACAGCAGCAGTTGGGAGTTTTTGCCGGACTGCTTTGCCGTTCCTTGAAACTGTAGGTATGAAGGCCGGAACGCGGCGTCAATGGCCAGCGGCCGAGATGGATGGATTATGACGATCGACAGGCATGCATTGGGTTTCGGCACGGGCGAACGGGCGATCTACGCGGCGGACCCCTGGACAACGCGCGGCCGGCTCTATGACGAATCCTCCAGCCCGACCCGGTCCGATTTCCAGCGCGACCGCGACCGTATCGTGCACACCACCGCCTTCCGGCGGCTGAAGCACAAGACCCAGGTTTTCATCGCCCAGGACGGCGATCACTATCGCACGCGACTGACGCATACGATCGAGGTGGCGCAGGTGGCAAGGGCGCTGGCAAGGGCGCTGCGGCTCGACGAGGACCTGGCCGAAGGCGTCGCGCTGGTCCATGATTTCGGCCATACGCCGTTCGGCCATACCGGCGAGGATGCGCTTCACGAGATGCTGCAGCCCTATGGCGGCTTCGACCACAATGCCCAGTCGCTGCGCATCGTCACCAAGCTGGAGCGGCGCTATGCCGAGTTCGACGGGCTGAACCTGACATGGGAGACCCTCGAGGGACTGGTGAAGCACAATGGCCCGCTGCTGGCGCCGGACGGCAAGGGCACGCACGGGCCGGTGCCGCAGCCGATCCTCGATTATTGCGAGTTGCACGACCTGGAGATCGGCAGCTATGCCAGCCTCGAAGCGCAGACGGCGGCGATCGCCGACGATATCGCCTATAACACGCACGATATCGACGATGGCTTGCGCTCCGGCTATCTGAGTTTCGAGATGCTGGAAGATATCCCATTCCTGGCCGGACTGATGGCCGAGGTCAGGGACCGCTACCCCAATCTGGAAGCCAGCCGGTTTACCCATGAGATCATGCGCCGGCAGATCACCCGGATGGTCGAGAACGTGATTTCGGTGGCGCAGGAAAATCTTGCCTCGATCCGGCCGACGAGCGCTGATGATATCCGCAATGCCGGCCGCGTTGTCGCCGCCTTCTCGCCCGACATGGCCGAGACCGACAGGCAGATCAAGGCGATGCTGTTCAAGCGCATCTACCGCCACCCCGATATCATGCGCATCCGTGCGGATGCGGCGCAGATCGTCACCGACCTTTTCCACGCCTACATGGCCGATCCGCGCGAGATGCAGAGCCACTACTGGGTGGATCATATCTCCGGCCTCGCCGATGCCGCCAAGGCCCGGCATGTCGGCGATTATCTGGCCGGAATGACCGATACCTATGCCATAAGTGCCCACAGGCGATTGTTTGACCAGACTCCCGATTTGCGTTAGGCACCGGGTCGCCGACGGATGGCTGACTGAAACCGCCCATGCTTGGAACTGATTATGAACCTATTCACAGACTTCGAAGCCAGAGTTAAGCTCGCCCTTGAAGATATTGATATCATCAAGGAAAAGCGATCCGAACTCGATTTTCGTCGTGTCGGCATCGAGCCGCCGCGCGATCCAAGTCATGGCGATGTGGCGACCAATGCAGCGATGGTTCTGGCCAAGGCCGTGGGCACCAATCCGCGCGTACTTGCCGACGTCATTAGCGTTAAGTTGCGGGAAGATGCTGACATCGCCGAGGTTTCCGTCGCCGGTCCAGGCTTCATAAACATCCGCCTTTCGGTCGGCTACTGGCAGCGCCTGCTGGCAGCGATGATCGCCAATGGCGAGACGTTCGGCAGATCGACGGTCGGTGAGGGCGTGAAGGTCAACGTCGAATATGTGTCCGCCAATCCCACCGGGCCTATGCATGTCGGCCATTGCCGTGGCGCGGTCGTCGGCGACACGCTGGCCAACCTGCTCGAGTTCGCGGGCTATGGCGTGACCAAAGAATATTACATCAACGACGCTGGCTCGCAGATCGACGTCCTGGCGCGCTCGGTGTTCCTGCGGTACCGCGAGGCACTTGGCGAGCAGATCGGCGACATTCCGGCGGGTCTTTACCCGGGCGATTATCTCGTGCCGGTCGGCAAAGCTCTGGCGGATGAATTCGGCACCAAGCTGCGCAGCATGCCGGAAGATCAGTGGCTGCCCATCGTCAAGGACAAGGCCATCGACGCGATGATGGTGATGATCCGCGAGGACCTGGCGGCGCTGAACGTCGTCCACGACGTCTTCCTGTCGGAGCGGACGCTGCACGCCAACGGTGCTGCGCCGATCCGCACCGCGATCAACGACCTCACCTTCAAGGGCTTCGTCTACAAGGGAACCCTGCCGCCGCCCAAGGGTCAGGTGGCGGAGGACTGGGAAGATCGCGAGCAGACATTGTTCCGCTCGACCGAGGTCGGCGACGACATCGACCGGCCACTGATCAAGTCGGATGGCTCCTACACCTACTTTGCCGCCGACGTTGCCTACTTCAAGAACAAGTACGACCGTGGCTTCAACGAGATGATCTACGTGCTCGGTGCGGACCATGGCGGCTACGTCAAGCGTCTCGAAGCGGTTGCCCGCGCCGTCTCAGATGGTCAGGCAAAGCTGACGGTGCTGCTCTGCCAGCTGGTCAAGCTGTTCCGTAACGGTGAGCCGGTGAAGATGTCGAAGCGCTCCGGCGACTTCGTGACGCTCCGCGAGGTTGTCGACGAAGTCGGCCGCGACTCCGTGCGCTTCATGATGCTCTACAGAAAGAGCTCCGAGCCGCTCGACTTCGACTTCGCCAAGGTGACCGAGCAGTCGAAGGACAACCCAGTCTTCTACGTGCAATATGCCCACGCGCGCTGCATGTCGATATTCCGCCAGGCGAAGGAAGCATTTCCGGGTCTGGAAGTATCTGTCGAGGAAATGGCGGCTGCCGTCCATGGTGCGATTGTCGATCCGGCGGAGCTGGCGCTGGTTGCCAAACTGGCGGAGTTTCCGCGAATCATCGAGAGTGCGGCGCTGGCCCAGGAGCCGCATCGCATCGCATTTTACCTGTATGACCTGGCGAGTTTCTTCCACGGACACTGGAATAAAGGTAAAGATTTTCCGGAATTACGATTTGTTAACGATAAAAACCGAGAATTGAGCATTGCCAGACTTGGGCTGGTGCACGCTGTCGCGTCGGTTTTGAAATCTGGTCTCGGTATTACCGGGACCGCAGCACCGGCTGAAATGCGATAAACGTCACCATTTACCCACATTGCGCTGGCAATAGCGTAGCAGTTGCGGGTGGATGAAGTAATGGCTGAAAAACAGTTGGCGTACCGCGCAGGCGGAAAAGATGAGTTCTTCGCGGACGACGATCCGCTCGCCGAACTCGCCCGCATCGTCGGATACGACAAGCGGCCATCCACACCTGTCGCTGCAAACCAGCGACAGGAGCCGGCTTTCGATCTCGAGGACGAGTTGCTCCGCGAGTTTGAGCGTTACGACGCGCCGCGCACTCCCCAGGCATCCCAGCCCAGCCATGCCGTTTATTCCGAGCCCGTGTACGGGAACGGCACGCCGGCAAACGATTTCGCCGCCGTCGAACCGACGCATGCGCCGGAGCCGCAGGCGGAAGTGCAGGCCGCATACGAAGCTCCGCATGCAGAACAGATGCTGCAGCCGGAAGAGCCGGTTCATGCTGAGCCGCCGGTCGTCGATGCCTCGCATTTCGAACCGGCTGAAGAGAGCTGGGAATCGGTCGTCGAGCCGACCACCATGCCGGTTGCTGCCGAAGAGCTGGAAGAACTGGCTTCTGCGCCCGAGGTTGCCAACCGCGATCTGGTCGATGAACTGGAAATGTCAATATCTGCGCCGGACGTCCAGCCGACCCCGCCGAGAACGCAGCAGTGGGCTGCAGCCACCATCCGGTTGCCGCTTGCGAATTTCAATGCGCCGCGCCGCGAGCCGACGATGGATGCCTTCGGCGCTGTCGAGCCTGTGCCCACCGTAGAGCCTGTTGCTCCCGCTGCGCCGCCGGAAGTCGCGACCTTTGAACCCGAACCCGTCGCAGAATTCGTGACGCACGAGCAGCCTTCCTATCCTGTCGAAATGGACCGTGCCGAAGCGGTGCAAGCAGAGACGCCAGTCGTTTCCAAGCCCGATCCCGTTTTGGCGGATGTGCATGTGGAAGAAGAAGCGCCGCTTGCTGGCGTCGATCTCCCACCCGCAGCCCGCGCCGAAGAGATTGCGGCCGCTACCGTCGTGCCGGAACCTGCGCCTGTATCGGCTGCGAGCAGCTACCAGGGTCTCGATATCGACGATCTTCTGGCCGACGTATCGCGTTATCCCGTGCCGTCGCGCGAACAGATCGCCGCGCGTATCGATCCTTCACTCGTCAATCCGCCCGCACCGCGCGCGTCAATGGCCACGCCTGTCACGGCCCAGCCTGAATCGGTGAAGTCACCTGACCCCGAGCCAGTCGTTGCTGCTGCGGACGAAGACTTCGATGGCTTCGACGAGCATGATTTCGACCTCGATCTTGCCGATATCGAACTGGAGCTGGCCGAACTCGACTTTGCCGACCCGAAGTCGCTCGCAGAGGTCGAAAAGCCTGCAAAGCCTTCTGAGCCGGCAACGGACTGGAGACAACCGGAGCCTGTGGCCGCCGTCCAGCGCTCTCCGAGTTATGCCGCTGCAGCTGCCTCTACCTATGCCAGCGCCACCGCGCCAACTTATGCCAGCGCTGCTGCGCCTGCCGAACAGCGCGCCGCCGTCCACGAGGCTGAACCCGTCGTCGACAGCTACCAGGAACTGCCATTCGATCCCAATGAGATTTCGGAGACGGAAGATCGGGTCGAGACATTCGAGGATATCCACGTTCCGGCACTACCGCCGGCAGAACCGGACGAGCCAGTCGTTGCCGCACCCGACTACGATTTCGACATCGATGCGGAGATGGCGAGCCTGTTCAGTGCGCCGGCAGATACTTCGCCCGAGCCAGCCTCGGCGCCATCCATGACGGAAGCGGCATTCGCGCCGGGAGTGGCAACGTCTGTTCCCGTTCGCGGCGTGACGATGCAGCAGAAGACCGGCGGAGGCCTCGACGAGTTCGAACGGGCACTGGAGGAAGATTTCCGCCAAAGCTTCCGCGAAACGCCCAGCCGGCCTGAAAACGTCTCGCCGATGATGTTCGAATCGTCGCACACGGCCAACGACCGCTGGCGGGCGCGTTCCATGCGCGGCATCGCCATTGCTGCTGCCGCTGTCGTTGTGCTCGGTGGCGGTGCCTACGGCATGTATCGCTGGGTCTCCCATAACGGGTCGCCGATCAGCTTTGCATCTGGTGAGCCACGCGTCATCACCGCCGACAAGGATCCCGTGAAGGTCGTTCCGACCGATCCGGGTGGCAAGGTGGTGCCGAACCAGGACAAGGCGGTCTACGACCGTGTTGCCGGCGCGGCCACTCAGCCGCCAAAGCAGAAGGAACTCGTGACTTCGGACGAGCAGCCGGTCGACGTCGTCCAGAAGACGCTGATCCCCGAAAACAGCCTTCCCGATGACAATGACGGGAGCGGAGAAGCCAATCTGTCGACACCCGTCGGCGAAACGGAAGATCCGCGCCTGCTGCCAGGCCAGGGCAACCCTGCTGCTACCAGCCAGGACGGCAATTCCGGTGTTGCGGCGCGCCGCGTTCGCACCATGATCGTCAAGCCTGACGGCTCGCTCGTGGCTCGCGAAGAACCGGCTCCCGCAGATGACAGTGCCGCTCCTTCCGCCCCCGCTGCGGCTGCAGCGCCGACGACGCCTGCTGCCGACAACAGCCAGATGGCATCGGCCGATGATGGCGACGCGCCGAGTGCCGACAGCGCTCCGATCCGCACGGTGAAGACGACGCAGATTGCCAACGCACCCGCTGCTGCGCAGCCGCCAGTCAACACGCCTGCTGCCGGCTCCACCGACGCAGCACCGGTGCCGACGGCCCGTCCGACGCAAACCGCATCGGCGACGCCGGCCGCCGCCAAGCCTCCGGTTACGCCCCAGCCTGTTCGTGTGGCTTCGGCTACGCAGGCAGCACAGCCGGTCAAGACGGCACCCGCGGCAACGGCTTCGGCCGGCGGTTACGGCATGCAGATCGCGTCGCTGCCTTCCGAGCAGGAAGCCAAGCGCTCGCAGGCCAACATGGCGGCGAAATATGCCAGCGTCATCGGTGGCCATCCGATGGAGGTCCGCAAGGTCGACATCGCCGGCAAGGGTACCTACTACCGCGTCCGCGTCGCGGTCGGCTCCAAGGACGATGCCGCAGCGCTCTGCGTCAAGTTCCGGGCTGCCGGCGGCACCTGCCTGATCTCGAAATAAGCGATCCCAGCTATCCCACATAGTGAACGGCGGACCTCGGTCCGCCGTTCTTTTTTGTGCACGAGTGGCCGCCTACGCTCGTCATCGAGCCCTGCCACCCTTATGATTTTGGCATGACCGAATCGAAAGCAATGATCCTGGGCTGTAGCGGCCTGTCCATCACTCCCGAAGAGCGCGCCTTCTATGCCGGCGAGCGGCCGTGGGGGTTCATTCTGTTTGGCCGCAACATCGGCGAGCCGGCGCAGATCGCCGACCTCGTGGCTGCCCTTCGCGACAGCGTCGGTGCCGACGTGCCCGTCATGATCGACCAGGAGGGTGGCCGGGTGCAGCGTATCCGTCCGCCGATCCTGCAGCATTATCCGTCAGGCCAGGCGCTCGGAGATATCTATCGCCGCGACCGCGAGGCGGGCCTGCGCGCCGCCTGGCTGATGTCACGGCTGCACGCCTTCGATCTCCTGAAGTTCGGCATCAACATCGATTGCCTGCCGGTGCTCGACGTCCCCGTCGAGGGCAGCAGCAACGTCATCGGCAACCGCGCCTATGGCGGCGACCCGGTGACCGTGACCGAGATGGGCCGCGCCGCATCGGAGGGCCTGAAGGCCGGCGGCGTGCTGCCTGTCATGAAGCATATGCCGGGCCATGGCCGGGGCTTTGCCGACTCGCATCACGAACTGCCTGTGGTATCCGTGTCCCGGTCAGAGCTCGAAGCCCATGATTTCCCGCCCTTCATGGCGCTGAAGGACGAGCTGATGGCGATGACCTGCCATGTCGTCTTCACCTCCATCGATCCCGACAACCCGGCAACGACATCGAAGATCGTCATCGACGAAGTCATTCGCGACTTCATCGGCTTCAAGGGACTTCTGATCTCCGACGACACCTCGATGAATGCGCTTGCCGGCACGATTGGCGAGCGGGCTGCAAATATCATTGCCGGCGGCTGCGATATCGTGTTGCATTGCAATGGCATTATGGACGAAATGAAGCAGGTGGTTGGCGCAGTGCCTGTGCTTTCGGGCGAAGCGCTTGCGCGGACCAGGGCGGTCGAGGCGGCCTTCGGGCAGGGCGATGGTGCCGACGAGGAAGCCATTCGCGCCGAGTTCGACGGGATGCTGTCGATCGCCTGACACGAGCGATCTGCGAGGGGCGAGATTGGACAACGGCAAGGCCACGGATCTGACCAAAGCGGCGGCAACGCCGATGGATCGGCTGTGGCAGGAACCTGCCGTGGATCGCGATCCGCAGGAGCCGGCACTTGTCATCGACATCGCCGGCTTCGAAGGGCCGCTCGACCTGCTGCTGCATCTTGCGCGCAACCAGAAGGTCGATCTGGCGCGGATTTCGGTGCTGGCGCTGGCCGAACAATATCTGGTCTTCGTCGAGACCGCGCGCCGGGTCCACATCGAGCTTGCGGCCGACTACCTGGTCATGGCGGCATGGCTTGCCTTTCTGAAATCGAAGCTGCTCATTCCACAGCAGAACAAGGATGACGGGCCGAGCGGCGAGGAAATGGCCGAGGCGCTGGCCTTCCGGCTGAAGCGGCTCGAGGCGATGCGGGATGCTGCCGCCAGCCTCGTCAACCGCAACCGGCTCGGCCGCGATGTGTTCGCCCGGGGGGCGCCGGAGCACATTCCGGACCAGCGGCAGTCGGCCTTCGACGCCAGCCTCTACGATCTTCTCAATGCCTATGCAGGGCTGCGTCAGCGCCAGGCTATAACCCAGGTAACGATCGAACGGCGGACCGTGTGGTCGCTCGTCGAGGCGCGCGCCATCCTGACACGGATGATCGGCGACGTGCCTGAATGGACGGCGCTCGAGCATTACCTGCTGCGCTACATGACAAGCCCGAGCGAGCGAGTGACCGCCATCGCCAGCGCTTTTGCAGCGTCGCTGGAGCTTGTGCGCGAGGGCAAGATGGAGATCCGCCAGGAAGGCGCCTTCCAGCCGCTCTACATGCGCCGTGGCCCGAAGCACGCCATCCTCGACGCGGCGGAATAGGAGTGGCGGTGTCGGAAGGGCAGGCAGAGACTGAGATGACGGGCGAGGGCGCAGCGGATGCGGCGCGGCTGCGCGAGGCCGAGCGGATTACCGAGGCATTGATCTTCGCTTCGGCAATGCCGGTCTCCGAAGCCTATATCCGCGACCGGATTGCTGATGGCATCGACGTGCGCGCGATGGTGCTGCGGCTGCGCGAGAATTATGCGGGGCGGGGCGTCAATCTTGTCCAGGTCGACGATGCCTGGGCATTCCGGACGGCTGCCGATCTTTCCTTCATCATCCGGCGGGATGAGCATGAGGTCCGCAAACTGTCGCGCGCCGCGCTCGAGGTACTGTCGATCGTTGCCTACCACCAGCCGGTAACCCGGGCCGAGATCGAGGATATCCGCGGCGTGCAGACATCGAAGGGAACGCTGGACGTGTTGATGGAAGCGGGCTGGGTCCGCTTCCGGGGACGCCGGCGCACACCGGGAAGGCCGGTCACACTGGGCACGACACGCGATTTTCTCGATCATTTCGGGCTGGAGGAGCTCCGCGACCTGCCGGGTCTCGAAGAGCTGAAGGGGGCAGGGCTTCTCACCGGGCGTATCCCTGCCAATTTCGCCATGCCCTCGCCTGTGATGAGCGACGAATTGAGCGAGGACGAGGATCCGATCACCCAGCTCGACCTGGAGGAGCTGGGATTGCTGGCGCCGACCGGTGCGCCGGATTGACGCCGGTTGCGGTGAGGACTGCTTCGACAACCCGTCTTTGTTCCGCCACAGCACGAGAGGATTATGGATAGCGAAAGCGGGCGGCGATGGATGGTGGTATCAAGTCTTAGCGACCGGGCGATTTTGGTGTTTGAAAAAGCTTGGCAAACCGCTTACATCCTAGGGACATAACACAAGGGGTATCGTCATGGGTTCTTTTAGTATGTGGCACTGGCTGATCGTTCTGGCCATCGTGCTGTTGTTGTTCGGCCGCGGCAAGATCCCGGAACTGATGGGCGACGTCGCCAAGGGCATCAAGAGTTTCAAGAAGGGCATGACCGACGAGGACGAAACGGCTGCGCCGCGCGACCAGCCACGTGGCGATCCCATCCGTCCGGAAATGGGCCGCACCGTCGATCACAAGGCCGACGAAACGAAATAACCAGAATGGGGTGCATGGCGGCCTTCTCGTGCCGTGCCCGCCCAGGAGCCTTTGATGTTCGATATTGGTTGGAGCGAACTGCTCGTCATAGCGGTTGTTTTGATCGTTGTCGTCGGCCCGAAAGACTTGCCGCCCATGCTGCGAACTTTCGGCAAGATGATGACGCGTTTTCGCAAGGTGGCCGGTGATTTCAGGGCGCAATTCGATGATGCCTTGCGAGAGGCCGACCTGGACGATGTCCGTCAGACGATTGCCGATGCTCAGAAGCTAAACCCGGCGCATAGCCTGCGTGAGGCAATGAACCCGTTGCGGCAGATGGGCAATGACATCAAGGCCGATCTGCAGCGCTCGACGACAGTCGAACGTCCAGCGGAACCGCAGATGCTGCCGCACACTGATGGCGTTGCGTCGGAGCCGACGGCTCCTGTTGTAGCCGAAGCTCCGGCACCGGTCGTCGCTCCCGCACCTGCCGCGATTGCGGAGGCCGCTGCCGTGGTAGCCGAGACGGCCGTAAAGCCCAAGGCGGTGCGCAAGCCGCGCGCCAAGCCGGAGCTGATCGCCACTGAGGTGCCGACCCTCGAGACGACGGTTGAAGCGATCACGGCGCCAAAGGCTGCGCGCAAGCCTCGCGTGCGGGCTGAAGCGCTCGACGTGCAGGCCTCGGCTCCCGTCGTGACGTCCGTACCCGTCGTCAAGGAAGTTCTCTCCCCGTCGACGCCAGTCCGTCGGCCCCGCGTCAAGGCGCAGGCTGCCGATTTGGAAGGGCCTTCCGTCGTCGAGCCGGCCCAGGTCGGGCTGCCCGCTGCCGACAAGCCGAAGCGGGCGCGCAAGCCGGTCGCGCCGAAGCCTGCTGTCGATAACGCTGTTCCACAGCAGGCGGCTGGCACCTCGAACACGCCTGTCACCAAGGAAGACGATGCATGACCAGTGATATCGGCGATAAGCCGCAGCCGCTTATCGAACATCTCATGGAATTGCGGACGCGGCTGATGTGGTCCATCGCCGCGTTCTTTATCGCCTTCATGGTGTGCTTCGCCTTCGCCAAGCAACTGTTCAACTATCTCGTCTACCCATATAAATGGGCGGTGATCTGGGCCCATCTCGATGTTGCCAAATCGCAGCTGATCTATACGGCGCCACAGGAATTCTTTTTCACGCAGGTCAAGGTGGCGATGTTCGGCGCCTTGGTCATTGCCTTCCCGATCATCGCGGCACAGATCTACAAATTCGTCGCGCCCGGCCTCTACAAGAACGAGCGCAACGCTTTCCTGCCGTTCCTCATCGCCTCGCCGGTGCTGTTCCTGATGGGCGCGGCGCTGGTATATTTCTTCTTCTGCCCGATGGTGATGTGGTTCTTCCTGAAGATGCAGCAATCGCCGGCCGATGGTGAAATCGCCATCTCGCTGATGCCGAAGGTGTCGGAATATCTCAGCCTGATCATGACGCTGGTGTTTTCGTTCGGACTGGTCTTCCAGCTTCCGGTCATCACCACGCTGCTTGCCCGGGTCGGATTGCTGACCTCGACATGGCTTGCGGAGAAGCGCAAGTTTGCGATCGTGCTTGCCTTTATCGCCGCAGCCATACTGACGCCGCCGGACCCGATGTCGCAGATCGGCCTTGCCGTTCCAACCATCCTTCTCTACGAGATTTCGATCTACGCTGCACGTATGGTGGAGCGTAGCCGCAAGCGACAGGGTGAAGAAGAAACAGCGTCCTCTTCGGCCATCGTACCGCGCGACGAAGACTGATTTTTTAACGCCGCATCCCTGCGGTATCGCCCTTTAACTCCGGCTGGAGGCTTGGTCAGGCCCCGGCCGGAGCTGTTTTCACGAAGCGACCGGGAACGACGATGCTCGATATCAGATGGATCCGTGACAATGCCGAAGCCCTCGATGCAGCGCTTGCCAAGCGCAGTGCCGAGCCGCAGGCGCAAACCATCATCGCACTCGACGAAAAGCGCCGCTCCGTCGTCCAGGCGCTGCAGGACATGCAGTCCCGCCGCAACGCCGCCTCCAAGGATATCGGCGCGGCTATGGCCCAGAAGAACAGTGCGCTTGCCGAGACACTGAAGGCGGAGGTAGCCGAGATCAAGGTCGCCATGCCAGCCGCCGAGGCCGAGGAGCGCGAGTTGACGGCGGCGCTCACGGATGCCCTGTCGCGCCTGCCGAACATTCCCTTCGACGACGTACCGGTCGGCAAGGACGAGCACGACAATGTCATTGCCCGCGTGGTCGGTGAAAAGCCGCGGTGGAACCATCCGCCCAAGGAGCACTTCGAGATCGGCGAAGCGCTCGGCTACATGGATTTCGAGCGTGCCGCCAAGATTTCCGGCTCGCGCTTCACCGTGCTGACGGGGCCGCTGGCGAGGCTCGAGCGGGCGCTCGGCCAGTTCATGCTCGACCTGCACACCGGCGAACACGGCTATACCGAGGTCAGCGCACCGCTGATGGTGCGCGATGAAGCTATGTACGGCACCGGCCAGCTGCCGAAGTTTTCCGAAGACCTGTTCCGCACCACCGATGGCCGCTGGTTGATCCCGACTGCCGAAGTGCCGCTGACAAACCTCGTCTCGGGCGAGATCCTCGAGCAGGACAAGCTGCCTCTGCGTTTTACCGCGCTGACGCCATCGTTCCGTTCGGAAGCCGGTTCGGCCGGACGCGACACGCGCGGTATGTTGCGTCAGCATCAGTTCTGGAAATGCGAGCTGGTATCGATCACCGATGCCGATAGCGCGGTTGCCGAGCACGAGCGGATGACCGCCTGCGCCGAGGAAGTGCTGAAGCGTCTGGGGCTGCATTTCCGCACGATGATGCTGTGCACCGGCGATATGGGGTTCGGCGCCCGCAAGACCTACGATATCGAGGTCTGGCTGCCCGGCCAGGATGCCTATCGCGAAATCTCCTCGTGCTCCGTCTGCGGTGACTTCCAGGGCCGGCGGATGAATGCCCGCTACCGTGGCAAGGACGACAAGGCCACCACCTTCGTGCATACGCTGAATGGCTCCGGCACGGCCGTCGGTCGTTGCCTGATCGCCGTGCTCGAGAATTATCTGAACGAGGACGGCTCCGTGACTGTGCCTGAAGTTCTGGTGCCCTATATGGCTGGATTGAAGACCATCGAGCGGGCAGCATAGCAGGACGGTGCCAGTGTTATCGACGAAGACCGACCAAACCTTCGCGACCTCGCGGCCATTTGCTGCGCGGATCGCTGCCTGTTTCCTGTCGGGTGAGGGTGCGGATATGCGCGCTTCACAGCAAAAACAGCTGCCGGTAACTTCTTTGAAACCCGATCACGCCAATTATGCGCCTCAGTCCGGCACATTGCGGGCGGTTGGTCACGGAGTAGCGGTTTGACAGCTCGACTTCTTGAGAGGGAAGGTTTTGCGGCCGTCGTGCTGCGGCTGCGTGCTGAAGGCATTTCCGACATCGACCTATTGACTGCCGTGGAGCAGACGCCTCGCTCGCTGTTCGTGCCGGCGCAGGCGGTGTCAGATGCCTATTCCAGCCGGACGATCCCGATCGAATGCGGATCATTCATGGAAGGCATCGACCTCGTCATCAGGCTTCTCCACCATCTGAAGGTCCGGCCGGGCCACCGCGTACTCGAAGTCGGCACCGGCACGGGATTCACAGCTGCCGTCATGGGCCGGCTCGGCGAACGGGTTCTGACAGTCGACCGCTACAAGACGCTGACGATTGCAGCACAGAAGCGCATCGAGACACTGGCGATGCGCAACGTCATCGTACGCCAGGCGGACGGTAGCGCCGGCATGCCGGGCGAGGGTACGTTCGACCGCATTCTGGTGACCGGCGCCTTCCCGACCATGCCGCGCTTCTATGCCGACCAGCTGGTCTCCGGCGGCTCGATGATCACGCCTGTGATGATAACGGATACCGTTTGCCGCATGGTGCGCCTGACAAAGACCGGCAGCCGTTTCGAGCGCGAGGAACTGTTCGAAGTTCCCTACCTGCCGATCATCCCGAAGCTTGCGGCCTATCTCTGACGCTTGGCGGGATTGCAGCGTTTCGGCACGCCGCAGCCACGGGGCTGTGGACTATGGTTAGCAATTTCTCAAAAAAATCCACATGACTCCAGCGCCTTAACCGCATGGTAAGATTAACGCGCTTTAATGGAACTCACAAATGGGTTGCGTCTTAAGTGGGTCGAGTCATGCGTTTCAGCTTTCCGTTACATATCAGCACGACGACAGGCAAGGTCCTGGTTGCAGCATTTCTCGCGAGCGCCGCGACAGGCTGCAGTTCGGATGCCTCTCGTTTCTCGGGGATGTTCGCAAGCTCCGGTTCGAGCTCCGACACCATGACGACGGGTTCCATCCCGCGACGGCAGCTGAGCGGTCTCGACCGCGATCCTGTCCCGCCCGCCAACGTGGCCTCTGGTCAATCGGATTACGGCAATGGCAATGCTGCCATGAACCAGCCCTATCCGTCGCAGCCGCAGACATACAAGCCGGCCTATTCCAACGCACGGATTGCTGCCGCTCCGTCGGTTCAGCGCTCGCAGCTGGCCGCGCCTGCCGGTATCGCCACATCCGACCACCTGTCGACACGGCCGCCCCGCGAAGAGCAGCAGGCTCTTGCGCAGCCCTATCCAGATGCCGCGCCGAACCGCGGGTCTGCTCCGCATTCGCTGGCCCCACCGCGCGAGGCCCCGGATCGCATGGCGACCGGCACCACGCCCGGCAAGCCGTCTGCCTGGACCGGCGATAACGCGCCAACCGTTACTCTGCGCCCCGGCGAGACGACGAAGACGCTTGCCAGCCGCTACGGCGTTCCGGAAAAGGAAATCCTGCGCGTCAACGGCCTGAAGAGCGCCGCGTCCGCCCAGCCGGGCCGCTCCATCATCATTCCAACCATGAATGGCGGCGCTAATGTCGTGAAGGCATCGTCGCAGGCCGCCGATCTCGACAAGGGTGGCAAGCAGCCGATCCCGTCGAAGGCGCCCGAACAGGATGCCGCTGTTCTTCCGAACGGCAATACGGCCCGCGACAAGCAGCAGCTGAGCGCCGAGAACGGCTCCGGCAAGCTCTCGGCCGGGGCAGGCAAGGGACCGACGCCGGGCAGCTACGTGGTCAAGCCGGGCGATTCGCTCGCCAAGATCGCCAAGGCCACCGGAACTCATATCGACGCGCTGAAGGCAGCCAACGGCATCGGCAAGAACGGCATCCAGGTCGGACAGACGCTGAAGCTGCCGCAGGCTGGCGCAGCACCGGCTGCCGACGATATGAAAACAGCTTCGATCGCGCCTGAAAAGGCACCGGTCAAGGCAGCTGCACCCGTCGCTGCCGAGGAGCCGACCAAGGTCGCCTCGCTGCCGACCCAGTCCGTCAACGACGCCCAGAAATCGGACGCCGGCTCCGCTGCGCCGGAATCGACCGGCATCGGCAAGTATCGCTGGCCTGTGCGCGGCGCGGTCATCGCCGCCTACGGCGCCAATGTCGAAGGCAGCCGCAACGACGGTATCGACATCTCGGTGCCATCGGGCACGCCGATCAAGGCCGCCGAAAACGGCGTCGTCATCTATGCCGGCAATGGTCTCAAGGCGCTTGGCAACACGGTGCTGGTACGCCACGACGACGGCACGGTCACCGTATACGGCCACGCCGACACTCTGAGCGTCACGCGCGGACAGAAAGTACAACGCGGCCAGACACTCGCAACTTCAGGCATGAGCGGCAATGCCAAGCAGCCGCAGATGCACTTCGAGGTCCGCAAGAATGCCTCGCCGGTTAACCCAATGACCTTCCTTGAATAGATAGTGCGTCTCGAGGAGTTATGCAAAAAGCCCGGTCATGCCGGGCTTTTTGTCGTTTTGGACGATACGACGGTGACTCAGTAGCTGCTCGCTGATTGACATGGCTGTACCTTTTGGTACAGAATAAGCAAATTGGTAAAAGAAGGAGGTTGCTCGTGGTTTCCCTGATTCCCCCGTTCTCGGTTGAAACCGCCACCCTGAAAGTCAGGGCGGCTGAAGATGGCTGGAATAGCCGCAATCCGGAGAGGGTAGCGCTGGCGTACACGCCAGACAGCGAATGGCGAAACCGGGCCGAGTTTGTAACCGGCCGTCCTGCGATCATTTCCTTCCTGACGAGAAAGTGGGAAAAGGAACTGGATTACCGCCTCATCAAGGAGCTCTGGGCGTTTTCGGAAAACCGCATCGCTGTCCGTTTTGCCTATGAGTGGCACGATGATAGCCAAAACTGGTTTCGCTCCTTCGGGAACGAAAACTGGGAATTCGATGCCGACGGCCTGATGCAGCGGCGCTTTGCTTGCATCAATGACAAGCCCATACAGGAGCACGAGCGCCGGTATTTCTGGCCACTGGGCAGGCGACCTGATGACCACCCCGGTCTGTCAGATTTCGGATTTTGAGGTCGATGTGAAAGCGGTATTCGAACGGCAAGACGTTGTGCGGTTGCTAGCCGAAGTCTTTCGTGATCTCGGCTATGACGGCACGACCCTAAACAGCATCACGGAGCGCATCGGGGTAGGAAAGGGAAGCCTCTACCATTTCTTTCCCGGAGGGAAG
This sequence comes from Rhizobium sp. rho-13.1, assembly GCF_007000305.1. Lineage (NCBI taxonomy): Bacteria > Pseudomonadati > Pseudomonadota > Alphaproteobacteria > Hyphomicrobiales > Rhizobiaceae > Rhizobium > Rhizobium sp. rho-13.1. The sequence continues at coordinate 643,265 of NZ_SCFL01000001.1, read as the reverse complement.
GAGGAGATGGCGGCCGCAGTGCTTGCAGACGTCGATGCGTGGTTTGAGCGGGAGATCTACGAACCGCTGCGCAGGGGCGAGCCAAATGCGGCGATTGCCGCGATGTTGGACAACGTCATGATCTACTTCCGGTCTGGCAGCCGCATCTGTCTGGTGGGAACGTTTGCCATGGTTGCAACGCGCGACACGTTTGGCGCGTCGATCGCGAGTTACTTTAGGCGTTGGATCGCGGCGCTGTCGGATGCTCTTCGCAGGGCGGGACAACCAGCGGATCTGGCTGATATCGAAGCGGAGCGCATGGTGATGACGATCCAAGGCGGAATTGTACTGGCTCGAGCCCTGGATGACACCGAAGTCTTTCGGCGTGCCGTCGAAAATATGCGCGCCGTATATCGCTAATCCAGCTGAAACGGGAAAATCGCGCGCAAGCCAGTTGCGTCGTGTTTGTCGCTGGATTTCCCTCGCGCGCGTTTCAGCAACTCAAGCCGGCGCTTGGCCAGCAAGTTGCTGTACAGGTAACCTTGTCAATAGCCTCAGGCGACCATCATCTCCGAGGTTTCCACCAGTTTGCAATCGAGTTCGAGGAGGCGGGATGCTTCGGCGGCGGGGACGGCTTTGCCGAAGAGGTAGCCCTGGCCGAGATTGCATCCCATCCGGATCAGTGCCTGGAGCTGCTCCTCGGTCTCGATGCCTTCCGCCGTCGTCAGGATATCCAGCCCCTTGCCGAGACCGATGATCGTTCTCAGGATCTTCTCGTTTTTCTTGCCGTCGGCGGCTTCCGAGACGAACATCCGGTCGATCTTGATCTTGTCGAAGCTGAACCTCGAAAGCTGGCCAAGGCTCGAATAGCCCGTACCGAAGTCGTCGAGCGCGATGCGTATGCCGGCATTCTTCAGATCGGCGATGATCCGCTCGGCAGCGACGAGATCCTGGATGAGCGCCGATTCGGTAATCTCGATCTCGAGGCGTGACGGAGGCAGTCCGGCTTCGGAGAGGATCGTCAGGATACGGATTGCCAGCAGCCCGTCATGCAGCTGCGTCGGCGACAGGTTGAAGGAGAGAATAACGCCGTTCGGCCAGGTGGCGGCATCGGCGCAGGCAACCCGGAAGAGCTTGACCGTCAGCTCGCCGATCAGGCCCGTGCGTTCGGCAAGGTCGATGAAGACGGTGGGCGGCACGAACTTGCCCGGTTCCTGTTCCCAGCGGGCGAGCGCTTCGAAGCCGTTGATCCTGCCCGTGTGGAGATCGACGATCGGCTGGTAATAGGGCTTTATCGTATTTTTTCTGATCGCTTGACGAAGCTGTTTCTCGAGCTCGGAGCTTTCCTTCCACCGCTCGCGCATCGTGGGTTCGAAGGCGCGGATTTTTCGTGCCGGGTCGTTCTTTGCCGCTTCCATGGCAACTTCGGCGCAGCGCACGGCGCTTGCGAGGTCAGTCCCGTCGACGGGAAGAAGCGCATAACCGACCGCGACGCCAACTTCGACCGCCTGTCCCCTGACGGCGACCGGTCTTGCGATTGCGGCCGCTACCTGTTCGGCGATTTCAGCGTGATCCGCTCCGGCGATGAACGCAATAAAGTCCCGTCCACCGGTCCTGAAGATATCGTCAGACGGGAAGATCGCCTTCAGGCGCTCCGCCATCACCCGCAGCACGTCGTCTGCCGTCTTGTGGTCGAACAGGTCCTTGATCTTTTTAAAGCCGTCGAGCTGGAGGGCGAAGACGCCAAGCTTGTCCTCCCCGCTGTGTTGCGGGCAGGCCATGCGTTCGTCGAGAGACCGGCGGTTGGGGAGCCCTGTCGTTTCGTCGTGACCGGAGATCCACTTCACACCCTGCTCGGCAATCTCGCGGCGGCCGACTTCCCGGCTGAGATCGCGCAGGCGAAGGATGGAATAGATCAGGCTGACCAACCCGGTGACTGTAATCGCCAGCGCCAGGTCGTCGAGCTGATAGTCGTCATTGCGTAGCACGAATGCGGTTACAGCCTCGAACGCCTGGAATTGGCTTCCCAGCGCCCAGATGACTGTGCCGAAGACTCCCAAGAATATCGCTTCGTGGCCAGCTTTGCTGCGAAAAAAAGGCATGACATCTCCCAGGCGATGGCTGTCATAGCCTTCTCAGAGGTCACTCATTTTCCTCAGCCCAAACATATCGCGGCATCATAAAGTAAATCTTAATTAGCAAATTCAAAGTGAAAATGAGTTTTTATTCATATACTTTGGGTTTCCAAAGTATTTCTTGAGCCTCCAAGTTTAATGCTGGCATACGGTCGCAATTCCTTGCCCGGGCCGGGAAAAGTCAGTCGCGCGGCAGCTCGATCCGTTGTCGGCCGGCCAGATCCTGGATGTACTGCCAGGCAACGCGTCCGGAGCGCGCCCCCCGGGTCGTGGACCACGCCAGCGCCTCCCGGTGCATCTCGTCGCGATCGAGAGCGAGGTTGAAGTGTTTGGCGTAACCATCGATCATCAGCAGGTAGTCGTCCTGGCTGCATTTGTGGAAGCCGAGCCAGAGGCCGAAACGGTCGGAGAGCGAAACTTTCTCCTCGACGGCCTCGGACGGATTGATCGCCGTCGACTGCTCGTTTTCCATCATGTTGCGCGGCAGGAGGTGACGACGGTTGGACGTGGCGTAGAAGAGCACATTGTCGGGTCTGCCTTCGACGCCGCCGTCGAGCGCTGCTTTCAGCGATTTATAGGCTGTGTCATCGTGATCGAAGGAGAGGTCGTCGCAGAAGACGATGACGCGCAGCGAGGCCGCCTTGACGATGTCGAGCAGCAGAGGGAGCGTCGAGATATCCTCCCGGTGGACCTCCACCAGTTTCAACGGGACGCCGGTCGAGCGGATGATGTCGGCGTGCACGGCTTTTACCAGCGAGGACTTGCCCATGCCGCGTGCGCCCCAGAGGAGCACGTTGTTGGCAGCAAATCCCTCGGCGAAGCGCAGCGTGTTTTCGTGCAGGATGTCGCGCACATGATCGACACCCCGGATAAGGCCGATTGCCACCCGGTTCGGACGGGGCACGGGCTGTAGGTGCTCGCGGGCAGGGCTCCAGACGAAGCAGTCCGCAGCATCCCAGTCATTGACGGCACGAGCCGGGCCGGCCAATCTTTCGACCGCCGATGCCAGACGGCGGAGTTCGGCAAGGATCAGTGCGTTTTGATCTTCGGTCACCATGTTTCCTCCGGATGGGTTATGGGACGCAGCGGCAAAAGTTCATTTCGCTGCCGGGTAGCATGGCCTTTCCCCGGCCGAAAGGTTAAGAGGCTGAGAAAACGGTACGGTTATCGGCTGTTTTTGTTGCATTTGCCACGATCACAATGATATCTCGCGCGGTGTAACGGGTTGTTTCCCGCCTGGATTTTGAGGAGTTCCCGATGTTTATCACCAACGCATACGCCCAGAGCGCCACCGATACCGCCATGGGCGTGTTTGGCGGTTCCGGCATGGAGATGGTTTTCCTCTTCGTTCCGCTGATGGTCGTCTGGTATTTTCTCCTTATCCGGCCGCAGCGCGCCCAGGCTCGCAAGCGTGACGACGTTTTGAAGAATATCCGTCGCGGCGACCAGATCGTCACGGGCGGCGGCATCGTCGGCAAGGTCGTCAAGGTCGTCGACGATAAGGAACTGGAAGTCGAGATTGCCGAAGGCGTCAAGGTCCGCGTCGTCCGCACGGCGATCTCGGAAGTCCGCGTCAAGGGTGAACCGGTCAAGGCGGACGCAGCCTAGCATCGATAACGGGCGGCCGGCCGTCCGGCCGCGTCGCGACGAATAGTAAAGTCGAGAACGCCATGCTGCAATTCTCCCGCTGGAAGACAATCCTCGTTTGGCTTGCCGTTGTTGCCAGCGTCCTCGTCGCACTTCCCAACCTGTTCAGCGACCGCCAGCTCGAGCGTTTCCCGAGCTGGCTGCCGCACCACAAAGCGATCCTCGGTCTCGACCTCCAGGGCGGATCGCGGATCTCGCTGAAGATCGAGCGCGACGAGATCGTCGCAGCCCGGCTGCAATCAACGATCAACGATGTCGCGCGCCGGCTGCGTGATGCGAAAATTCCCACCGTCGATCTTTCCGGTACCGTCCAGACCATCACCATGCACCTGACCGACGTCGGCCAGATGGCGGCGGCAACCGATGCACTCAAGCCTTTAACCGACAGCGTCGGAAGCTCGGCCACCGGCGGTTCGATCCGCGAGGCGACCGTCGTCCCCGGCGATGGCGGCCTGATAACCATGGCACTGACCAACGAGGGTATCGCCTACCGTACCGCGGAGGCGCTGGACCAGTCGATCGAAGTGGTTCGCAGCCGCGTCAAGCAGGTCGGCCGCCGCGAGCCGCTGATCCAGCGGCAGGGCAGCGACCGGCTCATCGTCGAGGTGCCGGGCCTGACCGATCCCCAGCGGCTGAAGACGCTGCTGAACCAGCCGGCGAAGCTGACCTTCAACATGCTGGATACGAGCATGCCGGTGCAGACGGCGATCGACACGCAGCCACCGGCCAATTCCGAAGTGCTGTATTCGCAGGACGATCCGCCGGATAGCTACCTCGTCTTCAAGCGGCCCGTGGCCAACGACCAGAGCATCATCGCCGCCGAGCCGATGCTGGATACCCAGACCAAGCAGAACGTCGTTACCTTCCAGCTCGATGCAAAGGCCACCCAGGCATTCGCGCAGGCGACGGCGAAGAACGTCGGCAAGTCCTACGTCGCCGTACTCGACGACCAGGTGATCTCGGCACCGCTGATCAAACAGCCCGTGACCGATGGCAAGGGTATGCTGGCAGGCAACTTTTCGCCAGAGGGGGCTGCCGACCTCGTCATCCTTCTGCGCTCCGGCTCGTTGCCGGCAACGCTGACGGTGGTCGAGGAGCGTACCGTCGAGCCCGGCCTTGGCGCCGATTCGACCCGTGCGAGCATCATCGCCGGCATCGTCGGTGCCTTTGCCGTGGTTGCCTTCATGGTGTTCTTCTATGGTTCGCTCGGCGGTTTCGCCACCGCGGCGCTGGTTTTCAACATCATTCTCATCATGGCGATCCTCAGCCTTTTCCAGGCGACGCTGACCTTGCCAGGTATCGCCGGCATCATCTTCACGATGGGCCTGGCGGTGGATTCGAACGTGCTGATCTATGAGCGTATCCGCGAAAAGCTGAAGGGTGGGACGCCGTTCGTGCAGGCTTGCGAAAGCGGATTTGCGCGCGCCTACACGACCATCATCGACGCCAATGTGACGACGCTGATCGCCGCTGCCATCCTGTTCTCCATGGGGAGCGGTCCCGTGCGCGGCTTTGCCGTGACACTCGGGATCGGCATCATCGCATCGCTGTTTACGGCTTTCACGCTGACCCGCTGGCTGATTGCCATCTGGATCAAGCGCCGCCGGCCGAAGCATTTGCCGAAGGGCGTGCGGACTGCCGTCTTCGACGGCGCCAATATTCGCTTCATGGGCATCCGCCGCTATACTTTCACGATCTCGGCCGTGCTTTCGGTGCTGTCGATGATTGGTTTCTTCTCGTTCGGCATGCATCTCGGTGTCGATTTCACCGGCGGCTCGCTGATCGAGGTTCGTGCCAAGCAGGGCAAGGTCGATATCCCGGATATCAAGACGCGGCTCGGGCAGCTGAATATCGGCGATGTCCAGGCGCAGCCGATCAGCAATGCGACCGGTGCGCTGATCCGCCTGCAGTCGCAGGATGGCGGCGAAAATGCCGAGCAGTCGGCGGTAACGCTGGTGCGTGGCGAATTGCAGGACAAGTACGAGTTCCGCCGCGTCGAGGTCGTGGGTCCGGCGATATCGGGCCAACTGACGCGGGCGGGTACGTTTGGCGTGATGGCCTCCCTGGCGGCGATCTTCATCTATATCTGGGTGCGGTTTGCCTGGCAGTATGCGCTGGGGGCGATCATCGCGACGCTGCACGATATCATCCTGACCTTCGGCCTGTTCGTTGTCACCGGTATCGAATTCAACCTGACGAGCATCGCGGCGGTGCTGACGATCATCGGCTATTCGCTCAACGATACCGTCGTCGTCTACGACCGGATGCGTGAAAACCTCAGGCACTACAAGCAGATGCCGTTGCCGATCCTCATCGATGCGTCGATCAACCAGACCCTGTCGCGTACCGTGCTGACGGCGGCAACCACATTGCTGGCGCTGCTGGCGCTGTCGATCTTCGGCGGCGAGGTCATCCGCTCGTTCACGTTCGTGATGTTCTTCGGCGTTGCGGTCGGCACCTTCTCGTCGATCTACATCGCCGCACCGGTGCTGATCGCCTTCAAGCTTCGGCCGCGCGGGGTGCAGCCCGGTCCGCAGCCGGATGTGCCGCCAGCCGGCAAGGCGGTGGCCTGATGGCCCGTGGCATAGAGATCCGCTCCGCCCATTTTCCCGGCCGCGCGCCGATCGACGTCTATGGCAATGGCGGCTTTCGTTTTGCCGACATGTCACATCGCGGCTCGATCCTCTGCCTGCCGTCTGGCATCTACGGCTGGGACATGACGGCCGCCGATGCACTGACGCCGGATCGCTTCCAGAAGGTCATCGACGAGGCTGCCGAGATCGAATTCCTGCTGGTCGGCACCGGTGACGATATGCGACCCTTGCCGCAGGCGCTGAAGACGGCGTTTCGCGATGCCGGCATGTCGTCGGATCCGATGAATACGGGAGCGGCAGTGCGGACCTTCAACATCATGCTGTCCGAATCGCGGGCGGTTGCCTGCGCCCTGATCGCCGTCGACTAGGGGCCCGAGATGGCGGCAGCGCTTCGCAGCAACGAGGAGATCTGCCTCGCCATCCTTCGCGACACCGATCGCGACCGTTATCTCGCGTGCCTGCTGTCGCCGGAGGACAAGCGCCGGCCGCTTGCAGCGCTTTATGGTTTTCATGCCGAACTTGCCCGCATCCGCGATCTGGTCCACGAGCCGCTGCCCGGCGAGGTGCGCCTGCAATACTGGCGCGACCTGCTCGAAGGCCAATCGCACGGCTCGACCGAGGCCAATCCTCTGGCGTCGGAGTTGTTGCAAGCAATCGAGACACACAGGTTGCCACGCGCCACGCTGGTCAACATGATCGACGCCCGGATTTTCGATCTCTATGACGACCCGATGGAAAACCGAAATGCCCTCGAAGGCTATGCCGGCGAGACCGCATCGGCGCTGATCCAGTTGGCCGGTCTGGTGCTGTCGCCGTCCGATGCTGCCCGCTCGACCGATGCTGCCGGCCACGCAGGCGTCGCCCAGGCGATTGCCGGCTGTCTGCTACTGATGCCGCTGCATCGCCATCGTGGCCAGCTCTACCTGCCGCTGGAAATCCTCTCCGCTGTCGGCCTCGACCGTGACAGTTTCCTCGCGGGCACGGATATCCCCCGGGTCACCGCTGCCATCGATGCATTTGCAGGTCTCGGGCAGGAGCATCTGGCGAAGGCCCGCGCCTCAGGGCCCGTCGCACCGGGCCTCATGCCGGCATTCTTGCTTGTGGCGCTCACAGGGCCTATCCTGCGCAAGGCGCAGAAACTCGGTGCCGGCATCCTCGATCGGCCGATACAGGCCTCGCAATGGCGTCGCCAGCTCAGCATGGCCGTTGCCGCGATGCGCGGAAAATTTTGACACCAGTCAAACTCGCGCAAGTCTCGCGCGTTATGCGGCTTTAACGCACTCGTCCTGAAGGGAGAATCGCCATGGCAATGTTCATCTGGTTGGCGATCTTTGTTGCTGTCGTCGGTTTCGGGTTTTACGCCACCCGCATGGTGGCGCAGGACAAGGAGGAGAGCCTCAATGACCTCGGTCTGGCGATCCTGGAATTCGGCCGGGCCTTCCCGACCGAAGCGATCCGCCAGTTGCAGAAGACGAGGGATGGAAAGGCGCTGTTCGTCCGCCTGCACGACAACAAGGCCGGCTTCATGAAGGATCTCGGCAAGCATTTCGCCTGCCACGTGATCGAGCCGGGCAGGGCGCGCGTGCGGGACGCGGCCGACCAGCGCCGCATCACCATCGATTTCCTCGACGTGCCGCATCACAACGGCACCTACGAGTTCACCTCGGCAAAAGAGGCCGCCGAGGTGTCGCTGTGGTTGCTCGGCAATTATGTCGCGACCGATGATCTCGTCTTGCCGGAAAAGACGGCCGCCAATCAGCCCTGAACGGCCATGGCCTCGACGGGTTCGGCAGCCGGCTCAAGACCGAGCCATCGAGCGCAATCCGCCAGCGCCCTCTTTGCCACCAGCTGGCGCTTCATGATCGTCTTGTCCTTGCCGCGAAAGCGCTTGATGCCTTCCGGCTTGACGATCGAACCGGGTTCGAGTTCCGGGAACAATCCGAAATTGATGTTCATCGGCTGGAACGAGCGCTTGCCGGGCTCCTCGTCACTGACGATATGGCCACCGGTAATGTGGTTGAGAAGTGCGCCGAGCGCAGTGGTGGCTGGCGGCAGGCTCGGCGTGTTTCCGTGGCGTTCGGCAGCTGCGAACCGTCCGGCGAGAAGCCCGATGCTGGCACTTTCGACATAACCCTCGCAGCCGGTGATTTGGCCGGCGAAGCGCAGGCCGGGCCGCGACTTCAGCGCCAGCGAGTGATCGAGCAGCACCGGCGAGTGGATGTACGTATTGCGGTGAAGGCCGCCGAGGCGGGCAAACTCGGCATTCTGCAGGCCGGGGATCATGCGAAAGATATCTGCCTGCGCGCCGTATTTCAGTTTCGTCTGGAAGCCGACCATGTTGTAGAGCGAACCCAGCGCATTGTCCTGGCGAAGCTGGACGACGGCATAGGCCTTGACGGTCGGGTTGTGAGCGTTTGTCAGCCCCATCGGCTTCATCGGGCCGTGACGAAGCGTCTCGCGGCCGCGTTCGGCCATCACCTCGATCGGCAGGCATCCGTCGAAATAGGGGGTGCCTTCCCATTCCTTGAAGCCGACGGCATCGCCTCCGATCAGCGCATCGATGAAGGCATTGTACTGGGCTTCGTCCATAGGACAGTTGATGTAGTCCTTGCCGTCACCGCCGGGGCCTACCTTGTCGTAGCGTGACTGGAACCAGCAGATATCCATGTCGATGCTGTCGCGATAGACGATCGGCGCAATCGCATCGAAGAAGGCCAGCGCATCGGCACCTGTTTCCTCCTGGATCGCGGCAGCAAGGCTCGGTGCGGTCAGGGGGCCGGTGGCAATGATCGCCTGATCCCATTCCTTCGGGGGCAGGCCGGTGATTTCCTCGCGAACGACGGTAATCAGCGGGTTGCTTTCGATCTCACGGGTGACATCGGCTGCAAAGCCGTCACGATCGACGGCAAGTGCGCCGCCGGCCGGCACCTGGTTGCGATCGGCGCAGGCCATGATCAGCGAACCGGCCAGCCGCATTTCCGCATGGATGACGCCGACGGCATTGCTGCTGGCATCGTCGGAGCGAAAGGAATTGGAGCAGACGAGTTCTGCGAGGTCGTCGCCCTTATGAGCATCGGTGCCGCGAACGCCGCGCATTTCGTGCAGGATGACCGGGATACCGGAGGCTGCGATCTGCCAAGCGGCTTCCGAGCCTGCAAGGCCGCCGCCGATGACGTGGATGGGAGATAGGGTTGTTTTCATGGGCGGCTGAATAGCACGATGGCTCGCCGCTTCCAATCACCCGGAACCAAAAACGGGAGAATCAAAAACGGCGCCACCAAGGCGCCGTTTTTAGAAGAACGTTCCGTAGACTATTAACGGAACGAGCGGTTGGCGATGTTGCGGATTTCGTAGCGGCTGATGCCGATGTCGGAGAGCGTCTGGTTCGACAGGCTGCCGAGTTCGCTCAGTGTGCGGCGGTAGGAAATCCAGCTCTTGGCAATGCGGATCGGGTTCATGGTGGTATCCTCGGTTCTATCAGGTTTGAGACAGGCTTGATTGCCGTGTCATCGATTGACCTCCATATAGGCGATAGACCGAAAAATGTGCAGTGCAATTAAAAGGCTACTGCCATGCGTTTGTGCACTACGCCGCATAAATAACAGTCGCGACTTAAAATTTAGGCGACAAAAGAGCGCGGTTTTCAGTGTCGCCGCGCGGGTTGATAGAAGACAAAAAAGAACGCCCGCCGCGGGGTCCGCAACGGGCGTTGTAAGGCGATCGCTGATGGCGATGCCAGGGTCTATTTTAGCGACCGGTGGCTTCGCGGGCAACGCGGTGGATGTCAGAACGGTCGATGCCGAGGTCGTGCAGTTCGCGTGTGCTCATGCGGCCGAGTTCGGTAACGGTCTGACGATACTTGCGCCAGTTGTTGTAAGAGCGGGTGATGTTCATGGTAATCCCCTTTCCGAGGGTTTGATCCGCCAGCAGCAATCGTTGTGCTGGCTTCTTTCTACTGAGGCTGAATATAACGCATGCCGCGAAAACCAAAAGCGTCAATGCATCATGTCACCCATGCGCAGGACGCATTGCTTGCCACTATTTGCACCATGATTGGTTATAAAATGTGCGCAATTGTCGCATTGCAAGAAGCGCGGGGTGCGTGGGTGCAGCGGGAGTGGGTCGCTATTGGCGTTTCGCTCGGCGTAGGCTGCCTGGACATCGTCACTGATGCCCGAAGGCCCGGCTCGTGACTGAAAAAACAATGCCCACAGCGGGAGGAGCTGTGGGCATTGTTTGCGGGGATCAGCAAGGGATGGGGGAGGGCTGCTGATCAATCGGAGCAACGGGGGAGGAAGATCGGCTCCGAAACGTCACGAACTCGGTCTGCGTATCAGTCTGCGTACGATCGGTCGGTTGCTTCGAATTACCCGAGAGCCGCACTTTCGCCGGCGAGATATCGGGGTTTACCAAGCTGCAACCGATTGCCAGGCATGCCACTGGCGCATATCTGATTGCTCAATCAACACTCCATTAGTCGAGTATAATGTAGTGATCCTAACGGAGCGTTAAATTCCCACGCCTCCGGATGTCGTGCAGCGAAAAAGCCAGGCCTGCCAGCATTTGCCACCTGCCACATTTGGTCGCTATAGAGAATGGCGAGGCGGATGGCGCCGGGTGCAGCATGAGGCAGTAATGTATCGCGGCAGACTTCAGAGAGATCTCGGCGGCTGGGTGGAAAAGGGCTTGCTCGAAAGCGACCAGGCAGCTGCCATCATGGCGGATTACGACAGTCGTCCGGCGAGCTTCAGCCTCGGGAGAGTTCTCGCGGTGCTGGCAGCGCTGCTGGTGGCATCAGCCATCCTGCTGCTGGTTGCTTCCAACTGGGAGGCCATACCGAGGTTGGTTCGGGTCGTCGGGTGCCTGGTGCTGATCTGGAGCTTCTATCTGTCCGGTGCCGCCTTCTCCTCCCGCAACCAGACGTCGCTGGCCGCCGCCATGCTGCTGCTTGCCACCCTTAGCTTTGGCGGCGCGGTGTCGCTGGTGGCGCAGATGTATCATCTTTCGGGCGACGAGATGACGATGGTGCTGCTGTGGTTCGGGCTTGCCTGCCTCTCGGCGCTGATGTTTCGCTCCGGCAGCCAAGTCGTGGTTGCCGGCTTTCTCGCCTGGGGCTATTTCGCGCTCTATCTCGAAAACAATCTTTCGAACTGGATCGGCTGGCCGCCCTATGCGCCGCCGCTGATGGCTGCCATCGTGCTGGCGCTGATCTATTATACCGGCGCCGCGCGGGCGCGGCATCTGGTCTACCTGCTGTTGATCGGCTGGCTCACCTGGATCTATTCCCTGAACGACGGATTGGGGATGGCGGTGCTCTACACAGCCATCGGGCTTGTCGCCTTCCTGTGCGTCGCCGTTCCGCTTCCGCCGCTGGCCGGAATGCTGCGCACCGCCGGGCCGACGCCGGCCTTCTACACATTCTGCATCGTCGCTATCGGTCTTCTGCTGCTGCATATCGAGATCGTCAGCGGACCCCGCCTCATTGCGCTGGGTCTTGCGACGCTTGCCATCGCGGTCGGCGCCATCACTCTCTGCGGGCGTGACAACGGCGCGGTGCGCTACACCGGTTATCTGGTGTTTGCCGGCGAGATCCTGTTTCTCGCCTCCGAAACCATCGGCTCGATCATCGGGACATCGGGCTTCTTCCTGGTTGCCGGGCTCCTGGTTGCGGTCGTCGCCTGGCTGGTGATCCGCGTGGAACGCCGTTTTGCAAGCCCGTCGCCGGAGGTCACGCCATGAGCTTTCTGATCGACGCCGCCAGCGAGAGCCGGCCGTTCGCCCGCCGCGCCTATATCGCCGCCATCGCTTTGGCGCTGCTGCAGACTGTTGTGATCGGCACCATGATCGTCAGCCGCGCGACGATCCTGCGAAACGGCTCCGAGGTGCTGCTGAAGGCATCGCCGGTCGATCCGCGCGATCTTCTGCGCGGCGACTACGTCATCCTCAATTACGATATCTCGAATGTGCCGGTGTCGACGCTGGTGGGCGAGCGGCCTCCCGTCGCGGGCGAGCAGACGCTTTCGGTGCGGCTGACAAAGCAGGCAGATGGCTACTGGGGCATCGCCGAATCATCCTTCGTGCCGTTGGCGCCAAAGGACGGCACCGTCGTGCTTGCCAGCAAGCCCTTCGATTATCGCCCGACGGCAGATACCGCGACGATCCGGGTCGATTACGGGATCGAGAGCTATTACGTGCCGGAAGGCGAGGGGCATAGGCTCGAGCAGGCGCCGCTGGGCGGCCGGATGGCCATCTCCGCCCGCGTATCGCCGGCTGGCACGGCACAGATCAAAGCCCTGCTTCTCGACAACAAGCCTGTGTATGAAGAGCCGCTATACTGAGGCTTTTCGAACAAAATCGGGGATTGCCCGATCCTGTCCGCACAACTGTCATTTTTCCTTTGCGCGGTTTGAAACGGGTGATATAGAGACGCCGCGCTCCGGAAGGCCTCATGCGTAGGCATTGCTATGCGGTTTTAGGGACGCGGGTATGGTGAAATTGGTAGACACGCCAGATTTAGGTTCTGGTGCCGCAAGGCGTGGGAGTTCAAGTCTCTCTACCCGCACCAAGGCTGCTTTGCTGCCGGGGGAGGCTGATACAGTCTCATCCGAAGGCTTGCGAGAAGACGCGCCATTTTGCCTCCTGCAAAATGTTTGAGAATTGCATGAAAAGCCACGCCCGGTCGTCGGTCCGGCGTCGTGCTCATTGAAACGAACGGCTGTCTGGGCACCGCCGCTACGAAATGAAGGTTGAGAAAATGCAGGTTATCGAAACGCTGGCTGAAGGGCTGAAGCGCGAAATCAAGGTCGTAATTCCGGCCAAGGACATGGAAGGCCGCATGAACGAGCGCCTTGCAGAGGTCAAGGACAAGGTCAAGATCAACGGCTTCCGTCCCGGCAAGGTCCCGCCAGCGCATCTGAAGAAGATGTACGGCAAGTCGATCATGGCCGATCTCGTCAACGAGATCGTTCGCGACCAGCCGGCGCAGATCCTCACCGGCCGCGGCGAAAAGTCTGCCACCCAGCCTGAAATCGCCATGACCGAAGACAAGGACGAAGCCGAGAAGATCCTCGCTGCCGAAGCCGACTTCGAATTCACGCTGTCCTACGAAGTCATCCCTGCGATCGAACTGAAGCCGGTCAACGGCATCAAGGTCATCCGCGAAGTCGCCGAGATCGGCGAAGACGAAGTGACCGAGCAGATCATGAAGATTGCCGAGAGCGCCCGCACCTACGAGACCAAAGAAGGCGCTGCTGCCGATGGCGACCGCGTTACCCTCGACTACCTCGGCAAGGTCGACGGCGAAGCCTTCGAAGGCGGCAAGGACGAAAATGCCGAGCTGATCATCGGCTCGAACCGCTTCATCCCGGGCTTCGAAGAGCAGCTCGTCGGCGTCAAGGCTGGCGACGAGAAGGTCATCACGGTCACCTTCCCTAGCGAATACCCAGCCAAGAACCTGGCCGGCAAGGAAGCCACCTTCGATCTGACGATCAAGGACGTGGCCTCTGCCGCCGCCACCGAGATCAATGACGAACTGGCCACAAAACTCGGCCTCGAATCGGCCGATCGCCTGAAGGAAATCGTTCGCGGCCAGATCGAAAGCCAGTACGGCTCGGTCACGCGCCAGAAGGTCAAGCGCCAGATCCTCGACCAGCTCGACGAGATGTATCAGTTCGACACCCCGCAGAAGCTCGTCGAAGCCGAATTCGAAAGCATCTGGCGCCAGATCCAGACCGATCTCGGTGAAAGCGGCAAGACCTTCGAAGACGAAGACACGACCGAAGAAGCAGCTCGCGCCGAGTATCTGAAGCTTGCCGAACGCCGCGTCCGCCTCGGCCTCGTTCTCTCCGAAATCGGCGAAAAGGCCGGCATCGAAGTCAGCGAAGACGAACTGCAGCGCGCGCTCTACGAACAGCTCCGCCAGTTCCCGGGCCAGGAAAAGGAAATCCTGGAATTCTTCCGCAACACGCCCGGCGCATCCGCCAACCTGCGCGCGCCGATCTTCGAAGAAAAGGTCATCGACCACCTGCTCTCCGAAGTCGACGTGACGGACAAGACGGTCACCAAGGAAGCGCTGCTCGCCGAAGACGACGACAGCACCGAGAAGAGCGAAGGCAAGAAGGCGCCGAAGAAGAAGGCTGCCAAGGCAGAAGCTTCCAAGGCTGAAGAAGCCGAAGGCGAAGAAGCCGCTCCGAAGAAAAAGGCCGCTTCGAAGAAGAAGGCAACCGACGACACCGCCGAGTAATTCTTCGGAACTCTCTGCAAGTTTTGAAGGCCCTGCCGTTCGCGGTGGGGCCTTTTTGCGTTTGGGGCGGCGGGTATCCGGCGCGTGGCGCCACCCCCCTCTGTCGGCGACGCCGACATCTCCCCCACGAGGGGGGAGATCAGCCGATAGGTTGCGGTTTACCAGAAGGGCGCTGTGAGTTCGGTACTGGTTTTGCGATAGAAAGTTGCCCCGGCCAATCTCCCCCCTTGTGGGGGAGATGTCACGCGGTGACAGAGGGGGGCGTGCTGGCGCAGGGGCTAACCGACGTCAATCTTGCACCCGGTAAAATTTCTCTTCCTATTTTCGGAAAATAGGAATATATTCCAATCGTCCCGATGTGGCTGTCAGGCGTGGCAGTTTCAGCGGGGCCGGTTTGGGGATGGGGCAGGACGCAGGCTGCTTTTCCGACCGCAGGTACGGTCACCTCCAGAGGAAAAGCGTGGCGAATGGGCTACGACGGACCTCTTGTATGCAGCGGTGCAGACGCACCTGTCAGCCGGTCGAATGGGAGCGGCTGGCGGGTGTGGAGGGTCCCACCCGGCGGTGTCAGGCCGGACGGGAGGCGCTGAGAGGTGTCACTTAGAGACTGAACGACCCACTACCGCTGCGAGGCAGCTTTCAGCGCCTGTTCCGACTTTCCGCTCGATCCCACCGATGGCTCCCATCGCGTGGTTTTTTCCGCGATCGTTAGGCTCAACCGGTTTCAGCCGGTTGAAAACCCTCAAAGCTCCGACTTGATGTCGCCCATACGGTTGCCAGCGTCGAGGCCTGCGATCTTGTAGGCTTCGGCCAGCGTCGGGTAGTTGAAGGTGTTCTCGACGAAATACTCGACGGTGCCCTTCAGGTTGAGCACGGCCTGGCCGATATGGACCAGCTCGGTTGCGCCTTCGCCGACGATGTGGACGCCGAGCAGGCGGCGGGTTTTCAAGGAGAAGATCATCTTCAGCAGGCCGGTATCCAGCCCCATGATGTGGCCGCGCGAGGTTTCGCGGAAGCGGGCGATGCCGCATTCGTATGGGATGCCGCGTTCCTTGACCTCTTCCTCGGTGAGGCCGCAGGTGGAGATTTCCGGCACGGCGTAGATGCCGTAGGGGAAATATTTCTGCGGTTCCTTGGCGATGGCGCCGACGGCAACGCGGGCAGCGATGCGGCCCTGTTCCATCGAGGTCGAGGCAAGGCTCGGGAAGCCGATGACGTCGCCGGCGGCAAAGATGTGCGGCACGCTGGTGGCAAAGGTTTCAGGGTTGACCGAGAGGCGGCCACGGCTGTCGGCCTCCAGCCCTGCGGCCGGCAGGTTGAGCTCGTCGGTGGCGCCCATGCGGCCGGCGGCAAACAGCACCATGTCGGTGACCAGGCGACGGCCGCTGCCGAGGGTGACCTCGACCTTGCCGTTTTCGAGTTTCTCCACCTTGTCGGCCTTCTGTCCGAGCAGCAGCTTCATGTTGCGGTCGCGCAGCTGGTAGGTGAAATCCTCAACGATCTCCTTGTCGATGAAGTCGAGCATCGTCGATTTCGGATCCAGAAGTGTGACCTGCGTGTCGAGGGAAGAGAAGATCGTCGCGTATTCGATACCGATGACGCCGGCGCCGATGACGATCAGCGAGCGCGGCAGCGTTTCCATCTCGAGGATTTCGTCGCTGTCGAGCACGGTCTGGTGGTCGAACGGCATGTAGCTCGGGCGGAATGGTTTTGTGCCGACGGCAAGCAGGATGCTGGTCGCAGTCGCCCGCACGACCTCGCCGTCGTCCTTGGTGATTTCGATCGTGCGTGGATCGACGAAGCTCGCCTTGCCGCGAACGTGCTGGACGTGATTGCGGGCGAACTGGTGCTCAAGCACCTCG
Source organism: Rhizobium sp. rho-13.1 (assembly GCF_007000305.1). NCBI lineage: Bacteria > Pseudomonadati > Pseudomonadota > Alphaproteobacteria > Hyphomicrobiales > Rhizobiaceae > Rhizobium > Rhizobium sp. rho-13.1. Next base: position 626,806 of record NZ_SCFL01000001.1, on the reverse strand, counting down.
ACCTCGTGGTCGAGGGTGATCAGCAGGCGGCGGCGCAGGTCTTCGGCGCTGATCTGCTGCTTGACGCGGTAGGCGCGGCCATAGAAGCCGCGTTCCCGCCAGCCGGACAGGTTGAGCGCCGTTTCGCGCAGTGTCTTCGAAGGGATGGTGCCAGTGTGGACGGAGACGCCGCCGACGCGCTTGCCCTGCTCGATGACCAGAACCGTCTTGCCGAGCTTGGCAGCCTGAATGGCGCCCCTGCGGCCAGCCGGACCGCTGCCGACAACAATAAGATCGTATTGGTACATCGAATGGCCCCGCAGGATTGAATGCGAATCAGTGGTGCGTCGCACAATATACGCAGTTCAATCGGTACCGGAGCAGTGTTACAGATTGTCTAACGGCGGACAATCACGAATTGGAGAGGCCGAGCCAGGGTTCGAGCTTTTCGAAGGTCTCGTCCATCGGATAGGCGGCGCTGATCGGCAGCGAGACGTGGCCGTAGATGATCGACATCTGGCCTTCGGCGACCTTCTCGGTAGTCTTGTCGATCGCTGCAAGATAGAGGGCGGTGGCAAGACCCGTGCGGTCGGCGCCGGCCTGGCAATGGATCAGAAGCGGCTTCGGTGCATCGCGCATCAGCTGCACCAGTGTTGCCGCCTGCTCCTGCGTCAGTTCGTGGCGCGAGGACATGCGGAAGTCGATGTGGTTGATACCGAGTTCCTTGGCCTCGGCGACTTCGGCATCGTACCAGCCATGGCCAGCATTTTCGCCGCGCAGGTTGATGATCGTCTTGATGCCATACTGCTTCTGCAGTGCGGCAATCGTGGCGGCGGAAGGCTGCGACGAACGGTAGAGTTCGCCTGAAATGACCGGATGGAAATTCGTGGTGGCGATCATATGAGCATAGAAGCCGCCGATCAGGGCGAGCAGGGGCAGGACCCCATACATGAAAAATCCCCGCGCCATCAGGCGAAGGGATGAAAAGCGGCGCGGCGAAGCTGCTGTCAGCATGGTATCTCCGGGCGCCGGCCGGAGCGGCCTGGCGGGGTAAAGCGATCGAACTCCCGCACGTCTCGAGCATCCGGGGATGCCGCGATCTGCAGTGTCGTCGTTCTGCCAGACCAGACTGACAGCCACCTGAAGAAACTATGATGAAATCGTGACAGGGCACGCCGAAACGTGGGCGCAGGCGAGGGCGCTGCTGACCTCAGATCAGCCGCAACCCCTTGAAGCTCGCATGGCCGTCCTTGCCGATGATGATGTGGTCGTGGACGACGATGCCGAGCGGCTTGGCCGTATCGACGATGGTCTTGGTCATGTCGATGTCGGCGCGCGACGGGGTCGGGTCGCCGGAGGGATGGTTGTGGACGAGGATGATCGCCGTTGCCGATAGCTCCAGCGCCCGCTTGACGACCTCGCGCGGGTAGACCGGCGTGTGGTCGACGGTGCCGCGTCCCTGCACCTCGTCGGCGATCAGCGTGTTGCGCTTGTCGAGGAACAGGATGCGGAATTGCTCTCGGGTTTCGCAGGCCATGGCGCTGTGGCAGTAGTCGATGACGGAGGACCAGGAGGCCAGCACCTTCTTGCCACGGATCTCGCTTTTCAGCATTCGCTGGGCGACCGAGGCCATCAGCTTGAGATCAAGCGCCACCGCCTCGCCGATGCCGTTGACTTCCTGCAGCAGCGCAACTGGCGCGCCCATAACGCCGCCCAGCGTCTGGAAGCGGTCGATCAGCGCCTTGGCGATGGGCTTCGTGTCGCGGCGCGGGATCAGCCGGAACAGCAGCAGTTCGAGGATCTCGTAGTCGGCCAGCGCCGCATCGCCATTTTCGCGGTAGCGCGTCCGCAGCCGTTCGCGATGACCATGGACATGGGCCATGGGGTCGGGCTTTTGAAGCTCGATGGGTTTTCGCATCTGGGCTGTCTTGGCCGGCTGCTCGGCAAAGAACATCCGTTCGTCGAACAGCGCCGGTTCGCTATCGCCCGGTATGGCCTCGCTGTCTGGTGATCTCTCGCCATGTCCGTTTTCCGGACCGGGGCGCTTGGCCATGGTTCACCCTTGATAAGGAGGAAGGCCCGGCCGATCGAGCCCGGCGGGCGACAGCGTAAAGATCTCGCAGCCGGTCGAGGTAACGCCGACGGTATGTTCGTACTGGGCCGAAAGCGAGCGGTCGCGCGTCACGGCTGTCCAGCCATCGGCAAGCACCTTGACGTGCGGCTTGCCGAGATTGATCATCGGCTCGATGGTGAATATCATGCCTTCGCGCATCTCGGGGCCGTCGCTGGCACGGCCGTAATGCAGGATGTTGGGCGAATCGTGAAACAGGCTGCCGACGCCGTGGCCGCAGAAATCGCGCACCACCGAGCAGCGCTCACCCTCGGCATAGGTCTGGATCGCCTCGCCGATGGCGCCGATGCGGGCGCCCGGCTTGACCGCCGCGATGCCGAGCATTAGCGAGTGATAGGTGACCTCGAGCAGTCGTTCGGCCGAACGCTTGATGACACCGACCGGGTACATGCGGCTGGAATCGCCATGCCAGCCATCGAGCACGTAGGTGACGTCGATGTTGACGATATCGCCTTCGCGCAGGCCCTTGTCGTTGGGAATGCCGTGGCAGACGACGTGGTTGATCGAGGTGCAGCTCGACTTGGTATAGCCGCGATAGTTCAGCGTCGCCGGGTAGGCGCCGTGGTCCATGCCGAATTCGAAGACGAAGCGGTCGAGCACGTCGGTGGCGACGCCCGGAACGATGAGAGCAGCCATTTCGTCGAGGCAGCGTGCCGTCAGCTGGCAGGCCTTGCGCATGCCGGCAAAAGCATCGTCTCCGTAGAGACGGATCGCGCCGGTATTCTTCGGCGATGCCGTCGCTGCTTCGATATAGTTCACCATGATATGCCTTCAGTCTAGAATTGCCGTTTGAGTTTGTAGTGCAGCTATGCCGGGTTCGTCCATGGGGATCAATCATGCGGCCGTGATTTCGAGCGGCGATATAGAGCATTTGAGCGCAAAGGCCTCGACGCCGCGCTGGCGGGCCCTGAGATAGGCGCGCCCGTACTGCGGATCGAGGTCATCGCAGATCCGGAAGCGGGTGCAATCATCGCGCTGGATGACGTAGAGCATCACCGCCCGGTGACCGAGTTCCACCATGTCGCCGAGTTCCTCCAGGTGCTTTGCACCCCTGGAAGTCACCGAATCCGGAAACTCGGCGAGGCCGGGCGTGCGGGCGAAGTGGACGTTCTTGACCTCGACATAGGCTGGCGCCTTGCCGGGGCCTGCCAGAAGCATGTCGATACGCGAATTGCGCCCGTATTTCTGCTCGCGGCGCAGATCGGGATAGGTGCCGAGATCGGCGACCAGTCCGGCGCGGATGGCCTCTTCGGCCAGCCGGTTTGGCAAGGCGGTGTTGACGCCCACCCGCGTACCGTCAGCCTCGATCAACTCGAAGACATAACGGTATTTACGCGTCTGGCTGTCGTGCTCGGAGAGCCAGATGCGCGACCCCGGCGTCGTCAGGCCGCGCATCGAGCCGGTGTTGGGGCAGAAACCGGTGACGATGCCGCCGCTCTCCAGTTCGGCGTCGAAGAGAAAGCGCTTGTAGCGGGCAATGAGCCGGGCCGGCACGAGGGGGCGTTCGAACAGCATTGCGATACTCTATGGGGAGGTGGCCGTTGGCCGTCAGGTCTTGTGAAGCAGGCCCGTCAGGTCTTCTGCATCACAAACGAGCCGGGCGCCGGCTCGAGCGGGACCGGCGAATGGCTACCGGGGATGCGGGGGGCGACCCTTGTTGCGTCGCGTGTCTCGATCCAGGTCTGCCAGTGCGGCCACCAGGAGCCGGCGGTCTCCCTGGCGCCGGCCATCCAGCCGTCGAAGTCTTCGCCCGAAGGACCCTCGGACCAGAACTGATACTTGCGCCTTTCCGGCGGATTGACGATGCCGGCGATATGGCCGGAGCCGGCGACCACGAAATCGACCGGGCCGCCGAAGAACGAGCCGCCCACAAAAACCGATTTCGCCGGTGCGATATGGTCGTCGCGGGTTGCGAGGTTATAGACGGGGATGGTGACGTCCTGGAGCGATAGCGTCTTGCCGTTGATCACCATGCGGCCTTGGCTCAGCGTGTTGTCGAGATAGCAGTTGCGCAGGTAGAAAAGGTGATTGGCCGCTGCCATGCGGGTCGAATCGCCATTCCAGTAGAGCAGGTCGAAGGGCAGGGGTTCCTGGCCCTTCAGGTAGTTGTTGACGAAATAGGGCCAGATGAGCTCCGAGGCGCGCAGCATGTTGAATGCCGTCGCCATCTTCGAGCCGTCGAGATAGCCGGACAGGCTCATCTGCTTCTCCAGCGCCTGCAGCTGGTCCTCGTCGACGAAGACCTTGAGATCGCCAGCATGGGTGAAGTCGACCTGTGAGGTCAAGAGGGTCAGGGATTTGACGCGCTCGACGCCTTCAGCCGCGTGCAGCGCCAGTGCCGAGGACAGCAGCGTGCCGCCGACGCAATAGCCGATCGCGTTCACCTCGGTTTCGCCGGTCGCTTCTTCGATCGCGTCCAGTGCGAAGTCTATGCCTTCGTGAATGTAGTCTGCCCAATCCTTCTCCGCATGGCGGGCATCCGGGTTGACCCAGGAAATGACGAAAACCGAGTGGCCCTGGTCGACGCACCACTTGATGAAGGATTTTTCCGGGTTGAGGTCGAGGATGTAGAACTTGTTGATCCAGGGCGGGCAGATCAGCAGTGGACGTTTGAAGACCGTCTCGGTTGCCGGCTCGTACTGGACGATCTGGCAGATCTCGCTCTCGGCCACCACCTTGCCCGGTGTCATCGCCAGGTTGCGGCCGATGGCGAAGTGGCTGAGATCGGTCTGGCGCAGCTTCAGGTCGCCGCCGCCGGCACCGATGTCCTCGGCCAGCATCTTCATGCCGCGCACAAGGTTCTCCGCATTCGAGGCGACGGTCTCGCGATAGAGCTGCGGGTTGGTGGCGATGAAATTGGCGGGCGAGATCGCCGCCATGATCTGCCTGACATAGAACGAGGCCTTGTGGCGTGTATGCGCGTCGAGCCCTTCGGCCCCAGTCACCAGCGTGTCCGCCCAGTCGGAAGTCACGAGGTAGGTCTGGCGCAGGAAGTCGAAGAACGGATTGCTCTGCCAGTCGTCGCCGGAGAGCCGCTTGTCTTTGATCGGCGCTTGTGGTGGCGGTTCGCCCGGCGGTTCCGACAGCCGCTGCATCGATTGCGTCCACAGGCCGAAATAGCCGGACAAGAGCTTGGTCTGCGCCTCGAAGCTGCGCTGCGGGTCGGACATCCAGTAATCCGAAACCGTCGACAGCGTCTTGACCATATCGGTCATCGAATCATTGCCTTCGACCCGCTCGCCACGTTCGCGCGGGGCCAGCCAGGCGGACGCAGCCTTGCCGAGATTCTCCAGGGCACGGGCGAAATTCAACGCCATCGTCTCCGGATCCTTGACGATATAGGGATCCGCCGACGCCGCGTCGAACGCGGATTTGGCCGGTTCGCCCTTGCTATCGTCCCGTTTGCTGTCGCTCACGCGTCATTCTCCGGCGGCGGTGCTGCTCTCATTTCCGTTTGTACATCGCCCGGGAAATGGAATACAAGTTCCAATGACAGGCACGCCTGCTCTTGCTTTGCTGCGACGACGAATTTAACAGTCGTTCCGGGCAATGCGGGACCGGGCAGGATAATGATGATAGGCAGCGGCATAGTGGCAAGTTTCTACCGGTATTCCGTGGTCCTCGGGCTCGTTGCGCTGACACTGACCGGCTGCAAGACCATTGCCGAAAAGCAGGCGGAAGACGCTCGCAAGCGCGCAGCCCCGACAGCCGTGGTGATGAAGACAGGCAAGGGCGAACCCGCCGTCAAGACGCTCGAATACGGCAAGGACGGCTATCCTACCTTCAACGGCCCGCTCACGTCCGCCAACGTCCAGATCGCCGATCCGCAGGCGCTGGATATCCGCAAGCAGCTGACGGCCGCCGGCGCTGCGCGCGATTCCGGCGCGCTGACGCAGGCGCAGTACGATGCCAAGGTCGCGGAAATGCGCAAGCTGGCAGCCGAACAGCAGCAGACGCTCTCGGATCTCCAAAAGTAACCTTGCGCAAAAGCCCATTTGCACGCAAAGGGTTCAATCAAGAAGCGTTTGCATGTATCGTTCGGGTTTGAGGCGGCAAGTGTGCCGTGCTCGCCCCAAATTCACCGCATCACTCGCGTCAAACGAGAATATGGCGCCGCGATCCTGAGGTTCGTATCGCGGCTGCCCGGAGACACACGAACTTCATTGCCGCCTCGATCACCGCCGTCCCATGGGGAAAGAAATGGAAGAGTTTCATAAAGTCCGTCGCCTGCCGCCGTACGTCTTCGAACAGGTCAACCGTTTGAAGGCCAGCGCACGAGCGGGCGGTGCCGACATTATCGATCTCGGCATGGGCAACCCCGATCTGCCGACACCGCAGTCGATCGTCGACAAGCTCTGCGAAGCCGTCCAGGATCCGCGTACCCATCGCTACTCTTCGTCGAAGGGTATCCCGGGGCTGCGCCGTGCGCAGGCCGGCTATTATGCCCGTCGTTTCGGCGTCAAGCTCAACCCGGATACGCAGGTCGTGGCGACGCTCGGCTCGAAGGAAGGCTTTGCCAACATGGCGCAGGCGATCACTGCGCCCGGCGATGTGATCCTATGCCCGAACCCGACCTATCCGATCCATGCCTTCGGCTTCCTGATGGCCGGCGGCGTTATTCGCTCGATGTCGGTCGAGCCGGACGAAAGCTTCTTTCCGCCGCTGGAGCGGGCCGTCAAGCACTCCATCCCGAAGCCGATCGCGCTGATCCTCAACTATCCGTCCAATCCGACCGCCTATGTCGCGACGCTGGATTTCTACAAGGACGTCATCGCTTTTGCGAAGAAACACGACATCATCGTGCTGTCGGATCTCGCCTATTCGGAAATCTATTTTGACGATAACGCCCCGCCGCCTTCGGTCCTCGAAGTGCCCGGCGCTATCGATGTCGCCGTCGAGTTCACCTCGATGTCGAAGACCTTCTCCATGCCCGGCTGGCGCATGGGCTTTGCCGTCGGCAACGAGCGGCTGGTTGCAGCGCTGACGCGTGTTAAATCCTACCTCGACTACGGCGCATTCACGCCGATCCAGGTGGCGGCAACCCACGCGCTGAACGGCGACGGTTCCGACATCGCCGAAGTGCGCTCGATCTACAAGCGCCGCCGCGACGTGCTGGTCGACAGTTTTGGTAAGGCCGGCTTCGAAATTCCGCCACCGGCCGCAACGATGTTCGCCTGGGCAAAGATCCCCGAGAAGTTTCGCCATCTCGGCAGCCTGGAGTTCTCCAAGCTGCTGGTCGAGAAGGCCGATATCGCTGTTGCACCCGGTATCGGTTTCGGCGAGATGGGCGACGACTATGTCCGCATCGCGCTGGTGGAAAACGAACACCGCATCCGACAGGCGGCGCGCAATCTGAAACGCTTTCTATCGACGGCAGACGAGACCATGCACAATGTGATCTCGCTCAACGCCCACCGCTAACTTCAAGGGCAGCCGCCATGCGGCTGCCGCTTCGTGACATATCAGGATCGATCATGGCAGATGCCCTCAAAATCGGCATTGCGGGCTTGGGCACCGTTGGTGCCTCGCTTGTCCGTATCATTCAGCAGCGCAGCGCCGAGCTCACGGCCACCTGCGGCCGCCCGATCAAGATCGTCGCCGTCTCGGCACGGGATCGCAGCAAGGATCGCGGCATCGATCTCGATGGCGTCGAGTGGTTCGACGGTCCGGTCGATCTCGCCCACAAGGCCGATATCGATGTCTTCGTCGAATTGATCGGCGGCTCAGAGGGTGCGGCCAATGCGTCGGTGCGCGCGGCCTTGGCGCGCGGTCTGCATGTGGTCACCGCCAACAAGGCGCTGCTCGCCTATCACGGCGTCGAGTTTGCCGAGATCGCCGAGGAGAAGGGCACGCTTTTGAACTTCGAAGCGGCCGTTGCCGGCGGCATTCCGGTCATCAAGGCCTTGCGCGAGTCGCTCACGGGCAACACGATTTCGCGCATCTACGGCATCATGAACGGCACCTGCAATTACATCCTGACACGGATGGAGAAGGAAGGCCTGTCGTTTGCCGATTGCCTGAAGGAAGCCCAGCGGCTCGGCTACGCCGAGGCCGATCCGGCCTTCGACATCGACGGCAACGATACGGCGCATAAACTGGCGATCCTGACGACGCTCGCCTTCGGCAACCGGCTTGCCGCCGACGACATCTATCTCGAGGGCATCTCCAACATCTCCATCGAGGATATCCGGGCTGCCGCCGATCTCGGCTACCGGATCAAGCTGCTCGGCGTTGCCCAGCGCACCGAGACCGGCATCGAGCAGCGCGTTCATCCGACCATGGTGCCGCTCGATTCGGTCATTGCCCAGGTTGACGGCGTGACCAATGCGGTGGCGATCGAATCTGATATTCTCGGCGAACTGCTGATGGTCGGCCCCGGCGCCGGCGGCAATGCCACGGCATCGGCCGTGCTCGGCGATATCGCCGACATCGCCAAGAGCCAGCCCGGCACGCAGCGCGTCCCCGTGCTCGGCCATCCCGCCAAGTCGCTCGAGCCTTACCGCAAGGCGCAGATGCAGAGCCACGAGGGCGGCTACTTCATTCGCCTCAGCGTGCAGGACCGCACCGGCGTGTTTGCGAGCATCGCCGGCCACATGGCGGAAAACCACATATCGCTGGAATCGATCGTCCAGCGCTCCAAGCAGCACGTCTCGCCCTCCGACCAGCAGACCATCATACTCGTCACCCATGCGACCATGGAGGATTCGGTGCGCAAGGCGGTGGCGGCGATCAAGACCGATGGCTATCTGGTCGGCGAACCGCAGGTCATCCGCATCGAGCGTCCGAAGCACGAGCAGTGAGGCAACCGCAATTTCCGTGGACGCGCCTCCTGCTTGCGATAATCTGCACCGAAAGCACGCGAAGCCGCTCCCTGATGGCGGGCTTCGGCGGATGAAAGAACGGATCCGGCCAATCTGATGGGACCGATCGAAGCGGCAGACCCGGTACAGCGGGCATTTCTGGGGGTGGAACGTTCGGCCGGCGGCAATCGCTGGGTGTCGCGGCTCGACCAGGCGGGCCAGAACCGGGCGCTGGCGATGGCCCAGACCCACGGGATGGCGGACCTGATCGCCCGCGTGCTCGCCGGCCGTGGCGTCGGTCTCGACGAGGCGATGGCCTTTCTCGACCCCACAATTCGCGGCCTGATGCCCGACCCGCACCGGCTGACGGATTGCGAGAAGGCTGCCGAGCGGCTGCTGCAGGCGGTCAAGACCGGCGAGAGTGTCGCTGTATTCGGCGACTACGATGTCGACGGTGCGGCCTCCTCGGCGCTGATGTACAAATTCCTGCGGCACTTCGACGTGCCCGCGACCATCTATATCCCCGACCGGATCTTCGAAGGCTACGGCCCGAACCCGACAGCAATCAACCAGCTGATCGACAACGGTGCCCGGCTGATCGTCACAGTCGACTGCGGCTCGACCAGCTTCGAATCGCTGGATGCTGCCAAGGCCCGGAACATCGACGTCGTTGTCATCGACCACCACCAGGTCGGCGACGCGCTGCCGCATTGCCATGCGCTGGTCAATCCGAACCGGGAGGACGATCTGTCGGGGCAGGGCCATCTCTGCGCTGCCGGCGTGGTCTTCCTGGTGCTGGTGGCGACGTTGCGGCTGCTGCGCCAATCCGGCGATCTCAGGGCAGGCAATATCGACCTGCTGGCCTGGCTCGATATCGTAGCGCTTGCCACAGTCTGCGACGTGGTGCCGCTGAAGGGGCTGAACCGCGCCTATGTGGTCAAGGGCCTGCTGGCCGCTCGCCATCAGTCCAATCCGGGGCTGGCGGCGCTGTTCCGCAAGGCGGGGCTCGGCGGCCCCGTTACGCCCTACCATTTCGGCTTCATGATCGGCCCGCGCATCAACGCCGGCGGACGTATCGGCGATGCCGCGCTCGGTAGCCGGCTACTGACATTGGAGGATGCATCGGAAGCCGACGTCATTGCCGAGAGGCTCGACGAGCTGAACCGCGAGCGACAGGCGATGGAAGCCGTCATGCTGAAGGAGGCCGAGGCGGAAGCGCTGGCCGAATATGGCAACGGCGAGGGCGCTGCGGTCATCGTCACCGCCCATGACAACTGGCATCCGGGCATCGTCGGGCTGATATCGTCGCGTCTCAAGGATTCCTTCCGCCGGCCGGCCTTTGCCATCGCCTTTGATTCGCAGGGCAAGGGCACCGGCTCCGGCCGTTCGATCAGCGGCTTCGACATGGGCAAGATGGTGCGCGCCGCCGTCGATGCCGGGCTGCTCGTCAAGGGCGGCGGTCATGCGATGGCTGCCGGCCTGACGGTCGAACGCGCCAACCTCGGCAAGCTGCGGACTTTCTTTGCCGAGCGCGCCGAAAAACAGGTGTTCGGGCTCGTCGCCGATTCGACGTTGAAGATCGACGGGGCGCTCGGGGCGAGCGGCGCAACGGTCGAGCTTGTCGATCAGCTGGAAACGGCGGGACCCTTTGGCTCCGGCCACCCGCAGCCGATCTTTGCCATCCCCAGCCATCGCCTGCGCGATTCGCGACTGGTCGGGCAAAACCATATCAAGGTGACGCTGGAAGCGATGGATGGCGGCCGTCTGGAAGGCATTGCGTTCCGCGCCGCGGAAACGCCGCTCGGCGACCTGCTGCTCGGTTCACGTGGGGCACAGCTGCACGTCGCGGGAACGCTGGGTGCCGACCACTGGCAAGGCGCCCGCCGCGTCCAGCTCCGCGTCACCGATGCCGCCAAGGCGCCGTGACGCAGGTTGCCTGACGCAAGGCGCCTAATCAGTCAATTTCGAAGTTCGGGGGAAAGCAGTGGTACGCCCTAGGGGAGTCGAACCCCTCTTTACAGAATGAAAATCTGTCGTCCTAACCGATAGACGAAGGGCGCAATCACTGTGGCGCCCTTATAGTCAGGCCATTCGTATCCCGCAAGCGCAAAATCGTCACAAATCCACAATGAAAAGCGGTTTTTTGAGAGGCGTTTGGAGGTCCGCGATTTGCCGTGCGTAACAGGCCTCGGGGACATGAGCGCTCGTTGCGGCAAGACAATCCGATGTTCTGACGGCAAGGCCGATTACGTGGAAGCAAGTGCTCACGGCGGCTGCCATGGCAAACATTGGTCGTCACTGAAGAGAAAAACAAGTGGTACGCCCTAGGGGAGTCGAACCCCTCTTTACAGAATGAAAATCTGTCGTCCTAACCGATAGACGAAGGGCGCATAACTTGTGGCGCCCTTATAGGGGGGCGTTTCAGATCCTGCAAGCCGGGAATTTGCTTTTTCCCGAAAAAAATAGAGCTCTATATCGTCGTTTCGGCATGAAGCGATTAACGGGCGGAAACAGCGGGTTGCAGGGGCTTTCGGATGTCGTTGCAGGTGTGTGGGGCGCAGGCTTTGACCGGGCAGCAGGCTACTTCAGCGAGGCTTCCATGCCCGGCGTCAAGGTCACGCCCGGTGGTAGGGTGACGCCTTGCGGCAGGGTCAGGCCGGAGGAGGACGGCGGCATCATCGAGTTGGCGGGAGTGCTCTTGCCGCCCGACGCGAGATTGCGCGCCATCATCAGCGCTTCCTGGCTGTCGAGATGCCTACCCTTCGAACCGGGGGCTGGCAGGACGTGGGAAGGTGTTGCGTCCGCAGTCGGGCGGGTCGCGGAGGCAGATGCCATCCTCGGCGCACCCTGGGGCATCGCATTCGAGGACTGGCCGGATGGCGGCGCCATCATGGGCTGCTGTTGCTGCGGCTGTGGCTGCGTCTGCTGCATCGCGCTTCCCGGTGGCAGGGCGTAGACGTTGCGCAAGGCCGGCGCTGCATAGGTGGAGACCGGTGCCAGCGTGCCGTCGGGGTTGACGGCGATGGGTGGCGGCGCTGCGTATATGCTGGAGCGGTTGGCGTTGACCGCCGTCGGCTGGGTGATCAGGCCGCCGATATTGGCGGGCTCGGTCGATGCCTGTGATGCGGGCATCGGCGCGTTGGGGAAGAGGCCGGTTGCCGATTGCTGGGCTACCGTCTGCTGGCCGGAGCCGGTGCGGACCTGCGGGTCGCGATAGGTACCTGGTTTCTGGCCCTGTGCCTGCGCCTTGGCGTTGAGTTCTGCGGCCAGTTGTTCGCCGGGCGTCCGCATCACTACTTCCGGCGCGGGCTCGGCCGCGTCGGCGACCTGTTGTTCCTTGGCCTTCCTGGCCGAGGTCGTCATGCATCCCGACAACATCACGAAGCATAGAGCGGCTGTCGTCGCGCGGAGCAGGAACTGTCTGCTTGAAGTCGTCTGCACTGTGCCCAAAGGATCGGTCCCCCGCGTTGGCTCTCGAGAAGCACCGCTGTCCAGGAGGGACGACGCCGTGGATCCGCCGGCGGGAGAGAGACAAGGCCGCGACGATTCGATGCGTGATGCTTCGATAGCCGGACCATGCTGGCACCATTGCCCGTCGGCAAGGGTCAAGATGGCTTGCAGGCCGTCATTCGACTTTCCTGCAAGCCTCGGGAAAGCCTGGGGCTACCAGACGCCCGTGTTGGTCATCGAAGCCCAGGGCTCAGTGCTCGGCAGGTTGTCGCCCTTCTGGAGAATCTCGATGGAAATGCCGTCCGGCGAGCGCACAAAGGCCATGTGACCGTCGCGGGGCGGGCGGTTGATGATAACACCCGCATCCATCAGTTTCTGGCACGTCGCATAGATGTCATCGACCTCATAGGCGAGGTGACCGAAGTTGCGGCCGCCGTCATAGTCCTCAGTGTCCCAGTTGTAGGTGAGCTCGAGGCAGGGCGACATATGCGTGCCGGCATGTTCGAGATCGTCGCGGGCTGCGAGAAACACCAGGGTGAACCGCCCCTTCTCGTTCTCGTAGCGACGGATTTCCGTCATGCCGAACAGCGTCGTGTAAAAGTGCAGCGCGGCGTCGAGATCCTTCACCCGGACCATCGTGTGGAGATAACGCATTCTATTTCCTTTCTAATGTGAATCTGTCCAGTCTTATCTGTACCAACGCCAGCCCCAGGCAAGTGTAGCGGCTCAAATCAGCGTCAGAGAATAAACAAAACAGGACTTGCGCTTTTCCGTTACCAAGATGCTAATCTTGATTTCGAGAATCAGTTAACCGTAACAGCGTAACGTGTATCCAAGGGGCTGGCGAAGATGGGTGACAGGACTTCATCGACTGAAATTGCCGACTTTGAGGATCTGGCGGGTGAAGCCGTCGATCTCATCGAGATCACCGGGCTGGTCAAGTGGTTCGACGTTGCCAAGGGCTTCGGTTTCATCATTCCGGACAATGGCATGCAGGACGTGCTGCTGCACGTGACGTGCCTGCGCCGCGACGGCTACCAGACGATCCTCGAGGGAACGCGGATCGTCGCGCTGATCCAGCGCCGCGAGCGTGGCTACCAGGCCTTCAAGATCCTTTCGATGGACCAGTCGACCGCGCTGCACCCTTCGCAGATGCCGGCAGCCCGCACCCACGTGCAGGTCACAGCCACCAGCGGTCTCGAGCGTGCTATCGTCAAATGGTTCAACCGTACCAAGGGTTTTGGCTTTCTGACGCGCGGCGAGGGGACGGAGGACATCTTCGTCCACATGGAAACATTGCGCCGTTTTGGCCTTACCGAGCTTCGGCCGGGGCAGGTGGTGCTGGTCCGTTTCGGACCGGGCGACAAGGGCATGATGGCAGCTGAAATCCATCCGGATACGCCAAGCCCGGTCGGCAGGTCGCACTGATGGCCATGCGTCTCGCATCTCTCCTGAAAAGCGCCCCTCTGGCGCTTTTTTTGGCTTTCTCTAGTCATGCCGCAACGGCCGATGCCGCAGATGTCGTCAAGCAGGCGCCGCATTTTGCGAGCGAGACGCTGACGATCACCGGCAAGACTGGAACAGTCCATACATTCACCGTCGAGGTCGCTGTCAGCGGCCCACAGCGCGAATACGGCCTGATGTTTCGTCGCCAGATGGCTGCCGACCACGGCATGCTGTTCGATTTCGACAAGGCGCAGCATGTGCAGATGTGGATGGAAAATACAGTCCTGCCGCTCGACATGCTGTTCGTCGACACGGCAGGCGGTGTGACGCATATTGTCGAGAACGCCGTGCCCTATTCGCAGACCATCATCGATTCCGGCGGGCCGGTGAAATACGTCATCGAATTGAACGGCGGCATCGTGAAGAAGCTCGGCCTTGCCATCGGCGACAAGGTTTCAAGCCCGACGATCGCCAAGCGCTGAGACGACAGATGCGCCGCGCGAGGCGATGCATCCAGAATAATGCAACAGATTACGGGTTGAGTTCGGCGATGTCCCCGTGCTTTGCCAGCAGGCGCGGCGAGGTCATGTCACCGGTCTCCTCGTCGACGGTGACGGCATAGGCGGCAACACCGACGAAGCGCTCAGACATGGCAGCCGCGATCTTTTCCGCGCTGGCGGCGTTGGAAGCCTGGCGCATTTCGCCGGGAGCCAGGCCATTGCGGACCTTCTTGTATGGAATGATGATGAATTTTTCCGCCGCCATGATGTATGCCCTTTAATTTGTTCTCAAAATGTTCTTGTTGGCCTGCGAAGTCAAGGGCGAGGCTATGCGGTGGCGCCGTCTGTCACTCCACGGCGGTCCCGTGTTTCCGGCGCAATGCTGTGGCGACCGTAGATGAAGATCGCAAGAGCAATCGCCGCAACGCCGCCATGCACCCAATAGGCCAGCGGATAGCCGCCCTCTGATGTCAGCCAGCCGGCGACGACGTTGCTGAGCGAGGCGCCGATGCCCTGGACCGTCATGACGGCGGCAAGGCCGACATTGAAGCGCCCGCTACCGGACAGGATGCGCTCCGCAGCGATGGGCGTGGCGATGCCGATCAGCCCGGCGCCGATGCCGTCCAGCACCTGGACCGGGAAGATGACGGCGAATTCGTGGAAACTGCCGGCGATGGCGCCGCGAATGGGGAGGGCGCAGAGAGCAAGGATGAATACCGTGGCAAGGCCGAAGCGACGGATCAGAAACGGTGCGGCGAGCGCCATGACGATCATCGACAGTTGCGAGACGCCCGTAGTGATCGCCGTGGTGCGGAAAGGGGTGCCGAGCTGCAGCGAGAAGTCCTGGGCAATCAGGCGGCTGATCGGCGCATTGCCGAAATGGAAGACCAGCAATGTCACCGCCAGCAGCACTAGCCCCTTGGTGCCAATGAGAACATTGTAGCCGGAGGGCTGGTCCTTGCCGTCGCCGTCTTCCGAGCCAAGGCCACGGGCAACCCTGTTGTCGATCTTATCCGGGTCGATCGCCAGCACCGCGATGATGGTTGCTACCGCCGTGACGACCATCAGCACGATGATGCCTGTGAGGCCGAAGAACACCGAGGCTGCATAGACGCCGGCGAGCGATACGACGTTGCCGGCGTGGTTCCAGAACTCGTTGCGCGACACCTGGCGTGAAAACGCCCTCTGGCCGACCAGACCGAGCGTCAGTCCCATCAGCGCCGGGCCGACGATGGCACCGACGACCGCGGTGGCCGACTGGCCGCCGAACACCGAAAAATCACCGGGACTGACCAGCGTCCACACGGCGGCTGCATTGATCAGCACGACGGGCAGGATGATCAGCATCCGCTTGTGGCTGGATGCATCCACCCAGGCGCCGAACAACGGCGTTGCCACCATGCCGAGGATGCCGCCGAGGGTGGCGATGAACCCCAGCGTCATGGGGCTCCAGCCGTTGGTCGCAAGGAACCCGTCGAGAAAGGGCCCGAGCCCATCGCGGGCATCTGCGAGGAAAAAATTGAGAAACGCCAGCGCGACGAGCGAGCGGCCGGACAGGCCAGTTTTCGATGATGGCTGCATTCGCACCTCCGGATGGGCCGTGGCTGCACCAGCCGATGGCGTTGATGGCTCAAGAGTTTCAGCGAATTATATATTTGCTGTCTCTTGTAAAGCGGCAACCAACACACGGTAGTAATAATGGTTCCCTGCTGAACTCATTTTACAGGTGGCCACAGCCGAAGGGTCATGGAGGCAGCATAAAAAGTGAACCCAAAAATGGGCCCCAGAATGACACACGGATAGGTTATATGGTCTGACATCAAGTCAACGGGACTTCACATTCAATCCGTTTCGCGTCATGGTAGAGTTATGGATAGTCAAATTTCGCCCAAACCCACAGAAGAAGATCACGAACGCGCGACCGATTGCGCGAGCGCGATGGAGATCGCTTTTGCGCGCCTCGTTGCCGAGGCAAGTGCTGCAGGCTGGCGTGAGATGGAAGTGGCGGTCATTCTCGCCGACATCGCCGACGACCATGTCCTGCGGCTCGCCAAGAAATCCAGGCGCGGAAAATTCAACTGACGAAAACGATGTCGGCAGCGGTCCTGTGATCGCTGCCGACGTTTATCTGCCTATTGCATCTGCGGCTTCTTGAGAAAGCTGCCGCGATCCGCGGATTTTACACGCAGCCAGGCTTCGCGGCCGTCGCGCAGCACGCGCATCGGGATCTCGGCGCCAGCCGGTCCGCTGTTCCAGACCTGACGATAGAAATCTGCCAGCCCATCGACTTCCGCATCGCGGATTTCCGAGATGATGTCGCCGGGACGCAGGCCTGCTTCCGCAGCCGGTCCGCCTGGAGCCACATTCATCACCACGACTTCACCGTTGTTCTCGGCCGAAAAAGCGCCCAGCCATGGACGTGGGGGCTTATCGATCTGGCCGCGGTGCAGCAGGTCGTCGAGTATCGGCTCCAGGAGGTTGATCGGCACGACCATGTTGATATCGGCGACCTTGCCGCCTTGGCTCATCTGCAGCCGCAGAGAGCCGATGCCGAGCAGTTTGCCGTGTTCGTCGATCAGGGCAGCGCCGCCCCAGGATGGGTGAGCCGGCGAGATGAAGATCGCTTCGTCGAGGAGATATTCCCAGTAGCCGGCGAATTCCTGCTTGGCGACGATTTTCGACGACACCGCATTGCCGAGGCCATCTGCGAGCACGACCGCATCTCCGAGCTGCGTGGCGGTCGCATCGCCGATCGGCAGCGCCGGTACGTCGAGAGGGCCGAGCGCCTGGACGAGCCCGAAGCCGGTCTCCTGATCGAAGGCGAGGGCGTGCGCAGGGACGACCTTGCCGTCCCTGCGCGTCAACCAGACCTCTTCCGCCTCGGTGATGAGATAGCCGATCGTCAGCACCAGGCCGTTGTCGCGAATGACGACGCCGCTGCCCTCGCGGATGGTTCCAAGCGTCGAGGCGGTGAAGGCGTCCTCGGCGATGCTGGAGCGTAGGGCGACTATGGATGGCAGGAGTTTTTCAATTGGCACGGGCTTATCCTCGCGGCAGTCTGTTGGTCGGGGGAGCACGACGACGCTGCGCGGTCGGTCAGATCCCGGACCTTAAGGTATGAAGGAGCAATGCCTGCTGCAAGAGCCCGCTGCCGGTTTGTGACACGGCGCCATGTCTGAACGATAATGGTGCGGGCACACCACTGGCGGCTGAGACTAGTAGACGCGGGCCGCCAGCGCGTGCAGCGTCGCGGTAAGCTTGGTCGTGTCGTAGGGCTTTGAGAAGAAGATGCTGCGTGCCGGCATCATGACCTCTTCGGCAGTGGCATGGCCGGAGGTGATGATAATGTCGATCGGAGGCCAGCGGTCGCGGATGGCGGCGGCAAGCAACATCCCATTCATGCTACCCGGCATGTCGATATCCGTAAAAACGATGCGGATGTCGGTCCTGGTTTCGAGGATATGCACCGCCTCGTCTGCATCGGTCGCCTCGATCACTTCGAAGCCGGCCCGCTCAACCAGATCTGCCGCCATCATCCGCAAAAGCGGTTCATCCTCGACGACGAGAACGATTTTCTTGGTCGGCGATGTCTCTGCCATCTGTCAGTTCGCCCTTTGGAGCTGTGAAAGCGCGGCGGTCATTTCGACCGAGTAGCCCAGGCTTGAGTAACTCTGCGTAACGCCGCCTGTTCCCATGAAGCCGCGTTTAATCAGCCTTGAACCAAAACCGGTGCGTGTAGGCTCTGTCACCGGCGGGCCGCCACTCTCCGTCCACCGCATCGTCAGCACGCGGTTGCCGTTGCTCTCGAGCACCTGCCACTCGACCGCGACACGGCCGTCCTCGTTCGAAAGGGCACCGTACTTCATGGCGTTGGTCACCAGCTCGTGGAACAGCAGCGACACCGACAGAGTGCTGCGAGGACCGAAATTGATGGACGGCCCGTGCACGTCGATCCGTTCGGTGACACCGAGGGTTTCGGCAGTCCGCATGAGGACTGCGCCGATGTCCGCCCCGTCGCTGTCCTGGGTGATAAGCGAATCGTGGGCGGAGCTAAGAGCGTATAGCCGGCGCTCGAAATTGCGCACATGCTCCTGCTCGATGATCGGCCGCAGGGTCTGCGAGGCGATTGCCTGGACCATGGCAAAGGTGTTCTTCAGGCGATGACCGATCTCCCGGTTCAGCACATCCTGGTCGGCCTCCGCCTGGAGCCTGGCGATGGCGAGATGCATGCGGTCGCCGAAGCTCCGCACGAAGTCGATTTCCTGCTGCGTCCAGTCATGCGGTCTGTCGTGGTGGACGAAGACCGCCAGCTTGAATTGCCCGTGGTCGAAGACCGGCAGGTTGACGAGGACGTGGATGCCGATAGCGAGCAGCGCCTCTGCCCTGTGGCGAGTGCGCGGGTCGGTCGCGACGTCGGTAATGATGACAGTCTGGCCGGCCTTCAGCTCATCGACGAAATCACCGTAGTCGCGGAAATGGTGGAGACCAGCGAGGCTTGCGACGCCGGGCGCGCGCCATTCCGGCTGGATCATCAGGGTTTCAGCGGCGACGTCGACGAGCCCGAAACCCGCACGGCTGGCGTCTAGGGCCTTGGCCATCAAGTCGGAGGCAGCCAGTGCCATGGACTCGATATCGTCGAGTTCGCGCAGGCGGTCGCCGAGATCGAGCAACGCCTGGACGCGTGCCGCATCCCGTTTTATTGACGTGATGTCCTGCACCATGCCGAACATGGTGATCGGCTTGCCATTTTCGTCGTACTGGTATTTGGCGTGGCGGGAAATCCACCGTGTCCCATGGTTTGCCGTCTGGATCCGGTATTCGACTTCGACAGGCGCCGCGCCATTCCTGCGGGTCGCCTCATTCGATTGGATATGGCGATCTTCCGGCACGACCATGGACTCGAACAGCGCGGTCGGATGGGTGTCGGCGGGGGGGACGTCGAAGATGCGGCAAAACTCGTCGGAGGCGCGCACCTGGCTTGTGGCGATATCGATTTCAAAGGTGCCGATGCGTCCGGCCTGCTGGGCGGCGACGTTCTTGTTGGCACTGTTGCGGATGCTGGCGGCGAGACGTTTCTGGCGCTGGAAGAGTTCGTCCTTGCGGTGGGATACGCGTCGCGTTTCCATGAAGGCCACCACCTGGCGCGCCAGTGCCCGCAGGAGGTTCTGCTGGTTTTCGTCCAGCCCTTCCGGGCGTGGCACCGTATCGATGACGCAGAGCGTGCCGATCACGGCGCCACCGGGCACGATGAGCGGCGCTCCGGCATAAAAGCGGATGAAAGGCGATTGGGTAACGAGCGTATTGTGCCGGGTGCGCGGATCCAGGGTGAGGTCGGGAATGACCAGCAGTTCCGGCGACGTCAGCGCATGGGCGCACACCGACTGGTCGATCGGCGTTTCGCCGGGCTCGAAACCGATCCGTGCCTTGAACCACTGCCTATCGGCCTCGACGAGGCTGACCAGCGATACCGGGGTATTGCAGACGGTAGAGGCGATGTAGACGATATCGTCGAATTCCGGCTCGGGCGCGGTATCCAGGATGTCGTAGGCCTCCAGCGCCTCCAGACGGCGAAGATGGTCCAGGTCGATCGCATCGAACGGCGTACGGATGGGTGTGTCATCGCTCATCGTCAGCTCAGTTCCAGTTCAACGCAAACGACAGTCTTGATGTCGAAGAGTATAAAAGATGGCAACGAGATTGCCAGCCAGTTATTGTTCATGAATGATTATCCGCAGCGCCATCGATTGACCTCGGAGGCCGCTTAGTGTTGATTGCGCTTATATAGTTAGGTCTGTTCGTTACCGCACGGAACGGCAGACGAGTCAATTGGATAGCGGCCGGGGTGATGATTTTCATGCCCCGGTTTGGCTGTGAGCAGAACGCGGAGACCGACCCCATGACCGACGCGCCGACAAAAAGACCAACCGCGATAACCAAGATCGACGCGACCAACGAGGCGGCCTACACGCTGATCGACGCGCGCGACAGCGCCCGCGAAGCCAAGACCACCCGACTGCGCGCCCTCCGCCTTGCCAAGGAAGAAGAGGACGCCAAAATTGCCGCCGCAGCGGCACCCAAGAAAAAGCCGGCAAAGAAAAAAGCTGCGGAGTAATCGCCTTATCCAGCGCCAGGCCCTTTTATTTGATCCCGGGTGAAAGCCCTTGGCGCCGACCGGCCGTGTGGTCGACCAAGCGGCCCTACGTTCATTGCGGACGATCTGTGCGCAACCAGCTCCCGGACGCAGCCGACACCTCCCAAATAACTGAGTGAACCCGGTGTCCGGCAGTCTTCATCCCGATGCCTTGGTGATCCGGTGAGGGCTCGTGACGTAAAGGGTCGGCGCTGTCGGCACCGTTGTCCGGCCCGACGCCAACTATGACATTCAACACAATGATTTGGTCGTGAAACCAGGAGGCAAGACATGCAGGCAGCTCTGAGGATGGGCCCGAGCCTATGATGAGCCACGCCGTTCCCCTGACGTGGGGCATCGCCGCCCTGACCGCGCTTGGCGTCATCACTCGACCGTTTCGCTGGCCTGAGGCCGTATGGGCCGTGGCCGGCGCCGTGCTGCTGGTTGCCCTTGGGCTGCTGACGCTGCCGGAAGCATGGCAGGGCGTCGGCAAGGGGCTGGACGTCTACCTGTTCCTGGTCGGCATGATGCTGCTCTCCGAACTCGCACGTCGCGAAGGACTGTTCGACTGGCTGGCCGCCATCGCCACCAGTCGCGCGAAGGGTTCGCCAATCCGGCTGTTCGCGCTGATCTACATCGTCGGCACCGTCGTCACCGTGTTCCTGTCCAACGATGCGACTGCCGTGGTGCTGACGCCGGCCGTCTATGCGGCGACCAAGGCCGCCAAGGTCAAGGAGCCGCTGCCCTACTTGTTCATCTGCGCGTTCATCGCCAACGCCGCGAGCTTTGTGCTGCCGATCTCCAACCCTGCCAACCTGGTGATTTTCGGGGGGGGTCACATGCCGCCGCTCGGGCGCTGGCTTGCGACCTTCGCGCTGCCGTCGATCGCTGCCGTCGTCTCCACATACGTGCTTCTCTACTGGACGCAGCGCCGCGTGTTGTTGCAGGACAGCGTTGCCAGCGACGTCGAGGCGCCGCATCTGACGCCGACGGCAAAGCTTGCCGGTGCCGGTCTCGTCGTCACCGCGCTGATCCTGATCGGCGCCTCGGCATTCGGTCTCGACCTCGGATTGCCGACTTTCGTTTGCGGTCTCGTGACGGCAGCGCTGATCGTGGTTGTCGGCCGGGAAAGCCCGATGGAGACGTTGCGCGCGATGTCTTGGAGCGTGTTGCCGCTGGTGGGCGGGCTTTTTGTCGTCGTCCAGGCGCTGGAGAAGACCGGGCTGACCAAGATGCTGGCCGACCAGCTTTCGGCGGGCGCAGCCTCGGCACCGGGCCAGACGGCGGCGGTTGCCGGCGTTGCCGTCGCCTTCCTCGCCAATCTCGTCAACAACCTGCCGGCAGGCCTCGTTGCGGGCGGTGCGGTCCAGGCGGCGCACGCCTCCGATACCATATCCGGGGCGATCCTGATCGGCGTCGATCTCGGCCCCAACCTGTCGGTGACCGGCTCGCTGGCGACCATCCTGTGGCTGACGGCACTCCGGCGCGAAGGGCTGCAGGTCGGAGCCTTCGCCTTCCTGAAACTCGGCGTCGTGGTGATGGTGCCGGCGCTGCTTCTGTCGCTGCTCGCCTTGATCGCCCTGCATTAACATCCGGACAGGTTCGTCCGCGTCCGGTTACATCTTGTCCATGTCTGGAAAAAGCCGCATTTTCCGAACATTCCGGACGCAATTGGCTGGCAGCCTGTCACTCGTTCTTGATCCCCGAACGAACGATAACGGTGGCAGGCATGAGCATTTCTTTCCAGACAATGGCAGCGTTGCGGTTTGGCACCGGTCTCCGGCCGGGCGAACCTCCGCCCGCCGACAAGCAGGCCCTTCTCGCGCAGATCAGGGACGGTATCGCCAGTCCGCCGCTGTTTCCCGTCGGCGGGCTCGATGCCCGTCGCAAGGCGGTGGCCGATGTCGCCGACCAGCTGCAGGCGATCCGCAAGGGCAACGATCCCGATGAGACCAAACGGGCGCGGGAGAATGCGGTCTACCACCGCCTCGACGCCATCTACCAGCGCGACGCGGACGCGCGCATCGCCCAGGCGGTGTTCTCGCCGAATGGCTTTTACGAGCGGCTGGCAAGCTTCTGGGTCAACCATTTTTCCGTCAGCGCCCAGAAGACCCAGCAGATGCGGTTGATCGTGCCGCTCTTCGAGGCCGAAGCGATCCGTCCGAATATCGGTGCGCCGTTTCCCGTGCTTCTGAAAGCGGTGACGCGCCATCCGGCGATGTTGATCTATCTCGACCAGTCGCAATCGCTGGGACCGAACTCGCCTGCCGGCCTGAAACAGAAAAAGGGCCTCAACGAAAATCTCGCGCGCGAACTGATCGAACTGCACACGCTCGGTGCGGGCAGCGGCTACACACAAGCCGACGTGCGCTCGGCCGCCATGGTGCTGACCGGTATCGCGCTCGACCGGCAGGCGGTGTTGGTGGATTTCAAGCCGGGCATGTCGGAGCCCGGCAGCCACGACGTGCTGGGCGTGGCCTATGGCGGCAAGGTCCGTCGCGAAGGCGACTATCTGGCCATGCTTGATAATCTGGCGCTTCATCCGAAGACCGCCCAGCATATCTGTCGCAAGCTGGTCGCGCATTTTGTCGCCGACCAGCCGCCGCAAGCGATGATCGACGTGATGGTCGATTGCTGGAAGAACACCAAGGGCGACCTGACCGCCGTCTATGCCACCATGCTCGACCATCCCGATGCCTGGAGCGGCGAGGGTGCCAAGGCGCGTTCGCCGTTCGATTTCGTCGTCGCCGGGCTTCGCGCCCTCAATATGCCGCGCAATCCAGTGGCTGTCAGTCCGCCGCCGCAAAGCCTCGAAGTCGCCGATGCAACGCCACAGGCAGCAGCCGCCGCGACGATGTCGCCGGCGGGCACCCCGGCCATGGCGCCTGCGGCAGCCGCGGCAAGTGCGCCTGTGGTGGCTGCGCCGGTCACGGCTGCCGGCGTTGCGACCATGGTCAACGGCATGAGCGGCGGTACCACAGGCGCACAGATGTCACCGCCCGGCGATATGGCTGCCGATGCCGAGGCGCAGCGGCGCAAGCAGGAGCAGGCGGCCTTCGACGCGACCCTCTATGTGCCGCGGGGCCTCGGGCTCTATGCCCTTCGCCGCATGGGGGAGCCGGTGTGGGAGCCGCCGAGCCCGGCAGGCTTTCCCGACAGTTTCGACGCCTGGATCAATGCCAGCGCCCTGTCGGAGCGGCTGGCATGGTCCCGCCGTGCCGCCGGTCGATACGGCAAGCAGGACGATCCGCGCGAGTTCCTCAAGACGACGCTGGCCGATGCGGCGCGAGACGACACCATCCGTGTCGTCTCGCAGGCACCCAACCGGATGACGGGGCTGACACTGGTGCTCGCCTCGCCCGACTTCAACCGACGCTAGGAGCAGGATCATGTCCCTTTCCCGCCGCAGCTTTCTCGCCTCCGCCTGCTGCCTCGCCGCAGCGCCCGTGTTCACGCCGATAAGCTTTGCCGCGATGCCGGGCGACAACCGGTTCGTCACCATCGTCCTGCGCGGTGCCATGGACGGGCTGGACCTTGTTCAGCCCTATGGCGACACGTCATTTGCGGGACTGCGACCGGATATCGCCATCAGGCCGGACCAGGGGCTTCTCGACCTCGACGGCTTTTTCGGGCTTCATCCCGCTGCCGCCGGGCTGATGCCGATGTGGAAGGCGAGGGAACTGGCGTTCATCCATGCGGTCTCGACCCCCTACCGCAATGCGCGCAGCCATTTCGACGGCCAGGACATGCTGGAATCGGGCGGCGACCATGTGGCGGAGGAAAAAACCGGCTGGCTGAACCGGGCGCTTGCAGTGATACCGCGCTCGACGGCGCGCAAGGCGATAGACATCAATACCTCGACGGAGCTCATTCTCTCCGGGCCGAACGTCGCTGATGTCTGGGCATCGGATTCGACGCTCGGGACGGGGGGCGACGAGGCGCAGTTCCTGAAGCGCCTCTATGCCAACGACCCGGCCTTTGCCAAGGCCATGGAGGAGGCGACGCGGGCAGACCAGTCGGCCGAGATGGGCATGCCGCCCGGCGCCAAGCGGGGCGAACAGATCGCCGATATCGCCGGGCTGGCGGCCAAGATGCTGCGCGGCGACTATCGGATCGCCAGCTTCTCGATCAACGGCTGGGACACGCATGTCCAGCAGGCAAGCCAGTTCAAGAAGGCGGCCGGAGACCTGACACAGGCGATCGTGACGCTGAAAGATACGATGGGGCCGGACGTCTGGAAAACGACGGTGGTGCTGGCGATGACCGAATTCGGCCGCACCGTCCGCCAGAACGGCTCCGGGGGAACGGACCACGGCACCGGCGGATGCTGTCTGCTTGCCGGCGGCGCGATCGAAGGCGGCAAGGTACTCGGCAAATGGCCGGGTATCGGCGACCAACAACTGCTCGACGACCGCGACCTGATGCCGACGGCCGACGTCCGCGAAGTTGCTGCCGCCATGCTCTACAAGCAGTTCGATGTGCCGCCCGGCGACCTGAACGCCAAGATCTTTCACGGGCTGGATTTCGGCAAGGGCTCGCAGTTCCTGCGGGTGTGAGTTTTGCATCCAGGCATGTAACGTGAGAGGCTGCGGTGCGGCCTCCCGCCTGCAATCCCAGATGGCACCCGTTACGATTTAATTAACTTCTCGTCCTTACCTTGGATTGTGAATTGTCGGGTGCCTGGACGCTCGCGGTTGTGTCAGTCTTTTTGGCGCTTGGGGGCGGGCATGGGAAGGAATGGGCAGGCACAGCGCCGACACGACATCGACGTGATCCGCGTCGTGCTTTTCGCGCTTCTGATGGTCTATCATACCGCACTTATCTTCGGGACGAGGTCGTGGCTGCTGCAGGCCAGCACTCCGAACCGGGCCTTCGATCTGCTGCTGCTTGCCTTGCATCCGTGGCGCCTCGGTCTACTGTTTCTCGTGTCAGGGATTTCGACGGCAGCGCTCGCCAAGCGGCTTGCGCCGGCCGATATCCGCAGAAAGCGGTCGCTCCAGCTCATTCCGCCCTTGCTGCTCGGTATCTTCGTGCTGGTGCCGCCGCAGATCTACCTCGCGCTCAAGGCTGCGTCGGCGACGGACCTTCCCTATCTGGATTTTTGGGGGATCTATCTCCAGTTCGGCACCATCATGGTCCAGGATGGCCAGGCGGTCTCGCTGGTCAGCCTGCAACACCTCTGGTTCATTGGCTATCTCTGGCTCTACACGGTCGTCCTGACCCTGGGCCTGGCGTTTCTGCGCGGCTGGCTTTCGCCCCTGACCGCAGGTCTCAGGCGCCTGGTGGAAGGCCGTGGCCTGCTTGTCTGGCCGATCCTCTATCTCGCAGTTCTGCGCCTCACCCTTTTCCCGATCTTCGGTGAGACGATGGAAGTGGGCTCGGACTGGTACGCCCACATCGTCTATTTCTCGCTTTTCGCATTTGGCTATGTGATTGCCGAGGACGAGAAATTCTGGGCGACCGCAGTCCGCTACCGAAAGCATGCGGCGCTTGTCGCCATCGTGTCGCTGGTAATTCTGGCTTGCCTGCTGGTGGCCTATCCGCCGGGTGCCCGCAGCCTCGGGGTGGCTGTGATACACCGTATCGGGCGATCGATCTTCCAGTGGTCGGCGATGGTGGCGATACTCGGCTACGGTCGCGCCCTGATCACCCGGTCTCACCCGGTGATCACCTACCTCAACAGGTCGGTGCTGACCTGCTACGTGCTGCACCAGACGGTGTTGATCGCCTTTGCCTACTGGTGGATGCGAAATTTCGGGCTAGACACCGGTTCGTTCTTTTTGATCGTTGTGGCGACGATCGCCTGTTGCCTTGCGCTTTATGAGGTCCAGCGGCAGATAACCCGGCTGGTGAAGGCCAGGTCCACCCCCGTTTTTCCGACACAGTTGCCCCTGGCGTGAGGTTGCCTCCCGTCATTCCTCCGCCGGCGGAACGGCTTTCGGCTTTCCGTCGTCGGCCAGTGCCACCATGATGAAGGTGCCTTCGGTTACCTTTTCCATCTTCTGGTAGCGCGACCGCTGTGCCCAGGCTTCGATCAGCAGGGTGATGGAGGTTGTTCCGACGCGGGTGATGTGGGTGTAGATGCTCAGCGTATCGCCGATCTTCACTGGCAGCTGGAAGGCCATTTCCTTGACGGCGGCGGTGACGACGCGGCCCTTGGCGCGCTCTGCGGCGCGTATGCCGCTTGCCAGATCCATCTGCGCCATGACCCAGCCGCCGAAGATGTCGCCGGCCGGATTGGCGTCGGCGGGCATCGCCAGGGTGCGCAGCGTCAGTTCGCCCAGCGGCTTGGCGGTGTCGTTCATGTCGGCTTCTCCTGTCGGGCCTGATATGTATGACGCACCGTAAGGCAAACGCCGCCGTTTGCAAAAGGGCCGGGGGCGAGTTTTCCCTCCGATTTCGCCGGCTTTCATGCCGCTAAGCTTTCATTCACCAATTTTGCTTAAATTTGTACACGATTGCCGATCGATTGCGGCGTCGGAAGTGGTGTGTGTATGGCGTATTTTCCCTTTCTGCGGCGGGCAGTGCTGCCCGTTTTGCTGTCGTCGACACTGATTGCCTGTTCTGCCGACAGCCTCGTCCCGCCGTCTGGCATCGACAACAAGACGCGTGTCGGTTCGATCCAGCCGCGCCGCTCCGTGCCGACGAATCCACCGAGCCAATACACCTACCAGAGCACGACGACGCCGGTGAGCTCGGCCTCCGTCGATTACCTCGACACGCCAAACCTTGCCGATGTCGGCCATGTCAGCGGCAGGCAGTCTGCGGCCCAGTCGCCGGATGCGATGGTGGCGCCGCAGTCCACCGGCTTGGCATCGCAGCGTTCCGCGCAGAATTCATCGCCGGTGCCTGCCGAAGGTATCAATATGGACGCAGAGCTCGGTGTCGGTGGCACCCCGCAACGGGTCGTCGGGCTGGCCGAGGAGGAAGAGCAGAACATCGCCGAGGGCCAGTCCGAGGAGCCGGTCGTCAGCGGCATCGGCACGGATAATCCCGTCCAGGCGAACCGGCCTGTGCTTCGCACCAGCGCCCAGAGGCAGATCTTGCAATCGACCGCGCCACGGCTGCAGGGGCAGCAGGTGGCGATGTTGCCGCGCGTGGAAAATCCGATGACCACCACGGAGCCGCAGTACGAGGCGCCACAAGCGCCACCGCCGATGTCGGCCGCCATGCCCAATTCCGAACTGCAGTGCCGCCAGCAGTTGCGCCAGATGGGCGTCGTCTTCCAGGACAAGCCGGCGATCTCGCAAGGACCAGCCTGCCAGGTTCCCTATCCGATATCGCTGCGCGGCCTCTCCGGCAACATCGCCGTCCGGCCGGCGGTAACGCTGAACTGCCAGGTGACGCTGGCCTTTGCCAAATGGGTGAAGAACGAACTGGCTCCCTCGGCGCGGCTGCGCTATCTTTCCGGGATCGGCACCATCATCCCGCTCGGCGGTTATTCCTGCCGGCGGATGAACAACAGCGCGCAACGCTACAACCCGATGTCGGAGCATGCGCACGGGAACGCCATCGATGTGGGCAAGTTCGTGCTGAAGAACGGCCACGCCATCGATATCCGGAAGAAGGGGCTGTTTTCCTTCCGCGAAGGCGCGTTGCTGAAGGCGGTGCGCACCGACAGCTGCAACTATTTCGACACCGTCATGGGCCCCGGCAGTAATCCGGAACACTGGAACCATTTCCACTTCGACCTTCGCGAAAGGAAGGGCGGACGGAGGTACTGCAACTGAGAAGGATGCCGCGGCGGATGGCAACGACCGGCAACTCAGCCCTGTAACGGGTCATCTCTGCTGCCGAATAGATTGTTCGCCGGGGGCGCTCTGGCAAAACTCCGGTTCGAGGTTATATAGCGGGCTGTTGCCGCAAAAATAATCAAAGAGCCCCATCTCGCCCATGCCCCCGATCGTCTCCATCCGCAATCTCACCAAAGTCTATGACAACGGATTTCAAGCACTGAAGGGGATCGATCTCGATATCCAGAAGGGCGAGATCCTGGCATTGCTCGGACCGAACGGCGCCGGCAAGACGACGATGATTTCCATCGTCTGCGGCATTGCCAACCCAAGCGGCGGGACGGTGCTCGTCGACGGTCACGATGTCGTCAAGGATTTTCGCGCGACGCGGTCGATGATCGGGCTGGTGCCGCAGGAACTGACCACCGACCAGTTCGAGACCGTCTTCAACACGGTGAGCTTTTCGCGCGGCCTCTACGGCAAGAAGGCCAACGCCGCCCATATCGAAAAGGTGCTGCGCGACCTGTCGCTGTGGGACAAGCGCGACAACATGCTGCGCGAGCTCTCCGGCGGCATGAAGCGCCGGGTGCTGATTGCCAAGGCGCTGAGCCACGAGCCGCAGATCCTGTTTCTCGACGAGCCCACCGCCGGCGTCGACGTGACGCTGCGCAAGGACATGTGGCAGGTGGTCGAAAAGCTCCGCCAGACGGGCGTCACCATCATTCTCACCACCCACTATATCGAGGAAGCCGAGGAGATCGCCGATCGCGTCGGGGTCATCAATGGCGGCAAGCTGCTGCTGGTCGAGGACAAGACGGCGCTGATGGCCAAGCTCGGCCGAAAGCAGCTCATCCTCGACCTCGACACGCCGCTCGCCGTCCTTCCACCCAGCCTCGAAGGCCGTGGGCTGACAATCGGCGAGGGTGGCTTGTCGCTCATCCACGAGCTCGATGCCGAAAACGGGCACGGCAACATCGCCGGGCTGCTGACCGACCTTGCCGCTGCCGGTATTGCCTTCAAGGACCTCTCGACGCGGCAAAGCTCGCTCGAGGATATTTTCGTCCAGCTTGTCGGAGACGATCAATGAATTTCGAGGCCGTCAAAGCCATCTACATGTTCGAAATGGCCCGCACGCGTCGCACGCTGCTGCAAAGCGTGGTGTCGCCGGTCATCTCGACGTCGCTCTACTTCATCGTCTTCGGGGCGGCCGTCGGCTCGCGCATCCAGGAGGTCGAGGGCATCTCCTATGGTGCCTTCATCACGCCCGGCCTGATCATGCTGACGCTGCTCAGCCAGTGCATCACCAACGGCTCGTTCGGCATCTACTTCCCGAAATTCGTCGGCACCATCTACGAGGTGCTGTCGGCGCCGGTGGCGATGACCGAGATCGTGCTAGGCTATGTCGGGGCGGCGGCCACCAAGGGAATGCTGATCGGGGCAATCATCCTGCTGACGGCCAATTTCTTCGTGCACGTCACCATCCAGCATCCGTTGATGATGGTGCTGTTCTTCGTGTTGACGGCGGTAACGTTCAGCCTCTTCGGCTTCATCATCGGGATCTGGGCGAAGAACTTCGAGCAGCTCAACCTTATCCCGATGCTTGTCGTGCCACCGCTGACCTTTCTCGGCGGCAGCTTTTATTCGATCGGCATGCTGCCGCCCTTCTGGCAGGCGGTCAGCCATTTCAATCCGGTGCTCTACCTCGTCAGCGGTTTCCGCTGGAGTTTTTACGGGATCGCCGACGTCAACCCGCTGGTCAGCCTCGGCATGGTGCTGTTCTTCCTGGCGATCTGTCTGGCCACCGTCTACTGGATCTTCAGAACGGGCTATCGGCTGCGCAACTAGGCCTTTCCACCGCCCACGCGCCCTCCGTCGCAAAGCCGATACAAAAGCCGTCTACCTAAAGCGGTCTTGCAACGGCATGGGCTGGTGGAGCAGACAATGACATTCGGATCCTGGATTGACACCGGGCGGAGCCGGCCTCTGGTCATCGCCCATCGCGGCGGCGCGGCACTCGGTCCTGAAAACTCCGCGATAACATTTTCGCTGGCAGGCGAGGCTGGCGCCGATGCGGTGGAGACCGATGTCCGCGTCAGTGCCGACGGCGCTCTCGTCTGCCTGCACGATGCCGACATGCAGAGGATCGCCGGCGACCCCCGTTCTGTCGAGGCGCTCGATCTCGCAACGCTGCAAGACCTCGTCCCGGACCTTCTCACCCTCGAAGCAGCGATAGCCGCATCTGCACCGCTCGGCATCCTGCTCGATGTGAAATTGACGGATGGAACGCACATCGCCGAGATCGTCCGCACCGTCGAGGCCGGCGGGGCATCCCGGCGCGCCATCCTCGGGCTGCGCAGCATGGGTCTGATTGCCGAGGTCCGAAGCATGGGCTGTGAAATGGCGGTCCTCGGATTGTTGCCCGATGCCGATTCGTCTGAGGAAGCCGCTGACCTCGGAGCGGACTGGTTTCGCCTGTGGCAGGGCGAGGCCAGCGCCGACCGCATCGCCACGGCCCGCAAAGCCGGCCTGCAGGTCGCCATCATGGTCGGCCAACCGCGCAACGTGCCGTTACCGCACTATCCGCAGTTCCCGGTGGGACTGGTGGATGCGGAGGGGCTGGAGAAACTGCGCAAGCTGGCCCCGGATGCGATCATGCTCGACGATCCGCGGTTGCTGTGAACCAACCAGCGTCGATCGCCCATTCATGCGATATCCCCTTGATCCTCAGGGTTTCAATGCCGAATCCCAATGTTCATCCGCTTTGCCATCTTTAAAACGCCAGCTGTCAAACCAGGTGGTGGTATAGGTCTTTGTCGGATCCTTGGCATCCTTGACCTCGCGCGGATAGGCGACGGTGACAATATCACCTTCGGCCACCACGGAGACAATCTTGGTGCTCATCTTTTCAGGAACAGGACTTGGCTTCTTGTTGAGGACCTTTGTGAAATAATCAATCACACCCTGACGCCCAGACGCTGCATTGGGATTGTGCTGAATATACCGCGCGGTCAAATACTGATCAGCGCGATCCCATTGATTGGCCTCGAGCAGTTCCTTGATGATCTTATAGGTCACTTGTTTGTTGTGGTTCAGCGCAGGATCTTTGCTGGTAAACAGCTGATCGGGATTGGCAACACCCACAACGGCCTCTTGCGCAAATGCGCCAGAACCAAGCGTGAGAGCAAGAGCAAAGGCGGCGACGGGCAGCTTCATAACATTTTTCCTAAGTGTCGACAGGGGTTGGCCCGCGCACCTTAAAACATACAGAGGAAGGCACAAGGCGGTAGAAAATCCACCAATAGGCACAAAAAGCAAACCATCAATTTTGGGGAATCACCGCTGCAATTTCCGCCAGAATTTCATATCGATGCTCATCCAGCCGTGGAGACTTAGTGGCGGACACCGTCAGTCCCGAAGCCGCAGTTCGTCCGTTTGCATCTGCATCGAGCCCAAGGTTTCGAGGGAGCTCATGCCGAGTAGGCTCTGGTCCAGCTTGCCGTCCTCGGAGACTGCGGCGGCGACGTCTTGGCGGGCGATGGGGCCGATGCCGACGGATTTGAGGGTCACGGGCGCGGCACGGCCCCGGCCGTTGGCGGTCATGATCGACATCGAATAGTTCATGGTCTTCGGGTCGAGACCGATGCGCTTTGCGTCGGCCTGGGTGAGGGCCAGCAGGCTTGCGCCGGTGTCGACGAGCATGTTGATGCGGTGGCCATCGATCATCACGTCTGCCGAAAAGTGGCCGTTCAGCAGCTTGTGGAGGATGACTTCCTGGCCGCCTTCGCTGGTGGTGACGACAAAGGCGCGGCCGGGGATGAGGCCGGCCATCAGCCGGTTGCCTGCATCCAGCGCGTCGTAGCGGTAGAGATAGGCGGTGGCCAGCGCCAGCAGGATGACCAGCCATATGAACAGGTTGCGCAAGGTCTCGCTGACGGTGCGCCGGCTGGCCCAGATACCGGCCGCCAGCATCAGGCTGATCGGCAGGAGGTAGACGATTCGACCGAAATCGTCGTTGTCGATGCCGAAGGTGGTGCCGCTGTCATGGTTGAAAACCAAAAGTGCCAGTCCGATGGCAAGGATGCCGAGGAAGACGGTGACA
Organism: Rhizobium sp. rho-13.1; assembly: GCF_007000305.1. NCBI lineage: Bacteria > Pseudomonadati > Pseudomonadota > Alphaproteobacteria > Hyphomicrobiales > Rhizobiaceae > Rhizobium > Rhizobium sp. rho-13.1. Next base: position 594,538 of record NZ_SCFL01000001.1, on the reverse strand, counting down.
CGGTTCATTCGGCAGCGTCCTGGCGCGGGACGAGATCGGCCAACCGGTCCGGCAGTTTCGCCATGATTTCATGGCGCCCGGCATCGTCGTAGGTCGACCAGCCGCCGATTTCCGCCAGGGTGCGGCCGCAGCCGACGCACAAGCCGCTGTCGGCGTCGATGTTGCAGATAAGAACGCAGGGTGTTTGCATGGGCTTCATATCGGGGTTTCAGACGGCCATGGCAAGGGCGCAGAGAATGGCGATTTCGCAAATCTGCTGTGTCGCGCCGATGGTGTCGCCAGTGTGGCCGGAAAGCCTGCGCCGGACATAGGCGGTGAATGCCAGGGTGACGACGACGCCAAGGCCGATGACGTCGAGAAGGGCGATTGTCGTCAGGCTCTGCCAGAGCAGCAGCGCGCCGAGCAGCACGCCGCTTACGACCGCTACGAGGGTTGCCTCGCTGTCCGGCTGGCCGGCGGCGACAGCGACGCCATCGGGCCTTGCGACCGGAAGACGGTGCCAGTGCCAGACCAGCGCGGCGCGGCTGAGGGCGGCGGTTGCGGGCAACGTCAGGGCTGCCGCAAGAGGAGGCAGACCGCGTGCGATGGCGGCAAGGGCTGCGGCGCGCAGGGCGAAGGAGAGTATCAGCGCCACTGCGCCGTAGGTGCCGATGCGGCTGTCCTTCATGATGGCGAGCGCCCGCTCCGCATCGCGTCCGCCGCCGAGCCCGTCGGCGGCGTCGCTGAGGCCATCCTCGTGCAGGGCGCCCGACAGCAGCGTCTGCAGGCCGAGCGCCAGAAGCGCAGCCAGCAACGGATCGACATCGCCTACAGTGAGCACGCCGAACAGCAGGGCTGCGGGGAGCGCGATGAGCGCGCCGGCAGCCGGGAAAGCGCGGGCAACCTTCCCGAGATTGCCGTCATGGCCATGGAAGACGGCATCCGGCATGCGAATGCGGCTGAGGAAGCCGACAGCGCGGGCGATATCTGTGGCGTAGGCGGTGATGGCTTGTAGCCTGGCGATGGTGGTGGGTCCTTGTGAAGGCGAGAGCCGCGACGCTTTTGCAGTTGTTCGCGCCGGCTTCCGTGATTAAGAGAGTGGCCAGCAAAAAAAGCCGATTTGCGACCAAAAGACAAGGAACCACAACGATGAGCGTCAGCGGCCTTCCCTTCGACGATTTCCGTGCGCTGCTGCGCGATCTGCCGGGTCCCGACCAACGGGCGCTTGTCGATGCGCGCGAGCGCGATGCGCAGTTGACCAAGCCGCGCGGCTCTCTCGGCCGGCTCGAGGAAATCGCCTTCTGGCTGGCAGCCTGGAGTGGCCGCAAACCCTCGGTCACCCGGCCGCTGGTGGCGATCTTTGCCGGCAATCACGGTGTCACGCGCCAGGGAATCACGCCATTTCCGCCTGAGGTCACGCAACAGATGGTCGAGAATTTCGCGGCCGGCGGCGCGGCGATCAACCAGATCTGCGTCGCCTACGACCTTGGCCTCAAGGTTTTCGACCTGGCCTTGGAATACCCGACCGGCGATATCACGGAGGAGGCGGCGCTGTCCGAGCGCGACTGTGCGGCGACCATGGCTTTCGGCATGGAGGCCATCGCCGGCGGCACGGATCTTCTCTGCATCGGCGAAATGGGCATCGGCAACACGACCATCGCGGCGGCAATCAACTATGCACTCTACGGCGGCACCGCTGCCGACTGGGTGGGGCCTGGCACGGGGTCTGAGGGTGAGATGCTGCAGCGCAAGACCGCGGCCGTCGAAAAGGCTGTGGCGCTGCACCGCGACCATTTGTCCGATCCGCTGGAAATCCTGCGTCGTCTCGGCGGTCGCGAGATCGCGGCTATGGCGGGCGCCATCCTTGCCGCCCGCGTCGAGCGCATTCCCGTCATCCTCGACGGCTATGTGGCGACGGCGGCAGGCGCGATCCTCAAGGCTGCCAATCCCGCTGCCCTCGACCACTGCCTGATCGGCCACGTCTCCGGCGAGCCGGGCCATATGAAGGCGATCGAGAAGCTCGGCAAGACACCGCTTCTGGCCCTCGGCATGCGGCTCGGCGAGGGCACCGGCGCAGCGCTTGCCGCCGGCATCGTCAAGGCCGCAGCCGCCTGCCACTCCGGCATGGCGACGTTTGCAGCCGCCGGCGTCAGCGACGGACACAGCCACACCCACTGACCGGCAGCAACGACCGGTGACATGGACCGGCAGCATAGACAGGTGGGATCGGGGGGCTGCGGCATCTTGAATTGCAGCTGCGGGTTCTGTATGCGCAACGCTTCTGAACGCGATGGCCGGAGAACGCGCACTTGTCGAAATCAGCAGTGACCAAGGAAACCGGCGTCCGACACTTCTTCGCCGCCGCCGGCTATTCCTGGGGAGGTTTTCGCCGCCTGCTGAAGGAAGCGGCCTTCCGGCAGGAACTACTGTTCTTCGTCGTCGCGCAAATCATCCTCGTTGCCACCGGCACGCGGCTTTCCGATATCCTGGTGTCGATCTTCCTGTTCCTCGGACTGTTCGCAGCCGAAGCACTGAATACGGCAGTCGAAGAGGTCATCGACCGCATCTCGCCGGAGCTCTCGAACGTCGGCAAACACGCGAAGGACCTGGGCTCCTTCGCCGTCTTCTGCATGCTCGTCGCCTGCGGCCTCCACCTCGCCTTCACCGTGTTCAGCCACTACTGGCTCGGGTGATCACGCAAAACTCCGGCGTTTCTTGTCGATCGAAGGGGTTTGTTCGGCGGGGAGGGTCTGGAGGACGCGCTTGGCGGGGAGGATGGCGATGACTTCGGTGCCTTCGCGCAGTTTGGATTTCAGGATGAACTGACCGTCGTGCTTGGCAAGGATCGCCTGGACGATGGGCAGGCCGAGGCCGGTGCCCTGTTCGGCGCTCTTGATGGCGATGGAGCCCTGGCCGAAAGCCGAAAGCACGATCGGGATCTCCTCTTCGGGAATGCCCGGGCCGTTGTCCTTGATCGAGACATACTGGCCGCCGCTGAGTGTCCAGCCGACCTTGACCACCACTTCGCCGCCCTGCGGCGTAAACTTGACGGCATTCGACAGCAGGTTGAGGATCACCTGGCGGAGAGATTTTTCATCTGCCCAGACGGATGGCAGCGATCCCTCGAACTGCTGCGAGATCGAGATGTTCTTGCCGCGAGCCCGTAGCTGCACCATGCCGATGCAATCCTCGGCGACGTCGAGCAGCGAGATTGCCTCTTCGCTCAGGTCGTATTTGCCGGCTTCGATGCGCGACAGGTCGAGGATTTCGTTGATCAGGTTGAGAAGGTGCTGGCCGGAGCGGTGGATGTCGTCGGTGTATTCCTTGTAGGTCGGGTTGTTGAGCGGCCCCATGACCTCGGCCGACATCACCTCGGAAAAGCCGAGGATGGCGTTCAGCGGCGTGCGCAATTCGTGCGACATCGAGGCGAGGAAGCGCGATTTGGCCAGGTTTGCCTCCTCGGCGCGGCGCCTTGCCTCATCCGACATGGATTTGGCAACCTCGAGTTCGGCGATCAGGTTATCCTTTTCCGACTGGAAAAACAGGATCTTCAGGTTGAACTGGAACATCCGGTTGCCGATGAAGACGAAAAACACGACGGCTGCGGCAAAGGTCGAGGCGAGGCTGATATCGAGCAGGTCGCGCGTCAGTAAGGCTCTCAGGGCGAGCGCAATCGTGGTTGGTACGAAGGCATAGAGGACGCTGCGTGGCAGCAAGAAATTGGACATCGCCATGACGCAGAGCGCGACCAGCAGGGTGGCGCCCTTGTAGAGCAGGAAGCCGTCGCCGTCGCAGGTGTCGCAGCCCTTCATGGCAAAGGCAGCCCAGCAACAGCCGACCAGAACCTGCCCGAACAGCAGCACCCGCCGCCACTTCTGGGCGGTCTCGACGGTCAGCTGCTTGCGGCTGGCGCGTTGGCCGAGCACGAGGTTGACGGCATGGGCGCTCAGCGTCAGCAACGCCCAGGCAAGAAAGCCGATGTCGTGGGTGAGGTAGAGGCCAAGCGCCGAGACGACAATGACGAACAGCGGAACGAGCGTGGCGCCCTGAAGCATGTTGCCGATGTACATGGAGAGCAATTCGCGGTCGAAACTGCCGATATGACCGGATTGCAAACGCTCGCGCGTTTCGCGCACGGCTTTGGACACCGCCTTGTTGCGATGGCTTCGCGACCGATCAACAATGATCTTGTCCGAGGAGATGCTGGTGCCGGTACTCATGTGCACATACTTGCTCTGAAGATGGCCAAAGCGTATGCCGGAATCCTTAAGAAGATGCTGCCATGCAAGGTTTTGTTTGCCATCTTCGCAAACGAGTTGTTTTTCAAGGAGGCCGAAAGGTGGCGAAGCCCCGTGGTCTGTGGGGCGATAGCCTCATGGCATTTGCGTTTCTGGGCTTGCTGGGCCTCCTCGCATTCAAGTTGAACCTTCAGCCGGAAACGGTTGCAAACGGTAATTTTTCGGTCGTCGACGGCGATAGTCTGAAGCGCGAGGGAGGGCGATTTCGCCTGGTCGGCATCGATGCGCCGGAATTGCGGCAGCAATGCCAGCGCGATTCCCGATCCTGGGATTGCGGGCAGGTGGCGCGGGATGCGCTTTCGAAGATGCTGGCTGCCGGCCCGGTCGAGTGCCGGGGCCGGCAACGGGACCGCTATGACCGGCTTCTCGTCACCTGCAGCGTCGGCGGGCTCGACGTCAATGCCGAGATGGTTCGTCGCGGCATGGCTGTCGGCTATGGCGCCTACGAGGCTGAGGAGGCAGAGGCGCGTGACGCCAAGGCAGGGCTGTGGGCGGGCAGTTTCGAGCGACCCCGGGATTATCGGCGCGATGGCGGTGCAGCACAGTCGAGCCGCGATCCGCTGGCTGGTATCGGCGAGTATGTCCGCGACCTCATGGGATGGCGATGACGGATTTCGGAGCAGGAAGAGAAGAGCGGCTCGAGGGCCTGCGTATTGCGATCGCCGGATGTCGTATCTGTCGCGATAGTCCGGCGCGGGGCATCGAGTATCGTCTGCCGCACGAGCCGCGCCCGGTGGTGGTCGTCTCGTCCAAGGCGCGCATCCTGATCGCAGGACAGGCGCCGGGATTGCGGGTGCACCAAAGTGGCCTGCCGTTCGAAGATGCATCCGGCGACCGGCTGCGACAATGGCTGGGGGTGGACCGGGCGGCGTTCTACGATCGCGATCGCTTTGCCATCGTCCCCATGGGCTTTTGCTTTCCCGGCTACGACGCTGCCGGCAGCGACTTGCCGCCCCGGCGTGAATGCGCGCCGGCGTGGCGCCGGACCGTGCTGGATGCCATGCCGCAGATCGAGCTGGTGCTGGCAATCGGCCAGTATGCGCAAGCCTTTCACCTCGGGCCTTCAAGGATGGCGTCGATGACGGAGACGGTATCTGCATGGAAGCGTTATGTTTTGACCAATGAGGGGCCCGCGGTGATGCCGCTTCCGCATCCGAGCTGGCGCAACAGTGGCTGGCTGAAGCGCCACCCGTGGTTCGAGAGCGATTTGCTGCCGGTGTTGCAAAATCGGGTGAAAACCCTCACTTTCTGAAATCATGTTCTTTTCTTTCCCCGGAATCGCGCTATAGACAGAATATATTTCGAAAAAGGACATTGGGGATGGATCGTCTAGATAGAAAGATCCTGCGGCTTCTGCAGGAAGATTCAACGCTTGCCGTCGCAGATCTCGCCAAGAAGGTCGGGCTGTCGACGACGCCCTGCTGGCGGCGTATCCAGAAGATGGAAGAAGACGGCGTCATCCGTGGCCGCGTCGCGCTGCTCGACCCCGTCAAGGTCAATACCAAGGTCACCGTCTTTGTCTCGATCCGGACGGCCAGCCACTCGATCGAATGGCTGAAGCGTTTTTCCGAGGTGGTTTCCGAATTTCCGGAAGTGGTGGAATTCTACCGCATGAGCGGTGACGTCGACTACCTGCTGCGCGTCGTCGTGCCCGATATTGCCGCCTATGACGCGTTCTACAAGCGGATGATCGCCAAGATCGAAATCCGCGACGTGTCGTCGGTGTTTGCCATGGAGCAAATCAAGTATTCGACGCAACTGCCGCTCGACTATATGCTGCTCGACGCCAGCAAGTCGAACGACGAATAACGGAAAAGGGCAGCGTGCCGGTGCGCGCTGCCTTTTTCGCTTGTGGCGTCGAGGCCCTGGGCTTTTTGCCGGCCTCCGGTGCAGCCTACTTCTTTTCCAGCCGGGCCAGCAGCGACGACGTGTCCCATCGCTTGCCACCCATCGCCTGGACTTCTCCATAGAATTGATCCACCAGCGCCGTCACGGGCAGCGTTGCACCGTTGCGGCGGGCTTCGCTGAGGACGATGTCGAGATCCTTGCGCATCCAGTCGACGGCGAAGCCGAAATCGTATTTGCCGGCCATCATCGTCTTGTGGCGGTTTTCCATCTGCCAGGAGCCGGCAGCGCCCTTGGAGATCACCTCGACCACCTTCTCGATGTCGAGCCCGGCCTTCTGGCCGAAATGGATGCCTTCGGCCAGGCCCTGGACGAGGCCGGCGATGCAGATCTGGTTGATCATCTTGGTCAACTGGCCGGCGCCGACATCGCCCATGAGCCCGACCATGCGGGCATAGGCGTCGATCACCGGCTTTGCCTTTTCGAACACCGCAGCTTCGCCACCGCACATGACGGTGAGCACGCCGTTCTCGGCACCGGCCTGGCCACCGGACACCGGAGCATCGATGAAATGGCAGCCCTTGGCTTTTGCGGCGGCATCGAGTTCGCGTGCGACTTCGGCACTGGCTGTGGTGTTATCGATCAGGATTGCCCCGGGCTTCATGCCGGAGAACACGCCATTCTCGGCGGTGGTGACGGAGCGCAGATCGTCGTCATTGCCGACGCAGGTAAAGACGAAGTCGGCGTCCCTTGCGGCATCTGCCGGGGTGGCAGCGGATTTGCCGCCATATTGCTTCACCCAGGCCTCGGCCTTGGCAGCCGTCCGGTTATAGACGGTGACGGTGTGTCCGCCCTTGACGGCGAGATGTCCGGCCATCGGATAGCCCATGACCCCGAGGCCGATGAAAGTGACATTCGACATGCGTACATTCCTTCTCAGATTTCGCCAGAGCATTAGCTGAAAGCCGAAATCCAGGAAAGGCCGTTTGGCGTCAGGGGACGAGCGAGGGCGCTGATTTCGCAATTGTCGCTTTCCGCAGAAGCAAATTTCGACGAAGTCGGTGAATTTCACAAAATCCTTTGTCGATAAGCCGACTAGATTTCTCCAGTGTAGGGGCCATGGCAGCAGAATGCTGACGCAAGGAGATGTGACATGATATCGCGCAGACAGACACTCGGGCTTTTGGGCGCCGTCGCCGCTACATCGCTTCTACCGCTCGGCGGCATCGCACGCGCCGCAGCCGCCAAGCAGCTGCGCATCGGCTGGCAGAAGAACGGCGTGCTGGCGCTGGCCAAGCGCCAGGGAGCGCTGGAGAAGCGGCTGGCGGGGCAAGGTGTTTCGGTCGAATGGTCGGAGTTCACCTCGGGGCCGCCTCTGCTGGAAGCACTCGGGGCCGGCGCGCTGGATTTCGGCGCAACCGGCGATGTCCCGCCGCTGTTTGCCCAGGCGGCGAATGGCAATCTCCTTTATGTCGGGCTCTATCGCGGCAGCCCGGAAGGCTCTGCCATACTGGTGCGGGCGGATTCGTCGATCAAGTCGCTTGCCGACCTCAAGGGCAAGAAGCTTGCCTTCAAGCGTGGCTCCAGCGCCCACAACGTTGCTGTCAAGGCCCTGCAAAAGGCAGGCCTGACGCCTTCAGATGTCGAGCCGATCGACCTGTCGCCCTCGGATGCGGCTGCCGCCTTCAAGACCGGCAGCATCGATGCCTGGTCGATCTGGGATCCCTATCTGGCGATTGCCGAGGCCGATCCCCAGACCCGCGTGCTGGCGACGGCGCGGGGTATCGTCGACAGTTATTCGTTTTTCCTCGCCAATGGCGACTATACGACGAGCAACCCGCAGCTCGTGTCTGCCGTCATCGACGAACTGGCAAAGGTGGGTGCTGCGGCACAGGGGCAACTCGAGGACACCGTGGCGGCGCTCTCCGGCATCACCGGTGTGCCGGCCGACGTGACGCGGGTGACGCTGACGCGGCCCGGCGCGGATCTCGGCAGCGTCTCGACGATGACAGATGCAGCGGTTGCCTACCAGCAATCGCTGGCCGAGGAATTCTATGGTCTGGGCATCGTGCCGAAGAAGCTCAATGTCAGCGATATCGTCTGGCGGCCGAAGGCGAGTTGAGTTTGCAAGCCTCATGCAGACGCTTCCCTGACAATGCCGGAGCCCGACTTCAAGCAAAATTATTCTAAGACCTTGCTGCGGTTGGGAAACCGCGGCTTCGATCTTGCGCCGCGACCATGACACTATGAACTTGCCGGATAGGGATCCGGTTGCGAATTTTTATGAGGCACTTCGATGATTACCCGCAGACAGACGCTTGGGCTTTTCGGTGCAGCCGCTTCTGCTGCCATCCTTCCGCAGGTGAGGGGGGCGAGCGCCGCCACCGGCACGACGCTGAGGGTCGGCTGGCAGAAATTCGGCGTGGTGCCACTCGCCAAGAAAAGCGGCGCGCTGGAGAAGCGCCTGGCCGGCAAGGGCGTGACCGTCGAGTGGAACGAGTTTACCTCGGGGCCGCCGCTGCTCGAAGCCATCGGGGCGGGCGCCATCGATTTCGGGATCACCGGCGACGTGCCGCCGCTATTCGCGCAGGCTGCCGGTCGTGACCTCCTCTATGTCGGTGCCTATCAGGGGCCGGCCGCCTTTCACGGCCTGCTGGTGCACAAGGATTCGCCGATCCAGAAGATCGAGGATCTGAAGGGCAAGAAACTCGCCTACAAGCGCGGTTCCAGCGGCCACAACTTCGCCATCCAGGTATTGCGCAAGGGCGGCCTGACGGTCTCTGACATCACGGAGGTGGATCTGGCGCCACCGGACGCCGCTGCTGCTTTCAAGAACGGCAGCATCGATGCCTGGGCGATCTGGGATCCCTACTTTGCCGTCACAGAGGCCGATCCGCAGACACGCGTGCTGACCACCTCCGAGGGCATCATCGACAACTGGGGCTATTTCCTCGGCAACGGCGGCTTCACGGCCAAGAACCCAGAGGTGATTGCCGACGTCATCGACGAACTGGCCAAGGTCGGTGCCGCGGCGCAGACCAATCTCGATGCAACGGTGACGGCGCTGGCGCAGATCACCGGCGTGCCGGAGCCGATCACTCGCGTCACGCTGACCCGCAGCAAGGCTGACCTCGGCAAGGTCTCGCTGATGCCGGACGCGGCGCTTGCCTACCAGCAGGCTTTGGCGGACGATTTCTACAGCCTCGGCATCGTGCCGAAGAAGCTCAAGGTCAGCGACATCGTCTGGCACCCTAAAGCCAGCTGATTGATCCCCGCGACCACGGAACAAGGGAAACAGACATGACAAACACTTCCAAGCCAATCGACTTCCTCTGGTTTATCCCGACTTCGGGCGACGGCAGCTATCTCGGTTCCGCCGACCTCAACCGCGACACGGATATCGGCTATCTGACGCAGATCGCGCAGGCCGTCGATCGCCTCGGCTATTCCGGCGTGCTGCTGCCGACCGGCGTGTCATGCGAGGAATCCTTCGTCACGGCGGCAGCGCTTGCAGCCCATACGCAGAAGCTCAAATTCCTGGTGGCGGTGCGTCCCGGTACGGCGTCGCCGGCCTATTACGCCCGGCTGGCCTCAACGCTCGATCGCATCTCGCACGGACGCCTGCTGCTTAACATCGTCGTCGGCGGCAGTCCCTCTGAGCTTGCGGGCGACGGCATCTTCCTGAAGCATGACGAGCGCTACGATCACGCCAATGAATTCTTCGACGTGTTCGAAGAGCTGATGGCCAAGGGCACGTCGACGCTCGATGGCAAGTATATCAAGGCGACCGGTGCACGGTTGGCCCTGCCGCCGGTGCAATCGCCGCGTCCGCCGCTGTATTTCGGCGGTTCTTCGGACGCTGGCATCGATTTTGCCGTCGGTCGCGTCGACAAGTACCTGACCTGGGGCGAACCTCCGGCGCAGGTTGCCGAAAAGGTCGAAAAGGTGCGGGCTGCAGCAAAGCGCACCGGCCGCGAAGTCAGCTTCGGCATCCGCCTCCACTTCATCGTTCGTGAAACCGACGACGAGGCTTGGGCCGCCGCCGACCGCCTGATCTCGCAGCTCGACGACGATACGATCCGCGAAGCACAGGAGCGCTTCGTCAAGGAATCCGATTCTGTCGGACAGAAGCGCATGGCCGCCCTGCATGGCGGACGCCGCGACAATCTCGAAGTGTCTCCCAACCTCTGGGCCGGAGTTGGCCTGGTGCGCGCGGGAGCCGGCACGGCCCTGGTCGGATCGCCGAAGACTGTGGCCGCACGCCTGCGCGAATACCAGGAGATCGGCATCGAGACGGTGATCGGCTCCGGCTATCCGCATCTGGAAGAAGCTTACCGCGTTTCCGAGCTGCTCTTCCCGGAACTGGGGCTTGGACGCGAATTGCAGCGCGGCAGCTTCGACGTCGAGTTCGGCAAGCGCCAGGTTTTCGGCGGCGGCAGCCATGGTGGCAACCTGAAGGTCGTGTCCGGATCCTGATCCGGCAGAGAGGGACAAGATCATGGCGGCAGTCGACACACACTTCGTCGAGGTAAGGGCAGCGCGGACGGCGGACAACGATATCGCCAGCCGCGCGCGCAAAAACCTGGAGGCCTGGCTGCCTTACCTGGTTCCGGTCGCCATCGTCGCACTCTGGCAGCTCGGCTCGTCGGCCGGATGGATTTCGTCGCGGATCATGCCATCGCCGTTCGATGTGGTGATGGCCTTCTGGCAGACGACGACCTCCGGTCAATTGCCGAAAGACATTGCCGTCAGCGCCGGCCGAGCCTTTGCCGGCCTGTTTGTCGGCGGCAGCATCGGGTTCCTGCTTGGTCTTGCCAACGGCGTGTCGCGGCTGTCGGAAAAGCTGACCGACACGACCTTGCAGATGATGCGCACCGTGCCGCATCTGGCGATGATCCCTCTGGTCATCCTGTGGTTCGGCATCGGCGAGGAATCAAAGCTGTTCCTGACCTCGCTCGGTGTGTTGTTTCCGGTCTACCTCAACACCTATCATGGCGTACGCAATGTCGACCGAGACCTGATCGAGATGGGTCGCGTCTACGGCATGGGCAACTGGACGCTGTTTCGCAAGGTCATCTTTCCCGGCGCCCTGCCGTCGATCTTCGTCGGCCTGCGCTATGCGCTCGGCATCATGTGGCTGACGCTGATCGTCTCGGAATCGATTGCGGCTTCATCCGGCATCGGCCACATGGCCAACAACGCCCGCGAATTCATGATGACCGATGTCGTCGTGCTGTCGCTGGTGATCTATGCGGTGCTCGGCAAGCTGGCCGATGTTGCAGCCCGGGCGATGGAGCGCAGGGCGCTCCGCTGGAACCCTACCTATCAGCAGCGCTGAGGACAGAGAGATGAACGTCATCGCCCACCCACGATTTCAGCCGGTCGAACACAAAAGCACACAGCCGGAGGCGGCGAGTGCTGCACCGGGTGCCGGTGCCATCCGCGTCCGTGGCCTCGAAAAGCGTTTCGGCGACAACCAGGTCCTGCGGGGTATCGATCTCGATATTCCGGCCGGCCAGTTCGTCGCCGTCATCGGCAAGAGCGGCTGCGGCAAGAGCACGCTGCTACGCATCCTGATGGGACTGGACGCGCCGACCGGCGGCAGCGTCGCCTTCGGTACAACCTCGGGCGAGGCGGCTCCGAACGCCCGCATCGTCTTCCAGGAGCCACGCCTGCTGCCCTGGCTGAGCGTCGCCGACAATGTCACCGTCGGTCTCGGCGAGGGTGTTTCCAAGGCAGAAGGTCGCAAGGCTGCGGCGAGGGTTCTCTCGGAAGTGCAACTGGCGGAAAAGGCCGGTAACTGGCCGGCTCAACTGTCCGGTGGACAGCGCCAACGCGTGGCGCTCGCCCGCGCGCTGGTCAGCAAGCCCGGCATTCTTGCCCTGGACGAGCCGCTCGGCGCCCTCGACGCGCTCACCCGCATCAGCATGCAGGAGCTCTTGAACCGCGTCTGGCGCGAACTCGGCTTCACAGCCGTCCTCGTCACCCACGATGTCAGCGAAGCCGTGCATCTGGCCGACCGCGTCATTGTGCTCGAGGAAGGCGGGATTGCCCTCGACCTCCCCGTTCCCCACCCCCATCCCCGCCGCCACGGCAATCCGGCGCTGGCGGAGCTGGAAGGCAAGCTGCTGGCCGCTATCCTGGGGCATTGAGACGCTTGGGAAAGCGGTCCGCTTTCCCATCAGCGACGTTAGCCGTCTAGCGGGTAGAGCGATGCGCTATCAGTGCTGCTGCTTCAACCGCGCCACCACCAGATGCCCCGGGGTTGGCTGCCCGTCTTCCATGCGGACGTTGATGTCGGTGATTTCGATGAGGTCGAAGCCGGTGGCTGTCAGGCGTTCGCGGACGTAGGCCTCAGCGTGGGCGAAGCGCTGGTGCGGGCCGACCATGTAGGGGCGGCCGGCGAGGGTTTCTTCGGGCAGCGTTTCCGACGAGAATATGAAGAGGCCGCCGGGCGTCAGGTTTTCGGCGGTTCCGAAGAACAGCGGCTCGAGCGCACCGAGATACGGCAGCACGTCGGTGGCGGTTATGATGTCGAAGGGCTCTTCGTCGTTGTCCTCGAGAAAATCCTCGACCTCTGCGACAAACAGCGAATCGTAGATGTCCTTCTCGTCGGCGATCTCGACCATGTTTTCCGACAGGTCTATGCCGGTCATGTCGTCGACGATGTCGCTGAGCACGCCGCCTGTGAGGCCGGTGCCGCAGCCGAGATCGAGCAGCCGCTTGAAGGGCCCGAGGCCGAGTGCCTGCAGGCGCTGGCGAACCAGCATCGGCACATGGTAGCCGAGTTGCTCGACGAGCACGTCCTCGAAGACTTCGGCATGCTGGTCGAACAGCGTCTCGACATAGGCGTCCGGCGCCCGTGTCGGTGTCTCGCCGCGTCCCATCGAGGCGATGCGAACTGAGGCGCCGCCGTGATCGTCGGGGTCGATTGCCAGGACCTCGTTATAGGCGGCAACGGCCGCGTCGATGTCGCCGGATTTCTCCAGCTCGAGGGCTCGGTTATAGGCGTCGGCCAGCGCGTCTTCGTCGATCTTGTTTTTCATGCCGGCTTTTTAAGCCGGGTCAAATGCCGCTGCAACCGCTATTTCAGTTCAGGATGAATTCGCCTTTGAGGGCGCGCCAGTCTGTTGCCGAGATCAGCTTGCGGTGGACGTAACGGACGGAGTGGAGGGGGCCGTCGAGTTTCTCCTGCCAAAATTTCAGGAAGCTGCGCATTTCCGGAAAGTCCGGGGAGAGATCGTAGTCTTGCCAGAGATAGGTCTGGAGGATGGCGGGATGATCGGGAAGGCGGTAGAAAATTTCGGCGGTGGTCAGTCCGTAGCCTTTCAGCTGCAATTCCATTTCCTTATGCATCGGCCCCTCGCTTGCGGTTCCAACTCCTGGGCGTGACGTTCGTCACAAAGATATGGAAACACGGGATGCTTAACCGAAGCTTTCGAAAATGACTTTTCGTGACAATTTTGTGATGATAATCAACAGGTTAGCAGTTCTCTGAGGGGAGTGCTGCCAATTGATCTGACCCTCGCCCTTACCGGACGAGGTGCCGTGTCAGCCGGCGTTCTGTCCATTCCAGGAAATGACGCAGGATTTCGACGATGCTGAGGTAGAAGATCGCCGCCCAGAGGTAGCTCTGGTAATCGTAGGTTTGCGAGAAGGCGTAGCGCGTTTCACCCATGAGGTCGAAGACGGTGATGATGGCAACGACCGCCGAGCCCTTTACCATCAGGATGATTTCGTTGCCGTAGGGGCGAAGCGCGACGATCAGTGCCTGCGGCAGGATGATCTTGAAGAAGGCTACCAGCTTGGGGATGCCGAGCGACGAGGCTGCCTCGTGCTGGCCCTTGGAGACGCTGATGATGGCGCCACGCAGGATTTCCGTCTGGTAGGCAGCGGTGTTCAGTGTCAGCGACAGCAGCCCGCAATACCAGGCCTCGCGAAAGAACCACCAGAGGCCGACCGACTGCCATTCGGGCCGAAAGCTGCCGAGGCCGTAGTAGATCAGGAAAAGCTGGGCGAGGATCGGCGTTCCACGAAAGACGTAGACGTAGACATAGGCAAAGCCGCTGAACAGCCGGTTCTTCGACATGCGGGCAAAGGCCAGCGGTACTGAAAGCACCGCGCCGAAGACGATCGAGAAGGCCACCAGCTCGAGCGTCGTTATCAGGCCATGCACGAAGCGCGGTCCGTATTTGAAGAATTTCTCGTTGTCCCAGTTGGTAATCATCATCGCCAGCAGGGCAACACCGAGGAGAGCCCAGAGGGTCACGACGATGTAGCCTGTCATCCGGGCCGGTCGCATCCGGGTCATGGCCTCTGGTGGCGGCGCGCGTGGCGGGATAAGGGCCTTCGAATAGCTCATCGCGATGCCTCCGAGCGCTTGGTCCACCGGTCGATAAAGCCGAGGCCGACTGATGAGACAATGGCGAGGAACAGATAGAGGCCGCAGGCAAGCAGGTAGAAGCCGAAGGCATCCTTGGTGACGCGCACCGCGATGCCGGTCTGGCGCAGGATGTCGGTCAGGCCGATGATCGAGACGTAGGAGGTGTCCTTCAGGAGGTTCATCCAGAGGTTCCCGAGGCCGGGCAGGGCGATACGGATCAGCTGCGGCAGGACGATCAGCTGCATGGTGCGAAATCGCCCGAGGCCCAGCGAATCGCCAGCCTCGTACTGGCCTTTGGGGATGGCGCGGAATGCCGATAGCAGGACTTCGGCGCAATAGGCGGAAAACACCACCGAGAGAGCCAGCATGCCGGCCACGAAGGCATTGATCTCGACGCGTCCCTCGTAGCCGAGAGAGGCAAGCAGGCTCTGGAGGGCGATCTGGATGCCGTAATAGACGATGAACAGCGTTAGCAGTTCGGGAAGACCGCGGAAGATCGTCGTGTAGATGCTGGCCGCCAGCCGTACGGACTTTTCTTCCGACTGCTGGCCGAGCGCCACGAGGAAGCCGATGGCAAGGCCGACCGGCAGGGTGGACAGCGCGACGACGATGGTGACCTTCATGCCGAGGGCAATCTCGTCGCCCCAGCCTGTATCGCCGCAGGCGATGACCGTTCCCGAACCGAACAGACTGAAAAGGCCGACCGGCCCGCATAAAGGATCGAAGATAGTGCTCATCCGATCCCACAGGGATCCGAGGGCGGAAAACGCTCCGCTCATGCCTTTATTTCCCCTCGCGACTGTTTCGTCGCTTACTATTACCGACAGTTCTCAAATAAAAACGGCGGAAGAGCAAGCCTCCCGCCGCCAGTATTTTGCATCGCATCTAAACCCGGCGATTACTTTCCGTAAACGTCGAAGTCGAAATACTTGTCCTGGATCTTCTTGTAAGTGCCGTCGGCGCGGATGGCGGCAAGCGCGGTGTTGAGCTTGGTCTTCAGCGCATCGTCGCCCTTGCGAACGCCAATGCCGGCGCCTTCGCCGTTGATAACCGGATCGATCGGCAGGGTGCCGAGCATCTTGCAGCAGCTGCCGGCATCCGACTTGACCCATTCCGACAGGACGACGACGTCATCGATGACGGCATCGATACGGCCGTTCGTCATGTCGAGCTTGTACTCGTCAGCGGTCGGATAGAGCTTCAGTTCGGCATCCTTCAGGTGGGCCGTCGCATAGTTGGCGTGGGTCGTCGACGACTGGGCGCCGATGGTTTTGCCCTTGAGGCCGGCGTCGGTCGCTTCCGTGACCTTGGAATCCTTCGGCACAGCAATGGCAGGTGGGGTGTTGTAGATCTTGTTGGTGAAGTCGATCGACTTCAAGCGCTCAGGCGTGATCGACATGGAGGAGACGATCATGTCGAACTTCTTCGCCTGCAGGGCAGGAATGATGCCGTCGAAATCCTGGTTGACGATCGTGCACTTGACTTTCATCTGGTCGCAAAGAGCGTTGGCGATGTCGATGTCGAAGCCCTGGAACTTGCCGGCTGAATCCAGCGATTCGAAGGGCGGGTAGGTCGCATCGGTGCCGATGGTCAGCGTGTCGCCGTCGGCCATGGCCACGCCGGAAAAGAGCGACATCGCTGCGAGCGACGCTGCGGCGAAGAGACGGGTTGAGTTGCGCATGTGGATCCTCTCTGTTGGTGACCGCGGGGTGTTCTTGTTTTCCGCGCGCGGTTTGAATGGGGCGGAAATCGCGAGGACCGCCTTGCGGAGATAATTTTCCTCTTTTCGAGAGAATTGCAACCGGAATCATCTGTCGATGATGCAGTGCACAGTTTCCGCGCCCGGAGGCCATGTGAACGGTGGCTGCACGCAACATTCATCGGGGATTCATTTCACGGACTTTAGAAAAGCGGAACAAAATGAAGGCCGATACCCTTTGGATGCGCCCGACCGCAAATTGGCCCGAATGTATCGGAACAAGACACCCGAGGGCGGCCGGATCGAGAAATTCGGTTCGCCATAACGACAAGACCAGAACGACAAGAAACGAAGAGGAAATTCCGTGGGTACCAGATCAAGATTGTTCGCCAGTGCCGCCTTTCCGCTGCTGTCCCTGTCGCTGATGCTGCAGCCGGTGCACGCCGCGATGCTGGTCGGTGGCACCGTCAACACCACTGTCCGGCAAGCGGACAATGCTGCATCGTTCGAGGTAGCGCAGGCGACAGCCGAGCCTGCGGAAGACGAGCAGGACCCCAAGAAGAAAAAGAAGCCCGGCGCTGAGGAGCCCGGCAAGGAGCCGCCGAAGGCCGAAAAGCATGGTGAGCCCGAAGCGCCCAAGGCTGAAAAGCCCGCAGAGCCCAGAGCCGAGAAGCCGGTAGAGCCCAAGGCTGAGAAGCCTCCAGAGCCGAAGGCCGAGAAGCCGGTAGAGCCGAAGGCTGAGAAGCCGGCTGAACCGGAAGCGCCGAAGCCCCCGAAGGCTGAAAAGCCCGTCGAAATGGAAGCACCGAAGCCGCCGAAGGCCGAAAAGCCTGCCGAGCCGGAAGCTGCCCCTGCAAAGCCGAAGGTACAGGAACTGGAAGCGCCGAAGCCTCCGAAGGCCGAGAAGCCTGCGGCAGCCGAGCCAGAGGCACAGCCCGAAACCAGGAAGCCTGCGGCCGAAGCGCCTGCTGTTCGCTCCAAGGCAGCCGAAGCCCCCGCAGCAGAGCCGGCAGCGCCTGCACCGCCGCCAGCCGGCAAGCACCAGAAGCCTGCAGAGGCCAATGGTGGGGCAGCGCCGGCGCCTGCAACGCCGGGTGAGAAGCCCGTAAAGCCCGTCATGCCGGCCGAAAAGGTCGCCCCGAACGCCGAGAAGCCTCCGGCACCGGCCGCTGAAGGCGTTGCGCCTGCCAAGCCTGCCGCCGAACAGCCACCCGCAGCAGCCGGCCAGCGCCAGGTCGCCCCCGGCACCGAACCGGTTGCCCCTGGCAAGCCGGCACCCGGAGCAGCCGCTGCCCCTGCGGCCAACGGTGCCGCACCGGCAGCCGTAGCACCAGCAGCGCCAAGCATTGCCGGGGAGCAGGTTTCGCCAGCCGAACTGCAGCGTCGCCAGAAGATCGCCGAGAACCCGGCTGCGGCCGGCGCAGGCAGCGGTCCGGTCATCCTGCCCGTCCAGAACGGCACTGCCGTCCTCGACAGCGACAAGGATGCCGCGCGTCGTGGCCACCGTGGCCAGCCGGGCGTAGGTCAACCGGGCGCTCCCGGCCAGCCCCCGGCTCCCGGCCAGCCGGCAGCGGCCGCACCGGGGCAGCCGGCTCCGCCTGCACCTGCCAACGTCCGTGCGCCGACATCCGATGCCGACGCGCAACGCGCAGCCGGCGGCAACCAGGCGCCACCGGTGAAGATGGAAGCCGTCACCAGCGAGCAGGGTCGTCGCATGGACAGGCAGCCGGATTATGTCTCGCCCCAGGGCGTGCGCATCGACGACCGCCAGGACAACCGCGTCATCGTCAACTTCGGCGACAACGTGTTCGTGCGGCATGACGACACGCAGCGCTTCGTGCGCGATGGGGAACGCCCGGTCTACGAGCAGCTGCCCCGCGACCGTTACCGCGAGACGATCGACCGTCCCGACGGCGACCGCATCGTAACCGTGCGCAATCGCTATGGCGATATCATCCAGCGCTCGCGCATCGATGCACGCGGCCGAGAATATGTGCTGTTCTATTCGCCCGAGCTGGAGAATTCGCCGGATCAGGACGACTATTACCGCGATCCAGGTGATGAACTGCCGCCGATGCGCCTGCGCATTCCGCTCAACCAGTATATCATCGATACCAGTGCCGATCAGGACCAGGATTACTACGACTTCCTGCGCAAGCCTCCTGTCGAGCCGGTCGAGCGTGTCTACTCGCTGAACGAGGTTCGCTACTCGGCTCGTATTCGCGATAAGGTACGGCGTATCGACCTCGATACGATCACCTTTGCGACGGGCAGTGCCGAAATCCCGATGGAGCAGGCAAAGACGTTGCGCGGGATTGCCGAGGCCATCGGCAGTATCGTCAAGAAGGATCCGACTGAGACCTTCCTGATCGAGGGTCATACGGATGCCGTGGGCACACCTCAGAGCAACCTGATCCTTTCCGACCAGCGCGCTGAATCTGTCGCAAACGTGCTAACCGACGTCTACGGCATCCCGCCGGAAAACCTTGCGACGCAAGGCTATGGCGAGCAGTACCTGAAGATTAACACACCGGGACCGGAGCAGGAAAACCGCCGCGTCACCATCCGCCGCGTCACGGCGCTGGTTCGCCCTGTTGCCGTCCGGTAACCACCTCTCCTGATGAAGAAAATAAGCCGCCGGAGAAATCCGGCGGCTCAGACTGCTGACAAACCCTGAAGAAGCGTGTTTGACGAGAGCGATACCTTACTCTCCCTCATTCTCGCCCTTGTGTCGGGGATCCAGCGACACAACGTCTGTCGGGTCAAAAGACTCTTTCAGCTCAAAGACTTGAGCTGACTGGATCCCCGCCACAAGGGCGAGGGTGAGGGGAGTTTGACAACCGGCTGAATTTCCCGAGTAACCTGCAGAGTTATTAGATCATAGCTTTGTCATCAGTCTGCGCCGCCGGAGAAATCCGGCGGCTTTTTTTATGGGCTCGGCTTTTCGAGGCCGACGGTCGTGACGATGAAGTCGGCGATGGCCATTGTGTCGTCGAGGTCGAACACGGGCAATCCGCCGTTAACGGCTGCGTCGTCAGCTGAAACCTCGTGATCTGCGGCGATTGCGACGATATGTGGGTCCTGCGGTGCCAGGGGTTCGCGGTTGGCCGATGCCGACCGCCGGGCTTCGATCTTGGGGATCGGCTCGCGCTTGTAACCCTCGACAAGGACCAGATCGCACGGGGCGAGGCGGGCGAGGATCTCGTCGAAGCCAGGCTCCGGCGCACCGCGCATCTCGTGCATGATGGCGTAGCGCGTGCCTGACACCAGCGCCACCTCATGGGCTCCAGCCTCGCGGTGACGGAAGCTATCGGCGCCGACCTTGTCGATGTCGAAGTCGTGGTGGGCGTGCTTGATCGTCGAGATCCGGTAGCCACGCCGGGTGAACTCGGTGACGAGGCGAACCGCGAGCCCGGTCTTGCCGGAGTTCTTCCAGCCGGCAATGCCAAAAGTCTTCGGCGGTGTCATCGGTGCAGGGCCTGGAGCCAGAGCTCGGCGGCGGCGAGTTCCTCTGGCGTGTTGACGTTGAGGAAGGGATCGATAGTGCCGTTTTCCGTCTGGATCAGCGGAAAGATCACTTCAGCCAGCGGATAGCGCCGCTGGAAGTCGCGCACTCGCCGCTTTCCATCCGTCAGTATCCAGCTTTCGAGCTCGTCGGCCAGCGACACCGGCCAGAGGGCGACGATGGGGTGCTGCTCGCCGCTCGACGAGGCGATGGCAATGGTCTCGCCGTCGTGGCGGGCATCGGCGAGCCGTGCCATCAGGTCTGTCGGCAGGAACGGGCCATCGGTCGGCACGGTCAGGACATGGCTGGCGGCGGGATGGTTCGCCTTTGTATCGCGCATGGCCGTCAGAACGCCAGCGAGCGGGCCCAGTTGTCCGGGGAGGGTGTCGGGCACCCGGCGCAGGCCGTCGCCGCCTTCGAAGTCCAGCGGCGCGTTGACGGCGACCTCGCTCGACTGCGGGGTCATGCGGGCAACGATGTGCGCAATAAGCGGCACGCCGCCGACGGTCGCCAATGCCTTGTTGCTTCCCATCCTGGTCGAGCGGCCGCCCGCAAGGATGACGCAGGGCAGCTTTTCTATCGCGAACACCATCGTGTCTTGTTCCTCTGTCAGACGGGAACGCGCGGATCCGATCTTTGTGCCAGCTGGCTGGCGTGTTTGCGCCGGCTCTCGCGGTAGAAGGTATAGAGGCCGGAGGCGATGACAATGGCCGCGCCGACCGCCGTCCACAGATCAGGCATCTCGCCGAAGAATATCATGCCGAGCAGGGCTGCGAAAATCAGGCTGAGATAGCGCATCGGTGCGACGACGGCGATGTCTCCTGTGCGCATCGCAAGGATCGCCGTCTGGTAGCCGGCAAGCACCATCACCGACGCCAGCGCCAGATGCATCAGCGCGACCGGGCCTGGGCTATGCCAGCCGCCCAGCGGCACGACGAGGATGCCGCCGATCAGCGACACGCCGATGGCCGTGCAGACGGTCACCATCAGCGACGGCACCTGCTTGTCGACGCAACGGGTGGCGAGATCGCGGGCGGCGGTGATGAAGACGCTGGCGATGACGATCAACGCTGCCGGCGTGAACCCCTCCGGCCCGGGACGGACGATGACCAGCACGCCGAGAAATCCGACCGTGATTGCCGACCAGCGCCGCCAGCCGACGGGCTCTTTCAGGAACAATGCGGCGCCGAGCGTCACGGCAAGCGGCAAGGCCTGGATGATCGCCGAGGCATTGGCAATCGGCATCATGCCGAGCGCGGAGATGTAGGTAGCGGCCGCCAGCGCCTCGCAGACCACGCGCAGCAGGATCATCGGCTGGGCAATGACCTTGAACGAACGCAGCGCACCCAGGTGTCTGGCGATCAGGTAGACGATGACGCTGGTGAGGAGGCCGCGCAGCAACATGATCTCGCCGGCATTCATGACCGAGATGACCGATTTCGACAGGGCATCACTGCAGGAAAAGGCCGCCATGGCCGCGGCCATGTAAAGCGCACCTTCCGTATTCTTCGATCGAGCCATCGTCACTTCCACCGGTTTGCGTGGCAGTGTCTACGCGGGAAAGCGGCGATTGGGAATCTGTGACGGACAGGTTATCGGCAAAATCGTTTGTGCGATGCGGTATGAGGCCCTGAGACACGGTGTGCGGAATTAACTCATGTCGGCAGCCAGTCGTGCGGCCCGCTGCTTCTCTTGTGGTTATCCTTCTTTAAGTCGACGGGTACGCTCGGTCAGAAATATGTCAGTGGGAGAAAGGCGAGCGCGATCGAAGGTTTTACCGATGGTGCTCAGGTGGCGATCATCGATAATTTCTCCGCCCTCCAGTAGCTCGAGGAAGAGCTTTTCATCCCCTTCGATAACTTGGAAGGTGACGGTGAACGTTACGCTTTTCCACTTCTGCATGTAGAAGGCGACGATTTCCCTGATGCTACGCAAGGCAGTGGCAGCCTGTTCAGGTTCATCTATCAGCACCCAGAGGCAGGCCTCGCCAAATTGCAGCTGCAACTCTCCGACCACCATCTCCCAGGCTTCGCCATCATGCTCTCGCGCTTTTAGCAAGATCACTCTGAAGTCGTCGATTATTTCTCGTTCCATCTCATCGTCTCGTGTTTATGGATCGAGTTGGATAGTCCACCCTACGTGAAGGATAAGCTGTTTTGCCTGGCGCCGCAGTTTATGCTGGGTCGCATCGACCAACGGGCCTATGCAGACGATCACCACGTCAAAGTTTCGACCGCCTTGTACTCTGTATGTCACTCGCTTCGAACCTATATGTCACCCGCCGGTGACGCTCATGTGGCGGGCGACGGCGGGGCGGTTGTGGGTGCGGTCGATGATGAAGTCGTGGCCTTTCGGCTTGCGGCGGATGGCCTCGTCGATTGCCATGCTGAGGAGTTCGTCGTCGGGGGTGGCGCGAAGGGCGGCGCGCAGGTCTGCGGCGTCGTTCTGGCCGAGACACATGTAGAGCGTACCGGTACAGGTCAGGCGGACGCGGTTGCAGCTTTCGCAGAAATTATGCGTGAGCGGGGTGATGAAGCCCAGCCGGCCGCCGGTTTCCTCGACGGTCACGTAGCGGGCGGGGCCGCCGGTGCGGTAGCCGATATCGGTCAGGGTAAACTGCTTTTCCAGATCCGACTTCACCTTGGATAAAGGAAGATACCGATCGGTGCGGTCTTCCTCGATCTCGCCCATCGGCATCGTCTCGATGACGGTGAGGTCCATGCCGCGTGCATGGGCAAACCGCAGCAGGTCGGGAATTTCCGTTTCGTTGAAGCCTTTCAGCGCGACTGCATTGAGCTTGATCGTGAGGCCGGCGGCAAGGGCGGCATCGATGCCTTCCATCACCCGGGCGATATCGCCCCAGCGAGTGATTTCCTTGAACTTGTCGGCATCCAGCGTGTCGAGCGAAACGTTGATGCGGCGCACGCCGCAGGCGTAAAGCTCGTCTGCGAAACGGGCGAGCTGCGAGCCGTTGGTGGTCAGCGTCAGCTCCTCGAGGGCGCCGGACTTGACCTTGTCGCCGAGGCTGCGGATCAGCTGCATGATGTTCTTGCGGACGAGTGGTTCGCCGCCGGTGAGCCGGATCTTGCGCACGCCCTTGGCGATGAATGCCGAACAGAGCCGGTCCAGCTCTTCCAGCGTCAGAAGGTCCTTCTTCGGCAGGAATGTCATGTTTTCCGCCATGCAATAGGTGCAGCGGAAGTCGCAGCGGTCCGTCACGGAAACGCGCAGATAACTGACCATCCGACCGAAGGGGTCGATCATTGAGGAAGGGCTTGCCGAAAGTGGAGAGGCGCTGGCGATAGCGCCGACGATGCTGTTCACAAATATATCTCCGTGATTGGGCATAACTGGGACGACTGGCTTGTTGCGTCAAGGCAAATGCTCGAGAAAAGAGTCTTGCGCGCGGTGCGGCCGCAGCCTAGTCCTGCGGTTGTAGCAAAGAGTGGGGCGCAGTATGAGCGGGATTTGGCCGACCGAGTTGCGGGTATCGAAGGATCGGCAACGATTGCTGGTGACTTTCAACGATGGCGCCAGTTTCGACATTCCGGCCGAACTGATGCGGGTGACATCCCCGTCTGCCGAGGTTCAGGGGCACGGACCCGGCCAGAAGGTGACCGTTGCCGGCAAGCGCGATGTCGGCATCATGACGATTACGCCAACCGGAAATTATGCGGTCCGCATCCGCTTCGACGACCTTCACGACACCGGCATTTTCACTTGGACCTATCTGCGAGAGCTGGGTGAGAATGGGCCGGCGCTGATGGCAGCCTACGAGAGCGAACTGGCCGAAAAAGGCCTAAGCCGCGACAGGGTCGGCCAGCGCTGAGAACATCAGGTGGGGGATAGAGTATGACCGGTCGTAAAGCGGATGGATGGTTACGTCAGAAGGGGAGCCGGAACGAGCACCGGGTCTCGTTCGTCGAGTTGTTTTTCGACCTCGTGTTTGTGTTCTCGATATCTCAGCTTGCCCATGCGCTTTACGAGCATTTCACCGCGCTCGGCGTACTTCAGGCGCTGCTGCTGACGCTGGCCGTCTGGTGGGTGTGGATATTCACCACCTGGGTCACCAACTGGCTCGATCCGGACCGGCAGCCGGTGCGGGTGATGCTGTTCGTGCTGATGCTCGCCGGCTTGATTCTCTCTGCATCGATCCCCGAGGCGTTCGGCGAGAAGGGCCTGATGTTTGCCGGCGCATTCGTGTTCATGCAGGTAGGGCGCTCGCTGTTCGCGGTCTACGCGCTGCGCCACGCCGCCCCCTCCAATCACCGCAATTTCCTGCGCATCACCGTCTGGCTGATGTTGTCCGGCGTCTTCTGGATAGCCGGTGGCCTGGAGGAGGGAGAGGTACGGCTGGTGTGCTGGCTGGTAGCACTGGCGATCGAATATGCAGCACCGGCTGCCGGTTTCATTGTGCCGGGCCTCGGGCGCTCGACGCCTGCGGACTGGAACGTCTCGGGCGCACACCTGGCGGAACGCTGCGCGCTGTTCATCATCATCTGCCTCGGCGAGGCCATTCTCGAGGCCGGGGAGACCTTCTCCGAGATGCCGCTCGTGCCGCAGAGCATGATGATGCTCGTTTGCGTTTTCGCCGGCACGGTGGCGATGTGGTGGATCTACTTCCAGTTCGGCCACGAGCGTGCTGCCCATCGGATCGAGCATGCCGAGTTGCCCGGCAGTCTCGCGAGGCAGGCGTTCACCTACGCGCATATCCCTATCCTTGCCGGCATCATCGTCACCGTGGTCGCCAACAAGCTCGCCCTGACGCATCCGGACGATGTGGCGGACCTTGGCGTTGCCGGCGCTATCCTCGGTGGCCCGCTGATTTTCCTATGCGGTAATCTCTGGTTCAAGGCGACCACCGGCAACCGTCCGCCGCTGTCGCATCTTGTTGGTATTGCTGTTCTGTTGCTGTCGATGATGCTCGCGTCGCGGGTCGACAGGTTTGACCTAGCAATCCTTGCGACCGGCATTCTGGTCGGAGTGGCGCTGTGGGAATTTGTGTCGCTGCGGCACAGTTCACAGACCTTGCGGCAGCGCTGACCCGCTTCGGTATCGGGGCTCAGTTCTTGTAGATCAGCCAGCTCTTGCTGAAATCCTTCTGCATGCCGCTCTGATATTGCGACGTGCAGTTGCGTCCGGAATTTTTGGCCTGATAGAGCGCGATATCGGTGTTGCTGTAGAGTTCGCCCGGATCCTTCGCTTCCGACGCCATGCAGACGCCAAGCGACATGGTGATCGGCCCGTAGTCGACGCGGGTGCGCGAATTGCGGAAGGGGGTCGATTCGAGAGTGCGGCGGATCCGCTCGCAGATCGCCATCACCTCGTCAGCCGTATTGCCATCGATGATCAGGGCGAATTCTTCGCCGCCGGTGCGCGCAACGAAGACGTCACGGCGAACGTTGGCGCGGATTACTGACGCGACTGTCGCGAGGATCTTGTCGCCGACGGGGTGGCCAAAGCTGTCGTTGACCTTCTTGAAATTGTCGATGTCGCATAGCACCAGCGCCGTGACGGACTTCGCCATCGGATTGTCGAACACCGATGCGAGGCGGTCATCGAAGGCCCGGCGGTTGGAGAGGCGCGTCAGGGAATCGGTGTTGGCGATGCGCTTGTATTCGTCGAGTTCCTTGCGAACCTGGTCCATCTCCTGCGAGCGCTGGGCAACATCCTCAACCGTCTTTTCGCCGCGCGCCATGGTATCGCCGGTGGCTTCGGTCAGCATGTCGATCGCATTGCGCAGCAGGTCGGCGCTGTTGGCGGTCTTCGAGGTAATGCGGACGAAGGTTTCGCCGAGTAGCTTGTTGTAGCTGGAAAGCGATGTCTGTTCCTGCTTCAGGGCGCGCAGCACGCCGTCCAGCTCGTTTATGATCCGCGAATGGGCGTCGTCGTAGATCCGCGTGGAATGGGAAAAATACTGGCTGCCGAGAAGGTCGATCTCTTCCTGCGTGGCGTTGCTGCCAAGCGCTGCAAGGTCGCGGGTGAGGGCAGGGTTGGAGCCAATATAGGCTTCGTAGAAAAGCTCGTAATTGCGCGGGATCGGAGCAACGCCCATGGCTCGCATAGCATAGATGATCTGTCCTGCCACGTCGGGAATTTGCGACCTGGACGCAATCACCGTGCTCATTGGCGAACTCCTAAGGATTTAAATGACTATGGTTTATGTAGCCTAAATTTCTTTTGAAAAGATTAAGGGTAACCTTGCTGGAAATTAGTAATGAAATCCTGCGAATACTGTTAAGCTATTGAATATAATTGTAATTATCGGAAGTGTGGTTGCAGTTTTTGTTCTTGTCGGCGAGAAATGTCTACCAGAAGTTAATATTATATATGTCTAATTAAATGTTTTGGTTGCGTTGCGCATCCCGGCCGAAGCCGGGATGCAAGGCTCGAATGTTACTTCGGGCCGATCATGTTTTCTGGCCGAACCAGTGCGTCGAACTCCTCGTTGCTGAGGTATCCGCCGCCAACGGCTTCCTCGCGCAGCGTGGTGCCGTTCTTGTGGGCCGTCTTGGCGATCTTGGCGCAGGCGTCGTAGCCGAGGCGGCCGTTCAGCGCGGTGACCAGCATCAGCGAGTTCTCGACGCCCTTGCGGATGTTGTCCTCGCGGGCCTCGATGCCGACGACGCAATTGTCGGTGAAGGAGACGGCGGCGTCTCCGAGCAGCTGCACCGACTGCAGGAAGTTGTAGGCCATCATCGGATTGTAGACATTGAGCTCGAAATGACCCTGGCTGCCGGCAAAGGTGATTGCGGCATTGTTGCCGAAGATATGGGCGCAGACCTGGGTCAGGGCTTCCGACTGGGTCGGATTGACCTTGCCCGGCATGATCGACGAGCCCGGTTCGTTTTCGGGCAGCGACAGTTCGCCCAGACCGGCGCGTGGGCCGGAGCCGAGGAAGCGGATGTCGTTGGCGATCTTGAACAGGGCGGCAGCAGCAGCAGCGATGGCGCCGTGGGCAAAGACCATGGCATCGTGGGCGGCCAGCGCCTCGAACTTGTTGGGGGCCGTGACGAAGGGCAGGCCGGTGATCGCTGCGATCTCTTCGGCAACTTTCTCGGCAAAGCCGATGGGTGCATTGAGGCCGGTGCCGACGGCCGTGCCGCCCTGGGCGAGTTCATAGAGACCGGGCAGCGTCAGTTCGATACGCTTGATGGCCGAGCCGACCTGGGCTGCATAGCCGGAGAATTCCTGGCCGAGCGTCAGCGGGGTGGCATCCTGCGTGTGGGTGCGGCCGATCTTGATGATGTGGGCGAAAGCCTTGACCTTGGCTTCGAGCGCCTCGTGCAGGTGGCGCAGGCCCGGCAGCAGGTGGTGGACGATCTGCTCGGCGCAGGCGACATGCATCGCCGTCGGGTAGGTGTCGTTGGACGACTGGCTCATGTTGACGTGATCGTTCGGATGCACCGGCTTCTTCGAGCCCATGACGCCGCCGAGCATTTCGATTGCCCGGTTGGAAACCACTTCGTTGGCATTCATGTTCGACTGGGTGCCGGAGCCGGTCTGCCAGACGACCAGCGGGAAATGCGCATCGAGCTTGCCGTCGATCACTTCCTGAGCGGCGGCGACGATCACTTTACCGAGATCGGCGTCGAGCCCGCCGAGCTCCATATTGGCGCGGGCGGCTGCCTGCTTGACGATGCCCAGCGCGCGGACGATCGACATCGGCTGCTTTTCCCAGCCAATCTTGAAGTTGCCGAGCGAGCGCTGCGCCTGTGCGCCCCAGTACCGGTCGCTGGCAACGTCGATCGCGCCAAACGTGTCGGTTTCCTTACGGGTGGAAGTCATTCTGCTGCCTTTCGTGGGACCGTGGAGCTGCCGCTCCGTTCGAAAATCCGCGTTGTTATAAGGCCGATCCGCCGGTAAGAAAACAGCAAAGAGAAGTCTCCTGAAAGTTGCGTCGACTCGATCTTTCCAGGCCGCAAATTCCCGTGCTATTTATATCACGCGCATTGCCAATGTTTTTCGGCCGATTTTTACGCCTCAATTGCAACGCAAAATTCCACAAAAAATTAACCAATAATTTCATAATTTTGTGTGAACTTCTGAGCGTTCGACGCGGCCGAATCCCATGCGAAAAGCAAGTATTCGTGCGTCGTTCCGACCGGGTGGTTTTCTTCCAATTCACCGCCCGATCTTCTAGTATCGCTGAATTATTTGACATGAGCTCGGGCTGTCCGACACACCCATGACAGGGGACTGAATTGAGAACGACATTTCTGACGAAAGCAGCAGCATCCGTCCTGGCACTATCCTGTGGCCTGACGATCGTTGGCACGTCTGCGCATGCCATGACGCTGATGGATTTCATTCGTGGCGGCAAGGGTCGGTCGCAGCAGCAGGTTGACAGCAATCAGATCCTGCCTCCGAGCATGCCGATTGCTCCCGTCCCGAGAGAAGGTGCGGGTGGTGGTGGCCCGGCTCCGAAGGTCAGCTCGCCGACCTACTACACCTACAAGCCCGAGCCGATGCGCCTTGTCGCAACGAGCAAATTCGCGGATCCGGTAGTCACCGGTGCCGTCGCCGATGTGTCTGCCGCTCCTGTCGCAGTCGACCCGTCCAGCGCCCAGCGTCGTTATCTCACCGAAGCCCGGGTGTCGGCGACCAACGATGTCGCCAAGGCTCTGGAAGATTATTACGCCGACAGCAAGAAGCCGATGGTCTGGGTTGCCGATAATGCGGTGTCCGAGAAGGCCAAGGCCGCCATGGCTGTGCTGGCGCAGGCCGATCTCATCGGTCTCGATCCCGACGACTACAAGGTTGCCGTTCCCGTCATCGACGAGGGCAGCGTCAATCCTGCCGACCGTGACCGGGCCCTGACACAGTTCGAACTGGCTTTGTCGGCCAAGGTTCTCGCCTTCGTGCAGGACAACCAGCGCGGCCGCATCGATCCGAACAAGCTGTCCGGCTATCACGACTTCAAGCGCAAGGACGTCAACCTGATGCCCGTGCTGGGCAACCTGTCGCTCAGCCCTGATGTCACCGCCTATCTCAACAGCCGCAGCCCGCAGAACCCGCAGTTCGATGCCCTGAAGGCTGAATATGCCCGGTTGAAGGCCGAGACTACCAACGATGCCAACCGCGTCGCGATTACCCTCACCGGCATCATCAAGCCCGGCGATACCTCGCCGCAGATCGCCAACATCGTCAAGGGCATCCAGCTCAAGGGTTCCGATGCGCTGACGACATCTCATGCCGACGTGTTCTCGTCCTATCAGCAGACGCCGTTGTACACGCCGGAACTGGTCTCGCTTGTCGAAGCCTTCCAGAAGGAAAAAGGTCTGACGGCCGATGGCGTCATCGGCCAGTCTACCGTTCGTGCGATCGTCGGTGAAAACAGCGATGCCAAGCTGCAGAAGCTGACCATCGCCATGGAACAGCTGCGCTGGCTGCCTGACCAGCTCGGTCCGCGCTACGTCTTCATCAACCAGCCGGCCTTCATGGTCTACTACTACAACGACAACAAAGAAGCGTTGTCGATGCGCGTCGTCGTCGGCGCCAAGGGGCACCAGACGAACTTCTTCGAGAACCAGATCCAGACCGTCGAGTTCAACCCCTACTGGGGCGTGCCGCAGTCGATCATCGTCAACGAGATGCTGCCGAAGCTCAGGGCCGATCCGAACTATCTCGACAAGACCGGCTATCAGGTCGAGGTCAACGGTCGCGCCGTTCCTTCGTCCAGCGTCGACTGGTACGGATCGACCACCAATATCGCCGTGCGTCAGCCGCCGAGCAGCGACAATGCGCTGGGCGAACTGAAGATCCTGTTCCCGAACAGCCATGCGATCTACATGCATGACACGCCGTCGAAGAGCTTCTTCAAGAAGGACATGCGCGCCCTCAGCCACGGCTGTGTCCGCCTGGCCGATCCGCGCGCCATGGCAGCGGCAGTGCTGAACACGACTGTTGCCGATGTCGCCAAGCAGATCGCCACCGGCGAGAACAAGGCCGTGCCCGTGCCGCAGCGCTTCCCGGTCTACATCGCCTACTTCACGGCGTGGCCGGACAAGGATGGCGTCGTTCGCTACTTCGACGATGTCTACGATCGCGACACCTACACGATGAAGGCGTTCGCTACGACGACCAAGGTCCGCGAAGCGCAGATCTGATCGCCTCCCTCTGACAATGACTTTCGACAGGCGGCCCTCGGGTCGCCTGTTTCGTTTCGGAGATATGCCTCAGCGCGTTGCGAGCAGCCTTGTGACCAGTTCGGGCGTCAGCTCGTCGTAATGCTGGATGATGTGGTCCGGCGACAGGCTTGCAATCTCCACGTCGGAGTAGCCGAAGGGCACGGCGATCGACGGGACGGCGGCGTTGCGGGCGGCGAGGATGTCGTTGATGCTGTCGCCGACCATGATCGCCCGCGTCGCATCGCCGCCGGCCTTGTCGATGGTGCCGAGGATATGCTGGCCGTCAGGCTTGCGGACAGGGAAGGTATCGCCGCCAACGATGGTTGCGAAGTAGTGGTCGAGCTGCAGCTTCTGGAGCAGGGTTACAGCCAGCGCCTCTATCTTGTTGGTGCAGACAGCAAGCGCGAAGCCTTCGGCCCTGAGGCGGTCCAAGGCGGCGACGAGACCGGGATAAGGCTTGCTGTCGCCCGGCATGGTCTTGCCGTAGAAGTCAATGAAGCGCTCCATCAGAGGCGGCATGTCCTTTTCCTCGAGATCGTAACCGCCGAGCTTGCAGGCCCTTTGGATCATCGTCCTCGCGCCGTGGCCGACCAGATAGGTGAGGTCGTCAAAGCCGACCGGCTTGAGGTCGAGGGCGGCAATCGTGTGGTTTACGCTGGCGACGAGATCTGGCGCGGTATCGACCAACGTTCCATCGAGATCGAAGACTACAGTGGGAGTTTTCACGGGCAGACCGCCTTGGCTAACGGGGAGGGAAAAATGAGCCTTTCCAGTAAAAGATCGCGTCTGCCAATGCAACGCCGACGATCTCCGCCGGCCTCTTGCGCGCCTCTCGGAATGCCGCCGCAATTCTTTCGCACCGCCGAATTTTGGCTTCCGTTTGCCAAGCGGGCCGTGTAAACAGCACTCCATCGAAACGGTGGGAGCACGTGGCGCATGGACGCCCGCGAAATGAAGATCAAGGCTGCGGCAGTGGCTCTCGATTATGTCGAGAGCGGCATGCGGCTTGGCATCGGCACCGGCACCACCGCTGAAGAATTCGTCAGGCTGCTTGCCGAAAAGGTCGCCGACGGATTGCGGATCGAAGGCATTCCGACATCCGAGCGCACGGCGCGGCTCTGCATGGAGCTGGGCGTGCCGCTCAAATCACTGGACGAGCGCCCGGAACTGGACCTGACCATCGACGGCGCCGATGAACTCGACCACAGCTTGCGACTGATCAAGGGCGGTGGCGGCGCGCTGCTACGCGAGAAGATCGTCGCTGCCGCATCCGGCCGGATGATCGTCATTGCCGACGAGAGCAAGCTTGTCGAAACCCTGGGTGCATTTCCATTGCCCATCGAGGTCAACATCTTCGGGCTGACGGCAACGCGGATGATGATCGAAAAGGCTGCGGCCAGACTTGGGTTATCCGGCGCCCTGGCATTGCGCCAAGCAGGCGACCAGACTTTCACGACCGATGGCGGGCACTACATCCTCGATGCATCTTTTGGCCGCATTGCTGATGCAGAGGCGCTATCAGCCGCACTTCATTCCATACCCGGCGTTGTCGAACACGGGCTCTTTATCAACTTGGCGACGCTTGCGGTCATTGCCGGCCCGGCAGGCGCGCACACGCTTCACGCGCATCATACAGGAGATTGAACACATGATCAAAATAGCGGGTTTCGGCCGCCTGGCCGCTGCAACCGTTCTTCTTTCCGGCATGGCGTTCGGTTCAGTCAGCGCGCAGGAAATCTCCGAAGAACAGATGAAGGCTGCCCGTGCCGCGATTAACGCGCTCGGCATCACCAATCAGTTCGATTCCATTCTGCCGACGCTGGCCGAGCAGCTGAAAAGCACGATGATCCAGGCCAACCCGAATTTCCAGGAAGCCATCAGCTCGACCGTCGACCAGCAGGCGCTTGCGCTTGCTGCCCGCCGCGCCGACCTCGAGAAGGAAGCGGCTGCAACCTATGCCAAGTCGTTCACGACCGAAGAACTGAAGGCAATGGCCGACTTCTACAATTCGGAAGCGGGCAAGAAGCTCCTGAAGGATGGCCCGATCGCCACCCGCGAACTCTACAAGGCTGCCGACATCTGGGGACAGGGCATTTCGCGTGACCTCGCCAACCAGAGCAACAAGGCACTCGAGAAGATCGTCAAGGTTCCGCCGGCTCCGCCAGTTGCCGACGCCGCACCGGCACCGGCTGCCAAGGCACCTGCTGCAAAGCCGGCACCTGCTCCGAAGCCCTAATCGCTTCGCATATCTGCTATTCCAAAGCCCGGTTCATCCGGGCTTTTCTTTTTATCGCCGGTATTCCTATATCAGCATCGATCCAGCCGGCTCGCCGGCATAGAAATTCCAGGAGCTCCCATGCCGTCATTCGATTTTGATCTCTTCGTCATCGGTGGAGGCTCCGGCGGCGTGCGCAGCGCCCGCGTGGCGGCGTCGCTCGGCAAGAAAGTCGGGATTGCCGAGGAATTCCGGTATGGCGGCACCTGCGTCATCCGTGGTTGCGTTCCCAAAAAGCTGTTCGTCTATGCCTCGCAGTTCCACGAGCATTTCGAGGATGCGGAAGGGTTCGGCTGGACTGTCGGCAAGAGCACTTTCGACTGGAGCAAGCTGGTCGAGGCCAAGGACCGGGAAATCACCCGCCTCGAAGGCCTCTACCGCAAGGGCCTCGATAATGCCAAGGCCGAGATATACGACAGCCGCGCCGAGCTCGTCGATGCCCATACTGTGCGCCTCGTCAAGACCGGCCAGACGGTGACTGCTGAACGCATCGTCATCGCCGTAGGCGGAATGCCGAATGCGCACCAGTCGCTTCCGGGCCACGAGTTCTGCATCTCCTCGAACGAGGCCTTCGACCTGAAGACGCTGCCGAAGTCTATCCTGATTGCCGGCGGCGGTTACATCGCCGTCGAATTCGCCAATATCTTCCATGGCCTCGGCGTCGATACCACGCTCATCTATCGCGGTGCCGAGATCCTGTCGCGGTTCGATAACGACATGCGCCAGGGCCTGCATGAGGCAATGGTCGCCAAGGGCATCAAGATCCGCTGCCATGACGTCATCGAGGAAGTTACCAAGACGGCGGAGGGCCTGCAGGCCCGCACAAAGCAGGGCGATACGCTGACGGTCGACACGGTCATGCTGGCGCTCGGTCGCGATCCCCATACCAAGGGGCTCGGGCTGGAGGCCGCCGGCGTCAAGGTCGACGGTCGTGGCGCCATCGTCGTCGACGAATACTCGCGCACCTCGGTGCCCAACATCTTTGCACTCGGCGACGTCACCGATCGGGTACAGCTGACGCCGGTCGCCATTCACGAGGCGATGTGCTTCATCGAGACCGAATACAAGAACAATCCCACCAAGCCGGATCACCAGCTGATCGCCACCGCCGTGTTCTCGCAGCCGGAAATCGGCACCGTCGGCCTGAGCGAGGAGGAGGCCGCTAAAAAATACGAGGCGCTTGAAGTCTATCGCGCCCAGTTCCGGCCGATGAAGGCGACGCTATCGGGGCGGGCCGAAAAGAGCATCATGAAGCTGATCGTCAATGCGGCCGACCGCAAGGTGGTCGGCGCCCACATTCTCGGCCACGATGCCGGCGAGATGGCGCAGCTGCTCGGCATCACATTGAAGGCCGGCTGCACCAAGGACGATTTCGATCGCACCATGGCCGTCCACCCTACGGCTTCAGAAGAGCTGGTGACCATGTATACGCCGAGCTATCTGATCAAGAATGGCGCGCGCGTCTGATCAAGATTAATGGAGGCGAGCGCGCTATCTCGCGCTCGCCTCCAGTTTACCTGGTATCAGCTCGTCAGCCTGGACCCGTTGACCACCCGCATAAACAGCGCATTCATGGCATCGCTGATGCCTTGGGTCGGACTGACCTCGAAATAGAGGCCGGGTGACGCGCAGCTCTGCAGCTTGGCAGGGATCTGCTTGCTGAACGGATCGATCCACCTCACGTACCAAGGGTTAGCCGGCAGGGGCAGGTAGGTCGTATAGAGAATGGCTATCTTGACGCCGCGGTTCTTCAGGGGCGTACAGAAAGATGTGTCGATCGGCTCCTGGCAGCGGTTACCATCCAACGGTGCAGTGCAGCCGACCGGCTTGATGCTGTCGCCGACGCCGTCCGTCACGAAGAACAAGGTCTTCTGAGGGCTGCTGCTGGTGTAGCCATTTCCCGGTGTCGGGATTGTGGTGTTGAGCGCGGTCAGGGCGGTGTCGAAACTGGTCTGAGCATCGCTGTTATAGTTCTGCTGAGGAATGGTCATGAGATCGACGGCGCTGGTATAGGTCTGGACCTGCGCCAAGTCGGCCGTCAGGGGGGAGATCGTCGTCAGCGCCGCCGTTTCCGCCGCTGCGCCAAAGGTATAAACCGCCATGCGGTATTGGTCGGAGGAACTGCGCTGCGTCGTTGCAGTGGTTGTCAGGCTCTTCGTTGCCTCACGGACGACGTCGATTCGCATCGTAACTTTGAGGCTCTTTGCCAGCGTGTAATTGTCTTTGCCTTTGTTCGCGCCGGTCTCGTGACAGGCAAAGGCGCACTTGTCCGAGGTGTTGTCCTCCATGAGCGCCACATCATTCGGCGTGGCGCCTACGCCCATCGATGGCGTGTTGTCGATCAGGATGTAGAAATCCATGTAGGTCTGAGTCTGGTTTTGCGCCGTGGCCTTGCCTGCGATGGAGATGGTGTCCTGGCCGATTACATGCAGGAACGTCGTCGGCACTGTTGCCGTGAAGCTGACGTTCGACTGAAGCGTGTTGCCGGTCTTGGTGACTGCGATGGCGACCTTGACGTTGCTGCTGGTGAGTGCCGCGCTGTTCTGGGCAAAGAACAGCGAATTCGCATCGGTCTGGGCAACCGCGACGGTGCCATCCGACGTCATCCCCATGGCAGCGGTCACGCCAGGCGATTTTTCGGCGAGTGAACCGACGGCTGCGGCGTCGGCGGCAGCATATAGCTGGTTCCTGATATTCAGCGCATTGGCAAAGTCCACGGCCATGCCTGCGGTGCCGACTATGGGCACAAGCAGCAGTGCCGTCATGATGCCGAAGTTGCCGGATCTGTCTTTCCAGAGGTTTTGAATGCGCATCGTCGATAGCCCGTTCGCAGCTTTGCCGTCATGGCGATCGGTCGCGGCTATCATCGTCGCGGCGTTTGCGCGCTTTATAGGGTAGTTTCATCAACAATCCGGCAATTGCCGTGGTTTGTATTCGGTTAAAATCTGCATCGGAACGCGCAGAGAGTAGCCCCGCTATGCAAGTCGCACGCAAAGGGATATAAGCCGCGCTTATTTCGAAATAGCGGGAGAACCGGCGGAGACCGGGCGGAAAACAGGTGAGCACGATGGTACAGAATTGGTCCCCCAGCAGCTGGCGGCAGAAGCCTATCAGCCAGGTTCCGGAATACCCGGACAAGGATGCCGTGACGGTGATGGAAGCGCAGCTTGCGACCTATCCTCCGCTGGTCTTTGCCGGCGAGGCGCGTCGCCTGAAGAAGCACCTGGCGAATGTCGCCGAAGGCAACGCCTTCCTGCTGCAGGGCGGAGACTGTGCCGAGAGTTTTGCCGAACATGGCGCCGACAACATCCGTGATTTCTTCCGCGCCTTTCTCGAAATGGCAGTGGTGCTGACGTTCGGCGCCCAGCTGCCTGTCGTCAAGGTCGGTCGCATCGCCGGGCAATTCGCCAAGCCGCGCTCGTCGAATGTCGAGACGCAGGGCGACGTGACGCTGCCGGCCTATCGCGGCGACATCGTCAACGGCATCGAGTTCACCGAAAAGGCCCGCATTCCCGATCCGGAACGGCAGATCATGGCCTACCGCCAGTCCGCCGCGACGCTGAACCTGCTGCGCGCCTTCGCGATGGGTGGCTATGCCAACCTCGAAAACGTTCATCAATGGATGCTCGGATTCGTCAAGGACAGCCCGCAGGGCGAGCGCTACCGCAAGCTGGCCGACCGGATCAGCGAAACCATGGAATTCATGAAGGCCATCGGTATCTCGGCAGAGAACAATCCGAGCCTTCGCGAAACCGATTTCTTCACCAGCCACGAAGCATTGCTGCTGGGCTATGAGGAAGCGATGACCCGTGTCGACTCGACCTCGGGCGACTGGTATGCGACGTCTGGCCACATGCTGTGGATCGGCGACCGCACGCGCCAGCTCGACCACGCCCATGTCGAGTATTTCCGTGGCATCAAGAACCCGATCGGGCTGAAATGCGGTCCGTCGCTGACAGCCGACAACCTGCTGGAATTGATCGACGTGCTCAACCCTGCCAACGAGGCCGGGCGCCTGACGCTGATCTGCCGCTTCGGCCACGACAAGGTCGCCGACAATCTGCCGAAGCTGGTGCGCGCCGTCGAGCGCGAGGGCCGCAAGGTCGTCTGGTCCTGCGATCCGATGCATGGCAACACGATAACGCTCAACAACTACAAGACACGGCCTTTCGAGCGCATCCTGTCGGAAGTAGAAAGCTTCTTCCAGATCCACCGCGCCGAAGGCACGCATCCGGGCGGCATCCACATCGAGATGACCGGCAAGGACGTCACCGAATGCACTGGCGGTGCCCGCGCCGTCACGGCCGACGACCTTCAGGATCGCTACCACACCCATTGCGATCCACGCCTCAACGCCGACCAGGCGCTGGAGCTCGCCTTCCTGCTGGCAGAGCGCATGAAGGGCGGTCGCGACGAAAAGCGACTTGTCGCCAACGGCTGAGCAGTCTCAACATCACATCGAAAACGGGCCGGTCGAAAGACCGGCCCGTTTTGTTTTGGGACGTCGTCTATTGGACGAGTACGGGCTGCTGGCAGCGGACGTCTGTTACCGTGACGTCGGCCTGGCCGACCTTGACGCCGGCCAGAAGCAGCACGTTGCTGAGCAGATCGTTGAGCGGCGTGCTGATGCTCGAAAGCGTCATGGCCAGCGCTTGCTGAAAGACGGCCTTGGTGACGAGGGTGAGGCCCAGGATATTGATCGAATAGTTGGTGTTGGCGAAGAGGGACGA
The DNA here is from genome assembly GCF_007000305.1 of Rhizobium sp. rho-13.1. NCBI lineage: Bacteria > Pseudomonadati > Pseudomonadota > Alphaproteobacteria > Hyphomicrobiales > Rhizobiaceae > Rhizobium > Rhizobium sp. rho-13.1. Next base: position 557,694 of record NZ_SCFL01000001.1, on the reverse strand, counting down.
GATCGCGGAGGTCAGTGTGTCCGTGGTGGAGGCAGTCTTTTTCACCCCGGCAGCGATGTCTGCCGGCGTGAAGGTGAGCGTCGTCTTTGTCATATTTGTAATGGCGACGTGGGCGCTGGCCGTGGCGGTGATCAGGCCCAGCACGTTGACCAAGGTTGCAGCTGTCACGTCCGGGCCGGTCGCGAAATTGGAAAACTGTGTGGTGTCGACGTTGCCGATGTAGAGATCGGCGACGCCAGGTATGGTACTGACGGAGACATTGGCGTTCTGCGCGCCGTTGCCGAGGCAGGTGATGGCCGAAAGCTTTCCCGTCGCATTGGCCAGCTGCACGTAAAGCGGCAGCTGCACTTTGGTGCCAGCCAGCGCCGCCAGTGCGTCGATCGCTATGGATAGCTTGATACGGGTCTGGGAGGTGCGCACCACCGTGCCGACGGCGCCAACGGCCAGGGATGGTGTGCTTTGCGGCGGTTCGCCGATGGCCATCGTCATCTGCACCGTGGTGAGGCCTGGTATGGTGCCGCCGAGATTGACGGAAACCTGCTTGCTGCCATTGGCGGCGAGGGCGGCGGCCGTGACCAGATCCATGACGTTGGCAGCGAGGCTGATTTGCGAGCCGCTGCCGGTGGGTCTTTGGGCGACAGGCCCGAGCGACAATATATCGGCGAGCTTGAGCCGGAGCTGGGCACTGTTTGCCGCCGTCTGTACGGATTGAATGGCTTTCCGGGTGGCCGAGTTGAGACCGGCCTGACCGCCGATGGCATTGAGCACGTCGCCGAACTTGACGTCCGCCGCCAGTGTGTCGGCATAGCTGCCGGCGGTGAGGTTGAGGTTGGTCGCCAGCTTGTCGGTGACCGAGAGGGCGTTCACCTTGGTGGATAGCAGCGCGTTGTAATCCATGGCGCTGAGGGAAAGACTGGTCCCGAGCAAGCCACCCAGGACGGCATTCAGAAGTCCGTTGTTTACGCTTGCCAGCCCCGAGCCGATCGAAAATGCCGCAATCTTCTCTGTTGAGGCAGTGCCGACGGCCTCCAAAGTTGGCGGGGTTGCGAAACTCGCGGCAAAAATCAGTCCACCGGTCTGCTGGATTTTCACCTTGACGGCGTCGTATGGCGTGGCGCCCGGCACGAAGCGGCTGCCGAGGGCAATCGTCGGATCAGCGACGTAGGTGCCGAGCGTTATCGTTGCGATACCGTCGAACTTTGCCGCACTCACGGCGTCTCCAAGAGGCGACGTTCCGGTGTTCGAGACGTAGCCGCTTGCCGTCTGGACAGCCATATTCAGGTTATTGGTGCTGAAGTAGTTGAGAATATTGGCCTGGGCATTGTTTACGTCCGATGCCGCGACAATTGCGGACAGGTCGGCCGTCTGCTGCAGGCGGCGCTGCTGCAGCGTCAGCATGCCGTAATCGAGACCCAGGCTCATGCAGTAGAGAATGAGGGGTGCGGTGATGGCAGCCAGGATTGCGACGTTGCCTTGCTCGCTTAGGGTCCAGCGCCGCAGGATGGTTCCGATCGGCATCAGATGCCTCCCATGCGGATCGTAGCGGTGCGTACAATCGTCTTGCTTGGCATGGCGAAGCTGTAGAGGTTCCAGATCGGCAGGTCCTGGGCGTCGTAGGACAACTTGACCGTGAACTGGTTGGCGTTGGCCGGATCCGGCTGCACCGTGACTGTGAATTTGGCCGGGTTCAGAATGGCATCGTTAAGGGTGGAGGTGGTTATGTAGGTGTTGACCAGTTGCTCACGCTCGGCCTCGGTGACGCCGGCGATGGCGGTCCGGGCTGCATTGGCCGCGATCTGCTGAACGGAATGGGCGGCGCTGAGATAGATGCCGTAGGCGATCAACGTCATCAGCACGAGAATGAACACCGGAAAGATGATCGCAAATTCGAGGGCTGCAGTACCACGTTCGCAACGGCGAAATCTGCTCATAATCATCGTCTCCGTCTCCTCTTCGGTTGCGACAACCTTCCCAATCCTGCTGGTTCAATTTTGAATTGCGATATCCTAATATTAGGTTACCTATGCAATTTTTTGGCGGGTATATTTTTGAGCCACACGCACGCATGAATGGTGCGTGTCACATTAGATTGTCCCGAAATCGCACCTTTGGCCGTCAGATCTGGCTTTTTGGTGCGTCCAGGGGAACGACGGGGGGCGAAGATGGCTTAACGCCCTTTTAACTGCCTTTCGACGAGGGCTTGCCGGGAGCATTCAGCAAAGGGTCTGCTATCAGCGTGGCTGATGCTGCAGTCATGAAATCTGAAGTTGACAGCTGCATGCCGCACCATCAGGATGATACATAACGACAAGGATCGGGAAGGCGCTATGAAGGACGACCATACCGGATCTTGCCTCTGCGGCGCCGTGAAAATACGGACGACAGGTCCGCTCAGGGATGTGGTCGGGTGTCACTGCTCGCAATGCCGCAAGCAGACCGGACTCTACTTCGCCGCCACCAACGTGGCGACCGACCACCTTACGGTCGAGGGCGGTGAGAATGTCAGCTGGTATCGCTCCAGTCCCGCTGCCAGCCGCGGGTTCTGCAAGACCTGCGGCTCAGCGCTGTTCTGGGTCGCCGACGATGCCGAACAGATCTCGATCATGGCCGGCCTGTTCGATGATCCCAACGCGCTGAAAATGGGCCATCACATCTATTGCGCCGACAAGGCAGGCTTCTATAGCCTCCACGACGGTCTGCCCCAGTTCCCGAAATCCGACTAGCCATCGTCCGCAAGGGGCAGTCCCGCCGACGCTAGGCCTTTGCCTCCAGCAGCCTCGTAATGCGGCCCACTTCCTCCCTGAGGGCGGACAGTTCGGTCAACACCTGCAGGTCGATCTTCTCGTGCAGCGACAGGACTTCCAGTTCGGCCTTGAGGTTGACTTCATAGTCCTTGGCAGCCTCGAAGCGGTCGCGTTCGGTCTGGCGGTTCTGCGACATCATGATGATCGGCGCCTGGATGGCTGCGATCATCGAGAGGATCAGGTTGAGGAAGATGAACGGGTAGGGATCGAAGGCGCGTGACGAGAGCAGGATGGTGTTGAGCACCGTCCAGGCGACCAGGAACAACAGGAAGGAGACGATGAACGCCCATGATCCGCCGACGCGGGCGATCCCGTCTGCGAGCCGTTCCCCGACGGAGGCATTTGCGGAAAAGGCAGCGTTGACATCCGTCGAGATGATCTTGCGTTCGCGGGCTCGCTTCAGCACCCGCTTTTCGATGACGCCGAGATCGTCCGACGATTTATCGAAGTGGGTGTGAAAGAAGTTCGGGAGATTGGGCATGCGTGACTCCGATACTGGTTAGCGGCAGTATTCGGTTGCCACGATGAATTGCAACGGCAAAACATGGGAATGGCGATGCCTCACGCAATCGCGTCCAGTCGAGCCAGTTGATGTCGGGTGGGCGAGCCGTTAAAACCTCCCCGGTCGCCGTTTGCTTTTAGGCGGCGGCTTCGAGGATGGGTGAGACATGCGCAGTTCGGTCGAAATCTTCAACATTGCAACAGGTCGGAGCCGGGTCGTCTGGCAGACCGATCGTCTCGTCGAGGCGCCGAACTTTGCGCCAGACGGACGCTACCTGCTCGTCAACGATGACGGGCTTCTCTACCGCCTGTCGCTCGACGGGCTCGCCACTGTCGAGCGCGTCGACACAGGCTTTGCCAGCCGTTGCAACAACGACCATGGCATCTCGCCCGACGGTACGCTGATCGCGCTCTGCGACAAGGTCCAGTACGGCAAGTCCTGCATCTATCTCGTGCCTGCGGAAGGCGGTCTCCCCAGGCAGGTGACCACAAACCTCCCATCCTACTGGCACGGCTGGTCGCCGGACGGAAAGCATGTCAGCTACTGCGGCATTCGCGGCGATCTCTTCGACATCTACACGATATCGGTCGAGGGCGGCGAGGAGACGCGGTTGACCCATGGCGAGGGTCGCAACGACGGGCCGGACTGGTCGGCCGATGGTGCGTGGATCTATTTCAACTCCAGCCGGACCGGCCGTATGCAGATCTGGCGTATCCGGCCTGACGGTCGCGACCTGCAGCAGGTGACCGACGACGAGTTCGGCAACTGGTTTCCCCATCCGTCGCCGAAGAGCGACAAGGTGGTGCTGCTCTCCTACGACGGCGACGTCTTCGATCATCCGCGCGATCTCGACGTCCGCCTGCGGCTGATGGACATGGATGGCGGCAACATAACGACGTTGTTCGAGCTGTTCGGGGGCCAGGGGACAATCAACGTACCGAGTTGGTCACCCGATGGCGAGGAGTTCGCCTTTGTCAGGTATGAACCGGAGCGCTGAGCTCGCCTGCGATCCGCTTGCCATCGCCAGCCGGATCGCGCATATCTCCTTCATCAGGTGCCCGCCCAGGCGGGAGAATCGGGAAGCCGGTGCAAATCCGGCGCGTGCCCAACGCTGTAAGGCGGATGGCGATGCACAGGGAACGGTCAGTTATCCGATATGCCACTGGTTTCGACCGGGAAGGCAGCATCGCCAGATGAAGCCGAGCCAGAAGACCGGCCTGATAAGATAGACTGATCCCGCGAGGACGGCGGGCGGTTGGCATTGTTGGGGATATAAACGATGCGACCTGATTGCAGGGACGATCTCGTCCGCGCACACGCTTTTTCCGTCGCCGAGCGCGACGCCATCTACCACGCGATCGAAACGCGGCGTGACGTGCGGGACCAGTTCCTGCCGCAACCGCTGCCGGACGACCTGATCGCAAGGCTGCTGGGCGCTGCCCATCACGCGCCTTCTGTCGGCTTCATGCAGCCCTGGAATTTCATTCTCGTGCGCGACCCCGCCATCCGTGAGAAGGCCTTCGAAGCCTTCGAGCGCGCCAATGGCGAGGCTGCGTTGCAGTTCGAGGGCGCCCGTCGGGAGAGTTACCGGTCGCTGAAGCTCGAGGGCATCCGCAAGGCGCCACTCAGCATCTGCATCACCTGCGATCCGGATCGTGCCGGGCCCGTCGTGCTCGGCCGCACCCACAATCCGCGCATGGATGCCTATTCGACGGTCTGCGCCGTGCAGAACCTCTGGCTTGCGGCGCGAGCGGAGGGTGTCGGGGTCGGCTGGGTCAGCATTTTTCACGACGCCGATATCCGGGCGTTGCTTGGTATCCCGGAGCGGATCGAGATCATTGCCTGGCTCTGCCTGGGATTCGTAGACGAGCTCTATGGCGAACCGGAACTCGCCGTCAAAGGCTGGCGGCAGCGATTGCCGCTGGAGGATCTAGTGTTCGAGAATGGCTGGGGCCAGCCGCAGGGCTGAGGCCTATTGCTGGGGCTGCTCGCCGGGTACGGCCGGACGGGTGAGGTCTAGCTTGCGCTGGTCGGGCTGTAGGAACGCCGGGCCGACCTGACGGACATTGCCGGCGGACGGATCGTAGGGCCGTTCCACCGGCGGCGCATCGCCCTTTGCGGGTGCCGTCGGCACGGCCGGTGGCGACGCTTTTGGGATGATCGTCGTAATCGAGCCTTGCTGCGTGCCTGCGGTTGGCGGCTTGGTCAGCGCGTTCTGCCTTCGCATTTCCTCGTAATAGGCCGGCAGATTGCAGGTGCAGCTGGTCTTTTCATTCGGCGGCCGTTTGCGGAAGGCGAAGGCGTAGGGCATGGCGCTGTAGGGGGTGCCCGACGAGGCGGAGACCATCGCCGATGTTTCCTGATCCGGCAGACGGTGGAAGAACAACTCGGTCTTCACGCCCGGGCACATCCTCGCGCAGGTTTCGCCATCCCGCTGGAAATCGCCGGGCGCTGCATTCTGGGTCATCGGGAAGAAGCCGCCATCGCAGGTGCGCACACAGACCGTGCGGACATTTCCGCCGCCATAGGATTGACCGAAGGCGTAGCTCTGGACCGGCGATTGCGGTGCGGGTTCGCTGCCGGAGGGGCCGCCACTGCTGTCCAGCGTGGTTGCCCCCGGGGTTGCGGGGTAGCTGGGCTCGATGCCTGCCTGCGGGGGCGGGCGGTTGGTGATGATGGTATCGCCGCTATCCTGATCTTCGCAGCCGTTGGCGCGCAGCGCTGCGGAAAGCTGGTTGCGGGTGGGTCCTTCCGAAACGTCGCCGCGCTGGATCTGGTCGCGCTTGGCGACGAGATCCTGCAGGTTCTGCTGCATGCGCTGCAGGGTATCCTCGATCCGCGCGCAGGTGCCGCCGTCGTCACCGTTTATGATCACCATGCTGCCGGACGAGCACTCGTTTTCCTCAAGGTCGTTCTCGACTTGGCGCAACTCGGATATCTGCTGGGCGATGGCGGTGCGGTATTGCCGGAGCTGGCGGTTGGTGCCGACAGTTTCGCTGAGATTGGCCATCTGGCCGCGCAGGTCGTCGCAGATTGCGTTCGTCTGGGCAGCCAGTGGCGCTGCCATCGCCAAGGATGCGGCAAGCGCCCAAAATGAATGTTTCCAGCCCACTATCACGCTTTTGGCCTGCTCCGTTCGGATGGTTTCCGCCTCAGCTCGGGCGAAGGCGAAAATTCATCCATTGTCACGCGCAAGATATATGGCGCCGACTGACTTGCGCCAGCCCTGCGCTCGGCAGCAGGTGGTCGACCGCCGGGATGATGCCCGGCGGTCCCGTCAGTATCAGCCGGGCTGCGATGCCTCGACCACGGCCACGGCTGCCATGTTGACGACGCCACGGGAGGTGACCGAGGGCGACAGGATATGGGCCGGCAGGGCCGTTCCGAGCAGGATCGGGCCGACATGCAGCCCGTCAATCATCTCCTTGACAACGCCAAGCGTGATGTTGGCCGCATCGAGGTTCGGGAACACCAGCAGGTTGGCTTCGTCGGTCAGCGTGCTATCCGGCATGACGCGGCGGCGCAAATGCTCGGAAATCGCGCTGTCGCCGTGCATTTCGCCATCGACCTCTAGATCGGGGGCTGCAAGCCGGATGAGCCGCAGGGCATTGCGCATCTTCGTGGCGCTCTCCGATTCGCGCGAGCCGAAGTTCGAATGCGAGACAAGGGCGGCGCGTGGCGTGATCCCGAAGCGGCGGATTTCCTCCGCTGCCAGCACTGTCGATTCGGCAATCTCTTCGGCCGTCGGATTAAAGTTAACGTAGGTGTCGGTATAGAACGTGTTGCCGCGCTGCGAGATGAGCAGGCTCATGGCAGAGAAGTCGCGGACATTGTTACGCTTGCCGATAATCTGGCGGACAACGCGTAGGTGCCGCTCGTAGCGGCCTTCGAGGCCGCAGATCAGTGCATCGGCGTCGCCACGCTTCAGCGCCAGTGCGCCGATGACGGTGGTGTTGGTGCGCACGATGGTACGGGCTGCCTCCGGGATGACGCCGCTGCGGCCGACCAGCGAGAAATAGAGGTCGGCGTAATCGCGGAAGCGCGGATCGTCTTCCGGGTTGATGACTTCGAAGTCGGTATGCGGGCGGATTTTGAGGCCATAGCGCTTCAGGCGGGTCTCGATGACGCTGGGGCGGCCGATGAGGATCGGCACGGCCGTGTTTTCCTCGAGCAGCACCTGTGCGGCGCGCAGCACGCGTTCGTCTTCGCCTTCGGAAAACACGACGCGCTTCGGCTGAGCGAGCTTGGCAGCTGCAAAGATCGGCTTCATGACGAAGCCGGAGCGGAAGACGAAGCGGTTGAGCGTGTCGAGATAGGCATCGAAATCGGTGATCGGGCGAAGCGCCACACCGCTCTCTTCCGCAGCCTTGGCGACGGCCGGGGCGATGCGCAGGATCAGGCGGGGATCGAAGGGCGAAGGGATCAGGTATTCCGGGCCGAAGATCGGGGTCTCGCCGGTATAGGCGCGGGCGGCAACATCCGACGGTGCCTCGCGGGCAAGGGCTGCGATGGCGCGCACTGCCGCCATCTTCATTTCCTCGTTGATCGTCGTCGCGCCGCAATCCAGCGCGCCGCGGAAGATGTAGGGGAAGCAGAGGACGTTGTTGACCTGGTTCGGGAAATCCGAGCGCCCGGTGCAGATCATCGCGTCGGGCCGGGCGGCGCGGGCGAGTTCCGGCATGATTTCGGGGTTGGGATTGGCAAGCGCCATGATCAGCGGCTTTTCGGCCATCTGTACCAGCAGTTCCGGCTTCAGCACGCCGGCGGCCGACAGGCCGAGGAACACATCGGCGCCGCCGATCGATTCGGCCAGCGTCCGCTTGTCGCTCGGCTGGGCATAGACCGACTTCCACTCGTCCATCAGCACGTTGCGGTCGGTGTAGACCAGGCCCTCGATATCGTGGACCCAGATGTTTTCGCGCTTGGCGCCCAGAATGACCAAAAGGTTGAGACAGGCGAGTGCGGCAGCGCCTGCACCGGATGCGACGATCTTGACGTTCTCGATCGTCTTGCCGGCCAGCTCCAGGCCGTTCAGTATGGCGGCGGCGACGATGATCGCAGTGCCGTGCTGGTCGTCGTGGAAGACCGGGATCTTCATCATCTCGCGCAGCCGGCGCTCGACGTCGAAGCATTCGGGCGCCTTGATGTCCTCGAGATTGATGCCGCCGAAGGTCGGCTCCAGTGCCGAGATCGTCGAGACCATCTCGTCGACGGTCGGTGCCTCGATCTCGATGTCGAAGACATCGATGCCGGCGAACTTCTTGAACAGGACGGCCTTGCCTTCCATCACCGGCTTTGAGGCCAGCGGACCGATATTGCCGAGGCCAAGCACGGCCGTGCCGTTGGATATGACGGCCACGAGATTGGCGCGCGAGGTATATTCGGCAGCCATTTCAGGGTTGTCGCGGATGGCGAGACAGGGAGCGGCGACGCCCGGCGAATAGGCGAGCGCTAGGTCGCGCTGGTTGCCGAGCGGCTTCGTCGCCTGTATCTCCAGCTTGCCCGGACGAGGATAGCGATGGAAGAAAAGCGCCTGTTCGTCGAGGTCACCGCTGGTCATGTTCTTCTGTGCCTTCGATGCATCCTGCGGGTCCATCACGCTTCTCCATTACCATTCGTCTAACGATTTCACGTCACTGCATACAACAATCCTCGGGGGTGCACAGTACGGAATTGTGGCATGGCGGCAAGATTTTGCCGATGCGCGGCGGGGTAAGCTACGCCATCTTCGCGCTCGAATTGGATATGATGTCATCTTCCTGAAACACGAGTCTGATTATTCCGGGCACAGCGAAGATTGGGGCACGGGCATTACGTTCGTGGAGACATTGATGGACACTCGACACTTCCGAACCCTGTTCATTTCCGACGTTCATCTGGGATCGAAGGCTGCCAAGGCTGACTATCTTCTCGACTTCCTGCGCTATCACGAAGCCGATACCCTGTACCTCGTCGGCGACATCATCGACGGCTGGCGGCTGAAGCGCAGCTGGTACTGGCCGCAGGATTGCAACGATGTCGTTCAGAAGATCCTGCGCAAGGCGCGCAAGGGCACGCGCATCGTCTACATCCCCGGCAATCACGACGAATTCCTGCGCGATTTCCCGGGTAACCATTTCGGCGGTATCGAGGTCGCCGAACGGGCGATCCACACCACCGCCGACGGCAAGACCTATCTCGTGCTGCACGGCGACGAATTCGATGTGGTGGTCCGCAACGCCCGGCTGCTCGCTTATCTCGGCGACTGGGCCTACGACGTCGCCATCGTGCTGAACATCGCGCTCGCCAGCATTCGGCGCCGGCTCGGCATGCCTTACTGGTCGTTCTCAGCCTGGGCCAAGCAGCAGGTCAAGCATGCGGTCAACTTCATCGGCGAGTTCCAGCGCGTGGTGGCCGAAGAGGCCAAGCGCAATCATGCCGACGGGGTCATTTGTGGCCATATCCACCATGCCGTCATCGAGGACATCGATGGCCTGCGCTACATCAACACCGGCGACTGGGTTGAAAGCTGTACGGCGATTGCCGAGCATGAGGATGGAAGCTTCGAACTGATCACCTGGCGCCAGATCCTCGACGCCAAGCCTGCTACAGCCGTTGCCGAGAGCCGCCAGGATCGTCTGCCGTCGCGCCCGGCCATGGACCTTGCGCTGATGATGGCCGAAGCAAAGGCGGCGTCCGGGATGACCGCTGCCGAGTGAGCGGACAACGCCCTCCATCTCTTTGAATTTCCCGCCGATCTGAAGGCGCCGCCGTAGGCGCGATCGCGAATGCGTGGTAGGGAATCAGCGTTTCCAAATCAGGCATTGTCATGATTCCCGCAACGATGACTTCGACGGGCAGGGAGGCTCCTGCCTATTTCCGGCTGCGCAGCGCCCTGTCCTATTGTGCCCCGCTGATCGTCAACGGCATCGCCCTGCCGTTCTTTCCGGTTTTCCTCGCGACACTGAAGTTCAACGACCAGCAGATCGGTATCATTCTCGCCTTGCCGATGGTCGTGCGGGTGCTGGTCGCGCCGGTCGTGGCGCTGTTTGCCGACAGGATGCGGGAACGGGCGACGGTGCTTCTCTGGTCCGGAGGCCTGTCGCTGTTGACCGCGATCGCGCTGTTCTGGACCGACGACTTCGCGACCGTCCTGTTGGTCTATGCGCTGCAGGGCGCCACCTATGCGCCTTACCTGCCGGTGGTCGAGTCGATTACCATCTCGGGAGTCCGCCGCTGGGGCATCGATTACGGTTCGACCAGGGTGTGGGGATCGATCGCCTTCATTGTCTCGACACTGATCGGCGGGCAGGTGATCGGCGCGTTCGGCGGCAGGATGGTTTTGCCGCTAATGGTCATCGGCTTCATCCTGACGACTGTCATGGCGCTCTATTGTCCCCGCATCGGGCCAACGCGGCGTCGCGGCCTGCCGCTCGACATCAAGGCGCCGCCCATCGGCAATGCGCTCAGGAATCCGCGCCTGCTGCTGACCATGATCGGCGTTTCGGTCCAGCAGGCAAGCCATGCGCTGTTCTACACATTCGCCTCGATCTACTGGCACCAGATCGGTTTTTCAGGCACGCAGGTGGGGATACTCTGGAGCGCCGGGGTGGCGGCCGAGGTGACGATCTTCTTCCTCTCGAAACGGCTGGGACGCCGGTTCAGTGCCTGGACCCTGATGCGCTTCGGCGCGGCGATGTGCGTCTGCCGGTGGATCGTCTTTCCGATGGACCTCGGCTTTGCAGGCCACTTCGTGCTGCAGTGCTTTCACGCCTTCACCTATGCCTGCGTCCACATCGGCGTGCAGCGCCGCATCGTGGCGACGGTGCAGGAAACGCAGGAGGCGTCCGCGCAGGGCGTCTACTTTTTCTATAATGGCATGTGTCTCGGCATCGCGACTATCGCCTCCGGCTATGTCTACGGCTGGCTCGGCACGTCGGGTTTCTACCTGATGGCGCTGATCGCGGCTGCCGGGCTCACCATGATCGTCGTCGCCTCCCGCCTTCAGCCCCACAATTCCGAGAGCGGTGGAAAGACCAGCGAGCCCTCGTAGCGCAATCCGGGTTCGCGGTCGCGGGAAAGCAGCAGCGGTCCGTCGAGATCGACGAAGGCCGCGTCCTGGGCCAGCATCAGCGCCGGTGCCATCGCCAGCGATGTGCCGACCATGCAGCCGATCATGATCCGGAAGCCGAGCCGTTCGCCCTCTGCCTTCATGCGGAGGGCCTCCGTCAGCCCGCCTGTCTTGTCGAGTTTGATGTTGATGGCGTCGTAGCGGTCGCGCAGGCTTTCGAGATCGCCGGTGTGATGGACGCTTTCGTCGGCGCAGACGGGGACGGGCCTTCTGATAGTTGCCAGCAGCCTGTCGTTGCCGGCGGGCAGGGGCTGCTCGACCAGGGCAATCCCTGCTTCGGCGGAGATCTCTAGGTGGCGGGCAAGATTGTCTTCCGTCCATCCTTCATTCGCATCGAGGATGATAGCCGATTGCGGCGCTGCAATGCGTACCGCGCGGATACGGCTTTCGTCATCGGAGGTGCCGATCTTGACTTTCAGCAGGGCGCGGTGCGCCTGTGCGCCGGCTGCTGCCGCCATGACCTCGGGCTCGCCCAGCGAAATCGTAAAGGCGGTCGTGCGAGGCTCCATCGTCGAGAGGCCGATGGTCCGCGCCACCGATATACCGGAGCGCTTTGCCTCGAGATCCCAGAGCGCGCAGTCGACGGCGTTTCGGGCAGCGCCGGGCTTCATGGCGACCGCCAACTCTTCGCGAGTCATGCCTGATTCGACGGCAGTCCGGACCGACTCGATCTCCGAAATGACACTTTCGATTGTCTCGCCGTAGCGCCGATACGGCACGCATTCGCCACTTCCCTGCCATTCGCTCTCGCTAATGTTGCATGTGACGACCTCCGCTGTGATCTTACTGCCACGCGAAATTGTGAATGTGCCGGCGATCGGCCAGGAATTCATTTGGACATTGAGAAGGCGTGACATATCTGCTCTTTCTGCGGCACGAGACTGTAGATCGTTTCTGTATAGTCGCGTAATGAGCGGGATGCGATACATCGCTGAGTCGGCATGATGCCGCCAATCTGAAAGACGCATGAGTTTGAGCGTAGCTGAAAACATACCGGATGCGCCGACGATCGACGATGAGGCCGATGGTTCCGGTCATCGTTACCGGCTAGCAGGCAATTGGCGCAGCGCCAGCATCCACGGCGTGCTGCGACGAATAGACGACCTTTCCAAGCGCACGAGCGGCGGTGATGTTGTCATCGACCTGACCGGCCTGTCCGATGTCGACACTGCGGGCGTGCTGCTGATCCGCAGGCTGAAGCTCAGCCAGGAATCGCACGATGCGACCGTCACGATCGAAGGATCGAACGACCACATCGACGAACTGCTGAAATCTTTCGACGAGGATGCAAGCGAGATCGCGGCCCAGGAAAAGCCGAAAGTGCCGCTGCTCGACCGGATATTCTCGCCGATGGGTGAGAAAGTCGCCGAGCTCGGCAGCTTCTTCGTGGCCGCCATGTATATTCTCGGCTCGGCCGTGCGCGGGGCGCAGCTGAAGCTCGGGCGCGGCAGCGGTGTTTCTCCGGCATCCATCGTCAACCAGCTCGATCACATGGGCGTTCGCGCCGTGCCGATCATCCTGGTGATGTCCTATCTGATCGGCGCCATCATCGCCCAGCAGAGCGCCTTCCAGCTTCGCTATTTCGGCGCCGAAGTTTTCGTGGTCGATCTGGTCGGCATCCTGCAGCTGCGCGAAATCGGCGTGCTGCTGACCGCCATCATGATCGCCGGCCGTTCGGGCAGCGCGATCACGGCCGAAATCGGCTCGATGAAGATGCGCGAAGAAGTCGACGCGCTGAAGGTCATGGGCCTGAACCCGATCGGAGTCCTGATTTTTCCGCGGCTTGTGGCGCTGACCATCGCCCTGCCGCTGCTGACGGTCTTGGCCAACTTCGCATCGCTTCTGGGTGCCGCGACCGTCACCTACACCTATTCGGGCATCACTTTTGCGACCTTCATTGCCCGTCTGCACGAGGCAATCAGCGTATCGACCGTGATATCGGGTATGATCAAGGCGCCTTTCATGGCGCTGGTGATCGGTATCGTCGCCGCAGTCGAAGGCCTGAAAGTCGGCGGCAGCGCCGAGTCTCTGGGTCAGCACGTGACATCTTCCGTGGTGAAGTCGATCTTCGTCGTCATCATGATGGACGGTGTGTTTGCCATCTTCTACGCCGCAATCGATTTTTAAGGACCAGCATTTGGACGCGCCTCAGCCAGACCGGGATGACACACAGATGGAACGCGCCGCGGATGGCCGCGACGTCGTGCTGTCGGCGCGTGGCGTCACGGTGAACTTCGGCCCGAAAATCGTGCTCGACAAGCTCGATCTCGATATCTATCGCGGCGAAATCCTCGGCTTCGTCGGTCCCTCCGGTGCCGGCAAGTCGGTACTTATGCGCACCGTGCTGCGGCTTCTGCCGCGCAGCGCCGGGACGATAAAAATTCTCGGTACAGACTACGATTCGCTCGACGAATCGAACCGCAACAAGCTCGACATGCGTCTCGGCGTGCTTTTCCAGCAAGGTGCGCTGTTTTCCTCACTGACGGTGAAGGAAAACATCCAGGTGCCAATGCGCGAATATCTCGACCTGCCGGTTTCGATGATGGACGAACTTGCGCATATGAAGATCCGGCTCGCCGGTCTCGCCTCGGATGCCGCCGACAAATATCCATCGGAACTATCGGGCGGCATGATCAAGCGCGCGGCGCTGGCACGGGCGCTGGCGCTCGATCCGGATCTGGTGTTCCTCGACGAGCCGACCTCCGGCCTCGACCCTATCGGCGCTGCCCAATTCGACGAACTGATCGCCAAGCTGCGCGATACACTCGGCCTTACGGTCTACATGGTCACCCACGACCTCGACAGCCTGTTTTCCGTCTGCGACCGCATTGCCGTGCTCGGACAAAAGCGTGTGCTGATCGAGGGAACGGTTGACGACATGCTTGCCTGCGACGAACCTTGGGTGAAATCCTATTTCCGCGGCAAACGGGCTCGTACCGTCGTCCGCCACGAAGAGACTGCAGAACCCGGCAACCAGAGCCGCGAGAAGAACTGAGATCATGGAAACCAGAGCAAACTACACGATCGTCGGAATTTTCACCGTCCTGGTCATCGCCGCCGCATTCGGCTTCGTCTACTGGATGGCCGAATACGGCCGTGGCGGTACGATGACCGAGCTGATCGTGCGTATCCCGGGATCTGCCAACGGCCTGAGCGTCGGCTCGCCGGTGCGCTTCAACGGCATTCAGGTTGGCAGCGTCAAGACGCTTTCGATCGACGCCGACGATCCGCGCTATTCGCTGGCCTTCACCGAAGTGCGGGCAGATGCGCCGGTCTATGAGACGACCAAGGCCGTTCTCGAAATCCAGGGCCTGACGGGTGCTGCCTATATCGAACTCTCCGGTGGTCGCACCGGCGACGAGAACATCCTCAAGCGCTCGCTCGATACCGGCAAGCGGGCCGTTCTGCTCGCCGACCAATCGAGCGTTACCAATCTGCTGGCGACCGCCGACAAGATCATGGACCGCGCCAACGACACTATTGGCGATTTCCAGGGCTTCGTGAAGGATGCCCGTGGGCCGCTCACCGATACCGTCAAGAACGCCAATACCTTCTCCAAGGCGCTTGCGGACAATGCCGGCAATATCGATCAGTTTCTCGCCAGTGCCGGTGAACTCGCCAAGACCTTCAGCAGCGTCTCCGGCAAGGTCAATTCGACGCTCGATGCCGTCGAGAAGCTGGTTCGTGCGGTCGACGCCCAGAGCATCAACGACGTCGTGAAAAACGTCGACAAGCTGACAGCGAACGTCGCCGATGCATCCAGCAACCTGAAGGCAACGATCACCAGCATCAAGGAAACGTCGGATACCTACAACGAATTCGGCAAGAAGGCTCAGCTGACGCTCGACAAGGTCGACCAGCTGGTGGCCTCGATCGATCCTTCGAAGATCAAGGGCTCGGTAGACGATATCTCGCAGGCGACCAAGGATGCCCGCGTTGCCGTCGCCTCGATCCGCGATATCACCGCCAGCGTGTCGGCCAAGCAGGCCGAGATCAGCCAGACGATCCAGGATGTGTCGCAGATGGCCAACAAGCTGAACTCTGCTTCGACCCGCGTCGATGGAATTCTGATCAAAGTCGATGCGTTGCTGGGAACCGACAACACCCAGTCGCTCTTTACGGAAGCACGTGACACGCTGGAATCGTTCAAGAAGGTTGCCGACAGCATCAACTCGCGTATCGGACCGATCGCCGACAACCTGCAGCGCTTCTCGGCCGGTGGCCTGAACGACGTGCAAACGCTGGTCAACGATACAAGGCGGACGGTACAGAATCTGAACGACACGATCAGCAATTTCGACAAGAACCCGCAGCGCCTGCTGTTCGGTGGCGACACCGTCAAGCAGTATAACGGGCGGACACGGCATTGACCGGCGGCAAGGTTTCAAGGGGTAGGCGCAGCATGTTGGAATTTGGTTCGGTTCAGGGTTGGTTGACGGCACGCAGGTCCGTCGTGGCTTTGCCAGTGCTTGCAGCGCTGCTGACAGCCTGCGGCGGCGGTGCCAAGAACGATACGTTCGATCTGGCTGCCAATGTCAGCGGCAAGGGTCCGGCAGCCCATGGCAAGCAGATCCTGGTACCGGCACCGACGGCGCTCAGCGCTATCGACAGCAACCAGATCGTCGTCAGGGTCAGCGGCTCCGAGTTGCAGTATCTCGCCAAGGCGCAGTGGAGCGACAAGCTCAGCCGCATGGTGCAGTCGAAGCTGGTCGAAGCCTTCGAGAATTCCGGCAAGGTCGGCGGCGTCGGCGTTCCCGGCCAGGGTCTGGCAATCGACTATCAGGTCGTGACCGATATCCGGGCGTTCGAGATCGATACCACCAAGCAGGCGGCAGTCGTCGAGATCTCGGCCAAGATCCTCAACGACAAGACCGGCACCGTGCGCAAGCAAGACGTCTTCCGCGTCGCCGTGCCAACGACCGGCACGACCAACGACGCCTATGTGAAGTCGCTAGACAGGGCCTTCGCATCCGTCTCGGCACAGATCGTCGACTGGACGCTGAAAAGCATCTAGAGAGCCTCGCTCTCCATCAGCCCCTTCAGCGTCGCCAGATCCCTGGCGACGTGATTAGCATCGGCTTCGAACTGCGCATCCGTCATGCCTTCGACGCGCAGCAGGGTGAACATCATCTCGCATCCGTCGCCGTTTCGTACGACCCTCAACGCATTGTAGAATTGCCGGCCGGAAGGCTCGGTGACGGTATGGTCGATGACGCCGAAGTCGTTTGGCGGCGCAAAGGCGATCCGCACGGTACCAAGCGCTCCGGCTGCGATCCAGTCGGCACCGTCGGGCACGAAGGCGGTCGCCAGGCCGGATGCCCAGAGTGGCATGTTTTCCGGTTTCGAGGCGAAGTCGTAGACCTCCCGCCAGTCACGACGGATGGTGATGTGGACAATCTCTGCCGTCATTGTGGACATCTTTTCCTCCCGTCGTCCTGTTGTTCCTATACGGTTCCGCGATCCAGGCGAAGTGCCGCAATCTGCAGCCGCAAAACACCTTGCCCGATCCTACGGTAATCCTGCCTGGTTCTGTCAATCGATCCGTTTTGAACATGGCAAGGCTTGCCCATGGCCGATGGTGGTGCGACAAAGTCCGTCCAAGTTTCAACAAGGGAGAGTTGTCGTGGAAAAGGCAGAAATCGGTCTCATCGGCCTCGCGGTCATGGGGTCAAACCTCGCACTGAACATTGCCGAAAAAGGCAACCGCATCGCGGTGTTCAACCGTACAGCTTCGGTCACCGACGAGTTCTACGAGAGTGCGGGAGACCTCAAGAAGCAGATCATCCCGTGCCGGACGATCGAGGAGTTCGTCGAGGCCATCCGGCCGCCACGGCCGATCATCATCATGATCAAGGCCGGCGAGCCCGTCGACCAGCAGATGGCGGCGCTGCAGCCGCATCTGTCCAAGGGCGACATCATGATCGATGCCGGCAACGCCAATTTCCGCGACACCATGGCCCGCTTCGACCGCCTCAAGGACACCGAGCTGACCTTTATCGGCATGGGCGTTTCCGGCGGCGAGGAGGGGGCCCGGCACGGCCCGTCGATCATGGTCGGCGGCACCGAGGAGAGCTACAAGCGCGTCGAAAAGGTGCTGACCTCGATTTCGGCCAAATACAACGGCGAGGACTGCTGCGCCTGGCTCGGCACAGACGGTGCTGGCCATTTCGTCAAGACGGTCCATAACGGCATCGAATATGCCGACATGCAGATGATCGCCGAGATCTACGGGATCCTGCGCGACGGTCTCGGCAAGAGCGCGGACGAGATCAGCAAGATTTTCGGCGACTGGAACAAGGGTCGTCTGAACTCCTACCTCATCGAGATCACCGAGAAGGTGCTTGCCGCAAAAGATCCGACCACCGGGACTGCCATGCCCGACATCATCCTCGACAAGGCCGGCCAGAAGGGCACCGGCAAGTGGTCGGTGATCGAAGCGCAGAACATGGGCATCCCGGCAACCGCCATCGAGGCAGCCGTGGCTGCCCGCAGCCTGTCGTCGATGAAAGAGCAGCGCGAGGCTGCCGAAAAGATCTTCGGCGCACCGACAAACGAATTTCCGATGACATTTGGCGCCGACCTGCTGAACGATCTGGAAATGGCCTTGTTCGCGGCAAAGATCGGCGCCTATGCGCAGGGCTTCGCCGTCATGGCCGAGGCATCGCGCCAGTTCGACTGGTCGCTGCCGATGCCGGTCATCGCCAAGATCTGGCGCGCCGGCTGCATCATTCGCTCGCAGTTCCTCGATGAAATCACCAGCGCCTTCACCAAGGCGCCGGATGCCGCCAACCTGGTAGTGACGCCGGCCTTCTCCGACATGGTCAAGGAATCGCTGCCATCGCTGCGCCGCATCGTCTCCGCCGCCGTGACTGCCGGTCTGCCGGTTCCAGCACTCGCCTCGGCACTCGGTTATTTCGACGCCTATCGCCAGGCGCGGGGTACCGCCAACCTGATCCAGGCCCAGCGCGATTTCTTCGGCGCACACGGGTTCGACCGGGTCGATGGCAAGGATATCCACCACGGCCCCTGGGGCAGCGGCGCGCAAGGCTGATTTCAGCCACTCTGCCATGGAAAAAATGAGAGAGCCCGCCAAGCGTTTCGGCGGGCTCTTCTCGTTGGGTTCGGCTGAAGTCGCGACGTCGTCTACGAGGCGTCCGGCCAGACGGGGGCGCTGATGCTTTGCAGCTCGGCCGGCCCGGTGCCGTCGATGCTGCGGATGAGCGAGCGTGCCAGTTCGCGGCCGGCGTGACGCACGTCCTCGTAGATCGTGACGATCTCGGGCCTGATCCAGTTCAGGATATGGCTCGACTGCTTGGCGACCATATCGATATCGTGTCCGAGCCGCAGGCCGGCTGCCTCGATGCCCGCATTGACGGCAATGGCACCTCCGCCGGCTGTGGAGACGATACCGTCCGGCGCATTCGGGGAGCGCATCAGCTGCTCGACAGCGTTGCGGATGTCTTCCAGCGGCGCATCGATGGTGATCTTCAGCGGGACTTCCTCGGCACCATAGCGGAGCAAGCCGCTCTGGAAGCCGTTGCGCGTGTGGGTGTAATAGGACAGCCGCGCCGGCGGAGGCAGCAGGGCAATGCGGCGGCGGCCCTTGGCGGTGAGCGCCCTGACCGCTTCCTCGGCGAACGCCTCGTTGTCGAAATCATGGAACGGGTGGACGATGCCCATGTCTGTGCGGCCATGGGTGACGAAGGGCAGGTTGCGCTCGGCCAGCAACCGGACGCGCGGATCGTCCGGCTCCGTGCGCGAAATGATGACGCCGTCGGCCGACCCCGTATCGAGAATGTAGCGGACGGGAATCATCGGATCGCGGTCGTGGGAATAGGGTGTCACCACGAGGTGATACTGCGTTCCGGATAGGACCTCGGAGATGCCGAATACCATCTGGCTGGTGAAACCGAGAATTTCCTCGTCAATGCTGAGCACCAGGGCGATGACGTTGGTCTTGCCGGTGCGCAGGCGCACACCCGCGCGGTTCGGCTGATAGCCGAGCTGGCGGGCGACCATTTTGACCCGTTCCTTCGTTTCCGCACCAATATCCGAGGCGTCCTTCAACGCTCTCGAAACGGTCGTGATGCCGAGGCCCGTCATGAAGGCGATGGTTTTCAGGGTCGGCCGTTCGCGGATTGCGGCTGGGCGCCGGTCTCCTTCTGAATTTTCTTGATTGTCCATGCTGTCCAACGCCGTTCCTGATGGGACGCCTTAATATGATGGCGCTTGGACCGCAAGCGTCAACGGATGGGCCGGTGGCGATCTGAAGCCCTAAATCTGTAACGATACAGCTGCGTTGTCGAGCCCATATTTTGCCTTTCTTCAGGGGAGCTCTCCATCTCTCCTATCTCCGCTGCAATGCCGCAAATTTGTGCGACCGCGAAATAACCACCGAAATGAAGGGGTCGAATAGCTCAGAAAAATACATTAAATCAATGTATTGATAATAATTTTCGGCCTGGAGCCGATTTGCCTTTTTGCTGAGCGCAACACTCATTTTTGCTTGGTAGATGCTCACAATGGGAAGGATGGGCTTTTTTCTGAGAAAATTGCACCCAGGTAGTTGCGCCCTCAAAACGATTGCTCTACGTTTTTACTGTAACGTTTCAGTGAGGGAGGAGAACTCATGAATATGCGTTTTTTGACGGTCGCCATGCTGGCTTCCGTGGCGCTTTCGGCCGTTTCGGCGAAGGCCACAGATCTTGAAGTGACGCATTGGTGGACGTCCGGCGGGGAGGCTGCGGCGGTCAAGGAGTTTGCGAAAGCATTCGATGCGACAGGCAACCATTGGGTGGACGGTGCCATTGCCGGTTCCGGTGATACAGCCCGGCCAATCATGGTCTCGCGCATTACCGGCGGCAAGCCGATGGGGGCCACGCAGTTCAACCATGGTCGGCAGGCAGAAGAGCTCGTCCAGGCCGGCTTGATGCGCGATCTCAACGATGTCGCGATGAAGGAAAACTGGAAATCAGTCATCAACCCGCCATCGCTTCTCGACGGATGCACCGTCGATGGCAAGATCTATTGCGTACCGGTCAACATCCATGCCTGGCAGTGGCTGTGGCTGTCGAACGCAGCTTTCGAAAAGGCTGGCGTTGCTGTTCCGAAGAACTGGGATGAATTCGTCGCGGCCGGTCCGGCGCTGCAAAAGGCCGGCATTCTTCCGCTGGCGCTGGGTCAGCAGTCCTGGCAGGTCACCGGACTGTTCAACAACCTGCTTCTCGCACTCGGCGGCAAGGACCTCTATCTCAATGTCTATGAGAAGAAGGACGCAAAGGCAGCGGCCGGTCCGGAGATGGCCAAGATCTTCAAGGCTGCGGACGACGCCCGCAAGCTGGCCAAGGGTTCCAACGTGCAGGACTGGAACCAGGCAACCAACCTCGTGATCACCGGTAAGGCCGGGGCGCAGTCGATGGGCGACTGGGCGCAGGGCGAGTTCCAGGTCGCCAACCAGGTCGCCGGCAAGGACTATACATGCCTCGTCGATCTCGGTGCCGCCGATCCGTACATCAGCACGGGCGGGGATTCGATCTACTTCCCCAAGCTTGCCAACGTCGACCAGTCCAAGGCGCAGGAAGTGCTCGCCTCTGTGATGATGTCGCCTGCAGGCCAACTCGCCTTCAATCTCAAGAAGGGTTCCATGCCAGTTCGTGGCGACGTCGACCTGACGGCTGCCAATGACTGCATGAAGAAGGGGCTGGCTGTCCTGAAGAAGGGCAATGTCGTCAAAAGCACGGACGAACTGATTACTCCGGACACGACGACGCAGCTCAACAACCTGATGACGCAGTTCTTCAATGACGCCAGCATCAAGCCCGAAGATGCGCAAAAGAGCTATGCCGAAATCATCGGCAGCGCCGAATAAGCTCGCTTTGGTGCCGGCCCCCGCAGGGCCGGCCACTCTTTCCGAGACAGGACCGCGAGGCCCCCATGCCCCAGAATGCTCGCCCGAGGCAGCTTTTCAAAAATCTCAACGCCAAGGTCGCTTCCATCCCGATGATCCTGACGGCGCTCTGCGTCTTCACCGGCGGAACGATCTGGACCGTCGTTTATTCGTTCACCAACTCGAAGCTTTTGCCCCGGCTCAATTTCGTCGGGCTGGACCAGTACCGCCGGCTGTGGGGGACGCAGCGCTGGCTGATCTCCATCGAGAACCTGGCGATCTACGGAATATTGTCGCTGATCTTCAGCCTGCTGATCGGCTTCCTGCTGGCGGCCCTGATGGACCAGAAGATCCGGTTCGAAAACACGTTTCGAACGATCTTCCTCTACCCGTTCGCGATGTCCTTCATCGTCACGGGGCTTGTCTGGCAGTGGATCCTCAACCCGGAATTCGGCATCCAGCACATCGTGCGCAGCCTGGGTTTTTCGACCTTCACCTTCGATCCGCTCTATGACCAGAGAATTGTCATCTACGGTGTGCTGATCGCCGGTCTCTGGCAAGGCACCGGGCTCGTCATGTGCCTGATGCTCGCCGGCCTGCGCGGTATCGACGAGGATATCTGGAAGGCTGCCCGGGTGGACGGCATCCCGATGTGGAAAACCTACCTGCTGATCATCATCCCGATGATGCGTCCGGTCTTCATCACCACGCTGGTGATCATCACCAGCGGCATCGTCAAACTTTACGACCTGGTTGTCGCGCAGACGGGTGGCGGGCCCGGGATCGCTTCGGAAGTTCCCGCCAAATACGTCTACGACCTCATGTTCCTGGCGCAAAATCTCGGTCAGGGTTTCGCGGCCTCGACGATGATGTTGATCTCGGTGGTGATCGTCGTCGTCCCATGGGCCTACCTCGAATTTGGCGGAGGCCGGAAGAATGCCTGACGTGCTCGCAGTCAATCAACTAGCCCCCGGCATGGCGGCACCGCGTACGCTTTCCGGCCCGAGCGGTGCCAAGCCCCGGCGGATCGTTTCGCCCCGCAACATCATGCTCTACGGCACGCTCTTCGTCGTTGCGGCCTACTATCTCCTGCCGCTCTACGTGATGATCGTCACGTCGCTTAAGGGTATGCCCGAGATCCGGATGGGCAACATCTTCTCTCCGCCGATGGAGATTACGTTCGAGCCCTGGGTGAAGGCCTGGTCCTCCGCCTGCACCGGTCTGAATTGCGACGGACTGAGCCGCGGGTTCTGGAACTCTGTCAGGATCACCCTGCCGTCGGTGCTGATTTCGATCGCAATCGCCTCGGTCAACGGCTACGCGCTCGCCAACTGGCGCTTCAAGGGAGCGCAGCTGTTCTTCACGATCCTGATCTTCGGCGCCTTCGTGCCTTATCAGGTCATGCTCTACCCGATCGTCATCATGCTTCGCTCGATCGGGCTTTACGGCTCGCTGACGGGACTGGTGCTGGTGCATTCTGTCTTCGGCATGCCGATCCTGACGCTGCTGTTCCGCAACTACTTCACATCCTTGCCGCAGGAACTGTTCAAGGCGGCCCGCGTCGATGGCGCAGGCTTCTGGGGCATCTACTTCAAGATCATGGTGCCGATGTCGCTGCCGATCTTCGTCGTCGCGATGATCCTGCAGGTCACCGGTATCTGGAACGACTTCCTGTTCGGGGTCGTCTACACGACGCCCGATCTCTATCCGATGACGGTGCAGTTGAACAATATCGTCAATTCCGTTCAGGGCGTGAAGGAATACAACGTCAATATGGCCGCGACGATCCTCACCGGCCTCGTTCCGCTGATCGTCTATTTCGTCTCGGGACGGCTTTTCGTCCGGGGCATTGCCGCCGGCGCAGTAAAGGGTTGATCATGACATCCAGTGTTTCCATTCGCGATCTGTCGCTCAATTTCGGCGCGGTCAATGTCCTGCAGAACCTCAACCTCGAAATCGCGGACGGCGAGTTCCTGGTGCTTCTCGGCTCGTCCGGCTGCGGCAAGTCGACGCTTTTGAATTGCATTGCCGGGTTGCTGGACATCTCCGACGGCCAGATCTTCATCAAGGACAAGAACGTCACCTGGGAAGAGCCAAAGGACCGCGGCATCGGCATGGTGTTCCAGTCCTACGCTCTCTATCCGCAGATGACGGTCGAAAAGAACCTGTCCTTCGGCCTCCGCGTGGCGCGTCTGCCGAAGGCGGAGATCGAAAAGCGCATCGCAAGGGCTGCCGAGATCCTGCAGATCCAGCCGCTGCTGAAGCGCAAGCCGGCCGAACTCTCGGGCGGCCAGCGGCAGCGCGTTGCCATCGGCCGGGCGCTGGTGCGCGACGTCGATGTCTTCCTGTTCGACGAACCGCTGTCCAATCTCGATGCAAAGCTGCGCTCCGAACTGCGCGTCGAAATCAAGCGCCTGCACCATGCGCTGAAGAACACCATGATCTACGTCACCCACGACCAGATCGAGGCTCTGACGCTTGCCGACCGCATCGCCATCATGAAGAACGGCGTCATCCAGCAACTCGACGATCCCACCACGATCTACAATGCGCCGCGCAACCTGTTCGTCGCCGGCTTCATCGGCTCGCCGTCGATGAACTTCCTGCGTGGCGAGCTGGTCGAGCGGGACGGCAAGGTGGCCTTCACGACCAACGGCGTGGACTTCACGCTCGACGGCTATGCGGCTTCCGAGCCGCTTGTGGCGGGTCGCAAGGTCGTGCTCGGGCTGCGTCCGGAGCATATCGGGGTCAACGAGGCCGCCGGTCCCGGTGCTGAAGTCCACGATGCGGTCGTCGAT
Source organism: Rhizobium sp. rho-13.1 (assembly GCF_007000305.1). Classification (NCBI taxonomy): domain Bacteria; kingdom Pseudomonadati; phylum Pseudomonadota; class Alphaproteobacteria; order Hyphomicrobiales; family Rhizobiaceae; genus Rhizobium; species Rhizobium sp. rho-13.1. The sequence continues at coordinate 533,594 of NZ_SCFL01000001.1, read as the reverse complement.
ATCGAAGAGCCGATGGGGGCCGATAATCTTTTGTGGATCAAGCATGCCGGCCACATCATGTCGGTGCGCATCAACGGCGCGCGACGCTTCAAGCCGGGTGCGGCGATCAAGCTGATTTTCGATATGTCCGTGGCCTCGGTCTTCGATGCTGCGACAGAATTGCGGATCTAGGGGCGAGGGGTTGCGGGTCTCCGTCGGCGCTTCAGCGCCGCTGAGGCATGCCCAGCTGGCCGAGGACTGAGCGAAGAAAGAGCGAGAGGCGCTTTCGGCGTTGAATTTAGGAAATGACGGCATGACGGATACAGAAACTACGATCGATCTCGCCGGCGCATGGCAGCTGACATCGCCGGGCAGTGACCACCAGGCTGAAATCCAGATCCCCGGCGACGTTCATTCGGCACTGCAGGCGGCCGGCATCATTGTCGATCCCTATGTCGGGCGCAACGAGGAGATCGTCCAATGGGTGGCGCATCGTGACTGGGTTCTGCAACGGCGCTTTGTTCTCGGCAAGGTCGACGGCGACTGGTATCTCGATATCGACTCTCTCGATACGGTGGCGACCGTTACGATCAACGATACCGTCGTGCTCGAGGCGGACAATTGCTTTCGCCGCTATCGTCCCGATGTTTCCAAGGCTCTGCGACCCGGTGAAAACACGCTCAGCATCGTGCTGCATTCCAGCATTGCAGTCGGCGCCGCCTTGCAGGAGAAGCAGCCCTTCTACATCCCCTACCATCCCGGCAATTCGCCCATCGCCAACGGCAACATGCTGCGCAAGCCGCAGAGCCATTTCGGCTGGGACTGGAATATCGCTATCGCGCCGCTCGGACTTTACGGCACGGTAGCGCTGCGCCGGCTGGAGACGGCGCGGATCGAGAGCGTGACGACGCGCCAGATGCACAACGACGACGGCACCGTCGATCTCCTGGTGACGGCGGCCTTGTTTGCCGGCCGGCAGGGGGTGGCACAGCTCTATTTCGAATTGGACGGCGAGCGGGTGCGGCTTGATTGCGGCGTGGTGGCCGGCGAGACCGCCATTACCCACGTCTTCCATATCGACGAACCGAGGCTCTGGTGGCCTGCCGGCAGCGGCGAGCAGGCGCTCTACAGGCTGTCGGTCGAAACCGGAAACGAGGTGGTGACACGGCAGATCGGTCTTCGCACCATCGAACTGATCACCGACAAGGATGCGGCCGGCAGCCGGTTTGCCTTCAAGGTCAACGGTCGCGAGATCTTCTGCCGCGGTGCCAACTGGATCCCCGCCGATGCGCTGTTCTCGCGCTCGAGCCGGGAAAAGACCGAGGACCTGCTGCAGTCTGCAGCCGATGTGCACATGAACATGATCCGGGTGTGGGGCGGCGGCTTCTACGAGGCCGGCTGGTTCTACGACATCTGCGACCGGCTTGGCCTGATGATCTGGCAGGACTTCATGTTCGCCTGCAATCTCTATCCCTCGACCGGGGACTTTCTCGACAATGTCGCGGCCGAGGTGACGTATCAGGTAAAGCGTCTGGCCAGCCATCCCTCGATCGCGCTCTGGTGCGGCGACAACGAACTGGTGGGCGCTCTCACCTGGTTCGAGGAATCGCGCAAGGATCGCGACCGCTACCTGGTCTCATACGACCGGCTCAACCGGACCATCGAGCTTGCCATGAAGCAGGCGGCGCCGGAGGCGATCTGGTGGCCGTCGAGCCCGGCCTCGGGCTATCTCGATTTCGGCGATGCCTGGCATGCCGATGGCTCCGGCGACATGCACTACTGGTCGGTCTGGCACGAGAACAAGAGCTTTGACAATTACCGCTCCGTGCGCCCGCGCTTCTGCTCGGAATTCGGCTTTCAGTCCTACACCTCGCTGCCGGTCATCCGGACCTATGCCGAGCCGAAGGACATGAACGTCGCATCGCCGGTGATGGAGCTTCACCAGAAGAACGCCGGCGGCAACGAGCGGATCGCGGCAACGATGTTCCGCTATTTCCGCTTCCCCAAGGATTTCGCCAATTTCGTCTATCTCAGCCAGATCCAGCAGGCGCTGGCGATCCAGACGGCGGTCGATTACTGGCGCTCGCTGAAGCCCCATTGCATGGGGACGATTTACTGGCAGCTGAACGACACCTGGCCGGTCGCGTCGTGGTCCAGCCTCGATTATGGCGGGCGCTGGAAGGCGATGCACTACATGGTGCGACGCTTCTTCCAGCCTGTCGCCGTCGCCGCGATCCCGAGCGAGGACAAGGCGACGATCCGGATGTCCGTCGTCAACGACACGCTTGACGAGGTCAGCATCGACCTGGCGCTGCACATCATCACCATGTCCGGCGAGGTCAGGCCGATGACGTCGGTGCAGGCGACCTGCGGTCCTGATGCTGCCGTCACTGCCTTCGAGGTCGATGCTGCGGCGATTGCTCCCGGCTGCCTTCTCGGATGGACATTCACAGCTTCGAACGGCATGGGCGGGCAGGGACACTATGTCCACGGTACCTACAAGGCGCTGGAACTCGAGCCATCGGGCCTCAGCGTCCGGCGCATCGAGCGCGCGGAGGACGGGGCGGTCGAAATGACGCTCACCGCCAGCGGACTTGCACTTTTCGTCATGATCGAGAGCGAGACAGACGGGCGCTATTCCGACAACGCATTCGATCTTACAGCAGGCGAGACGCGGCTGGTCAGGTTCATGCCGTCGCTGCCGATGGCGCCCGACGCCCTGCCGGATTTCCGTTTCTACGACCTGCAGTCCTGCCAATCGCTGGACTGACCCCAATCACGTTGCTGCCATCGGCGGCACCCCGACCGGCACAAGCCGGCCAAGACGACAGGCCGAACGGCCATGGAGGAGAAAGCAATGACGACACTTGGTTTTCAGCTTTACAGCGCCCGCGAGTTCCCGCCGTTTTCCGACGTGTTCGCCAAGGTTGCCAAGGCCGGCTACAAGGAGGTCGAGGGCTATGGCGCGATGTATGCGAGCCTCGACGATGCCGGACTGAAGGCGATGCGTGCCGATCTCGACAGTAACGGCCTCACCATGCCGACCGGACACTTCGGCCTCGACCTGCTGGAGAGCAACCCCGAGCGTGCCCTCGAGATCGCCGGCGTGCTCGGCATCGAGTCGATCTACGCACCGCACATCATGCCTGACCAGCGGCCCTCGGACGCAAAGGGCTGGCATGCATTTGGCGCCCGGCTGGAGGCGGCGGGCCGCCGGTTCAAGAATGCCGGCCTCGATTTCGGCTGGCACAACCATGATTTCGAGTTTGTCAAGCTTGCCGATGGCTCGACGCCGATGGAACACATCATGGCCGGTGGCCCCGGTCTTTCGTGGGAGGCCGATATCGCCTGGGTAGTGCGCGGCGGCGCCGATCCGTTCGCCTGGATCGAGACCCTGGGTGCGCGCATCACCGCCGTCCACGTCAAGGACATCGCGCCAGCCGGCGAAAACACGGATGAGGGCGGCTGGGCCGACGTTGGCCACGGCACGCTCGACTGGGCCAAGCTGATGCAGGCGTTGAAGTCGACGGGCGCCCGCCATTATGTGGTGGAGCATGACAATCCCAACGATCTGGACCGCGTCGTGACGCGCTCTATCGCATCGTTCAAGACCTACTGATCGGAGGGCTCATCATGGCCAAGGAACTCGGTGTCGGCATCATTGGATGCGGCAATATCTCAACGACCTATTTCACGCTGTCACCGCTCTTCAAGGGATTGAAGGTGCTCGCCTGCGCCGACATCAACATGGGTGCGGCGGAGCTTCGGGCGGAGGAATTTGGCGTCAGGGCACAAACGATCGACGAGCTGCTCGCAAACGACGAGCTCGACGTGATCGTCAACCTGACCATCCCGGACGCCCATTTCGCGGTCTCCAAGCGTATCCTCGAAGCCGGCAAGCACGTCTACTCGGAAAAGCCGCTGGTGCTGACGCTGGAAGAGGGCGAGACGCTGCGGCGTCTTGCGACGGAAAAGGGGCTCGCCGTCGGCTGCGCTCCCGACACCTTTCTCGGCGGCGCCCACCAGTTGGCGCGCAAGTTCATCGACGACGGCGGCATCGGCCGGATCACGTCGGGCACCTGCCATGTCATGAGCGCTGGCATGGAGATGTGGCATCCAAACCCTGACTTCTTCTTCCTGCCAGGCGCCGGCCCGATCCTCGATCTCGGCCCCTATTATGTCGCCGATCTCATCAACCTGATCGGGCCCGTCAAGCGCGTCGGAGCGATGACCTCGATGGCGTCGGAGACCCGCACGATCACCAGCCAGCCACGTCATGGCGAAATCATTCCGGTAAAGACGCCGACGACCATCCAGGCGTTGCTGGAATTCGTCAGCGGCGCGACCATCACGCTGACGGCCAGCTGGGACGTCTGGTCGCATCGGCACGGCAGCATCGAGCTCTACGGCACCGAGGGCTCGCTCTACGTGCCCGATCCGAATTTCTTCGGTGGAACGGTCGAAGCCAGCGGTCGCAACAAGGATATCAAGACGCTGGATGCATGGGACCATCCCTTCGGCATCGCCAACCAGGAAAGTCCGCAGGGTCCGCGCGCCAATTATCGCACCGCCGGGCTCGCCGACATGGCGGCCTCGCTCATCGACGGGCGCGATGCCCGGTGCTCGCTCGACCGTACGCTGCACGGCGTCGATGTCATGACGTCGATCCTGACTTCCGGCGCCGATAACCGGTTTATCGAATTGACGACCACCTGCAGCCAGCCGGCAGCACTCGGCATCGAAGAGGCACAGGCGCTCTTGAAGTAAAGCTGGCGGAAGCTATTGTGCGCGCGGGCTGAACAGCCCGCGTTCGAGCATGGGAGAGATATCGATGAGCTGGCAACCGGCGGAAGACCGCTATTCGAAGATGAAGTACAACCGCACCGGCCGTTCCGGCCTGAAGCTGCCGGCCGTTTCGCTCGGCCTGTGGCACAATTTCGGTGGCGACACGTCCCATGACCGCAAGGTCGACATGTGCCGCACCGCCTTCGATCTCGGCATCACCCATTTCGATCTTGCCAACAATTACGGCCCGCCTCCGGGCTCGGCCGAAACGGCGTTCGGCGAAATCCTGCGCACGGATTTTGCCGGCCTGCGGGACGAACTGATCATCTCCTCCAAGGCCGGCTACAACATGTGGCCGGGTCCCTACGGCGAGTGGGGAAGCCGCAAGTACCTCGTCGCCTCCTGCGACCAGAGCCTGAAGCGCATGGGCCTCGACTATGTCGACATCTTCTATTCGCACCGCTTCGACCCGGACACACCGCTCGAGGAAACCTGCGGCGCGCTCGACTACATCGTCCGCTCCGGGCGGGCACAGTATGTCGGCATCTCGTCCTATAATTCCCAGCGGACCCGCGAGGCGGCCGCGATCCTGAAATCGCTGGGTACGCCATGCCTCATCCACCAGCCGAGCTACTCCATGCTCAACCGCTGGGTCGAGGACGACAAGCTGCTCGACACGCTGGACGACGTCGGCATGGGATCCATCGTCTTTTCGCCGCTGGCGCAGGGGATGCTGACGACCAAGTATCTGAACGGTATTCCGGAAGACAGCCGTGCCGCGCAGGACCATTTCCTGAAGCGGGAATTCATTCGCCCGTCGATCCTCGACAATATCCGCAAGCTGAACGCTATTGCCGAAAAGCGCGGCCAGACGCTGGCGCAGATGGCGATAGCCTGGGTTCTGCGCGGCGGCAGGGTGACCTCGGCGCTGATCGGCGCCAGCCGTTCGTCGCAGATCGTCGATTGCGTCAAGGCGCTCGACAACGCCGATTTCACCGCCGAGGAGCTGAGTGAAATCGACGTTTATGCCAAGGAGGCCGATATCAACCTCTGGGCCAAGTCGGCCGAGCTTGAATAGTCGCCGCTCGGTGACTGTGTGCCGATAGTTCGAACTGAGGCGTCGCCTGCGGGCGGCGCTTTCATCGCCTTGGAGGAGGTAGACCGATGATCCACAATCCTATTTTGCCTGGCTTTAATCCCGACCCGTCCATCTGCCGCGTCGGTGACGACTACTATATCGCCACATCTACCTTCGAGTGGTATCCCGGTGTGCAGATCCATCACTCGCGCGACTTGGTGAACTGGACGCTGGTGCGCCGGCCGCTCGAGCGACAGGCGCAGCTCGACATGCGCGGCAATCCGGACAGCTGCGGCGTCTGGGCGCCTTGCCTTTCCTATGCCGATGGGCTTTTCTGGCTGGTCTACACCGATGTCAAACGGCTCGACGGTAATTTCAAGGACGCCCATAATTACATCGTGACTTCAGAGACCATCGAGGGCGAATGGTCGGATCCGGTCTATGTCAATTCGTCGGGCTTCGACCCGTCGCTGTTTCACGATGCCGACGGTCGCAAGTGGTTCGTCAACATGCAGTGGAACCACCGCAGCGAGAGCTTCGGCGGCTCGCCGAAATCGCCGGCCTTCGACGGTATCCTGCTGCAGGAATACGATGCCGCCAGCAAGTCTCTCAAAGGCCCGATCCGCAACATCTTTGCCGGCAGCCCGCTCGGTCTCGTCGAGGGTCCGCACCTGTTCCAGCGCAACGGCTGGTATTACCTGACGACCGCCGAGGGTGGCACCGGCTACGACCATGCCGTCACCATGGCGCGCGCGCGCGATATCGCCGGCCCCTACGAACTGCATCCGGACAGCCACCTGATCACTGCGAAGGATCACCCGGAGGCAGGCCTGCAGCGCACCGGGCATGGGCAATATGTCGAGACCCCTGACGGTGGAGCCTATCACACCCACCTCTGTGGCCGTCCGCTGGCGCCCTTGCGTCGCTCCACACTCGGCCGCGAGACGGCCCTGCAGAAATGCGTCTGGAAGGATGACTGGCTCTATCTCGCAAACGGCACCGTGGTGGGCGACGTGGACGTTCCGGGCCTTGCCGGTGCTGTTCCCCTCGACAAGCCGCGACGCAGCGGCGCGAATTTCGACGGACCGACGCTGCCGGCCGATTTCCAGTGGCTTCGCACCCCGAGGCCGGAGCTGCTGTTCAGTCTCACAGAGCGGCCAGGCCATCTGCGGCTGTTCGGCCGCGAAAGCATAGGCTCATGGTTCGAGCAATCGCTGGTTGCCCGTCGGCAGGAGCATCATCGGTTCCAGGCGGAAACCGTGATCGAGTTTCTGCCGGATACCTACCAACAGGTAGCGGGCCTGACCCACTATTATAACCGCTTCAAATTTCATGCGCTCGCCGTGACCGTGCATGAAGAACTCGGGAGGTGCCTGACCATTCTCTCATGCCCGGGCGATTATCCCGAGGGACGTTTGAGCTTCCCGGTTGGCAGCGGCGTCGCCGTTCCCGATGGACGAGTGCAGCTCTCTCTCGAGGTGTGCGACAACGACCTGCAGTTCTACTGGCAGGCCGAGGGCATGGGCGCCTGGCAGGCGATCGGGCCGGTGCTAGACGCCGGCGTGATCTCGGACGAGGGCGGGCGTGGCGAGCACGGCTCGTTCACCGGCGCCTTTGTCGGCATGTTTGCCTTCGATCTCTCTGGTCGGGCGAAAGCCGCAGATTTCGACTGGTTCAACTACGATATCCTCTAGGTTGACGGACGTCGCGGGCCATGTTTGCCTGGCCGGCCTGCCCCATAGCGGGTCGCGCCTGACTGCATTGACAAAATTTAATATATTTGACCGCGATCCGTCACCTTTTTCAGGTAAGGCTGCGCGTCTAAAAGACGTAAAAAACTACGAGGAAAGCCCATGAAGAAGACGATCACCGCGCTGCTTGCTGCGGCGTGCCTGATTGCACCGCTGGCGCAAGCCCCTGCAGCCCTTGCCGCGACGTCATCAAAGGATGTTCATCGGCCTGTTCTGCACAAGGGGAGCTGGACGCGCGGCCATCGGCTTTCACCCTCCGACCGCAACCACGCGGTCCCCCTCGACTACACCCGCTACCGCCTGAAGACGCCGCCCCATGGTTATCGATGGGTCCGCATCGGTGGAAGCTTCCTGATGGTCGGCTCCACCAGCGGCCTCATCCTCAGCGTCGTGGCCGCGCGCTGAGCAGCGGCTGGATTGATCATTAACCACCTACCGTGAAACGAAAAATCCCTGGCTCATGACCAGGGATTTTTCAGTTTATGCGGGGTGCTGTTGTCAGCTGAAACGGCCGGCGGCGTGGGCGAGCATGGTGTAGACCTTGCCGGTGTCCGAGGTCAGGTAGGACTGGGTGACGGATTTGTCGCGGTCCGTGCTGGCAACGTCTGCGAGCAGCTTTTCGAAGTCGCCGATGTAGCGGTCGACGGCGGTGCGGAATTCCGGCTCGCGGTCATACTTGCGCTTGATCTCGTCGAAGGTCTGCTGACCCTTCAGCGTGTAGAGACGGCGGGTGAAGACATCCCGTTCGCCGCGCTGGTAGCGACGCCAGAGGTCGACCGATGCGTCGTGATCGATGGCGCGGGCGATATCGACCGACAGAGAGTTCAGCGATTCCACGACGTGACGCGGGTTTCTGGCATCGCCGGAGCGAGGTGCCTGGGCGGCGGTCTCGGCGGGAGCGCGCGGGGCGGGTGCGCGGGCCGGTGCCGTGTCGGCCGCGTCGTCGCGCGATGCGCCGCGCAACAGGTCGCTGATCCAACCGCCGCCGGCCTGGTCTTGGCGGGCAGGCGTCGTTGGCGTTGCTGCGGGCTGGCGGGGAGCCTGTGGTGCGCGGTCGGCAGCGATGGTGCCGCGAAGGCCCATCGGCTCGATAGGACGCTGCGGAGCGGCAGCTTCCGGCTGCTGCAGGAACTGCGGTGCAGGCTGCTGGGCAATCGGCTGGCGCTGCTGGGCGACCGGCTGCGGCTGCGTTGCAGCTGGCTGAGGCTGCGGCGCGACGGCTGCCTGCTGGGGAGCGACACGCTGCGGCTGGGCGGAAGCCCGTGTCACAGGCGTTGCGATTTCCAGCTGCTGCGACGAGCGCCCGACGATCTGCGAGATGTCCTGCAAGGCCTTGATCTGCTCGGCCACGGCGCGACGCATGGCAGCGGCGCTTTCCTTGGCTTCTTCCGGCAGGTCGAAGGCACCGCGCTTCAGTTCCGTGCGGGTGAGGTCGAGTTCCTTGCGGATATCGCCGGCCGAACGGCGGATCTCGTCGGTGGCCCCGGAGAAGCGGTCGATGGCTTCCTCGACGGCAACGCGCAGGGTTTCGCGCATGGAGTAGGCGGCATTGTCGGTCGTCTTGCCGGCTTCCGAGAACATGTTCTCGACATCCGACATCGACGCTGTCAGCCCGCCGCGCAGGCGGCTGGTGAGTTCGTTGGAACGACGCTCGGCATTTGCGAAGGTGCCCTCGATCGCATCGTTTGCTTCCTGGCCGGCCTTGGCGAGCGCATCGCGCATCGTCTCGGCCGTCTGCTGGGCGCGGGCTTCCGTCTCGGACAGCACGCGACCGATATCGGCGACGGAGGCCTGTACGCCCTGGCGCAGATTGCCCGATACCTGATTGGAACGCTGTTCGGCGCGGTCGAATGCGGTTTCGACGATGGAGCCGACAGCGCGCAGGGTCTTTTCGATCTCTTCCGAGCGCTGCACGAGCCCGACCGAGAGGCCTTCCAGCGCGCTTTCGCGCTCTTCCAGCGTCGACATCAGGTTCGACTGGGCGGCGCCCAGAAGTTGCGATGCCTGGGTCAGGACCTTGGAGTGCTCGTCGAAGCGGCTGATGATCCCGCCGACCTGCGACAGGGTGTGGATCGAGATGTCGCTGAGCTTGTCGATCTTGCCTTCGAGCAGGCGGGTCGAGGCGGAGACCAGTTCGGAAGCCTTGCCGGCGCTCTCGGCAAAGCGCGTGCTGGTCGAGCCGAGGCGTGTATCGACTTCGGCCAGATCGTGCGTGGCGCGGTTGAGCATGGCAACGATCGCCGAGTTGTTGTCGCCCAGCCGTTCGATGAGGCCGTTGACATTCGAAAGCAGGCTCGTTTCCAGCGCATCGACCGTGCTGGTGACGCTTTCCGTACGGGCGGAAATGGCGGCCAGCGTCTCGTTGGTGCGCGACGCAATGGCATTGACCAAGGCGGCATTCTCGGTGCGCAGGCGTTCGGCTGCCTGCTGGGCTGCCGCCGCGATGCGCTCGGCTGCCTGTTCGCCGGTGGCAGCGTAGGCGTCGACCACCGGGCGGGCCTTTTCGTCGATGATGCGTACCAGTTCGGCGGAGCGGCCGGCCAGCATGGAGTTCAGGTCGCGGCTCCGGTCGTCGAGGCTGTTGCGAATGGACGAACCGCGTGCTTCCAGCGCCTTGTCGACATTGGCAAGCGTCGCATCGATATCGCGGGCGCGGTCGTCGAGGTTGGTGCGGATGGCGTTGGTGCGTTCCTCGAGGGCTTCGCCGACGCGCGTCAGGCTGGAGGCAATCTGTTCGCCTGTTCCGGCCAGTGTGGAGCGCATCTGCTGGGTGCGGGCTTCGAGTGTCTTGTCGACATCCGAAAGCGTCGCATCGATGTCGCGACTGCGTTCGTCGAGGCTGGTGCGGATAGCGGTGCTGCGATCCTCGAGCGCGCGTTCGACGCGGGCCATGGTCGATGCAATTTCCTCGCCGGTGCCGGCAAGGGCCGAGCGCAGCGATGCGCCGCGGGCTTCGAGCGACTGTTCGACCTCGGAGAGGGCGGCAGACAGCGCCGTGACCTGGTTGCCGACAAGGCCTTCAGCCTCGGCAACCTTGTTGACGATGATGTTGCCGGCCTCGGAGAACGTCTGGGCGACGGCTGCCGCCTGGCCTGCGAGACGGTTCTGGGTTTCGGAGACGCGGTGGACGATGTCCTGCGAGCGCTCTTCCATCGTACGGGTGAAGTCTTCGCTGCGGTTGCCGAGGTTGTCGGCAAACTGCTGGCCGGTGCTGGCGAGCAGCTCTGCGGTGCGGGTGGCCTCGTTGTCCATGCCCTGCGCAGCGTCGGCAACTGCCGTGCGCAGCGTCGTTGCGAGCGCGGTGGCCTTGCCCTCGATGGTGCGGTTGACGGCATCGAGGCCGAGATTGAGCGCGCGATCCATGGTCGACAGGCGCTCGTCGATGCGGGCGGTACCGGTTTCCATGGCGTTGCTGAGGTTGGCAGTGCGTCCGTCGAGGGTCTCCGTCAGGCGGGCAGCTGCCTCGCTGGTGGCGCGGTCGATCTGCTCGACACTGCCGGAGAGGCTTTCCGCCAGCCGGTTACCGGCAGCGTCGACCTGTTCGACGACACCGGAGATACCATCGCGGATCCGGTGTTCGATGCCGACGAGACCGGACTCGACGCGCGAGCCCGTGTCTTCGAAGCGCGTCGTCATGCCTTCCACGGAGGCCGTCAGGTGCGACGAGAAGGTTTCGGCCGAGCGGATGATTTCACCGGCGGCGTCCTGGAACCTGCCGGCAATGGCGCCGGCGCTGCTCTGCAGGCGTTCCTCGAGCGAGCGGGCGCTGGTGTCGATGGCACCCCGAAGCGAGGCTTCGTGCTCTTCGAGGGACATTTCCATCATGCCGACGCTGGTGGCGATCGACGTGCCGATGGTCATGGCCTGTTCGGCGAGCGTACCGTCGATCTGCTCGTGGGCGTCGCGCAATGTCTGCTGGATGGCGTTGCCGCGCTGGTCGAGCGTCGTGCGGAGGCGCTCGTGGGCGTTTTCGAGGCTGTGGTCCATCTGCGCAAGTCCGGTGCCGATGGTGGCTTCCAGGCGGCCCGTGGTGTCGGCAAGCGCATTCTCGACGCGCGCGGTCGACTGGCCGACCACGGTTTCGAGGCGTTCGCCGCCGTTGTTGAGGACGCTGGCCAGCCGTTCGGTGTGGGCACCGAGAGCCTGGTCGAGGCGCTCGTGATTGTCGACATAGGCTGCCCGGATTGTCTCGGCTTCCTTCCCGAAGGTGCCTGCGATGCGGGATTCTGCGCCAGCAACGCTGTCGAGAATGGCGTTGGTGCGGGCTTCGAGCGCGCTGTCGAAACGGTTCTGGGACTCTTCGAGAGAGATGGCGAGCGCCATGGTCTTGTCGTCGAGAGCATCGCCGAGGCGGCTGTGGCTGCTGGAGACGACGGCATTGATCGCCTCGACGCTGACGCCGAGTGTCTCGTCGAGCAGGGCGTGGTTTTCGGCCAAGGTCTGCGCGAGGACGCGGGTTTTGTTATCCAGGGTTTCCAGCATGCGGTCGTGACCGCTGGAAACCGACGTGGCGATGGCATCGCCGCGTGTGCTGAGCGTATTTTCAAGCCGCTCCTGGGTCTCGGACAGCGAGATCGCCAGCGCCATGGCGCGTTCGTCCAGGGCTTCGGTGAGGCGTTCGCGGCCGTCGGAAACGGCAGCGGCGAAGGCGTCCGTGCGGCTGGTCAGGGTCTGTTCGAGCCGCTCCTGGGTCTCGGACAGCGAGATGTCAAGTGCCATGGCACGCTCGTCCAGCGCTTCCGTCAGGCGGTCGCGGCTGTCGGAAACGGCATTGGTGAAGGCATCGGTGCGGCTCGCCAGGGTCTGGTCGAGGCGTTCCTGGGTTTCGGACAGTGCGATGGCGAGAGCCATCGTCCGGTCGTCCAGGGCATCGGTCAGACGCTCGTGGGTCGTCGATACTGCGCCCAAAAGCGTCTCGGAGCGGCTGGCAAGGGTCTGCTCGAGGCGTTCCTGGCTATCGGAGAGCGAGATGGCGAGCGTCATGGTGCGCTCGTCCAGTGCGTCTGTCAGGCGTTCGTGGCTGTCCGAAACGGCGCTGACGATGGTCTCGGAACGGCTGGCCAGGGTCTGTTCGAAGCGCGACTGGCTGTCCGACAGAGCATTGAAAAGCGCGCCGCTGCGCTCGGCCATGACGGCATCGATCCGCTCGTGGGCGGAGCCGAGCGTCTGGGTGATTTCGCCGGTGCGCGCCGACAGGGTGTCGTTGAGCGCCTGCGTGCGGCCGACAAAGGCCGATGTCAGTTCGTGGGTACCGGAAGACAGCGCCGTCGTCAGTTCGGACGTGGCTGTTTCGATGACGCTGGTAAACTGTCCGGAGCGGGCGGCAAGCGCCTCGCTCAGTGCCTCGGCGCGACCCTCGAACGTGGCATTCAGGGTCTCGGTGCCGGAAATGACGGCCGACGAAACATCGGTCGTGGCGGCTGTCAGCGCCGATGTCAGCTCGGCTGAGCGGGCTGCGATGGTGCTGCTCAGTTCGTTGCTGCCTGTGGTGAGGGATGATGAGAGTTCGAGCGTGGCGCCGCGAAGTGCCGACGTCAGCTGCTCTGTGCGGGCGCTGAGGGCTGCCTGCAGCTCTTCGGAGCCCGTGCCGAGCACGGCTGCAACGTCGCCAGTCGCGCCGCGCAACGCAGCGGTGAATTCGCTGGTGCGGCTTTCGAGCGCCGAGGTAATTTCGGCTGCCTTCGAGCCGATGGCGCTTTCGAGCACCTCATGGCCGGTCGACAGGGCTGTGGCGAGTGCGAAGGAATGGTCGGTCAGCGAGGAGCCGATACGCTCGATGCTGGTGGTAAGGATGCCGTCCATGGCTTCCGAGCCGCCGGCCAGCGTTTCGTTGATGCGCGCAAGGCTTTCCATCAGCTTGCTGTCGAGCGAGCCGGCACGCTTGTCGAATGCCGTTGCGAATTCCGCGACACGTTCGTCGAAGCTTGTCGACACCTGCGCGACCGTCGACTGCAGACGCTCTTCGAAAAAGCCGGAGCGAAGGTCTAGGTCCATGACGGTGTCGTCGACACTCGACTGCAGGCTCTGGCGGAAGCTGGCTCCCTTTTCGTCAAGTGCGCTGTTGAGCTTTGCAAGCACGTTGTCGAGGGTACCGGTGATGCCGCGTTCACCGCTGTTCAGGCTGTCGCTAATTTCGCGGGTACGGGCGATCAGGGTTTCGTTCAACTGGCGGGCGCGGTCGTTGAGCGCGGCATTCAGCTTGTCGGTGTTGGCGTCCAGCGTCGAGGCGCGTGTCTCGAACTGGCTGAGAAGCTTCTTGCCGCGTTCGGACAGGGTGGTGGAGAGGGATTCCAGGCGCGTATCGAATTCCTGGTTCAAGGCGAAGCCGGAAGCACTCAGGTTTTCGATGAGGCTGTCGGTCTTGGCCGCTAGCAGCGAGCCGAGCGATTGCAGGGCTGCGTTCGACTTTTCCGAGAGAGCAGCGGCACGCGTGTCCATCAGGGTCGCGAAAGCTTCACCCGAGGTCGCCAGTCGAATGGCGATTTCCTCGGTGGCGAGCGACATGTCTTCCTTGATCTGCTCGTGGACGCCCGAGATCGACGAGCGGATCCGCTCGGCGTGATTGACGATGGCGTCGCGCTCGGAACCGAGTTCGTGGACGAGGCCGCGCACGCGCATTTCGTTGTCGGCATAGCTGCGCTCGAGCGCGTTGACTTCGGAATGGACGAGGGTCTCGAGTTCGGTGGCGCGGGCGATAGTGCGCTCGATGCCTTCGTTCATCGCGGAGACTTCGCGGCGTACGGCCTGGCCGACCGTCATGATGCGCTCGGAGGCGATTGTCTCGGGATCGGAGAGGCGCAGTGCTACTTCAGCCATGGAGCGGGCGGCGTTGCGCATGTCCTGGGCGCGCGACAGCATGATGGCAAAGGCATAGAACAGCAGGATCGGAACAAGGATCCCGATGATGCAGGCGATCACGCCAGGCAGGGCCACGAGTTCGGCGAGCGAGCGGATCTGCCAGATAGGCGGGGAATAGATGACGCTCGTCAGACCGATGCCGGCAATCAGCCAGATGACCGAGAAGATCGTCGCATTGCGGATGGCGCCGCCGATGGAGGCGTTGTCCAGCGAGCGCAGGATCGACTGGGGGCTGGCCCTGCTGGTATCGTTGGCGGGTTCGAACATCTGATTGCGAGGGGTATCGCCCGGTCGCCCGGCAGTTCCGCGGGCTGCGGCGGCCTTGCGAGCCGCTTCTTCCTTTGCCTGCCGTGCACGCGCATTCGAGGTCTCGGCCAAATCTGCCTCCGTTGCACGCGGCGCAGGTCCGGTGCGAGCTGGTATTCCGTCATCGCTGAAATCGATTTGCAGCGCTTCGTCCAAAGCTTTGAAAGCCTTGTCTTCAACCGACTCGCTGTATTTGTTGTTCGCCATACGGATACGCCTCGTTACACTCGTTCCGGCCGACCCTGCATTTCGAAAATCCGCCAAGATCCGATACGCAACATCTCGCCAGCCGTACTACCGATTTCCTTAACAAGGCATCGGCATCCACATTACAATCCGCGCGAAGTGCAATTTTGCACAATGGGCGGTACCAAAACATTACCACTTTCGGGGCGTCGGGCAAAGGCGACGCCGCGGCACGAAACACCAGTACCGTACTGACACATTAGCAGCACTGTTACAATTATGGGATGGCAAACGTCCGGAAGCGTTAGCGTGTTGTTAACACCTTTTAAATCAATGCATTGTCGAAAAGCCGATAATTTAACCGTGTTTAACGGTCGTTAACCATACGTGCATTTTTCCGCCTTCGTTGTGCCGGAATTTAACGGGATGGCCATGCCGCAGCCGCAAGGATGCAGCAACGCACCGACAAGAGACAACCGGAGAATGGGCCCATGGCCGCCTTGAACATCGCATTTGAAGCCCCTGACAACTCGCGCGGCATGGGGCCGTCGCGGGAAAAGCCTATCGATCTGGTCCATCTCGCCCGGCAGACCATGGGCGACAAGGTGCTCGAAATCGAGGTTCTGCAGATGTTCGCCCGCCAGGCACGCAGCTGTCTCCACGATATCGGCAGCGGCAATGCCGACCAGGTGAAGGCTGGTACCCACCGTCTGAAGGGTGCAGCAAGCGCCGTTGGTGCCTTCAAGGTAGCGCAATCCGCCGAGGCTTTCGAAGCGCACTCCAGCGATGCTGCCTGCATGGCGGCTGTCGGCACCGCCGTCGTCGAAGCGGAAAACTTCATTCTCAAGCTTTGCCGTTAAGCTCGGATTCGCTGCGCCGTCCCCATGAGGGACGGCAACATCGCTGACCGGTATCCGGCCGAGCCAGTGGCTTTCGGAGCCGGCGATGTTGACTGCTGTTTGGAATTGTTGGAAGAAAATCCGACCCTGACAAATATCACTCGCGGATTCCGGATTATCTTATGACCAAACTGACAATCGTTGCTTTCGACGGCACGCGTTTCGACTTCGATGCCGACGAGGGCTCGACCGTGATGGAAAACGCGGTGCGCAATTCCGTGCCCGGCATCGAAGCCGAGTGCGGCGGCGCCTGCGCCTGTGCCACCTGTCATGTCTATGTCGACGATGCCTGGATAGAGCAGGCGGGACCGCCCGCTGCGATGGAAGAAGATATGCTCGATTTCGCCTTCGATGTCAGGCCAAGCTCGCGGCTTTCCTGTCAGATCAAGCTGACCTCGGCGCTGGACGGCCTTGTCGTTCACGTGCCGGAGCGCCAAGCCTAGTCCTGCATCTCTCAAGGCGCCCCAAAAAAAACCTCGCCCATTTGCGGAGCGAGGCCAGGCGGGCGTATCGCCTACAGGCGAGGGAGGAAGCGCTTGCGGCTTCGGATACGCCGGGAGAACCCAGGAAAATGGGAACGCAATACCATCGTCGATGCTATACGTAAGATGATACTACATTACGGCTGTGGTAAAGCGTAAAGCCGGCTTTTCCCCTGCTATCTCAGCTACAGCGTGTCATATTTCGCACAGTTGCGGTGATCGACAGCGATTGTCGCGATTCTCTAAATATATGCTTTTAATCTATCTTTTCCGATTTTTCGCTGTGTCGTCGTTGCGCGAGGCGCTGCATGCGGATCTGGAAGTTTGTAGCCTCGACACGGTCGAACCGCGCCTGGTCCTGATCGTGCAGGACGGTATTGCGCACTGATTCGCCGCTGACCTTGTCTTGCAGCAGATCGCAGGTCCGCTCTGCTGGCAGCGAGAGGATGGCCTTCTCCAGGCTGCGCGCATGCAATCTCGCAATCTCGGCATGACGCTCCTCGTGGCGTTTGATGTCGGCCGATAGCCTGTCCCAGACAGCGGAAAGACGGGGCTGCGCGTGACGGCGATCCCGCCAGCGCGGCAGGATGACGACGATGTCAACCGTGACCCGGGCGCCGCCGATATGGCACCGGTCGCCGCTCTCAACATAAGTCGCCTGGCCACCGAAGCGGATGCGCGTTGCACCGGGATGGCGGCTGCTGGCGCCCATCGCCGCTGGGCCGCCGGCATTGAGCGCCTCGTCGAGTTCGTCGGCAGTGTCGCCGCTGATATCGAAATAAGAGAATGATTTATGCGCGACGACTTCCGCTTCTGCGCTCCGCAAGACGCCGCATGACAGCAAAACGGCGAGTGGGAGGCAAGCAAAGCGCGATGCAGTCGGCATTCGTGATCGGACCAGTTGAACTTCACGGAAGCTTGCGGCATAGCCACTGCGAGCGCAACATCGGGCGACGGTTTTTTTCAATTTCAACGGAGCGGACGTTCGTGATAGCGATGCGCGATAATATCTGGCATGTGGGCCATGGTCGTCGTCTTGATCTCAGCCGCAGCGCGATCATGGCGATCGTCAACATCACACCGGACTCCTTTTCAGACGGCGGCCGTTTCCAGTCCGTCGATGCGGCAGTCTCCCATGCGCTTGCCTGTGTCGCCGAGGGTGCTGACATCGTCGATATCGGCGGCGAATCGACGAGGCCGGGCGCCGAACCCGTCAGCGCGGCCGAAGAACAAGCTCGGGTGCTGCCGGTGATCGAAGCCCTGCGCGGCAACACCGAGGCGCTGATCTCCGTCGATACTTACAGGGCAGAGACGGCGCGGCTGGCAGTTGCCGCCGGTGCCCACATCGTCAACGACGTATTCGGGCTGCAGCGCGAACCGGACATTGCAGCACTTGCCGCCGAGAGCGGTGCCGGCCTCTGCATCATGCACACCGGTCGCGAACGCCAGAAGTTGGCGGATGTTATCGATGATCAGAGGGTGTTTCTCGAGCAATCGCTGGCAATTGCCGATGCTGCCGGGGTCGATCGCGGCAGGATCGTGCTCGATCCCGGCTTCGGTTTTGCCAAGGACGGCGATGAAAACCTGGAACTCATGCTGCGGTTTGCCGAGTTGAAGCGGTTCGACCTTCCGCTCCTCGCAGGCACATCGCGAAAGCGCTTCATCGGCCAGTTGACCGGACGGGAGGCCGAGGAGCGGGATGCGGGGACAGCTGCGACAACGGTGCTGCTCAGAATGCAGGGCGCAGCGATTTTCCGCGTGCATAATGTCGCAATCAACAGGGACGCACTTGCCGTCGTCAATGCTATGCTGGAGATGCAGGCGAAATCAGGAATAAAAACATCATGAGCGGTATCTACACCATCACCCTGCAGAACTGTGCATTCTTTGCCCGCCACGGCGTACACGACGAGGAGGAGTTTCTCGGGCAACGGTTCTTCGTCGACGCCGAACTCGACGTTGCCGCCGGCGAGGCGCTGGTGACGGATTCGATCGACGGCACCGTCAACTACGGCGTCGCCTTCACCGTCATCGAGGAAATCGTCACCGGCAAGCGTCGCTACCTGATCGAGGCGCTGGCGCTCGACGTGGCCAAGGGCCTGTGCGAAAAGTTTCCGCAGATCAAGCGCGTCAGGGTGACCGTCCGCAAGCCGAACGCACCTGTCCCGGGCGTTCTCGACTACGTTCAAGTGAGCATCGAGCACTTTGCCTGAGACTGATTTCTCCACAGCAATGCTCGGTCTTGGCGGCAATATTGCCGATCCGGTCCGGGCGATGGCCACGGCCCTGCAGGCCCTCGACCAGCGCGCCGATTGCAGCATCGTCGCGGTGTCGAAACTCTACCGCACGCCGCCTTGGGGGAAGACGGATCAGGCGTTCTTTTTCAACGCCTGCGCAGCGATCAGGACCTCGCTTCCACCAGAGACTTTGCTCGACGTCTGTCTCGATATCGAGCGCGGCATGAAGCGGGAGCGGATCGAGCGCTGGGGACCCCGGACGATCGACATCGATATCCTCACCTACGGGGCTGTCATGCTCGATACCGCAAAGCTGCAAATCCCGCACGCCCGCATGACCGAGCGCGGGTTCGTGCTGATGCCGCTAGCGGATATTGCAGCAGATCTGGTGGTGGCTGGAAACACCGTTACGGCGTGGCTTGCAAACGCCGACATCGGCGGCATCGAAGTAGCGGATGCAGATAGCGGCTGGTGGCAACGCAGCTAGCCAGCAAAAAGGCCGAGCAACAGCCCGGCCTTTTGAAAACTCCCGGCCTTTTAAAAACTCAACGTATGACAACGATTATTTGATGGCGCCGACGGTCATGGTGTCGACAGCCTCGCGCTTCAGGCTGAGGCCGATGACTGGGACCATCTGCTCGTCGACCTTGACCGAAATCGTCACGTTCATCGACTTGTCGTCCTGCAGGCGGGCGATCATGGCACCGTTCAGTTTCTGGCGGTTGAGGCCGACGACGACTGTGTTGTCGTTGACGGACCCCGAAGTTACGTCGAGGCCCTTGCCGGCGGCGCCGTCCAGGAACTTGCCGTTATAGGTGCTGCCGCTCTGTGTGATCTCGGCAGACATCGGCTGCTGGAAGACGCCGACGCGGCAGGTACCGTCGAGCTTGACGCCTGTCGCGGATCCCTGGCTTGGCGTGCCGATCAGATTGCAGGTGAATTTGGTGCCCTTGTATTTGCCGGCAACAATCTCGCCCGGACCGCGCCATGCGCCGGACACCGACTGGAAGAAAGCCTTGTCGCGGGACGAGGCATTGGCCGATTGCGCCCAGTCGACGACGGAGAGGGCCATGACGGCGAGGCCGCATACAACAATAAACTTACGCGAAAACATGGGCTTTCCTTGGCAAAGGTGTACCGGAAACTAAGCTCCGACTTTGCCTCAGAATGGTTAACGGCTGGTTTCTTTTGGGGTGCGGGCCTTAAAGAATGGCCTGTCAGGGCTGTCTTTTGGCCGCGCCGGGCGAGAGGTCGCCGATGAAGTCGCCAATGCCCGGGCGCTTGAGCGCCCTGAATGGCAGAGGACGGCAGAGATCCATCGCGGCAATACCGATGCGGGCCGTCATCAGCCCGTTGACAACACCTTCACCGAGCCGGGCCGACAGTTTCGAGGCCAGTCCATGGCCGACGATCTGCTGGACGAGGCCGTCGCCGACGGCAATGGAGCCGGTGACAGCCAGATGGGCAACGACATCGCGCATCAGTTTAAGCATGCCCAGTGTTCCCGGACGGCCGCCATAGAGGTCGGCCATAGCGCGCACCATGCGGGTGGATTCGAAAAGCACGTAGAGCAGGTCGACGATCGCACGCGGGCTGACGGCGGTGACGACCGAGACGCGCTTGGAGGCGGTAAGGATCAGCGCCCGTGCGTCGCGGTCCAGCGGACCCAGCAGTTCGCGCTCCGCAAGCGAAATCAGGCCCGGCGTATCGATGATATCGCCTTCCGTCGCCTTTAGTGCGGCGCGGCCCCTGGCTGTCGCAGGCTTGGTGGCAAACAGCGTCGACAGCCGATCCACCAGCGCCCGCGCTCGCGCCGGCTTTGCCTCCAGCGCGGCAGCCTCCGCGTCGGCGCGGATGGCGTGTACCGTTGCCAGCCGCATCATGCCGGCGATTTCGCGGACGACCATTCCGATCACCGCGAGGATGCCGATGCCAAGCACGGTCAACGCCGTGTAGCCCAGCCAGTCGGCGCGGGTGAAGAGATTGCGGATCAGCTCATCCGTCCACAGTCCGAAGGCGAGCGAAAGGAGGATGCCGAACGCACTGAGCGCCACCTTGGCAAAGGAAAAGCGCCGGCGGGGCTTGAGGCTCGGCAGCGTACCCTCGAGAGACGACGACGGATTTAGGAAGGGATCCTCCTCGTCAGGGGTCAGGATAACATCTGCATCGAAGCTTTGCGGACGGCGGGCGGGCATTGCCTGACGGGCATCGGCCTGCGGCTGTTCCGGCTCCATCGAGAAGGCTGCCGGACTGCGTGAGGAATGCGGCGGATCGTTTTCGATCTGTGGGGTCATGCGAGGCGGTCTCCGAACAGGAACTGCATGGCGCGGTCGAGCCGGATGTGCGGCACCGAGAGAACCACGCCGGTCGGCGAACGGTCGAGCAGCGGCGGCCGGAAGCGCACGACGTTGACATCCGGCAGCGGACCGGGATGGCTCTCGGTGCCGGGAAGCGCGAACAGTTGCTGCGGATCGAGCGGCAGGTCGCCGGGGAAGACGGCGGTATTGCGGACACCATCGAAGACGTCGCCATTGATCGTCTCGCCGGCAATGGGCGTTCCGACGATCACCGGGAGCACCTGTCCGTCGCGCGTCACCGTCGCCTCGCGGGTGGCCCGGATCGAGGCCAGCGCCATGACGTCGATGCCGGCACCGGTCATGCCGATCTGCTGGGTTGCCCTCTCGACGAGACGGCGGGTGAGGGCCTCCAGCCGGTCGTGGCTCTCATGGTGAAGATGGTCGGCCTTGGTGGCGGCAACCAGCACCCGGTCGATGCGACGGCCGACAAAGGAGGAGAGGAAGCTGTTCGTGCCGGGGCGGAAACAGGCCAGCACGTCGGCCAGCGCCCGCTCGAGGTCCTGGATCGCCTCGGGGCCGCGATTGATGGCCTGCAGGGCATCGACAAGGACGATCTGCCGGTCGAGCCGGGCGAAGTGTTCGCGGAAGAACGGCTTGACGACCACAGACTTGTAGGCCTCGTAACGCCGCTCCATCATCGCCCACAATGAGCCCTTTCCAGCCTTGCCGGGCGCAGGTGTCGGCAAAGGTGCAAAGGTCAACGCCGGCGATCCGTCGAGATCGCCTGGGAGTAGGAAACGTCCGGGTGGCAAGGTAGAGAGCGAGCGCTCATCCGATTTGCAGGCGCGAAGGTAGGCGGTGAACGCCTGGGCCAGGTCGCGGGCGCGCATTTCGTCGGCTGGAGACGCCGCATCCGTGGAGGCGGAGAGTGCCAGCCACTCCCGGGACAATTCGGCGCGGACGCCGGTTTGCGCCAAAGCCAGCGTCTCGTCGCTGAAGGTTTGGTAGTCCTTGGCAAGCAGCGGCAGATCGAGCAGCCACTCGCCGGGGTAATCGACGATATCGATCGACAGACGACCGGGGGAGAAAATCCGGTTCCAGCCGCTGGCACTCTGGTATTCCAGGGTAATCCGCAATTCGGAAATGGCACGCGTCGAGTCCGGCCAGATGCGGTCCTTCACCAGCGCCCGGATGTGGTCTTCGTACTGGAAGCGAGGGACCGCATCGTCGGGCTGCTGCTCGAGGCGCACGGCCGAGATGCGCCCGGACTGCATGGCCTCGAACAGCGGCAGGCGGCCTCCGTTCAGGAGGTTATGGACGAGCGAGGAAATGAAAACCGTCTTGCCCGCGCGCGACAGGCCCGTCACGCCGAGGCGAATGGTCGGATTGACGAGATTGGCAGCCCGGTCGGCGATATTGTCAAAGGCAATCAGCGCGTCGTCGGTGAAGGAAGTGAGGCTCGGCGGCAAAGCGGCATCCCTGCATTGAAGTCAATCGCAATATAGGGAGCGCTGCCGTGAAAAGAAGCAGCCTCCTGCCGCTCGCCGTCTATTCGCGAATGAAATCGCTGAGAATCCAGGTCGCCGTCGATCCGTCTGGACCCTGGATGGCGTCGAGGACTGCGAATCCCGCTGTCGGAAAGCCGCCGGGCAGGGATTTCTGCATCGCCTCATGGCCGATCAGGGCCTCCAGTACCTGCGAGATTATCGGATTGTGGCCGACCAGCATGATCGAGTCGCCGCCGGCCTGGGCCGACAGGATGTCCAGATAGGTCTCCTGCGAGGCGTCATAGAGCCCGTCCACATACTGGACCTCGGTGGTGGCGCCGATGGCGCGCTTGAAGGCATCCGTGGTCTGGCGGCAGCGCAACGCGGTCGAAGCAACCACCAGATCCGGCCTGTAGCCCTTGTCCGCAGCCTTGCCGGCGACGATTTCTGCCTGCGCAAAACCGTTGTCATTCAGCGCCCGGTCAAAGTCGCGCTCGCCCGGCTGCGCCTGCGCTGCCTCGGCGTGTCGCAGCAGGTAGATGCGGGACGGTGGCGGCAAAATACGGGTCATGGGGGTCAGTTCCATCGTGAAGTTTATCGATCGACCTTGCGTTCGCGACGCCCATCCGTCAACCGCGACATCCCAAGCAACGGCGAAAACAAAGCTTGGTCCACAGAAGCCTTATAGCTTCGGCTCAAAAGCTTCGCCAAAATAAATGATGAAAAATTAGACCTTTAGCCGTTTTTTATGACAGATTTAAAAATCCGATCAGCGGCTGTATTAGGCTTGAACCGGCACGGTCGCTTGCTGTATACCCCGCGCCATATGAGATGTTCTTCAGGAGAATCGCGTTGAGTGAGAAGATCGATCTTAGCAGCTACGTTCCCTCGGAAGACGAGGAGTTCATGAATGTACGGCAGAAGGCTTATTTCCGGTCCAAGTTGGTTGTCTGGAAAACCGATATCCTGAGAGAAGCGCGTGAAACGCTTGAGCATCTCGCTGAGGAAAGCGCCAATCACCCCGATCTCGCAGACCGTGCTTCATCCGAAACGGACCGGGCCATCGAGCTTCGTGCAAGGGACCGCCAGCGCAAGCTGATTTCCAAGATCGATGCAGCCCTTTCTCGCATCGACGACGGAACCTACGGTTACTGCGAGGAAACCGGCGAGCCGATCGGCCTCAAGCGCCTCGACGCCCGCCCGATTGCCACCCTGTCCATCGAAGCGCAGGAACGCCATGAGCGTCGCGAAAAAGTCTACCGCGACGAATAGGGATCAAGCGATCCAAATCTGTTAAGAAGGCACGACCCGCAACGGTCGTGCCTTTTGTTTTTTCAGCATCGGGTCGTCGTCAGGCCCACGCTTTATTTCTCGCGGTTGACGCTCATTTCCCCGAAGATGCGGGCAACTTCCTTCTGCAGGGCAGCGTCACCGCCGGTGATCGGCGCCATGTCGGGATCGCGGCGCTGCTGCGGCGGAACGGGCTCTGGACGTGGCGTCGGCTCGGGGCGGACGGCGGGCGGCGGTGCTATCGGCTGGACGATGCGCTCTGCCGTCAGGTTGTTGGTCATTTCCGCTTCGAGGACGCTTTCGAAATCGCTGCCGAGTTTTTTGGGTTGCGCGACCGCAGGTGCCGGGACCTCGTAGGATTCGCTGTAAGCATCCTGCGCGAGCATCGGCGCTGGGGCGGGAGGTTCTGCCTCGCGCGCAGGTGCCTGCCTGTTGTCCCTTGAGTGTTCCGTGGGCAGGACACGGCTGCGGGCGGCATCGAGAATATCGGCGGCGTCCAACTCCGCCTGTCGTTCGAAGACAACCGGTTCCACAGGCGGTGCCTGGACGGGGGCTGCAGCCGCAAGCGGGCGCTCGTCTCTCGGAGCCACAGAGGCGGCTTCGACTTCCGGTGCAGGCGCTGGCGCTGGCGGCGCGAACTGCTGCCTCGGCTCCGGCGCTGCCATCGGCGACGACACTGCGGGAGCCGGTCGTTCGATCTCGGTCGTTGTGACCGGCGGTGCGGGTGGCGGGGATGAGAGAGCAGCGGGCTCCCGGCGCCGACCGACGATAGGCGACGGTTCCGTCGAGGCTTCGAGTTGCCGTGGGGCCGGGTCCGGAGCCGTGATTGTTTGGACGGGCGGGGCGCTGGCGATGGGCTGGGCGGGCGCCGCAATCCTCGATGTATCGCCGATGCCGCTTTCGATGACGATATCGGTGGGGCCGCCGATCATGACGAGATGCTCGACGCCGTCGCGGCGGATGAGGACGATCCGGCGTCTTGCGTCGATGGCTGCGGCATCCAAAACCTGCAGCCGCTGCTGGCGACCCTTGCCGCCGCGCACGAATGGCGAGGGCGCCCGGTTGCGCACCAGCCACAAGATGGCGACCAGCACGAGAAGGGCCACCGCTACGCCGCCGGCGGCGACGAACAGGCGGCTGCCATAGGTTCCAGCGATCTCGTCCAGCATAGTTTCGATACTCCGATTTCAACGTTTACGTCATCTGGCGTGCGGCCCTGAAGCCGCAAGATTAGGCTTGTGTCAGGCGGCAATCATTGGGACAGGATCCCTGCCTAAACAAGATGTCATTGGCCATTCTGTGATGCCGGCACCCAAAATACCGTCGATGCCCGCATTCTGAACGATATTCTGAAGAAAGCTGGCGCAGTTCCTTGTGAATTCAAGCCTTTCTCCACCAAGGGCCGCTTTTTGCCGATGCCGCAACTTGCTAAGAAGGTCAAAGTCCTGATTCCAAATCCGTCAACACATTGACGGAATGCGGCGCGGGCCAACGAGGGGTTCATGACCAAGCTGCGTCAGTCCGACGAGTATAGCGTGCCGCTGGTCGATCGCGGGGTTCGTTCCGGTATCGTGCTTCGGATCATTCTTCTGGCGCTGGTGCTGATCGCAGCGGCGGCGGCATTCGTCGTGTTCAAGAACGAGCTCGACAACGAGATCGTGCTCGGCGCGCTCGGAATCCTCGCCATGGTCGGGATCTTCTTCCTGGTTTCGTCGATCATCGGTTTCGTCGAGGTGATGCCGCAGACCCAGTCCGACAGTCTTGCGCGCTCGTTCCTGGACAGCCAGCCCGACGGCACGCTGATCACCGACGACAAGGGCCGTATCGTCTACGCCAATCTCGCCTATGGCAAGCTGACCGGCGCCAGCAAGACCACCGAGGTCCAGTCGCTCGACACGTTGCTGTCGCGCAACCGCGAATCCAACCAGGCTCTTTACCGCCTGTCGAACGAGTTGCGCGAAGGCAAGGAAGGCAGCGAGGAATTCCGGCTGATGAAGCCGCTCGGTCCCGTCGGCTCCAGCGGCTCCGGCGCGCATTGGTACCGCCTAAAAGCCCGCCTGCTGCCACCGGGCCAGGGGCGCGGCAAGCCGTTGCACATATGGCAGATTACCGACATCACCTCGGAGCGCGACGACCAGGAGCGTTTCTTCAAGGAATTGCAGAACGCCATCGATTATCTCGACCATGCACCGGCCGGTTTCTTCTCGGCCGGACGAAAGGGCGAGATCTTCTATCTCAATGCGACGCTGGCGGAATGGCTGGGTCTCGATCTTACAAAGTTTACGCCGGGATCGATCACCGTCGGCGACCTCGTGGCCGGCGAGGGGCTCGCCCTGATCCAGTCCGTGCAAGCAGAGCCCGGCTTGAAGAAGACCGTTACCCTCGATCTCGACCTGCGCAAGGGCAACGGCCAGAGCCTGCCGGCCCGTCTGGTGCACAGCGTCACCTCCATGCGTGACGGTGCCCCCGGCGAAAGCCGGACGATCGTTCTCGGCCGCCAGAAGGATGATGACGACGACCAGTCGGCCTCGGTTGCGGCGATGCGCTTCACCCGCTTTTTCAACAATACGCCGATGGCGATTGCTTCCGTCGACGGGACAGGGCGTATCCTTCGCACCAACGCACCGTTCCTGAAGTTGTTTTCCAACGTGGTTTCGCGCGACGATATCGAGCGCGGCGCGACGCTGGAGACGATCTTCAGCGAAAGCGAGCGGCCGCTGCTGGCGCAGGCATTTGCCGCTGCCAAGGACAGGCAGGGCGATATTCCGTCGATCGATTCCCGCAACCCGAAGGATGAGACACGGCATTTCCGCTTCTACATCAATGCGGTCATCGAGCAGAGCGACGAGGCGCCGGAAGAGGCTGCCATCGTCTACGCCGTCGAGGTGACGGAGCAGAAGGCGCTCGAGGCGCAAATGGCGCAGACGCAGAAGATGAATGCCGTGGGTACGCTTGCCGGCGGCATCGCCCATGACTTCAACAATGTGCTGACCGCGATCCTGCTGTCGTCCGACCATCTGCTGCTGCAGGCGCGGCCGGCCGACGCAAGCTTTGCCGACCTGATGGAGATCAAGCGCAACGCCAACCGCGCGGCCGTGCTCGTGCGCCAGTTGCTGGCCTTCTCGCGCAAGCAGACGATGCGCCCGACGATCATCAACCTGACCGATGTCATCGGCGATCTCCGGATGCTCGTCGAGCGGCTGCTCTCGGGCACCCGCGTCAAGCTGGAGGTCGATTACGGGCGCGATCTCTGGCCGGTGAAAACGGATCTTTCGCAATTCGAGCAGGTGCTGATCAACCTCTGCGTCAACGCCCGCGATGCAATGCCGGACGGCGGTACGCTGCTGCTGCGCACCCGCAATGTCGCAGCGGACGACATGGCGGCCTTCAACTCTGCCTATCTGCCGAACGAAGACATGGTGCTGGTGGAAGTCACCGATAACGGCACTGGCATCGCGCCTGAAATCATGGACAAGATCTTCGAGCCGTTCTTCACCACCAAGGATGTCGGCAAGGGCACGGGTCTCGGGCTCGCCATGGTCTACGGCATCGTCAAGCAGTCGGGCGGTTACATCCAGCCCGATTCCGAGGTGGGAAGGGGCACCACTTTCCGCGTTTTCCTGCCGCGTCACGTGATGGATATCCTGTTGCCCGGCGAAAGCCCGCAGGAAGCGCCGCATGCGCCACCGATGGGCGAGGGCGCCGCACTTGCAGACGTCGAGCAGGCAGACCTCACCGGCAAATCGGCTGTCGTGCTTCTGGTCGAGGACGAGGAGGCCGTGCGGCGCGGCGGCAAGAGGATGCTGGAAACGCGCGGCTACACCGTGCATGAGGCTGGGTCCGGCGTCGAGGCGCTGGAAATTCTCGAGGAACTCGAAGGCAAGGTCGATGTCGTCGTCTCCGACGTGGTGATGCCGGAAATGGATGGGCCGACGCTGCTGCGCGAATTGCGCAAGATCTATCCGGATATGAAGTTCATCTTCGTCTCGGGCTATGCCGAGGATGCGTTTGCGCGCAACCTGCCGGCGGATTCGAAGTTCGGCTTCCTGCCGAAGCCGTTTTCGCTGAAACAACTGGCTGTCGCCGTTCGCGAGATGCTGGACAGCTGATCGGCAAGCGTGACGGTTCAGCCGCGTCGGGCGATCAGGATGCCGGCCAGCACGATGGCGCCACCGATGGCCTGCAGCGGGCCGATGCTCTCACTCAGCAGCGCCCAGGCCAGTAAGGCGGCGACCACCGGCTGCAGCAACAACGTCAGCGATGAGAATGCGGCCGGCAGGTAGGCGAGCGCATAGGTGATCGCCACCTGGCCGCCGGCATGGCTGATGAAGGCCAGCCCGATCAGCATGAGCCAGCCGAACAGGCTTGGTGGCAGCATGACGCCCTCGATCATGAGGGCCACCGGGAAAAGACAGATGGTTGCGGCGGCCGTGCTCCAGACCATGATCTGCAGCGTGTCGAACCGGGTTCTGAGCCTGCCGATCACCAGAATATATCCGGCGTAGAACAGCGCTGCGACTGTTGCCAGGCCATCTCCCCTGAGATCGCCGTTGGCAAGACCGGAAAGGCCGCCCTTCAGGGTGACGATGCCGACCAGCGCCGTTGCCAGCCCGAGCAGGAAAAGTGTGGTGATCCGGGCGCCGAGGAACAGCCAGCCGATGGCTGCGACGAAAATCGGCGCCAGATTGGCAAGCAGCGTCGCATTGGCAACGGATGTCATGTGGATGGAGAGGTGCCAGGTGACGAGATCCGTGGCGAGGAACAGCCCCGGCAGGACCAGCATCAAGCATTCCGACAGGTTACGCGGTTGAACAGCGGACTTCCGGCGGCTGGCGAGTGAGACGAGAAGTAGCGGCAGGAGCGCCAGCGCCACACGCCAGAACGCCGTGGCAAGCGGACCCACCTCAGACAGGCGTACGAAAATCGGTGAGCCACCGATGGCAGCGCCGCCAAGTATCAGGGCTGCCAGCGGTATGCGGCTGTCGCGTGGCCCTGCGTCGGCTAGAGGTAAGATATCTGGCACGGGAGGTTTCCTGCTAGCGTCCTGAAACGAAAAACCGCGCCGGAGACCGGCGCGGCAGCTTCGGTGCGCGACGTTTCTGCTTAATCCGCCAGAGCGACGGCGATTTCGGCAGCGAGCCGTGCATTGTTTTCGACCAGCGCGATGTTGGTTTTCAGGCTGCGGCCACCAGTGATGTCGAAGATCGTGCTGAGCAGGTAGGGCGTGACGGCCTTGCCGACCACTTCCTCGCGCTCGGCGCTGTCGAGCGCGCGCTCGATGTAGATCTCCATTTCCTCGCGCTCGATCTGGTCTTCCTCCGGCACGGGATTGGCAACCAGCATGCCGCCATCGATACCCAGCTGCTCGCGCATAGTCTGGAAATTGGCGATTGCCGCCGGGCTGTTCAGCGTCAGCGGGCTTGGCAGGCCGGAGGCACGCGACCAGAAGGCAGGGAATTCCGGGCTGCCGAAGGTGACGACGGGAACACCACGGGTCTCCAGGACTTCCAGCGTCTTCGGGATATCGAGGATTGCCTTGGCGCCGGCGCAGACAACGATGACGCCGGTACGTGCCAGCTCCTCGAGGTCGGCCGAGATATCGAAGCTGGTCTCGGCGCCGCGATGCACACCACCGATGCCGCCGGTGGCAAACACCTTGATGCCAGCCCGGGCTGCCGCAATCATCGTGGCTGCAACCGTGGTTGCCCCGGTGCGGCGCTCCGCAATTGCAAAGGCTAGGTCGGCGCGCGATACTTTCATCGCGTCCGTGGTCTGGGCGAGGCTCTCGAGCTCGGCCGGTTCAAGACCGATGTGCAACGTTCCGTGGATGACAGCAATGGTGGCCGGGACGGCGCCTTCCTCGCGGATGATCGCCTCGACGCTGCGGGCCATGTCGATGTTGCCGGGATAGGGCATGCCATGGGTGATGATCGTCGATTCGAGCGCGACGATCGGTGCGCCGCGTGCCTTGGCAGCGGCAACTTCGCTTGAATAGGAGATCGGCAACAGCGCGGAAAATGGTTTGGTCATGGTCTTGTCCACCTGAATTTGCGGGTTTGATGGGCGGGATGGGGCTTCATGACAGTATTTTGGGCGCGCCGACAAGGGCGAGAACCTGACGAAGATGCTCCGGCGACAGATTAGCGGCCGTTGCAAACGGCGACTGAACCGTGATTGCGGCCGCTGCAGCGCCGTGGCGCACCGCCTCGGCGAGATCGAGACCGTCCATCAGCGCCGAAAGCACCCCGGCCGCTAGCGAATCGCCGGCGCCAGTGACGTCGGCGACGTCGTCCACAGCTGGCGGCTCCAAGGTGAGGGTGATGCGGCCGTCAAAGGCGACGAGAGGCTGCTGCCCTCGCGTGATGACGCCACCCTTGAGACCAAGGGCCTGCAACTGGCTCACCCACTGCAGCGGATCGTCCGGCCTGCTGCCGGTGAGGGCTGCGGCTTCCGACTGGTTGAGAAACAGATAGTCGATATCGGCAAGGCAGGGTTTGAGGCGCACGACCTTGGCCGGGGAGATGGCAATGGCTGCCAGCGGCTTGCCGAGATCGACCGCCTTGCGGGCAATCGCAGCCAGTGTTTCGGCCGGCAGATTGGCGTCGAAGAGAATGAGGTCCGCCGATGCGAATGAATCGCGGATGGCGCGGATCAGCAGGCGGCGAGGGCTGAAGAGCTTGTAGAGCTCCATATCGGCCAACGCGATGACCAGGTTTCCGTCTTTTTCGATGATCGCCGTGTAGCTCGGCGTCGTGCGATCGAGAAAGACGAACGGGCGGTCGTCGACGCCAGCCTCGCGGGCGGCGGCCGCCACCATGTCGCCAAGAGCATCGCCGCCGCGAGGCGAGATCATCCGCACGTCATGGTGAAGCCGGGCGAGATTGCGGGCCGCATTGAAGCCGCCGCCGCCCGGTTCCTCGAACCAAGCGCCCGGATTGCTGGCGCCTGGATCGGTCTCTCCGAAGATGCGGCCACGCCTGTCGATGTGAGCGCCGCCGAGCACGAGAATTTGCTTAGACATACCCAGCCCCGGTCATTTCGAAAGAGCCGAATCGACCCGCATTTGCAAACCCCAGAAAGCCTGCTGAGGATCGCCTAAGTCTTTGCGGCAAAAAAGGAAAACAAATATAGAACAAAGGTCATTTTACCTTTTTGTTTCAATTATTTGAAGGCCCCTTGCGGAACCGGAACAAATCAAGTACAAAAACGACATCAACTGCTTCATTGCCTGTGCGGCTTCAATAACCTAAAGGTGGATCTCATGTCACAGAATAGTTTGCGGCTCGTAGAGGAAAAATCGGTGGACAAAAGCAAGGCGCTCGAAGCCGCACTCTCTCAGATCGAGAGGGCATTCGGCAAGGGCTCGATCATGAAGCTCGGCTCGAATGAAAGCATCGTCGAGATCGAGACAGTATCCACGGGCTCCTTGAGCCTCGATATCGCACTTGGCATCGGTGGATTGCCGAAGGGGCGTATCGTCGAGATCTATGGACCGGAAAGCTCGGGCAAGACGACGCTGGCGCTGCAGACCATTGCCGAAGCCCAGAAAAAGGGCGGCATCTGCGCCTTCGTCGACGCCGAACATGCGCTCGACCCGGTCTATGCCCGCAAGCTCGGCGTCGATCTCCAGAACCTCCTGATCTCGCAGCCCGACACCGGCGAGCAGGCTCTCGAAATCACAGACACGCTGGTACGCTCCGGCGCCATCGACGTTCTGGTCATCGACTCCGTTGCGGCCTTGACGCCGCGAGCTGAAATCGAAGGCGAAATGGGCGACAGCCTGCCAGGCCTGCAAGCACGCCTGATGAGCCAGGCGCTGCGCAAGCTGACCGCGTCGATCTCGAAGTCGAACACGATGGTCATCTTCATCAACCAGATCCGCATGAAGATCGGCGTGATGTTCGGGTCGCCGGAAACGACGACCGGCGGTAACGCGCTGAAATTCTACGCCTCGGTCCGCCTCGACATCCGCCGCATCGGTGCGGTCAAGGATCGCGAAGAGGTCATCGGCAACCAGACGCGCGTCAAGGTCGTCAAGAACAAGATGGCGCCTCCCTTCAAGCAGGTCGAGTTCGACATCATGTATGGCGAAGGCGTCTCGAAGACCGGCGAACTCGTCGATCTCGGCGTCAAGGCCGGCATCGTCGAGAAGTCCGGTGCCTGGTTCTCCTATAACAGCCAGCGCCTCGGGCAGGGTCGCGAGAACGCCAAGATCTTCCTGCGCGACAATCCGGAACTGGCAAAGGAGATCGAGACGATGCTGCGCCAGAGTGCCGGCCTGATCGCCGACAAGCTGCTGGTGAACGGCGGTCCCGATGCCAACGACGGCGACGTTGCCGCCGATATGTAACGGTACCGGCCGCAAGGTCGAAGGGTAAGTTCAAGCTGTCGGCCGCACGTCTTTCGGGATGTGCGGCCGCTTTCGTTCGTGCGGCTGGACAGGATCGAGAGCGAGCGATAAAAGCCAGTGGATTTTGTATGGGGACTGCCGACGGCAGCGATAAGGGCATAGCATGAGCGGCGTAAATGAAATCCGGTCGACCTTCCTCGACTACTTCAAGACGAATGGGCACGAGATCGTTCCGTCGAGCCCGCTCGTGCCGCGCAATGATCCGACGCTGATGTTCACCAACGCCGGCATGGTGCAGTTCAAGAACGTTTTCACGGGGCTGGAACAGCGCCCTTACAAGACTGCGTCCTCGGCACAGAAATGTGTGCGCGCCGGCGGCAAGCACAACGACCTCGACAATGTCGGCTACACCGCCCGCCATCACACCTTCTTCGAGATGCTCGGCAATTTCTCGTTCGGCGATTATTTCAAGGAGCAGGCCATCGAGCTTGCCTGGAACCTGATCACCAAGGAATTCGATATCGACGCCAAGCGCTTGCTGGTGACGGTCTACCACACGGACGACGATGCCTTTAACCTCTGGAAGAAGATCGCCGGCCTGTCCGACGACCGCATCATCCGCATTCCGACCAGCGACAACTTCTGGGCGATGGGCGATACCGGCCCTTGCGGTCCTTGTTCGGAAATCTTCTACGATCATGGCGACCATATCTGGGGTGGGCCTCCCGGTTCCGCCGACGAAGACGGCGACCGGTTCATCGAGATCTGGAACCTCGTCTTCATGCAGTTCGAGCAGCTTTCAAAGGACGAGCGGGTCGACCTGCCGCGTCCGTCGATCGACACCGGCATGGGCCTCGAGCGCGTGGCGGCGCTGCTGCAGGGCAAGCACGACAATTACGACATCGATCTTTTCCGGGCGCTGATCGAGGCCTCCGAGGAAGCAACCGGAGTGATGGCTATCGGCGATAACCGGGCCAGCCACCGGGTCATCGCCGATCACCTGCGCTCGTCGGCCTTCCTGATTGCCGACGGCGTGCTGCCGTCAAACGAAGGTCGCGGCTATGTGCTGCGTCGGATCATGCGCCGCGCCATGCGCCATGCTCAGCTGCTCGGTGCCCGCGATCCGCTGATGTACAAGCTGCTGCCGACGCTGGTGCAGGAAATGGGCCGCGCCTATCCGGAGCTGGTGCGGGCGGAATCGCTGATTTCGGAAACGCTGAAGCTCGAGGAAAACCGCTTCCACAAGACCCTCGACCGTGGTCTGTCACTGCTGTCCGACGCCACCGCCACCATGGGCAAGGGCGATATGCTCGATGGCGAGACGGCCTTCAAGCTGTACGACACCTACGGCTTCCCGCTTGACCTGACGCAGGATGCGCTGCGCGAGCGCGGCATCGCCGTCGACGTCGGCAGCTTTACCGATGCGATGGCCCGCCAGAAGGCCGAGGCCCGCTCCCATTGGTCCGGCTCCGGCGACAAGGCGACGGAGACCGTCTGGTTCGAACTGAAGGACAAGAACGGCGCGACGGAATTCCTGGGCTACGACACCGAGACCGCTGAAGGCGTAATCCAGGCGATCGTCCGCGATGGCGTATCTCTAGACAGCGCTGCCGAGGGCGAGACGGTGCAGATCGTCGTCAACCAGACGCCTTTCTACGCCGAGTCCGGCGGCCAGATGGGCGATACGGGCGTGATTGCCGGCGAGGGCGTCAAGCTGACCGTGTCCGATACGCAGAAGCGCGGCGATGGGTTGTTTGCCCATGTGGCGACCGTCGCAACCGGCACGATCAAGATCGGCGACCCCGTTGTGCTGACGGTCGATCATGATCGCCGCGGCCGGCTGCGCGCCAATCATTCCGCGACCCATCTGCTGCACGAGGCGCTGCGCGAGGTGCTTGGCACCCATGTCGCTCAGAAGGGTTCACTGGTGGCGCCAGAGCGCCTTCGCTTCGATGTCTCGCATCCGAAACCTATGTCGGTCGAGGAACTGAAGGTCGTCGAGGAAATGGCCAACGAGATCGTGCTGCAGAATGCGCCTGTGTCGACGCGGCTTATGAGCGTCGACGATGCGATTGCAGAAGGCGCCATGGCGTTGTTCGGCGAAAAATACGGCGATGAGGTCCGTGTCGTGTCGATGGGTACGGCGGTGCGCGGCGAGAAGGCTGCCAAGCCCTATTCGATCGAACTCTGCGGCGGAACGCATGTGACGGCGACCGGCCAGATCGGCCTGATCCGGGTGCTCTCGGAGAGCGCCGTCGGCGCCGGCGTGCGCCGTATCGAGGCCGTCACGGGCGTTTCGGCCCGCGATTATCTGGCCGAGCAGGATGACCGTGTCAAAGCTCTGGCAGCAGCGCTGAAGGTGCAGCCTGCCGAGGTCGTCACCCGCGTCGAAGCCTTGATGGACGAGCGCCGCAAGCTGGAGCGCGAGCTCACGGATGCCAAGCGCAAGCTTGCAATGGGCGGCGGGCAGAGCGATGGCGCCGATGCAGTGCGCGATATCGGCGGCGTCAAATTCCTCGGAAGGGCTATCGGCGGCGTCGATCCGAAGGATCTGAAGGGCATGGCGGACGAAGGCAAGACTAGCATCGGCTCCGGCGTCGTCGTGCTCGTCGGCGTCTCCGAGGATGGCAAGGCGAGCGCCGTGGTGGCGGTGACCGAAGATCTGGTCGCCCGTTTCAGCGCGGTCGATCTGGTTCGCACCGCGTCTGCGGCGCTTGGCGGCAAGGGCGGCGGCGGCAGGCCAGACATGGCGCAGGCCGGCGGTCCCGATGGCTCCAAGGCCGACGAGGCGATCGAGGCCGTTGCAGCAGCACTCGCCGTCTGACAGGTGCTGAGATTTTAAGATTTGGAATGGCGGGAGCGATCAGCTTCCGCCATTTTTCGTTTTACAATGGCTTGCTATAGGGCCTTGCGATACTGGATGAAGCCGGATCGTGCCGCGACGTGGTCGTAGAGGCGCTGGGCAGCGGTATTGGTTTCGTGGGTCATCCAGTAGAGGCGACCGGCGTTATTGGCCCGGGCAAGGTCCGCCACCGCCTCGATAAGGGCTGCACCCGTGCCCTTGCCGCGTTGATCGCGCTCGACATAGAGGTCCTGCAGATAGCAGGTCCATTCCGGCATCCACGTCGAGCGGTGGAAGATGGCGTGGACGATGCCCACCAGCCGGCCAAAGTCATCGAAAGCGCCGAGCGCCTGCATATGCTCGTTTGGGTCATGAAATCGCGCCCATGTCCGGTTTGTCGTTTCCGGCGGGAGCTCGACCTCGTAGAAGCGCTGGTAGGCTTGCCAGAGCGGCTCCCAGGCGGTGCGGTCGTCAAGCTTCAGCGGACGAATGGTGTTGGTCATCGGATCCGGTCTCCGGCCTGCAGATATGGAAACGGCGGGGAAGTCCCCGCCGTCCGCCGATCACATTAAGATAATGGCTTATGCCATTGCCTTCTGGAGATTTTCATCGACCTTGTCGAGGAAGGCAGTCGTCGACAGCCAGGGCTGGTCGGGGCCGATGAGCAGGGCCAGATCCTTGGTCATGAAGCCGCTTTCGACCGTGTCGACGCAGACGGTTTCGAGCGTCGCTGCAAACTTTGCGAGCGCTGCGTTGTCGTCGAGCTTGGCGCGGTGAGCGAGGCCACGTGTCCAGGCGAAGATCGAGGCGATCGAGTTCGTCGATGTCTCCTGTCCCTTCTGGTGCTGGCGGTAGTGGCGGGTCACGGTGCCGTGGGCTGCTTCTGCTTCCACGGTCTGGCCGTCTGGCGACAGCAGCACCGAGGTCATCAGGCCGAGCGAGCCAAAGCCTTGGGCGACGATGTCGGACTGGACGTCGCCGTCGTAGTTCTTGCAAGCCCAGACATAACCGCCGGACCACTTGAGAGCCGAGGCGACCATGTCGTCGATCAGGCGGTGCTCGTAGGTGATCTTCAGGGCATCGAACTGGGTCTTGAATTCAGCGTCGAAGACTTCCTGGAAGATATCCTTGAAGCGACCGTCATAGGCTTTCAGGATGGTGTTCTTGGTCGACAGATAGACGGGCCACTTGCGCATCAGGCCGTAGTTCAGCGAAGCGCGGGCGAAATCGCGGATCGATTCGTCGAGGTTGTACATGGCCAGAGCCACGCCGGCGCCCGGTGCGTCGTAGACTTCCTTCTCGATGACGGCGCCGTCTTCGCCGACGAACTTGATCGACAGCTTGCCCTTGCCCGGGAATTTGAAGTCGGTGGCCTTGTACTGGTCGCCGAAGGCGTGACGGCCGACGACGATCGGCTTGGTCCAGCCGGGAACGAGGCGCGGCACGTTTTCGCAGATGATCGGCTCGCGGAAGATGACGCCGCCGAGGATGTTGCGGATCGTGCCGTTCGGCGACTTCCACATCTGCTTCAGGTTGAATTCCTTGACGCGGTCTTCGTCCGGAGTGATCGTCGCGCACTTGATTCCGACGCCGTATTTCTTGATGGCGTGGGCTGCGTCGATCGTCACCTGGTCGTTCGTGGCGTCGCGATTTTCGACCGACAGATCGTAATACTGGATGTCGAGGTCGAGGTAGGGAAGGATGAGCTTATCCTTGATCAACTGCCAGATGATGCGGGTCATCTCGTCGCCGTCGAGATCGACGACGGGGTTTGCAACCTTGATCTTTTCCATATATCTGCCTCGTTCTGCTTATGGCCGGGCGGCCCGGTGTGTTGGACTTGAAGTCTCGAGCGCTATAGCACCGCGGGGCGCCGAGGCAAAGCCGGGAAGGGCGCAGAATTCGCCTTTTTGCGCGTCAAATCTGCCCGGCCAATCACCGCTTTTCTAGTGCGAGGCGCTTGTAAGGCTCGCCGATATAGCCGATTTTACAACGATATTTTGTGTGTTTACGGACATTGCCATGCCCCGATCGCTGCCTGCATACCTCATCGCCGCCCTTGTGTTGATCCAGGCGCCCGGCGCCTTCGCCGCAGATCCTGCCGTTTCTCCGGTGAAGACCATCATGGATGCGACGGTAGCCAACTGGGCCGGGGGCGACGGCGACTGGCAGGACATATTCGATGCGTCGCACCTGCGGCAGCTGTTCAGCGCCGATTTCATCCGTGGCTACCAGGCCGCCCAGAATTATCCGGCGACGGAAGACGGCATCTCGCCGTTCGACTACGACGTCATTGTCGGCAGCCAGGATGCCTGTCCGCTCGAGAACGTGACGATCGTTCCCGGGGCTGTATCGGGCGGCAAGACCGAGGTGGTGGCGCGGTTCCAGAAGTCGCGCTGCATGGGCGCCGACGACGCTGCAGCGTCTGACGCCTTCACGGAAGTTCGCTTCGAGGTTCTGACCGAAGGCGGAAAACTGGTGGTCGACGACATCCTGACGACGGACGACAATGGTAAGCCGAGTTCCCTCAAGGCTGCCATGCAGGATATCGCCAAGCAGCCGTAGCCTGACGCCACAGGCTGGCGATGCGTTTAACGACGAAGGATCCTGATGCACATCGCCCATCGGTTTCGTGATTGGCTGGCCGCCAACGACCCGGCATTTTCGCGGCTGCGACAGGCCTCGCGGGTGACGCTGACCGTGGTGCTATCCTTCAGCATTCTCTTCGTCATCCATTCAACGATCGTGCCGCTGCCCGATGTCGCCTATGCACTCGGGATACTCCTGTCGATCCAGGGCGGCTTCACCGTGCGCGACAAGCGTCCTTCGGAACAGTTGGTGACACGGCTGATCGGCTGCCTGGCCAGCGTGCTGGCCGTCATACTGGCAGCGCTGCTCGCGGACCATCGCTACATCAGCGATGTCGCCTTCCTCGCCATCATCTTTGCCGCAAGCTGGGTGAGGGCCCTCGGCGTGCGCTGGAATGCGGTGGGCATGTTCGCCTTTATGTCCTATTTCATGGGTGCCTATTTTCAGCCCA
Organism: Rhizobium sp. rho-13.1; assembly: GCF_007000305.1. Classification (NCBI taxonomy): domain Bacteria; kingdom Pseudomonadati; phylum Pseudomonadota; class Alphaproteobacteria; order Hyphomicrobiales; family Rhizobiaceae; genus Rhizobium; species Rhizobium sp. rho-13.1. Next base: position 495,727 of record NZ_SCFL01000001.1, on the reverse strand, counting down.
GGCTGGGTGAGATGCCGCTGGTGGCGATCGGCTCGGTGGTCTCGTCGCTGGTCGCCCACGGCGTGCGATCCGTCCTGCTGCCGGACGACTGGCGCAAGGACCTGCTGCGGGCGCTGGAGAGCGTGCTCGGCCGGGTCAACCAGATGCTGATCGAACTTGCGGTCAGCGTCCGCGACGGTCGGATTTCGGAAGCCGAGCATCGCGCGCTGCTCCAGGCTGAGGAGCGGCTGAAGGACGTCGTACTGATGGCGGAGAGCTTCATTCCCAAGCCGTCCGACGATGCACCCGCCGTCGATACCCCGGCGAGCGGTACCCTCGCCAGCGATACACCGGCCGTGGATATCTCCATGCGTCTGTTCGACGTCCATCTGGCGGCGGAAAGCGCCATCATGATGAGCCAGAGCGCCGTGCCGAGCTTTGCGCTGGTGCACGCCGTTATTGCCCATGACGACGCCCTGCTAGAGCGCGAGACCGATGGCTTCGAGACGATGGCGGACAAGCGCAGTTCCGAGACGATGCGGGCGATGATCTGGCTCCGGGACGCCCGCGATGCGCTGACGGAAACCCTGTCTCTCGGCCGCATGACGGGTTTCAGCGATATCGCCGGCGGGAATGGCGCGCGCACGGTCATCAAGTGGCCAAGACTATCGCTCGACGATGCCGCCATGCGATCGGCACTGCAGATCACGCTGGCCACCGGCATCGCCATGGTCTTCGGTCTGCTGTTGTCCCGCGAGCGCTGGTTCTGGGCGGTGCTAACGGCGTTCCTGGTGTTCACCAACACCAATTCGCGCGGCGATACGGCTGTGAAGGCGTTTCAGCGCTCGATGGGCACCGTGCTGGGGATTGCCGTCGGCATGGCCTTGGCGCTGGTGGTAGCGGGCCATACCGCCATTGCCATCTTGCTTTCGGTCGTGTCGATCTTTCTCGGCTTCTACTTTATCCAAGTGTCCTACGGGGCCATGACCTTCTTCATCTCCATCGTTCTATGTTTGGTCTACGGCATGACGGGCGCGCTGACGCTACAGGTGCTGCAACTACGTATCGGAGAAACAATCATCGGCGCGACGGCCGGTGCGGCGGTTGCCTTCCTGGTCTTTCCAGCGAAGACGCGAGGCGTGCTGGATGGGGCGCTGGTCAAGTGGTTCGATGCGCTCCGGGCCTTGCTAGATGCCGCCGGCGGAAGCGGTCCGGGCCTGGAGCTGATCCGCCTGTCGCAAAACCTCGATGCCGCCTACCGCGACGTCACCACCGCGGCCAAGCCCCTCGGCCAGTCCTGGAGCCTGGTGCGCAAACCGGGCAATGTGCGCCAGACGCTGGCAATTCTGATGGCCTGCACCTACTGGGCCCGGGTCTTTGCCCGCAATATCGCCTTTTCTCGCGACGATCCGGATGGTGAGATCGCGCTGAATGTGTCTGAGAACCTTCAGCGGCTGAATGCTATCTCAGGCAGAGGCTCGGAGTGCTTCTTCGTCGACCGCAAGTCGGCGCGGGCGACCGGGCGCCATCTGCCGCTGTCGCGCGGCGGCATGCGGCTCGGCATCGAGATGGTCGGATCGATGCTCGATCGGCTTTATCCATGAGCCGGGGCTTGCCGTTCCGGGCCTTCGCGGGTATTTCCGGCAGCAATTTCGCCACTGCGGCGCATCGAGGATAGTCATGTCAGGAACAAACAGCGAAAAGCCGTTGCTGGCCGAGGGGCCGGTCATCATACTGGTCGAGCCGCAGATGGGCGAGAATATCGGCATGGTGGCGCGCGCCATGGCGAATTTCGGCCTTGCCGAACTGCGTCTCGTAAACCCGCGCGACGGATGGCCGAACGAAAAGGCGACTGCCGCTGCCTCAAATGCCAGTCATGTCATTGAGGCGACGCGCGTATTTCCGACCCTGGAAGAAGCTATTGCCGATCTTCATTTCGTGTATGCCACGACGGCCCGCGAGCGCTACGGCTACAAGCCTGTCCGCTCGCCTGTCGTGGCTGCGGAGACACTGCGGGGGCGTTTTGTCGCCGGCGAGCGCTGCGGCGTTCTGTTCGGGCGCGAGCGCTGGGGTCTCAGCAACGAGGAAGTGGCGTTGGCCGACGAGATCGTCACTTTCCCGGTCAATCCCGCTTTTGCCTCGCTGAACATCGCCCAGGCCGTGCTGCTGATGTCCTATGAGTGGATGAAGTCCGGCATGGAGGACCTGAGCGTCACCAGCTTTGCCGCCAATCCGCAGCGCCCATCGACGAAATCGCAGCTTCAGGGGCTGTTCGACCATGTCGAGGAAGCGCTGAGCGCGCGGAATTATTTTCATCCCATCGAAAAAAAGCCGAAGATGGTCGACAATCTCCGGGCTGTGTTTTCGCGGCAAGGGTTCACCGAGCAGGAGATCAGTGTCATGCGTGGCGTGATCTCGTCGCTGGATCGCTTTCCGCGGAACGTGTCCCGCGCCGAACCGCGCAATGCCGCCAAGGAAAAACCCGTCGATGACAGCGCCGACGACTGAGCCCAAGCCGATCCTGGTCTTCGATTCGGGCATCGGCGGCCTGACCGTGTTGCGCGAGGCGCGGGTGCTGATGCCGGAGCGCGGCTTCGTCTATGTAGCCGACGATGCCGGCTTCCCCTATGGCGGCTGGGAAGAGCAGCCGCTGAAAGACCGCATCATCTCGCTCTTCGCTCGACTGCTGGCCGAATACGATCCCGAGATCTGCATCATTGCCTGCAACACCGCCTTCACGCTGGCTGGCGCCGATCTGCGCGCCGCCTTTCCTGACATGACGTTCGTTGGCACCGTGCCAGCCATCAAACCGGCGGCCGAGCGGACCCGCTCCGGCCTCGTCTCGGTGCTGGCGACGCCTGGAACCGTCAAGCGCGCCTATACCCGCGACCTGATCCAGTCGTTTGCCGCCCAGTGCCATGTCCGCCTCGTCGGCTCGGAAAACCTGGCGCGGATGGCGGAAGCTTATATCCGGGGCGAACCGGTCTCCGACGAAGCCGTGCTGCAGGAGATCGGCCAATGCTTCGTGGAAAAGGAGGGTCGCAAGACCGACATCGTCGTGCTCGCCTGCACCCACTATCCGTTCATGGCCAACCTCTTCCGTCGCCTGGCACCCTGGCCGGTCGACTGGCTCGACCCCGCCGAGGCCATCGCCCGCCGCGCCCGCAGCCTCGTGCCTGTCCTCGCCGATGCCGTTCACCCGGAAGCGGACGACTTCGCGGTGTTCACCTCGGGCAATCCGGATTTTGCGACGCGGCGACTGATGCAGGGGTTTGGGCTGAGGGCTTAGTGTGCTGTTATGGAGCGCGTATAACCAAGAGGTCCCCGACATGATGAAATCTCCTCCTCATCCCGGAGAATTGTTGCGACAGGATTTCCTTCTGCCATTGGGGCTTCCCGTTACCGAGGCTGCCGAGCGCCTGAAGATTTCACGCGTATCGTTGTCGCGCGTTCTGAATGGCCGAGCAGCCATAAGCCCGGATCTCGCAGTCCGGCTGGAAATGGCCGGCGTCAGCAAGGCGCGCTTCTGGCTGGGGCTTCAATGCAATTACGATCTGGCGCAAGCCTTGAAGCGCGATCATCCAGCGGTGAGGCCATTGGACGACAAGGCCGCATGAGAGGCTGTGGCCCGCACTGAACGGCGCCAGCGTGCGCTTTGCAAATCCCTTGTGGGTTTCCCAAACGCGGCGGCGAACGCCCGGCAATTCTCTGATAGACGGAAGCGCGCCGTTGCTGAACAATGGCAGCTTCACATTTCCTGAGTCTAGACTGAACGAGGTAGTGCATTGCAGGTCGGCATCGACATGGGGACGGCGTCCGGCGGGACCAGCGCCCAGCTCGATATCGAGGAGCTGCTGGCGACGCGCCTGCTGGTGCAGGGCAATTCCGGCTCCGGCAAATCCCATCTTCTGCGGCGCCTGCTGGAGCAATCGGCGCAATGGGTGCAGCAATGCATCATCGATCCCGAGGGTGATTTCGTTACGCTTGCCGACAAGTTCGGCCATGTGATCGTCGATGGCGAGCGTAGCGAGGCGGAACTGACGGGCATTGCGACGCGCATCCGGCAGCACCGGGTCTCCTGCGTCCTGACGCTCGAGGGGCTCGATGTCGAGCAGCAGATGCGCGCCGCCGCCGCCTTTTTGAACGGCATGTTCGATGCCGACCGCGAATACTGGTATCCGGTGCTTGTCGTCGTCGACGAGGCGCAGATGTTCGCGCCCGCCGTTGCCGGCGAAGTCTCGGACGATGCCCGCAAGATGTCGCTCGGCGCGATGACCAACCTGATGTGCCGTGGCCGCAAGCGCGGGCTCGCCGGCGTCATCGCCACGCAGCGGCTGGCAAAGCTTGCCAAGAACGTGGCGGCCGAAGCCTCGAACTTCCTGATGGGCCGCACCTTCCTCGACATCGACATGGCGCGTGCCGCCGACCTGCTCGGCATGGACCGGCGCCAGGCGGAGATGTTCCGCGACCTGCAGCGCGGCCATTTCGTAGCGCTTGGTCCGGCCCTCTCGCGCCGCCCGATGCCGATCACCATCGGTGCCGTGGAAACCTCGGCGCGCTCGTCTAGCCCGAAGCTGATGCCGCTGCCGGATGCGCCGATGGATGTCGAGGACCTGATCTTCACGCCGGATCCGCAGGAATTCCAGCGCGCTGCCGTGCGCCGCACACCGACGCCCAGGCCGACGACGGATATCCTGGCCGAGCTTTCGCGGTTTGTGCCGCCGGCAATGGCGCCGATCGAGGATGCCCGGCCGAAGCAGGCGGATGTGAGCCCCGAGGAGCGGCAGGAGCGGCTGGGCGCCGTACTGGCTGAAATCCTCGACGATCCTGCCTCCGGCTTCCGAACCGATTCAGTGCTCTACCAGGAGTTCCTGGTGCGGGTGCGCATGCGGCGCATTCCAGGGCCGCCGCTGTCGATGCCGGATTTCCGTCACCGGGTGGCGATCTCGCGCTCCGGCGTCGATCCGGTGACTGCCGAGACGGAAAACTGGGCGACGGCGATGACGTTGTCGAAGGGCGTCACCGACGATCTGCAAGGCGTGTTCCTGATGCTCGCAAAGGCTGCCATCTGCGGCGAGCCGTGCCCGTCGGATGCGCGGATCGCGCGCGCCTACGGCACGCACTCCGCCCGACGCGCCAGACGCCTGCTCAGCTATTTCGAGGAACAGGGCAGCGTCGTGGTGCACACCGATTTTTCCGGCAGGCGAGTCGTGGCTTTTCCCGATATCGATTGCCAGACGGCGCCGGGCGACGCCAATGCCGTCGACGATGTCAGCGTGACACAGACGGCAGCCGAGTGATTCAAGGCTAGCTTTGTGGTTGAATGGCTGGCCTGTGCCGGTTTTGCCGGTACAGGCGTTTCCTAGCGGCATCCGTTGTTGACAATTCCATGACTTCTGCCTAAACAGCGCCCAACGCCGGGCAGAAATGTCCGGTGTTTCATTTGACATGTCCCGTGGCTCCTCCGTTCGCGAATGTGAGGAACCTGTCGGAACCCCGAAAACCGGGTTCAGAGGAGGGCGTGTTTCCTTGATCTGGTTTGGCAACAAACCGGTCGAACATCTTGATAGGGAAATACGATGAGCAAGCGCGCATCATCCAAGTATAAAATCGATCGCCGTATGGGCGAGAACATCTGGGGCCGCCCGAAGTCGCCGGTCAACCGTCGCGAATACGGTCCTGGCCAGCACGGTCAGCGCCGCAAGGGTAAGCTTTCGGATTTCGGCGTTCAGCTGCGCGCCAAGCAGAAGCTCAAGGGCTACTACGGCGACCTGCGCGAAAAACAGTTCCGCGCGATCTTCGCCGAAGCCGACCGCCGCAAGGGCGATACGTCTGAAAACCTGATCGGTCTGCTGGAATCGCGTCTGGATGCGATCGTCTATCGCGCCAAGTTCGTTCCAACGGTCTTTGCTGCCCGTCAGTTCGTCAACCACGGCCACGTCACGGTCAACGGCGTCCGCGTCAACATCGGTTCCTACCGTTGCAAGGCCGGCGATGTTATCGAAGTGCGTCAGAAGTCGAAGCAGCTGGTCATCGTTCTCGAAGCCGTTGGCCTCGCTGAGCGCGATGTTCCTGACTACATCGAAGTCGACCACAACAAGATGGTTGCGACTTTCGTCCGCGTGCCGACCCTGACCGACGTTCCTTACGCCGTCGTCATGGAACCGCAGCTGGTCGTCGAATTCTACTCGCGTTAATCGACGCGATTATCATACTATTGGAAAGCCGCTCCTCGGGGCGGCTTTTTTCTATTCGGAGGCGACGATGACCGACGTGCAGGCGATCCTCGACAGCATTCATGCCGACCTGTTGCCACGGCTCGGCGAGGGCAAGGTTGCCGATTATATCCCCGAGCTTGCCAAGGTCGACGTCCGCCAGTTCGGCATGGCGATCACCACCGTCGATGGCCGCGTCTATCGCGTCGGCGATGCCGAAATGTCGTTCTCGATCCAGAGTATCTCGAAAGTCTTCATGCTGACGCTGGCGCTCGGCAAGATCGGCGAGCAGCTGTGGAAACGAGTGGGTCGCGAGCCATCGGGTTCGGCCTTCAATTCCATCGTCCAACTCGAGCAGGAAGCCGGCATTCCGCGCAACCCCTTCATCAATGCCGGCGCCATTGCGGTTACCGATGTCGTTCTCTCCGGCCATGCGCCAAAAGAAGTGATCGGCGAGTTCCTGCGGTTCATGCGGTATCTGGCCGATGACGAATCGATTCTCATCGACGACCGCGTCGCCCGCTCCGAGGCGCAGACCGGTTTTCGAAACTTTGCCCTGACCAATTTCATGCGGGCCTACCACAACATCGAAAATCCCGTCGAGCATGTACTGGGCGTCTATTTTCACCAGTGCGCACTGGCCATGAGTTGCAGCCAGCTGTCGAAGGCGGGGCTCTATCTCGCCGCGCGCGGCAGCAACCCGGTCACCGGCCATTCCGTCGTGTCGCCGAAGCGGGCGCGGCGCATCAATGCGCTGATGCTGATGTGCGGCCATTACGATGGATCCGGTGACTTTGCCTATCACGTCGGCCTGCCCGGCAAGAGCGGCGTCGGCGGCGGTATCCTGGCAATCGCGCCCGGGGTCGCCTCCATCGCCGTCTGGTCGCCGGGGCTGAACAAGGTCGGCAACTCGCAGTTGGGCGCAGTGGCGCTCGAAATGCTGGCGGCGCGTACCGGCTGGTCGGTATTTGGCGATTGAGAGGCGTGTCTTCGGTGGGCCGTTCTGCTATGGCCTGAGGCAAGGGCAGCCGACCCTGGATGGATGGTGATATGAACATAGCGATGCCCGTGGTCGACGAAATCCAAGCCGACATCGAGGATGCCGCCGGCGCGCACCCGCTTTTCGCTGATGCGCCGCGCTCCGTATCCTTCAACAAGCTGCGCAAGCGCCTGTTGCGCCAAGTGCGCCAGGCATTTGACGATTTCGACATGCTGAAGGGTCAGAAGCGCTGGCTGGTTGGTGTCTCCGGTGGCAAGGATTCCTATGGCCTGCTGTCGCTGCTGCTCGACCTGAAATGGCGCGGGCTGCTGCCGGTAGACCTCATCGCCTGCAATCTCGACCAGGGGCAGCCGAATTTTCCCAAGCACGTGCTGCCGGAGTACCTGACGAAGGTCGGCGTGCCGCACCGGATCGAGTATCGGGACACATATTCCATCGTGAAGGAAAAAGTGCCGGCCGGGGGCACATACTGTTCGCTCTGCTCGCGGCTGCGTCGCGGCAATCTCTATCGCATCGCTCGCGAGGAGGGTTGCGAGGCGCTGGTGCTCGGGCATCACCGGGAAGACATCCTCGAGACCTTCTTCATGAACTTCTTTCATGGCGGTCGTCTGGCATCGATGCCGGCAAAGCTGCTCAACGACGAGGGCGACCTGATGGTGCTCCGTCCGCTTGCCTATGCCGCCGAGGACGACCTTGCGAAGTTCGCAGCCGCCATGCAGTTCCCGATCATTCCCTGCGATCTCTGCGGCTCGCAGGATGGCCTGCAGCGCAACGCCATGAAGGATATGCTCGCCGATATCGAACGCCGCATGCCCGGCCGCAAGGACACAATGCTACGCGCCCTGGCGCATGTGAACCCGTCGCATCTGCTCGATCCCGCCCTGTTCGATTTTTCCGGTCTTGCTGTCACAAAACCGTCGTGACATAGCGGTTATGCCGCAGCGCAGCATATTGTGAGGGATCGGGTTTTTATGGCCATTAACGAAAATGACATCGCTTTCCTGGTCGAACAGGTCCGGCAGGCTGGCGAAGCGGAAATCATGCCGCGTTTCCGCAATCTTCAGACCGCCGACATCGCCGAAAAGACATCGTCCATCGACCTCGTGACGCAGGCGGATCTGCTGTCCGAGGAGCGTATCACGAAAGCCCTGCGGCAGCGTTTCCCGCAAGCGCTCATCGTCGGCGAGGAGGCTTACGATACCGATCGCTCGGTGGTGCCTGCCCTGAACCGCGCGGAACTTGCCTTCGTCATAGATCCCGTCGACGGCACTTTCAACTTTGCGGCCGGCCTGCCGATGTTCGGCACCATCCTTGCCGTCGTCGCAAATGGCGAGACCGTGGCGGGCATTATCCATGATCCTGTTCTCGGCGACACCATCACTGCGGTTGCCGGCGGAGGCGCGCACCTGACGCGTAGCAACGGCAGTTCCCAGCGGCTGCGGGTCGCTGCGCCGAAACCCGTTTCTTCCATGACCGGTATCGTCGCCTGGGCGCATATGGGCGAGCCGGAACGTTCGCGAATTGCCAGCAACATGGCCAAGATCCGGATGAGCTTCTACTACAACTGCTCGGCCCATGAGTACTGGATGCTGTCGTCAGGCAAGATCGACTTCGTGGCCCATGAGAAGCTCAATCCCTGGGATCATCTGGCCGGGCTGCTGATCCACCGCGAGGCGGGTGGCTATAGCGCCCGCTTTGACGGCTCGGCCCATCCACCGGGCGAAATGACCGGCGGCATCATTGCCGCTGCCGACCGGGAGAGCTGGGAAGCGGTTCGCCGGGAGATCATCGGTCTCTGACATCAATCGAGGAACACTGCCATGACCGCGACCGTCGACATCACCGTTCTCGCCAACCTGCTGCGAAACGCGGCGCAGGCTGAAATCCTGCCGCGCTTCCGTCGTCTCGGTGCCGGCGATATCCGTATAAAGTCGGAAGCGACCGATCTGGTGACCGAGGCCGACGAGCAGGCCGAGCGGATGATCAAGGCCGAGGTCGAGAGGCTCTGGCCGGAGGCGGTGTTCATCGGCGAGGAATCGGTCGCGGCCGACCCGGATCTTCTCGGCAAGCTTGAGGGCGCGGATCTTGCGATCATCGTCGATCCGGTCGACGGCACATTCAACTTTGCCGCAGGCGTTCCTGCCTTCGGCGTCATGGCGTCGGTGGTCGTTCGAGGTGAAACCATCGCCGGGATCATATTCGATCCGATGGGCGACGACTGGGTGATGGCGGAAAAAGGTAGCGGCGCCTGGCTCCGCAGGCCAGGCGGCGAGGCGGAGCGCCTGTCCGTGGCAGCGCCGGTGCCACTGGAGCAGATGACCGGTTTTGCCTCGACGGGCTTCATCGACAAGAGCAAGCGCGCCGAGGTCATGGGTAATCTCGCTAAGGTGCGCTTTGCTTCCAACTATCGCTGCGCGGCGCATGAATACCGCACCTTTGCCGGCGGCCACGTGCATTACCTGATGTACAACAAGATCCTGCCCTGGGACCATCTGGCCGGCGTGCTGATCAGCGAGGAGGCGGGTGCCTATGCGGCGCGCTTCGATAGATCTCGCTACCTGCCCCACCACTCAGACGGCGGGCTGCTGATCACGCCGGACAAGGCATCCTGGGAGACGCTGCGCCGTGAGGTCTTCACGCTCTGAGGCTGGCGTTTCAGCCGTGCATGGCGCCGGGGTCGAGGACGGGATCGTCGCCGGGGTGGGAAAACAGCTTGCCATTTTCAGCCCATAGGACGGCCGCGATCGTCAGCGCGCCGAAGATTGCAAATCCTGCAAACAGCGGCCGCGTCGTGCTGTCGAACAGCTGGCCGACCGCGCCGCCGACCAGCGCGCCGCCGGTCGTCGAGACGAAGCCGGTGATCGAAGTGGCGGTGCCCGCAAGGTGGCCCATTGGCTCCAGGCAGATGGCGGTGAAATTGGTGGCGATGACGGCGAACATCACCAGCAGCGACGAAATCAGCAGATATGTGACGATGAAGCTCGGTGGCATCGCCAGCGCGAATACAAAACCGCAAGCGGCGATGATCGTGAACAGGATCATGGCCGCGTGGGAGATGCGCCGCATCCCGAAACGGCGGACGAAGAAGCCATTGGCGAAATTGGCGATCGCAATGCCGCCGGCGCTTGCGGCAAAGGCTAATGGCAACCAGTCGCCGAGACCGAAGACTTCACCGAACACCTGCTGCACCGACATCACATAGGCGCAGATGACACCAGTAAACAGCGTCATGCCGAGCATGTAGCCGCAGGTGATGCGGTTGGTGAGCACGGTGCGGAAGCCTGACAGCACGGAGCGCGTCGATAGCGGCAGCCGCTCCGTCAGGGGCAGGGATTCGTTCATCCGGAAAAACGCCCAGACCAGCAACACCGCGCCGGCGCTGCCGAGCAAAATGAAGATCCACGGCCAGGTCGCAACGGTGATGATCAGCTGGCCGAGGGCCGGGGCGACGATGGGGACGATCATGAAGACGATCATCACGAAGGACATGACCCGCGCCATCTCGCGTCCGCCGAAACAATCGCGGACCATTGCCATCGTGGTGATGCGGACGGCGGCGGCACCCACGCCTTGCGCGAAACGTAGCGCGAGGAGGACCGCGAAACTGTCGGTCCAGGCTGCGGCGAACATCGTGATGACGTAGAAGACAAGGCCGCCGAGAAGGATGTTGCGGCGCCCATAGGTGTCTGACAGGCTGCCGAAGACGAGCTGCGCCAGGCCGAAGCCGAAGAAGAACACGCCGATCACCAGCTGGGTGTCGTTGGCGGTGGGCACGCCGAGCGCTGCGCCGATCCTGGGTAGCGCCGGCAGCATGCTGTCGATCGCCAGAGACACGCTGGCGGTCATCAGGGCGATGGTGACGATGAACTCCACCAGTCCCAGACCGATGCGCTCCGATCCTCCCGGCGCCACGTCGTTCGATGTTATCGGCTGGGTCATGTGAGGCCTGTCAGTGGGCGAGGGAGGGATCGTTGACGACGGGTGCGTTGTGCGGCCGGAAAAGCTTGCCGCGCTCGGCATATAGGACGAAACCGAGAGCGATCAGCGACACCGTGAAGTAGCCCACCACCATCGGCGTCGCCGTTCCGTCGAAGGACTGGCCGATGGCCGCGCCGATCAGGGCGCCACCGACGGTGCTCATGAAGCCGAGCACGGACGAGGCGGTCCCGGCGACGTGACCGAGCGGCTCCATGGCCAGCGCGTTGAAGTTCGAGCCGATCAGGCCGAACTGGAACATCACCAGCGCGAAGAAGACGATGAACAGCGGAAATGGCATCGGCGACGCGAAGGACAGCTGTACGACCAGCCAAACGAAGGTAATGACGCTAAAGCCGATCAGCGAGGCGTGCGACAGGCGGCGCATACCGAAGCGCCCGACCAGTTGCGAGTTGGCAAAGGATGCAGACGCCATGAAAAGGGCGACACCCCCAAAGGCCAGTGGTGCGTAGACACCGAGCTTGTAGATGCCGACATAGATCTGCTGGGCGGAGTTGATAAAGCCGAACAGCGCCCCGAATATGAAGGTGCTGGCGAGCGTATAGCAGAGCGCGGTGCGGTTCGAGAGAACGATCGCAAAGCCGGCCAGGATCGATTTTACCGTGAAGGGGCGCACGTCCTCGGCATGCAGCGTGTCCGGCATGCGGAAGTAGACCCAGACCAGCACGCAGGACGCGATGGCGGCGATAAATACGAAGATCATGTGCCAGCTGGCAAAAAGCATAATGATCTGGCCAGATCCCGGCGCAATTACCGGCACGATCATGAATACCATCATGATCAGCGACATGACCTCGGCCATCTGCCTGCCGCCATAGATGTCGCGGACGATGGAAATGGTGATGACGCGCGTGGCGGCAGCTCCCAGCCCCTGGACGAAACGCAGTGCCAGCAGGCCGAAGAACGAGGGAATGAAGGCAATGCCGAGCGACGACAGGATGTAGATGACCACGCCGGCAATCAACGGCACGCGCCGTCCGAAGCGGTCCGAAAGCGGACCGTATACAAGCTGTGCGCCGCCAAAGCCCATGAGATAGGCCGAGACGATGTATTGCCGATGATTTTCATTTTCGACGCCGAGGCTGGCGCCGATCTGCTGCAGCGCCGGCAGCATGATGTCGATCGCAAGCGCGTTTAGAGCCATTAGCAGTGCAGCCAGCGCGATGAATTCGCGTTTGCCCATCGGCACGCGGCCAGCGGACATGGCTTCGGAGGAGTTTGCCACGGATTTCATTCCCATAGACGAGCTGAGGCGCTGCCTATGAGGCAGCGCCTAGCAGATGGACTGGACAATGGAAACCGGGCGGGTGCCCGGTGCCCGATCAGGCAACGCGGACGGGGACGCCGTGTTCCTGGAAATGCTGCTGGAGTTCGCCGGCCTGGAACATCTCGGTGATGATGTCGCAGCCGCCGATGAACTCACCCTTGACGTAGAGCTGGGGGATAGTCGGCCAGTTCGAATAGTCCTTGATGCCCTGACGGATTTCAGCGTCGGCAAGGACATTGACGCCCTTGTAGTCGACACCGATGTAATCAAGGATCTGCACGACTTTTCCGGAGAAGCCACACTGCGGAAACTGCGGTGTGCCCTTCATGAACAGAACGACGTCGCTGCTCTTCACTTCATTGTCGATCAATTCGTTGATGCCGCTCATCAGATTATCCTTTCACATGCGGGTTCAAGGCCCGCATCGTCGATTGTTCGTCTTACATAGCATGTGGTCGCTCAAATTCCAGCCGCAATAGTGCGGCATTGCCTTTTTTAGCGGCTGATGGGCGAGGCGGGGTTGGACCAAATGATACCTGCCGAAACATCGCGGCTATGAATATCGAGCGACTTCGTCTAGCAAACCACCTTGCCATGCAGTGTGTCTTTCCAGTCCTGCCGGGCCTCCTGATAACTTGTGTTCGTCGCGGCTCTCGCGACATTGATGGACGTCGATGACAAAGGTTCAGAAGCGGGTCGTCCTGCATTTTCCGGGTTTCGAGCCGCTCGACGCTGCGGCCCACAGGGCGCGTTACGCACGTTCGGCAAAGCAGAGCGCCGAGGTTTGGGGCTACGATGCCGCTATCGGCGATTTCAAGCGCACTGGCGCCACCTCGTATTTCGATGTTAGTGCCAGTGCCAGTGACTGGCAGACCAAAAGCCGCGTGCATATTTTCGATCACAATGATCTCGTATCGGGTCTCAACAGCCGCAACCTCCTCACCCGCCTCGGCTTCGGGTATCTCGCAGCGCTCCGCGTCGTCGTCGGCGGCGGAATGGGCGGCTACTTCCGCCATGCATGGCGCTTCGGATTGTTCTTCGTCTTTCCATTCCTGCTGGTGATGGCGGCATTTGCCGCAGGCATGCTGATAGCCGCTGTGCCCTATTATCTGGGGCTTGGTGCCTGGAGCCTGCTTTTCAGTATGCCGCTTGCTGCAGTGCTCTTTTGGTATGTGTTTCTACCTCGCAGAGACAGGCTGCATACGTTGCATCTGTTTTCGGACTGGGAGATGGCTGTGGCGATGGCGGGGCTGCGTGGCCTCGATGCGCAAGCCTGGCTGGAGCGCTGCGCCGTCGTGGTTCGCGAGGCACTGCGCGAGCCTGCCGATGAGTATGTGATCTCGTCGCACAGCATGGGCTCGACCGTGGCAGCCCATGTGATCGGCCTTCTGCTCGAGCGGGAGCCTGCGTTATTCGAAGGCAAGCGGGTAGTTTTCCTCACGCTTGGAAGCGCGATCCTGCAATGCGCTTTGTTCCGCTCGGCGAAGGTTCTGCGCGCGCGGGTAGGGCTGATTGCGGATTGTCCGGCGATCTCGTTGATCGAGGTCCATTGCCTGACCGACGCCATCCATTTCTACAAGACAAAGGTCGTGGCGCTTTGCGGTCATCCGGAAAAAAGGCAGGGGGATATTATCTTCGTGCGCTTCAAGACCATGCTGAGCGACGTCCACTACCGGAAGATCAAGCGCGATTTCCTGCGCGTTCACCGTCAATACGTGCTGGGGCCGGATCTGAAGGCGCCCTTCGATTTTACGCTGATGACGGCTGGCCCGCTGCCGGCGTCAGATTTCACGCAGTTCACCCAGAAGAAACTGCCGGTCCTCTAGGAACCGGCAATCCTTGTTACTCCGGTATGGACGTCTGCAGCGCCAGGGCGTGCAGTACGCCGCCCATGTTTCCCTGCAGGGCGTCATAGACCATCTTGTGCTGCTGCACGCGTGTCTTGCCGCGGAATGCCTCGGAGACCACCTCAGCCGCATAGTGATCGCCGTCGCCGGCAAGGTCGCGGATCGTTACTGTGGCGCCGGGAATGCCGGCCTTGATCATGTCTTCGATATCGCCGGGTTTCATGGCCATCGTCGTCTACTCCCCTTATTCGGCAGCGGCCAAGGCGCTGCCGTCCATGAAGGCAGGAAACCACGATTCATGGGCATGACGCAACCGGTCGACGGGAACCGACAGAAGCGTGTCGATCACCAGCGCATTGCCACCAACCTTGCCGAGACGACGGAAAGGCACGCCGGCATTTTCGGCATTGATGCAGACGAAGTCGGCGATCTCAGGCTTTACCGCGATGACGTAGCGGGCCTGGTCCTCGCCGAAAAGCAGCGCATGCGGCTGGCCGCGGCATTCACCGAGCGTGATCTCCATGCCCTTGTCCGAGGCCATCGCCATTTCTGCAAGCGTCAACACGAGGCCGCCGGAGGAAATGTCGTGGCAGGCGGTGACCTGATCGTTGCGGATGGCAGAGCGGACGAAATCGCCGTTGCGGCGTTCGGCAAACAGATCGACCTCGGGCGCGGGGCCGCTGGTGTCGCCGAGAATGTCGCGCATGTAGATCGTCGAGCCGAGATGGCTGCCATCGACGCCGATCATCAGGATGTGGTCGCCTTCAGAGGCGCCGCCGATGCGGGCCATCTTGCTCCAGTCAGGCAGCAAGCCAACGCCGGCAATGGTCGGGGTCGGCAGGATGGCGACGCCGTTGGTCTCGTTGTAGAGCGAGACGTTGCCGGAGACGATCGGGAAATCGAGGGCGCGGCAGGCTTCGCCGATGCCCCTGATGGCGCCGACCAGCTGGCCCATGATCTCCGGCTTTTCCGGATTGCCGAAATTGAGGTTGTCGGTCGAGGCCAGCGGCTCGGCACCCGTGGCCGTGATGTTGCGCCAGCATTCGGCAACGGCCTGCTTGCCGCCTTCGAACGGGTCGGCCTCGACATAGCGAGGCGTCACGTCGGAGGAGAAGGCCAGCGCCTTGGTCGGATGGCCGTCGACGCGCACGACGCCGGCGTCGCCACCGGGAAGCTGCAGGGAATTGCCCTGGATCAGCGTATCGTACTGCTCGTAGACCCAGCGGCGGCTCGACTGGTTGGCGGAGCCTACCAGCGACAGCAGCGCCTGGCCGTAGTCGTCCGGGGCTGCGACGAGATTGGCGGGCAGGGCGGCCCGCTTGTCCGACTCGCGCCATGGGCGGTCATATTCCGGTGCCTGGTCGCCGAGATCCTTGATCGGCAGGTTGGCCACTTCGTCGCCCTGATGCAGCACACGGAAGCGCAGGTCGTCCGTGGTCTTGCCGACGATGGCAAAGTCGAGGCCCCATTTGACGAAGATCGCCTTGGCTTCGTCTTCCTTTTCCGGCTGCAGCACCATGAGCATGCGCTCCTGGCTTTCCGACAGCATCATTTCATAGGCCGTCATGCGCTCCTCGCGCACCGGCACCAGGTCGAGATTGAGTTCGATGCCGAGGTCGCCCTTGGCGCCCATTTCGACGGCGGAGCAGGTGAGGCCGGCAGCGCCCATGTCCTGGATGGCGATGACGGCACCGGTCAGCATCAGCTCGAGGCAGGCTTCCAGCAGGCACTTTTCGGTAAAGGGGTCGCCAACCTGCACGGTCGGGCGTTTTTCCTCGATCTGCTCATCGAATTCCGCTGAGGCCATGGTCGCGCCGCCAACGCCGTCGCGGCCGGTCTTGGCACCGAGGTAGACGACGGGCAGGCCGACGCCCTTGGCTTCCGACAGGAAGATGGCATTCGACTTGGCAAGGCCGGCCGCAAAGGCGTTGACCAGGATGTTGCCATTGTAGCGTGCGTCGAATTCGACTTCTCCGCCGACCGTCGGAACACCGAAGGCATTTCCGTATCCGCCGACCCCGGCTACGACGCCGGAGACGAGATGGCGTGTCTTGGCGTGATCGGGGGAGCCGAAGCGCAGGGCATTCATCGCCGCAATCGGGCGGGCACCCATGGTGAAGACGTCGCGCAGGATGCCGCCGACGCCCGTCGCCGCGCCCTGGTAGGGCTCGATGTAGGACGGATGGTTGTGGCTCTCCATCTTGAAGACGACGCAGTCGCCGTCATCGATATCGACAACACCGGCATTTTCACCGGGCCCCTGAATGACGCGGGCGCCTGTCGTCGGCAGTGTACGCAGCCATTTCTTCGAGGACTTGTAGGAGCAGTGCTCGTTCCACATCGCCGAAAAGATGCCGAGCTCGGTGTAGCTGGGTTCCCGACCGATCAGATCCAGAATGCGCTGATATTCATCCGGCTTGAGGCCGTGGGCGGCGATGAGTTCTGGGGTAATCTGAATGGTATTGGAAAGAGTCATGAGCGCTGGAGAGTCCTGACCTGAAGGGGATTTAAGGTCTCTTTAGCGCATGTGGTCTGATCGTGCGATAGGAAAATGGCCACTCAACGCGGCCATCACACAGGAAAGCGCAAGGTCGCTATCAGAACTTGTAGCCGACCAGCAGCCCGGCGCGGGTCATGCCGGCATTAGGGCCATTGCAGAGATCGGCGTGCGAGGAGTGTGCAACCTGCGCCATCAGGCTCCAGTGGCTGTCGAAATTATAGCCTGCGCCGAGATATTCATGAAACAGTAGATGACAGCCGAGCTTGGGGCCATCGTTCTCGGCCGTCAGGTTGCCGTTGTGAATGACACCGCCGAAGCCGGCTTCCGTAAAAATGCCGCTCGAATAGGTCATCGTCCAGGTCAGGCCGCTGTAGAGCTGGTCAGCCGATCCGCCGGTGCCGATGGATGTGCCGATATGGATGCGGGGGTGGGTGATCTGGTCCTTCCAGTCGCCGGCCGGATTGTACCCGAACGGATTGAAGAGCACCTGGACATCCGGAAAGACGCCGTTTTCGTGATCGTGTCCGGTCTGGATCGAAGCGCTTGCGCCGAAGCGCAGTTCGTCGAAGATCCTGGTAGTATCGGCAGGGGCCTGGCTCATGTCCGCTGCAGTGACGGAGGACCCGGAAGCGACGGACGCTAACGCCGCACTGATGAAGGCCAGGCGACGTAAGGTACCATTCAGGCGCATCAGAACCTCCAACAACCACGTGCACGAATCGGTGCAGCAACCAATTCGTAGCACCGGCTCATGTTGCGTAAAGCAGTCGCGGTAGGGCGTTCACGCTTTCCGGGAGGCTGACACCAAAATGCCACAGTTGCTTTAGCTATCGCTATCGTAACCCGCAGAGCCGTTTTCGAGTAGCCGGCGCAAGGTCATGAAGGCCGATTGCACGACGCTGCGGTCCTGGGGAGATGAAAAGGCAATGCGAACCCGGTGATAGACTTTTTCCGTCCGGGCTGCCTTGAACTCGTCCTCGTCGTCGATCAGCACGCCTTCCGCCAGCGCCGCGTTCTTGAACGTTCCCGACAGCCACGGCTCCGGCAGTTTCAACCACAGGAATGGAATATGCGGCTCGGATGAGAATTCGAAGCCGGCAAAGGCTTCCCGCGCCATCGCCTCGCGCGTCGCTATCTCTGCCACCGTGCGGGTTCGAAGCGACAGGGCGTGACCGCTGTGGACGAGACGCGCGCCAGTCTCTGCAAGGATGAACGGCAGTCCTCCGGTCGACATCTTGTGCGTCACCTTCACGCGCTGGGCAAAGTGTGGCGGGCAGGCGACCCAGCCGCCGCGCACGCCCGCCGTCACCGACTTCGACAGTCCACTGACCAGGAATGTGCGTTCCGGCGCAATGCTTGCCATCAGCGGCGTCTGGTCTCCGGTCATCCCGCCATAGATGTCGTCCTCGATCAGCCAGACGCTGTGCCGTCGGGCAATTGCGGCGATGGCACGGCGGCGTGCTTCCGGCATCGTCGTCAGCGTCGGGTTATGGGCGGTTGGCATCAGGAAGGCGAGGCGTGGATGCTGTTGCTGGCAGAGGCGCTCGAAATCATCAGGAATGATGCCCTGCTCATCAGATTCTACGAGGATCGCGCGGCGCCCGAGCAGCCGGGTGGCGCGGCTGACCTGAGTATAGGTGAGGTTCTCGAAGACGATCTTGTCCCCCGGCGAAGTGACTGCCGCAATGACCGCGATTGCTGCGGCATGGGCGCCAAGCGTCGGAACGACATTTTCGACCGCCGGCCGCCAGTCGTTTCGAGAAAGCCAGGCTTGCCCGGCAACCGACCAACTGGCGGGGAACGTGCGGGAGTATGACGAGATCTCCATGCTCTTTTCGCGGCTGATATCGGCAAACAGGCGGCCGATGATCTCGCCCTGTCCGATATCGGGAGCTGCCGTCGTATCCAAGCGAACCGTGGCCAATGGCGCCTCCATGCCGCGCGTGCCGGACAGGGCCTGCGTGATGGGATCCATCTGGGTGATCGGCTTGCTGTGCTCGCGGTCAAGCACGTATGTGCCGCGCCCGACCTCGCCGGCAACCAATCCTCGTTCGTGCACTAGGGCGTAGGCGCGACTGATGGTGCCGATGGTCACGCCGATGTCGAAGGCCAGATTGCGTTGCGGCGGCAGCTTTGCGCCCGGCGGCAATATGCCGTGGCTGATCGCGGTTTCAATGCTGTCGGCGACCCGCACGTAAACCGGACCCGTACCACTGGAAATGTCTGGAAGCCAATTTGTCATGGTGACAATCGTGCCATTGTACCCGTTCAAAGTCAAGATTACGACCGGCGTCTGGGCGAAAATGCAAACGGCAGATTTTTCTCGACAGTAAGGTGGATGCGATGGGTACAATCGATACAATTAGGGAAGCGCGGGGTGCAATCTATAGCGACGCACCGCAGCGGCGTCTTCGTCCCACGGCTTTTGCTGCCGGCATCATAGAGCGGATGGCGGTGTGGTCCGAAAAGAAGCGTAGCCGCCGGGCGCTGCGTGCGCTTTCCATGGATCAGTTGCGCGACATAGGCCTCACTCCCGCAGAGGTCCGGCGGGAGGTCGCGAAGTCATTTTTCTGGGAGTAGCCGGCTTCTGATTTTTAGCAGCCCTTGGTGCCGCCGGCCCAGCGGTTGATGTCTGAGGTGATGCGAGCCGAGTTTGGACCGTTCATCAGCGGTCCGAAGGCAGCAAGCTTCGCCGGGTTGCCTTCTGCCTGGACGACGAGCAAGGGGCGGCCGGTCGGCTGGCTGCGCTCAACAACGAGGAAACGCGGCCGACCGGTGAAGGAATTCAGCTCCGGGGCCATCGTGTAGCGCGCGAAGGCGGGGTCGGATGACTTGAACCAGCAGCCGTGGGCGGCAACCGCAACACGCTCCATCGTCGACAGCGCTGTGCGGGGCTGGGTCAGCGTGACCTCAGGGGCGCGCTTGGATTGGCATGAAGCGGCAAAGACTGCCAAGGCGGAGAGGGCGGCGGCTGTCAGAATTCCGTTGGTAGAAATGCGCATCAATCTGTCTTTCAATCTGTCGGGCCGAACTCGCGTCGCCAATTCACGAGCCAATAAGCTGCCTTTGCGGCGCATTCAGGGAGAACGCGCCGGTCAATGGCAGAATGTCAGGAATGTCTCAGGCCGCGACAATGTCGAGTGCGGAGGCGAATAGGCCACGCCCGTCCGAGCCGCCATGAGCGGCCTCGATCAGGTTTTCCGGGTGCGGCATCATGCCCAGCACATTGCCCTTGGCGTTGATGATGCCGGCAATATGGTTCATCGAGCCGTTGGGATTGCCGTCTTCGAGGTAGCGGAAAACAACCTGGCCGTTGCCCTCGATGGAAGCCAGCGTTTCGGCATCCGCGAAGTAATTGCCGTCATGATGGGCGATCGGACAACGGATCACCTGGCCCTTTTCATAGGCGCGCGTGAAGTCTGTGTCCGCATTGACGACTTCGAGCTTGATTTCCTTGCAGACGAACTTCAGCGAGGCGTTGCGCATTAGCGCGCCGGGCAGCATGCCGGCCTCGACGAGGATCTGGAAACCGTTGCAGACGCCGAGAACCTTGACGCCCTGTTCGGCCTTTTCCTTGATTGCCCGCATGACTGGCATGCGCGCTGCAATGGCGCCGCAGCGAAGGTAGTCGCCGTAGGAAAAGCCACCGGGAATGACGATGAGGTCGACATCCGGGATTTCCGTCTCCGTCTGCCAGACGGTGATTGGCGCAACGCCGGAGATTTTTGTCAAGGCAGCGATCATATCACGATCGCGGTTTAGGCCTGGAAGCTGAACGACTGCTGATTTCATGGGTGCGGTTCAAACCTAGCTTGTGCTTCTGCAAGTTCACGAAGTTCGAGGCGATTTTCGATGCGCTCGAGACGAATGTCTATGTGACCAACGGTATTACGCAGATTATTGAAGTCGCCCTGCAACAAGTGGAACTGTCCGCGCAAGCTGGACATCTCCTGTCGCAGGTCACGCTGGCCCTCCTTGAGGCCTGCAACGTCCCCCTGGATTCGCTTCATCAGCTCGTACATCAGTTCCTGCGTTGCCTCAGTCATTGGACCTTGTCCACAACCCTCAGTCGAGAGCTATAGTATAGTTCTCGATGACCGTGTTTGCGAGGAGTTTTTCACACATGGACTTGAGGTCAGCCTCGGCGCGGACCTTGTCGGTACCGTCGAGGACGACGTCGAAAACCTTGCCCTGACGGACATGGTCCACGCCTTCGAAACCGAGAGCGCCGAGCGCGCCTTCGATTGCCTTGCCCTGGGGGTCGAGAACGCCGTTCTTCAGCGTGACGGTGACGCGAGCCTTGATCACTGGTGTCTTCCTGCCTTTTTACTTGACGAGAACCGGTCCCGTGCCGCGCACGGGCTCATTTTCATTGATGATGCCGAGACGACGGGCGACCTCGGAATAGGCTTCCAGCAGTCCGCCCATATCGCGGCGAAAGCGGTCCTTGTCCATCTTCTCATGGGTTTCGACGTCCCAGAGACGGCAGGAATCCGGCGAGATCTCATCGGCGAGGATGATGCGCATCATGTCGCCTTCGAATAGGCGGCCGCATTCGATCTTGAAGTCGACGAGCTGGATGCCGACGCCGAGAAACAGGCCCGTCATGAAATCGTTGACGCGGATGGCCAACGCCATGATGTCGTCGAGTTCGGCCGGGTTGGCCCAGCCGAAGGCCGTGATGTGCTCTTCCGACACCATGGGGTCGTTGAGGGCATCGGACTTATAATAGAATTCGATGATCGAGCGCGGCAGGACGACACCTTCCTCGATGCCGAGACGCGTTGCCAGCGATCCGGCGGCAACGTTGCGCACGACGATCTCCAGCGGGATCATCTCGACTTCCTTGATCAGCTGCTCGCGCATGTTGAGGCGGCGGATGAAATGGGTCGGGATGCCGATCTTGTTCAGATGGTTGAAGATGTACTCGCAGATGCGGTTGTTGAGTACACCCTTGCCGTCGATGACTTCATGCTTTTTCTTGTTGAAGGCGGTCGCGTCATCCTTGAAGAACTGGATCAGCGTGCCAGGCTCGGGTCCTTCATAAAGGATCTTTGCCTTGCCTTCGTAGATACGGCGGCGACGGTTCATCTTGTAATTCTCTGTCGTTGGCGCCCTTGGGATGGCGCGTAGGGATCAATCTCTGGGCGTCCCCATAAAGGAAAAGAAGCAAATTCACAATGCGCCTGCCTCTCCTTCCTCCGAATCCGCCCTCGGCTGTCAAAGTCGCGGGAATCGTAATGTATCACCGGGATGACAAACTTTACGACGAATATTCAGACGGCGCGAAAGGTCGCAAGACCGTCGCTGCGGGCGGCCTCTAGGCGTTCTCAGGCGGCCTGGACGTTGCGGTCGGGGCGCCAGCACTCGCTGCGGATGAAGGCGGGAATTTCCGCAGCCGGCATCGGGCGCGCGAGCGCATAGCCCTGCAGACTGTCGCAGCCGAGTTCGGCAAGGATCCGGGCATGCTCCATAGTCTCGACGCCCTCTGCGGTGACGCCGATCTTCTGCGAACGACCGATCTCGATGATCGACCCGACGAGCCGCCGTTGCTCCGCCGATGCCACCAGGGGCTTGATGAGTTCGCGGTCGATCTTGAGGGTCTTGGGGCTCAAGCGGAGGAGGCCGACAATGGAGGCATGGCCTGTGCCGAAATCGTCGATTTCGATGTCAATGCCGAATCGCCTCAGACGCTTCAGGTTGGCAAGGGATGTCTCGCCATACTGGTCGAGGGAAATCGATTCGAGCAGCTCGAAGGACACCGTACCGGGCTTGATCTTCAGCGCGCGCAACGCCTTGCCGAGATTGGGGTCAGCCAGCCGGCGGGCGGAGACATTGACCGAGATTTTCGGGATATCGATCCCGGCGTCGCGCCATGACTGCTGGTCCGCGAGGGCTTTTTCCAAGACGAGACGGTCGAGCACGGCGACGACGTCGAGGTCATCGGCCGTCGACATGAAGCGGTCGGGAGACAGGATGCCATGCTCGGGATGTTGCCAACGCACCAGCGTCTCGACGCCGATGACGTTCAGCGTGGATGCAGAGAACTGCGGCTGGTAAAACGGTATGAATTCATGGCGCTCTATGCCGAGGAGGATTTCATCCGATAGGCGCTTGGTGGTGACGATATGCTGGCGGGCATCCAGCGAAAAGAACTCGTGCCTGTTTCGACCGCTGCCCTTGGCGCGGTAAAGCGCGATATCGGCATTCAGCAGCAGTTGCTTGGCATCGAGGTCGTCGCCGCTGTCGAAGGCGATGCCGATGCTGGCGCCGAACCGGATATCGTGGCCTTCGTAGCGAACCGGCTTGTGCAGTTCGCGAATAACCTGTTCGGCGAGGCCGGAAATCTTCCTTGAATATGCCTTCCGGGTGCAGACGATAACGAATTCGTCGCCGCCGATCCGCGCGACGAAATCACCGGCGGCGACGCCATCGCGCAGCACGGAGGCGGCATGCTTGAGCATCATGTCACCGGCGCGGTGACCCAGCGTATCATTGATCTGCTTGAAGCGATCGAGGTCGACATGGAGGACCACGAGGACCGTGCCATCAGCGCGGCACTCTTCGGCTCGTGCCGAGAGCATACGATCGAGATAGCGGCGATTGGGAAGCCCGGTCAGGTGGTCGTGGAGAGCGATGTGCTCGATTTTCTCCTTGGCCAGTTCAAGTTCGATGTTACGGGCTTCTGCGAGTTCCTTGGCGCGGTTAAGCTCGTCCCGGAGCCCGACCTCGGTCGTCACATCCCAGTTGGCGCCGATCATCCTGTTGGTGCCGCTGCCGTCCACAAATGTTGTCGAGCGCCCGCGGATGACACGGACCGTACCATCGGGCCGGACGATCCGATATTCCTGCTCGAAAGCCTCGCGGGCGGCTAGATGGTCCTGGAGATGCCTCTCGATTCTCTCCCGATCATCGGGATGGATGGTTTCGATCCATGCGTCGAGCCGCTTGAGGCTCGGCGTATGTTGCAGGCCGTAGATGACGAGCAGGCGATGGTCCCACTCGACAACCCCTGTATCCAAATTAGCCTCAAAGACACCGATGCCGGAGACATCGAGCGCCAGATCGAGCCGTCTCGACGTGTGTGTCAGCAACTCCTCGGCAGCCTTGCGGGCGGTGATGTCGATATCGGTACCGATAATTCGGGTGGGAGTGCCGTGCTCGTCCCATTCGACGCCGGCGCCGCGGCATTCCATCCAGATCCAGTGGCCGTCCTTGTGACGCTCCCGGTAGCAAAAGGTGCCGCTCACGGCCTTGCCTGAATTTTGCAGCTCGATGGACTTCAACACATAGTCGCGATCGTCCGGGTGAACGGACAGGATCCAGTTTTCAAGTGCAGCGTCGACTTCCTCCTCCGACGTGTAGCCGCGCATTTTTCGCCAGGTCTCGGAATAGCTCAACCGTCCCTTGACGAAGTCGTGATCCCAGACCCCGAGCCCCGAGCCTGTCAGTGCCGAGTTCCAGCGACTTTCCTTTTCGCCGAGGTCTTCGATGAGGCGTTTTTCACGGTCGATATCGGCCAGCTGGATGAGGATGCAATTTTCCGGTGTCGCAAGCTTCGTGAAGGACGCCGAAACCCAGATTGGACGATCCGAGTTGCCCCGCAGCCGCATCGAGACGGCTTCGACGCTGGGCTCGCTTGAAAGCCCGTTCAACTGCCTGCGAAGAAGGGGAAGGTCGTCGGGTAGAGTAAGTTCATCCACCGTCTTATGCCCGGTGGGAGTACCAAACTGCGCACAGAATGCTGCGTTGGCGTAGACCATGCAATGGTCGGCCAGCGAGACGGCAAGGGTTGCTACGGGAACGCGATGGAGAACATCGAAGACGCCCGCCGTCACGCCGTCGAAACGCGTCTCATCGTTTGAAAACCAAGTCAAAGGAGCACCCACAGACACTGCCAATACTGTGGGTGCATTTGATTAATTTGAGATAAACAACATAAGCGGAAAAGCTAATGTAACTTTGCCCTCAAACAGTCAGGGGAGTTTTTATGGTTTCAGTTTGCTGAGAAACTGCGCAAAGACCATCGTGCCCTCGGGCCAGGGACCATGGCCGGAATCGGCGTTGACGTGGCCGGCCTCGCCAGCGTCGATCAAGGTAGACCCCCAGCTCTTGGCAATCTCCTCGGCGTGCTCATAGGTGCCGAAAGGATCGTTGCGGCTGGCGATGGTCATCGATGGAAAGGGCAGTGTATCGCGCGGATAGGGGCCGAAGGTCATCAGGTGCTTCGGGCGGATTTCCGGGTTGGTAACGTCTGGTGGGGCCACGAAGAAGGCGCCGGCAATAGGCTTCTTGAAATGCGGGATGGCATGCAGCACCGAGGGCACGCCCAGCGAATGGGCGATCAGAACCACGGGCTTGGTCGAGGCATTTACCTCTTCGGCGATGCGGGCTGCCCAGTCGTCTCGCACCGGCTTCGACCACTCCGCCTGCTCGACGCGCCGCGCCGTGCTGAGCTTCTGCTCCCAGCGCGTCTGCCAATGGTCAGGACCGGAGTTGGTATAGCCGGGGACGATGAGGATATCTGCTTCGGATACTTTCATGCTTCTGCCATCTGTGAGCTGAACACGCCGGTGCCGGGATGAAGGCGGAGCCAGACGCTGCCGCCTTAGGATCGTCAGCCGAAAACGCGGCGGAAGATTGTGTCGACATGCTTGGTGTGGTAGCCGAGGTCGAATTTCTCGCGCAATTCTTCTTCGGAAAGCGCGGCGCGGACTTCGGGGTCGGCAAGCAGTTCTTCGAGGAAGTCCTTGCCCTGTTCCCAGACCTTCATGGCATTGCGCTGGACGAGGCGATAGGAATCCTCGCGCGAAACGCCGGCCTGGGTGAGGGCGAGCAGCACGCGCTGGCTCATGACCAGGCCCTTGAACTTGTTCATGTTGCGAAGCATGTTCTCGGGATAGATGACCAGCTTTTCGATGACGCCGGCAAGCCGGTTGAGTGCAAAGTCGAGCGTGATGGTGCTGTCTGGACCAATCGCGCGCTCTACGCTCGAATGGCTGATATCGCGCTCGTGCCAGAGGGCAACGTTTTCCATGGCGGGGATAACCGCCATGCGCACCAGCCGGGCGAGGCCCGTCAGGTTTTCGGTCAGCACCGGGTTGCGCTTGTGCGGCATCGCCGACGAGCCTTTCTGGCCGGGCGAGAAGAATTCCTCCGCCTCCAGGACCTCAGTGCGCTGCATGTGGCGGATTTCGATGGCGACGTTTTCGATCGAGGAGGCGATCACGCCCAGCGTGGCGAAATACATGGCATGGCGGTCGCGCGGGATGACCTGTGTGGACACCGGCTCGGCAGCAAGACCGAGCTTCTCGCAGACATATTCCTCGACTGACGGATCGATGTTGGCAAAGGTGCCGACGGCGCCGGAGATAGCGCCGGTTGCGATCTCTGTGCGGGCGGCGACGAGGCGGGCGCGGTTGCGGACCATCTCGGCGTAGAAGCGGGCAAAGGTCAGGCCCATGGTGGTCGGCTCGGCGTGGATGCCGTGGCTGCGACCGATACGGACCGTGTCCTTATGCTCGAAGGCGCGGGTCTTCAGCGCCGCGAGCAGGCGGTCGAGATCGGCCAGCAGCAGGTCGCTGGCGCGCACAAGCTGGATGTTGAAGGTGGTGTCGAGGACGTCGGAGGATGTCATGCCCTGGTGGACGAAGCGGGCATCCGGGCCGACGATTTCCGACAGATGCGTCAGGAAGGCGATGACGTCGTGCTTGGTGACGGCTTCGATCTCGTCGATACGGTCGACGTCGAAGGTTGCCTTGCCGCCTTTTTCCCAGATCGTCTCGGCCGCGGACTTCGGTATGACACCGAGGCTTGCCAGCGCATCGCAGGCATGGGCCTCGATCTCGAACCAGATGCGGAACTTCGTTTCGGGCGACCAGATGGCGACCATGTCCGGTCGGGAGTAGCGAGGGATCATAAGCTCTCAGCTTTCTTCAACAGCAGGAATTTCAAGGCTTGCCGCCCCTTTAGCAAAGACGGATGACAATCTCAACGCTTGGCGGGCGCTCATCGCAGGCGTCGCGCCAGATAGTAGCTTGCCGTCGGCAGCCAGATGAGCCCGAGCGGCAGAAACAGGCGGCTGCCGAGCACACCGAACTGATAGACCGCACTGGCACCGGTGAAGACGAACTGGAACATCCAGATGAGCGATCCGGCCGGTGCATGCCAGCGCGAATAGAAGACGCGGTAGTCGAGCGCGAAGAGAAAAGCCGTCATCGACATGGTTGCGAGCGCCAGGCAAAGCAGGCAGGCAGCAAAGCGTGTCTCCACCGGTTTGCCGCCCGATAACCAGCCAGCCGCCGTTACAGCAAGAGGCCAGGCGAGGGCGCCGCCGAGGAAATAGACGATCAGCAGGCTGTCGAGCCGGTCCGTCTGCAGGCCGTTGTGCCGGTAGAGCGCCAGTGCCGCGGAAAGCGTCATCAGGGCGCCCCAGGCAACAGCGCCTGTCAGATGCAGCGGTACGGTCGTTGTCCGCGCCGCCTTGTCGATCAGCGACGGCTCACGCCGCGCCAACGCGGCCCTGCTCAGCAGCGGCACGCAGATCGCCGACCGTCTTGCGATAGGCTTCAGCCGAGCCGCCCTTGAAGATTGCCGACCCTGCGACCAGCACATTCGCACCGGCTGCGGTGATCATCGATGCGGTTTCCACGGTCACGCCACCATCGACCTCGAGCTCGATCGGTCGGTCGCCGATCATCTGCCGGGCCTTGAGGATCTTGTCGGCCATTGCGGGGATGAACTTCTGCCCGCCAAAGCCTGGGTTGACCGACATGATGAGGATCAGGTCGACATCGTCGAGCACGTTTTCCAGCACAGACAATGGGGTCGCCGGATTGAGTGTGACGCCGGCCTTCTTGCCGAGATTGCGGATGGTCTGCAGCGAGCGATGCAGATGCGGGCCAGCCTCGGCATGCACGGTGATGCGGTCGCAACCGGCCTTGGCAAAGGCTTCCAGGTAGAAATCGACGGGCTCGATCATCAGATGGCAGTCGAAAGTGGCATCGGTAAAACTGCGCAGGGACTTGATGACATCGGCGCCGAACGAAATGTTGGGCACGAAGTGTCCGTCCATGATGTCGAGGTGGATCCAGTCGGCGCCTGCCGCGGTCACGTCACGGACTTCCTGGCCCAGCTTGGAGAAGTCGGCGGCGAGAATGGAAGGGGCAATTCGGATCGGCAACGGCATGGTCGGGGAAACTCCAAAGTCATCTGACGCTTGATTATCACCGGATGGGAGGAACGGCAACGACGCGCCGCCAGCACTCCACCCGGGCAGGGGCTTGCCGGCTAGTTGCCGGGCGAGACCGGCGGCTGGAAGCGATGGTCGCGCCATTCCAGCAGGCGATAGGGGTTCTCGGTCAATTCGTGATCGTTGCCGAAGGCGACGGGGCCGACCGGTGTCTGCCATGTCGTTCCCACGAGCTTCGCGGCGACTGGGGTCTTGTCCGCCAGCGCTGCGGTGACGGCCTGGTCGGCGATCAGGGCAGCCGCCGCCGTCGGCAGGACGTAGCCTTCCGGCTCGACACCGGCGTCGCGCAAGGCTTTGGCAGCCTGTGCGGCCGGGGGAAGGCTGGCATAGTCCGGTATGGTCACGGCAAGCACGCCGTCGGCAAGCGGAATGGGCTGGTCGGCAGCCCGCATCGCATCGCCTCCCATGATCTGCAGGGCATCCTTGTCCGCTGCCGCATCGCGGGCGATGATTGCGACGTCACTGCGGTCTCCGCCGACAAGCAGGGCTGTGGCGCCAGCCTTTTTCAGGCGCCTGCCGAGGCTGATCTGCTGATCCTGACCGGGACGAAGCGTGTCGTTGAAGACCGGTTTCAGGCCGTTTTCGTCAAGGCCGGTGCGCACGGCATCGACGAGTTCCCGGCCATGGATGGTGCCGTCATCGACCAGCGCCAGCGGCTGCGAGGCCCAGTTCTGCAGGATGACGCCGATTATCCGCTTTGCCTCGGCGCTGTCTGCCGGGGCGAGACGGAAAAACGGCCAGCCGTTCTTCAACGCATCTTCCATCAGGATATGCGAGCGCACGGACACGGTGATGGCCGGGATGCCGGCATCTTTCAAGCGCGGAAGCGCACCTTCCAGCGAATCGCTGCAGAGGAAGCCGATGGCGATTTGCACCTTGGCCTTGATCAGGGCGTCGGCGATGACCTGGCCGCTGTTTTCGGTGCAGGGTTCGTCAACTGTCGTCAGGGCGTCGTTGGCGGCCTGTGCCTGGAATTTTGCGCCGGCAATCATCTGGGCGCCGAGCGATGCGAAGGTGCCGTTCTGGGGCGCGACCACGCCGATGGAAACGCCGGCCGCATGGCTGCTTTCCGCCGCAGACAGCAGCGCCAGGGCGAGCAGGGATCGACGCAGCCTGTTCATGAAAGGAAAATCCCGATTGTTTCTCCTGTTCTTTTATCGGACCACTCCCTGCCGTCAAAGAAAATCCGGTACAAGACGTGCTTTCACCTGAGCATGGTGGAAAAGCTGGCGCGTGGGCTCCATATTGGCGATGCCAGCAGCAGAATGGGAGAGATCGCTTGGAACAGTCGTTGGATCCGGCCCATTTCAGAGACGCCATGAGCCGCTACGCCGGCCACGTGCAGCTGGTTGCGACCGTGCATGAGGGTGTCCGTCGCGGCGTGACGATCACGGCGGCCTGCTCGGTCTCCGACAATCCAGCGACGGTGCTCGTCTGCCTCAACAGCGGCAATGCCAAGAACGACATCTTCCTCGCGAGCGGCATCTTTTCGCTGAACGCACTCGGCGCCCATCATCAGGTGCTGGCCGATGCCTTCTCCGGCAAGACGCAGCTGTCCACCGACGAGCGCTTTGCCATGGGCGGTTTCGACACGCTGGCGACCGGCGCGCCCGTTCTGGTCGACGCCCTCGCTGCCTTCGATTGCAAGGTTGTCGATGTGACGCGCGGCACGACCCACAACGTCATCTTCGGGGAAGTGGTGGCTGTGCGTTTCAGTGAGCGACGCCCGGCTCTGCTCTACATGCACCGCGACTACCACGCCGTTGGCCGATAGATCTTCGTCCGGGCGGCGTGTTGACACATGCCGGCCTGACTTTAACTTTGGCTATCGGCGCTTGATTGCCATGCATTCCCCATCTTTTGTGGGGTCCAGGAGGACCAATGTCGATACTTGCAGGAACGGATGTCCTCGATACAGCCGAAAGATGGGCTGCTTCCGGCACGGCAGTGGCACTGGCGACGGTGACCGAGACATGGAGTTCGGCGCCGCTGCCGGTGGGAACACAGATGGTGGTCTCCGCGGACGGTGCCACAGAGGGTACGCTCTCGAACGGTTGCATCGAGAGCGACGTGGTTGCTGCAGCGCTCGAGGTCATCGCGACCGGCGCCGGGAGGCTCATGGATTTCCGGGTGACCGACGAGGTGGCCCGCGCTGTCGGCCTCTCCTGCGGTGGCAGGATCGAGGTCTACATCGAGAAGGTAGGCTGATGCGAATGGAAACGCTTAGCCAGCTATGTTCTTTGCGTCGTGACCGGCATGCCGCTGTTGTCGTCACCGATCTCGTGGATGGGACGGAGCGGCTTGTGGTCGAAGGCGAAGGGATCGACGGCGCTCTTGGCGATGCGGTCACATCTGCATTCCGGAGCGGCAGATCGTCGAAGATTGCACTCGACGGAAGCCAGCTTTTCCTCAACATCCATGTGCCAGAACCTAGAATCGTCGTCATCGGCGCGGTGCGGATAAGTCGAGCACTGGCGTCGATGGCGAGTGTGGCGGGATTCGATCTCACGATCATCGATCCCCGGATCGGCTTTTCGTCTGCCGATGGCTTCGAGTCGGCGCAGCTTATCGTCGGCTGGCCAAGGGAAAAGCTGGTGGTGGATCGCCACACCGCTGTGGTGGCGGTGGCGCATGAGCCTGATATCGACGACTACGCCATCGGCGCTGGGCTGCAAGCCGGGTGCTTCTATGTCGGTGCGCTGGGCAGTCGACGGAGCCATGCCGCGCGCCTGCTGCGTTTGCAGGCGGAGGGGTTTGGCGATCCGGACCTTTCGAGGATACATGCGCCAATCGGGCTCGACATAGGGGCCGTGACCCCCGCCGAAATTGCCGTCGCCATTCTGGCGGAGATTATCCAGTCATGGCGTCGCCGGTCCCCATCCTCGGCTGGGGAGGCAGCCTGATGCCGGAAAAGATCGCACGCTATTCCGTTGCAATCGTGGTGCTGGCAGCCGGTAAAGCCAGCCGCATGGGTGGTCCGCACAAGCTGCTGGCAACATTCGATGGCATCCCGCTGGTGACGGTCATGGTAGAACGGGCTTGCGCAACGGGCGCGCCGGTCTTCGTTGTCACCGGGCACAGACATCTAGAAATAACGGCCGCACTGGCGGGGCTCGATATCGAAAACGTCTATAATCCGGATTTCGAAAGCGGTATGGCCAGCTCTCTCGTCGCTGGTTTCGGCGCCGTGTCGGCGTCGGGGAGCGTTGGCGTGCTGGTGATGCTGGCCGACATGCCCGGCGTCGAAACCTCCGATCTCATGGCGCTGATCCAGGCGTTTCAAGCGGCCGGCGGCGAGGCTATCGTCCGCGCGGTCTCGGATGGAGAGCGTGGCAACCCGGTGATCCTGCCGATTTCGCTGCGCTCAGCCGTGATGGCACTGAGGGGCGATGTGGGTGCGCGCGGTATAATCGATGGGTGCGGCCTGCCGGTTGTCGATGTCGAGATCGGTCGTGCTGCGCATCTCGATGTCGATACGCCCGATGCCGTCCTTGCAGCCGGTGGCACTCTGAAGGAGTAAGGTCTTGGACAATCTTGATATCGAGGAAATGTTTGCGGCACTCGGGCCGGTGACAATCAAGCGGATGTTCGGCGGCAAGGGCGTCTATCATCAGGGCCGGATCATCGCCCTGGATTTTCGCGACGAGATGCTGCTGAAGGCCGACGATGTCAGTTCGCCCGCTTTCGAATCGGCCGGCGCCAGGCGCTGGTCGTACGAGGGGAAGAAGGGCAAGCCGGTGTTCATGCCGTATTGGTCGATCCCGGAGGATGCGTTCGACGATCCCGATGTCATGGCAAAATGGGTGCGGCTTGCATACGAGGCGGCGCTGCGGACGGAGAAGTAACGGCTGAAGTCAGGGAAAGAGATCGGTGTCTAGGTGGTCGATGGCAGCCCTGGTAAAGGCAGAAAGCGGGCTTGGCAGCGCGTTGCGGCTGAACCATCCGAATTCGGATAATTTGTCCGGCTCCATCAGCGATGGCTCGCCGGCAAAATCCGTGCAGACGTAAATCAGGGACACCCAGTGCTGGCGGTCCGCCTCGATGATCTGCTCCGTCGTGCAGAGCAGATCGATCTGTCCAATCTGGAGACCACACTCTTCCCCTGCCTCGCGTTTGGCAGCAGAGGCGGAGGCTTCCATCAGGTCGATCTTGCCGCCGACGATGTTCCAAAATCCGGCTTCGGGCGCCTTCATCCGCTTATAGAGCAGAAGCTTGCCGTCACGAAGGATGGCAAGCCCGGTGCCCAGCCCCGGAAAATCGGTGCCCGGTGCAGTCATCAGACCTTGGCGGCAGTGACGATCAGCATGAAAGCAGGGATGTCGTCTCCGAAACCCAGCGGTGTCGGGCCGTCGTCCTGGTCGCGATGATAGCGGGCACGACGTTCGCGATTGTCATCGTTTGCCGGGTAAGGGCGGCCGGGATTGTTGCGAGAATTATTGTTCTGCGGCTTGTTAGTCTCGATCTTGCGCTCGTTCTTCACAACTTCGGCCTTTGGTACGGGTGCAACTTCGACGGGTTGAACGACAGTATCAACCACGTCGATATCAGCTTTGTGAACGGGATGGCTCGGTGCAGAACGACCTCTGCCGCGACCGCGTTCCTTGTCTTTGTCGCGGCTGCTGCCACGGCGCGGACGTTCGGTTTCCTGGCTTTCATCTGCCGGCGGGAGAGCGTTCAGGTCGCCGTTAAGCCATTCGATCTTCTGATCGATCAGCTTCTCGATGGCATCGATATACTTCGTATCACGCTTGGTCACCAGCGTGAATGCTGCGCCCGAGCGACCGGCACGTCCCGTGCGGCCGATGCGGTGGACATAGTCTTCCGAATGGATCGGAACGTCGAAATTGAAGACGTGGCCGACATCGGGCAGATCGAGGCCGCGTGCGGCAACGTCGGATGCCACCAGCAGTTGGATTTGGCCATCGCGGAAATTCTGCAGCATCGTCGTGCGCGAGCGCTGGTCCATGTCGCCGTGCAGCGCGCCGACTGAAAAGCCGTGGCGCTCGAGCGAGCGGAAGAGATCGGCAACATCGACCTTGCGGTTGCAGAAGATGATCGCGTTCTTGAGATCCGTCTGGGCGTTGATGAGGTCGCGCAGTGTCGCGCGCTTTTCGTAATCCTTGCCGTGCGAGGCAACGAAACGCTGCGTCACGGTCTTTGCCGTCGAGGACGGCAGCGATACTTCGATGCGTTCCGGGTTCTGGAGGAAGCGGTCGGCCAGCTTCTGGATTTCCGGCGGCATTGTGGCCGAGAAGAACAGCGTCTGGCGGGTGAACGGGATCATCTTGACGATGCGCTCGATGTCCGGGATGAAGCCCATGTCGAGCATGCGATCGGCTTCGTCGATGACCAGGATCTCGACGGCTGACATCAGCAGCTTGCCGCGTTCGCAATGGTCGAGCAGGCGTCCAGGCGTGCAGATCAGCACGTCGGCGCCGCGCTCGAGCTTCTTGTTCTGCTCTTCGAACGACACGCCGCCGATCAGCAGCGCGACATTCAGCTTGTGGTTCTTGCCGTATTTTTCAAAGTTCTCAGCCACCTGGGCTGCCAGTTCGCGCGTCGGCTCGAGGATCAGCGTGCGCGGCATGCGCGCCCGGGCCCGACCCTTTTCGAGCATGGTCAGCATCGGTAGCACGAACGAGGCGGTCTTGCCTGTTCCGGTCTGCGCAATGCCGCAGATATCGCGGCGCTGCAGCGCAAACGGGATGGCGCCGGCCTGGATCGGAGTAGGGATGGTGTAGCCCGCGTCGGTGACAGCGGATAGGACTTTTTGGCTCAGGCCAAGGTCAGCAAATGTGGTCAAAGGGAAAACTGTTTCCGTTTCGGTTTGGTCGACCGCACGATGAGTCGACAGGCTGTATGCCGCAATGCAGCGCCACATAGTATCAAAACGCCCTGAAGTCAAGGAAATGAGGCAACGAGGGAGTGTTCCCGGCGCGCGGGGTAAAAAAATTCCGTCGCGCGGTGGCCTGTTGCATTGCTGTCATGATCATAGGGACAAAAATGCCCCGGGCAAAGCGATAAATTGCAAGGCTAGCTAATTGATATAGCTGGCAAGCTTGATGCCTGCATTGACGAAGTACATCGGGTCAACGGGACGTCCGTCCTCGCGGACTTCGTAGTGGAGATGGGTTCCGGTCGACCGTCCCGTGCTGCCGGCAAGGCCGAGTTGCTCGCCGGCCTTGACCGTATCGCCGGCCTGGACGGTGATGGCTGCCATATGACCGTAGCGTGTCGAGATGCCATCGCCGTGGTCTATTTCCACCATGTTGCCATAGCCGCCGGCCCAGCCTGCCGAAACGACCTTGCCCGGCGCCGTTGCCTTGATGGCCTCGCCGGGATCGAAATGGAAATCCACGCCGGGATGCAGCGCCAGCTTGCCGAAGAAGGGGTCCTTGCGGTTGCCGAACGGGCTGGTGATCAGCTTGCCCTGTGCGGGGTTGCGGAAGGGCAGCTGTTCGACCGTTCCGCGCGCTGCTTCAAGCCGCGTCAGCGCCGTATCGAGATTTGCCAGCGACTGGTCGAACGGGTCGACATTCTCCGGCGGCAGGAAAGGGCCCCCGACGCCTCCATCGTCATCGATCGCGGCGGGGGACGCCGGAACTGTGACGCCCACCGTCTTGATGATCGACTGGATGTTATCGGCTGTGTCGTCGGCGCCATCGGTCAGCCGCTTGATGCGCTTCAGCTGGTCCTGCTCGATCTTCTTCAGCGACAGGGTGACCTTGGAGAACACCCGGTCGGCATGGTCGGCGACGGTTTCCTTGGCGGGCAGGTAGGCGAGCGTCGAGTTGTCGGGGGTGACTTCCGCAGGGCTACCGGCGTTGGCCAGTTCGAGGGCCTTTTGTCGGGCGGTCAATTCGGCATGATCTGCACCGGGGGCCGGTGGCTGCTTGTCGATGACGCCCGAGCTTTCGGCCCGGTCCAGCAATGCATCGAGCTTGCCGTGACGCGACGAGAGCGACATCTGCTGCTGCATCAGCTTGTCGACCTCCTGCTCGACTACCTGCTGGTCGAGCAACTGGCGCGAGGTGACGCGGTCGACCTGCGCCCTCAATGCGGCAATTCGGTCTTCGTAATCATATTGCATGCGCGCCTGGCGGGCCATGGTGGCGCCGATCAGATCGTCACGCAGGACGAGATAGGAGGTTGCCAGCAGATAGCCGATGACGAGGATTGCAGCGCATCCGATGGCGGATGCCATCATCCAGGGGCGCAGCGTCATGTGCCGGACCTTGTCGCCGCTGGCGAGGATGATGACATGCTGCTGCCGGGCGCCGCCAAAAATCCTGTTCTGCTGTCCGTTTCCCACGGCGATTCTCCCACCGCAGCGTTTCTGCGCTGCAGGCAGGATTAGGCACGAGCATGGTTAACAAAGCCTTTCCGCAGGCTTGCCTGCGGCAAAATCGTTTGCAAAATCAACTGCGGTTGGTGGAGGTCAGCGAGCGGTAGAAGGACGGCGTCAAGCCGGCCTCGGCACGTGCAATATCATTGAAGGGCGCCTTCAGAGGACCCCTGAAATTGCTGCGGACGAGCGCCTGGAACGTTGCGACCGGATCGCGTTTCTCGCGGGCGCAGAGAAATCTGAACCACTTGGCGCCAACCGCGACGTGGCCCTTTTCATCCTCGTAGATGACATCGAGGACGGCGGCGCTTTCGAAGTCTCCGGTTTCGCGCATCTTGGTCTGCAGCGCCGGCGTCACGTCGAGGCCGCGTGCCTCAAGAATGAGCGGTACGACGGCCAGGCGCGCCGTCAGGTCGGTCCGGGTGGCGTGGGCTGCCTGCCACAGGCCGTCATGGGCGGGCAGGTCGCCGTAGTCGGCGCCAAGCTGCTGCAATCTCTGACGCACCAGCCGGAAATGCTTCGCCTCCTCGAACGCAACCTGCATCCAGCCATCGAAAAACGAGTTCGGGACCTTTTCGGTCGCAAAGCGGGCGACGATGTCGAGCGCGAGGTCAACGGCATTCAATTCGATATGAGCGATGGCGTGGAGAAGCGCAATGCGGCCCTTTACACTGTGAAGGGACCGCTTTTCCATATTCTTCGGCGGGATCAGTTCCGGCTTTGCCGGGCGTCCCGGGCGATCCGGCAGGACAGGGTCGAGCGGCGAGCGCAGCGACAGGACGCGGGCGAACCAGCGTCTGGCGGTCTCCTGCGCAAGCTCGGCTTTGCGCTCGACATCGCACGCACCGATGGCCGCGATCGCCCCGCCGCGAAGCGAGACGATGGCGGCGGCTTGCACATCGGAGACTGTCACGGCGTCCGCGTCGCGCTCAGAGCGCACGGACGGCCTCCAGGACCTCCTCGGCGTGACCGGGCACCTTGACCTTCTCCCAGATCCTGACGATTCGGCCATCTGCACCAATCAGCACGGTGGTGCGCTCGACGCCCATGTATTTCTTGCCGTACATGCTCTTTTCCTTCCAGACGCCATAGGCTTCCAGCGTGGATTTTTCCTCGTCGGCAGCGAGGATGACGCCAAGGGAATGTTTCTTTACGAACTTGTCGTGGCTCTTGACGGAATCCGGCGACATGCCAATTACCACTGCACCGGCTTTCTCGAATTCCGATGCGAGACCAGTGAAGTTCACTGATTCGGTGGTGCATCCCGACGTGTCGTCCTTAGGGTAGAAGAACAGTACGACAGGCTTGCCCTGAAACGCTGCAAGGGAGACGTTTCCGCCCCCGTCACGTGGAAGATCGAAAGCGGGCGCATTTGCGCCGACACTGAGTTCTGTCATGGGAAAACCTTTCTTTTGCCGGGATTTTGATGACTATACCGACTATGCCGATATAGTGAAATGTGCTTGGCGCCGCTCTTGCGGACCGTCAACTGTAAAAACGCATGACAGAAGGACGCGGTGGATTGATCCGGGGCGAAAAGTTGAAATTCCGCAAGAAGGATCTGGTTCCGCTCGATCAAATGCCGTCCTCGCAGGTCGACGATCCGATTATCGTCAATAGCCCGCGCCGCCGCCGTCGCCGCCGTGGACATGTCTGGCATGCGACCCGCATAACCGGCGTTTTCGCCATCTTTATCGTGCTGATCGCCGGTGTCGTCATCGCCAGCATCGAGAGCGGGATCTTCGACGAACCGCTCTCGGTCAAGGCCCAGGCTGCCCTCGATAACGCCATCGGACCGCGCTACAAGGCCGAGGTCGGCTCGACGGTGCTGCGGTTCACCTCCGACATGCAACTCGCGCTCGAGGCGAGCGACGTCAATGTCGTCGACCAGGAAACCGGGAAGCACCTCTCGACCATGGGCGCCGTGCGCATGGTTCTCGATCCGTTTGCGCTCGTTCAGGGCCGAATCGCAATCGCAACAGTCCGGGCCAAGGGTATAGCTCTCGACACCGCGCTGCTGCCGCAGAGCGAGCCTATCGATGTCGCCAATCTCCGGGTAGACAGCATCCCGACCGCGCTGGAATCGGCATTCTCCAATCTCGATTTCCTGCAGCATTTCGTTGAACGCGGCGGTACGGATGCCGTCGAGATATCCGGCCTTGCCGTAAAGCTCGCAAGACAGGACGGTGGCACGCCGATTTCGCTGGTGATCGACCAGCTGGCGTTTTCACGTCCGACGCCCAACACGCTGCGCTTGAAAGGCCAGCTATCGATCGACGGCTCAGTGGCGTCGCTGGATGTGAATGCCACCCAGGAGGCCGATCGGCCGTCGTCGATGACGGCCGTGATCCGCCACCTCGATCTGGTGCCGCTGTCGATGGCTTACGATTCGAACGGGACGCCGCGGCAGGGGATTACCGGCTTTGCGGACGTCTCGCTGTCGTCTACCCGTGGCGCATCGGGTGTCGATCCCAAGCTGACAGCCGCCATCAAGGTGCTGCCCGGCACGCTCTATATGGACCGCGATGCGCAGGAGATTTCCGGCGCGGATATCAATCTCAGCTACAATTCGGATCGCCAGGCGCTCGAGATCAACAAGTCGCTGGCGACGTTCCAATCGACGGTCGTGCCGTTTTTCGGTTCGGTTATCGACCTCGACCGGGTCGATCCGACCGCTGCCAAGGGTTTTGGCGTCGATTTCCGGATCGCCAACGCGACGGCAGCGACTTCTGAAGCCGGTGAAGCTCCGCTCAGCTTCGATGGCCATGCCAATGGCCGCTACATGACGGCCGACAAGGAGCTGAAACTCGACACCATCGGCATCACCACGCCGATGGGATCGCTGTTTGGTTCCTTGCGGCTGCGCATTGCGCCGGGTTCGCCGGAAATCAGCTTCGGCGCCCAGGCGGAGCAGCTGCAGGCCGCTGCCGTCAAACAGCTGTGGCCTTTCTGGATGTCGCCTAAAGCGCGCACCTGGGTACAGGGCAACCTGTTCGGCGGGGCCATGAGCAACGCCACGATTTCACTGTTCATTCCCGGCGGGCGGCTTGCCCAGGCGGCGGCAACCGGTAATCTGCGGCTGGACGAAAACGAGATCCATCTGGCTTTCGATATCAACGGTTCGCGCCTCAACGTGCCCGGTGAAATTCCGCCTATCCGCGACATGACGGGTCACTTCGACCTCAAGGGTCCGGTTATTTCTGTCGATATCGTCAAGGGTACGTCGTATTTTCCGTCTGGCCGACAGGTCGCAGTCGGTCCGAGCACCTTTTCCATTCCTGCGGTTTACGACAAGCCGCTGACCGCGAAGATGAAGCTGGCGCTTTCCGGCAATGGCGACGCGGTTGGTGAGTTGCTGAGCTTCAAACCCTTGAGCGTATTGCAGCGCACCGAGTTCAAGCCCGAGGATTTCAGCGGCAAGATCGACGCGGATGTCGAGGCGACGCTTGGCCTGATCAACGATCAGGACCCGCCGCCACCAGTCTGGAAGGCCAGCCTGCAGCTCCACAAGGTCGACGTCCTGAAGGCCTTCGACGGTCGCAAGATCACCAATGTCGACGGTACCATCGATGCCGATCCGCAGGAGGTGCATCTCGCCGCAGACGCGCTTATCGACGGCATCCCGGCGCAAATCGATATGGTCGAGCCAACGGAAAAGGGATCGTCCATCAAGCGTGAGCGCGTTGTCGACGTGACGCTTTCCAATCAGCAGCGGGAGACCATCCTCCCGGGGCTCTCCGATTTCGTCGACGGGCCGCTGAAGGTGAAGGTCACGCGGATCGATGAAAACCGGCAGGACATCAAGATCGACCTGACCAAGGCAGCGCTCACCGTGCCCTGGATCGGCTGGTCGAAGGGAAGCGGTATTGCTGCCAATGCCGAGTTCGAGGCATCGGGGCCGGCCGACCAGCCATCGTTGAAGAACTTCACGCTAAAGGGTGATGGCTTCGGGGCTACCGGCTCCATCCAGGTGGGCAAATCCGGATTGTCATCCGCCGACTTCTCGAGCATCAAGCTATCGTCGGTTGACGATTTCGCCTTGTCGATCAAGCGCACAAAGGGCGCGTACGACGTGAGGGTGGATGGCAACGCCGCCGATATCAGGCCGATCCTGGCGCGATTGAAGGCGCCGAGCAAGGGCGACGCCGGCGGTAGCGACAAGACGGATGCGACGATCCGTGCCAAGCTCGACAAGATCATCGGCTTCAACGACGAGACGATCAGGAATGTCAGCCTTGTCTATGCGCTTAACAACGGCAAGGCGACGCAGGCCGACTTCTCCGGCGTCACCCGGACCGGGCAGGCTGTTGTCACGGAGATGACAAAGGGCGGGCAGAGTGGCACGTTCCATGTCACCAGCAGCGACGCCGGCTCGGTGGCACGGTTCGTCGATGTCTACGGCCACCTGAAAGGCGGCTTGCTCAATCTCAACCTTCGCGCCGACGGCGACGACAGCTGGGACGGGTCCATCGATATCAGGCGTTTTTCCATCGTCAACGAGAAGAAGCTGCAATCCATCGTCACGACGCCGGCGGGACGGGACGGCGAAAGCCTGAACTCCGCCGTCAAGCACGATATCGACACCAGCGCGCAGAATTTCCAGCGTGGTTTTGCGCACCTGTCCATCCGCAAGGGTGTGGTGTCCGTCGAGAACGGCGTCGTGCGCGGCGACCAGGTGGGGGCGACGTTCCAAGGAACGATCAAGGATGCCAAGGGCAACACCGACATGACCGGCACGTTCATGCCCGCCTACGGCTTGAACCGGCTGTTTGCCGAGGTGCCGATCGTCGGCTTCCTGCTTGGCAACGGTACCGACCGCGGCCTGATCGGCATCACCTTCAAACTGACGGGCCCATTCGATTCGCCCAACCTGGTGATCAACCCGCTCTCGGTCATCGCCCCCGGCATCTTCCGGCAGATTTTCGAATTCTAGCGGAGACAAAAAGGCCGGCACGATGGCCGGCCTGATCGCGATGATTTTAGTGCCTCAGCCCTGCGGGCGGATCAGCATGTGCTTCTTCTTGCCGAGAGAGAGCTTGATGATGCCATCGGCAGTCACGTTACCGGTGCCGATCGCCTGGCGCTCGTCGGTAACCTGCTGATCATTGATGCGTACAGCGCCACCCTGGACATGCCGGCGTGCTTCGCCGTTGGATGTTGCAAGGCCCGCGCGTACGATCAGCGACAACAGGCCGATGCCAGCCTCCAGATCTGCCGAGGGCACGTCGATCGATGGCAGGTTCTCGGCGATGCCGCCTTCCTCGAAGGTTTTGCGCGCCGTTTCGGCCGCCTGTTCGGCAGCGGCGCGGCCGTGCAGAAGGGCGGTCACCTCGGTTGCAAGGATCTTCTTGACGTCGTTTAGCTCAGCGCCGCCGAGTGTGGCGAGGCGGGAAACCTCGTCCATCGGCAGGGTCGTGTAGAGTTTCAGGAAGCGTGCGACGTCGGCATCCTCGGTGTTGCGCCAGTACTGCCAGAAATCGTAGGCCGACAGCATGTCGGCATTGAGCCAGATCGCACCATTCGCCGACTTGCCCATCTTTGCGCCCGACGATGTCGTCAGCAGCGGCGAGGTCAGGGCGTAGAGCTGCGGTGTCCCCATGCGGTGACCGAGATCGATGCCGTTGACGATATTGCCCCATTGATCGGAGCCGCCCATCTGCAGCCGGCAGTCGTAGCGCTTGGCCAGCTCGACGAAGTCGTAGGCCTGCAGGATCATGTAGTTGAACTCGAGGAACGACAGCGACTGCTCGCGCTCCAGCCGGGTCTTGACGCTGTCGAAGGCGAGCATGCGATTGACCGAGAAATGCCGGCCGACATCGCGCAAGAATTCGAGGTAGTTCAGCGACCGCAGCCATTCGGCATTGTTGATCATCAAGGCATCGTTGTTGCCGTTGCCGTAGTTGAGGTAGTTGGAGAACACTTGCTTGATCGAGGCGATGTTACCTTCGATGGTGTCGACCGTCATCAACTGGCGCGACTCTTCCTTGAAGGAGGGGTCGCCGACCATGCCGGTGCCGCCCCCCATCAGCGAGATTGCGCGATGGCCGGTGGCCTGCAGCCAATGCAGCATCATGATCTGGATCAGCGATCCAGCATGCAGGCTTGGGGCTGTCGGATCGAACCCGATATAGGCCGTGACGGTTTCCTTGGCGAACAGCGTATCCAGGCCGGCCTCATCTGAAACCTGGTGGATGAAGCCGCGCTCTTGAAGAGTGTGCAGGAAATCGGATTTGAATTCGGCCATGATAGGGTCTCTCGAATGCGCCGCCCTAGGCGTGCAAAGGGGCAAAATCGCTGTTGTTGAACCGTCGCGGCGCGTTTAGCACTGTTTTCGCGAAAGTGCACTATTGCGGCGGCAATGTTTTGCGCGGGCTGTTTTGCGAGGGTTCAGGTTTTGCGAGGGTTCATGACGAAGACAAGAACGGCAATCGGGCTGATGAGTGGCACGTCGATGGACGGGATCGATATCGCCTTGCTGCGCACCGACGGACGAGACGTCGTGGAGCGCGGGGCGAGCCTCTATATTCCGTACGACGACGAACTGCGCGGCCGCTGGAAAAAAGCACTGGAGACGGCCAAGGTAATCCAGGATCGGCGCGAACGGCCGGGCGATCTCGGTGCTGCCGAACAGGCGCTGACGCTCTGCCATGCGGCGGCCGTCAAATCCTTCCTGATGCGCAACGGCCTGTCGCCCGCCGACGTCGACGTCATAGGCTTTCACGGCCAGACCGTGCTGCATCGCCCGGACGAGGGGCTGACGGTGCAGATCGGCGACGGGCCGCTGCTGGCTGCGGAGACTGGCATCGATGTCGTCTACGACATGCGTGCCAACGACATGGTAGCGGGCGGACAAGGCGCGCCGCTGATCCCGATCTACCATGCGGCGCTGTCGGCCAACCTGCCGCCGGAACTCGCAGTACCGGTGGTGTTCGTCAACATCGGTGGTATTTCCAACCTCACCTACGTTGCCGAGGATGGCGCGCTTTCCGCCTGCGACAGCGGTCCCGGCAACATGCTGATCGACCAGTGGATCGAGGCCCATACCGGCAAGGCCTACGATCGCAATGGCGAGACCGCCGCCAGGGGCACGGTGTCTCCGCCGCTGGTGCGCCGCTATCTCGACAGCCCGTTCTTTTCCGCCAACATGCGCCG
The DNA here is from genome assembly GCF_007000305.1 of Rhizobium sp. rho-13.1. Lineage (NCBI taxonomy): Bacteria > Pseudomonadati > Pseudomonadota > Alphaproteobacteria > Hyphomicrobiales > Rhizobiaceae > Rhizobium > Rhizobium sp. rho-13.1. The sequence goes on along the minus strand of NZ_SCFL01000001.1, from coordinate 453,175 downwards.
GTCTCTCGACCGCAGCGACTTCCTGCCGCCGGTCAAGGGTGAAGTCTCGCTTGCCGATGGCGCGCGGACCCTGGCGCATGTCACTGCTGCGTCCATCCTGAAGCTCGCGGGCTATCTGCCGCAGCCGCCGAAAACCTATGTCGTCTGCGGTGGCGGTCGGCTGAACCCGGTAATCATGGCCGAGTTTTCCGAACTGGCGGAAGAGCAAGGCGCCCGCGTCGTTGCTGCTGAAGCGGCCGGCTTCGATGGTGGCAGCATGGAGGCGGAAGCCTGGGCCTATCTCGCGGTCCGCTCGCTGGAGGGATTGCCGCTGACCTATCCGGGAACCACGGGTGTCAGCGTCCCGGTGACCGGTGGTATACTGGTACGCCACGGGTAATCGCATGGCGTGCGGCATGACAGTTCTCCACCATTTTCTCAGCGTCTAAGCACATGAAAATGAAACGGGAAATCGGTGTGTCATCGGATTGCCATAGCGCAAGCGGTAGTAAGGTTTTGACGCGGATTGTAGCAATCACACCGCGGCAAGGCGTATATGCGAGGCATAAATATGAAAACCCGGTTCTCTTTATCCACCCTGGCCCTTGGCCTTTTGCTCACCGGCACGGCATCGGCAGACCAGCCCGGTCCGCCCGACACCGCCGTCGGTCGCCTCACGGCACTGGCCATCGTCAACGCGCTGAACGCAGATCTGCTCAGCCATGACAGCGCCACGCTGACGCTCGATCGCTGGTGCGCCACCCACAAGCTTGCGCCAACGCCGAAAGTTGTCGCGCATCTCGAGCCGGGGGCTGAAAAGCCGGCCGATGCAGGGGTCCGCAAACTCCTGGGCGTGACCGATACCGAGCCGGTCAAGTATCGCCGGGTCAAGCTGATGTGCGGCGACCATATCCTGTCCGAAGCCGACAACTGGTACGTTCCATCGCGTCTGACGGAGAGCATGAATCACGTTCTGGAAACGACTGATACAGCGTTCGGACGCGCGGTGCAGGATCTGCATTTTCAAAGGCACACGGTTTCAGCCGAACTGCTCTGGCAACCGCTGCCAGCCGATTGGGACATGGGAGGTGTGCTCCCGCCTTCGACCAGCGGCGACCTCTCCATACCTGAGTTTGTCCTCCAGCACCGCGCGTTTCTGACCCGTGGGGATGGCGTTCCGTTCAGTGTCGTGGTGGAGACCTACACGCGCGAAGTGCTTTCATTCCCGTGGCCGACGATCGGTCGCTAGGTTCCGGGAGCTCAATCGGTCGCCATCGACAAACGAACAAAGCCGCCGAATTGCTTCGGCGGCTCTGAAAATTCCGGCTGTCTAAGTTCAGCGGATGCGCTTGGCGGCCGGTTCCGGCACCAGTTCACCGTTGAGGCGCCGATCGAGGTAGTCCTCGCATTCGCCCATCAGCGTATCGACCTGGCCACTGAAGAAGTGGTTGGCGCCCGGCACGACCTTGTGGGTGATTAGGATGCCCTTCTGCGACTTCAGCTTGTCGACCAGCACGTTGACATCCTTCTCCGGGGCTACCTTGTCGGCATCGCCGTTTATGATCAGGCCGGACGACGGGCAGGGGGCGAGGAAGGAGAAATCATAGGTGTTCGGCTGCGGCGCAATCGACATGAAGCCTTCGATTTCCGGGCGGCGCATCAGAAGCTGCATACCGATCCACGAACCGAAGGAATAGCCGGCGATCCAGCAGCTTTTCGAATCGGGGTGCAGGCTCTGTACCCAGTCGAGCGCCGAGGCTGCATCCGACAGTTCGCCGCCGCCGTGGTCGAATTCGCCCTGGCTGCGGCCAATGCTGCGGAAATTGAAGCGCAAGGTGGTGAAACCGCGCTTCTGGAACATGTAGAACAGCTGGTAGACGATCTGGTTGTTCATCGTTCCGCCAAACTGCGGATGCGGATGAAGGACGAGAGCGATCGGTGCGCTTTTTTCCTTGGATGGCTGATAGCGGCCCTCAAGGCGGCCAGCGGGGCCGTTGAAAATGACTTCGGGCATCGATACTCCGTACCTGATTTTCGGCGTTGACAAGATGCATTAGGCAGCAAGTTGACTTGACGAACGCGCTCATCTTTTCTAGAACGCAGTTTAGAACAATTCGAAACTCTGCATGATCTTCCACGCGTTGTGGAGGTGTCATAAGGCAAGCCCGCCGGCAATTACAAGAAAAATGAGCCGGCGCCGGTAATCCGCATCGCTGAGGCAGGAAAAGCAGGTCATGGCGGCATCACGCCTCTATCTTGACTGGAATGCCACCGCCCCGCTCCATCCGGCGGCGCGGGAGGCGATGCTGCGTGGACTCGATCTTTTCGGCAACCCCAACTCTGTTCATGGCGAAGGCCGCGCCACGCGCGCTGCCATCGAGGCCGCCAGACGCGACGTGGCTGTCCTGACAGGTGCTGACCCGGCGCATGTGATTTTCACCAGCGGCGCCACCGAGGCAGCCAACATGGTGCTGACGCCCGAGTTTCGCATGGGCCGCACGCCGCTCGCCGTTGGCCACCTCTACGTCTCGGCTATCGAGCATCCGGCATTGCGCGAAGGCGGGCGGTTTGCAAAGGACCGCGTCAGCGAAATTCCGGTGACGTTCGATGGCGTTGTCGATCTCGTCGCGCTGGAGACCATGCTCTCCGGCCATGACAAGGCACAAGGCCTGCCGATGGTCGCAATCATGCTCGCCAATAACGAGACGGGCATCCTTCAGCCGGTCCGGGCGGCAGCAGAGATTGTGCGCCGCCATGGCGGCATCTTCGTCGTCGATGCTGTCCAGGGTGTCGGTCGGGTGAAGACCGACATCAACGAGATCGGCGCGGATTTTATGATCGTCTCTTCGCACAAGATCGGCGGTCCCAAGGGCGCCGGGGCGCTCGTGTCGCGCGGGGAGATCATGATGCCAAAGCCGCTGATCCATGGCGGTGGCCAGGAGAAGGGTCACAGGTCGGGGACGGAAAATTCGCTGGCGGTGATCGGCTTCGGTGCGGCCGCTGCTGCGGCCACCGCTGAGTTCCAGTCGCGAAATGCGGCCGTTCTGGCATTGCGCGACCGACTGGAGGGAGGCATGCGCGATGCGGCTGATGACGTGATCATTCACGGCGAGGGCCAGCCGCGTGTGCCGAACACGACATTCTTCACGCTGCCCGGGCTGAAGGCTGAAACCGGGCAGATTGCCTTCGATCTCGAGGGCGTTGCGCTCTCGGCGGGCTCTGCCTGCTCGGCGGGCAAGCTGGGCGAGAGCCACGTGCTGGTGGCGATGGGTCGCGATCCACGTCTCGGCGCATTGCGTATATCGCTTGGTTTCGACACGAAAAATGACGACATCGACCGGGTGCTCGCAGCGTTTGCGAAAATTGCCGGGAGGCGAAGGCTTTCCGGGGTTGCGGCTTGACCGCATTTTGAATTTTGCGGAAACGCAAGTTTACGCTTGCCAATCGGGGTGAAAAAATCCCATTGGCCACCTACATAGTGGCAAATGCAAATTTGCTAAACCGTTGACAAGCTGCCGGACCTTGTATCCGGCGAGATTGGAGAACGACATGGCTGCCGTCCAGGAAACGATCGATCAGGTGCGCCTGATTGATGTGGACCAATACAAGTATGGTTTCGAGACCATCATCGAAATGGACAAGGCACCCAAGGGCCTTTCCGAAGAGATTATCCATTTCATTTCTGCCAAGAAGCAGGAACCGGAATGGATGCTCGAATGGCGTCTCGATGCCTATCGTCGCTGGTTGACGATGGAGGAGCCGACATGGGCCCGCGTCGACTATCCGAAGATCGATTTCAATGACATCTACTATTACGCCGCGCCGAAGAGCACGCCGGGACCGAAGTCTATCGACGACGTCGATCCTGAGCTGCTGAAGGTCTACGAGAAGCTTGGTATCCCTTTGCGCGAGCAGGAAATCCTTGCCGGTGTCCAGACTTCGCGGATCGCCGTCGATGCTGTGTTCGACAGCGTCTCGGTGGTGACGACGTTCAAGGAAGAGCTAAAGAAGGCCGGCGTGATCTTCATGTCGATCTCGGAGGCCATTCGCGAGCATCCGGATCTCATCAAGCAGTATCTCGGCACAGTTGTGCCGACCACCGACAACTATTATGCGACGCTCAACGCGGCGGTATTCACAGACGGCTCGTTCGTGTTCATTCCGAAGGGCGTTCGCTGCCCGATGGAGCTGTCGACCTATTTCCGCATCAACGAGAAGGGCACCGGCCAGTTCGAGCGGACGCTGATCATTGCCGAAGAGGGGGCCTATGTGTCCTACCTCGAAGGCTGCACCGCACCGCAGCGCGACGAAAACCAGCTGCATGCGGCTGTCGTCGAGCTGGTGGCGCTGGACGATGCGCAGATCAAATATTCGACCGTGCAGAACTGGTATCCGGGCGACAAGGACGGCAAGGGCGGCATCTACAACTTCGTCACCAAGCGCGGCGATTGCCGCGGCGCACGCTCCAAGATCTCCTGGACGCAGGTCGAGACAGGTTCCGCCATCACCTGGAAGTATCCGTCATGCATCCTGCGCGGCGATGACAGCCGTGGCGAGTTCTATTCGATTGCGGTCTCCAACGGTCACCAGCAGATCGACAGCGGCACCAAGATGATCCATCTCGGCAAGAACACGTCGAGCCGCATCGTCTCCAAGGGCATTGCTGCCGGCGTCTCGCAGAACACCTACCGTGGCCAGGTTTCGGCCCATCGCAAGGCGACCAACGCCCGAAACTTCACCCAGTGCGACTCGCTTCTGATCGGCGACCGCTGCGGCGCGCACACCGTGCCCTATATCGAGGCGAAGAATTCCTCGGCGCAGTTCGAGCATGAAGCGACGACCTCGAAGATCTCCGAGGACCAGCTGTTCTACTGCCTGCAGCGCGGTATCCCGACCGAAGAGGCCATCGCCCTGATCGTCAACGGCTTCGTCAAGGAAGTCCTGCAGGAACTGCCGATGGAATTTGCGATCGAAGCGCAGAAGCTGATCTCGATTTCGCTTGAGGGCAGTGTGGGTTGATATGAAAGCGACGCGGCCGGGAAACCCAGGGCAGTCGTTCACCGACCACCGCTCTGCAGCCAAGGCCCCACCCCGCAAGTATCGTTACCTTGCGGATCGGATGGGACGGTTCTCGGTCGTCGTCGACGCATTGCTCGGAGCGGATATTTGGCTTTTTTTGGCCAGCTTTTTCTTCCGGCTGATTGTTCTGCTGCTTAAGGTCCTGGCACCCTGAGCGTGCGTAAATTCTGACTGCAGCGCTACAAAGCGCGCAACGCAAACTTTGAAGATGGATTACAGACATGCTTGAAATCAGAAACCTCCACGCCCGCATCGCCGAAGACGGCACCGAGATCATTCGTGGCCTCAACCTGACGGTGAAGGCCGGCGAAGTCGCTGCCATCATGGGTCCGAACGGCTCCGGCAAGTCGACGCTGTCCTACATCCTCTCCGGTCGCAGCGACTATGAAGTCACCGAGGGCGAGATCCTTTATAACGGGGAAAGTATCCTGGAACTCGACGCTGCCGAACGTGCGTCGAAGGGTATCTTCCTTGCCTTCCAGTATCCGGTCGAGATCCCGGGCGTGGCCACCATGCAGTTCCTCAAGGTGGCGATGAACGAACAGCGCAAGGCGCGCGGCGAGGAAGAACTCAAGACGCCGGATTTCATGCGCCTTGTCAAGGAATCTGCAGCCAAGCTTCAAATTGATACCGCGATGCTGAAGCGTCCGCTCAATGTCGGCTTTTCCGGCGGCGAGAAGAAGCGCGCCGAGATCCTTCAGATGGCGCTGCTGCAGCCCAAACTCTGCATCCTCGACGAGACGGATTCGGGCCTCGACATCGACGCCCTGAAGATCGTTGCCGATGGCGTCAACGCGCTGCGGTCGCCGGATCGCGCCACTATCGTCATCACCCACTACCAGCGCTTGCTGGATTACATCGTACCTGACACGGTCCATGTTCTCTACAAGGGCCAGATCATCAAGACCGGCGACAAGACGCTGGCCCACGATCTCGAAGCCAATGGCTACGCCGATATCATTGGCGCTGCAGCCTGATAGGGCGGAAAGGACGACGTCCATGAACATGCAGACGACGACCCGCCTGACGGCAGCCGAATTGGCGCTGATCGAGGCCTACAACACGCAACTCGGCGAACTGCCGGGCAATGGCGACGTTTTCGCGCTGCGCGACCGGTTGCTGGACGAGCTGAAGACTGCCGGCCTGCCGACGCGCCGCGTCGAGGCGTGGCATTACACCGATCTGAAAAACCTCTTGCGCTCGGTACCGGAGGCAGCGACGTCCGGCCGCGTCGAGGAGCTAGAACCGCTTGTGCCTGGTTCGGCGGTGCTGACTGTCTCCCAAGGTCTGAGCGGCACCCTCTCGGCGCCTGCCGGCGTGACCGTGCAGTCCTATGCCGATAGTCTGATCGACGGCAGTGCGACCGCTGGTCTCGATGCGCTCGATAGGGACGATGCCATCGGCCGTATCAACGGCAGTTTTGTGCGCGACGGCTATGTCGTTGACATTGCGGCGGATACGAAACTCGAGTCGCCGCTTGAAATCCAGTTTATCCATGCCGGTGGACAGATGCACAGCCGCCTGCCGGTGACATTCGGTGCCCGCTCCAGTGTCACATTGATCGAACGTCACCGTGCGGTGACCGCAGATGCTGCGCTTGTCTCGGCCGTCAGCGAAGTCCGCATCGGCGAAGGCGCCGAGGTTACCTGGGTCATCCTGCAGGAGCAGGGCACGGAAGATACCCATCTTGGCCAAATCCGCATTGATCTCGGCAAGGACGCAAAGCTCACGCTGTTCGTCGTCAATGCCGGCGGCAAGCTTGTGCGCCAGGAGCTGCACATCGCTGTCACAGGCGAGGGTGCGGACCTGCAGCTGCGCGGCGTCAACCTCCTCGGCGGAGAGACCCATACGGACGTCACCATGACGCTCGGCCATAACGTGCCGAATACGACGTCTAAGGAAATCATCCGCAACGTTGTTTTCGACAGGGCTCGCGGCGTCTTCCAGGGCATGATCCGTGTTGCTCTTGATGCCCAGAAGACCGATGCCAAGATGTCGTGCAACACGCTTTTGCTGTCGGACGATGGTGATTTCTCGGCAAAACCGGAGCTGGAGATCTTTGCCGACGACGTTCAGTGCGGCCACGGCGCGACCGTCATCGATATCAACGACACCCATCTCTACTACCTGATGGCCCGCGGTATTCCCGCCAGCAAGGCACGGGCGATGCTCGTCAGCGCCTTCGTCATCGAGGTGGTCGAGGAACTTGAAAACGAAGCCCTGGTCGGGGCGCTGAAGGGCATCATCTCGACCTGGCTCGAAAAGCACGCCTGATTGGATCCTATGATGGACAAGATCACCACTGCCACCACTTATGACGTCGAGGCCATCAGACGGGATTTTCCGATCCTGTCGAAAGAGGTCTACGGCAAGCCGCTCGTCTATCTCGACAACGGTGCCTCGGCGCAAAAACCGCAGGTGGTGATCGATGCCATTTCGAATGCCTATTCCAACGAATATGCCAACGTCCATCGCGGGCTCCACTACCTCTCGAATGCCGCTACGGAGGCCTACGAGGCGTCGCGTGAAAAAGTGCGACGGTTTCTGAATGCCCCCGGTATCGACGATATCGTCTTCACCAAAAATGCCACCGAGGCGATCAACACTGTCGCCTATGGCTGGGGAATGCCGCATATCGGTGAAGGCGACGAGATCGTGCTGACGATCCTGGAGCATCACTCGAACATCGTGCCGTGGCACTTCATCCGCGAGCGGCAGGGCGCCAAGCTGGTCTGGGTGCCGGTAGACGACGAGGGTGCGTTTCATATCGAGGATTTCGAGAAAAGCCTGACCGAGCGCACCAAGTTTGTCGCCGTCACCCATATGTCGAACGCACTCGGTACTGTCCTGCCGGTCAAGGAAATCTGCCGGATTGCACACGCGCGCGGCATCCCTGTGATTGTCGACGGCAGCCAGGGTGCGGTGCATCTGCCGGTCGACGTGCAGGATATGGATTGTGACTGGTACGTGGTGACCGGTCACAAGCTCTACGGCCCCTCCGGTATCGGCGTGCTTTACGGCAAGCAGTCGCGCCTGCGCGAGATGCGGCCTTTCCAGGGTGGCGGCGAGATGATCGTCGACGTCGGCGAGGAGGCGGTGACCTATAACGACCCGCCCCACCGTTTCGAGGCAGGCACCCCGCCGATCGTCCAGGCAATCGGGCTCGGCTACGCGCTTGATTACATGGACAGCATCGGACGCGAAGCCATTGCCCGCCATGAGGCCGATCTGACCGCCTATGCATCCGAACGCCTGCGCGCCATCAATTCGCTGCGCATCTTCGGCAACGCGCCCGGCAAGGGAGCTATCTTCTCGTTCGAACTGGCCGGCATCCATGCTCACGACGTATCGATGGTGATCGACCGACAGGGCGTCGCCGTCAGGGCAGGGACCCATTGTGCCCAGCCGCTCTTGAAACGTTTTGGCGTCACCTCCACATGCCGTGCATCGTTCGGCATGTACAATACCCGCGCAGAAGTCGACGCACTTGCCGATGCGCTCGATCATGCACGAAAATTCTTTGCCTAGAGCATTTCTGCCGTTCATCTATACACAGAAGTGCTCTATCTCTCTGTTTTTACGCATTTCCGGATGTAAAGCCGCTACGTACATTTGCCGGAACTGCTCTAAGGAGTGCCCGAGATGAACCTGGATAACAGCGAACAGACGACCGACGTGCGCGAAGGCATCGTCCACTCCAGCATTCCGGCCGACGAGCTGGCGCGCCTGAGCGATGATGTTATTGCGGCCCTGAAGACGGTTTACGATCCGGAAATCCCGGCTGATATCTTCGAACTCGGCCTGATCTACAAGATCGACATCGAGGACGACCGGATGGTGAAGATCATGATGACTCTAACCGCTCCCGGCTGCCCGGTTGCCGGCGAAATGCCCGGCTGGGTCGAGAACGCCGTGGGTGCGGTGGAAGGCATTTCCGGCGTCGAGGTCGGTATGACCTTCGACCCGCCATGGACGCCGGCCCGGATGTCGGAAGAAGCGCAGGTTTCCGTCGGCTGGTACTGATCAGGCAGCGCCCTGGTTAGACCGAGAGACAGGAGCCAGGCCGAGGCCAAGTGCCTTCATAACCTTTATAATGGTCGCAAATTCCGGATTGCCTTTGCCGCTCAACGATTTGTAGAGGGCAGCACGGCTCATTCCAACATCTCGGGCGATCGCGCTCATGTTTCGGGTTTTGGCAATCACCCCAAGACTTTTGGCGATAAATGCCGGGTCCTCGGTTTCGAATGCCGCAGCGAGAAATTCATCGATTGCACTCTCGCTGTCGAGAACCTCGGAAGCGTCGAAAAGTCTGGTGTCTGAGGTCATTGGTTCCGCTCCTTCCATTCGGCACAAAGGCGCTTTGCTTCGATGATGTCTCTTCGCTGCGTGCTCTTGTCGCCGCCGACGAGAAGAACGACAAACACCGAGCGCCGTCTGAGGAAATAGATCCTGTAGCCCGGCCCGTAGTCGATACGCATTTCCTCGACGCCATCTCCGACAGGTTTGACGTCACGCAGGTTACCGTCTTCCGCGCGCAAAATGCGCGATGCAATGCGAGCGGCGGCGCTACGATCCTTCAGTCGCATAATCCACTGCTGGAAGATTTCGGTGCGCTGGATAACGAACACAGGAAATGTACTCCATAGAGTGCATATTGTACAGTTACAGAGTTCAGGGCTGGGCGCAACGAATTACTGGCCGCCTCGTGTGCGGCTGCCGATTGTATCGAGATTGCTATTGAAGCCTTAAGCCGCTCGGCTTAAATTGATGCGACGAAGCACCGGGCCTTGAACCCGGTTGCCACAGGAGACTAGGCCGATGGGCTTTGCAGTTATGACCATGACCGAAAGCGCGGCAGATCGCGTCAAGGCGATCGTCGGGAATTCCGGGCCGGATGCCAAGGGCGTTCGCGTCGGCATCAAGAAGGGTGGCTGCGCCGGGATGGAATACACCATCGACATGGTGACCGAAGCCAATCCCAAGGACGATCTGATCGAGCGCGACGGGGCCAAGGTCTGGATCGAGCCGTCCGCTGTACTTTACCTGCTCGGAACCGAGATGGGTTTCGAAACGACGACGCTGCGCTCCGGCTTCACCTTTACCAATCCCAACCAGACCTCCGCCTGCGGCTGTGGCGAATCGGTCGAACTCAAGCCTGCGGATCTCGCAGCGCTCGCCTCCCAGCGCGAGGCGTCTGTTGCAGCCATTTGATCTCTTATCGCCGCCGTTGGACAAAGGCCGCCGTCTCGGGCGGCCTTTGCTTTTCGTGCTCCGTTCGCTGCTGCCGGCAGGACCGGTGATGTAGCATGTGGCTGATACTGTTTCTGAAGGGCGCGCTGCTCGGGATCATCATCACCGCGCCACCGGGGCCGATTGGTACCTTGTGCATCAACCGCACGCTGGAACGCGGTTTCTGGGCCGGCGCTGCACTGGGTCTCGGGACGGCGCTCGGCGATGCGAGCTACGCCCTGGTTGCCGTTGGCGGGCTGGCTATATTTGCTGACGTGCTCGCGAAGATCGCTTTGCCGCTGGCATTCTGTGGCGGGCTGCTGCTGATCTGGCTCGGCTACAAGAGCCTCGGCCGCGACCCCATCGCGGCTGCGGATATCGGCGCCGCCGATCTTTTTCGAACGACCGTCGCGACATTCTTCCTGACCATTTCCAATCCGGCGACGATCATTTCCTTCGGCGCACTTTTTGCAGCCTTCGGTCTTGCTCATGAGAGCAGTGCTGCGAGTGCAGCGTTTATCGTCGGGGGAGCGTTTACGGGCTCGGTCGCCTGGTGGCTGTTCCTCAGCGGCGCGGTTCGTCTGGCGCGCGACCGGCTGTCGGACCAGTTTGCCGACAAGGTCGGGCGGGTCTCGGCCTACCTGCTGATCGGCTTCGGTGCTCTGGCGCTTTGCGTTGCGACCTACAAGTTCTTCGCATGAAAAATGGCCCCGGTTCGATCCGGAGCCATTCTGTCTTTACTCTGCCGCTTCGGCGTAGTCCTCGACGGGCGGGCATGTGCAGATGAGGTTGCGGTCGCCGTAGACGTTATCGACGCGGTTGACCGGTGACCAGTATTTGTCCACGCGGAAGGCGCCAGGCGGATAGCAGGCCTGGTCGCGGGAGTAGGGGCGATTCCATTCGCCGACGAGGTCTTCGACCGTGTGCGGCGCATTTTTCAACGGGTTGTTCGTCCTGTCCATCCGGCCGTCCTCGATTGCGCGGGCCTCGTCGCGGACGGCGAGCATGGCTGCACAGAAGCGGTCGAGTTCAGCCTTAGTTTCCGATTCGGTCGGCTCGATCATCAGGGTGCCAGCCACCGGCCAGCTCATTGTCGGCGCATGGAAACCGCAGTCGATCAGGCGCTTGGCGACATCGTCGACGGTAACACCGGCGCTGTCGACCAAGGGACGCGTGTCGATGATGCACTCATGCGCCACGCGACCGGCCTTCGATGTGTAGAGCACCGGATAGGCGTCCTTCAGCCGGGCCGCGATGTAGTTGGCGTTGAGGATTGCCACCTTGGTTGCCTGCGTCAGTCCTTCGCCGCCCATCATCAGGCAGTAGCTCCAGGAGATCGGCAAGATCGAGGCAGACCCGAAGGCTGCTGCCGAGACGGCGCCGGGGCGACCGTCCGTCTGCGGGTGGCCGGGCAGGTAGGCTGCCAGATGCGCCTTGACGCCGATCGGGCCCATGCCGGGACCGCCACCGCCATGCGGGATGCAGAAGGTCTTGTGCAGGTTCAGGTGACTGACGTCGGAACCGATATCGCCGGGTCGGGACAGGCCGACCATGGCGTTCATGTTGGCGCCGTCGAGATAGACCTGGCCACCGTGCTTGTGGACGAGTTCGCAGATCTCCTTCACCGTCTCCTCGAACACGCCGTGGGTCGAGGGATAGGTGATCATGCAGCAGGAGAGATTTGCCGCATGCTGCTCTGCCTTGGTGCGGAAATCGTCCATGTCGATATCGCCGTCGTCACCGACCTTGACGATCACCACCTTCATGCCGGCCATCTGTGCCGAGGCCGGATTGGTGCCGTGGGCAGAGGTGGGGATCAGGCAGACGTCGCGGTGATCGTCGCCGTTGGCACGGTGGTAGTTGCGGATAGTCAGGAGACCGGCATATTCCCCTTGAGCCCCGGAATTCGGCTGCATCGAGAAGGCGTCGTAGCCGGTGACGGCGCAGAGCTTTTCGGTGAGGTCATCGAGCATGGCGCGATAGCCGAGCGCCTGGTCGTCGGGCACGAAGGGGTGGATATCGGCAAATTCCGGCCAGCTGATCGGCAGCATCTCGGCCGTGGCGTTCAGCTTCATCGTGCAGGAGCCGAGCGGGATCATCGAACGGTCGAGCGCCAGGTCCCGGTCCGACAGCCGCCGGATATAGCGGGTCATTTCGCTTTCTGCGCGGTTCATGTGGAAGATCGGATGCGTGAGGTAGGGGCTGGTGCGCAAAAGGTCCTTCGGCAGGCGATATTCCGGAGCGAAGTCCGCGAGCTCGAACGTGCCGCCGAAGGCACGCCAGACGGCTTCCAGCGTTGCCGGGCGGGTCCGCTCGTCGAGGCTCATGCCGATCCGGGTTTCGCCGATCTTCCGCAGGTTGACCCCCTCCGCGACAGCGGCGCGCAGGATCAGCGCCTGCATGTGACCGACATCGACGGTGATGGTGTCGAAGAAGGTCTCTGGCTCGATGGTGTAGCCGAGCTTTTCGAGACCCTTGGCCATCAGCACGGCCTTCTGGTGCACCTGCTGGGCGATTGCCTTGATGCCCTGGGGACCGTGGAAGACCGCGTACATCGAGGCCATGACGGCGAGCAGCACCTGGGCGGTGCAGATGTTGGAAGTCGCCTTTTCGCGGCGGATATGCTGTTCGCGCGTCTGCAGCGACAGGCGGTAGGCGCGGTTGCCGCGGGCGTCGAGCGAGACGCCGACCAGCCGGCCGGGCATCGAGCGCTTGTGGACATCCTTGACCGCCATGTAGGCGGCGTGTGGGCCGCCGTAGCCGACAGGTACGCCGAACCGTTGCGACGAACCAATGGCGATATCTGCACCCATTTCGCCGGGGGACTTCAGCAGCGTCAGGGCCAGGATGTCGGCGGCGACAACGGCAATCGCACCGGTCTGGTGCAATCTGGAGATCAGGCCGGTGAAATCGTGGATGTGGCCATGGGTGCCGGGGTACTGGAAGATGGCGCCGAACACATCGACCGGGTCGAGATCGGTGAAGGGATTGCCGATGATAACCTGCCAGCCCAGCGGCTCGGCGCGGGTCTCGATCAGTGCGATTGTCTGCGGGTGGCAGGCGGCATCGACGAAGAATGCCTTGGCCTTCGATTTCGACACGCGCTCGGCCATCGCCATGGCTTCGGCGGCCGCTGTGGCCTCATCCAGAAGCGAGGCGTTGGCAACGTCGAGGCCGGTCAGATCCGTGATCATGGTCTGGTAGTTCAGCAGCGCCTCCAGGCGGCCCTGGCTGATTTCCGGCTGATAAGGCGTGTAGGCCGTGTACCAGGCGGGGTTCTCCAAAATGGTCCGCTGGATCACAGGCGGAGTGATCGTGCCGTAGTAGCCCTGGCCGATCAGCGAGACGAGCAGCTTGTTCTTGTTGGCGGTCTCGCGCAGCTTGTCGAGCGCCTCGCGTTCGGTCATCGCTGGCCCCCAGGCGAGCGGCGACGTCTGGCGGATCGCTGGCGGCACGGTGGCGTCGATCAGCGCATCGAGGCTCTTGTAGCCGACGACCTTCAGCATCGCCGCCATTTCCTCGGGCGAAGGACCGATGTGACGGCGGTTGGCGAAATCATACGGCTGGTAGTCCGTAAAGGTAAACTCGGTCGGCGTATTCATCAGGCGGTGAGCTCCTTGTATGCGGCTTCGTCCAGCAGCGTGTCGACATCGGAGGCATTGGCGAGCTTCAGCTTGAAGAACCAGCCCTTGCCCATCGGGTCGGAGTTGACCAGCGATGGATCTGCTACGATCGCTTCGTTGACTTCGGTGATTTCACCATCGAGCGGGGAGTAGACGTCGGAGGCGGCCTTGACGCTCTCGACCGTCGCAGCATTGCCTGCCTTCGTCAGAGTGGCGCCGATCTCCGGCAGTTCGACGAAAACGAGGTCACCAAGCTGGTCGACGGCGTAGGTCGTAATGCCGACCGTGGCGATGCCGCCTTCGATGCTCAGCCATTCGTGCTCTTCGGTGAACTTCAACATGGAAATATCCTCTCTGGGGAACCGGTTTTAGCGTTTGTAAGTCGGGGTGATGAAGGGAAGGGCGGTGACGACGAGGGGCAGGAATTTCCCGCGCACCTCGGCGAAAATCGGTGTTCCGGGCGTAGCGAGAGCTGTCGGCACATAGCCCATGGCCACGGGGCCATCGACGCTCGGGCCGAAGCCGCCGGAAGTGACCTCGCCGATCTCCGTCGAGCCTTCGGCATCGCTGTAAAGTTTGGCATGGCCGCGAACCGGTGCCTTGCCCTCCGGCTTCAGTCCCACGCGGCGGCGCGACGCCCCGTGGTCGAGTTCGGCCAGAATACGTTCCGCACCCGGAAAGCCACCGGCACGAGCGCCGCCGTTGCGACGGACTTTCTGGATCGCCCATTCCAGCCCTGCCTCGATGGGCGATGTGGTGGTGTCGATATCATTGCCATAGAGGCAGAGGCCGGCCTCGAGCCGGAGGGAATCGCGGGCGCCGAGGCCGATCGGCTGCACGTCGGGATGATCGAGCAGCCATTTGGCCACCGTTTCGGCCTTGTCTGCCGGAATGGAAATCTCGAAACCGTCCTCGCCGCTGTAGCCGGAACGCGACACCAGGCAGGGTACGTCGTGCAGGCCGACATCGCGGACATCCATGAACTTCATTTCCGAGAGGCCCGGCCAGAGCTCCGACAGCGCTGCCTGCGCACGGGGGCCTTGGAGCGCAACGAGGGCGCGGTCCAGCAGCGTGATCTCGCACCGATCGCCGATATGTTTCTGCAGATGGGCGAGATCGGCGTCCTTGCAGCCGGCGTTGACGATGACGAACAGATGGTCGCCGCGATTGGCAATCATCAGGTCGTCGAGAATTGCGCCGCTGTCATCCGTAAAGAAGCCGTAGCGTTGACGTCCCGCCTTGAGGCCGAGGATGTCGACGGGCACCAAGGTCTCCAGCGCCAGGGCCGCATCCTCGTAAGTGCCTGAACGGGCGCGGATGATGATCTGGCCCATGTGCGACACATCGAAGAGACCGGCGGCTGATCGCGTATGCAGATGCTCCTTGAGGACGCCGGCCGGATATTGCACCGGCATGTCGTATCCGGCGAAAGGCACCATGCGGGCACCCAGTGCAATGTGCAGCTGGTGCAGTGCTGTCTTTTTCAGGGCAACTGTCTCGGTCAAACGACGCCTCCGGCGTTTGCACTTCTCTCGAAGCGCGGGCTCATGGATCCGGCGCAATGGCGCCTTGGTGATGAGCCCCCTCTGTCCGTTCGCCTGAGATTGTTATCCCTTCGGCGAGCACCGTCAACGCGGCGCCTCTCTCCAGAGTTTCGTCTGCCCCCGACTGGTCCTTGGGCCTGAGAGTTTCCGGGGCGGTTGCTCCTTCGGCACCGGCATCGCCGGATTCTCCCAATCGGGTTGGCAGCCATTATCGGGCGGGCGCCGGCGTTGGCAAGTGGAAATGTCGCGATCCGGCAGTTTTTTGTCGCGGCGTTCCGGCATTCGCGATGCCTGCGCGGCAGCGTTGCAAGTTCGGGCCAAACATCCCATCATCCGAAGATCGCATACGATGTGAAACGTGCATCGCCAGACAGGAGAACGCTATGCAGAAACGCAACTCCCTCAGAGTTCTAGGGCTCACGGTGGTGCTGCTTGCGTCGGGAACCTCGATAGTGCTGGCGCAGAGCAGTGATATGAAAAATATGTCTGGCATGTCGATGTCCAGCCCGGAACCTGTCGGCACAGCGGCGGTCAAGGCAGGCGATCTCGACATCACCGGCGGCTATGTCAGGGCGATGTTGCCGGGGCAGCCGGTCGGCGGCGGATACGTGACGATCCACAATGGTGGCAGCAGCGAAGAGCGGTTGGTCTCCGTCTCGTCTCCGACGGCAGCGAAAGTCGAGCTTCACGAAATGACGATGAAGGACAACATCATGCGGATGCGCGAACTGAAGGATGGCATCGTGATCGCCCCGGGCGCGACGGTTGTGCTGTCGCCGAACACGCTTCACATGATGTTCAAGCAAGTGAGGGCGCCCTTCAGACAAGGCGGTATCGTGCCGGTTATGCTGACGTTTGAAAAAGCCGGAGCGGTTTCGATGTCGTTGCCGGTGGAGGCAGCGAGGGGCAACTAGGCGGAACGGCAAGTCAGTCGTTCTCGGCGTAGGAATCCAGCGCGTGCTGGAGCGTGGAGCGCGGCTGGCGGCTGCCTTCGTTCATCAGGTCAAGGCCGATGGTCGTTGCCTGAATGATTGGCGAAATGCTTTCGACATCGCTGTCGTCAACACCATCCCGTAGTCGGCGCAGCGCTTCCTTGCGCGCCGTACGCTCGGCGATGGCAGGCGGAACCAGCGTCGGCTGTTTGGTCATGTCAGCGGCCCAGGATGCCATGTAGGCGGAAACGTTGACGACTTCGACCATTACGAGATGTCCAGACGGAGAACCATATGGAACCTTATCGCGACGATCTTCTTGCGCGCTGAAGAAAACCGGTGGTATTTTACGGATAGCCAAACGAATGAGGCTTTGCTGATTTCTACCTTGGCGGGATCTCCAATCCTTCGGTAACAGCACCTCATGTTTCAAGTTCTTCTGGTCGCTTTCGGCGGCGCAATCGGCTCTGTGCTCAGATATTATGTCGGCATCTGGGGTTTCAGGATCGGCGGGCCTGCCTTCCCCTGGGGGACGCTGACCGTCAACGTCGTCGGTTCCTTCGTCATCGGCGTGTTTGCCGAGGTCATAGCCCGGAAATATGGCGGATCGGACAATCTGCGCCTTTTGCTGATGACCGGGTTCGTCGGCGGGTTCACCACATTCTCCGCCTTTTCGCTCGATACCATCGCCTTGGCTGAGCGTGGCAATGTCGGCCTTGCCTTGCTATATGTTTTCGTCAGCGTCGGCGTGTCGCTCTGCACGGTCTTTGCAGGCCTCATGGTGGCGCGGGCGCTGACCTGATCTGGCAAAACCGGGCCGGAAAGCGTAACAAACGACCAATGGCGACGATTCCGGTTTCCACTTTGCCGAAAAATGCTCTAAAGCGACGGCAAAAGGCCGGCTTAGGCCGAGACCTCATCGTTTGAAAGAAGAAGCATGGCCGGGATTGAGCATAGACTAGTCGAGCCGGAAGAGTCGGGCATGCGCCTTGACCGCTGGTTCAAGGTGCATTTTCCAGGCCTCGGATTCGGGCAGCTGCAGAAACTGCTTCGCTCCGGCCAGGTGCGGGTCGATGGCGGACGCGTGAAGACCGACGCGCGTGTCCAGTACGGCCAGACCGTGCGTATTCCGCCGATGGATATCGACGAGAAGATCATCAAGGGCGGCCCGATCAGCGGCGGCGACCTGAAAAACGACGACGATGGCGATCTGCTGGCCCGCATGTTGCTGCATGAGGACGAGAAAGTCTTCGTGCTCAACAAGCCGGCCGGCCTCGCCGTGCAGGGCGGCTCCGGCCTGCACCGTCACCTTGACAAGATGCTCGAAGCCTGGACCAGCAAGAAGGGCGAAAAGCCGCGTCTGGTGCATCGTCTCGACCGCGACACGACCGGCGTCATCGTTGTCGCCCGCACCCGCGGTGCAGCACAGAAGCTGACAGCGGCGTTTCGCGAGCGCGACACGAAAAAGACCTACTGGGCGCTGGTCAAGGGCGTCCCGCGCAAGCACGAGGACAAGATCTCAAGCTGGCTGGTGAAGGAAGCGACACCGGACGGCGATCGGATGCGCATCGCCAAGCACGGCGAAGACGGCGCCGATCATGCGATCAGCTATTACCGTGTGCTGGAAACAGCGGCGCAGACGATGGCATGGCTCGAGATGGAGCCCTATACGGGCCGTACCCACCAGCTCCGCGTTCATGCGCTGGGCATGGGCCATCCGATCATCGGCGATCCGAAATATTTCGAGGAAGACCACAATTGGCCTTTCCCCGGCGGTATCCAGAAGCGGCTGCATTTGCATGCCCGGCACATCGACATACCGCACCCGAACGGCGGACGACTGCGCGTGACGGCACCATTGCCGCCACACATGGTGCAGAGCTGGAACCTGCTCGGCTTCGATCTCTCGCCCTATGAAAACAACGAAGAATGAAGCTCGTTCTCTTTGACTGCGACGGTACGCTCGTCGACAGCGCGCGCCTGATCCATGAGGTGATGGCCCGCACCTTTGTCGACTTCAAGCACAAGCGGCCGGACATCGCCTCGACCAAGTCGATCATCGGCCTGACGCTCGATATCGCCATTGCCCGCATGCTGGGTCGTCAGCATGTCGACGACGAGGCGGTAGCCATGATGGCTCATTACAAGACCATCTACACCGATGTGCGCGATGAGCCGGGCATGGATACACCCTTGTTCGACGGTATACGGCCGCTGGTCGATACGCTGGTTGCGCGCGGCGACGCGTTGACGATCGGCGCAGTCACCGGCAAATCCCGTCGCGGGCTCACCGAGATCCTACACATGCACGGCCTTGCGCCGCATTTCGTCGTTTCGCGCACAGCCGACGACTGCCCGTCGAAGCCGCATCCCGCCATGGTGACGGAATGCTGCGAGGAAACCGGCATCTCTGCCCACGATACGGTTGTCATCGGCGACGCGATATACGACATGCAGATGGCCAAGGCCGCCGGTGCAACGGCGATTGGCGTTGCCTGGGGCTATGCCGCAATAGAAGACCTGCTTGCAAGCGGTGCAGACGCCATCGCCCACCATCCGAACGACCTGCTGAGCCATATTGTCTGAGGCTATCCGATGCGCGAAGATCTGACAGATTTCACCCAGCAGCTAAGCGATCCCGACCCGGTTCGCCGTGCGCAGATTGCCATGAAGAAGCCGCTGCCGAAGCGCTTCTACAAGGAGGTCGGTGTTCGCCAGGGCGAGGGTGGCTTTGCAGTGGAACTCGACGGTCGTCCCGTGAAGACACCGGCCCGCAACGCACTGAGCGTTGCAAACGCGGTGCTAGCAGATCGGATCGCCGGGGAATGGCGGGCCCAGGCTGATTTCATCGACCCGATGACGATGCCGGTCACGCGGCTGGTCAACACGGCGCTGGACGGGATCGCCAAAGATCCCAAGGCCGTTTCAGACGATATCGTCCGCTATAGCGGCATCGACCTCATTTGCTACCGGGCGCATACGCCGGTCGAACTCGTCCGGCGCCAGGCAGAGCGCTGGGACCCCGTACTGGACTGGGCGGATGCGACATTCGGGGCCCGGTTTCTGCTGGCCGAAGGTGTGATGCATCGGGAGCAGCCGAAAGAGGCCATCGACAAATTCGAATCAGCGCTCTCGAAATACGGAAACCCGCTGCAACTGGCAGGCCTTCATACCCTGACGACGCTGACGGGATCGGCGATCCTCACACTGGCGTTTGCTGAGGGATATCTTCCGGCAGAAGAAAGCTGGTCGCTGGCACATCTCGACGAGGACTGGACGAGCGAACAGTGGGGCAGCGATGCAGAAGCGGAGCACCGACGGTCGCTGCGGTTTGCAGAATTTCTCACCGCTGCCGAGGTTTTTCGTCACGCTTTGGCGGAATAGTGTTGATTTGCAATCCGTTATAGCGAAGGTTGAGGCCTAACGGGCGTAGCGTGATGATCGGCAGCAAAATTTCTTTCTCCACCAAGGTTCGGCTGTTGCCGGCGCTGGCAGCATGCGTGCTGCTGTCCGCGTGCTATCACATGCCGCCTTTGAATCCGCCGCCCGGGCCTGTCTACGATGTCCGCAGTGTCACTGTCGTCTCCGCGAATGGCGCGTCTCCGAGGCTGCTGTCCGAGGTCAGCACACGGGTGAACGCCGCGATTGCTGCCACCAAGCATGCTGTGACGGAGGGTGCCGTGGCACTCACCATCCACATCACACAATCCGAGCGGGCTCAGGGCTACGAGAAGAACCGCAACTCCGCAAAGGTCGATATCGACGCCAGTGCGATCGATACAGGCTCGGTGGTTGCCGTGAACTCCTTCGAGTCGACAACTTTTTCGGCCGATAGCGATGCAATAGACGACCTCATGGCCGAGGATATTGCCGCACGCATTCGTGCGGCCTACGGGCTTACGGCGCCGCGACCTGATAACTGACGGGTCCGGAAGCGACCGAGGCGTGAGACGACAGACCCTGAAATGCGGTTGGACCTGAGGCTGGCATGAAAGACATTCTGGAGGAACTGGCAGAACGCCGCGAGGCGGCCAGGCTCGGCGGGGGACAGGTTCGCATCGATGCACAGCATGCGCGGGGGAAGCTGACGGCACGCGAGCGGATCGACGTGCTTCTCGACGAGGGATCGTTCGAAGAGTTCGGCATGTTCGTTCAGCATCGCTCCAGCGACTTCGGCATGCAGGACAACCGTATTGCCGGCGACGGCGTCGTCACCGGCTGGGGGACGGTCAGCGGCCGGACTGTGTTCGTGTTTGCCAAGGATTTTACCGTCTTCGGCGGCTCGCTTTCCGAAGCGCATGCCGAAAAGATCATCAAGCTGCAGGATATGGCGCTGAAGAACCGGGCGCCGATCATCGGTCTCTACGATGCCGGCGGTGCCCGTATCCAGGAGGGCGTTGCAGCGCTTGGTGGCTACGCCGAGGTCTTCCAGCGTAACGTCCTTGCCTCCGGCGTCATTCCGCAGATCTCGGTCATCATGGGCCCCTGTGCCGGTGGCGACGTCTATTCGCCGGCGATGACCGACTTCATTTTCATGGTGCGCGACACGTCCTACATGTTCGTCACCGGGCCTGACGTGGTTAAGACTGTGACCAACGAGACCGTGACGGCAGAGCAACTCGGCGGGGCATCGATCCACACGACGAAATCGTCGATTGCCGACGGCGCCTATGACAATGACATCGACACACTGCTGCAGGTGCGCCGGCTGATCGATCTGCTGCCGCTCTCCAACACCGCGCCGGTGCCATCTATTTCCAGTCACCAGTCAGTGACTGACATGGATATGTCTCTGGATACGCTGATCCCAGCCAGCGCCAACAAGCCGTATGACATCAAGGAGCTTATCCTCAAGGTGGCGGACGAGGGGGACTTCTTCGAGATCCAGGCAAGCTTTGCGAAGAACATCGTCTGTGGGTTCGGCCGGATCGAGGGATCGACGGTCGGTTTCGTCGCCAACCAGCCGATGGTTCTGGCCGGCGTGCTCGACAGCGACGCCTCTCGCAAGGCCGCCCGCTTCGTGCGCTTTTGCGATTGCTTCAACATTCCCGTCGTCACCTTCGTCGATGTGCCTGGATTTCTCCCCGGCACGGCGCAGGAATATGGCGGGCTGATCAAACATGGTGCCAAGCTGCTGTTTGCCTATGCGGAGGCGACGGTGCCGAAGCTGACTGTCATCACCCGCAAGGCGTTCGGCGGTGCCTATGACGTGATGGCATCCAAGCATCTGCGCGGCGATATCAACTATGCCTGGCCAACTGCGCAGATCGCGGTGATGGGGGCCAAAGGCGCGGTCGAGATCATTTTCCGCAAGGATATCGCCGACCCGGACAAGATCGCGGCGCATACCAAGATGTACGAGGATCGTTTCCTGTCACCCTTCGTCGCCGCCGAGCGAGGCTATGTCGACGAGGTCATCATGCCGCACTCAACTCGCAGGCGTCTGGCAAGGGCGCTGAAGATGCTGCGGAACAAGGACCTGTCGAACCCTTGGAAGAAGCACGACAACATTCCCCTGTGACGACAAGTCGCGGATTTTACACGAAAAATTGATGTGGTGTCAGAAGCTGTGTCTTCGTGGAATCGAACCGTCAGGTTAACGGTTGCGCGGGAGCTTTCAACCGGAGATTTTCATGGCATTTTTTGATCGATTAAACCAATACCAACCCTACGCTCTTACGATCCTGCGCATCATGACTGCGCTGCAGTTCATCGAGCACGGCACGCAGAAGCTTTTTGCCTTTCCGAACGGCGAGCACGCCGGGCCACTGACGGCGCTGTCTCTGACCCAAGGTATTCTCGAAGCATTCGGCGGCCTGCTGTTCCTCTTCGGCCTCTTCACCCGCCCGGTTGCCTTCATTCTCTGCGGCAACATGGCCGTCGCCTATTTCATGGCGCACGCACCGAAGGATTTCTTCCCGGTCAATAACGGTGGCGATGCGGCCATTCTGTTCTGCTTCGTCTTCCTGTTTTTCGTGTTCGCAGGCCCGGGCCTGCTGGCCGTCGACAATCGCAAGAAGTAAACGGCTCGAAGGGGGAAGCGCTTGGCTTCCCCCTTTCGATATCCACGTTCCGACCTAGGCCAGCCGTTCGGCATGCCACTTCAGGTGATCGTCCATGAAGGTCGAGATGAAATAGTAGGAATGGTCGTAGCGCTCGTGCATGCGCAGCGTGAGTGCGATGCCGGTATTTTCGGTCGCTGTCTCGAAAAGCCATGGGCGCAGGCCGGTGTCCAGATAGCCGTCAGCCTTACCCTGGTCGATCAGGATTTCCGGAAAGCGGGCGCCGTCCTCGACGAGCGCGCAGGCGTCGTAGGCCCGCCACGTCGCCTGATCTTCACCGAGATACTTTTTGAAAGCACCGGTCGACCAGTCGGCGGTCATCGGCGCGACGATGGGCGCGAAAGCACTGCAGCTGCGAAAACGGTCGGGGTTCTTCAGGGCGATCGTCAGGGCGCCGTGGCCACCCATGGAATGTCCGAAGATGCCCTGGCGTGTCATGTCGACTCGGAAATGCTGCGCGATGAAGGCCGGCAACTCCTCGGTGATGTAGGTATACATCTGGAAGTTTGCAGCCCATGGCATTTCGGTGGCATCCAGATAAAAACCCGCACCTTTGCCCATCTGCCAGTTGGTGAGTTCGTCGGGCACATCGTTGCCACGCGGGCTTGTATCAGGGCAGACGACGATCAGGCCGAGCTCCGCCGCCATCCGCCGATATTCACCCTTTTCCATCACGTTGGCATGGGTGCAGGTGAGGCCGGAGAGGAACCAAAGGACCGGGCAGGGCCGTTCGATGGCCTGCGGGGGCACAAAGACGGCAAACGTCATCTCGCACTGGCAGGCCTCGGATTCGTGCGAGTATACGCCCTGCATTCCGCCGAAAGCGGTAACCTGGGAATGGACCTTCATGTGGGATCTCCAGTCGGGGGGACTTGGGCTTTCGCCCGCCGGCAGAGCCGGTCGAATGTTTCGAGGAAGCTGGACCGGTCGCGCGGCGAGAAGGCTGGGTTGTAGCCCTTGCTCTCGCCGGTCTCGCGCAGATGGGCGCCAAGATCGCGCATTGCCGTTGCCATGCCGATGTTGCCCGTGTCGAAGACCCGTCCCGTCGGACCCGTTACGAGGGCACCGGTCGCAACACAGCGTCCGGCCAGCGGCACGTCGGCAGTGACCACCACGTCGCCAACGCCACAATGCTCCGCAATCCAGTCGTCAGCGGCATCGAAGCCGTTGGAAACGATGACATTTTTGATCATCGGATCTCGTGACGGGCGCAGGCCTGAGTTGGCAACGAAAGTCACTTCGAGATTGTGCCGTTCGGCAACCTTCAGGACTTCAGGCTTCACCGGGCATGCGTCGGCATCGACGTAAATCATAAGACGGTCCATTTTCAAGACGGGAGGGCAGCCGGAAGGCCGCCCTCGACCAGATCAGTACAAGACGACGCTGCGGATGCTTTCGCCCTTGTGCATCAACTCGAACCCCTTGTTGATGTCGTCGAGCGGCATCGTGTGGGTGATCATCGGATCGATCAGGATCTTACCGTCCATGTACCAGTCGACGATCTTCGGCACATCCGTGCGGCCGCGCGCGCCACCGAAGGCCGTGCCCATCCAGGAGCGGCCGGTGACCAGCTGGAACGGGCGGGTTGAGATTTCCTGGCCAGCGCCGGCAACGCCGATGACGACGGACTTGCCCCAACCCCGATGAGACGATTCCAGCGCCTGGCGCATGACCTTGGTGTTGCCTGTGCAATCGAACGTATAGTCGGCGCCGCCGATGGTGTCGCCGTTGCGCTTGGTCATATTGACGAGATAGGGAACGATGTCGTCGCCGACATCCTTCGGATTGACGAAATGCGTCATCCCGAATTTCTCGCCCCAGGCCTTGCGGTCGTTGTTGAGATCGACGCCGATGATCATGTCGGCGCCTGCCAGCCGGAGACCCTGCAGCACGTTGAGCCCGATGCCGCCGAGACCGAAGACGATTGCCGTCGAGCCGATCTCGACCTTTGCCGTGTTGATGACGGCGCCGATGCCAGTCGTCACTCCGCAGCCGATGTAGCAGATCTTGTCGAACGGCGCGTCGGGATTGACCTTGGCGAGCGAGATCTCGGGGAGGACCGTGTAATTGGCGAAGGTCGAGCAGCCCATGTAGTGATGGATCTTGTCCTTGCCGATGGAAAAACGCGACGTACCGTCGGGCATGACGCCCTGGCCTTGGGTGGCGCGGATCGAGGTGCACAAGTTGGTCTTTCGCGACAGGCAGGAATAGCATTCGCGGCATTCCGGCGTGTACAGCGGGATGACGTGATCGCCCTTCTTGACGGAGGTCACGCCGGGGCCCACGTCAACGACGATGCCGGCGCCTTCATGGCCGAGAATCGCCGGGAAAAGGCCTTCGGGATCGGCGCCGGAGAGCGTGAAATCATCGGTGTGGCAGATGCCGGTCGCCTTGACCTCGATCAGCACTTCGCCGGCGCGAGGGCCTTCGAGCTGGACGGTCATGATTTCGAGCGGTTTTCCTGCCTGAACGGCAACGGCGGCGCGTACGTCCATCGTCTGTCTCCTGCTGATTTGCACTGGATTGTCGAGTGCGGCGACATTGCACGGCGCGCGGCCACGGCTCAAGCGAAAAATCAGATACTTAGCCGGGTTCGCAGTCGAAGCCACTACGCCAGCCGGAGTTTCGACCGAAGAGGTCGCGATCAGAACAGGATGTCTGCGGCAAAACGGATGGCATAGGCATGCATCGCCACGGCGGCATAAAGCCCGAACGAGACGAGCAGTCGCTCGCCACCGGACATTTTCTCCAGTTCGTGCTTTGGTTTGACCGAGCCGAAGCCGATCAGGCTTAGCAGCGTGAACACCGCAAGGGCGGCAAGCAGCGTAGATGCTGTCAGGCCGATGGACCAGCCAACGGCAAGTATCGCCAGCGTTATTGCGAAACTGGCAAAGACGAGGCTGAATTTCCCGGTGAAGATCTGGCGCAGAACCTGACCCCCGTCGAAGCGATACATCGGCAAAAGATTGAGGAGATTGAAGGCGCCGAGAATGAGCAGGAAGACAAGCAGAGGTCCGTGCCAATCGGCCGGCAGCCAGCCGGCCTCGTTGGCGCGTATGCCTGCAATCAGGATCGGCACCAGGAAGGCGGACATGCCTGATCCCATGAGCGCGCAGGTCGCGACTTCGAACAGGCTGTTGTATGGCCGTCCGCCAATCGCGATGCCGCCAAGGAGGGGCACGAAGATCATCCGCACCTTGCGATGGCCGAATGTCCGGTAGGCGGCCATATGACCGAGTTCGTGCAGGACGATGACTACCGTCAGGAAGGTGGATATCATCAGCCCGGCGGCATCCAGGCCGAAAAATGGCCAGAGGATCAGGGTCGACAGGACTGCCAGGAAGGTCTGGACGAGCGGATGTTCAAAAATGCCGTTGGGCGTCGACTGGCCTGTTTTCAGCCAGCCCTCGAGGGCGCGCAACTCGCGGCGGAGCGTGAAATAGCGAAAGATCAGAAAAGCAAAACCGCGATAGGTATCGGTCTGCTCGACGATCAACGTCGTGCCGGATGCGTCGGTCACGACCTGACGCCGTTCGTGGAAATGGCGCCAGAAGCGATTGTCGAGCGTGCTGTCGTCAACGACCGTTGCCGTGTAGCCAAGCATGCCGGGCATCGGCTCGGTCATCTTGACGTCGAAAAGCCGGCGGATCGATTGTCCCTCTCGGTCGAGATGGCGATAGGTCTGCTCGACAATGCCCGGTCTATCCGGCATGGCGCGGCTGGAGATGACGGCATGGTGCCAGTCGGCGCTGGCTCCAGACGGATTGACCGCCCGCCATAGAGCATCGGCGGACTGGCGGAAGGAGCGACGCATGCGGATCGTGCGCGTCCCGACGGGAGCAGCCATCAGCAGCCACAGTACGCCGAGATTGATCGCCAGCAACAGGATGGCGGAATAGAGCGACGACACGGTTTTTCCTCAGGGCGCAATTGCTCCTGAAGGCGTTTATCGCGCCAGATTCTTTAAGAAAGCGCGAGGATCATAGCGACCAATTTAACCATCCGGCCGGCTCACGCGAATGTCATGATGACAGCGTCTACCGCCAGGCTCTCCCCCGGCTTGACTGCGATCGCGCCGACGGTCAGGTCACGCTCCGCCCGCAATACGTTTTCCATCTTCATCGCCTCGACGACCGCCAGCGTTTCGCCAGCCTTGACCAGTTGTCCTTCCGTCACCGCGATGGAGACCAGCAGGCCCGGCATCGGGCATAGAAGCAGGTTCGAGGTATCTGGCGGCGTCTTGATGGGCATCAGGCGGTCGAGTTCATGCTGCCGGGGTGTCAGGAACCGGGTGACGACCGACAGGCCCTGCCAATCCAGGCGCAGGCCGTTGGACTGCTCCCGGGTCTGGACAGTCACGCTTTGCCCGTGCACCGTTCCTGACCACACCGCATCGCCGGGTCTCCAGCCGGTGACAACCGCGATCTCATTGCCCGCTATCTCGATGAGATACGTAAACGGCGTTGCGTTATCGCGCTTCGCCATCCGCACGCGGAAGTAATCCGTCCCGAGCTTGATGACACGGTCTATCATCTCGTCCCCAGGCGGCGGACGCAGGCGGTCGGCATAGTGCAGGCGGCGGTCAGCATCGATCGTGCCGCAGGCCATGGCAATCGCCACCAGCGTTACGGTCTGCTCTGCGTCCGGCGCCATCGGCGCGAAGCCATCGGGAAACTCTTCGGCGATGAAACCGGTGGAGAGCCGTCCCTCCCGCCAGCGCGGATGCTTCATCAACGCGGACAGGAAGGGAATGTTGTGGGCGATCCCGTCGACGACGAAGCCATCCAGCGCCTCACCCATGGCCTCGATGGCTTGCAGGCGATCGGGCGCCCATGTGCAGAGCTTGGCGATCATCGGGTCGTAGAACATAGATACCTCGGCACCTTCGAAGACGCCGGTATCGTTGCGGAGAGCCGTATCTGTCGTCCGGCGCTCGGCCGGTGGGCGGTAACGGGTCAATCGGCCGATTGATGGCAGGAAATTGCGGTAGGGGTCTTCGGCATAGACGCGGCTTTCGATGGCCCAGCCCTTCAGCGCCACGTCTTCCTGCGCCAGGGATAGTCGCTCACCCGCTGCGATCCGGATCATCTGTTCGACGAGATCGATGCCCGTGACAAGCTCGGTAACGGGGTGCTCGACCTGAAGGCGCGTGTTCATCTCGAGAAAGTAGAAATTGCGCTCGCTGTCGACGATGAATTCGACGGTGCCGGCGCTCTGGTAGTCGACGGCTCTTGCTAGCGCCACCGACTGCTCGCCCATGGCCTTCCGTGTGGCGGCATCGAGAAAGGGCGAGGGTGCTTCCTCGACGACCTTCTGGTTCCGACGCTGGATCGAGCATTCGCGTTCGCCGAGATAGAGCACGGTGCCGAAAGCATCGCCGAGCACCTGGATCTCGATATGGCGGGGATCGACGATGTATTTCTCAATGAACAGCCGGTCGTCGCCGAACGAGCTTCTGGCTTCCGAACTGGCACGGTCGAACCCGTCGCGGACATCGGCACTGCTCCAGGCGATACGCATGCCCTTGCCACCGCCCCCGGCGGAGGCCTTGATCATCACAGGGTAACCGATCTCTGCGGCAATAGTCTCCGCATGGTCGGCGTCGGCGATCACTCCCAGGTAGCCCGGAACCGTGGAGACACCGGCGGCGCGGGCGAACTTCTTCGATTCAATCTTGTCGCCCATGGCTTTGATGGCTTTGGGCTTCGGCCCGATGAAAACGATCCCCTCGGCTTCCAGCGCCTCGCAGAAGGATGCCCGTTCCGAGAGGAAGCCGTAGCCGGGATGGACAGCCTCGGCGCCGGTCTGGCGGCAGGCAGCGATGATCCTGTCTGCATCGAGGTAGCTCTCTGCCGCAGGCGGTGGACCGATGTGCACGGACTCGTCGGCCATTTCGACATGCAGCGCGTCTCGGTCGGCATCCGAATAGATGGCAACCGTGGCGATGCCCATCCGCCGCGCCGTCTTGATGATCCGGCAGGCGATCTCGCCGCGATTGGCGATCAGGATTTTCGTGAACATCGATGCTCCGCAGCGGCTTGAGTGTCGACTGTTCTAATCGCAAATTCGCAGGCGGTTCAATGCTGTAAAACATCCGGCGGGTAAAATGCCCAGCCGGAGTTTGCCAGGCTCAGGCGGCGGCCTCGGTGTTGCCCTCTGCCAGCATATCGTCCGACACGCGGAGCCAGCGGATGCGCGGGGTATTTTCACTGCGCTTCGCCCGGACTGCCTGTCGCAACCTGGCCCAGTCGGGATGGTTTGCATGGGGATCCGCTGCCAGCTCAACACGGTCGAGAGCCTCGATCTCGACAGCCGAAAGGACGATGCCAGACGGGTCTATCGAGTGTCTGAGCACGTGTCGGACAAACTCGACGTCGTGGCGGGTAATACCCCTGCTGTCGATGCTGCGAACCTCGCAATAGGCGCCGGTGCCGGCAGCCAGGGCGTATCTCAGCTGGTCGATGGCGAAGGCGCCGAGCGCAGGCGGCACGTTTGCCGAGATATCGATGACCTGCATCAGCACTTCGAATTCGCTCGGTGCGTGAACAACGCCATCGCTGGACAGCGCCTGTATCAGCCAAGCCGCGTTCGCATCATCCAGCGAACCTTGGGGATAGCTGTGATTGACGATGAAATCGGCCAGCCCTCCTATAAAGAAGCCATGCCATTCGTCGCATTTCTCGGGGATGGAATTGTGGATCGACATCAGGAGAGCCGCGTCTTCAGACGCCCGGATGCCATCCGGAAAGCTAATCCTGCGCAATGTCAGTACATCTTCGGCCGAAAGCCGACTCTTTCCGGCAAGAAGCCAAGCCGGAAAAGAGAGACGGAACTCGCTCATCTTTTATCTCCCGTTTCTTCATGAAACTGGGAAATTCTTTACCGCCCTCCGGTTGAGAAAGCCTCAAGGATCGCGGTTAATGTCCTAGTCAGCGAATACCGCTGTTTTTAACAATCGCGAGTTAACCCGTTCGCGCCAGATGATGAACAATCCGGAGCCGACGATGATGGCAATACCGATCCATTTGGAGAGGTTCGGAAAGTCGCCGAAAAGGGCATAGCCGAGCACCGTTGCCGAAATGATTTCGAAATACTGGAACGGCGCCAGCAGCGAGAGTCGCGCCAGACGAAATGCTCTGACAACCAGAATATGAGCGTAGCCGGAAATCGAGCCGAGGATGAGAAGCAGGAGGAGGCCGAGGGTGGAGCCGGGCAACGACAGGGAGAAATCCACAGCTCCAGCGGCATTGCCGACGAACAGGGCACCGGCCATGAAGACGGTGCCGCCGATACCGGCCATGGTCTGCATTGCCAAGGGCGAATCGGCTTCACCTATGGCGCGGTTCATGAACAGGTAGATGGCGTAGAGAAACGCGCAGGCGACGGGCAACAGCGCTTTCAGGCCGAAGATCTCGAAGCTTGGCTGGATGACGATCATCGCGCCGCCGAAACCGACGACGATCGCCAGCCACCGCCGCCAGCCGACCCTGTCGCCGAGGAAGAGTGCCGACAGGCAGACCAGGATGAAGGGCTCGACGAAATAGATGGCGAAGACATCGGCAAGCGGCATGTATTTGACAGCCACGAAGAACAGCAGGCTTGCCGCTCCATGCAGGACGCCGCGCAAGAGGTTCATCCATGGGCGCCTGGTGGAAAAGGCAGACCCGCCGGCCAGAAGCAGCGGCAGGGTACAGACGAGCTGGAAGAAGAAGCGGTAAAAAGTCACTTGTCCCGGCGACATCCCCTCGAACGTCGCCATATATTTGGCAATCGCATCCATGACCGGAAGCACAACCATCGCGCCTGCCATGATCAGCATTCCACGCAACGGATTTTGAAAGGAAGAATCAGCTGGGGACATTGGGTGCTCTGCGGTTTTCGTCGTGACATCAATCACAGGCGAAATGCGCAGGCAAGAGAAACTATGAGAAGCAGGGATAACAATAACATCTTCCGGCTGCCCCGGCGGCTCGCCGAAGCGAAAGTCGATTTCGACTTTAAAGAGAGCTCTTCGTTCCGCTGCTTAAAGCCTGCGAGAAGAGATGGTGCGGTCGAGAAGACTCGAACTTCCACGGGTTGCCCCACAGCGACCTCAACGCTGCGCGTCTACCAATTCCGCCACGACCGCATCGTGGTAGGTGCCGAATTGCTCCGGCGCGCTGCATTTAGCAAAAGGCTTAGAGGGGCACAAGAGCGTTATCACCGATTTTTTCACATGCTGTGACAAGCGTTTGAATTTACCCTCTAAACCATCCATATAACGCCATGATTACGGCTGCAGCTATTGCCAGCGGTCTCACATAAATTGTTGCAGGGAAGTCAGACGGCGATGTTGCGCAAGGATCTTGAGATCTCGATGATTCCGGCCCCTGGTTCGCCTCCGGTGCGCTGGCGTGTCGCTGACGGCCTGGTGGACTACACCGATGCCGTGGCGACCATGGAACGGGAAGTGGCTGACATTGCCGAGGGGCGCAGCGACGAGCTCGTGTGGCTGGTCGAACATCCGCCACTCTATACCGGCGGCACGAGCGCCCATACGGCCGACCTGATCCAGCCGGACCGGTTTCCCGTTTTTGCGACCGGGCGAGGCGGCGAATACACCTATCACGGTCCAGGCCAGCGCGTCGTCTACGTCATGCTGGACCTGAAGCGCCGGCGCCAGGACGTCCGTGCATTCGTGGCAGCGCTGGAAGAGGTCATCATCGGCACGCTGGAGACGATGAACGTGCGTGGCGAGCGGCGCGAGGACAGGGTCGGTGTCTGGGTGCGGCGTCCGGAACGGCCGCCTTTGGCCGATGGATCGATGGCGGAGGATAAGGTCGCAGCGCTTGGTATCCGTCTGCGCAAATGGGTGACGTTCCATGGCCTGTCGCTGAACGTCGAGCCGGATCTGGAGCATTTCACGGGTATAGTGCCCTGCGGCATCGCGAGCTACGGCGTCACCAGCCTTGTCGATCTCGGACTGCCCGTCACCATGGCAGACGTTGACGTTAACCTGCGACAGTCATTCGAGGCAGTGTTTGGTCCGACCGTTGAAGACAAGCCCTGATATGCTTCGAATATCTTGATATTATTGCGTTGCTGGGCGTTGCATCAAGCTTAACCAAACATTAATATCGGGCTTGCCAGTCCGCGATAGTAGACTATGCTTGAACCAAGTATTGGGGGGAGCCATGCATGCTGAACAACAATTTGCTGATGCCCGTGGGCCTTGCGTTCATCGTTCTCTGCGGAGTGGTGTTTCAGCTGGTGCATGCCATAATCCCGACCGCCTCTCTTCTAGTCCCTTGAAATGAGGCCTGGCTTTTTCGTCATCCTGCGTTCACCTTCGCTGAAATAGTCTCTTTTTTCAGCGGCTCCCTGCGCAACGCAAGATGGGGAATCGCGGGATCGATACTGACCCAACCATCAAAGTGAGGACTTGGAATGACCAGCCGTACACTCTTACTCACATCTTTCGCCTCTTTCGCCCTGCTTGGCTCGCTGACGATGATCACACCCGCGTCGGCCCTGACGATGAAAGAGTGCAGCGTCAAGTACAAGGCGGCGCAGGCCGCAGGGACGTTGAACGGCATGAAGTGGAACGATTACCGCACCGCCCAGTGCGGCGCCGATGCCGCTGCAGCGCCTGCCGCCGCAGCGCCGGCAGCAACCACTGCCGCTGCGCCAACCAAGGCCAACACAATGGCCGCCAAGCCGACAGCAACAAAGGCAGCAGACGAGCCGGACGCCACGGCGCCCCCGGCCAAAGAGCCGGCCAAGCCGACTATGGCAGCGCCTGCCGGCCTGAGCCTGCCCACTGCCGTTTCGCCGAAATATGCGTCCGAAACTGCCGGCAAGGCCCGTTTCCACACCTGCGTCGATGCGTACCACGATGCCAAGGCCAAGAACGCTCTGGCCGGCGTCAAGTGGATCCAGAAGGGCGGCGGTTACTACAGCCTCTGCAATTCGAAGCTCAAAGGCTGATTTCATACTTTAACGCAAACGAAAACGGGCGCCGTCGGGGCGCCCGTTCTTGCGTCCATCCTATTGTTATCAGTCGTCGTCGGGGATGTTTGCGTCGACGCCTATGATCTGTATGAGGTTGCGAACGGCGGTCACACCGGAGATAGAGCGGGCGATGCGTCCAAGCTGGCGCGCCGTTGCGGCATCGTCGACCTCACCCTCAAGGATGATGACTGTGCCTTCCGAGCGCACGTCGATCATTTCGGGGCTGGCACCCTCGACGTCGCTGAGCGCATCCATCACCCGCTCCTCGATATCGTCCGATTCGACAAGGTCTCGGGTCGTCGATGTCAGGGAATTGGACTGGCGCTCCTGCTGGCCGTCGGCGTCGGTGCGCGCGACGGTGAAGCTCTTGTTGCTGCCTTCATCGAAATTAGCATCCGTCTCGCCATAAGGGCGATTCTCTGATGGCTCGGAGGAGGCGCCGGCATCGTCGTCATAGGGCCAGCCTTCCTTCAGGTCGCGCTCTTCGTAGTCGCGGTAGTCTTCCTCGCGTGTCGTGTCTTTCTTAATACCACCCATGATCGAGCTCCCTTGCGTCGTTTCAGACCCACAACGGCTTGAAGCGCGCTTGGTTCAATCGCGTCGGGCGCTTTCACCTTTTTCCCATTTTTTTACAAGCCGATCCCTTTTCAGCTTCGTCAGACGCTGCAGCCAGAAGATGCCGTTGAGCTGATCGATCTCATGCTGGATACAGGCGGCAAGAAAGCCGTCGGCGGCGTCCTCGTGGTGCGCACCGTCGATGTCGCGATAGGTGTAGCGGATGCCGGAGGGTCGAACGACTTCCTCTGTCGCACCCGGCATGCAGACGCTGCCTTCCAGATGGCGCGCCGTTTCCGTGGATGACCAGACGATCTCGGGATTGATG
The DNA here is from genome assembly GCF_007000305.1 of Rhizobium sp. rho-13.1. Lineage (NCBI taxonomy): Bacteria > Pseudomonadati > Pseudomonadota > Alphaproteobacteria > Hyphomicrobiales > Rhizobiaceae > Rhizobium > Rhizobium sp. rho-13.1. Next base: position 419,854 of record NZ_SCFL01000001.1, on the reverse strand, counting down.
AGGGTCAGGATGGTGTCTCCGGGCCGCAGTTCGATCACCACGACGCGCTTCAGGATGCCGACATGGGCGGCCGTCATTCCGACCCCGGGTGCTGCCCGCATCGCCTGCAGCAGATCCGATGACAGCCGGCCGAGTTCGTCATCGAAGGCAACCACCGGCGCACAGGCGAGCTTCAGGCGGGCATCGGGATAGCGAAGAATGGCAAGAGGGGTCATGCATCACTTTTTCAAAACTGTAGCGTAGAGGTTAGACTGTTGAACGAAGGGCTGTGTCAAGCTTCCCATCCCAACGCAATTCACGCCTATCCGCTTGTTGACATTGGATTTTATCCAGCCATTCTCAATCGGTGTGCTGAATGCGGCAAAATGCGAGGCGCGGATGACGACGACCGACACAGACGAACGCGTTCGCGCCGGGAGCCACACCGGGCACTTCGACATCTATGACGAAGACGGCAATGTACGTGCCGATTTCCTGACGCAGGTAAGCCATGCCATCGACGCAGGCGATACGGGCTTCCTGCACCGCAATGTCGTGCGTCTGCACGAATCCGAGCTTGGCGATCTTCTCGAGGCGCTGAACTCCGACCTGCGGCTGGCGCTTGTCGGGTTGCTCGGTGACGATTTCGACATGACGGCGCTGACGCAGGTCGACGAGGCGATCCGCCGCGAGATCGTCGATCACCTGCCTAACGAGCGGATTGCTGCCGGTATCGGCGGGCTCGATTCGGACGACGCTGTCTATATCCTGGAGGACCTCGACAAGCAGGACCGCGACGAAATCCTGTCGCAGATGCCGTTCACCGAACGTGTTCGTCTGCGGCGGGCGCTGGATTATCCGGAAAGCTCGGCGGGTCGCCGAATGCAGACGGAGTTCGTGGCCGTGCCGCCTTTCTGGACTGTCGGCCAGACGCTCGACTATCTGCGCGAGGAAGAGGGGTTGCCGGAAGACTTCTCGCAAATCTTCGTCATCGATCCGACCTTCAAGCTGCTCGGAGGGCTTGCGCTCGATCGCATCCTGCGCAGCAAGCGCCAGACGAAGATCGAAGACATCATGCGCGAGACCACGCATCCGATTTCGGCAGAGATGGACCAGGAGGAGGCTGCCCGTCTTTTCGAGCAGTACGACCTGCTGTCTGCCGCTGTGGTCGATGATAACGGTCGGTTAGTCGGCGTGCTGACCATCGACGACGTCGTCGATGTCATCAACGAGGAAGCGGACGAGGATATCAAGCGGCTCGGCGGCGTCGGCGATGAAGAACTGTCGGATAGCGTCGCGTCGACGGTGCGGTCGCGCTTTCTCTGGCTTGCCGTCAACCTGCTGACGGCGATCCTGTCGTCCAGCATCATCAGTGTCTTCGACGCTTCCATCGAGAAGATGATCGCGCTCGCCGTGCTGATGCCGATCATCGCTTCCATGGGTGGCAACGCCGGTACGCAGACGATGACGGTGACCGTACGCGCATTGGCGACCGGCGATCTCGATATCTACAATGCGGCACGGATCATCCGCAGGGAGGCGACCGTCGGGTTGCTCAACGGCATCGTGTTCGCCATCCTCATGGGAGCGATCGCCACCTTCTGGTTTCACGATCTCCAGCTTGGCGTGGTCGTCGGTGCCGCGATGGTCATCAACCTTGTTGCGGCGGCGCTTGGCGGTATCCTGCTGCCGTTGCTGCTGAACCGGATGGGCGCCGATCCCGCCATCGCTTCGTCGGCCTTCGTTACCACGGTTACCGACTGCACCGGCTATTTCGCATTTCTCGGCATCGCAACATGGTGGTTTGTCATTCACTGAGCGGCGCCATTGATCGATTGCCGGGCCGGGCGACATTGGCTAGAATTGACTTTTACGTAAGAGCCATTGCTTCAGCCCCGGAGGCGAGATTCATTGCCGGTCGACAAATTTTACAGCATCACCGAATTGACACGCGAGTTCGGCGTTTCCACCCGAACGCTACGTTTCTACGAGGACGAAGGGCTGATCCATCCGGAGCGGCGCGGCCGCACAAGGCTTTTTCGCCAGGCTGACCGTCGGCTTATTGCCGAAATCCTGCGAGGCCGAAGGATTGGCTTCACGATTGCCGAGATTCGCGAGATCATCATGGTCTACCGCGAACCGCCCGGCGAGATCGGCCAGCTCAAGCTTCTGATGAAGAGGATTGCTGAAAAGCGGGACGATTTGCGGCAGAAGCGCAAGGACATCGAGGATACGCTGACCGAACTCGACCATGTCGAGGAGGCCTGCATAGGCCGACTGGCTGAAATCGGTGTCGGAACCTGAGATACGGTGGTCTTCCGGCTAAAGCCAGCGCCGCGTGTGGCGGCAGTAGAATTCGAACTCGCAGCCGAACCGGGACAGCAGGTGCAGTTCCTCATGTCTGATCGCACCGTAGTCGGTGGCGACTGTCGCGGCGAGGGCTGCGACCAGTAGCCATGGGTTGCCGGTCAGCAACGCCGACCCGACCGTGACCAGCGTATAACCAAGGTATATCGGGTTGCGCGTATAGCGAAACGGTCCTGTCGTCATCAGGTGAACCGAGCGACGATGGGGCATGACCGTGGCTCTTCGGTCAAGCAACGTTTTCATCGCCCAAAGGTCCAGCCAGACGGCTATGAGTGTAAGAGCGGCCCCGAGCGTCCAGAAATAGGAAGATCGAAGTCCGGGTATGGGTATCTGGATGACCGCGTCAGCAACGATCGCCGTGATAATGGCAAGCCCATAGATGAACGGAGGCCAGGGAAAGCTGAGCGGCTTGGCACGATAGGCATTCATAGAATACTCCCGTCACTGCGCTTGTTCCGTACACTGTACTGCGATTCTCTGTATTTGATCATTCTGATCTGCCTGGATTGCGCCAGACTGGAGTGGCTCGAACAGACTTTGTGATTTCATCCGGGTGAGTGTGCATTGGCAAAAGCTGCGGCACAGTGCTTCGCCTGCTGACTGGGTGCAGGTGGCCTGGCATTGGCGGAGGTAGCCGACAGCTGGATCCGGCTTTGGCGCCGGTGCGACCAGCGACAGAAGATAGACGAGACCGAACAGGATGGGCTGGTGCAGCAGATAAAAGAGCAGGCTGTGGCGCCCGCCTTTCGCCAGTAGGCTGTTGCCGGTACCCAATGATGCCAGCCGCTGCGGCAGACTGGTGCGCAGGGCGAGAGTGGCTGCGCTGAAGCCGGCAAAGAAGGCCAGCGCCCAAGGAAATAGCGGCACGAAGTCGTTTGAGCGCACCGGCATCGTCGCAAAGCCGAGCCAGGCAAGGTAGCGAGGGTTGAACAGGTCCGAGCCAAGCGCACCCGGCATGACGAAGACATTGACGACCCAGCCTACTCCCAGCACTGCTGTGGCCAGCCAGATAAAGGCTGTCGGCAGGCACAGAAAGCCGATGCCGATGAGGCTGAGTGCTGCGATGCTGTGGAGGATGCCGAAATAGATCCACTCGTCCGGCATGGCGAACCGCGTCACGACCGAGATGGCAATCGCCGCCACCGCGATCATCGCCAGCCTTTTCCAGAAAGGTTGCCAACGGATGGCCGGCCGGTTTGCGAGGACAAGGCTGACGCCGGCCATGAAGAGGAAGGTGCTTGCGATGACGCGGGCGTATATCTTCAACCAACCTGTTTCGGCCGTGCCTGGATCGAGATATCCGAAGAACTCGAAGTCCCAGGTGCAGTGATAGCTCGCCATGGCCAGCAGGGCGATGCCGCGCAACGTGTCGAGCAGGCCGATACGCGGGGGCTTGCGCGGTTCGTCGATGCTCTCGGCGACAGCAGCCATCAACTCATCCTTTCCGGGAAACAGTGTTCATCGGCCGCAGCAGAAGATGTTCCCGGAAATAGGACAAGCGCGGCGATTTCAAGGCACATCGATATCCATGATGGCAAGCCGAGCGTCGGAGAAGAATTGGCGGCGTATGAGGACGACGATGATGAAAAGGGTGGTGACCATGAACACATAGGGACTGACGAACCAGCCGAGATAACCTATGGAGAGAAAGATCGCCCGCAGGCCGGCGTTGAAATTGCGGGCCGCGATGATGTTCATGTGGATGACGCGCTCGGCGGCGCGGCGCGTCAATGCCGGGTCCTTGTCGACATCGCCCATCATCGGGATGGCGCCGTAGAGGATCGTGCAATAGTTGAACAGGCGGTATGCCCAACCGAACTTGAAGAAGGCATAGCCGAACAGGCCAGCGAGGCCGGCGACCTTCAATTCGAAGGTGGTCCGACTGCCGTTGAAGACATAGGGCAGGTCGGCAAAGAAGGCATTGACCTTGTCGGTGGCGCCGAGCAGCGCAAAACAGCCGCCGATCGCGAAGATGGAGGTCGAGGCGAAAAATCCGGTTCCGTTCTGCAGGCCTGCAAGGATCTGGGTATCGATCATCTTCAGGTCGCGGCGCAGCGAATTGTAGATCCATTCGCGCCGGCGCTCGATCATCGCCTGCGTCAGGCTGATGCGGTTGAAGAACCTCGAACTGCTGGTGATCCAGTTGAGGGCTATCCAGAGAAAGATGAAAAGTGCCAAGGCGGCAAAATCGGCGGTCGACATCAAGCGGGTCCCCAGGGCTGTTCAAGCCCCGACACTAGCCATGACGGCCGCAAGTGCAATGTTGAAGGAGTGCTGCGCGCATCTTATCTTTGAACCATGGCCGCAGTGTCGTAATGTCGCTGTCATCCCATCCGATGTCGGTGGGTCGCCGTGGCCCGTGATGTCGTTGACATAGCTTCGTTGCAGCCGTTCCTCCTATCTGCAGGTTTTCATGTTTCTCTCCGTCTTCGACGTCTTCAAGATCGGTGTCGGTCCATCGAGTTCGCACACGATGGGACCCATGTCGGCAGCCAACCTGTTTCTCGACCTCCTGCTGTCGAGCGAATGGCCGCGCCCGTCCTCGAATGTCCATGTGGCGCAGATAAAGGTCAGCCTGCACGGCTCGCTGGCTTTTACCGGCATCGGCCACGGCACCGGCCGCGCCGTCGTCCTCGGCCTTACCGGCGAACAGCCGGACACGGTCGATCCGGATCGTATGGACGGCATCATTGCCGAGGTGGAGCGCAGTGGCCAGATATCGCCCCCCGGCCACCCGACCTACGGCTTCCAGCCCAAGACCGACCTGGTGTTTGACAAGAAGACGCCGCTGCCCGGCCATGCCAACGGCATGAGCTTCTCGGCATTCGACAAGGACGACCGGCTGCTCGTCAGGCGCATTTATTATTCCGTCGGCGGCGGCTTCGTTGTGACCGATACGGAACTTGCGCAGATGCGGGCCAATAAAGCGAAGCCCGTTTCCGGCGAAAAGATCCCGTTTCCCTTTGCCAGCGCCAAGCAGATGCTCGAGATGGCCCAACGCTCCGGCCTGTCAATTGCCCAGATGAAGCGCGCCAACGAGGAAACCAAGATGACCACGGCCGAGCTCGATGCCGGGCTCGACAAGCTCTGGGCGGCCATGAGCAGCTGTATCGACCGCGGCCTCAAGGGCGAGGGCATTATGCCCGGCGGGCTCAACGTCCGTCGTCGGGCGCGCACCATCCACACCAAGCTCGAAGAGGAATGGCGGAGCAACCGCATCAATCCGCTGCTCGCCAACGACTGGCTCAGCGTCTACGCGATGGCTGTCAACGAGGAGAATGCGTCCGGCGGCCGCGTCGTCACGGCCCCCACCAACGGTGCTGCCGGCGTCATCCCGGCAACGATCCGCTACTACACCCATTTCCACGACGATGCCGACGAGCGCGGTATCCGCGACTATCTGCTGACGGCAGCGGCCATCGGCGGCATCATCAAGCACAATGCGTCGATTTCCGGCGCCGAGGTGGGCTGTCAGGGCGAGGTGGGGTCGGCAGCGGCGATGGCCGCAGCGGGGCTTGCTGCCGTCATGGGAGGCTCGCCGGAGCAGATCGAGAACGCCGCCGAGATTGCCCTGGAGCACCACCTCGGCATGACCTGCGACCCGATTGCGGGCCTCGTGCAGGTGCCCTGCATCGAGCGCAACGCGCTGGGTGCGGTGAAGGCGGTGACCGCCGCTTCGCTGGCGCTGAAGGGCGATGGGCAGCACTTCGTCCCGCTCGACGCCTGTATCGAGACCATGCGCCAGACAGGCTACGACATGAGCGAGAAATACAAGGAAACCTCCACAGGCGGACTGGCCGTCAACGTGGTCGAGTGCTGAGCTTGTGGATGCCGTCCGGAAAGGCTTGACGCTGCCGGCCAAAAGGATTTGAAACGGCCGCATGGCTTTGCATATGATCAAACTCTGCGTCGGCGCCGATTCTATCGATGACTTGCGCGAATGGGTTGCCGAGAGCTCGCTGACCGCGCTTGCCGCCGGTCTCGAACCGCACAGCGTGCACACGACCCGGATGGTGCCGAAACGCATTGCGGAGCTAGTGGACGGTGGTTCGCTATACTGGGTGATCAAGGGCCAGGTCCAGGCCCGCCAGAAGCTCCTGGATGTCGTCAGCTTTACCGACGGGGAGGGTATTTCGCGCTGCAGGCTTATCCTCGGTCCGGAAGTCATCGAGACCACCAGCCAACCGCGCCGGCCTTTCCAGGGCTGGCGCTACCTAACCGAGGAAGACGTTCCGCGCGACCTGCACAGCCTCGGTGCTGACGTTGCCGAGATGCCCGCGGAGCTTCGCCGCGAACTCATCGAACTCGGTCTTCTCTGAATTAGCGAAGCCGCATCAGCACTGGCGCCTGTCTGTTGATGGTCGAGACATGCAGATGGATGCGTGCTTCGGGCTGCGAATAGCGCCAGGCGCGCGCGCCATGGCACAACAGTACACCGATCAGGTCTTTGGTTTTAGACCGGGAGCGGCCGCGCCCGATTTCGGCGATCCGCATTGCCGCCTCGTGGAGAGGGTGCAGCGCGTAGGCTTTCGGCCTGCCCTTGCCCCCCCCGACCGAGATATCCGGACTGTTCTCGTTCACTGCCATTTTAAATTCCCCGTACACATTACAAATTCAGGGTCGAACGAACATTACGCGTCTATTCGAAGAACCGATGCTGGAACGCGGCATCGGCCAGTACATCGCAAGACGGCCTACTGCAGGCTCGCCCAGCATTTGATACCGGAGCGCTTGAGGACGCTGCAGGCGTTGGTGGCTTCACGCTGGTCTTCGAAGCCGCCGAAGCGGGCGCGGTAGACGAGAGAGTTGCCACTCCCGAAAGCCACCGTGTAGGCCTTTGCAGAGCGCAGCGACTTGCCGCCCTTGCTCTTGGCGCTGTCGAGGAGATCGCTTGCCATCTCCTTGCTGGGAGAAACGCCGACCTGGATTACCCACCCGCGGGGTCCCTTGTCATCCAGTGGATTGGCCTTGGCCGGGCGGGTGGATGCAGTCACGACGCTGTCGACGTCATCGCTGTCGCTGGACGACTGGGCGTAGGCCGGCACGATCGAGGCGACGTCGTTTGGCGGTACATTCTTGTTGTGTGGCTTGGTCGCAACGAGCGGATTGGACGATGTCGGCGTGACTGCGGCGAATGCCGCGACGCTGGACGACGGGTCACGGCCGGACGGCGTGGGCACACTTGCCGGCGGGCGAACATCGCCCATAGCGGCCATACGGGCTGCGGCAGCGGCGACATTCGGTTTCAAAGGCGCCTGTGCCTGGAAGGCCGGACGCTCCGGGGCCACCTGGGCGACCTGCGCCACAGCCTTGCCGGCGTCTGCATGCAGCGATGCCTTTGGCAGATACGTAGCAACGAGCTTGCGCATCTGGTTGTCGCGGGCAGGGGTAGAGGCGCCACCGAGCACGACGCCGACGATAGAGCGACCTTCGAGCTCTGCAGACGTCACCAGATTAAACCCGGCAGCCCGTGTGTAACCCGTCTTGATGCCGTCAACGCCCCGAACCGAACCGACCAGGCGATTGTGATTGGCGATCACGCGCCTGCCAAACGTGAAGGAGCGTGTCGAGAAGTAGCCGTAATACTGGGGAAAATGCTCGCGAAGGGCGATGCCGAGCCGGGCCTGGTCACGCGCCGTGGTCATCTGCGCGGTGTTGGGCAGGCCATTCGGATTGCGGTAGGTCGTGCGCGTCATGCCGAGCGCGCGCGCCTTGTTGTTCATCAGCGCGGCGAATTTCTCCTCGGAGCCGCCGATATATTCGCCAAGCGCCATTGCAGCGTCGTTGGCCGACAGCGTCACGAGCGAGAGGATTCCCTGTTCGACGGTGATCGTGCCGCCGGGACGAACGCCGAGTTTGGTGGGTGCCTGGGCTGAGGCAAGCGCAGAGAAAGGTATCTGGGTGTCAAGCTTGATACGGCCCGATTCAAGCGCTTCGAAGGTGAGATAGAGGGTCATCATCTTGGTCAGAGACGCCGGATAGCGCAGAGAATCAGCATCCTCGCTATAGAGCACGTTGCCCGTCTTCGCATCGACGACGATCCCAGCATATTTTGCAGCGTTTGACGGCGATGCGACGGCAATGACGGAGACCATCATGGCGAAACCGAGGCAAATCTTGGTGACAGACCGACGGGTACGGGACGACGATGCTCTGAAAATTGACCTGGGCACTATTTCACTCTTCACTTGCATTTTAATTCCAACGATCCGGCCGCAACCTCCCCAGAGCGCCCGTTGCGGGCAATAATAGGGGCGTAGCGTTACCAATCGGTTTATGATGAACAGTTCGTTGCGGGATTTGGCTGCTTTTGCGACGTCTCAGGGAAGGGCAGCCGTTGGTGTTGCGGATTGGGTCAGGCGCATTTCCACAAACTGCTGAAGTGCGGCATCAATATGATCCCAGTCGCCCAAAAGGCGGCTGGAAAAGCGGTAGAGAAGACTGAGATCGTTACCGATTTTGACGTCTCTCTGGCAATCTGCGCTGGTGGCTTTGTCAGGCGAAGACGGCAGCAGACAACGGACGACATAGTCCGGCTTGCCGAGCCGCGGTGCTGTCAGCAGGGTCTCGCCGGCATATCCGGCGTCGGACCGAAGCCGATGGGCCGTCAGTCCGTTCGGTCCCGAAAATGGGGCGCCCTCGATCAAATGCGCGTAGATCGGCTCCAGTCGTCCGGACATGTCGCGTGACATCGTCCCTTGCGTCAGCTGCAGGAAGACCAGCGAGGACGAGCGGGAAATATCGTTGAAATTCTGACTGTTGGCGTCGCTGTATCCCTGCATCTCGGGAAACGTCAGATAGAGATCGACACGCTCGGTGACGCCATCGATGCGTTCGCTCGGGAAGCGGATGGTATTTGCCGCCAGCCTCAGGCTGTCTTCGCCGATGGTGATCGCAAAAGTCTGTGTGCTGGTGGTGTGGCCGGCGAGTGAAATCCGTCTGCCGATCCAGTGTCCACCGACGGCAATGGCTATCGTCAGGACGACCAGCAAAGCCAGCAGGAAAAACAATCGCCACGCCACGCCGCCACTCACGAGCGGTAGGTGGTTATCCACGGTAGTATTCGACGGGGAGGCGGCGGCCATGGATCTTGCCTTCGTTTATCCGCCGGCAGCTTTGTGCCCCGGCAACAATACGAATGAGTCTCGATACGACCCAGTTGGCGCCATCATGGTTAACGTCGGGTTAATCGCCGGCTGCATTGGCTGGAAACAAAAAAGAGCCGTTCCCGGGACAGCGGGAACGGCTCGAAGCGCCGGTCAATGACGAGTACGGGGACGGACCGGGCTAGACGGACGACAGCGACGCGCTGGCGACCGGTTATGCAAAAGCTTATTTCACGCTGCCGACGGCAACTGCGCGGCCATCCTGGATCTTGACCCAGCGTGAAGGATTTTCGACCGAAACGCGCTTCAGATATGTGTATTCCGTATCCGACCAGAGCATGACCTTGTTGCGCATGTTGTCGAGAATGAAATCGCCATGGTCGGTGCGCACTGTCAGCACGGCATGGCCTTCGCCGTTTGGCTGCAGAACCACTGTCATCAGCGTGTCCGACGGCGAGAACCCGGCAGCGATGAGCTCCTTGCGCTTCAGCAGCGCGTAGTCCTCGCAATCGCCGGCCCAAGTGGGGATCGCCCATTTTTCCTCGACGCCGTAGAGTTCCATGTCGGTCATCGGCTTGATCGTCGTATTGACGGTGTAGTTGATCTTGAGGATCGTCTTCCAGCGGTCTTCGCTGAGAATTGCAGGACCGGCGTCGCCGCCAGCATAAGCGCACTCGCTCGGATTGTCGCGGCAGAATTCGTAGTGGCCGATCGGCGGAGCAGCATTTCCGGTAATCCCCATGGTCGCCGGTGTCGCCTCAGCAAAGCCAATCAGGCTGAGTGTCATGACGGCGGCCGTGGCGGCTCTGCGCAGCAAGGATGTTATCATTTTTTTCGTCCCCGTTATGGAGACGACATTGCCACAGACGTTTTTACCCCACGCAAAATTACGTAGTCAAATTAAGGACTTAATAGAATAAAACAAAAGACAAACAGTAATAAAACTCGAATAAAAATCGACGCAAATTTGAACGAAAATCGAAATATATGGGAAAAGACGAAGTGACGGCCGAAAGCAGCCCCCAACGCCGGCATCCCACTGATATCTATAGGTTTTACGCCATTGTACCAAAATGCGACTGCCTGAGCGGACTGTGAAAGAAATTGTGCCGATCCAGCACACCTTGTCCCGTTTCAGAACATCCCAGCACGTTTTGTCACCACAACATCCACCTATCTCCGCCTTCAGCCCAGCAGCTGTGCAAAAATTATTTTTCGGAAATGCGTTTTTTTCTCCGCTTAACGCGGAGCTGAGAACTGACAATTCCCCAACGATTGAATTTGTCAGGCGTTCGTAATATCTCGCGCAAATCGTGAATTGGCAAAACATTGGTGCCACGTCAAACTTATGAACGGGTGAGTGCCCTGTCTCATGCAGCCATCCGCGTAATACGGCTGCCGTTTGTTTTCAGCGCTACATCAGCGCAATAAAGGATGTAATAGATTGAACGAAACTAAAGCCGATCCAGCGGCGGGCTCATACCAATCGCCAAAGCGTCATCTTCTGATTGCTGGCACCGGGCGTGCAGGCACCAGTTTTCTGGTGCGCTATCTAACAGAACTCGGGCTCGATACCACTCTCTCGCGCAGCAGAGATGGCCAGGTAATGTGGGACGACACGGCAAATGCCGGCTTGGAAGAAATCGTCAGCGGAACCGGAGAGAACCTGCCCTATGTGGTGAAGTCTCCGTGGATCGGTCAGTATTTTGAACAAATCCTGGCTAACCCGCATATCGCCGTGGACGCAATTTTGATTCCTGTTCGCGATCTCGTGGAAGCTGCGACCAGCCGCACAGTCCTAGAAATGCGGGCGATGCACGAGTCGGCTCCCTGGATGGCAGAGCTGGACCAAAGTTGGGAAGTTTGGGGAACGACACCTGGCGGTGTAGTCTATTCGGTCAATCCCCTCGATCAGGCACGCCTGCTGGCTGTGTCGTTCCACGACTTGATCTGGCGCGCCGCAAGAGCCGAGATACCGATCCATTTTCTAGCTTTCCCGAAAATAATCGAGGACAAGCAATACCTCTTCAGAGCGCTCCAGCCTGTCCTCCCGCCGGAGGTGACGCCAGAGCTCGCATATTCGGCCCACGAGCGAATAGCCGATCCTGCTAAGGTGCGTGTCGGCGGTGAGGAGGGGACCAAACGGGAGACTTCACCGACGCTGCACCGTGGGCCGGCGTCGCTGCGGCATGACGAAGTGGACATGCTTGCGCTGCGGCGCGAACTGGCTCGAGTTCGTGCGGAGCTTTCGCGGGTTTCTGATGAGGCGGGTCGTTCTGCAAGCGAAGCAGCCGGGTTGAAGGGGGGATCCGAAGGTCTGCAGAGCGAAGTGTCCCGCCTCAAGAGCGAAGTGGCCGCGTTGGTGCAAGAATCCGCTCGGCTCTCGAATGAAGCATCCGGATTGCGCGTGCAGGCAGAGCGCGCCGAAAGCAAAGCCGCCAAACTGCAAATTTCGGTTTCCACCGAACAAGCTCGCGCTGAAAAGGCCGAAGCCGATTTCAGAGCTGTCACCGAAAGCCGGACATGGCGCGCCACGGGTCCCGTACGCGCAGCGTTGTCAGCGGCCAAGGGTATCAGCCGCCGGTAAAAAGTTTGGCGCGGGGTTGATTGATAGGGCTTTGTTGACATCAGGTTGACGTCACGAGCGGCTGTCACCCTTATCCTCATCTTTTTCAGGCGTTGAAAACTTCAACGCCTGAATGCGGCGCTAACATATTTATTGCCGCAATTCAGAAGTGTCAGGCCGCTGCCTGTTATTCTGCCGATTTTCTCACGCTTATTGCAATCCTAAGTGTATTTCGCAGGTGGATCCGGATTGGTATTTAAAGAACTGTCTTTTGGTTTTTTAATTGGCTGCCAACTTGAAATTCCAAAGACTAATGACATTATCTGAAACGGTGACCTACGAATCCTTAGCGAAGCAGATGTCAACTTCACGTTGTCGGTACCTGAGCAGAGCCTGCTCCTTAGAATGTAGGTGTTCAAGCGCGGCAAACTATCAGCTGCCGCCTGCGATAACTGAAGGGAAGCCCCTTCTCTAACTTGATTCGGACGCGCATTTGCGGATGAACACAAAGTCATAAGCGGGTTATTTTGACAGGCATGCGCCCCCATTTGAACAGGTCCCGAGGCAAGCCTGCCGCTGACGAAAAAAGCGCGATCGCTACCGCGCGGACGCAGAAGCCGCAACTGCGGTTTCTGACGTGTGGATCGATCGATGGCGGCAAGTCCACACTAATTGGCCGGCTTCTGGACGATGACAGCGTGATTGCACACGAACCTGCGTCCGAAAGTCAAAGCCGTTTGTACACATCTTCCAACAATGAAGACACCGATTTTTCGCCGCTCGCCAATGCGCATGAAGCCAAGGGATCCCTGGTGTCTGACAATGATCCCGGTCATCGGTTCTTTTCAACATCGAAGCGAAAATTTATCGCCTCCGATGCACCGGGTCGCGCTCAATTCACGCGCAACATGGCGGCGGGCGCCTCGACTTCCGATCTGGCGGTCGTCGTTGTCGATGCAAGCCAGGGGATACTGTCCCAGACGCGCCGCCATTCGGTCATCGCCTCGCTGCTCGGCATCAACCACGTCATTCTGGCGGTAAACAAATGCGATCTTGTCGCATTTGATGGCAACGTATTCCGACGTATCGAGGAAGAGTATCGCAGGTTTGTTGCTGAACTCGGTTTCGAGACAATCGAGGCGATCCCTGTTTCGGCGCGCCACGGCGACAACGTCGTGCGGCGATCGAACCGGACACCCTGGTATGTGGGTCCGACCTTGCTGGAGCAGCTCGAGACCGTATCGATCGGGGAGGCAACTGCCGACGCGCCATTTCGTTTCCCGGTGCAGTATGTCAGCCGTTCCGATTTCGATTTGCGCGGCTTTGCCGGCACAGTGGCTTCCGGATCGGTAAAGCAGGGCGACGTCGTCGCCATCGCCAAATCCGGCAAATTGACACGGGTGAAGCGCATCCTCACTGACGAGGGAGATCTTACGCGCGCCATCGAAGGCCAGGCGATCACGATCGTGCTCGAGGACGAGGTAGAGGTATCGCGCGGCAATATGCTTGTGTCGCCCTCCGCGCATCCGCATGTCTCTGACCAGTTCGCCGCCAATCTCGTCTGGTTCGATGAGCAGCCGTTGTTACCCGGTCGATCTTATATCCTGCGGACGGAGGTTGAGCAGGTCAACGCCACGGTGACGGATCTGCAATGCCGCATCAACGTAGACAGCTTTGCCCATGAGGCGACAAAGACGCTTGAGCGCAACGCGCTAGGCGTGGCCAATATTTCGGTACAGTCGCGCATCGCGTTCGACACTTTCGCGGTCAATCGCATCACCGGTGCCTTCGTCCTCGTCGACCGGATGACGAATGCCACCGTGGCTGCAGGAACGATCCTCAATCCGTTGCGGCGCGCTGGGAATATCCAGTGGCAGTCTCTCGATATCGACAAGACGCAGCGCGCGGCGGCAAAGTATCAACAGCCGGTCGTCCTGTGGTTCACTGGCCTGTCCGGTGCGGGCAAGTCGGAAATTGCCAATTTGCTCGAAAAAAAGCTGCATTTTGCCGGCTACCATACCTATCTCCTGGATGGCGACAACGTGCGTCATGGGCTCAACCGCGATCTGGGATTTACGGACGAGGACCGGGTCGAGAATATCCGGCGTGTTGCCGAGGTCGCGCGGCTGATGGCCGATGCTGGCCTCATCGTCCTGGTGTCGTTTATTTCTCCATTTCGTGCAGAGCGACAGATGGCGCGGGAGATGTTGCAGCCAGGCGAATTTGTCGAGGTTTTCGTCGATACGCCATTCGAAGAGTGTGCCCGCCGCGATCCAAAAGGTCTCTATGCCAAGGCGCTAAATGGGATGCTCAAGAACTTCACGGGCATCGATTCCCCCTACGAAGCCCCGGAAAAACCCGAGGTCCGCTTGGAGACCGTCGGAAGGTCGCCGGAGGAAACGATGGCCGCGCTGGAGAAAAGGCTTCGTGGGCTTGGGTTTCTGGTCTAACGCGCAATTTCATTCAACAGGATTGAAGACGATGGCCGCGGACGCGACGGTCGGGTACGTATAGAGCAGGGTATCTTTCGTCGCCCGCCACAGAGATATCCGATAAATCGATAGACAAGGCTTTGCAGAATGAGTGTTGAACAGGAAGAACTGGCGGACGACATTCATGAGCGCGTAACGGAGTTGTCCGAGCAGGGCAATGACCTGCTTGATGCCGGCAACGAGACAGGTGCGATCCGGTGCTGGCAGTCGGCCATCCGTTTGCTACCGGAGCCGCACCACAAATGGGATGCGGCGCTTTGGCTCTATGCTTCTATAGGCGACGCCCAAAGGCAGCAAGGCGATATGGAGTCCGCGCTCTCCTCCTTCCAGCGGGCGGCAGCGAGCAGCGATGGCCATGCCAACGGCTTTGTTCAGTTAGGCATAGGCACATGCCTTTACGATCTTGGGCATCAGGAGGAGAGCACCGACCCGCTCTTGCGCGCCTACATGGCCGAGGGCGAGGAGATCTTCGAGGAATCCGATGCGAAGTATCTGAACTACCTGCGCATGCGGAAGCTGGTATCTTGACTGCTTGCCGTGCCGCATTGGCGTCTTCGAAGCGCAAATTGATGACCAAACTGGCCAGAGGACAGCGCTCGGGATAGCTCGACTGGCTGTGAGGGTGTGGGGCAAACCATCTCGACAATGCCTCTGATTGAACATCGGCGAAGTGGCGGCCGCGCCCGATTGTGATGATGTCTAAGCTGTATCCCCCTGCCGCCGCACGGCGAGACTTCCGAGGCCAATTGCCACGGTTCATTAGCAGTTTGGCCATTTTATCCATGTCCTGAAGGGCCGGGCTGGTGAATTGCCGGCCGTCCGCTCTCGTCTCTCTCGTCCGTCATGCGGGCAGGGCGTCCTACGCGAAAGCTTACCAAGGCGTCTCGCCGCTTGCTTCAACGAAGCGGCCGGAGACCGCATCTCCACCTAGCAGCGCGTATTTGACCGGCAGCTTCGCGCCCTCCTGGGGCGTCATGAAGCCGTTGCCCCCGGTCAGGTCGGTCTTCACAAAGCCGGGGCTAACCGAGTTGATGACATGGGGCGTGTCGCGCAGTTCCTCGGCAAGCTGCACAGTCAGCATGTTCAGCGCCGCCTTGGAGGCATTGTAGCCGATCAGCCGGGCTGAATAGTAGGGCGAGGCTGGATCGCCGTTGAGCGCGAGCGAACCTAGCGAGCTGGATAGGTTCACAATACGGGCGGCCGACGACAGGCGCAGTAGCGGCAGCATCGCCTGCGTCACAGCCAACGTGCCGACGAAGTTGGTGTCCATGGTTCGCCGCGCGGCCTCCGCTGAGCCGCTGGTCGGCGGCCCGTCCTCGGCATCGACGATGCCGGCGTTGTTCACGAGGATATCGAGCCGACCATATTCGGCGCGAATAGTTTCGGCCGCCGCAGCGATGCCCGCATGATCGTTGAGGTCGAGGGTAACGGATCGAACCGACAGGCCAGCTTCCAATAGCCCGCTCACGGCCGAGCTGGCGCGATCGGGATCGCGAGCGCCGATGATAACGGTGACACCCGCTTGAGCAAGTTGGCGAGCAATTTCCAGTCCGATGCCTTTGTTCGCGCCGGTGACGAGCGCGATGCGGGAAGTGTCGGCCATGTGTTCAGTCCTTGTGGTGTTCGTTTTGGTGGCACTCCAATGTATAAAAAATCGATTGGTTTGAGGATTCGCTTATGGCTTCGGCGCGGCCGTCCCACCTAAACCCCCGGAAAATGCCGCGTCAGGCACGAGCGACGGTGACGCTGGACGTCATGTTCGAGGCGACCATTCGGGTTTTGGTGAGCGATGGACCGCACCGATTGACGACCACGCGCGTCGCGCAGCGGGCGGGCGTGTCGGTGGGCACGCTGTACCAGTATTTCCCGCACAAGCAGGCGCTGTTCTATGCGCTCAACGAACGCTATCTCGACGCACTGGCGGCCAAAATAGAGGCTGCGTGCCTGGTGCAGCACGGCGCTGCCATCAAGCGGATGGTCGAGGCGCTGGTGACGACCTACTGGCACGCCAAGACGGAGCGGCCGGAGGTGACACGCGCGCTCTATCGCTCCGTTGTGGAGATTGACAACGAGGCGCTGATCGCAGCCTTCGCCACCCGTGTCGATGCCGCGACCGCTGCGATGTTAGGAACCGCTTCCGATGCGACCTTTGCCGAGCTGTCGACCGTCAACCTGACGCTGCTAGCCACCGTTTTCGGCACGGTCCGCAACGTGTTCGAGCGCAACTTGCCTCCAGACGAGGAACGCGCCGTCCAAGGTCAGCTCATGATGATGTGCAACGCCTATTTGGAAGCGGCTCGATCGCCGCCTTAACGCCGTCACCGCCAAGGCAACTTTCCCGACTGCGGACCGGGAGCGAGAAAGCCGCCGCGTTCCTCATACACGCGACCGAGCGCAACTTCGGCTTCCCCCCAAATCTTCGCGGGGAGACAGAGAAACGGGAAAGATCGCGCTGAACAAATGGCCGCTTTCGGCGGCTCGAAATGCTCATTTAAGCGTCCGTCTGGGGGCGCTTGCTGCCGATCCGAGGGTTCTCATAAGCCATGTATGACATCCTCACATATCGCCTCTGTGGCTCTATCGGCGGTGGTCGAGGATCTATCGCGAAGAATGTCGCACCATGGCGTAAAGTCGGCGAAATGGCGGGCCCCGCGCGATGATGAAGAGCACTACGTCTACGCTATAGCCCTCTAATGCCGCATCTGGCCGATGATGATATCATCGCCGTCAGGAATGGACCGCTGCTCGCGCAACTTGATGCACCATTCGAAAGCGCTCCCACACGGTAGGGGCTTTCAGGTTCGCGCAACCATTACTGCGTTACGGTCGCGACGCCCATTTGCGAGAGCAGTGTCAGATTGTCCTCAATGTGCCAGTTGTCCGTAATCCGCCCATCGGTCACCTTGAGCAGATCGGTCGCGATGAAGTCGATCGCCTGTCCTTGGCCCTTCACTGTGCCGAAGGTGCCGGTGAAATGACCTCTGAACTCCATATGAACCGTAACAAACTCATCTGTGACGATCATTTTCTTCACCTCGACGCGGAGATCGGGGACCGCTGAGCGGAATTTTTTCGAGGCGAACGCCGGGCCTTCCGGTCCTTGGGGACGGCCGGGCGGCAGCGTGCGGTCGGTGAAGGTCGACGCAATCGCTGCCTTGAGGGCGGCTTCGTCGCCGGTGTTCCAGAATTGATAGAAGGTTTTCGCTGCCGTCACTGTCGCCTGGTTTTGTTCGTTCGAGACGGTCCTTCCAACGGTGAGATCGTCGATCTTCAGCTCCGCGGCATCGACTGGCACCGAGAGCAGCATTCCGAGGATGGCGGCTGCGACTGGAAATTTGCGCATGACATTTTCTCTTTCAGGGGTTGGCGGCATTGTCGTCCCCGCGACACACGCGTTCGTCGAGGATAGCGGTCGGCGCAGTGGTGAAGCGGTCGTGTTTCCGAGTTGGGGCGAGCACCGCTTGTCTCAGGCGATGGTGGCGCCACCATCGACTGTGACCGTGGTACCGGTGGCGAAGGGATTGGTCGCGACGAACAGGATCGCCTGCGCGATGTCCTCCGGCTGGCCGACGCGACGCACGGGCAGCCGTTCGGCCGTGCGGGCGAACATGGCTGCGCGGTCGGCCTTTTCCATGCCGCCCCAGAGCGGCGTGTCGATCAGGCCGGGCGACACTGTGTTGACCCGGACCGGGGCCCGTTCCGGTCGCGGCAAAAGCTTCGGCCGTCGCGGCACCAATCCCGCCGGTGGCGCCGACGACGAGGACGCGTTTATCTTTCAGGGAGAGAGTCATGGTCAAATCCTTTCGTTCGGGATCAGGCGGCTGAGCGGGGCAACCCGCTGACGGCCAGCGCCGAGGTCATAAATGGGAGTGATCGCGCGGTGCTCGGCTGCCCATGTCGCGATCTCATCCTTGCGAGCGAACCACACGGCGGGCTTCGATCGGGCATTGCCGGGAGCGGAGATCGCGAACGCGGCGATTGCGGCAAGGCCGCTACCGAGAAGCGTTCGATTGGTGGTGAGAATGGCTACATTCGTCATGAGCCAGATATGGACTATCGTGCCATAGATGATAATGTTATTTATAGACGATTGTTTGTCGACTTTGGATTGATAATTGATGCTCGACGACCTCAACGAGCTAAAGACGTTTCGCGCTATCCTGGCGGAGGGCAGCCTGACGGCTGCAGCATTGCGCCTTGGCGTCACGCTGGCCGTGGTCAGCAAGCGGCTCGGGACACTCGAAAGCCGCGTCGGCGTTCGGCTGATACATCGTACCACCCGGTCACTGAGCGCGACAGACGAAGGCGCTCGGCTGCTGGCCGATGTTGTGCGGGCTCTCGAAACCCTGGAGGCGGCGGAAGGCCGATTGGCTGGCGGTCGCAACGAGCCGGTCGGAACCTTGCGCGTCAGTGCGCCGATCGCTTTCGGCCGGCGCTTCGTGGCGCCGGCCCTTGGACGACTTGCCGAGCGCTACCCCGGCCTTACCGTCGCGCTGGAACTCGACGACCGTGTGGTCGATATCGTAGGCGACGGCTTTGATGTCGCGATCCGCATCGGCGCCCTCGCTGACAGTTCGGCCATGATGCGAAAGCTCGCCGACAATCGGCGCATCCTGGTTGCGGCGCCCGCTTATCTCGATCGCGTTGGCCGGCCGCTCACGCCGGGCGATTCAAAGGCGCACGCTTTCCTGCGCTATGGCGCCGCCAGCGAACCCTGGTACCTGCACGGGCCCGATGGCGCCACAGCAAATATTGCGGCCCATGCACGGCTACGCGCCGATGACGGCGATGTCGTGCACGGCTGGGCGCGGGACGGCCTTGGCATCATGTTGAAATCGGAAGTCGATATTGCCGGGGACCTCACCACAGGCCTGCTTGAGCGTGTACTGCCAGGTTGGGATGGTGGCGAAGCGCCGATCGTTGCCCTCTATCCAAGCGCTCGGTATTTGCCACTCAAAACACGCGTCCTGCTCGACGGGCTTGCGGATTACATCGACACCACGATTGATTCGGATCGGCAACAGTCGATCGCCGGCGAAGGCGTTTCATGGCGTGAAAAGGGCGGCGATCTGCGATAAGCCGGTCGCAGACACGGCTGCCTCGGCAAAGTGGCGGGCGACGCCCGATGACGATGGCACTATGTCTACGCTATAGCACTATGATGCCCTTTGGGCAGTCGGGAGGGAGGGTCATGGCGTTCGCGATCAAGGCTGAGGTTGGCGATCCACGGGCTAAAAGTTTCTCGTTCACCGCACAGAAAACGATGTACGGCGGCAAACAGATCGTCAAAGGTGACGTAGTTTTCGTATTCGCGAGCGAGAACGAGGGCGGACGAGGCCTTTGCGCGCGTGGCATCGTGACTTATGCCGAGGCGATTGCAAAGAAGCGCGGCGTCGCCCGGCAAACGCCGCGCGTGAGCCTCACCATTAGATGCACCGCGCTCGTAAAAAGGCCGCTGGGGCGGAGCGAGCTAAAGCCTCTCAATGAATGGAATGATGGCCAGCCGGGAACCGAGCAAAATTTTAAACTCTATCGTCAGGCGACGAACAAGGTAGTCGGTATCTCGGACGAAGCGGCGGCGTTTCTTGACGAGCACTTTTGATTTGCGCGTCGGCGAGATGACATGATGATCCCATTCGCAGCAATCGCAGTTTGTCGCACAATCTGCGGCGAAATGGCGGAAGAGGTGGGATTCGAACCCACGGTACGGTTTCCCGCACGCCGGTTTTCAAGACCGGTTCCTTAAACCGCTCGGACACTCTTCCAAGTATTTGATATTGAAGCGGTTTCTTCTTCAATACCGTCGACCGGGATGATTAGTTGCGGCACAGTTTGCAACTAATTCGGTTTTCGACTTGCGCTTATAGCTTCTTGCAACGCGGCGTCAACCTTTTCGGCGGTGCAAGCATCCTCGCCACATTGATCTAAGCCAACATCGTTGGCTGGTCGAGGCTCGTTCGTCAGTCTTTACGGAGATAGCTCCTGCCACCGGTATCTGTGGTGCAGAAGTGGCCGCCTTTTGGGCCGGTGCAATAGGTTGCGGATCGGCAGGAGCAGTCGCTCGAAGCTGCCGGCGACATTTCTTCCTGTTGGGCACCGGCGATGCCGAGTGCTCCCGTGCCCGTTCCCATGGTGGCTGAGCATGACTTCTTGCTGGCACTCACCGACCCGTCATTGCAGATGAATGTGCTGCCCTCGCAATGGTCGATGCCACCTTTCTTGCCGCTGCAGGGAGAATTGGCGAACGCAGTGGTGGAAACCGCCAGTGAGCCGGCCAGGATGATCGAAAACAGACGCATGTAGCTTCCCCGGGATAAAACCGTACGGCTAGGGGACGAACCTGACCTGGGGGTTGAGATTCGATCCGTAGGGACAGCGCAGTCACGCAACGGGTTGATACTTTTCCCGGCCGTCAGCGTTGGCGCGGGGTTGCCTGGTTCCGTTTACTGCTGGTTAACCATGATCGTTACAATTGTTCCTTTTAGGCCACTGGGACCGGCTAATTTGACATCATGCAAACATGATTAAAGTCCCGTTAGGTGATTGGGGCGTAGGTCGGAATTGGAGTTGGAGACCCGTCGTCTCATCCACCCTCTTCTGTTCCACCTTGTTCAGTATCGCGTATCGGTTTGGCAGACATGACGTTCGAGAATGTTTCGGTATCATACAGGAGAGGCCTGCGTTGGGCGGCTCTCTCGGCCGTGTGTGCAGCCGTTTCCGCCTGCGGCACGACGCATGCTCCGCCTCTGAAGACCAAGCATGGCAAGGAATATTTTTCTGAAGCCGAATATGGCGTCAAGGCCAGCCCGCGCGTCGTCACCAGTGGCAAGATCCCGAGCGGCGGCGGACGCTTCATGGTCGGCAATCCCTATCAGGTGAAGGGTGCGTGGTATTATCCGAAGGAAGACTACAGGTATAACAAGGTCGGTATCGCGTCCTGGTACGGTTCCGCATTTCACGGCCGATTGACGGCCAATGGCGAGGTCTATGACCAGCTGAGCCTGTCTGCAGCCCATCCGACTTTTCCGCTGCCTAGCTATGCGCGGGTTACCAATGTCGAGAACGGTTCGTCGGTCATCGTGCGTGTCAACGATCGTGGGCCGTATCATCCCGGTCGCATCATCGACCTTTCGAACAAGAGCGCCGACCTCCTCGATCTTCGCGACAGCGGGACCGGCGCGGTGCGGGTGCAATATGTCGGTCGTGCGCCGCTCGAGGGTCACGACATGCCTTATCTGATGGCCTCCTACGTGCCGAAAGGCAGCCGCGTGCCTGGCATCAATCCCGGCAGCCAGTTCGGCAGCGGCCTGATGGTCGCATCGAATGGCAAGATGACCGCCGACCAGTTGCCGGACTATGTGCAGACGCCGCTGCGCCAGCCGACCCGCCACCCGACATCGGGCGTGCCGGTGCCCGTGGCTGCTCCCATGGCATCGACTGCCTATGCCGGATCGAGCCCGACATCGCCGGCCTTCAAGCAGCAGCAGCCACAGATGAACTGGGGCGCACCGGAGCCGGCGGCCCAGGGTATCCTCGTGTCGCTGCCGCAGATCGGGCCCGTTCCCTACGAGCGGCCGAATTCCCGCCAGGGTTTTGCCGCGCTGACGCCGGCGTCGTCGCTTGCCGTCGCCTATGGGGAGCCTGACAGGGCGGCGCCTCGGGCGCTGGCGTTCGATGCCGTTATGGTCCGCAACGATGGCCTGACGCAGAAATCGATACTGGCTTCGTATCATCGGCAGATGGCTGCCGCGCAGGTCGATTGAGGGTGGCAATTGCCTTCACCCCGGGCCGCGCGTAATTTGAATGCAGGCAAGCGGGAAGGGGACTATCGATGCTGAAATGCCTTTTCGCTGCAGTCGTGCTGTTTTCCACAAATGCGGTCGCGCAAGCGCCACCGCCCGCCTTCGACACCAAGGCCGGGCAGGCTTTTATGATAGAGGCCTCTACCGGAACCGTTCTGCTGGCCAAGAACGAGGACAAGCCGTTTTCACCGGCGTCGCTGGCCAAGCTGATGACGCTGGACGTGGTTTTCGATGCCCTGACCCGCGGCGAGGTCAGCCTCGACACCACCTATCCCGTATCCGAAAATGCCTGGCGCAGGGGCGGTGCACCGTCGCGGGCGTCTACTATGTTTGCAGCGCTGAAATCTCGCGTACGGATCGGCGACCTCGTTCAGGGCGTGGCGATCCAGCAGGCCAATGACGCCTGCATCGTGCTTGCCGAAGGCATGTCCGTCAGCGAGGCGGAGTTTGCCCGCAGGATGACCCAGCATGCGCGCGAGATCGGCATGCCGAAGGCGCAGTTCGGCAATGCGACAGGACTTCCCGATGCCGACAGCAAGGTTTCCGCCCGCGAACTGGTAACGCTGGCGCGCGACCTGCAGTCAAAGTATCCGGACCTCTACAAATCCTTCGCGCAGCCCGACTTTACCTGGAACAAGATTTTCCAGCGGAACCGCAATCCGTTGCTGCCGCTGACCATGGGCGTCGATGGACTGGGAACCGGCTTTGCGGAGGGCGAGGGGTTTTCGATCGTCTCCTCCGTGACGCGTGACGGTCGGCGTCTATTTCTGGCCATGGGCGGGCTCGGCTCCGACAAGGAGCGCACCGAGGAAGCCAAGCGTGTGCTCGAATGGGGCCTGAGCAATTTCAGGAGCCAGCGTGTCTTCGATGAGGGCGAAGTGATCGGCACGGCCAGCGTCTACGGCGGCGCCAGGGCATCGGTCGGGCTTGTCGCCAAGACAGGCGTGGATGTCTACGTGCCTGTCAACAATCCCGATCGGCTGACGGCCCGCGTCATCTACCGCTGGCCGCTGGCCGCGCCTGTTGCAAGCGGACAGCCGGCGGGGATTTTGAAAGTGTTTTCTGGCACCCGCGTCGTCAGGGAGGTTCCGCTGTTCACCGACGGCGATGTCGCGCAGGGCGGTCTCGGGCGCCGGGCGCTCGATGCTCTCGTCGAGCTATCGGAAACGCTCTTGTTTTCCTGGCTCTGGGAAACGCCGACGCCGGCTTGAGAGAGCTTCGGGCAAATCACCGTACAACATTGCAAACTCTCGGCCAGAAGGTTTCGCCCGGCATCGTCTTGCGTTAAACAGGCGCCAACGGCCGATGGCAGTGCCTATCTGACTGCCGAATTGAATGCGAGATCGCAGGATGCGAGCAATTGTCGAACGGAACCGGTTTGTTCATAAGCTTTGAAGGCGGGGAGGGTGCCGGTAAATCGACGCAAATCCGTTTGCTCGCCGAAGCCCTGACGGCGAGCGGTCGCGATGTGCTGGTCACCCGCGAGCCCGGCGGGCCGCCCGGTGCGGAGGCGGTGCGCCACGTGCTGCTCTCCGGGGCTGCCGAGCCTTTCGGGACGCGCATGGAGGCCATCCTGTTTGCTGCGGCCCGCAACGATCATGTCGAGGAGGTCATCCGCCCGGCTCTGGCGCAAGGGAAAATCGTTCTCTGCGACCGGTTCATGGATTCATCGCGCGTCTACCAGGGCGTAACGGGCAATCTGGAGCCGGATTTCATCGAGGCGCTGCAACGGATCGCCGTCGACGGCGTCGTGCCGGACTGCACCCTGATCCTCGACCTGCCCGCCAGCGTCGGCCTCGAGCGTGCACACAGGCGCGGAGCCGCGACCACGGCCGAGCCGGATCGCTTTGAAAAGGAAGAGATGGAAACCCATGAAAAGCGCCGGGAAGCGTTTCTCGATATTGCTGCCGGCGATCCGCAACGCTGCCATGTCATCGACGCCCTGCATGCACCCGAAGAGATCGCGGCCCGCATCCTTGCCATTGTCAGCCAGCGGCTTGCATCGCATGACGGGCAGGCGGGGCCCAGGCCGGAGACCGCACAATGAGCGACGAACGGCCCGGCGTGCTGGACGGCGCCATTGCTCCGATGGAAAATACCAGGCTTTTCGGCCATGCGGAGGCAGATGCGTTCCTGGCCCAGTCCTATCGTTCCGGCAAGGGCCACCATGCCATCCTGATCGAGGGGCCGGAGGGCATCGGCAAGGCGACGCTGGCCTTCCGCTTTGCCAATCATGTGCTGTCGCATCCCGATCCGCTGATGGCGCCGGGCGAGATCGCCGATCCCGATGCGGCCTCTGTCGTCAGCCATGCCATCGCTTCAGGCGCGTCTCACAACCTTCTCTATCTGGCGCGCCCTGTCGACGAGAAGACCGGCAAGGTGAAATCGGCAATCACCGTCGACGAGGTCAGGAGGGCCGGTAAATTCTTCTCGCAGACGTCGGGCACCGGCAACTGGCGCATCGTTATCATCGACCCCGCCGACGACATGAACCGCAGCGCTGCAAACGCCCTCCTGAAAATACTCGAGGAGCCGCCTAAGCGGGCGCTGTTCCTGGTGCTGTCGCACGCGCCCGGCAAGCTTCTGCCGACCATACGCTCGCGATGCCTGCCATTGCGCCTGTCACCGCTTAGTGATGAAGCGCTGGCAGCGGCTTTGTCCAATCTCGACATCGCCGCCGATGCCAACCTTTTGCGCGATGCCAAGGGGAGCGTCAGCGAGGCGCTGAAGCTCATCAACTACGGTGGCGCGGACATTGTCGCGGCCTACCGCCAGGTGGTGGCTTCCGACGGGCCTGCAGCGCGCAAGGCGATGCACAAGCTCGCGGACGTGCTGTCGGGCCGGGAGAGCGAAACGATCTTCGATTTCTTCGTCTCCCAGATCGAGGACGACATCATGGCACGGGCGCGCCAGGCGGCACTCGAAGGCCGGGTGGTGGACGCCGAGCGGATGTCGCGGCTTCATTCTGACGTCACCGAACGGCTGATAGTGTCGCAGGCCTACAATCTCGATCGCAAGCAGACCATATTAACCGTGCTGGGCGATCTCAAACAGCAGCTGTAGTCGCCTCCTGCCGGGTCGATCGACGCTGGCGCCAAACTTCAAGGTTTCGCTGCGGTGCGACTTGCGATAATAGCGACGCAGCTTCTTCAAACATAACAAGACGGGCTCGATGCCGCCGATGAAAGACACTTCCCCATTCTACATCACAACCGCGATCGCCTATCCCAACGGCCGGCCGCATATCGGCCATGCCTATGAGCTGATCGCCACGGATGCGCTGGCCCGCTACCAGCGGCTGGACGGGCGCGAGGTGTTTTTTCTCACCGGCACCGACGAGCACGGCCAGAAGATGCAGCAGACAGCAAAGCTCGAGGGGATTGCCCCGGAGGCGCTGGCATTGCGAAACTCGGACGAGTTCCGTGCGATGGGCAAGCTGCTGAATTCATCGAACGACGACTTCATCCGCACGACGGAAGAGCGTCACCACCAGACTTCGCGCGACATCTGGAACCGGATGGCCGAGAATGGCGACATCTACAAGGATTCCTACGCCGGCTGGTATTCCGTGCGCGACGAGGCCTATTACCAGGAAAACGAAACCGAGAAGCGCGCCGACGGTTTGCGCTACGGGCCGCAGGGAACGGTCGTCGAATGGGTGCAGGAGGAAAGCTATTTCTTCCGCCTGTCGCAGTACCAGGACAAGCTGCTGGCGCTCTACGAAAGCGATCCCGATTTCATAGGCCCCTCCGAGCGCCGCAACGAGGTGATGTCCTTCGTCAAATCGGGGCTGCGCGACCTGTCGATCTCGCGCACCACCTTCGACTGGGGCATCAAGGTGCCGAACGATCCCGCACATGTCATGTATGTCTGGGTCGATGCGCTCACCAACTACCTGACCGCGACAGGCTATCTGGAAGACCCTAACGGCCCGCGCGCAAAATTCTGGCCGGCCGACGTGCATGTGATCGGCAAGGACATCATACGCTTCCACGCCGTCTACTGGCCGGCGTTCCTGATGTCGGCCGGGTTGCCGCTGCCGAAGCGGATCTTTGCCCATGGCTTCGTGCTTGCCAAGGGTGGAGAGAAGATGTCGAAGTCGCTCGGCAATGTGCTCGATCCGTTCGAGCTAATTGCCCATTTCGGCCTCGACCCGATCCGCTATTTCCTGATGCGCGAAATCTCGTTCGGGCAAGACGGCAATTGCAGCGAAGACGCCATCGGCACACGCATCAACGCCGATCTTGCCAACGGCATCGGTAACCTCGCCAGCCGTTCGCTGTCGATGATCGTCAAGAATTGCGACGGAAAAATTCCGGAATTTGGGCCTCTGAGAGATGAGGACAAGGCGATGCTGGCGCAAGTCGATGCCCTGGCCGATATCACCCGCGACGAGATGGGCAAGCAGATGATCCACCGGGCACTGGCGGCCATCATCGCCGTCGTGTCTGAAACCGACCGGTACTTTGCCGGCCAGGAGCCCTGGGCGCTGAAGAAGACCGATTTTGTCCGTATGGGAACAGTCCTTTACGTGACCGCCGAGGTGGTTCGCCAGATTGCGATCCTGCTGCAGCCGTTCGTGCCGGATTCGGCAGTCAAGCTGCTGGACCTCGTAGCAGCGCCTGCGGACAAACGTGATTTTGCGGCGCTGGGCGAGGCGGGTCGTCTCGTGCCGGGCACCCCGCTGGAGGCACCGAAGCCGGTATTCCCGCGCTACGTGGCGCCGGAGGCTTAGGACGAAATGCTGGTCGATACCCACTGCCACCTCGATTTTGCCGATTTCGCCGATGAGCGCGATGCCATCGTGGCGCGTGCCCACGCATCCGGCGTCGGCCAGATGGTGACGATCTCGACGCGGGTCGCCAAGCTGGACAGCCTGCTGGCGATCACCGACGCCTATCCGTCGGTGTTTTGCTCCGTCGGCACGCACCCGAACAATGCCGACGAGGAGCTCAACATCGAGGTCGAGGATCTCGTTCGGCTGTCGCGCCATCCGAAGGTGGTGGCCATCGGCGAGGCCGGGCTCGACTATTTCTACGACACCGTGAAGCCTGAAGATCAGCGCACCGGCTTTCTCCGACATATCGCTGCGGCGCGCGAAACCGGCCTGCCGCTTGTCATCCACAGTCGCAGCGCCGACGACGACATGGCTGAAATCCTGACCGAGGAAACAGGGAAGGGCGCCTTCCCCTTCATCCTGCACTGTTTCTCGGCGGGTGCCGATCTGGCAGCCACGGGCGTCGCGCTCGGCGGCTATATCTCGTTCTCCGGCATCCTGACTTTCCCCAAATCCGAGGAACTGCGCGCAGTGGCCAGGACCGTCCCGCATGACCGGCTTCTGGTCGAGACCGATGCGCCATACCTTGCGCCAAAACGCTGGCGCGGCAAGCGCAACGAGCCGTCCTACGTCGTCAACACGGCTGAAGTGCTGGCCGAGACCATCGGCGTCAGCAGTGCGGAAGTAGCGGCGCTGACGACCGAGAATGCATTCAGGATTTTTTCGAAGATGCCGAGGATCTGACGGCGTGACCTACAGGCGGCGGTTCACCATTCTCGGCTGCTCATCGTCTCCGGGCGTTCCGCGCATCACCGGCGACTGGGGCGCCTGCGACCCTACCAATCCCAAGAACAGGCGCAGCCGGGCGGCATTGCTGATCGAACAGTTTGCAGCCGATGGTGGCGTCACCACCGTCGTTGTCGACACCGGTCCCGACTTTCGCGAGCAGATGGTCCGCGCCAGGGTCGAGGCAATCGACGCGGTGCTTTACACCCACGCACACGCCGACCATATCCATGGCATCGACGACCTGCGCGGCTATTTCCACATCGACAACCAGCGCATTCCGATCCACGCCGACAGGGTCACCATGGACCGCATACGGCAAGGTTTTGGCTATTGCCTGGAAACACCGGCCGGCAGCAATTACCCGCCGATCGTCGCGCCCGTCATCATTGAGGATATGCAGGCGTTCGTAATCGACGGCGCCGGCGGCCCGATCCATGTCCAGTCGCATCTGCAGCAACACGGAGACATCCAGTCGCTCGGCTTTCGCATCGGCGACGTCGCATATTGCAGCGACGTCAGCGATTTCCCGCCAGCATCCATCCAGGCTCTCGCAAACCTCGACGTGCTGATCATCGACGCGCTCCAGTACCGGTTCCATCCAAGCCATCTGTCGCTGGAGCAATCGCTCGACTGGATCAGCCGCCTGAAGCCACAGCGCGCCATCCTGACCCACATGCACACACCGCTCGACTACGCCACCGTTCTCAGAGAAACACCAGCCAACGTCGAACCGGCCTACGACCAGATGAGCTTCGAGTTCGAGATCGACACGCCGGAGTAGCCGTGGATCTGCGATGGGTGCGGGGTTTGGTAGTATGTGGCTATCCACATCAGTTCCATAATCTATCTTATCCAACTTTTGTATTTAGCGGGGTGGGTTCAAGGATGAAGTGCGACTTGCAATAGATAACAATGGTTTATCGCTTGTAAGGAATGGGACATGAAACGCACCTACTCGCAGCTCGACATGGCCGAACGCCAGGATATTGCGCAAAGGACCCCTGCCCGTTGTTGCCAGCGTGGCCATGGGCGGCGACTGAGATGTGAGATTTAGCGCGGGATCAACGTCCGCCGCCTGGCCGGCTCTCGGCGTAGCTTCGGTAAGCCCGCGTCACACTTTTCTCCGTAGCAGAACTTGAAAAGCCCGGCCGCTTGGAGGCGGTCGGGCTTTTTGGTTTTGGGGGGTCAGACCCGGTGGTGGGTTGTTATTTCTTGACCAAAGCTTCCATTGGAACTGGCTCGGAGATCGTCCAGTTGCCGACGACGCCGGGCTTGCCGTTCTTGGTTTCGACGATCAGGTAGCGCGCCTTGTTCTGGTGGTGCAGTTCGGCGGTGAAGGTGCGCGGTCCAAAGAGCGTCGGCTCGTCCTTCATCTTCTCGAGTTCGGCAACCACCGCGTCGGCATCGGTCGTGCCTGCGCGCTGGACGGCCTTGGCCCAGACGTCGATCATCGAATAGCCGGGATAGACATACTGGCTGGAAGGATCCGTGCCGGTCTTCTTCTTATAGACGGCATTGAATTTCTGCACATCGGGATTTGGGTCGTCGCCGTAGATGGACCCCTGAACCGGCGTGTAGAAGTTCGAAAGGTCCGGCACGGCCGACAGCCAGTAGCTGCCATCGACGCCGGAGCCGTTGAGGATCATCGAGTTGATACCGGCGGCGCGGATCTGCTTGATCGCCGAGACGGCGCCCGGCATCATCGTGCAGAGCATGATGGCGTCAGGCTCCTTGGGGAGCGACTTGATGCGGGTGATCTGGGCGGCGATCGAGGCATCTTCGTTCTTGAAGGTATCCTGGCCCACGAGCTTGGCGCCCTGGGCTTCGAGCTTCGGCATCATCCAGTCGAAGCCGTCGCAGATGCCCTTGTTGTATTCCGTCCAGGTGTCGAGCAGGCGGTAGAAGGTCTGGGCCTTCTTTTCCTTGAAGGCCCATTCGGCCATCGTCGCGCCCTGCACCGCTGCCAGCACGGAAGCCGAGAAGCTGTGCTTGCCGACGCCCTGGATACCGGCTTTGACCGATTCCGCGCAAAGGAAGAACGACACCAGTCCGGCATCTTCGGCGGCCAGCGCTGCCGGTGCCCCGAAATCGTAGTCGCAGGAAACGACCACCAGACTTGCGCCCTGGTCGATGACCGACAGGCCGGCCTTGGCGCCTTCTGCACGGTCGGATTTCGTGTCGGCCGATACGACTTCGATCTTCTTGCCGAGCAGGCCGCCGGCAGCGTTGATCTCGTCGATGCGGATCATCGCGGCATCGGTTGCGGGCTTGTCGTAAGCCTGCATGAAGCCGGATGCGGCCGTCGCAAAGCCGACAACGATCTTGCTGTCGTCGGCCATGGCCGGAACTGCGGCCGCGGCGAATGCCGTGGCCAGAACTGCTGCAAATAGTCTTCTTACGTATTCCATTAGCTGCTCCTTTATTGCCTGACGATTGTTGTCCTCGTCGGCTATTTGTTATGTTTACGCCTGAAAAACGTGATCTCGCGATTGCCTATCAAGCCGGCAGGACGAAGCGCGAGAATTACGATCATGATGACACCGAGGGCGATCTCCTGGAGCCCCTTGGGAAGAGCGAGGGTGACTGTGCCCACGGGGACACCCGCCTCCAGCCAGCGCAGAGCCTGGATGAGGGCAGAGAGAAGGACCACGCCGATCACCGCGCCGGAAAGGCTGCTCATGCCGCCGACGACGAGCATGGAAAGCGTGATGAAGGTGAGGCCGAGGTAGAAATTGTCGGGCGTGACGACGCCGATCGAATGCGCCATCAGAGCGCCTCCGAGACCCATGACCACGCCTGAGATGGTAAACGCGACCAACCGTTCCTTCGGGATGTCGACGCCCGAGGCCGCTGCTGCGGTCGGCTCGTCGCGGGCGGCGCGCAAGGCCAGTCCCGAGCGGGAGATGGCATGGGCCCAAGCGATGAAGATGGCGAGGACGGCAGCACCCACGTAAGGCCAGATGAGGCGGACGATGGGAATGCCCACCACCGACGACGTCGCGCCGGTGACGTCCTGCCAGTTGGAGTAGATGGTATTGATCATCGCCAGCATCGCGAAGGTGGCGATCGAGGCTGCAATGCCCGACAGGCGCATCAGCACCCGCCCGAACACCAAGGCCGCCAGCCCGGCAAAGATCGCCGCGATGATCGCAGACTCCCAGTATGGAAGACGCGTCTCGAGCAGCCACCCGGGCAAGCCCGGAAGCGCGCTCTTCTTCATCATCGGGCTGATGGTCAGCCACGCTGCGGCATAGGCACCCATGCAGGTAAATCCGATATGGCCGAAGCTGAGGACCCCGGAGTTGCCGATGAAGATATAGAGCCCGACGACCAGGGTGATGCGGACGAAGACATCGATCACCGCCTGGTTGAACGGACGCGAGCCGGTCATGACGGTCAGCACGGCGATCGCCAGCATGAGCAGAGACAGCAGGATCGGCGTCATGATCGTGCGCCGGGCGAGCGCGAAGGGTGCGGGCTTGCGCGGCGATGCCAGTTCGGCCGGCAAGGCGGGAGCGGTAGCAGTGGTCATGGATCAGACCCTTTCCTTGGTGCCGCGCGCGGCGATCAGACCTTGCGGACGGAAGAGGAGGACGAGGATGACGGCGCCATAGACGAAGGCATCACGGAACGGACGCGCATCGATCGGCAACACCACCTGCATGATGACGGAGGCAGCACCCAGCAGGAAGCCGGCAAGCACTGCACCCGGAAGACTGCCGAGGCCGCCGATCACGGTTGCGATGAATGCCATCAGCATGATCGCCCCACCCATCTGGATATCGGCGGTGCCTGTCTGGCAGACGAAGATCAGCGAGATTGCGCCAGCCAGCGCTCCGGACAATGCGAAGGCCCCCATGATCACCCGGTTGGCCCTCACCCCGAGCATCCGTGCCATCGAGAAGTTTTCGGCGGCTGCGCGCATTTCCAGCCCGAACCTCGTGCGGCGCAGGAAGAGCGAAAGGGCGATCAGGATCAACACTGTCGCGACGATGGTGATCAGCTGCAGCAGAGGCAGCCGGGCGCCGAAGATCTCCACCGGTTGCGAGAGCATGGGCAGCAGCGAGATCGACTTCGGGCGGCTCGTGAAGAGCATCAGCAGGAAGTAGCGGATGACGAAGCCGAGTGCGAAAGAGGCGATCATCATGGTGGCCGGGTTGGCACGGCGAAAACGGCGGAAGACGACGACTTCGCAGAGGACCGACAGCGCAGCACCGGTAGCAAGCACCAGCGGCACCAGCAGGTACCATGGCAGGTTTCCGGCAAAGACGATGGCCATCGCATCCGTGGATGGCCAGAGCAATGCGAAGACGCAGAAGGCGATGACGTCCCCGTGGGCGAAATTCACCAGGCGCATGACGCCGAAGATCAGCGCGATGCCGAGGGCGCCGAGCGCGTAGAGCGAACCGAGTGACAGCGAGTCAAATACGATCTGCAACATCTCACTTGTCCTCGTAGCCGAAATAGGCGGCCTGGATGGCCTCGCTGGTGCCGAGTTCGCGCGCGTCGCCGTCGAGCACGATCTCGCCACCGCGCATCAGCAGCATTCGACCGCCGACGAGATTGGCGCGGGTGGAACTCTGTTCAACGATCAGCAGCGTCAACTTGCGCAGCGCCTGCAGGGCAATCAGCCGCTCGTACACCTGGTCGGTGATATTGGGCGCCAGCCCGAGCGACGGCTCGTCGATGGCGATAAGGCGCGGATTGGTCATCAGCGCCCGGCCGATGACGAGCATCTGCTGCTGGCCGCCGGACAGCAGGCCGGCCTGGCCGTTGCGGCGTTCCTTCAGCATCGGGAATGTCTGGTAGACCGCCTCGAGATCCTCGGCGACCTTGGCCTTCCAGCCGCGATCCTTTGCCTTCATTCCGGTGCCGACCAGCAGATTTTCCTCGATGGTCAGCGAACCGAAGACATCCCGGCCCTCAGGCACCAGCGAAAAGCCGAGGCGGGCAATATCCTCCGGCGCGCGGCCGGTGATATTGTAGCCGTCGAAATCGATCGTCCCTGCAAAGGCGGGCGTGACGCCGGCAATTGCGCGGAGCAACGATGACTTGCCGGCGCCGTTTGGCCCGGTAATGAAAACCGTATCACCATCCCTGATGGAAAACGACACGCCGCGCACGGCCGTCAGGCGACCGTAGCGAACCTCGATATCGGCGAGAACCAGCAGGCTCATAGCAGCACCTCCACGACCGGTAGCGGTGTGTCAGCAGCGGTCCCCATGTAGGCGTGGCGGACCTTTTCGCTGTTGCGGATCGCAGCCGGTGTCCCCTCCTCTATGACAGCACCGGAATCGAGCACGACGATGTGGTCGCAGAGACCGAGGACGAGACCGACATTGTGCTCGATGATCAGCACGCCGCAGCCGAGTTCGCGGGCGATCTTGCGCACAAGGGACGACAAGTCGGCCGCCTCCTGGCTGCTCATGCCGGCGGCGGGCTCGTCGAGAAGGATGTAGGCTGGGCGGCCCATCAGCGCGCGGCCGATAGCGACCCGGCGCTCGTCCGTGTAGGGAAGCGTTCCGGCGATACGCGAACCGAGCGATCCGATGCCCATCCAGTCGAGCATGGCCTCAGCTTCGGCGACGGCGGCGCGCCGGCTCATGCCGAGCCCGACGCCGGTCACTTCCAGATTGTCGACGACCGCGAGGTCGCGAAACAGGCGCCCGCCCTGGAACGTTCGGGCGATGCCCCTGCGGCGCACCTGATGCGGCTTGAGGCGATTGAGCGATGCTCCATCGAGCTTCACTTCGCCCTCCGTCGGCGCCTGAAATCCGGTGAGGACGTTGACGAGCGTCGTCTTGCCGGCACCGTTCGGGCCGATCAGTCCGCTGATATGTCCGGGCGTGATGTCGAGCGTCACCGACGACAGCGCCTTGAGCCCTGCAAAGGCGACCGATATGTTTTGCGCGCTCAGTTCAACCATGTTCCCAGTTCCTTGTGTTACCGATGGAAAGGGAACGACGGGTCCGGCCGTGTTACAGCCTGCCGAGTCTAGCTATGTTCCCCTTTTTCGGTACCGGCGATCTCTGCGGACCACTCGGCTGCCAAAGTCTCGCCGTTTACCGGCTTTGTCTTGTTGTTGCGCGTGCCAGCCTTTGTCGGCTGGCGCTTCGAAGGGCCGGCTCGCGCCGACCTTAGCCTCGTCCCTTCCCTCGCCCGGTCCTGACCGGTCGCGGGCCGCTGCCTCAGGCGGTCAGGTAGTCTTCCGCCTTCCGGAGTTCGGCGCGGCGATCGGCGCGCGCAGCAAGAGCTTCCTCGAGGGTGACGGGAACGAAGCGCGCTGGCGTATGGGGCTGCATCTGGGCGATGCGATCCATGTCTGCCGAAATCACCACGCCGAGCATCATGTAGCCACCGCCCGATACGGCGTCACGGTGGAGGACGATCGGCTCCGTGCCGCTCGGCACCTGAACCGAGCCATAGGGGTAGCAGGCATCGACGATATTGGAAGGGTCGGAACCTGCACCAAAAGGCTGTTCACGGGGCATGAATTCCAGCGGTGTACCCCCACGAAAGCGGTAGCCGATGCGATCTGCCTCTGGGGCTACCTTCCAGGTATCCTCGAAGAACCGCTTTCCTGCAGCCTCGGTGATCCTGTGCCAGTAGATGCCGGGCAGCATGCGCAGTTCTGCCGGCATCGCGCCGAGGCCGCGCAGGGCCGCTGGTAGCGAGCGGCCGGCGGTACCGGTTGCCTGCCCGATGGGAAGCTCGTCACCGGCTTTCAGCACGCGGCCTTCAAAGCCGCCGAGCGCGCCCAGCACGTAGGTGGAGCGGGACCCGAGCACGACGGGCACGTCGATGCCGCCCGAAATCGCAATATAGGCGCGCGCGCCGGATTTGAGGTAGCCAAAGGAGAGACGGCCGCCCGCCTTGACCTCGAAGCTTTCCCAGGTTGGGCGCTCCTCGCCGTTGACCTTGGGCGGCAACTCGCCGCCGGTGATGGCGACCACGGCCGGTTGAGTGAACTCCAGCTCAGGCCCCATGAACGTCGCTTCGAGGACCGCTGCTCCTGCGTCGTTGCCGACAAGCAGGTTTGCCATACGGCTCGAAAACCGGTCCATGCCGCCGCCTTCGGGGATGCCGACGTGATAATAGCCGGGGCGACCGAGGTCCTGCACGGAGGTCGCAAGGCCGGGACTGATGACTTTAACGGCCATTGAGAAGCTCCATCAGTTGGACATTGGTACCAAGCATGTCTTTGTTGAAGTCGGTGAGCTTGAAGGTGCAATCGCGCGTCGTGGGCTGCCAGCGGTTCGCCTCGATTTCCTCAAGCGTGCCATCGTATTCGTCACGCGTGATCGACTTGAACTTGACGATGTCACCCGGCTTGAAGAGGCACATCTCGTCGGTGAGATAGCGGATCTTGCGGGTCGGGTCATAGATCGGTGCCGGCGTGACGCCGTACATCTGGTAGCCGCCGGCGCCGCGTACCGAATAGATCGCCGCAAAGCAGCCGCCGTGACCGACGGTGAGTTTCGGTGTGTCCGTACGGGGACGCAGGTATTTCGGCGCCTCGATCTGCTTCTTGCGCTCCACCATCTGGTAGAGCCATGGCAGGCCCGCCACGAAGCCGACCATGGAAACGAACCAGGGCTGACCGGAATAGGCGGCGATGAATTCCTCGATCGTGGCGTATCCGTTTATGCGGGCCGAATATTCGAGGTCCGTCGCGCTGGGGTCCTGATGACGCTCGCGGAAGCGCATTTCCGTCTCGTGGGTCCAGGGATCCTGGAAATAGACGGGAAGCTCGATGATGCGTGTTTTAAGCGCGGCGTCGGATTTCGACGCGGCGTCTTCCATTGACTGCAGTTCTTTCAGAAGATCTTGCGGCGAAATGACATCCGGATCGAAGCGGATCTGGAAGCTCGCATTGGCCGGGCAGGTCTCCGTGACCCCTCGGATACCGGCCTCGCGAACCGCGTTGATCATCGAAAGGCCGGTGAAGAACGAAGTGAGCGACATTTCCTCGGACACCTCGCCGAAGATGTGTTCGTCACCGCCGAAGTTGAAGCGTATCGACATCGGTTCTCCTTTTCAGCTGGCAAGCGCCGCTGCGTTTTCGACAAGCCAGCCTTCCAGCCAGCGCGTATGCACGTCTCCTGATTGGACTGCCGGATCTGCGGCAAGTGCCAGAAACAGCGGCTTGGTCGTCTTCATGCCCGAGATCTTGAGTTCGCCCAATGCCCTTTGCAGCCGCGCAATCGCCCCTTCCCGGGTCTCTGCGTGGACGATCAGCTTGGCGAGAAGTGAATCGTAGAAGGGCGGCACCTGGTAACCGGCGTAGAGCATCGAATCGAAGCGAACGCCGGGGCCGCCGGGTATTCTGAGATCGCCGACCTTGCCCGGAAACGGCGCAAAGTCCTTGGCGGGATCTTCCGCATTCAGCCGCACTTCGATTGCGTGTCCGCTGACCCTGATATCGGCTTGGGACAATCGCAATGGCTCGCCGCCGGCAATCCGCAGCATCTCCGCCACGAGATCGATGCCGGTCACAGCCTCGGTCACGGGATGTTCAACCTGGATACGGGTGTTCATTTCGATGAAATAGAAGCGGTCGGCAGCATCGTCGTAGAGGTATTCGACTGTCCCCGCGCCGGAATAGGCGACGGCCTTTGCGAGCGCTACGGCCGAGGCGCAGAGTTCTTCGCGCAGCGCATCTGAGAGGGCTTGCGAAGGCGCCTCCTCCCAGACTTTCTGGCGACGACGTTGCAGCGAGCATTCCCGCTCGTAGCAATGGACCGCATTATGGCCATCGGCAAGCACCTGCACCTCGATATGGCGGGCACGGCCTATGACCTTCTCCATGTAAAGGCCTCCGTCCCCGAAAGCAGCCAGGGCTTCGGCCTGGGCCTGCGGATAGGCCTGCTCGAACTCGGCTGACGAATTGGCGATGCGGATGCCGCGTCCGCCACCGCCGGCAGCGGCCTTGATCATTACCGGGAAACCGGTCTCTGCCAGAACGTCCCGCGCTGCCTCGATGCTTTCGACGCGACCGACCGAACCCGGAACGACGGGAACGCCGGCAGCAGACGCAGCGAGGCGCGCCGAAACCTTGTCGCCCATCAAGCGGATTGCATTGCCGGAGGGGCCAACGAAGACGAGGCCTGCCGCCGTCACAGCATCGGAAAACTCGGCATTTTCGGCAAGGAAGCCGTAGCCCGGATGAATGCTGTCACAACCGGTGTCGCGGGCTGCCGCCAACAGGGCCTCGATGTTCAGGTAGGACTTCTTGGCTGCCGGTGGACCGATGTTGACGGCTTCGTCTGCAAGCTGAACATGCAACGCATCCGCGTCGGCCGTGGAATAAACTGCTACCGTCGCAATACCGAGGTCCTTGGCAGCGCGGATGACGCGCACTGCGATCTCGCCGCGATTGGCTATCAGCAACTTCTTCAGCATCAGCCGACGTCCGCCAGCGGTGCGCCTGCCATGACAGGGTCTTCGTTATCGACAAGGAAGGAAATCCCGCTACCGGCAACCTCTGCCTTGACCTCGTGGAAGGACTTCATCACCTCGATCAGGCCGATGACGTCGCCGATCGCGACATCGTCGCCGTCGGCCTTCAAAGGTGGCTGGCCAGGTGCCGCACTGCGGTAGAACGTTCCGGGAAGCGGTGAAAGGATCTGTGGCATGGAATGGGTCTCCTGTTCCGACAATGCGAGATGGATGCAGGCAATAAGGCCGCCATAGGTGGCGGCCGCCGAAATCAGTGCCAGGGCGCGATTGCGCTGCGCACGGCCTTGGCAATATCGATAGCGTTCGGCGTATCTGAATGCACGCAAATCGTTTCGCAGCCAACCGGGAAGAGACTGCCGTCGGTAGCCGTGCCCTGCTTGTCCGTCAATGCGCGCACGCAGCGGGACGCCATCAGCTCCGGATCCATGGCCGGATGCTCGCGCGTGACGATCAGCGCACCCGCCGGCGTATAGTCGAGATCGGCATAGAATTCCGGGATGAAGCGGATGCCGCGCTGCGGGTAGATGCTTTCGTGCAGGGTACCTGTCATGCCGAACACCGGCACACCGAACACCTCTGCCGCATCACATATGCCTTGAGCAACTTCTTCCTGGCGGGCGGCCATGTTGTAAAGGCTGCCATGCGGTTTGATGTGATTGAGCGGCATGTTTTCCGCTTTCAGGAAACCGAGCAGCGCGCCGACCTGGTAGATGACCGAGTTGGCGATCTCCTGCCGGCTCATCTTCATCTCGCGTCGGCCAAAACCCTGGAGATCAGGAAGCGACGGGTGTGCCCCGACTTTGACGCCATGCTCCTTGGCGCGGAGGACTGTTGTTCGCATATGGTCGGGATCGGATGCATGGAAGCCGCAGGCCACATTCGCCGCATCAATAAGCGGCATAAGCCCGGCGTCGTCGCCCAGCCTGTAAAGGCCAAAGCTCTCTCCCATGTCACAGTTCAGCGTGACGCTCATCGTTGTCGTGCCCCTTATAAGCTGCCGTCTTTGCGGCGTTGCACAAATCTTGTCCGAGCTTTTGCCTCTTGTGAAATAGTAATTTTCGTAATGTAATATCGAAAAAAACGATAATAAGAAATTGGTGGAACAGATATGAGCATCACGCTGAAACAACTGGATTATTTTATTGCGTCTGCAGAAAGTGGACAAGTGAGCCACGCGGCCGTCAACCTCAACATCTCCCAATCGGCGGTAACGGCAGCGATAAAATCGCTGGAAGAGGAGCTTGGGGTCAAGCTTCTGGAGAGGACGCATGGAGGTGTGCGGCTGACGATGGAGGGCGCCCGGTTCCTCGATCACGCACGGATCATCACCGGAGCGGTCGCCGCTGCGGTTCACAGCCCTCTGCGCGAGCGTGCGGAACTGTCGGGAAAACTGACCATGGGCATGACTTACACGGTGACCGGCTACTTCATGTCGAAATACTACGCGCGCTTCCGGAAGACCTACCCGCATATCTCGGTGGAGATCAGGGAATTGCCCCGCGCCGAAGTCGAGCGACAGCTGGCCAGCGGCGACCTGGATATCGCGATCATGCTGGTCTCCAACCTGGCGAATTCGGACGAACTCGAACAGGAACTGCTGCTGCGATCGTCACGCCGACTTTGGCTCTCGGCCGATCACCACCTGCTTTCACGGACCGAAATCAGCCTCGCCGACGTCGCGCAGGAGGACTATGTGATGCTGACCGTCGACGAGGCGAGCACGACCGCCACACGCTACTGGGATGCTGCCGGTAAAAAGCCGAATGCCGTGTTGACGACCAGCTCCGTCGAGGCCGTCCGCTCGCTCGTCGCAGCCGGTGTCGGCGTCACTATCCTGTCGGACATGGTTTATCGGCCGTGGTCTCTCGAGGGGCAGCGCATCGAAGTTCGCAGACTGATCGAACCCGTCCCCAGTATGGATGTCGGACTGGCCTGGGCGCGCGCGCGACCTATGGCCACGGCCGCAGCGACATTCCGGGCTTTCATGTCCGTGACACTTGGTGGTGGGGGCTGAGCCAGCAAGTTACCTCAGCCTGCTGCCTTTGCACTATCGCGGTCGGATCTGACTGATGGCGCTGACGATTTCACGAAACAGCGGTGCCTCACCGAGCGATTCCAGCGGGACTGACAGCTTGGGCTTCCAGTTCGGATAGCTGGTGCTGGTACCTGGAATGTTGGTCGGGTTCGGTTCGTTGGTGAGGTCTGCAAGCCTGACCGCTACCATCGCGGATGGCGTCTGCGCGATATAGCGATAGGAGGCTACGGCAAGAGCAATACTTTCGTCTTCGCCCGTTGTTATCGCTGGCTCGCGAACCTCGGCATCTGCAAAGGCACGCAGGAGGTCATCACGCTCCTCCTGCCTTGCGATCTCGTGGACTTCGGCAAGCTCGGCGGGCACCAGCCGATGCTCAGAGCGTAGAGCAATGTCGTCGCCGCGCCACCAGCCCGTAAATGTCTGGTGATCGTGGGTGGAGACGCAGGCAAGCGCGAGGGCCGGGTACGCTTCCGGTGCGATGAACCCCTGCCCGTTTCGCTCGTAGGACAGAATGCGGTAGGAGAGGATCTGCGCGTCGGCGAGGTCTTCGCGGAGACCACCGGGGATATTGCCGAGATCTTCGCCAATGACAATAGAGCGGTATTGCTGCGATGCGCTGGAAAGGACCTGGATCAGGTCTTCCTGCGGATAGGAAACATATGCCCCGTCTGCCGGAGTGCCGCTGGTGGGTACGAGAAAGAGGCGCGAAAGAGCGGCCGCGTGGTCGATGCGGATAGCGCCGGCGTAGCGCATGGCAGCCGCCAGCATCTTTTGGAACGGCGAGGCTTCGCCAGATGCGATCGCGTCCGGCAGAAGGGCGGCCAGCCGCCAGTCCTGGCCGTCGATGGCATAGG
This sequence comes from Rhizobium sp. rho-13.1, assembly GCF_007000305.1. Lineage (NCBI taxonomy): Bacteria > Pseudomonadati > Pseudomonadota > Alphaproteobacteria > Hyphomicrobiales > Rhizobiaceae > Rhizobium > Rhizobium sp. rho-13.1. The sequence goes on along the minus strand of NZ_SCFL01000001.1, from coordinate 379,628 downwards.
GTTCGGGCGGGTTACCGATGCTGGCGCCGGAGACGTAGAAATCCGGGTCGCTCCAGGTCGCAGAGCCGTCGAGCGCCTCGCCGACGGCAAGGTCGAGGTATAGCCCGATGCGCATGCCACGTTCCCTGGCACGGGTGCCGGCTAGGCCGAGTTGCTGATGCGCCAGCCACTGCAGCCATTTGTGGAACATGATGTTTTCGGCGTGCTCCTCCGCAAAGCGGCCGACCTCCTCTGAAAATGGAGTGCGATAAGCCTCCGGCCATGCGTGCCAACCGGTCCCGACACCGCGCCTGGCCATCTCGGTAGAGAGGGCTTCAAAGAGGGCGTGTCGCTGCAGACCTTCGCCGCCTTCCGAGACATAGGCGGCAAAATCAGGGCTACCGCGACCGCCCTTCCCGCTCGTCCAGAGATCTAGCAGCACCTCGAGCTTCAGTTCCGCCACTTGCCTGTAGTCCACAAGCTCCGTGGCACGAAGTCGCCGGATGCGCTCATCCAGCGCGGGCGTCATCACGAAGCCTTCGACCGCATCGACTGAAATATAGAAAGGGTTGAGAAACTGCCTGTTGGAAGGCTCATAGGGGCTGCAGCGCTCGGGATCGGCCGTGAATGGTGCATGCAGCGGGTTAAGGCCAATGAAGTCGGCACCCAGCGGGCCGGCGATATCGCAGCACGCCTCAAGGTCGAGGAAGTCACCGATGCCCCAGTTCCGGGCTGAACGAAGCTCGTAGAGTTGCAGGCTCAGACCCCAGCACGGACGGTCCACGATTTCTGGAGGTAGGAAACAGTTGGCGGGGCATGTGGGTGCTGTTTCATCATCGAACGTGACCTTGAGCGCCGTCAGCATCATCCGCAGTGTAGCGTCGGATACTGCCGTTGTGCTGCCGTCAGAGAGCGGCCTTCGGAGGTCTATGCCGTGGATGCGGGCAATGCTTCTCAGGCTCTGATGATGTTTCTGCATTGGCTGTCAATTCCTCGAGCGCCGGGACGGAGGCCCTTGCGGCGTTGCTAGGACAACAAAATCGGTTTGCTATTGTTCCGAACCAATCCGCCAGCCATTGGGTAGATGAGCGTCGGAATGCTCTCCCCGAGGTGTCCGTGGCTCGGAGTGGCGACTGATCGAACTGACCTAAGCCGCTCGCTGCAACGGACTGATTTTCTTTGCCGTGCAGCGATCCTCATGGCAATAGAGCGTTTTGCCGGCATGCCGCTGGCTAAGGAAGCCTAAACCGATCGTGAGGACAAAGCATGCAGTTTGCCCGCATCAACGATGTGATGATCCATTATCAAATCATCGGCGCGCCGGCCGACAAGCCGACGATCGTCTTTGCCAATGCTCTCGGCACGGATTTCCGCATATGGCGCGACGTGATCGTCCGCCTTGCGGGCGATTTCGCCATCGTCCTCTATGACAAGCGCGGTCATGGTCTTTCGGATGTTGGCCGGACGCCATATGCGATCGAGGACCATGCCGGCGACCTCGCCGGTCTTCTCGACATGCTCTCGGTCAGCAATGCGTATATCTGCGGGCTGTCTGTTGGTGGGCTTATTGCCCAGTCGCTTTACCATCGCCGTCCGGAACTGGTACGAGGTCTCATCCTTTGCGGCACGGCGCCGAGGATAGGGACACCCGCACTCTGGAACGACCGCATCGCCGCAGTCAATGCCGGTGGCATCGAGGCGCTTGCCGACGGCATCATGGAGCAATGGTTCACGGTAGAATTCCGACGCCCAGAGAATACAGCCTATGCCGGCTATCGGAATATGCTGGTCCGTCAGCCGGCCGAGGGATACGTGGCGACCTGCGAGGCGTTGAGAGACGCGGACTATGAGGCGGCGGCGACGTCCATCGCCGTACCGACGATCTGTGTCGCCGGCGGTAAGGACGGCTCGACACCGCCAGTTGTCGTTCTGGCGATGGCCAAGCGTATTCCCGATGCGCGCTATGAGCTGATCCGCGATGCCGGACATATAGCCTGCGTCGAACAGCCGGCATTGCTTACCGAAATCATCAAGGCTTTCATCGCCGAAGTCGAGGCGGGGAAATAGGCGATCCTTAGGTTTCTCAGGCCGCGCAGGGCATTGCCTGGGAGACGAAATTGCGGGCCGATTGACGCTGCTCCTGGATGTGCAGCTTTTCCACCATCACCAGCAAGTCGGTGGCGCCGCCAGCAGTGCCGTGTCTCCGACCAAGGCGTCGCAACAGACGTTGAGACACGGTATCGAGCATCGTCTCCATGGTCGAACGCGAAGCCTGGCGCCAGAGCATCGTCGCCTCGACGAACAGCGTGCTGATGTCGCGCGGCAATCCGGCGGCTTCAAAGAGGGCACGCACGGCATGCATGCGTCCGGTGCCGAGGATGGAACGGACGCGGGGCTCGCTGCAGCCTGAGAGATTGGCGACGGCGCCGGCAAAGAAATCGACCTTGCCGCTGCACAGCGTGTGCATCAGGAAAGCCGGCGTCAGGCGCCCGGACAGCCGCAGGTGCTCGACCATTCCGGAGATTTCATCATGGTTGACGGCACCCGCGATTGCCACGGTAGCCGCTTCGCCTGCCTCTCGGGTCACATGCTGCAGGCGGCGCGGGCTGAGGGTTGCCTGTACGAGCGAAAATTCCGCCAGCGCGTCGCTGACCTGCTGCATCAGCAGATGGCGTGCATCGCAGGGCAAGTCATGCATCTCCAGCAGCAGACGGCGGATATCGGCGGAATGGCCGAGCCGATCTGTGACACGCTTCAACGAAGCGCGCGACCAGCAAGCCCCGCCATTCTCCAGCAGGCAAAGAACTTCCTCTTCGTCGCCGATCTCGGCAATGGCCGCGACAACCGAGGGACCGAGCGCTCCGCGCGAGGCAATCAGCACCCGCGTGACGCTGTCGCCGCGCGAAGCGAGGTCGACGAGATCGGCGTCGTTAAACAGCGGCGAGCAGAGGATGACCTGCGCAGCAATTTCGGGCTGGTCGGTTGCCAGCGACAGGATGACGTTGCGCGGCGCATCTGCTGCATGGGCCAACGCTTCCGCGAGAGACAGGCGGACGCGTGGTGATGGATCGTCAAGCAGGAAAGTCATCGCCATCTCGGCCGCATCGCGTTCGGCAGCTGGCATGGTTGTGCCAAGATACGCCCGTCCGAGCGCATTGGCAGCCCTTGCCCTGTCGCCGGCCTTGGCCGTTTCCGCCCAGCGAAGAAATGCCTCTACGATCACTTTTCCGGCCTCGATGTTGGGGACGGCTGCCGTCCGCTACTGTGATTCCGATGCTAGCGGCAAAAAGTTTATGATTGGTTCACCATAGGCGTTAAGCGTCCGGTAAGATTGTCGAATTGGCCGACGACGGGTAAATCGACATCGAATTACGACTTTGGCGTGGGTGGACGCAGCAGTTCGAACACGGTGCTGGCCTCGCTGTAGTCCATATAGCCCATGCGGCCCATGGGCTGTGCCAGTTCCATGTCGAGGCGCCCGTCGCGGATGATTGCCTCGTCGATGTGGATGCCGACGACTTCGCCGAACACCATGAAATTGTTGGCCGGCGTCCCGGACAAGGTCATGGGATTACGGATTTCCGTCACCCTGCATTCGAGCACGGCGAAGGCCTCCGCAACATAGGGCGCATCGATCAGCTGAGCGGGTGCCGCTGTCAAACCCGCGACAGCAAACTCGTCGACGCCATAGGGTACGCTCACCGAAGAGGCGTTCATCTGTTCGAGGAGGTTGCGGCTGACGAAATTTGCGGTGAAGACGCCGGTCTCCTCAGCGTTCCGGGCGCTGTCCTTGCGGCCCTGCGAGGAGAACATGATGATCTTCGGGGTGTCGCAGACAGCGTTGAAGAATGAGTAGGGCGACAGGTTGATCGAGCCATCCCTGCCCTTGCTGCCGATCCAGCCAATGGGCCTTGGCGTGACGATGGATTTGAACGGATCGTGGGACAGGCCGTGCCGGTTGGTGTCCGTGCTGTAGAACATCAGCCGTCGCCTCCGCCGACCCAGGTCACGGTGTCGCTGAGTTCAGGGCGCGGCCGCTCGGTGATCGGGAAGGTGGTCGATCCGACATGGATGAAACCCGCAACCTTCTCGCCGGGCCTGATGCCGAGCAACGGATAGGCGCGCTCGTCATAGGCAAACCACTCGCTCAGCCAGTTCGCGACATAGCCATGGGCGTTGGCCGCCATCGACAGATTGAGGCAGAGCGCGCCAGCCGACAGGACCTGCTCCCATTCGGGCACCTTGACATGAGGTCCGGCGGTGCTGACGACGGCGATGACGACAGGCGCGCGGGTGAACCGGGCGAGTTCGACCTTCCTCATTTCGTCGGAAAGGTCAGGCTTTGCCTCCAGCGCCAATTGCAGCAGCGCCTCGCCGATCTTGGCTCGCTCGTTGCCCTGGTAGACGATAAAGCGCCAGGGTGCGAGCTTGCCGTGATCCGGCACGCGCGAGGCCAGTCGCAACATGTCCTCGAGTTCGCCCCTGCCCGGCCCGGGTTCGCACATCTGGAAGGCAGGCGTCGACCGGCGGACAGCGAGGTAATCGATCAGCGTGATGTCGTTTTTCATCAGAAATTCCATCGTGGCGACAAGGTCGCAAGTGTCATGAATGGCGATGCCGGTTTGTCGCTGTCGGTTGCGCCGATGTCAATTGCCGCTGCAGGGACAAAACCATGCGAAACCCGGGGGCTATGATGGCCAAGGTCTTGAATTTGCCACCGCGTTGGTCTTCTGTTGCAGATTGATACGCGTCATCGATCGGTGGGAATTCATGTCGGCTTTTGTTCATACCGGTCGTATAGGCCTGACGGCGATGCTTTTGCTCGCTACCGGCCTCTCCGTCCGGGCAGACGATGCCTTCAAGGAATTCAAGCATCTCGACAGTACGGCGAAAATGCCGAAGCTAAACGCTTTCATCTCCCCGGGGACGGACAAGAAGGCCGCCGCCATCCGCGATGTCGCACTCGACGCCAAGCTGACGGCGGATGGACCGCCTTTGCAACAGGGTCTGTCCTGGTACGTGTTCAGTCCCGTCGCTGGCGGTGACGGAAAACTGCCGCTGGTGGCAAGCTCCAAAGGCGGTTCGGCGGCCTTTCAGCTCGGCCCGGGGGATTATTTCGTCAACGTTTCATTCGGTCGTGCCGGCGTTACCAAGAAGCTCACAGTGCCGGAAAGCGGCGAGACGCAGAAGCAGGTCATGGTGCTCGATGCCGGCGGTATCCTGCTCAACGCGGTGTCCGGCTCCGATGTCAGGATTCCACCGGCCGAGCTCAGCTTTTCCGTCTATTCCAACGAGGTGAAGGAGGACGGGACACGCGGTCTCGTCATGTCCGACGTCAAGCCGAACACGCTGGTGGGACTCAGCGCCGGGACCTACCACATTGTCTCGGAATACGGGCAGGTCAATGCCATCATCCGCGCCGATATCCAGGTCGAGGCCGGCAAGGTGACCGAGGCAACGATCCAGCATCGCGCCGCAAAACTCACCTTCAAGCTGGTTTCGGATGCCGGCGGCGAGGCTATTGCCGATACAGCCTGGTCCGTGCTGACGGCTGCCGGCGACATTGTCGGCGAGAGCGTCAGTGCCTTCCCGACGATGATCCTGGCCGAGGGGCGTTACACCGCGGTCGCGCGCAACAAGGACAAGATCTATCAGCGGGATTTCAGTGTCGCGGCCGGCAAAAACACCGATGTCGAGGTGCTGATGAAAGAGCAGCAGCCGCAGGATCTGCAGGATCCCGAAAACGGACCTGACGACCAGCTGCAACAGGCGCCTTCCCCGCAGGCGCCGGCCGCACAAGCGCCAACCGCGCCGCCCGAGGCGGGAGGCCCCTCGGCCGTCCAGCCGCCGCTACCCGCAGGCGACGACGGCACCAGCATGGATTAGCCGGGTTCACCTCAGTTCGGCCAAACTCAGCTGGCGCGGCTGAGAACCGGGCGCTTCGGCGGCGCCATCGAGAACACGGCGCTATAAAGTCGCGACAGCAGATCCTTGCGATCGGCACCCTCGCTGAGCTTTTCAAAGGTGATGAGTTCGCCGATATGTGAGGTGATCGTGCTGCCGGAGAGGCGTCGGAATTCCCGAATCAGCATAGAGATGCGTAGCGTCAGGGATAGCTTGCTCGCAAGGTGGAACAGACGGCCGTTCTGGCCTTCGAAATAGATCGGAATGACGGATGCCCGCGCTGCCTGCACCAGCTTGGCCGGGAAAATCTTCCAGGGCAGATCCTCAGCCAGCCCAAAGCCCCGTTTCGCCGTGGCCACGCCACCAGCGGGAAAGACGATGATGGTCACGCCTTCCTTCAAGAGACGAACGGCTTCGTGACGGGTCTGCATATTCATCGCCATCGCCTCGCGGGTTTCCTCGAACGAGATCGGCAGCGAATAGGCGCTCATCTCCGGAACCTTGAGCAGTTCATCGTTGATCAGCACCCGGAAGGGGCGACCGAGCTGTTCGGCGAGCGCCAGCACCGCGATTCCGTCGCCGATGCCGAAGGGATGATTGGCGACGATGACGAGCGGCGTATCGGGCAGGTTCGCCGGCGGCCAGGCGCCGCGCACGTCCATGCGGATGTCGATAAGATCCAGCATCTTGCCGAACACCCGGTCGCCGGAGGCAACGATGTCGCTGCGCCAGATGTCGTAAAGCCGCGCGTAACGATCCCGGCCCGACAGTCCCTCGATGGAGCGAATGAACCAGCGCTTCAGCCGGGGGTCACGGTCATTGGCGTAGGAAAGCACTTTGAGCTTCACGATTATCCCGGGAAAGACCCGCCCCTGATCACACTGGCGTCGGTATATTACACTTCGATGTCAGTTCTCTGACAGAGCCAGCACGGCTCTGTCAGAGGGTGATCGCTCAGGCTGCCCGCGCCGCCTTCTCCGCTGCCTTGCGGCGAACGTCAGGAGGCGTGGCTTCCAGCGTCAGGCTTTCGATAGCCGCATCGAGCGACATCGAAGTCTGTGCCTGCGAACCGAGGCGGCGGATATTGACCGAGCGCTCTTCGGCTTCCTTCTTGCCGCAAACGATGATCACGGGCACCTTGGTGACGCTGTGCTCGCGGATCTTGTAGTTGATCTTCTCGTTGCGGAAGTCGGTCTCGACCTGCAGGCCTGCTTCGCGCAGCATCTCGGCTACTTCCATGCCGTAGTCGTCAGCCTCGGATGTGATGGTTGCGACGACGATCTGCTGCGGTGAAATCCACAGCGGCATGTGACCGGCGAAGTTCTCGATCAGGATACCGAGGAAGCGCTCCATCGAGCCGCAGATGGCGCGATGGATCATAACCGGCTGGGTTTTTTCCGAGTTCTGGTCGATGTAGAAGGCGCCAAAGCGTTCCGGCAGGTTGAAGTCGACCTGCGTCGTCCCGCACTGCCATTCGCGGCCGATGGCGTCACGCAGCGTGTATTCGAACTTCGGACCGTAGAAGGCGCCCTCGCCCGGCAGGATGCCAGTCTTGATACGCCCGCCCGATTGCGCCTCGATGGTCTGGAGCACTTCCATCATGACGGCTTCGGCGCGATCCCACAGGGCATCCGACCCGACCCGCTTTTCCGGCCGTGTCGACAACTTGACGACGATTTCCTGGAAGCCGAAATCCTCGTAGACCGACAGGATGAGATCGTTGATCTTCAGGCATTCGGCGGCCATCTGTTCGTCGGTGCAGAAGATGTGGGCGTCGTCCTGCGTAAAGCCGCGTACGCGCATCAGCCCGTGCAACGCGCCGGAGGGTTCGTAGCGATGAACATTGCCGAATTCTGCAAGGCGTACAGGCAGTTCGCGGTACGACTTCAAGCCATGCTTGAAGATCTGAATATGACCGGGGCAGTTCATGGGCTTCAGCGCGAAGACGCGTTCGTCGTCGGTCTCGTCGCCGGCAACCGTCACCTTGAACATGTTGTCGCGGTACCAGCCCCAGTGTCCCGAGGTTTCCCAGAGCGACTTGTCGAGCACCTGCGGCGCATTGACTTCCTGGTAGTCGCGCGCAAGACGCCGGCGCATGTAGGATACCAGCGACTGGAACAGCCGCCATCCCTTGCCATGCCAGAAGACCACGCCAGGTCCCTCTTCCTGGAAATGGAAAAGGTCCATCTCGCGGCCGAGGCGACGATGATCGCGCTTCTCGGCTTCAGCCAGAATGTTCAGGTAGTTGTCGAGTTCCGACTGTTCGGCGAACGCCGTGCCGTAGATGCGGGTCAGCATCGGGTTGTTGCTGTCGCCACGCCAGTAGGCACCGGCCACCTTCATCAGCTTGAAGGCAGTGCCGATCTGGCCGGTCGAGGCCATGTGCGGGCCGCGGCAGAGGTCGAACCAGTCGCCCTGGTAGTAAATCTTCAGATCCTGGCCGGCAGGGATCGCATCGACCAGCTGGACCTTGTAGGTCTCGCCCTTGTCGGCAAATACCTGCTTGGCCTTTTCGCGCGACCAGATCTCTCTGGTGAACGGCTTGTTGCGCTGGATGATTTCCTTCATCTTCTTTTCGATGACGGGCAGGTCGTCCGGCGTAAACGGCTCGTTCTTGGCAAAGTCGTAATAGAAACCGTTCTCGATCACGGGACCGATGGTCACTTGCGTACCGGGCCATAGTTCTTGCACGGCTTCTGCCATGACATGGGCTGCGTCGTGGCGGATGAGTTCCAGCGCGCGTGCGTCGGTACGGGTGACGATCTCGATCGCCCCTGATGTCACCGGTTCGGAGAGGTCCCGTACGGTGCCGTCTATGGTAATCGCCACGGCCTTCTTGGCCAGCGACTTTGATATCGATTCGGCGACATCCCGGCCTGTTGCGCCGGCTGCAAAGCCGCGCACCGAACCATCGGGAAATGTCAGGGAAATAGCGTCCGTCATCATAAGCTTCCTTATCCAGTCCCGCCAACCAATGCGGGTGGTGCGTCATAAACGAGACGGGGCAATCGGCCGCCGATCTCGCAGCGCCTGATAGATGTTTTCAGGCTTTGAGTAAAGATCAGGCACGCCCTTCATGTTCTACCCGGCCGTGTGTGATGTTGTTCATCAGGCGCCCGGCGAGCGGCGTAGGGCCAGATATCGCCACGGCGTCCACCACCGGTATCTGCGCTCGAGAACCTCCGGAACGGGGTCGAAGCCGCTGCTGCCGCCAGGACCGCAACTGCCGACGCGAAACAACGTCATCCAGCCGCCGGGCCAGAGGCCATGTCGTGCGATTGCCTCATAGCCGTATTCCGAACAGGTCGGCAGGTGGCGACAGGAATTGCCGATGAAGCCGGAAAGTGTCAGCTGGTAGAGGCGGATCAGGCCAATACCGAGCAGTCGGTCCGGGGTCTTGCGGAAGGGACCGGCATAGTTTCTGGATTGGCGGGGTTTGTCGCCATGGCCGTGCGCGTCGCACATGGTCAGGCCTCCACGGCTACGCCGCGTTTGGCCTCGATCTGCTCGATGGCATCGATGACGGCGTCGAATGTCAGCATCGTCGATGCGTGCCGCGCCTTATAGTCCTTGACCGGGCGGAGGTATCGCATCTCCTCGAATCGGCCGACAGGCCCCTCGCCGTCTGCCTTCAGCATCGCCAGCATGTCGCTTTGAGCCTGGCGCAGTTCTGACACGGTCGCCCCGACAACATGGCGTGCCATGAGCGACGATGAAGCCTGGCCGAGCGCGCATGCCTTGACGTCGTGGGTGAAGTCGCTGACCATATTTCCCTCGAGTTTCAGCCATATTGTGACGCGGGAGCCACATAGACGCGAGTGCGCCTTGGCGCTGGCGTCCGCATCCTCGATCACACCGATACGCGTAATGTTGCCGGCAAACTCAAGGATTTTGGTGTTGTAGATGTCGTCCATTGCGCTCCGGGCTCCGATATGGCGGTCACTGTATTCTAAACGAAAAACACACCGTGTCCGATCGAACACTTTCACATCAAGGGTGCCGTACTATATGTATCTCGTTCGTAGGACATGATTTTACAACGCTCTTCTGCGAGTTTCACCCGAAACAGTGTACGACGGCCGCGAGAATCTGGACGTATGGACTGATTTTGCCGAAAGCCGTGTCCGGCTGGCAATGTCGCTGACGAGACTGAAACGATCCCTATCGCGGATCAGGAGAGCCTGAAATGGACGCTGTGTTGAAGAATTTGGCGCTGACCGACACCCACCCGGATCGTCCTACTCAAAAGGAAGCCGAGGATGCCGTGCGTGTCCTTCTCCGCTGGGCCGGTGACGACCCGACCCGGGAGGGATTGATCGACACGCCCGCACGCGTCGCCAAGTCATACCGCGAACTGTTCGCCGGTTACGACCTGGATCCGGAAGATGTGCTTGGCCGGACCTTCGAGGAAGTGGCTGGCTACGACGACATGGTTCTGGTGCGCGACATTCCGTTCTTTTCCCATTGCGAGCACCACATGGTGCCGATCATTGGAAAAGCTCATGTGGCCTACCTGCCGAACGGCCGCGTTCTTGGCCTTTCCAAGATCGCCCGTGTGGTCGATATCTTCGGGCGCCGCCTGCAGACCCAGGAAACTATGACGGCACAGATCGCCACCGCAATCGACGAGACGCTGCGTCCTCGTGGCGTTGCAATCATGATCGAGGCCGAGCATATGTGCATGGCCATGCGCGGCGTGCAGAAGCAGGGATCGACAACGCTGACGACACGGTTCACCGGCTCTTACAAGGTCGATCCGGCCGAGCAGGCGCGTTTCATGACGCTGGTGCGCGGACGCTAATTTCAGGTGACGGTTTGCGATGATAGGATTCAGGGAGCCTTCCCGCGACAAGGCGGAACTTGAGGATGACGGCGAGTTCACGCCGCGTTTCGACGATGGCGGTCTGATCACCGCTGTCGTCACCGACGCCAGTGATGGTGTCCTGCTCATGGTAGCGCACATGAACGCCGAGGCTCTGTCCCTCACGCTCAGCACCGGCATTGCGCATTATTTCAGCCGGTCGCGCGCCAAGATCTGGAAGAAGGGCGAAACCTCCGGCAATCTCCAGACGGTGGTGGAAATCCGCACCGATTGCGACCAGGATGCCATCCTGCTGAAGGTCGAGGTGGGTGGCCACGCTGCAACCTGCCATACCGGTCGCCGCTCGTGTTTCTACCGGGTTGTCGAATTGCAGGACGGTAAGCCGGTGGTGCGAATCGTCGACACCCACCGCCACTTCGACCCACGCGATGTGTATGGCCATTAAGACAAATTGATCCGGCAGGGCATTACACTGTTAAGTCCTGTCGACGTATGATGTTCAGGCAAACAAAAAGGGACGCGACATAACAAGAGGCGCAATACGCCTCGAAGGAAGACAAGATGCTGAACTGGCGTTTCAATCGTCAGGGCGCCGGACAGAGTCCGGCGGTTACCTCCCCGGCCAAAGGCAACGATCTCTCCGCAACGGCCCTCATTCCGGTCCTTCCAAGCAAAGCGAAAATCGCGTTGGCGCTGGGCGGCGGCGCAGCGCGAGGCTGGGCGCATATCGGCGTGCTGAGGGCGCTCGACGAGGCCGGCATCGAGATCGGCATGATTGCCGGCACATCGATCGGCGCACTCGTCGGCGGTTGCTATCTTGCCGGCAAGCTCGATGAACTCGAATCCTTCGCCCGCTCGCTCACCATGCGCCGCATTGCCAGCCTGCTCGACCTGACCATCGGCGGAAGCGGGCTGTTCGGCGGGATGCGGCTGACCAAGCGGATGCAGGAGCATCTGCAGGGGCTGAACATCGAGGACCTGCCCCGGCCTTTCGTCGCCGTGGCGGCCGAACTCAACACCGGCCATGAGGTGTGGATTACCAACGGATCATTGATCACAGCGTTGCGGGCGTCCTACGCGCTGCCCGGAATTTTCGAGCCCGTGCGCAGCAACAACCGAACGCTCGTCGACGGCGCACTCGTCAATCCGGTGCCGGTCTCGGTCTGCCGGTCCTACGAGCAGCCGCTGGTCGTCGCGGTCAACCTCAATTACGATCTCTACGGCCGCTCCGCCGTGGTCAAGCACAACGCTCTGCTGCCGGCGACCGACATCCATCGCCAGCCCGAAGCGCCGTACACCAGGCTCGGCATGACCGGCGTCATGGTGCAGGCCTTCAACATCATACAGGACAGGATTTCGCGCGCGCGCCTTGCCGGCGATCCACCGGATCTGGCGCTCCATCCGCGACTGAGCGATATCGGCCTTTCCGAGTTCTATCGCGCCGGTGCGGCTATCGATCGCGGCTATGAGGAGGCTTCGGCCCGACTTCCGGAGATTCGCCGCATGCAGGAAGCTTACGCCCGCTGAAGTGGGTGGGGTGGCGCTCGTTCGGCAATCATGGCTGGGGAGGTGCTGTGATCAGCCCACTCCCCAGGATATTTCATCCAGCAATATAGGCCTTGATCTGTTCGGCCTCGAGTTCAATCTCGCGGATATGGGCCTTGACGACGTCGCCGATCGAAATGATGCCGCTGAGCTTGCCGTCGTCTTCCACCGGTACATGGCGGAACCGTCTCTGGGTCATCATCTCCATGACCTCGTCGACCGTCGAATCTTCGCTACAGCGGACGATGTTGTAACTCATCACTTCTACGACGGGCTGGTCGAGGCTGGAGCGGCCATATTTGGCAACAGCTTTTACAACGTCCCGCTCCGTGAATATGCCGGAGATAGTGCCTCCGAGCGATCCGATCACCAGCGCACCGATGCGGTGTTCCGCAAGGATCGCAGCGGCCTCAAGCAGCGTAGTGTCCGGACCGACGGTCACCACGGCGCGACCCTTGGCGTCCAAAATGGATTTTACGGAAATTGGCATTCGATCCTCCCCTTTCGAAATCGCAATAGGATTCCGGTCGCCCGTGGTCTCCTCCCTCCGCGCGGCCGGAATTCGATGTTGCACTCAGGTTGCCGGGAATGCAACCTTCAGCCATCGATGGCGGCGACGTCTTCAGGCGGCGTCGGCAATTCTATCGGGCGGTCGAACAGCGAAAAGAGCAGGAAACCGAAGATAAAGCCGCCGACATGAGCGTCCCATGCCACGTCCTGCGATCCATCGCCAATCAGCGGCATGCCGAAGGCGATGAGGATATTGGTGAAGAACCAGAACAGGATGAACATCAGGACTGTCCGGCTTCGCAATGCGCCAATGATCGACAGTCTTGGATTGAGGTGCGATTCCATCGGGCGAGGCCCGCGTTTCTCGGGCGGAAATGCAAAGCGGCAGGCAGCCCCCATCAGCGCCGAGACGACGCCCGATGCGCCTATCATCAACGTCATCTGGCCCCAATGGATGGCGGCATTGAGTGCTGCAGCTGCGATTGCCGAGAGTATCCAGAATGCGATGTAGCGCACCGGGCCGATGCGGCGAGCCACCGGCGCACCGAAGGCCATCAGCCACAAGCCGTTGAACAGGATGTGCTCGATGCTCGCATGCAGCAGCGAATAGCTCACCGGCGTCCAGAGCCACTCCAGACCCTGCTGCGACAAAGGCGTTATGTAGCGGCCCGGTACGAAGCCGAAAGTAAAGAAGAACCAGTCGAGCGTGTCCGTCGAGAAAAATACGCTTTGGATCAGGAAGATCGCCAGCAGCAGGCCTAGGCTGGCGACGAGCACGGGGGGCAGATTGAAGATCGGCGTGCGCGGCGGAGGCGCGTCTGGGCGGTTCTCCACGGTCGGCGGAAGCTTCGGCGCATCGTCTTGCATGTCATGCTCTTCGTCGTGAAAGGAAAACGCAAGGCATACAGGAGCGGTTGCCAAAAAAGAAGCCGCCCGATTGAGCCGGGCGGCTTGAAGTCGGCGCTGTCACCCCTTCGGATGATTATCATCCTCGATCTCACGGGAAGACGTCGCCGGTCAATTGAAAGGCTTCGTTAACCCTAAGCCGGTTGCCGTGGCACGGAATAAGCATGGGATGGACCAGAGGGCGGAAATATCCGCCATCCTGCACCGAATTGACACACGGACCGACCATGCGCCTGGATAAGAGCTTTGAACTGTTTACCTATTGGAAGAGCACCCGAGGGATCGCCGACGCTCCGTTGCGGTCCGAGATCGATCCGGGTGCCATCCGCCACATGTTGCCGCAGGTCTTCATCCTGGAAGCCGCCGATGACGGCGGTCCCCGGTTTCGACTGGCGGGGACGATGATTTGCAGCCTTTTCGGCCGGGAACTTCGCGACATGCCTTTTTCTTCGCTGTGGAGCAGCCAGGGTGCCGAGGCCGTCACCTTTGCCAAGGGCGTCATGGACGGGGTTTCGCCGGCCGTGCTCAACGCAACGGGCAATGGCGGCTATGGCCGCTCGATGACATTCGAGGTCATCCTGCTGCCGATGCGCTCCTCGCCGGATCGCTGCGACCGGGTGCTGGGTTGCCTGGTGGCGACGAGCAAAAGCGCCTGGCTTGGAACGCAGCCCCTCGCCGGTCTTCGTCTCGATCGTGGCCGTACGATCGATGGCCGGACGGGCTTGCGCGAACCCGAAACGCCTGCGCCGCAATCTCCAGCATCGGCTTTGGCAAGCAAGGGGTTGGGGCTGTCCCACGCCGTTCGCCGGGCACTCAATCTCTGACCTTCGAACCGTCAGCGATGCTCCGATAGTCACGATACAACCTGTGCTCTTTTGGGGCGTGGCGAATGAGTGCATGACGTGCATCGAATGCAACTGGCGTACGGCGGCCAATCATCTATTAACAAATTTCTGCTACCAATCCTTGGAGCCTCACAGGATCAAGAAGTCGCTTTATGCACTCATTCCAGCCAGCAATGACAACGCGGAGTGCGCCGCGCATGGAACAACGGACCTTTCAAAGGGTGCCGATCAACATGCAAGGTCGCCTGATGCTGGCCAATTACGATGAATTCGAGTGCATGGTCGTCGATATGTCGCCGGGCGACCTTTACGTTACATGCGAAGGCAGGCCGCGCGCGAATGAGCGGGTTATTGCCTATATCGACCATCTAGGCCGGATTGAGGGTCTTGTCATCTCGGTCGACAATCGCGGCTTCAACATGTCGATCAACGCCACTGATCGCAAACGCGAGAAGCTCGCAGCACAGCTGACCTGGCTTGCCAACAAGCACGAACTCGGCCTGCCCGAGGATCGCCGCCATGACCGCCTGACGCCGAAGAGTGCGACGGTGGAACTGACCCTCGAGGATGGCTCCGTCTATAACTGCCGCCTCATGGATCTGTCGCTCTCCGGTGCTGCCGTCGATGTCGAAGCGCGCCCTGCCCTCGGCATGGCCGTCCGCCTCGGCAACATGCGCGGCAGGATCGTTCGCCATTTCCGCGAGGGCGTTGCAATCGAATTCCTGTCGCTGCAATCGCGCGACACGCTGCGCGAATTTCTCTGAGCCGGAAAGCCCACGACGCTTTTCGCGCCGTGGGTAGAGACATGGTCCAATCCTATCAGAACGACTGGTAGGCTGTGATGACCGCCGCCATCTGGGTTGGATCCAGTGCCTCGGCCTGTGATGCGGTGATTGCCTGCAACTGGGCGCTCGACAATCCGAAGATATCACCCGTGGAGAGGCCGGCAATCGCTGCCGTAGAGATCGAGGAGATGTCTGCCAGCGAGAAGGCTGACAGCCCGTCCGTGCTCAATGCCGCGATCTGCAGGGAATTGAGTGCGCCCACCTGGGCCGGCGTCAGGGCTTCGACCTGCGCCGTCGACATGGCGCCGATCTGCGCCGTGGTCAGGCCGACCAGAGACCTTGCATTCAGGGCCGCGACCTGATCGGTCGAGAGCGCTGCGACGCTGGCCGTTCCGAGCGCTGCGATCTGTACCGCGTTCAGCGCCGCCACCTGATCGGTACTGAGGCTTGCGGCCTGTGCCGAACTCAGGGCCCGGGTCTGGGCGAAGGTCAGTGCGGCGATCTGGCTTGTCTTCAGGGCCGCCATCTGGTCCGGCGTGAGCGACGGAATGTTGGCGCTCGCCAGCCCCGGCAGCGCAGCCGCTCCGATAGCTGCGATATCGTCCGTCGAGAGAACAGCCACATCTGCGCTGTTGAGGCCACCGACCTGCGCGGCGCTGAAGCCTGCAAACTGGGTCGGTGTCAGCGCCTCGACCTGGCTGGTCGACAAGGCGGCGACCTGGGCTGCCGTCAGGCCGGCGACGGCCTTGGCACTGAGGCCAGCCACCTGGTCGGGCGACAGGGCTGCAATGCTGTCGCTGGAGAGCGCCGCGATCTGGAGAGAGGTGAGCGCGCCGATCTGCGACGATGTGAGGCCCGGAAGCTGCGCTGAAGTCAGCGCAGCAACCTGGGCTGTCTGCAGTGCAGCCAGCTGACTGGCACTCAAGGCTGCGATCTGGTCGGCGCTGAGGGCGGCGATGTTACTGGATGACAGGCCGGAAAGCGCCGAGGCCGTGATCGCTGCGATATCGTCGGCGGTAAGGACCGCAACATCGCCCGCAGTCAGGGCGGCAACCTGGCTCGAGGCAAGGCTGGCAATCTGCGTTGCCGTCAACGCGTTGATCTGGTCGCTGGACAAGGCGCCGACCTGCGCCGTGGTGAGGCTGGCGACGGCCTTGGTGGTGAGCGCCGCAATCTGATCGCCCGACAGGGATGCGATGCCTGACGTGGACAGGCCGGGTATCGCTGACGAGCCGAGGGCGGCTACCTGCGTGGTCGTCAGCGCTGCAACCTGTGCCCCGGTCAGGGCGGCTATCTGTGACGATGTCAGCCCGGCCACCTGGACCGCGGTCAGGCCAGCAACCTGGTCAGGCGAAAGGCTGGCGATATTGTCGCTGGAGAGGCCCGACATGCCGGCCGCGCTGATCGCGGCCAGATCGGCTGCCGAGAAGGTCGCGAGGTCGGCGGTGCTGAGGGCTGCAATTTGCGAGGAATTCAGCGCCCCGATCTGCGATGCAGACAGACCGCTGACCTGGTCGGTCGTCAGGGCAGCGATCTGCGAGGAGGTCAGGCCCTTCATCGCCGTTGCCGTCAGCGAGGCGATCTGGTCTGCGGAAAAGGCTGCGATGTCAGCTGTCGAAATGCCGGAGATGGCTGATGAACTGAGCGCCCCGATCTGCTGGGTCGTAAGGCTGGCAATCTGTGCCGTGGTCAGAGCCGCGATCTGTGCGCTT
This sequence comes from Rhizobium sp. rho-13.1, assembly GCF_007000305.1. Taxonomy (NCBI): domain Bacteria; kingdom Pseudomonadati; phylum Pseudomonadota; class Alphaproteobacteria; order Hyphomicrobiales; family Rhizobiaceae; genus Rhizobium; species Rhizobium sp. rho-13.1. The sequence goes on along the minus strand of NZ_SCFL01000001.1, from coordinate 362,620 downwards.
TTCAGCGCCGCGATCTGCGTCGTCTTCAGCGCTGCGGCCTGATCCGGGCTGAGGGCGGCGATGGCCGTGGTCGAGAGGCCTGCAAGAGCACCCGTCCCGATCGCCGCGATATCGTCGGTCGAGAAGGCCTGGAGACCTGCCGTGCTCAGAGCGGCAATCTGGGAGGAGCCAAGGCCTGCCACCTGTGCCGAGGTCAGCGACTGGATCTGGTCGCTGGATAGCAGGGTGATCTGCGTCGACGTCAGGCCAGCGACCGCCTTGACGCTCAACGCCGCTATCTGGTCGTCGGAGAGGGCCGTGACGCTGCCGGAGGAGAGAGCCGTGACCTGCGCGGCGCTGAGGGCGGCAACCTGCGTGGTGCTCAGGGTGCCGATCTGCCCGGATGCAAGGCCGGCGATCTGGGCAGTTTTAAGGGCCGCGATCTGGCTTGTCTTCAACGCTGCTATCTGGTCGGCGCTGAGGGACGACAGGACATCGCTGGAGAGGCCGGACAGCGCTGCGGTGCTGACGGCTGCCACTTCATCGGCAGAGAAGGCCGCGAGATCCGCTGAACTCATGGCGGCGATCTGGGCGGAGCCGAGGCCTGCGACCTGCGCCAAGGTCAGAGATTCCACCTGATCGACCGACAGGGCAGCGATCTGTGCCGACGTGAGACCTGCCACGGCCTTGGCACTGAGGGCTCCGATCTGTTCGTTCGACAGCGCGGCGATGGTGGTGCTGGACAGTGCGCCGGTCTGCGCTGCCGTCAGCACGGCTACCTGCGAGGTGCCGAGTTCGGCAATCTGGGCGGCACTCAAGGCTGCGATCTGCGCCGTCTTCAGGGCGGCAACCTGGGTTGCCTTCAGCGCTGCCGTCTGTTCCGGCGAGAGGGCGGCAATGCCGGCGCTCGAAAGGCCTGAGAGCGCCGCGTTGCTGATGGCCGCGACCTCGTCCGTAGACAGAACACCGAGGTCTGCCGTGCTCAGCGCTGCCAGTTGCGCTGAACTGAGGCTGGCGACCTGGGCGGATGTGAAGCCCTCGATCTGCAGCGTCGACAGGGAGGAGATCTGCAGCGAGGTAAAGCCTGCGATAGCCTTGCTGTTCAACGCGGTGATCTGGTCGCCGGAAAGGGCCGCAAGGCCGCCGCTGGACAAGGCCTTGACCTGCGCCGAGACCAGCGCGCCGACCTGCGATGTCGTAAGCGCAGCAATCTGGTCGGACGAAAGGGCCGCGATCTGGCCGGACTTCAGGGCCGCGATCTGGGCCGACTTCAGCGCCGCCGCCTGATCCGGGGTGAGCGCCGCGATACCGTCAGTGGACAGCCCTGCCAGGGCGACCGCGCTGATGGCGGCGATTTCGTCGGGCGAGAACGTCGCGATATCGGCGGTGCTGAGTGCTGCAATCTGGCCGGAGTTGAGGCTTGCGATCTGGCTGGATGTCAGCGCTGCAGCCTGATCCGTGGAGAGGGCCGCGATCTGGGCGGTCGTCATGCCGGCGACGGCCTTGGCATTGAGCGCGCCGATCTGGTCGGCGGACAGGGCACTGACGCTGGTGCTCGCCAAAGCCTTGAGCTGCAGGGAAGTCAGCGCGGTCACCTGCGCCGTCGTCAGCGCCGGTGTCTGGGTTGCGTCGAGCGCTGCGATCTGAGTTGTCTTCAGGGCTGCGATCTGGGTGGGCTTCAGGGCAGAAAGCTGGTCGGAACTGAGAGCGGCGACATTGGCGGTGGAGAGGCCCGGCAATGCGGCAACGCTGATTGCGGCGATATCGGCCGTCGAGAAGGTGGCGAGATCAGCAGTATTGAGCGCGCCGATCTGGGCTGCCGTCATGACGCCGACCAGTGCCGGAGTGAGCGCCTGCGCCTGCCCTGTCGAGAGCGACGAGATCTGCTGCGTGGTGAGGCCCGAGACGGCCTTGGTGCTGATGGCCGCAACCTGGTCTGTGGACAAAGCGGCGATGCTGGCGCCGTTCAGCATCCTCACCTGCGATGCGCTCAGGGCGGCGATCTGCAAGGTCGACAGGCCCGGGATCTGGTCGGAGGTGAGCGCTGCAATCTGGCCCGTTCTCAGCGCCGCGATCTGGTTTGTCTTCAGCGCTGCTGCCTGGTCGGAGGTGAGTGCTGCGATGCTGGCGGTGGACAGGCCTGCCAGCGCCACGGTGCTGATCGCCGCCATGTCGCCGGAGGAGAAGGTGGCGAGGCCGGCGGCGCTGACGGCGGAGACCTGCAGCGAGGTGAGGCTGGCAATCTGCACCGACGTGAAGGCATCGATCTGCCCCGTCGACAGCGACGATATCTGGGCCGACGTCAGGCCGGCGATCGCCTTCGTTCCGAGAGCGCCGATCTGCGCGCTGGAGAGGACACCGACATCGCCGGTCGGCAAGGCCCTGACCTGCGTCGCGCTGAGGGCGGCAACCTGCGCGGTCGAGAGCGCGGGGATCTGGTCCGTCGTCAGCGCCGCAACCTGGCTGGTCCTCAGCACGACGATCTGGCTGGTTTTGAGGGCCGCAGTCTGGCCGGAGCTGAGCACGGAGATATTGGCGGACGACAGCCCGGTAATGGCACTGGCGCTGATTGCGGCGATGTCGGCCGTCGAGAAGCCGGCGATATCGTCCGTCGACAGTGCTGCGATCTGGCCGGCACTGAGGGATGCCACCTGGGCGGGCGTCAGCGCCTCGATCTGCTGCGCGTCGAGCGCGCCGATCTGTGCGGTCTTCAGCGCCGCGATCTGCGTCGCCGCGAGGCCGCCGATCTTGTCGGTGGTGAGTATGGCCAGCTGGTCGAGGCTGAGGCTGGTGATCGAGGTTGCCGAGATGGCGGAGAGCTGGGCTGTCGAGAAGGAAGCAAGGTCTTCCGTTTCCAGGGCCGCGACCTGCGCTGCCGAGAGCGCCTTGATCTGCGTCGTCGACAACGCCGAAATGTCGTTGGTCGTCCAGGCCGCGATAGTCGTGGTCGCAAGCGCCCTGATCTGCGTGGCGCTCAGCGAGGAAATCGGCGAAATCATGTGGAACCCCTTTGATATCTTGACAGCCGCGAAGCCCTGCCCGCGCCCCCGCGAACAATGCACGCCCGAAATCACAGGGGACCCCGAACGCCCTCACAGCTCGGCCGCTTACAGGACGCGCACAAAGACTCGCCACGTTCCCCGACCTGAGGCGGTTATGGGAGGATGAGCTTGCACGGGGCTGTCGGGGATGGGGTGTATGGTGTATTAAATACGGAGCTGCTTAGGCGCGAACTAAGGGGGGAGCAGCGAGGATAATATTTGCGACTTCCCCGTCAAAAGATTTCGCGCGTTGCTCAATGTCAGCCAGCAACTGGGCAGTTATGCCCTCATTCGCTTTCAGAATATAACTCGCTAGATGACTCGGTTCGCTCATAGAAATGTTGATGCGCTCATCTTCTTCGCAAATCGCGGTACTCAGTCGCGATACCAAACAGCAAAAACAGAACAGACCCACCTGAACCATAAGCGGATGAAATATTCGATATTGTGCGCTTAGGGTAGGTAATTTTTCAATCTGACCGTTTGCATTCATCGTGGGGCTGTTCAAAAGAAACATAAATTCGAAAACTTCCTCGGACGCGTCAATCATTTGAGTCTGGGATAAATTGACGCCCTCGACGAAATGAGAAGCCTTTTCGATAAAGTGCCGAAGAAAATGAAGATGCGCTGTCCAGCCGGTAATATCTTCGCTCGGTCTGATCGATGGAACCTCCATCGTCCCCCACATCTTCATACTATCTTCGAACCATATCTGTGAAGTTACTGATTTCCCGCGCAATGTCACGAACAGACTTAAAAAGCGTTCGAAGTCATGGATCGATAACGAAGCCCCGGAGGGTAGATCAATCTCGATTTTACTTGCGGTCATGCTCGCAGGATGAAAGATAAAATCTAAAAAAGAATTCTTTATTCGGTAACGAATTAGTTCATGTCTAATCCAAGGAAACGCGGTTGGTGCATAAAAATCGACGGGCATGATGATGTCATCAAAACTCTGCCCTGACAAAATAAGTGTCGCAGAGCACGAAGGCTTCACCTCCAGAGAAATCTCTCCTGGTCCATCCCTCACCCCCGGCAACGGCAGTGTTATTCCAAATCGCTTCGAATTAGGTGCGAAACGGTCAATCGGAACACTGGCTCTTAGTCCCAAAGCGAGATCGATAAGATCATCATCGGATACGCTTTCGTCGAAGGCTAGGCTGCACGACCCCAAACCACCTTCCGCGCCAGAGAAATAAGTCAACCTTCCTTTTTCGGAAGCATAGTGCCCTTTGATGTCGTTTATCGCTCTTAGCATCTGATCGCTTATATTATCGAAAGAAATCTGATGGGACTCGTCGAAATTCACCGGCATCATGGTCAAGTTCAATTTGGTGCGACCGTCTTTCTCCGCTGTGCGTAGCGCACGCACAGTCTGCTCAATCAGCTCAGACCAGAAATGTTTTAAGTACGCTTTGAAAGGCTCCCGTTTACCTTTTTCGTAGACAAAAAGTACGAAAAAACATGGGTCCGGCCTCAGCAAAAAGCGACGGGCGTTGGAGAGCCTTATGCGGGGCGACAGATTTCGATTTTCGGTACTCTTTACTTGCACAAAGGCAGACAGAGGCGGAGGTTGCATATCCAAGGGTAGCGAATTTAAGGATTTCGAAGGAAACTCAACGAGAAAGTCCCAGCCACGCTTATCGGCCTGAACCTTATTGCAGACCAGCCCCGGGGTGTGCACAATAAGTTGGTCGAAGAATCCCTCCCCCAGACTCCCAATATCTCTATTCAAATTGCGCTCCCAACCGATGCTTGCATGCGCCATTGGCACACTGAGAAGGCAATAGCTTCCGGAAATTTGCCAAAGAAAAACGCTTGTTTTAGTAGCTAAAATTCTCGGATAGAAGTTGCATGGAAACGCTATAGCAAAACATTTTTATGCAGATGCAATTCACGATCGCCCGATAGGCAAAATCTGTTCTGATACAAATCTTAAAAGCAACGTGAATTTTACAAAATTGGCTGGGGAACCTGGATTCGAACCAAGATTAACGGAGTCAGAGTCCGTCGTTCTACCGTTGAACTATTCCCCAATAGAGATCCCTGTGGCATGCCTCAGGTCTTCGCCGGTGCGTCGTCATATAAAGGATTCTCTTGGCGATGCAACCCCCTGCCGGCGGGTGTTTTGGCTTAGTGCGCATTTTTATCGGCTGGCGTGGCGAGGCTGTTGTTTCTTCTTGCAAAAACCGCTCTGACGGGATGCGCTTGGGCTGCATCTGGGTGGCGAACGCGATTGCCCCCTGCCCTTGGCGCCGTTAATCTGCCGGCTCCGCACACCCGGATCGAAACCAAAGAAGCAGATGTTTCATGGCCGCCAAGACGACGTTGAATGCGAAGAACCTCGAGGCGCTCGGCGCCGGGCGGCTGTCCGAATTGCTGATCGAGATCAGCATGGGCAACGCGGCGCACAAGCGGCGGCTTCGCCTGGAGCTGGCGGGTGCGCAGAGCACGGCCGAGGTGGCGCGCGAGGTGCGCAAGCGGCTGTCGTCCATCGACCGGGCGAAAACCTACATCGACTGGCGCAAGATCAAGGCCCTTAAGAGCGACCTCGAAACGCAGCGTACGATGATTTCAGGCACCATCGCCGATGGCGATCCTGACGAGGCGATGGACCTTTTGTGGCGCTTTCTCGAGCTAGCCGGTTCAATCTTTGCGCGATGCGACGACAGCAATGGGGTGATCATCGGCAGTTTTCATGCTGCTTGCGTCGATCTCGGCACCATCGCCCCAAGCGCTTCCCACCACAAGAGGCTGCCGGAACAGGTATTTGGCGCGATCAGGCGCAACGAGTATGGCGAATGCGATCCGCTGATCCCGGCGCTTGCACCGGCGTTGGGGCAGACCGGGCTGGCGCAACTCAAGAAGCTTCTGGACGGATGGCAGCAGGAGCAGCTCGAGGTGCCCAAAGACCGCGTCGCCATCGGCTGGGGCATGAGCGGGCCGATTTATGCCGACGAGATCGAGGCCCGCCATCGGGACTCCGCCGTCCGCATCGCGCTGCAGCAGATCGCCGATGCCGAGGGGGACGTCGATGCCTTTGTCCGTCAGCACAGTGAAAAGTCGCAGACCGTGCCTGCCATTGCCGCCGATATTGCCGCGCGGCTGCTTGCGGCCGGGCGGGCGGCGGAAGCGCTAGAGGCGCTCGACAAGGCGCCGCCGACGGGACGCCCCGCGCTGGATATCGAGTGGCAGCATTTGCGCATCGAGACGCTGGAGGCGCTCGACCGCAAGGCGGAGGCGCAAGCTTTTCGCTGGCAGTGTTTCGAGCGGAACCTGAGCGTCGAACACCTGAAGGCGTTCATCAAGCGCCTGCCGGATTTCGACGATATCGAGGCCGAGGAAAAGGCCTTCGCCTATGTGGCCGACTTCGAGGATGTCCATACGGCGCTGATGTTTTACGAGGGATGGCCGGCGCCGGCGGAAGCGGCAAAGCTCGTGCTTGCCCGCGCTGGGGAGATCGACGGCGACCTCTACGAGATCCTGGCCAAAGCTGCCGACTGGCTGCAGGAAAAACAACCGCTGGCGGCCACCATCCTGTTGCGGGCGATGATCGACTTCTCGCTGGAGGGCGGCCGCTCCAGCCGCTATCGCCACGCCGCCCGGCACCTTGCCACCTGCGCAATGCTCGCAAGCCATATCGCCGATTTTGGGGCGTTCCCGGATCATGCTGTCTATGTCGCGGCGCTGAAGCGAAGGCATGGCAAGAAGCATGGTTTCTGGAGCGCTGTCGGGTAAAGCGTAGTTAGCCGGAAGCCGCCTCGCCCGCCGGCAAAGTCTTGGCCAATTGCAGATAAGGAAAAGGCGGGGTTATGGCCCCGCCTTTCGTCGATATCATATCTGGATGGCTTTTAGTGGCTGTCTTTGCCGACCGCATTGCCGCGACAGCCCTTGAGGAAGTCGAGATCGGCGCCGGTATCGGCACCTTCGACATGCTGCTGGTGCAGGAAGGCGTAGCCGGACGTTGGCAAGTCGTGGTTCGGCTGCCATGCGGCCAGCCGCTCTGCCAGTTCCGCCTCGGAAATGTCGAGATGCAGGCGCCGGTTGGGCACGTCCAACTCGATCATATCGCCATTCTTCACGACAGCCAGCGGGCCGCCGACAGCGGCTTCCGGCGATGTGTGAAGCACGACGGTACCGTAGGCAGTGCCGGACATGCGAGCGTCCGAGATGCGGACCATGTCGGTGATGCCCTTTTTCAGCACCTTCGGCGGCAGGCCCATGTTGCCGACCTCGGCCATGCCGGGATATCCCTTCGGGCCGCAGTTCTTCATGACCATGACGCAGGTCTCGTCGATATCGAGCGTGTCGTCGTTGATCTTCGCCTTGTAGTCGTCGATATCCTCGAACACGACAGCCCGACCGCGGTGGACGAGCAGATGCGGCGAAGCAGCGGATGGCTTCAATACCGCGCCCTTGGGAGCCAGGTTGCCGCGCACGACGACGATACCGCCAGACTGGGTCAGCGCCTTGTCGGCCGGCAGGATGACGTCCTCGTTCCAGTTGACAACGTCCTTGACCTCGTTCCAGATCGTCTCGCCCGAGACGGTCAGCGCGTCCTTGTGCAGCAGGCCCGCTTCGCCGAGGCGCTTCAGAACGACAGGCAGACCGCCGGCGTAGAAGAACTCCTCCATGAGGTACTTGCCCGACGGCATCAGGTTGACGATGGTCGGTACGTCGCGGCCGCAACGGTCCCAGTCGTCCAGCGAAAGATCGATACCAACACGACCGGCCATGGCAAGCAGGTGGATGACGGCATTGGTGGAGCCGCCGATGGCCGCATTGGTGCGGATGGCGTTCTCGAAGGCTTCCTTGGTCATGATGTCGGAAGGCTTCAGGTCGTCCTTGACCATCTCGACGATGCGGCGGCCTGTCAGCTGCGCCATCACCTTGCGGCGGCTGTCTACGCCGGGGATCGCGGCGTTGCCCGACAGCGCCATGCCGAGGGCTTCGGCCATCGACGCCATGGTCGAGGCGGTGCCCATGGTGTTGCAGGTTCCGGAAGAACGGCTCATCGACGCTTCTGCCTCGAGGAACTCCTCCTGCGTCATCTCGCCGGCCTTCACCATCTCGGAGAACTTCCAGAGATGGGTGCCCGAGCCGACGCGCTCGCCACGGAAATAGCCGTTCAGCATCGGGCCGCCGGTGACGACGATCGACGGCAGGTCGACGGAAGCGGCTGCCATGATCAGCGACGGCGTTGTCTTGTCGCAGCCGACGAGCAGCACGCAGCCGTCCATCGGCTGGCCACGGATGGTTTCCTCGATCGCCAGTGCAGCGAGGTTGCGGTACATCATCGCGGTCGGGCGGAAGGTGTTTTCGGAAGCCGAGAATACCGGCACTTCCATCGGGAAGCCGCCGGCCTCCCAGACACCGGCCTTGACCTTCTCCGCGAGCTCGCGAAGGTGGCCGTTGCACGGGGTCATGTCCGACCAGGTGTTGAGGATGCCGATGACCGGCCGTCCGTCAAACAGGTCGTGCGGATAGCCCTGGTTCTTCATCCAGCCACGGTGGTAGATCACGTCACGGCTGGTGCCGCCGTACCACTCCTGCGATCTCAACCGGCGCGGCCATTCTGCTTTCTTGTGCATGTCACATCGTCCTTGGGGGCGTTCCGGATCATCCCTCTCGGGCCGGAGCATAAGTCTCTAGAGCTGGCGAACCGTCACGTCTGTTTCCGCGGCTACGGCGAGCGGATTGCGCAGTGGCAGGCCGAAATCCGCAACCTCGATCTCGAAAACATCGCCGGCCTGTGGCTTGATACCGTCCGCAAACGACAGCGTCGCCGTGCCGAACATGTGGACGTGAACGTCGCCGGGGGCGCGGAACAGGCCGTACTTGAAGTGATGATATTCGAGATTGGCGAAGGTGTGCGACATGTTCGCTTCGCCCGACAGGAAAGGCTTTTCGAAAATGACCTTGCCATCGCGGGTGATTTTCGACGTGCCCCTGATATCGTCGGGCGCAGCGCCGATGCGGATTTCCGGGCCGAAACTGGCGGGCCGCAGCTTGGAATGCGCGAGGTAGAGGTAGTTGATCCGCTCCGTCACGTGATCGGAGAATTCGTTCGACAGCGCAAAGCCGATGCGGAACGGCGTGCCGTCTTTGCCGATGACATAGATGCCGGCCATTTCAGGCTCTTCACCGCCGTCGAGCGCGAAAGAGGGCGAGACCAAGGGTGCGCCGGGGGCTGCGGCCTCGTTGCCGTTGCCCTTGTAGAACCACTCGGGCTGGACACCCTTTTCGCCGTTCTTCGGCTTGCCGTTCTCAAGGCCCATGCGGAACATCTTCATGGAATCGGTGAGGGTTTCCTCAGCCTCTTCGGATGTCTTCTTGTGCATGGAATCGCGGGTGGCAGCCGAACCCAGATGGGTAAGGCCCGTGCCTGTCAGGTGCAGGTGGGCAGCGTCCGGATGCGTGATTGGCGGCAGGAACCTGCCTTCGGCATAGGCTTTGTCGAGGTCGACAGTCTCACCCAGCCCATGGGCGGCGATGACTTCGGAGAGTGATTTTCCACCATCGGCAGCCTCGATCGCGAGCGCATAGACGCTGGCGGCACCCTTGACGGCCTTGGCGGTTTCGCCCGGTTCGTTGCGGACGGCGACTGTTATCGCGCCGTCTGCACCTTTGATCTGGGAAATGAGCACGGACCTTGTCCTTCTATCTGGAAGGCGGAAGCGACTAGCCCGCGTGGCACGCCCTTAAGGAAAGAGCCCGCGAAAATCGCTCGCCTGACTGCAAATGGGAACCGATCGCCAGAGGCGATCAGCCCTTGTTCTTGTTGTAGACGTCGAAGAAGACGGCAGCGAGAAGCACCAGTCCCTTGACCATCTGCTGGAAGTCGATGCCGAGACCGACGATCGACATGCCGTTGTTCATGACGCCCATGATGAACGCGCCGATGACAGCACCGGTGATCTTGCCGACGCCGCCGGACGCCGAGGCACCGCCGATGAAGCAGGCCGCGATGACGTCAAGCTCGTTGCCGACGCCGGCCTTCGGCGTTGCCGAATTCAGGCGGGTGGCGACGATCATGCCGGCGAGACCTGCAAGCGCACCCATGTTGACAAATGTGAAGAAGCTCAGGCGCTCGGTGTTGATGCCCGAAAGCTTCGTCGCCTTCTCGTTTCCGCCCATGGCATAGACGCGACGACCGATGGTCGTCTGGCGGGTGATGAAGGCGTAGGCTGCAATCAGGATGACCATGATGATCAGGACGTTCGGCAGGCCCTTGTCGGACGACAGCTGGTAGCCGAGGAACAGCAGGGCGCCGCAGATGATCAGGTTCTGGATGAGGAAGAAGCTCATCGGCTCGACGTCGATGCCGTGGTTCTCGTTGGTCTTCCGGCGACGCCACGCCATGATGAAGAGGAGCAGCGGCATGACGATCGACAGGATGATCGAGGTCGAGTGAAGACCGGAGACGAGCCCGCTGATGTCGATGAAATCGGGGATGAAGCCGGTGCTGATCAGCTGGAAGTCCTTCGGGAAAGGCCCGATGTTCTTGCCGCCGAGGACGAACAACGTCAGGCCGCGGAAGACAAGCATACCGGCCAGCGTGACGATGAACGACGGTATCTTGTGATAGGCGATGAAGTAGCCCTGGGCCGCCCCGATGACACCGCCGACGACCAGGCAAAGCAGGGCCGCAAGGATGAAGTTCATCTGGTATTGCACGGTCAGGATACCGGCGATGGCGCCGACGAAGCCGACGATCGAGCCGACGGAAAGGTCGATATGACCGGCAACGATGACGAGAAGCATGCCCAGCGCCATGATGACGATGAACGAGTTCTGCAGCACGAGGTTCGTCAGGTTGACCGGCTTGAACAGGATACCGCCTGTGTAGAACTGGAAGAACACCATGATCGCCACGAGAACGATCAGCATGCCATATTCACGAATATTGCCGCGGATGTAATCGACGGCGGAAATCACGTGGCTTTCCTCAGCGGCGGGGGGGTTAACAGGAGTCATTATTTCTTCTCCCCAGAGCGCATGATAGCGCGCATGATGGTTTCCTGGCTTGCCTCTTCCTTGGACAATTCAGCGACGATGCGTCCTTCGTTCATGACGTAGATGCGGTCGCAAGTCCCAAGCAGTTCGGGCATTTCCGATGATATCATCAGAACGCCCTTCCCGTCGGCAGCCAGCTGGTTGATGATGCTGTAGATTTCGTATTTAGCGCCGACGTCGATACCACGCGTCGGCTCGTCGAGGATCAGGACTTCAGGATCCGAGAACAGCCACTTGGAAAGGACGACCTTCTGCTGGTTGCCGCCCGAAAGATTGACGGCCTCCTGGAAGATGCCGGAGCTGCGGATGCGCAGCTTGGAGCGGAAGTCGGTGGCGACGTCCGATTCCTTGTGGCTGTCGATGACGGTCGCCTTGGAGATGCCGGCAAGGTTGGCCAGCGAGGTGTTGTGCATGATGCTGTCGTTCAGCACCAGGCCCAGATGCTTGCGGTCTTCCGTCACGTAGGCGAGACCGGCGTCGATCGCCTTGCGCACGGTGCTGACATCGACGGGCTTGCCGTCCATCAGCACTTCGCCGGTAATCTTGTGGCCGTAGGATTTGCCAAAGACGCTCATGGCGAACTCGGTGCGCCCTGCCCCCATCAGGCCGGCAATACCGACCACTTCGCCCCTGCGGACGTTGACATTTATGTCGTGGAGAACCTGGCGGTCGCGGTGGTGCTGGTGGAAGGCGTTCCAGTTCTTGACTTCCAGAACCGTCTCGCCGATCGGCACGGAGCGCGGCGGATAGCGGTCAGCCAGTTCGCGGCCCACCATGTTCTTGATGATGATGTCTTCGCTGATCTCTTCCTCGTGACAGTTCAGCGTCTTCACGGTCATCCCGTCGCGCAGGACGGTGATCTGGTCGGCCACCTTGCGCACTTCGTTGAGCTTGTGCGTGATGATGATCGAGGTGATGCCCTGGTTGCGGAACTCGATCAGGAGATTGAGCAGGGCGTCGGAATCTTTTTCGTTGAGCGAGGCCGTCGGCTCGTCGAGGATCAGCAGCTTCACGCTCTTCGACAGCGCCTTGGCGATTTCGACCAGTTGCTGCTTGCCCACGCCGATGTTGGTCACGAGGGTTTCCGGCGACTCTTTCAATCCAACCTTGTCGAGCAGCTTGCGGGTGCGTGAAAAAGCTTCCTGCCAGCGAATGACACCGTTGGTCGCAACCTCGTTGCCGAGGAAAATGTTTTCGGCGATCGACAGAAGCGGCACCAGTGCCAGCTCCTGGTGAATGATGATGATGCCGATGGCTTCACTGTCCTTGATGACCTTGAAGTTACGTACATCGCCTTCGTATACGATATCGCCATCGTATGTGCCGGCCGGATAGACGCCGGATAGAACTTTCATGAGGGTCGACTTGCCGGCCCCGTTTTCGCCCACCAGTGCGTGGATCTCACCTTGCCGAACCTTGAGGTTCACATTCTCAAGCGCCTTGACGCCCGGGAACGTCTTGGTGATGTCCCGCATCTCTAGGATAATATTGTCCATAATCAAAATCCAACGCCGGGAGTCGTGACTGACGCGACGATCATAAATGCGAAGTCCGGAACCCGCAATCTGCGGGTTCCGGTGGTTTTCATTGCTTACTTAAGCTGTTCAGCCTTGTAGTAGCCGCTGTCGATCAGGACCTTCTGGTAGGTGTCCTTGGTGACGACGACTGGCTTCAGCAGGTAGGAAGGAACGACCTTGACGCCGTTGTCGTAGGTCTTGGTATCGTTGACTTCAGGTGTGCCGCCGGTAGCAACTGCGGTGACCATGGCAACGGTGACCTTGGCGAGGTCGCGGGTGTCCTTGAAGATCGAAGAATACTGTTCGCCAGCAATGATCGACTTGATCGAAGGAATTTCGCAATCCTGGCCGCTGACGATTGGCAGCTTGAGGGTGCCCGAGCCGTAGCCGACGCCCTTGAGCGACGAGATGATGCCGATCGACAGGCCGTCGTAAGGCGACAGGACTGCGTCGACGTGAGCGTCGGTGTAGTAGGCCGACAGGAGGTTATCCATGCGGGCCTGGGCCGTTGCCGGATCCCAACGCAGCGTACCGACCTTGTCCATGCCAACCTGACCGGACTTCACGACGAGCTTGCCGCTGTCGATGTAAGGCTGAAGAACCGACATTGCGCCATCATAGAAGAAGAAGGCGTTGTTGTCGTCCGGCGAACCGCCGAAGAGCTCGATGTTGAACGGGCCCTTGCCGTCCTTGAGGCCGAGGCCGTCAACGATGGTGCCAGCCTGGAGAACGCCGACCTGGAAGTTGTCGAAGGTAGCGTAGTAGTCGACGTTGGCCGAGTCGCGGATCAGGCGGTCATAGGCGATAACCTTGATACCGGCGTCATGGGCCTTCTGCAGAACGTCCGACAGGGTCGTGCCGTCGATCGAAGCGACGACGAGAACCTTGGCACCCTTGGTGACCATGTTCTCGATCTGCGAAAGCTGGTTAGGAATATCGTCGTCAGCATACTGCAGGTCGGTCGTGAAACCAGCAGCCTGAAGCTGCTTGACGATGTTGTTGCCGTCATCGATCCAGCGCGCCGAAGACTTCGTTGGCATAGCGATACCAACCAGACCCTTGTCGGCAGCCATGGCTGGCATGACAAATGTTGCAACACCGAAGGCCGCTGCGGCCATCAATGAGATAATGGATTTCATTGCTCTCTCCCGTTTTTTAAAAATTTGGCGTACGCAAAAGCGCCCACCCCGAAACTGTGGCAGGTTCCGTTGATTGGATATTACTTCAATATCAATACGAAGTACGTCTCCTGCACGATCCCACACGTGTCATGCTGCTCCCAGCACGGCGGCAAACTGGAATCAATTCGTATAACTGTCAAATAGAATAACTGGCGTACAATATGATGATTTTGGTATAATGGTAAAAAGTACTACTTTTTGGCCCCGTAAGCAGGAAAAATGCCACCATGGAGAACATACACAACGATTATTCTCGTGATGGTATAGAAATTCACACAGATAATTTTCGTGACGACAGCCTCCTGCGCAACGGATTGAAGATGAATCATCTGCGGATGATTGTCATGATCGAGGATCACGGACAGATATCCGCCGCAGCCGAATCCATGAATATCTCTCAACCTGCAGCTTCGCGCATGTTGTCGGAGATGGAAGCGATCGCCAAGACATCTCTCTACCAGCGCGTTGCCCGTGGCGTGGAACTGACGCCGTTCGGCCTGGCGCTTGCCAAGCGGGCCCGCAAGATCCTGCTGGAACTGCGGGAGGCCAGCCGCGAGATTGCCGAGTTGCGTACCGGCAAGGGTGGGTCCGTGCATCTCGGTGCGGTGGCAGCTCCGGCCATCAGTCTGGTGGTCCCGGCGATACAGCGGGTGACAGAGGCCTATCCCGGCATCGAAATCAATATCCAGGTCGACAACAGCAACGTTCTCGCCCGCGAATTGCTGGCAGCACGCCACGACTTCATCATCAGCCGCATTCCGGACGAACTGAACCCGCGGCTGTTCACCGCCCACCAGATCGGCATCGAGAAGGCCTGCCTGATTGTACGCAAGGGGCATCCATTGCTCAAAAAGGGCGTCGTCGGGCTTGCGGATCTCACCGGCCAGGACTGGGTGTTCCAGCCGCCGGGTACGCTGCTGCGCCGCAGGCTCGAGGATATCTTCATCTCCGCCGGCGTGGCGTTGCCGGAGAATATCGTCAACACGTCGTCGGTGGTCCTGACCCTTGCCGTCGTCTGCAAGACAGATGCGATTTCGCCGATCGCTCTCGACATGGCCGATTTCATCTGCGGCCAGAGTTCTCACGCAGGCGAGGCCTGCATCCTGCCGATCGATTTCGCCATAGATGTGAAGCCCTACAGCCTCATCACGGCGCGCGAGCGTGCCCTGCCACCCAGCGCCCTGCTGCTCTATGACATGATCCTGCAGGAAAGCCGGCGCGCTGCAATCTGACCGACCAGCCAGACACCACTTTCGCGTCGTAGGCTTTACGGATTGGGAGACATCATGCTGTTTGGACAATCCATATTTCAATCCGTTCTCGACCGTCTCGACGCCGAGGATGAAGAAGCAGTTTTCGCTCAGCCGGCTTCGGCGCACCGAATTCAAGGCCTGAATTCCAGCTTCGCGGCTGATGTGCGGGATGGCGTGTCCGTATCCGAGGCGCGACCTGACCAGGCCTATCTCGACAACCTCGGGCCCGAACGAGAACCGCTCGCGCCTGAGGCGCCGTCCACTGCAACGCAAGACATAGAGCCGGAGGAATGCGCCGCACCGGTGATGCCGGTCCACCTGGCGCGTATCCTGCCGCAGGAGGTTGCTGCGGAACTTGGAATTTCGGCTGCGGACACGCTGCAGACGCTCAACGACAAGCGCCGCAGTTTTGCCAAGGCCAACCATCCCGACAGCGTCAACCCGCTGTTCAAGGAACAGGCGACGACGCGCATGAAAATCGCCAACCTGCTGATCGACGAGGCACCGCGCCGCATCGAGATCCGCGCCAGACTTTTCAAATAGATTAGGCTTTCAGACAGATCAGGCTTCTGGACCTGCATCGTCACGCGGCGGCGGCGGTGCGATTTCTTCCGGCGTGGGCGTATAGTTCAACAGCAGAACCCACGCAGCATAGGCACCTACGGCACCGATGGCCATGCTCCAGATCGGCTCACCGAAGGTTGCCTCGATGATTGCCCACCCAAGGCACAGGGCGACGATGCCGATGCGCACGTAGATTGGGCGGTAGAATCGATGGCTCGGGTCGATCATTTTCATGAGGCTGTTGTCCGCTTGTTTGTTCGGCACCGTCCATAAGCTGAATTTCGCGATTGTGAAACCCCGGGCGCTTGACGACGGCACAGGAAGATGGAATGAAAATTCCAGAATGAGACCAAGACGGTTTATTTGTTCCGAATCTGGGAGGATGGAAAATGACGGTAAGATTTGGCCTGCTCGGCGCCGGCCGTATCGGCAAGGTTCACGCCAAGGCAGTCAGCGCCAACGGTGATGCGAAACTGGTAGCGGTAGCCGATCCCTTTGCGGCCGCAGCCAATGCGATAGCTTCGGCCTATGGCTGCGAGGTTCGCACCATCGACACGATCGAATCGTCAGCAGATATCGACGCAGTGGTCATCTGCACCCCGACAGATACACACGCAGACCTGATCGAACGTTTTGCCCGCGCTGGCAAGGCTGTCTTCTGCGAGAAGCCGATCGACCTCGATACCGCCCGGGTCGAGGCGTGCATCGACGTCGTCGCAAAGACCAAGGGAAAGCTTATGGTCGGCTTCAATCGCCGCTTCGATCCGCATTTCATGGCCGTGCGCAAGGCGATCGACGATGGAAAGATCGGCGACGTCGAGATGGTGACGATCACCTCCCGCGATCCCGGTGCGCCGCCCGTCGACTACATCAAGCGCTCTGGCGGCATTTTTCGCGACATGACCATTCATGATTTCGACATGGCGCGGTTCCTGCTCGGCGAAGAGCCGGTGTCCGTCAGCGCCACGGCCGCAGTGTTGATCGACAAGGCAATTGGCGTCGCCGGAGATTACGACAGCGTGTCGGTGCTGCTGCAGACGGCGTCCGGCAAGCAGGCGATGATCTCGAATTCGCGCCGTGCTACATACGGCTACGACCAGCGCATCGAAATCCACGGCTCGAAGGGTATGGTAGCCGCTGAAAACCAGCGCCCCTTCTCCATCGAGGTCGCCAATGGCGACGGATATACCCGTCCGCCGCTGCATGATTTCTTCATGACGCGCTATACGGAAGCCTATGCCAACGAGATTGCCGCCTTCATCAGCGCCGTCGAGAAAGGCACCGACATCAGCCCGTCCGGCGCCGATGGCCTCGCCGCGCTGAAACTTGCCGACGCGGCAGTGCGCTCGGTCAAGGAAGGCAAATTGATTTCCGTCGCCTGAGATTATCCGCTCAAGCTATCGATCGACGCCGGGCCACTATCCGGCGTCGATATATTGGGGTGCCTACCCCGCCCGATCCTTGATCTCGACATCGGCAATCGCCCGCAATGCAACGATGTCGCCGTCTATCGCATCCAGCGCCCGGCGCAGATGGCCCTCGAAGACCAGCGCCTGTTCGTCTGCCATGATCCTCATTTCCGGCAGGCCTCCCATGCGAACGATCTGCGACTGCCGCAAACCCTCCTCCATACCCTCCTGCAATAGATCGACGTATCGCGTTCCCGGACCCGTCAGCACGATAGGCATCTGCTCGTAAAGGCTGAGCACCCGCGACAGGCCATTGCCGAGCACCAGGCCTGCCTGGTGAAAGGCAAAGCGGTTGCGACGATTTCCCTGCCGGGCGCTGGCTGCGATCTTGTCGAGTTCGGCGACCGGTACGAACTTGGCCGGAATGGTGTCGAGCGGCACGGCAAAGGCATTGCGCAGGATGGCGTAGAAACCCGCATAGGCCTCGATGCAGCCGCGCGACCCGCAGCGACAGAGGCCGCCATTCGGCTCATGCAGCATATGGCCGAAATTAGGTGCCGCGACCTCGCGGTCGCCATTGGCGGTGCGCCTGACGATGCCGAGCCCGATGCTGTGGCCAAGCGACAGGGCTGCCAGCGTCTCGAAACCCCGGCCCTGCTCCTCGCGCTGTCCGGCGGCATCGGCCACCAGCAGCGTCTCGTTACCGAGAATGATCTTCGCCGGCCAATCGTTTCCGAGAACTGCGGCAAAGTCGATCTGTTCCTCCCCGAAGATTGGCGACCAGCGCAGCACCGGCTCAAGACCGTCTACCAGGCCCTTGCTGCTGATCGAGATGACGAGCACGTCCTGCGGCGCAATCTTCGAGCGGGCGACAATTCTGGATAACCCTGCCCTTATGGATTCGACGAATCGGGCAATGCCCGTTCCGTCCTGCGACCGGCCTTCGGAAAATCGATCGAGCAAGGTGCCGGCATAATCCACCAACGAATATTGAACCGCATCCGACGAGATGATGAGCACCACCAGATAGCCGCAGTCGCGGCGCTGGGCAAAGGCCACGCGCGGCCGGCCGCGGCCGCCAGCCAGCTGCTGCTCGGTCTTGACGATGATCTGGGCACGCTCGAGATCGGCGGTGATTGCCGAGATCGTGCCGGACGACAAGGTCGTGTGATCCGAGAGCTCCGTGTGAGCCAGCGGCCCGTGGCGGCGCAGTGCCCTGAGCACCATGACGCTGTTGCGCCGGCGCACCCACTCGGCACTGGACTTGCCTTGCATCAGGTGTCTCTCCCCTCTGCCTGTCCGCGGCGCCTGACGAACCTGCGGTTGGATTTTCGTTACCGACAAAACCCTGTCGTGCAGTGTTGACAGCCTTAAAATTCTCTGACACTTAATTTCTCGACTGTCGAGAAAAAAGGAGTTTTTTCGACAGCACATTCGCGGCGGCCGGGCGGGAGCTCTAGAGGTGCGTGCGGTCGCGCTTCACTCGGGAGGGTATTATGAAAACTTTTGTTAGGCTCGCCGCTGGCGCAGCCCTAGTTTTGACGATGCAGACGACCGCCTTCGCCAAGGATCTCGTCGTCGGCGTTTCCTGGTCGAACTTTCAGGAAGAACGCTGGAAGACCGACGAAGCCGCAATCAAGAAGGCACTGGCCGCAGCGGGCGCCAAGTACATTTCGGCAGATGCCCAGTCTTCTGCTTCCAAGCAGTTGACCGACGTCGAATCGCTGATTTCGCAGGGTGCCACGGCGTTGATCGTGCTTGCCCAGGACAGCGACGCCATCGGCCCGGCAATCGAGAAAGCCGCAGACGAGGGTATTCCAGTGGTCGGCTACGACCGACTCATCGAAAATCCGGCTGCTTTCTACATCACCTTCGACAACAAGGAAGTCGGCCGCATGCAGGCCCGCGACGTGTTGAAGGTCAAGCCTGAAGGCAATTACGTCTTCATCAAGGGCTCTTCTTCCGATCCGAACGCAGACTTCCTGTTTGCAGGCCAGAAGGAAGTCCTCAAGGCTGCCATGGATGCCGGCAAGATCAAGAATGTCGGCGAAGCCTATACCGATGGCTGGCTGCCGCAGAATGCACAGCGCAACATGGAGCAGATCCTGACCGCCAACAACAACAAGGTTGACGCGGTCGTTGCCTCCAACGACGGCACTGCAGGCGGCGCCGTTGCTGCGCTCGACGCACAAGGCCTTGCCGGTTCCGTGCCTGTATCCGGCCAGGATGCCGACAAGGCGGCCCTCAACCGCATCGCGCTCGGCACCCAGACCGTTTCCGTCTGGAAAGACTCCCGCGAACTCGGCAAGCGCGCCGCTGAAATCGCTCTCGATCTCGCCGGGGGCAAGAAAATGACCGAAATCAAGGGCGTCCAGAGCTTCAACGGTGGTCCGAAGCATGTCGAAATGCAGTCGGTCTTCCTGACGCCTGTCGCCATCACCAAGGATAACCTCAACGTCGTCATCGACGCTGGCTGGATTTCCAAGGCCGAAGCCTGCCAGGGCGTCAAGGCCGGTGCCGTTGCTGCCTGCAAGTAACCGCTGACCCAATTGCAAGTGAGGCGCCGCCCGATATCCGGTGCGGCGCCGATCGCCACCGGCGTGGCCATGTCTGCAAGGACGCTATGGCCACTGCCGCAACGCTTGCGTCACTGAGGTCGTCACCGCGCGTGCCGGCACCTATGCCGAGAGATTGTCCATCCATCGGCCGGGGACGCATATTCGAGAACAGCGCCAGACTTATGCCAGTGAAACGCAAAGTGTCGACGGTCTGCGCTCAACAGTGGAGAACGGCAGAGCAATGGCCGACATGACCCAGTCCACAACATCGGGCGGTGCGCGCGCCACGGAGACCAATGCGCTCACGCGCTTCCTGCGTGCCACCGAGATCGATACCCGCATGCTCGGCATGGTCGGCGCCCTGCTGATCATCTGGGTCGGCTTCGACCTCTATACCGGGCACCTGTTCCTAACCCCGCGCAACCTCTGGAACCTCTCTGTCCAGACCTGCGAGATCGCCGTCCTGGCGACCGGCATGGTTCTGGTCATCGTCACCCGCAATATCGACCTTTCCGTCGGCTCCCTGCTCGGCTTCGTCGCCATGATCATGGGTGTCGTCCAGGCAAAATGGCTGCCGACCTATCTCGGCTTTGACAGCCACTGGACATGGGTCATCGCGCTGATATGCGGACTGGCTGCCGGCGCCCTGATCGGGCTCCTGCAGGGTATCATCATCGCCTTCCTCGGCGTTCCCTCGTTCATCGTCACGCTCGGCGGCTTTCTCGCCTGGCGCGGGCTTGCCTGGTATGTCACGTCAGGCCAGACCGTGGCGCCTCTCGATGCCACTTTCCGGATCATGGGCGGCGGCGCGGAAGGCTCCATCGGCGCCACCTGGAGCTGGGTCATCGGCATCGTCGCCTGCCTGATGATCGTCGTCGGCATCGCCGGCTCGCGGCGCCAACGCAAGCGCTTCAACTTTCCCAGGCGCCCCGTCTGGGCCGAATATTTCCTCGCCATCCTCGGCTCGGCCATGGTGCTGGGCACGATCTATGTCTTCACCATCTATTACTGGCCGGTCGGTATCGCCAAGAAATACGCCAACGACCACGGCATCGCCTGGCCTGACGGCGGCCTCGATATCCCCTACGGTATTGCAGTCCCCGTCCTGATTGCCGTCGCCGCCGGGATCATCATGACGTTCATCGCCACGCGGCTACGTTTCGGTCGCTATGTGTTTGCCATCGGCGGCAATCCGGAAGCAGCCGAACTCGCCGGCATCAAGACGCGCTGGGTCACGGTGAAGATATTCACGCTGATGGGCTTTCTCGCCGCCGTCGCCGCCGCGATCTCGACCGCCCGGCTGAATGCCGCCGCCAACTCGCAGGGCACGACCTATGAGCTCTACACCATCGCTGCGGCCGTCATCGGCGGCACGTCGCTCGCCGGCGGTACCGGCACGGTGGCCGGCGCCATGCTCGGCGCCCTCGTCATGCAGTCGCTGCAGTCGGGCATGGGGCTCGCCAATGTCGATACCCCCATCCAGAACGTCGTCGTCGGCGTCGTGCTGGTGATCGCCGTCTGGCTCGACACCGTCTATCGCTCGCGGGCCAAGTAAGAGGAATTCCAGCTATGACGGATCACAACACTCCGCTTGTGGAACTGAAGAACATTTCCATTTCCTTCGGCGGCATACACGCGGTCGACAACGCCTCGATCGATCTCTACCCCGGCGAGGTCGTCGCCCTCCTCGGCCACAACGGCGCCGGCAAGTCGACGCTGATCAAGATCCTGTCCGGCGCCTACAAGCGCGACAGCGGCGACATCCTGATCAACGGCGAGACCGTCGACATCCGCACGCCCCGCGACGCCAAGAAATTCGGCATCGAGACGATCTACCAGACGCTCGCGGTCGCCGACAATGTCGATGCGGCCGCCAATCTCTATCTGGGTCGCGAGTTGCAGACCCGCTGGGGCACGCTCGACGACGTGGCGATGGAGGCCTCGGCGCGCGAGGTGATGGGCCGGCTGAACCCCAACTTCAAGCGCTTCAAGGAACCGGTCAAGGCGCTCTCCGGTGGCCAGCGGCAGTCGGTGGCGATCGCGCGGGCTATCCTCTTCAACGCGCGCATCCTCATCATGGACGAGCCGACGGCGGCCCTTGGCCCGCAAGAGACGGCGCAGGTGGGCGAACTGATCAAGCAACTGAAAAAGGAAGGCATCGGTATCTTCCTCATCAGCCACGACATCCACGATGTCTTCGATCTCGCCGACCGCGTCTCCGTCATGAAGAACGGCCAGGTGGTGGGCCATGCCCGTACAGAGGATGTCACCAAGGACGAGGTGCTCGGCATGATCATCCTCGGCAAGGTGCCGCCCAAGGCCACTCCAGGCCCCGGCGCCATGAAGACGGCGTAATCGCCACGCTTGAAAGCATAAGGCCGCGAACCAAAACTTCGCGGCCTTTTCTTTTGCGGAAAACTGTTGGCGTCGTTGACAGCTTTTCCGCATTTTCCGCATTGATGCCTGACGCGACCTGGGCTATGAACCTGCCATCGGACAGGCGGTAAGCCCCGCCCTCGGCATGCACCCGTAGCTCAGCTGGATAGAGTGTTGGATTCCGATTCCAAAGGTCACAGGTTCGAATCCTGTCGGGTGCGCCATCTCCTAATTTGTCGGTCTCCACCTTGTAAAACAAGCTAACGCCTCATCTCCTGCAGCCTTGGTCTTCCTTTTGCTGCGATATCGAGACGTTGCAATAGTCTTATAGTTGCACGCTTCAAACTTGCGAATCGTTAGTTGCGTGCCCCCGGAATCGCTTGTCCTCACGCACGAGATCGTCCAGATTTTACCGCAGTCGCCCTTAGCTTGATCACCAAGCTTTGCGTGCCTCACAAGGCCGCTTCGGAATATGCGGGCGGAGGCGGCGCGATATCAGTGACCGCAGTTCGCACTGTCGATCATCCGAGTGGCGCCTGACGGATGCGAGATTGATATTCTCCTTGAGCACGATGCGAGCCGGGCATTTTTCTCTGAAGTCGTGGTTTATTGGCATTCGGCGTCCTTCAAGTTCTATCGATTTGGTAGATTATGAAGGCCTCAATCGGTGGACTTTTTGACTGTTGCGTTCCGTCCACCACACTCTTCGCGACGCGCCCGAGCCTGATTTGCATGAAGGAGGATAATGCGATGACTTTTCACAACTCCGACCCTGTCAAATTTGCTTATTGGGTGCCGAATGTCTCGGGTGGGCTGGTGACGTCCGATATCGAACAACGAACGTCCTGGACGATCGATTATAACAGGAAGCTGGCGCAGATCGCGGAAGCGGCGGGCTTTGAATATGGGCTGAGCCAGATCCGCTTCACGGCCGGATACGGCGCGGAATTCCAGCATGAATCCGTGGCATTCAGTCATGCCCTGCTCGCGGCAACGACGACGTTGAAGGTCATTGCAGCATTGCTGCCGGGGCCTTGGAACCCGGCGCTTGCGGCCAAGGAGATCGCCACGATCAACCACCTGACCAACGGTCGCGTCGCGGTCAATGTCGTCAGCGGCTGGTTTCGCGGAGAGTTTCATGCCATCGGCGAGCACTGGCTCGACCACGACGAGCGTTATCGCCGTTCGGAAGAATTCATTCGCGCACTGCGCGGCATCTGGACCGAGGACAAGTTCACTTTCCGCGGCGACTTCTATCGTTTCAACGACTATTCGCTGAAGCCGAAACCACTCGACCCGCAGCCGGAAATCTTTCAGGGCGGTTCGTCTCGGGCAGCGCGCGACATGGCCGCGCGTGTCTCCGACTGGTATTTCACCAACGGCAATACGCCGGAGGAAATCGGCAAGCAGGTCGACGATATCCAGACGAAAGCGACGGCCAATGGCCATTCCGTTCGCGTCGGCGTTAATGCGTTTGCCATCGTCCGCGAGACGGAGGAAGAGGCGAAGGCAGTGCTTGCCGAGATCATCGACAAGGCCAACATCGACGCCGTCAAGGCTTTCGCCCATGAGGTCAAGAATGCCGGCAAGGCCTCCCCCGAGGGCGAGGGCAACTGGGCGAAATCGACGTTCGAGGACCTCGTCCAGTATAATGACGGCTTTCGCTCAAACCTGATCGGTACGCCACGGCAGGTTGCCGAGCGAATCGTCGATCTGAAGCGCGCCGGTGCCGATCTCATCCTGCTGGGTTTTCTGCATTTCCAGGAAGAGGTCGAGTATTTCGGCCGCCATGTGATCCCGCTTGTCCGCGAGATCGAAGCGGCAGCATCCACCACCGCCGTCGCCGCCGAATAGGCAGCGTCAACAAGCGAGATCGACCAGGAAACCGGTGCGGATCTTTAGCGATCCGCACCTGCCAACCCTGCGCCTGCAACTGTCAACGAAGATGTCCGAGTATCCAGCCTTCGACCTGCGTTACGCTATCGCTGTCCGGTGAGCCTTCCGGGCGGCGGCCGGTGACGACTTCGAGCATTCCGAGCAGCCCGACAACCGCATCGAAGCGATCGTCTCCGGAGCCGTCGTCTCCGAAGCCGTCACGCAGGCAGTCGACGATTGCCGTCGTGTCGATATCCTGACGCGCTTTCGCCCACTCCAGAATGCCGGGACCGACGCGCCGTCGATCCTCCCGACGCCTCTTGCTTCCCCACTTTTTCCCAATTCCAAGCATGCTGTATACGTCGGCCGGGTAGGTCTCGCAGATCACCACAGACCTGGAGGAGGTAAGCTCTGCGAGCGTTCCATCGAATGGCCAGATGCCAACTTCGTCGAGCGCCGCCGCAATGATCTCCTGCCATCCCGATATCGCACCCTTGCCAACCTGATTGCCGCCCAGTGTCCAGAATAATGAGCAGCCGGCTGGCCTGTAGGGCGTCGCCCGTTCGCATTCTCGCAACAAGTCATCGCTCCTTAGGATGCCGAGTCCGTCGTAGAGATGGGCTCTCTCCGTTCCGCCTGGCCGCATCGGGTAGAACGGCCGTCGATGGGATATCTGGTGGCGCTGATCGGCGACGTCATACCAATCGGACCAATCGCCCTTCCCGAACTGTGCGATCGCCTCGCGAAACGAGGCAATACCGGCATCTGCGGCGTAGGCTTTCGGAAGCCCAATCGGGAAGTCGAACCCTACCAGCAGCGAGCCGGACTGGTGGGAACGTCCTGCCAGTCTCTGAAACAAGGTGGCGGTATCGCCGACAAGCTCCGGAGCCGCGACAATCCATTTGCCATCCGCCCGAATGGCGGCCGACATCCAGCGCTTTCCGCTGTGCTTGCTCCAGTCGCAATGCGCGCAGACCTCGAGTGCCATGCCATTTATCCTTTTTTGACGTGCTCGCTGGGTATACAGGCGATAGTTTTAGCGCAGAACTTTGATGTTGCGTTTCGCCTGCAAACACCGCTTTATCCGTACCGTATATATTCACACTTCCGTTTCTTTGGAACGCTTTGACGCCGTGCATGTTTTATATGCATCAACGGGAGAATGATGATGAGTGATAACCGCGAAACAGAAATCCAACGCCGCGCACACGCAATCTGGGAACGCAACGGACAGCCGGACGGCGCTCACTCGGAGCACTGGGCTGAAGCAGAGCGCGACTACGACGCTGAGGCCGGAACTGGCGGCAAGGCCGATTCCGAGACCATCGAAGGTGACGATCTCGCCAGCCCGCGCGCCATGCGCGAGGCGGCCCGCGAGCATTCGGACACGTATATGGTCTCAACGGATCTGGAGGACGACGATCAGCGCACCAATGCAAACGGCACCCGCGAACAGCCCTAATTTTGCACAAAGTGCTGAATAAGAGGCGGCCGTTATGAACTATCAGAGCCCGATGCGCCCAGCGCATCGGGCTCTTCTTTTGTCGATACCCAACCGTCGAGAATTCGCCTTTCGTGCATGTTAGGAAGCGAAAAGCTGGAGGATAAGATCGGATGATTCGGAACGAAGATGGAATTGAGCACTCGGAGCTTTCCGGTGAGTTTTCGGAAGGCGGCACCACGGTGCGCGTTGACATATTCCGTGCAGCTGGCACCACGCTCGACTGGAAGATGGAGGTGACCGATGCTGCGGATGGACGAACCATGTGGGAAGAGGGTTTCTCCACCGACCGCGATGCCTTCGATGAATTCCTGGCGACTATAGAGCGCGAGGGAATACGGACTTTCCTTGACGACCAGGACCCGCCGGTCCATTGACGGTCAGCCGAGGAGTGCCCATGAAAAACGTCGACGACCTCATCAGTTCCGCCAAGACCGTCCATGCTCGCTATGCCGCGTCCCGTATGGAGCGCGAAACCGTCCGAGAATGGGTGCTAGGGCTGAGCGAATACCGCGAGCCCTACGCGACAGTGCTGCGGGAGGCGATCGAATGGTTCAAGCCACTCAATCCGACCGGGGATGTGGAAACGCTGAAGGCCAACGACCTGGATCGGCTGAGGGCAATCTTCGAGGTCGTTGACAAGGATGCGGCCAAGCGGCCGTAGATCGGTCTACGCGAATATCAGGAGCCTGTCGCCGGTGGTAAGGCTCAGTAGGCTGGCTCGATGCGGTTGCAGACGGAATTGCCGGCGATCTCGCGCGCTACGTTGACTGCGGCTTCTAGTGCCGTAAGGCTCGGTGCGGAGCCGTCGAGATAGATGACACCTCGATCCTGGGTGACTTCAATACGGGCTCCGTCAAGGCCGGATGCGTAGGCCAAGGCTGAGGAAACTGCTGCACAAAGGCCAGCCATCTGGGCGCCGACAAAACCGCTCGTTGGAAGAATAGACATGAACATGGCGACACGCTCCTTTTTCTATCAGTTGTAACGTATGAACGCCAATTTTGTTCATCGTGCGTTCATATTCACAATTTTGATGTCAGAGCGTCATCGATTGTCATATCGGGCTGCAATGTCTACGCCCGCAAAACCCGTCAGGCGCTATCGCTGGGCGAATAGTCGACCATCAGCACAATCGTGAACCGGACAACGGGCTGGCGGCGGTCATTGGCGACTTCCACGGAGAGGCGACGGCCGTTGCCCTCTGGGATCCCATCGATCGCCATCTCTGCCAGCACGCTCTTAGCCTGGTCGATGGCCGCAGTCAGCGTCGGATATTCGAAGGGCGCGTCACCGGCGGAAAAGCCCTCGTTATCGCTTATGTTGAAATAGAACTTAGCCATCCGCAGCCTCCTGCGTGGAAAGACGCAAAACGCTAATATGTTCCCAGTTTGAGCAGCAACTCGCCAAGTTGAACCTGAGGTCGCCGGGCCCGGGGTTCGTTGACTTCGATTGGACCGGGTTACTATACACGCACGTGCTCAACGTCTGCAGTTGCAGGGTGACCTCCATCGATCAAAGGTTTGTGTCTTATGCTCAGCAACAGCCTGGCTGCCTTTTTCGGGCGGGATGTCGTGGAGGTCGCGCGCGATCTCATCGGCTGGCAATTTTGCGCCGACGGCGTCGGCGGCTTGATAGTCGAAACGGAGGCTTATCGGCTGGACGACGAAGCCTCCCACAGCTTCCGCGGTCCGGGATTGCGCAACGCCGTGATGTTCGGCCCTGCCGGGCATGCCTATGTCTACCGCTCCTACGGAATTCACTGGTGCATCAACTTC
The DNA here is from genome assembly GCF_007000305.1 of Rhizobium sp. rho-13.1. Lineage (NCBI taxonomy): Bacteria > Pseudomonadati > Pseudomonadota > Alphaproteobacteria > Hyphomicrobiales > Rhizobiaceae > Rhizobium > Rhizobium sp. rho-13.1. The sequence continues at coordinate 335,572 of NZ_SCFL01000001.1, read as the reverse complement.
GTCTGCCTGCCCGGTAGCGCGGTGCTGATCCGTGCGCTGGAACCGAACACCGGTCTCGACAGGATGGCAGCGCGACGCGGCACGGATAATCTTGCGCAACTGTGCAGCGGTCCCGGCAAGCTCAGCCAGGCGCTGGGCATCGAACTCGCACACAACGGGCTGCCTCTGGACCAGCCGCCGTTCACACTGACTGCGGGTCCTGCGATGGACATCGTTTCGGGGCCGCGGATCGGCATCACGCGCAATGTCGCGGCTGCCTGGCGGTTCGGAGCGGCAGGATCGCGCTTTGTCAGCCGTAAATTTGGCTGATGCCGCATCGGCAGGCTCCGGCATTTGCTATTCCATGGCAATGCTGTGGTCGACCTTCGGCGGTGCAGCCGGCTTGCGCAGCAGGATGACCAGCGGCATGGCAAACAGCGACATCAGCATCAGCAGCTTGAAGTCGTCGATATAGGCGATGATCGTCGCCTGCAGGGTAACGATATTGTCCAAGCTGGCGCGGCCAATCGCGGTCAGCGGGCTTAGGCCCTGGGCGGCTGGTGCGTCGAACGCGTGGTTGAACGGCGTCACGTAGGCAGCAATCGATTCGTGGTTGCTCTGGGTATTGCGGATGATCAGCGCCGAGACGATGGAGATGCCGACGCTGGAGCCGATATTGCGCGATAGATTGTACAGCCCTGTCCCCTCGCCGCGCATGTGCGCCGGCAGGGTCGCGAATGCGACGGTGGTCAGCGGTACGAACAGGAAGCCCAAACCGGCGCCTTGGACAAAGCCGACAACGATGATCGTCGTTTGCGAGACATCGGGTGTCCAGCCGGTCATCTCGTACATCGCCCAGGCCGTGAGGCCGAGCCCCAGCAGCAAGAGCCAGCGCGTATCCACCTTGCCGATGAGGCGCCCGACAAGAAACATGCAGACCATGGTGCCGAGGCCACGCGGTCCCATGACGATGCCCGCCGTGACGACAGGATAGCCCATCAGGGTCTGCAAATAGGGCGTCATCAGCGCCAGCGATGCCAGATAAGTGACACCGACGATAAAGATGAAAAACATGCTGACGGAAAAATTCTGATCGAGAAAGAGACGCGGGTTGACGAAGGATTTCTCTGTGGTGAATGTGTGGACCACGAACAGGTAGAAGGCGCAGAAGCAGACCAGCGCTTCGACGATGATCTCGCCGGATGAAAACCAGTCCAGTTGCTCGCCCCTGTCGAGGAAGAGCTGCAACGAAGCTATGCCGAGGCTCAGCATGCTGAAGCCGAAAACGTCGAGCTTAGCCAGCGCGTCGACCTTCGTCTCTTTGACGAAGACGACGATGCCCATAAAGGCGACAAGGCCGATCGGCACGTTGATGTAGAACACCCAGCGCCAGCTAATATGGTCTGTCAGCCAGCCGCCGATGACGGGGCCGAGCACCGGACCAACCATCACCGAGACACCAAACAGCGCCATGGCCTTGCCGCGCTCCTCGACGGAGTAGATGTCCAGCAGGATACCCTGCGACAACGGCACGAGAGCCGCGCCGAAAAGACCTTGCAACAGGCGGAAGCCAACAATCTGCACCAGAGACTGGGCAAAGCCACAGAGCACAGAGGCGGCCACGAAGCCGGCGATTGCCGTCAGCAGCACACGCTTGCGGCCGAACTTGGCGGACAGGAAGCCCGATGGCGGCGTCATGATGGCGGCAGCGACGATGTAGGAGGTCAGCACCCAGTTGATCTGGTCGGAACTGGCTGCGACACTGCCCTGGATATACGGCAATGCCACATTGGCGATCGTCGTATCCAGCGCCTGCATGATGACCGCGAGAATGACACAGGCGGTGATTGCGCCGCGGTTGGCGATGACGGGCGCGGCGCCGTCGGATGGGTTACTCATGACCCTTGCCATCGGAACGGCCCAGCAGTTTTGCGACAAAATCCGGCAAGCCACGAGCGTGGCCCGTGTCGACGTCCACTTCCGTGCTCATGCCGACCCGAAGCGGCGGTTTGCCGGCGGCATCGTCGATGTTCACCCGCATCGGGATGCGCTGGACCACCTTAACCCAGTTGCCGGTGGTGTTTTGCGCCGGCAGCAACGAAAAGCTGGAGCCCGAGGCGGGACTGATGCTGGCGACAGTGCCCGTCCAGACCGTGCCCGGATAGGAATCGACGGAGATGGAGACTTTCTGGCCCGGCTTGACGTAGGTGAGTTCGGTTTCCTTCGGGCTGGCGGCGATCCACATGTCGTTCGACGACACCAGTGAAAAGCCTTGCTGGGCAGCCGCGAGGTAGCCACCAACTTGGAGGCTGTCGACATTGGTCACGGTGCCATCGAAGGACGCCCGAACCACGGTGTCGTCGAGCTGGCGCTGCGCGTCGTCGACGGCGGCTTTGGCCTGCAGATAGGTGGGGTTCTGCTCGAGCGGCTGGTTAAGGTCACCGCCGATCTGAGCCAGCGTTGTGGCGGCCTGGGCTTTGGCGACCGCTACTTTCTGCTTGGCGGCGTCGAGGTCGTGCTTGGCCGAATCAAAGGCGGCCTTGGAGGCTGCGGAGCTGTTGATCAGGCTCTGCTGGCGATCGAACGAGGTCTGGTAAAACGGCAGGTCCGCCTCGGCCTGGGCAATCTCCGCCAGGGTCTGCTGGTAGCTGGCCTGCAGGTTCAGGATCTGGTTGCGGGCAACGCCGAGCTGTGCCTTGGCACCCTCCAGCGCAATCTGGAAGGAATCGGGCTTCAGTCTGAACAGCACCTGGCCCTTCTTCACCTGTTCATTTTCATGCACCTCGATGGCAGCGACGAAGCCGCTGACATCGGTGGAAACCCCGACCATGTCGGCGCCGATATAGGCGTTGTCGGTGGACATGACCTGCCCGCCGGTGACGTAGAAATAGCCGCCGATGACCAAGACGATGGGGAGCGCCGCGAACAGGATCAGCCGCGTTGCACCACGACGTTTGCGCGGTGCTGAGGGCACTGCCGCAGGCGGGACGACTGCGGTCGGCGCCGCGGTCGGATTGCCGGAGGGTCCCTCGGCGATCTCGTCCGTCGTGACGACACGCATGGTCTTTTCGGATTTGGCGGATCTGGGAAGAGGTAGTCGTTCAGCCATGGGAGGTCTCTTGCTGGCACAGCGCCAACCGGCAGCTGTCAACTTGGTTGGGGCGAGAATTTGTGAAGAATGTCGGGACGAGCGGGAAATGCGCGCGACGGCCCCTCGCCGACGGTCTGTTATGACCAGGGAGCTTGTGGGAGCAGGAATTCAGGACGACAGCCGGCTCGCACACTTGGCGGCGCGCTGTAACGCCTTCGGATAAAGCGTGGAAAGAGAAAATCGTCATGGGCATAAAGCCTGCTATTCGTTAGCATGCTTACTATACCCTAATACATAATAAGTCAAACGTTCTATATCGCTCTAGCTGTATACAAAGCCACAAACGCAAGAAAGCCGGCGATGACCGCCGGCTTTCCTGTTAGTTCAGATTTTAAGGTATTAGCGGCGGCTGAGAAGGCCGACGACGTAGGCGACACCTGCGGTCACGGCGAGCGCGAAAAGCGGCTCTTCGCGAACCTTGTCACGGACGCGAGAGGTTACCAGAGCGGCCTCTTCCGTCACAACCGTCTTGGCACCCTGGCTGATCGCCACAACGCTTTCAGACAGCTTTGCCAGATCTTCCTTGAGGGCAGTGATCTGCGCGGAAAGATCCTGCGCTGCTGCTTCAGTTTCGACACGTGCTGCTGCGGATTGGATGGAAGCGGTTTTCAGTTCAGCCATTTTTCAGCTCCTTTGTTTGTGCCCGATAAACGCCGAGTATCGGCATTGGTTCCGCGCATTTTGCGATTTCGGCGGATGCTCTTCAATTCCCGTGCGGATTGCTCTAAGGAACAGCCAATGCTTCGCCTGATTTGCGAGGCCGTTCCATATTGAGGTTAGCATTCCGATGTTTGAACTGCTGAGAGAATTGGCCCGCACCTGGGTCGCCAAGGGCCTGATGCTGTTGCTAGTGGCATCCTTCGGGATCTGGGGCGTGTCGCGGTCCTTGATCGGCGGAAGCACCGGATCGACCGTGATTACCGTCGGGGACCAGCAGATCGGCGCCGCGGAATACCGCCTCGCCTATCGACGCCAGCTCTCGGCGCTGAGCCAGCAGTTCGGAACGCAGCTGTCGCCGGAGCAGGCCCGCGCCTTCGGGCTTGAACAGCAGACCAACTCCCAGCTCGTCGCTGGCGCCTCGCTGGACCAGTTGGCAGCCGACATGAACCTCGGCCTGTCGCAGGACCGGCTCGCCAAACTGATCGGCGAAGACCCGGCATTCAAGTCGAACACAGGTCAATTCGACCGCGGGCTGTTCACCAGCCGCCTCGCCAATGCTGGTATCAGCCAGGATGACTATATCAATGAGCGCAGCAAGGTCGCAGTTCGCGGCCAGATCGTCGATTCCATATCCAACGGCTTCAAGGCACCGCAAACGCTGGTTGCCGGCCTGAAGGAATTCCACGACGAAAGCCGCAGCATCGACTACCTGATCCTCACCAATGCGAACATCGATCCGGTCAAGGCACCGGCTGACGACGTGCTGGCGAAGTGGTTCGAAGGCGTAAAGTCGCGGTATCGTGCGCCGGAGTATCGCAAACTCTCCTACGTGAAGCTGCAGGCAGCCGACATTGCCGATACCGCCGCCATCACCGACGATGCGGTGCGCGCCGAATTCGAAAAGCGCAAGGAAAGCTTCACGACGCCGGCGACCCGGACGATCGAACAGCTGAGCTTTGCCAACAAGGACCTGGCGGACGCGGCTTCCGTCGCCCTTAAAACCGGCACGACCTTCGACCAGCTCGTAACCGACCAGGGCAAGACCGCCAGCGACGTCATGCTCGGCACATTTAACAAGGCGAGCGTTCCGGATTCAGCCATTGCGGAACCGGCTTTCGCTGTCACCAAGGACGGCGGCACGACAGGCGTCATCGAGGGATCGTTCGGACCGGTGATCCTGCGCGTCACCAACATCAAGGTGGAAAGCGCCAAGTCGTTCGAGGACGTCAAGGAAGACCTGCGCAAGCAGATGGCAATTGCCGCAGCGTCTTCTCAGATCGCAGACCTGCACGACAAATTCGAAGATGCACGCGGCTCCGGCGCGACACTGGTCGAGGCAGCTCAGCAACTGAAACTGAAGCCAGTGACGGTCGATTCCGTCGACGCCACCGGCCTCGACAAGGCTGGGAATGAGGTCAAAGATATTCCCGAGCGCCAGAAGCTGCTCGCAGAAGCCTTCAAGACCGATGTCGGCGTCCAGGCACTTCCCGTTCCCATCGGCAGCGATGGCTATGTCTGGTTCGACGTACTGGACGTGACCCCTGAGCACGATCGTCCGCTTGCCGAGGTGCATGACAAGGCCGCTGCCGACTGGACAGCGGAACAGCAGAAGGTCGCCCTCGCCGCTAAGGCCACCGCCCTGAAGGATGAGGCCAAGAAGGGCAAGTCGCTCGCCGATATTGCCGCGCCGCTTGGCATTGCCGTCGAGAACAAGACCAACGTGACGCGCAACATGGACGACAGCGTCCTTGGCCGCGCCGGTGTGTCGGCAGCATTCTCCGGACCTGTCGATACGGTTGCCAGCGCCATCGGCGGCGACGACACGACGCAGATCCTGCTGAAGGTAACCGACGTCAACACGACGCCGCCAGCCACGGATGTCCTTGCCAACCAGGACCAGCAGATTTCCAGGATTGCAGACGCTGCTGGTGACGATATCCTCGACCAGATGGTTGCCGAGTTGCAGACGAAATACGGCGTGACCGTAAACCGCGAGGCCGCGGCTCAGGCCGTGCAGCGCTAAGCTAGGGAACCGACCTCGATGGCCGATCTGAAGCCACTGCTTGCCAAAGTCGCCGGCCATGAAAGTCTGACGCGCGACGAGGCGCGGCAGGCCTTCGAGATCCTGATGTCCGGCGAAGCGACGCCGTCGCAGATCGGCGGCTTCCTGATGGCGCTGCGGATGAAAGGCGAGACCGTCGACGAGATCGTCGGCGCCGTCACCACGATGCGCGCCAAGATGCTGCCTGTGGAAGCTCCGGCCGATGCCATCGACATCGTCGGCACCGGCGGCGACGGGACCGGCACCTACAATATCTCCACCCTCGCCGCCTTGATCGTCGCAGGTTGCGGCGTTCCCGTCGCAAAGCATGGCAACCGCGCGCTGAGCTCCAAGTCCGGTGCTGCCGACAGCCTTTCGGCGCTGGGTGTGAAGCTCGACATCTCGCCGGAGCATATAGGCCGCTGCATCCGCGACGCCGGCATCGGCTTTATGTTCGCCCAGATGCACCATTCGGCGATGCGCCATGTCGGCCCGTCCAGGGTGGAACTCGGTACCCGGACGATCTTCAATCTTCTCGGCCCCCTGTCGAACCCTGCGGGCGCGCGCCGTCAGTTGCTCGGCGTCTATGCGCCGCAATGGGTGGTGCCGCTTGCCGAAGTGCTTCGCGATCTCGGTGCTGAAAGCGTGTGGGTCGTCCATGGCGACGGCCTCGACGAGATCACCACGACGGGGATGACGCAGGTCGCGGCACTCGAAGACGGCAAGATCAGGACATTCGAACTCGGCCCCGGCGATTTTGGCGTGCAGCATGCTGTTCTGGCCGACCTCAAGGGCGGCGACGGCGTTGCCAATGCGGCAGCCTTGCGTGCCGTGCTCTCCGGCGAAAAAAATGCCTATCGCGATATCTCGCTGATCAACGCCGCTGCATCGCTGGTCGTAGCCGGCAAGGCCGGGACCGTCATCGACGGCATGCGGCTTGCCACAAAATCGCTCGACAGTGGCGCTACGGCTGCCGCTCTCGACAGGCTGATTGCCGTCTCCAACGACAGCGACTGAAGGAAGGGCGCTCGCCATGACCGACATTCTCAAAAAGATCGAAATCTACAAGCGGCAGGAAATCGAGGCCGCAAAGGCATCGGTGTCGCTTGCCGACCTCAAGGCCATGCAAGCGGACCAGACCCCGCCGCGCGGCTTTCACCGGGCACTCGTGGCAAAGCATGAGGCAGGCATGTTCGGGCTCATCGCCGAAATCAAAAAGGCAAGCCCGTCCAAGGGGCTGATCCGTGCCGACTTCGATCCGCCGGCATTGGCTGCGGCCTACGAAGCGGGCGGAGCTGCCTGTCTTTCCGTGCTGACCGATGCCCCTAGCTTCCAAGGCTCCCCGGCGTTCCTGACTGCTGCCCGCGCCGCCTGCAGCCTGCCCGCCTTGCGCAAGGATTTCATGTTCGAGACCTACCAGGTGCAGGAAGCTCGCGCCTGGGGTGCCGACTGCATCCTTCTCATCATGGCATCGCTTTCGGACGAGGATGCGGAGCGCCTTCAGGACGAAGCCTTCGGGCTCGGCATGGATGTGCTGGTGGAAGTGCATAACGAGCCGGAAATGGAGCGTGCGCTGAAACTGTCGTCGCCGCTGATCGGCATCAACAACCGCGACCTGCGCACTTTCGAGGTCAGCCTTGCCACCAGCGAAAGACTGGCACCAATGGTGCCCGCGGATCGGATAATCGTCGGCGAAAGCGGCATCTTCACCCACGCCGACTGCCTCAGGCTGCAGGCATGCCGGATCGATACCTTCCTGGTCGGCGAAAGCCTTATGCGCAAGGACGATGTGGCAGCGGCAACGCGAACCCTCCTGACAGGCGAAGCCGCCGCGCTGGCGGCCGAATAGCATGGCGGCAGAGCACGGCAGCCTCACGCACATCGATGCGTCCGGCGAAGCGCACATGGTCGATGTCGGCAACAAGGCGGAGACCATGCGCAGTGCCACGGCTTCGGGCCATGTTAAGATGCAGCCGGAGACACTACGGCTGATCCTCGAGGGCAATGCCAAGAAGGGCGACGTCATCGGCACGGCCCGCCTGGCAGGGATCATGGGCGCCAAGCAGACATCGAGCCTGATTCCTCTTTGTCATCCGCTCATGCTGACGAAGATCGGTGTGGAGATCACGCCCGACGACAGCCTGCCCGGATTGCGTGTGACGGCAACTGCCAAGCTTACGGGACGCACCGGCGTCGAAATGGAAGCATTGACCGCCGTCTCCGTTGCCTGCCTGACTATCTACGACATGGCTAAGGCGGCCGACCGGCTGATGGAAATCGGCGGCATCCGGCTCGAGGAAAAGTCCGGCGGCAAATCCGGCGACTTCCGGCTTGCAGGCCCATCCCCATGAGCTTGCTGCCTGTTGCCGAAGCGCAGGCGCGCTTGCTGGACAAGGTGCGGCCTGTCGCCGAGCACGAGACTGTGACCCTCAGTGATGCCTCCGGCCGTGTACTGGCGAGAGACCTTCCCGCCCGCCTCACCCAGCCGCCTTTCGACGCCTCCGCGATGGACGGATACGCGATCCGGCACGCCGATCTCTCTGGACCGAATAGCAGTTTGAAAGTCATCGGCGTCTCGGCCGCCGGCCATGCCTTCGATGGGTCGGTTGCCGACGGAGAAGCAGTTCGGATTTTCACGGGCGCACCTCTGCCAGACGGTGCCGACAGCGTGCTTCTGCAGGAGGATGTCGAGACGACGGAGGATGGCAGCATCCGCTCGACCTATCCGGTACGCGCCCGCCAGCATGTGCGACCACGCGGTCAGGATTTCGTCGATGGCGAGATCGTGCTGCCGCACGGCACCGTCATGGACTTCACCCGGCTTACGGTGGCAGCAGCCATGAACCATGCGACGCTGGACGTCTTTCGCAGACCGCTGGTGGCGATCCTTGCCACCGGCGACGAACTCCTGCCGCCCGGCTCAGTCCCCGGCCCGTCGCAGATCCTTGCCTCAAGCACCTTTGGTATCGCAGCGCTGGCCCGTCAGGCCGGAGCCGATATCCTCGACCTCGGCATTGCGCCGGATGACAGCGCGGCAATCACGGCGGCTGTGGAACGTGCGCGCGACGCCGGTGCAGACGTCATCGTGACGCTCGGCGGGGCCTCCGTAGGAGACCATGACCTTGTGCAGGCGACGCTTGTCGCAGCGGGCATGCAGCTCGACTTCTGGCGCATTGCCATGCGGCCGGGCAAGCCGTTGATGGTCGGCAGTCTCGGGCCAACCCATGTCCTCGGCCTGCCCGGCAATCCGGTGTCGAGTCTCGTATGTGGGATCCTGTTCCTGGAGCCGCTGATCCGCAAGCTTGCCAGCCTTCCGCCGATCCAGCGTGGCGCGACAGCGCTGACGGCGACACCGCTTGCCGCGAACAACCAGCGTCAGGACTACGTCCGCGCAACGCTTTCCAAATCGAGCGATGGCAACTGGCTTACAGAGCCTTTCGACAAGCAGGATTCCTCGATGATGAAGATCTTCGCGCAGGCGGATTGCCTGATCGTCCGGCCGCCGAATGCACCGGCAATGCCGGCCGGCATGCCCTGCCCCATCCTCCTGCTGCGGCCCGACCTGCAGGGCTGACGCCCTTAACAAGCAACCGTTAGAATCACTTCGGGCGGCTTGCGCCGCCCGATGGAAGATCGTGTCTCGCCGATAGGCTTACTTGACCGGCGGCTTTTCGTGGTGGCCGCCGAAGCCGGCGCGCATGGCTGACAGCACCTGGTTGGCAAAGCCGTCATTGCCGCGCGAAGAGAAGCGGCTGAACAGGGCCGCACTCAGGACAGGTGTCGGAACGCCTTCGTCGATAGCCGCGGAAATCGTCCAGCGGCCTTCGCCGGAGTCCGAAACGCGTCCGGCATACTGCGACAGGGCGGGATCTTCGTGCAGCGCATCTGCCGTCAGATCGAGTAGCCAGGAGGTGATGACGCTGCCGCGACGCCAGACTTCGGCGATTTCCGGGATGTCGAGGTTGTACTGGTAGAATTCCGGGTTGGACATCGGCGCTGTCTCGGCGTCTGCCTCGGCCTGCTGCATGCCGATATTGGCATGGCGCAGGATGTTGAAGCCCTCTGCGTAGGCAGCCATCAGGCCATATTCGATGCCGTTGTGGACCATCTTGACGAAGTGACCGGCGCCATGCGGACCGCAATGCAGGAAGCCCTGCTCGGCCGTGCTTTTGGCAGCAGCGACTTCGCTGCGCTGGGCGGACGACTTCACGTCGCCCATGCCGGGCGCGAGCGTTGCAAAGATTGGCGACAGATGCTGGACGGTCGGCGTTTCGCCACCGATCATCAGGCAATAGCCGCGCTGCAGGCCGAACACGCCGCCGCTGGTGCCGACGTCGACATAGTGGATGCCCTTCTGCTTCAGCATCGCCGCACGACGAATGTCGTCATGATAATAGGAGTTGCCGCCATCGATGATGATGTCGCCCTCTTCGAGCAACGGCACCAGCTTGGTCAGTTCGTTGTCGACGATGGCTGCCGGCAGCATCATCCAGATGGCGCGTGGCTTATCCAGCTTGGCGACAAAGTCCTCAAGGCTGGAGCTGCCGGTGGCGCCCATGCCCTTGAGGTCCTCGACGCTCTGGGCGCGCGCGTCGAAGACGACGGCCGTGTGGCCGCTCTTCATCAGCCGCTGCACCATGTTGCTGCCCATGCGGCCGAGGCCAATCATACCAATCTGCATAGTCACGTCTCCTTGGGACGGTTTTGGAGCGGTCGCTCCGGTCAAGTGTATAGGGTGATTTTGCGACAGGCCTTAGTGCTCGCAAATTACGGCGTCGAGGGTTAGCAGGCAAGCGTAGCTGCGAAACATCAAGAATACGTGAGCAACCCTAATCGTTTGAATTACATCTTCCTACTGCCATTGGGGCGCAGGCTCAAGCCTCCAATGTGGGGCCGATGTAACGAGCGCGTGGTCGGATAAGCCGCCCACCCAAAGCCTGCTCGATCGCATGTGCCAGCCACCCTACCGCCCGCGCCATCGCAAATATGATCATCGGCGCATCGCGCGGGAGGTCGTAGGCGACGGCAAGCGCCGTCAGGGCGAAGTCGGCATTGACGCGTTCGCCGACGATTTCCTCCGCTGCCGCCTGCAGGTCGGCGAAGGCCGTAGGGAGCTCGAAATGTCGGAGCAGCGTGGTGGCCCTGATATCGCCGTGCGGATAAAGGCGATGCCCGAAGGCCGGCAGCTTGCGCCCCTGAGCTAGATAACGGTTCACCGCCTCGTGGGCACCGAGCTCCTCGGCGTTGCCCACGAGTACCCTCACAGCCTGCCAGGCGCCGCCATGCAGCGGCCCCGTCAGCGTCGCCAGCCCGGACAGGACCGCCGTAGACAGGGAGGAGCCTGTCGAGGCTGTGACGCGGGCGGCAAAGGTCGAGGCATTCAGTTCGTGATCGGCAAACAGCACCAACGCGCAGCGAATGATCGACGCTGCGGCAGGGCGGCCCCAGCTTTCCGCCAGACGTCTATGCAGGGGCTGGTCGGCGGACCAGGGAGCGAGCACATTTGCGACCGTGGCAAGCACGCTCTGCGCGTCGGCCTGCAGCGCGGACTGGGATCTCTCCATGGACGGTAGATCCCGCGTCGCCCGACCTGCCAGTGCAACCAAAGCCGATGCGATTGTCGCGCCGTCTTTCGAGCCGTCGAGCTTCGCCAGGGAAGACAGCGGACGGCGCATATCCCAGAGCAGGGCTGCAACTTCCTCAAGCGTCGCATTCTCCGACAGCGCTGCAGCATCCCTGCCCCTGTAAAACAGCCGGCCATCGGAAACGGTCGAGACCGCCGAGGGCAGCATGGGATCACCCCATTGGATTGCTTCGGCAGCAACAGTTTCGCTCTTGCGGCGACCGGCCTGGCGGTTGGCGAGCCGGAGCACGTCATCGCGAAAATAAAGGCTGCGGCGGCCCTCGGCCGGATCGGGCTTGGCACGGATGCGACCCCGGCTGACATTGGCGTACAAGGTCTGCTGTTTCGTTCCGAGCAGTTGCAACGCCTGCTCTGCAGTCAGCCACGACATGGCATCCTCATATTGATCGAAAGCATCAAGATTGACGTCAATACAAATGGCGCCGATCCTCTCGCATAGTCAAAGGAGAAGACGATGAAAAGTGGATTGGACGATGTCATTGCCGCAGAAACCCGATTGTCCGATGTCGACGGGCTCGCCGGTCGACTGGTGATACGTGGCGTGTCGCTGGACGACCTCGTGGCAACGAGCCGCTACGAGGACGTTGCGCAGCTGTTGCTTTCGGGGCTTTTTCCGGAAACGAACGATGTCGATGGGCTGAAGTCACTCATCGGTGACGCAAGAGTTTCGATGTTCGACATCGTAACCGAGAGCGAAGCGGGCCTGTTCAGGTTGCCGCCGGTCGAAGCTATCAGGGCGCTGCTTGCCCGCGTGCCGGATGGTGCGGACCGTGCCACGGCTCTCAGGTTGCTGGCAGCACCTGCCGTGTTCCTGCCGGCAGTTCTGCGGCTGCGCGACGGCAAGCCGGCGATACGCCCGGATGCCGGCCTTTCGCAGTCCGAGGATATTTTGCGAATGCTCACCAGCATCATGCCCACGGCTGAACAGACGGCGGGACTAGATGCCTATCTGGTCACCATCGCCGACCACGGATTGAACGCCTCGACGTTTGCAGCCCGTGTCATCGCCTCGACCCAGGCGGGGCTCACTTCCTCCGTGCTCGGGGCGCTCGGAGCCTTGACCGGTCCGCTCCATGGTGGTGCGCCGGGGCCGGTGCTCGATATGCTGGACGCCATCGGCGAACCCGCCAACGCCCGCGCCTGGATCGCCGCCGAACTCGACAAGGGCGAGCGGCTGATGGGGTTCGGTCATCGCATCTACCGGGTGCGCGATCCGCGCGCCGATGCCCTGAAGGCAGCACTAAAGCCGATCGTTGCCGCCGGACAGGTGGACGGACGACGGATGGCGCTGGCGGAAGCCGTGGAGCAGACCGCACTGGCTTTATTGCGCGAACGCAAGCCGGATCGCCCTATCGAGACTAACGTCGAATTCTACACGGCCTTGCTGCTCGATTCGCTCGGTTTCCCCAGGGAGTCATTCACCGGCGTGTTCGCAATCGGCCGCACGGTCGGCTGGATTGCCCATGCGCGCGAGCAGGTGCTGGACGGACGACTCATCCGCCCGCAATCCCGCTATACTGGGCCACTGCCCAAGGCCGCCTGACGATCGGTAGACAAACCCGGATCCGCCGCTATTGGTGGATCCGGAAGACAGCCGATCATGCCAGATCCATCAGTTCGTGGTGGATTGCCCAGCGGCGAGGTTCAGGGTCACATCGTCATAGCCGCGCATCTTGTAGACCAGCGTCGAGATCAGCCAGCTGACGACGAAAATGCCGACGACGGCGTAGCCGAAATTGGCGAGATTGTCGTTGAGATCGGCAATTGTGCCCCAAACGCCGCCCTCGAGCCCGAACTTATCGACGAGAAGGCCAAGTGCCTCCATGCCGCCGATGAAGATCGCCACGGCGACCGAGGCGGCGGTGATCGTCAGATTGTACCAGAGCTTGCGCATCGGATTGATGAAGGCCCAGCCATAGGCACGGGTCATCAAGACGCTGTCGGTGGTGTCGAGCAGCGACATGCCGGCCGTGAAAAGCGCTGGGAAAACGAGGATCGTCCAGAACGACATGCCCTGCGCAGCTTGCGTCGCCGATATCCCGAGCAAGCCGATTTCCGTTGCCGTGTCGAAGCCGAGGCCAAATAGAAAGCCGATGGGGTACATGTGCCATGAGCGCGTGACGATCTTGAACATCGGCCGGAAGATGCGCGCGAGAAAGCCGCTGTTCGACAACAGTGCATCGAGGTCTTCCTCGACGATCGTCTCGCCGCGCCTGGCGCGACGGAAAGCTGCCCATATACCGCGCAGCACGAAGAAATTGGCAACGCCGATGGCGACCAGGAACAGCGCTGAAACGGATGTACCGACAATGCCGCCGACATCGCGGAAAGCGCCGAGCGGCATCATCGAAGCAGTGGCGGCAATGGCGATCGATGCGAGCACGACGATGCTGGAATGACCGAGCGAAAAGAAGAAACCAACGGAAACCGGCGATTTCTTGTCCTGCACCAGCTTGCGCACGACATTGTCGATAGCCGCAATATGATCGGCATCGAAGGCATGCCGCAAGCCGAGCATGTAGGCAAGGAATGCCGTCCCCAACAAGGCTGGACGGTCTGAAAAGGCGGTCCATGCCCAGACCCACGCACCGATATTGAAGCCGATCAGCAGGACGTAGGTCATGGTGATCTTCGTCCCGGCACGGTCTTTCCGGTCGTCAAACGGATTGGGCATAGAACATCGTTCTCCTTTGCGGACAATAGGCCGCAAACTGCCATGGAAAGAAAATCGAGACGAGAGGCAAATGACGTAGTTTTGCGAAAATTTGATGCAGCGCAAAAAGAAACCCGGCTTTCGCCGGGCTCCAAGTGTTTTCCTGATCTGCCTTGTCGCCTTAGACTAGGCGGCTCTGTTCGAGTGCTGCCTCGATGAAGCTTGCGAACAGCGGATGCGGGTCGAGAGGACGGGACTTCAGTTCCGGATGGTACTGGACGCCGATGAACCATGGATGATCGGGGTACTCGATCGTCTCCGGCAGCACGCCGTCCGGTGACATGCCGGAAAATACCAGGCCGCAGCTTTCCAGCCGGTCCTTGTAATCGACATTGACCTCGTAGCGATGGCGATGGCGTTCGGAAATATCCGAAGATCCATAGATCTCCGCGATCTTCGTGCCTTTCTTGAGCGCTGCCTTGTAGGCGCCGAGGCGCATCGTGCCGCCGAGGTCACCTGAGGCCGCGCGTTTCTCTAGCTGGTTGCCCTTGATCCATTCGGTCATCAGGCCGACGACCGGTTCGCTGGTGGCGCCAAATTCCGTCGACGAGGCGTGCTCGATGCCGGCCAGGTTGCGGGCCGCCTCGATGACCGCCATCTGCATGCCGAAGCAAATACCGAAATAGGGAACTGCGCGCTCGCGGGCGAATCGGGCCGCGTGGATCTTGCCTTCCGATCCGCGCTCGCCGAAGCCGCCGGGCACGAGAATGCCGTGCACCTTTTCGAGATAGGGAGCCGGGTCTTCCTTTTCGAAGACTTCCGATTCGATCCACTCGAGCTTCACCTTGACGTGGTTGGCGATGCCGCCGTGATGCAGCGCTTCGATCAGCGACTTGTAGGCATCCTTGAGGCCAGTGTACTTGCCGACGATGGCAATGGTCACCTCGCCTTCGGGCGTATGGATACGATTGCAGACTTCTTCCCACGCTTCGAGACGCGGCTTCGGTGCCGGTTCGATACCGAAGGCGGCCAGCACTTCGTTGTCGAGACCTTCCTTGTGGTAGGCCGTCGGCACATCATAGATATTGGCAACGTCCAGCGCCTGGATAACAGCGGACTGGCGGACATTGCAAAACAGCGAAAGCTTCTTGCGCTCGGCTTCCGGGATCTCGCGATCGGCGCGTACGAGCAGGATGTCGGGGTGAATACCCAGCGCCTGCAGTTCCTTGACGGAATGCTGGGTCGGCTTGGTCTTCAGCTCGCCGGCAGCCGGAATGTACGGCATCAGCGTCAGGTGGACGTAGACGGCCGTGCCGCGCGGCAGGTCGTTGCCGAGCTGGCGGATGGCCTCCATGAAAGGCATCGCCTCGATATCGCCGACAGTACCTCCGATTTCGCAGATGACGAAGTCGTAGTCGTCGTTGCCTTCGGTAACGAAATCCTTGATCTCGTTGGTAACGTGCGGAATAACCTGGACGGTGGCGCCGAGGTAGTCGCCGCGCCGTTCTTTGTCGATGATGTTCTTGTAGATGCGACCGGTTGTGATGTTGTCGGTTTTGGTGGCGGAGCGGCCGGTAAAGCGCTCGTAGTGCCCGAGGTCGAGGTCGGTCTCTGCGCCGTCATCCGTGACGAAGACTTCGCCG
Organism: Rhizobium sp. rho-13.1; assembly: GCF_007000305.1. Classification (NCBI taxonomy): domain Bacteria; kingdom Pseudomonadati; phylum Pseudomonadota; class Alphaproteobacteria; order Hyphomicrobiales; family Rhizobiaceae; genus Rhizobium; species Rhizobium sp. rho-13.1. The sequence continues at coordinate 319,801 of NZ_SCFL01000001.1, read as the reverse complement.
TGCTGTGTCGGGCTCATGGTGCCCGGATCGACATTCAGATAGGGGTCGAGCTTGCGCAGGCGGCATCTATAACCGCGGGCCTGCAAGAGTGCTCCGAGAGCAGCGGCCGCAATTCCCTTGCCTAGAGAGGAAACCACGCCGCCGGTGATGAATACATATCGCGCCATGGGAGCCACCGGTTACCTTTTAACAAATGATTCCGCCAGCCCCAAAATTCTTTTCCAGAACTTTTGAAGACGAGGCGGAGGATGGACAAAATAAAACCGGCAGGTTTTGAGACCTGCCGGAGGATCGTTTCAGGGTCTGTTACTGACCCGTGGGGACACCGGTCGGCGCCGGTGCCGGAGCTGGCGTTGCCGGAGCAGCCTGGCCGGAAGGCGAAGCGGGTGCCGTCCCTGCCGGTGCAGTCCCAGCAGGGGCCGTGCCCGTTGCAGGCTTTGCGCCGCCGAGCGAGTCGAGAATGCCACCGCTCTTCGTCTGTCCAGCCGGCGTGATCCGGTCGAGAATGTCGGTCGGGCGACCTTCATAGCGCGACAGGACGCCGAGACCGAGCGACGTGATGAAGAACAGCGTCGCAAGGATCGCCGTCGTCCGGGTCAGCGCATTGGCAGCGCCACGGGCGGACATGAAGCCCGACCCACCGCCGACGCCAAGGCCGCCGCCCTCGGAGCGTTGAATAAGAACCACTCCGACCAGCGCAAGCACGATCATGAGATGAATGACAATCAATACGGTCTGCATAGGTCCAGTCCCGCCCGCGTATACGGGCATAAGAATAAAAGCTCGCGGCTCTTTACATGAGCCTCTCGCCTATTCCAAGCCTTTTCATCGCGGCCCGCCCCTGCAGCCGAAAAACGGCAGGAGGCGGCCAGCGTCAGGCCGTGTGTTTCAGATATGCGTTGTATATCGCGTTGAAATCGACCGATTTCAAGCTCGCTCCGCCGACCAGCAAGCCATTGACGTTATCGATGCCGATGAGAACAGCTGCGTTGGCAGGGTTCGCGGAGCCGCCGTAGAGGAGCCGCATGCTTTTACCAGTCCGTCCCAGCCGCGCCACGAGATCGGCGCGCATGAAAGCATGAGCGGCGGCAATCTCGTCTTCCTGCGGCACAAGGCCGGTTCCGATGGCCCAGACCGGCTCATAGGCGATGACGGTATCGTCCGCCGTCGAGCCGCGCGGGACCGATGCTTCGATCTGCCGCTTCAGAACATCGATAGTATGGCCGGATTGACGCTCTTCGGCAGTCTCGCCGACGCAGACGATGGCGGTCAGTCCCGCCGCATGTGCGGCCTCCGCTTTGGCACGCACGAGTTCGCTGCTGTCGCCATGGTCCCGGCGCCGCTCGGAGTGACCGACGATCACATAGGTGCCAAAGCAATCCGCAATCATTTCAGCGGAAATATCCCCGGTGTGGGCGCCAATGCGGTGCTGGTGGCAATCCTGGGCGCCGATCGCCAGCGGGCTGTCATCGCAGAGTGCGGTCGCCACATAGAGCAGCGTTGCCGGTGGGCAGAGCAGTGCCTCGACCTTCTCCGCCTGCGCCTGATCGATCGCATCCGCGATAGCCTTGATTTCCGTCAGGCTGTCCCGCGTGCCGTTCATTTTCCAGTTGCCCGCCAATAGCGGACGTATCTTCTGTGTCATGGCGCCTCTCCTCCCGTCGCTTTGCATGCGGACCTAGCAAAAGAATCGGCAAAATGAAAGTTGCGCGCCATTACGCCATCCCGATTGCCATCCGTCGCTCCGCCCGAAAGCAAAAATTGCGATCATGGCGAGGGTAAAAACAGCCAGTTGAGGGTCTTGCGCCAGTCCAGCATGCGCAATGGCGTTCCGTGGGTGCCGTTCGTATAGAGCGTGAAGCGGGTCGGATACTTCGCCTTGATAAGCTTTTCGAACTGCGCCTGCTGGTCTGCAGCCGCATAGACCTTGTCGGCGCTGCCATGGGCAAACCAGATCGGCAGCCGGGCTTTGTAGAACGGGCTCTTGGCGAAGGTCGGGTCGGTCACGGCTGACATCATCACCATGCCGGAAAGCCGCTTGACGCTCTCGACATCCCGCGTGATCCCCCAGCAGACGATGCTGCCCATCGAGGCGCAGGACAGAATCACAGGCTGTCCGCCTGATTGTTCGGAGGCTGCCCGGATCAGCGCTGCGACATCGGCCACGCCTTCTGCATCGAACGTCCTGATGGTCGGCGCATAGTAGCTGCCGCCATTGTCGACCACGAGATTTTTCAGCCGGTTGAAGTTTCCGCCGAACATATAGTCGTTCGAGCCCAGCCGCCGGTCACCGGCTCGACCGTGGATAAAGATAACAGTGAATGCCTGCCCGCTCGCAGGTCCCACCCTGGTGACATCGAGTTTGCGTGCACCGAGAGCCAGTGTCTCGTCCGTCTGCTTCCAGCGGACGCCGAGCCCGAGATAGGCCGGCTTGACGCGGCGCTCCGGAACGATGTCCCGGCCGTTGATGTCGCGCATCTCCTGGTAGTCGATGGTCTCGAACGCACCGTTATCGTGGCTCTCGACGACGGTCTGGCTGGAAAAGAGCTCGTCCTTGAACGGTTTCAGTTGCACGGCAGACGCGTCCGTGGCCAGGAAGGCGATAAACGCGACGGTGGCAGCGATCTTGAGGAAATGAACTGTGGACATTGGCATGCCGATGGGACCCTTTGAAGAACTGTGGCTTGCCATTCGGCGGTGGCCGACGCAAATCTTTTTTCCAATTGGTCCCGGAATCTGCCTGCGTCGCTTTTTTGCTAGATTTCTGCCAGAATCCGGATCAGTCGAGCGTGCAGCGCCATTCGATTCGCTCTGGCCTGCAACCGCTCGCGGGGATTACTCTCACTTTAAGATTTGAACACGCTTATGGATGACAGCAACGATCTCTTTTCCGCAGTCTCGACGATCGCCGCAGCCCCGGAAGTCGCCAAGAAGGCAGATGCCCCGAAGAAGCCGGAAGTCGCAGCCGCTCCTCGCCCGGCGCCGCCGACGCAATCTTCTTCGGACGGCTACGACGCCTCGGCCATCCGCGTGCTCGAAGGCCTCGAACCCGTGCGCATGCGCCCCGGCATGTATATCGGCGGTACCGACGAAAAGGCGCTTCACCATCTGTTTGCCGAAGTCATCGACAATTCGATGGACGAAGCCGTCGCCGGCCATGCGAATTTTATCGAGGTCCATCTCGACGTCGAAGGCTACCTGACCGTCAGCGACAATGGCCGCGGCATTCCGGTGGAAAACCATCCGCAGGTGCCGGGCAAGTCGACACTCGAAGTGATCATGACCAAGCTGCATGCGGGCGGCAAGTTCGATGGCAAGGCCTACGAGACCTCAGGCGGTCTGCACGGGGTCGGCGTCTCCGTGGTCAATGCGCTTTCGGACGACATGGAAGTCGAAGTTGCCCGCAACAAGAAGCTCTATCGCCAGCGCTTTTCACGCGGCATTCCGCAGGGCGGTCTCGAGGAACTCGGCGATATCCACAATCGTCGCGGCACGCGCGTGCGCTTCCATCCCGATCCGCAGATCTTTGGCGATCACGCCAAGTTCGATCCGGCCCGTGTTTTCCGCATGGCCCGCTCCAAAGCCTATCTTTTCGGCGGCGTCGAGATCCGCTGGAGCTGCGATGCCGGCATGCTGCCGGAAGGCTCCGATATTCCCGACAAGGCAGTCTTCCATTTTCCGGGCGGCCTGAAAGACTATCTGCAGGCGACAATGGGCAAGGAGTTCACCGTCACCCGCGAGATCTTTGCAGGCAAGTCGGAGAAGGCCAGCGGCCACGGCTCTCTGGAATGGGCGATCAGCTGGTACGGCGGCGATCCGCAGGTCCATTCCTATTGCAACACCATTCCGACCGCCGAAGGCGGAACCCATGAGGCAGGCCTGCGCATTGCGCTGCTGAAGGGTTTGAAGAACTACGCCGAGCTGACGCAGAACAAGCGCGCCGCCGCGATCACCACCGACGACGTGATGATTTCAGCCGTCGGCATGCTGTCGGTGTTCATCCGCGAGCCGGAATTCGTCGGCCAGACCAAGGATAGACTGGCCAGCGCCGAAGCCCAGCGCATCGTCGAAAATGCCCTGCGCGACCCCTTCGACCACTATCTCGCCGACAATCCGGCGGAATCCGAAAAGCTGCTCGACTGGGTGATCGAACGTGCCGAGGAACGCCTGCGTCGTCGCAAGGAAAAAGAGGTCAATCGCAAGACCGCGGTCCGCAAGCTGCGGTTGCCGGGAAAGCTGTCCGACTGCTCGCAGAATACGGCCGCCGGTGCCGAACTCTTCATCGTCGAAGGCGATTCGGCTGGCGGTTCAGCGAAGCAGGCTCGCAACCGATCCAATCAGGCGATCCTGCCATTGCGCGGCAAGATCCTCAATGTCGGCAGTGCCACCCGCGAAAAGCTGTCGGCCAACCAGCAGATTTCCGACCTGATCCAGGCCCTCGGCTGCGCAACGCGCGCCAAATACCGGGACGAGGATCTGCGCTACGAACGCATCATCATCATGACCGATGCCGACGTCGATGGCGCCCACATTGCGTCGCTGCTGATCACCTTCTTCTACCAAGAAATGCCGGACCTGATCCGGGGTGGCCATCTGTTCCTCGCGGTGCCGCCGCTCTACCGGCTGACCCAGGGTGCAAAAACCCTTTATGCCCGGGACGATGCGCACCGTGCCGAGATCATGAACACGGTGTTCAAGGGCAAGAAGGTCGAAATCGGGCGCTTCAAGGGCCTTGGCGAAATGATGCCGGCACAGCTCAAGGAAACGACGATGGACCCTGCGCGGCGGACGCTGCTGAAGGTCGCAATCGACGATGTCGATTTCGAGGGGACCCGGGATGCGGTGGATGCCTTGATGGGCACCAAGCCAGACGCCCGCTTCCGCTTTATTCAGGAGCGCGCAGCCTTTGCGGAAAATCTCGATATCTAGGGTCGATATCGGGGAGCGACGCGAGGTAGACTTTTTCTCCTCCACAACCACTTGCGGTCGCATCGCTGTCACGGCGGCGTAATATAGGCCATTGCGGGCCTTACCCTTGAATCAGCCTGGTTCATGCCCCATAACCAATTGAACTGAAATGAAGACAGAAGTCCGGGTGGGTATGTTCGAACGTCAAAAGCCGGGGGAACCGAGCTGGCTGGGACCAGCGACACAGGCACGGATGGCGCTGATCCCGTCGATCTCCGCCGCGCGCTGGTTGCTGCTGCTTATCGCGCTGGCCGCTATCTACTTCTTTTACGGCTTCATCGTTCCGGTGCTGGCAGCGCTGGTCATCGGCTTTGCGACCTGGCCGATCTATCGCGACATCCTGCGCCGCACCGGCAATCGGCGCACCATCGCCGCCTCCATCGCCATCATTCTGATCATTGCCTTCCTTGTGCTTCCGATCGTCTTTGCGGTGATCTACACCTCCGGCGAGGTGAAGGAGTGGTTCACTTGGGCGCTGCACGTCAATCGCTTCGGCGCTCCGACGCCGCTGTGGATCATGGACCTGCCGATCGCCGGGCCGTGGCTCAATGAGCAATGGACGCATTATGTCGGCGTTCCCGGTGCCATCGGCGAAATGGCGCAGGTCGTCAGCGGCGCCAACATCGGCAACATCTACCGCGCGGTCCTTGCGGCAGGCGGTGGCGCATTCCACGTGATCCTGACGCTGCTGTTCATGATGATCGCGCTGTTTTTCGTCTATCGTGACGGCATCGGTTTCGTGCGGCAGCTGGATCTGATCGGCGAGCGCATCTTCCCCAATCGCTGGGCGCGGATCTCACGGGTCGTGCCGATCACCATCAGTTCGACGGTCATGGGCATGACAGTCATCGCCATCGGTGAAGGCATCGTCCTCGGCGTCGCCTACTGGATCGCTGGCGTCCCCTCGCCCGTGACGCTCGGCGTGCTCACCGGTGTGATGGCGCTCATTCCCGGCGGCGCGCCCCTGTCATTCACGCTGGTCTCACTCTATCTGCTCGGCAGCGGTGCCCAGGTCGCCGGCGTCGCGCTGCTCGTCTGGGGCACGGTCGAGCTTTTCATCGTCGACAAGACGCTGCGACCGAGACTGGTCGGCGGCCCCATCAAGCTGCCGTTCCTGCCGACGTTTTTCGGCCTCGTCGGCGGCGTCAAGACGATGGGCTTTCTCGGGCTGTTTATCGGTCCGGTGCTGATGGCGATCATCGTTGCGATCTGGCGCGAATGGATCCGCGAAGTCGAGCTTGCAGAGGACGAGCAGGAATACAACGACGCCGAACAGCCGCTGCGCATTCACCGCGACGTTCCGAAGGCCGATCTGGATGCCAGCGCTGTCCGCTAGTCGTAACCGGTCATTTCGAGATAACCGCGGCCCTTTTGCGTTCCCTGGAAGCTGATCGGCCCTTCCCAGTATGGAAAGCGCGTTGCCATCCAGGCCTGCGCATTCAGCGGGCTGGTCGTCACACTGAAATTGCGGGCCGGGATATCCAGGCGCCATTCGGTCGGCACGGTGTGGCCTGAGACGTTCGTTGTCTTGAGCGGCGTCATGGTCAGGGCGCCTTTGGGTAACGGCGTCGGCTTGCCATCGGCGGCAATCCAGGTGGCCGAGGTGAAACCCGCGCCGCTGTCGCGCAGCCGGAAACCCATCAGCTTTTCACCGTTTTCGAGATGCAGCGAAAACCAGTCCCAGCCCTTCTGGTCGGCCGAAAGCGGCTGCGACGACCACTCCCGATCGAGCCACGCATCCCCGGTCACGGCGACATCGCCACCCGGCAGTTTCAGCGTGCCCTTTGCCGCGTAGAACGGCTGCGAATAGTATTCGCTTGCCTGACCGCCGGCCGATTTCACCGAATAGCCGCCATCGCCCTGCGCCAAGATGGGACCTTTCGCGTCGAGAGTGAGATCGTAGCGAAAACTTGCACCGGTGGCAGTGAGATCGATGTGGGACAGCGCGTCGCCACCTGCCGGTTTATCCGGACGCGTCTTCATCTGCCAGTCGTCGATCCACGCCGCAAAAGGCGTCGCCGTGACCCCGGCAGCGCCTGAACCATCGCGCGAAAACTTTTCGGCGACGAAATGCTGCGTCGGCGTGGTCACGGCGGCGTTGCCCATCCAGATCTGCGGACTGGACCAGTTCGCCTTCGCGCCGGGCGACAGCGCCGAGCGGAACAGCGTCCACTGCACGCCGTAGTCCTTTCCATCCGCCCCCCTGAGATCGGCGGTCAGGTACCACCACTCGATGCGGTAGTCCGGATGCGGGCCATGGTCTGCCGGAAAGCTGAAGGGCACACCTGGTTTGGGGACGGCGAAGCCATCGGCACTGGTGCCGAGACCGGCGAACCCCTGGGCGTTGACCATCCCGCCTTGAAAACCGACGGCGAGTGCGATGCAAAACAGCAATGCTCTAACGCTCATTGGCGAAAACCTTCAGCAGATCGGACGGCGAAACCGTCGCCAGTCGGCGGAGGGGGATGAGCGCCGCCAGCAACGCTGCAACCAGCGCAAAGACAGCCAGCCGCAGCCAGTCCGAGGGAAACAGGTGCATCGGCAGGCGCCAGCCGAATGCCTCGACGTTGACGATCGCAAGTAACACCCAGGCAAGACCGATACCGACCGGCAGCGCCGCAAGGAGGGTAAGTGCCGCCAGCACCATGGTGCGCGCCACTTCGAGCGCCACTAGATGGCGACGGGTCAGCCCCATAGCCCAGACCGGCGCGATCAGCGACAAGCGCATGCCTGACAGGGTCATGAGACTGGCAAACATCGCGAGACCGGCGACACCGAGCGTCAACACATTGAGGGCGCCGGTGACGGCAAATGTCTTTTCGAAGATCTCCAGCGACTTGGCTTTGATGCTCGCCTGGTCGACGACGTTCTGCGACGGCAGGTGAAACTGTGCCTCCAAGGCTTCGACAAGCGCCGGGGTCTTGGCCGGGTCGAGACGCAGCCCGTAACGGAGCCGAGACACGTTCGGATAGTGGGTCGTCAGCGCATCGATACCGACAATGGCTTGACCGATCGGATTGCCATAGTCGGAATAGACGCCGACGATGGTGGTCTTCCAGTTGCCCGGCAGGACCAGGGGGTCGCCGACCCTGAGTTTCTCGCGGCGCGACATCTGCTCGTTGATCAGCGCGGCATTTCCTGCAGCGATCCGGTCCCAGACGCCGGGGACGGCCTGCAGCATCGGCCAGTTGTCCCGGTATATACGGTCGTTGGCGACGCCGAAGACCTGCGCCGGGCGACCGGCGACGGTACCTTCGACATTCCAGATCGGCAGCACGGCATCGACGCGGGGGGCGAGCCATGTGCGCAAGGCCGATGCCTCGCCCTCGTTGCGGGCGGTGACGTAGAGTTCGGCTGCCAGCCGCTGATCGAGCCAGCCGATGAAGGTCAGGCGAAAACTCGCGACCATCGTGCCGACGCCGACATTCGCTGACAGGGCCAGCAGCAGCGCCATCAGCGCCAGGGAAAGTCCGGGCAGTTGCTGGCGGGTATCGGCCCAGAACCATTGCGTCAGGGGACCGCGTGCCAGGCGCTGCATGACCGACAGCATCAAGGTCATGACCACGGGCAAAAGCAGCGCCGAGCCGAGCAGCAGGCCGGCCAAAACCGCAAACCCGGCCACCAGACCGGAGCCCCAGAACGCCAGCGTCAGACCGACCGCGAAAAAACCGAGCGCCAGACCCGACTGGACCCGGAGGGCTGCCTCCGACGCCCTCGCCCAGGCGCGCGGCTGCGCGGGCGCCAGCAATGGCAGTCTCCAGACCTGCCAGAGGCTCTGTGCCGACGACACGAGGGTGCCGAGGACGGCAATGGCCATACCCGTAGCCCACCACTCCGGCCGCAACGTCAGCGTGCCCGGCACTGCGGCACCATAGAGCCCCTGTAATGTGGCAGCCACATCCGGCAAAAGGGCGGATGCAACGAAATAACCGAGCACCACCCCGCCAAGCCCGGCAACCAGGGCGAGGATGAGCAATTCCGCCAGCAACAGTCCGATCAAGGCCCGGGCGGACAGGCCCAGAGACCGGAGCGTCCGGAATGTCTGGCGACGCTGCTCGAAGGCAAGACCGATAGCCGAGTAGACGATGAACAGCCCGACGGCGAAGGCCAGCAGTCCGAAGGCGGTCAGGTTGAGATGGAAGCTGTCGGTCAGCCGGACGAGGTCGCCCTGCGGGTCCGGCGCGTGAATGACGAGACCTGGTGCTATCGACGCCAGCGGTGCGAGCCCGGCCGGCTGGTGGGGGTCGAGGATCAGTCGGCTGACCTGTCCGTGTTTGTCCAGAAGGGATTGGGCGATGCCGATGTCGGCAAGCGCCGTTCCGGGCGGCAGGCCATCGGCCTTCTCCAGCGGCGGCGTCAGCTGGCCGGCCAATTGCGTGGCAGTGGCCGGCGAGACATACATGCGGCCCGGTGGCGTGATGAAGCTCAGGATATCATTACCTGCGCTGACGTTCACCTGTTGCGCCTCTGCGGGAAGGCTGACCGGATCGAGGCCTATGACGTGTATCCTGACGGTACCGAACCGGAGGTCGCCCTCGATGACGGGAGAGACCAGCCAGCCGGCACGCCGGAGAGCGACGAAATCGGACTGCGGTATCAGTTCGCCATCGGCGGAGACGATCTGCTGCAACCGGTCCTGGCCGAGCATGGCTGCCGCTCGGTCATAGCTGGCACGGGCTTCGGCGTTGATCGCCTGCACGCCTGACCACAAGGCCGTGGCCAGGGAGAGGCCGAGCAGCAGCATGGCCAGTTGCATCGGTCGGCGGCGCCAGTGGGACAGAAGCGCGGAGAGGCTGACTGCCAGCATCAGGTGATCCGCCCCGAGCGCAGATGGATGCGTGCATCGAGGCGTTCGGCGAGGCGCAGCGAATGCGTGACCATCAGCAACGCGGCGCCCGTCTCGGCCACCAGCGACAGCATCAGGTCAAGCACCGCGTCGCCCGTCGCTTCATCCAGATTACCGGTAGGCTCGTCGGCCAGCACCAGCTTTGGTCGTGCCGCCAGCGTGCGACCTATGGCAACACGCTGCTGCTGGCCGCCGGAGAGTTGCTCCGGGTAACGTTTCAGCAAGCCCGCCAGCCCCAGCCTCTCCGTCAGCTCTTTCTGCCAGCCGGTGTCGTGCCGTCCGGCAAGACGGGCGTGGAAGGCAAGATTGGCTTCGACGTCGAGCGAGGGAATGAGATTGAACTGCTGGAACACGAGACCGACCACGGTGCGGCGCAGCGCGGCGCGGCCGACATCGCGCAGATGCGTGACATCCGTGCCGGCGATGGCGATGCTGCCGGCATCGATGCTGTCGAGACCGGCTGCGAGATGCAGCAAAGTGCTCTTGCCGCTGCCCGATTCGCCCGTGAGTGCCAGGCTGCGGCCAGCGTCCAGACCGAGATCTATGGAATGCAACACTTCCAGTGGTCCCTCGACCGTCTGGTAGGACTTGCTCACACCTTGCATTGCGAGAACCATTGTATTCCTTATAAGGTCCACGGAGCGGCTGACCTCCTGCTTCGCGGTGGCCTAGGTCCATAGGACTGACTAATTTGACCCCGTATATTCAGTATAGGCGATTCGATGGCGATCCTGTTCAAGACCGCGTTAAGTGAAGACAAGGCGTTGGAGAAAGTCGAAGCCACGATCCTGGACGGCAGTGGCCGGGATGGCTACCTGAACGTCATGACCGAGGATATGGAGCGGGCAGCAGCTTCGGAAAGAGGACGGCATACCGGCGAATTCCGCGACCAAGTGGACGTTGCGCTTGCGGAAGCCAAACAAACCGCTCCTTTCTGGCTCGTGTATCGCCGGACCGAGAGCGACCCGGTAACAGCCAACGAGATCCGCAATGCCGCCATCCGCCTGACGCGGGGCTACAGCGGCACGGTCGTCATCGCCCTCAGCCTGCTCGGTCACAATCATGACGATGGCGATCTTGAGCTGGTCTTCATCTGTTTCCGCGAGGATTTCCACCGGCGTAATTTCCGCGTCCGTTACGAAAACAAATACGTCCCCGACTGACTTCCGGATCTGAACGCTTCCACACGCTTTGTGCATGAAGCTTTGATTGGCCCATAATTTGTCGCTGGTGCTGCTTCAGAACCAACCCGTCCAGGCCTGACCTTGACAGGCGGAGGCAGGCCGATAAAGCCAGACCCTGCTATTTGGGAGGCTTCTCGTGAAAACACTCGTATCGCTGTCTGCATTCGTCGGCAGGACCTTTGCCCTCTGGGTCATCCTGTTTGCGGTCCTTGGATTTCTGTTTCCAAACACGTTCAAGCTGATTGCGCCCTACATCGTCATCCTGCTCGGCATCATCATGTTCGGCATGGGCCTGACGCTTTCGCTCGATGATTTCCAGGCGCTCGTCAGGCGTCCGCTGGAGGTCGCAATCGGTGTCCTCGCGCATTTCATCATCATGCCGGCACTTGCAGTTCTGCTGACACGCATCATCCCGATGCCGCCGGAGGTCGCGGCAGGCGTGATCCTCGTCGGCTGCTGCCCGGGCGGTACGTCCAGCAATGTCATGACCTATCTTGCGAAAGGCGATGTCGCCCTCAGCGTCGCCTGCACAAGCGTGACGACGCTGGCCGCACCGATCGTCACGCCGTTCCTGGTCTGGATGTTTGCCAGCCAATACCTGCCGGTCGATCCCGTCGCGATGTTTCTTAGCATCGTCCAGGTCATATTGCTGCCGCTGGCATTGGGGCTCCTGTTCCAGAAGTTTGTCCCGTCGCTCGTACGGGCGGCCATTCCGGTGCTGCCGCTGGTCAGCGTCATCGGCATCGTCCTGATTGTCAGTGCCGTCGTTGGCGCCAGCAAGGGCGCAATCGCGCAGTCAGGGCTGCTGATCTTTGCGGTCGTCGTCCTCCACAACGGCCTGGGCTATCTTTTCGGCTTCTTCGCCGCCAAGGCCTTCGGACTTTCGCTGCCGAAACGCAAGGCACTGGCCATCGAGGTTGGCATGCAGAACAGCGGACTGGGTGCAGCACTTGCCAATGCTTATTTTTCGCCGATCGCCGCAGTTCCGAGCGCGATCTTCAGCGTGTGGCACAATATTTCCGGAGCATTGATTGCCAATTACTTCTCACGGCAAACAGAACAGGAAAAATCAGATATCTCTCCGGCTTCCTGAAGCAATTTAGGAAAATTTTTATATTTCCAAACTCTATAAGGTTAATAAATCCTACCAAAAATGGGCTGCGCTGGAAGTATAGGCTCGGTTCTTCATGACCCGTGAGATGCTATGATACCCCGCCGCGAGAGGGCGGTTACCATTTTTGTAGGGGTTCATCATGGGTTATAAAGCTGCACTTGGCATATCGATCGCACTTCTGCTTTCGGTTCAGGCAAGCACTGCATTCGCGTTCGGCGCTTTCGCCGTCAACGACAGCAAGGGTACATCGGCGAGCGACGTCGGCTATGGCACGGGCTGGGGCTCGACCCGCAAGGAAGCCGAGCGGGATGCGATGAAGTCCTGCAAGGAAGCCGGCAACGACAGCTGTGAAATTGCCGTCTGGTTCGAGACGTGCGGCGCCTATGTCGGCGACAAGGTCAACTACGGCATAGGCTACGGCGACACCAAGCGCGAAGCCGAAAAGAAGGCGCTGCAAGATTGCCCGAACTGCCGAGTGATCGTTTCGGACTGCCAGAACTAAGGCACCCAAGCTCGAAACGTTACTGAAGAGTGACGGCCTGCATTCGCGTCAGCCGTCACTCTCACTACTATCAATATGTCGAAGCACAGCACCATCGCCTGCATGTACTTTGCTCGAACGAGCTAAATAAGCGACGACGTATGTTCCCTTTTAAAATTCGCTGAACGCGCTATTCTATGGGCTTCCGCCACAGGAGGTCCTCGCATGCGCACGCTGCCTTACGCTTTCCTCGCCTTCCTTTTTTGCCTGGGTCTTACGCCTGCTTCGGCGGCGGATGCTGCGCTGGCGGCCCAGCAGGTCATCGAGAAGCAGATACAGGCCTTTCTTCACGACGATGCGGACGCGGCCTACTCTTTTGCAGCGCCGGGCATTGCCGCTAAATTTCCGGACAAGGACGCCTTCTTCGCCATGGTGAAGAAGAGCTATCAGCCGGTCTATCATCCCGGTAACTATGCCTTCGGTCGCAGCAAATCGGAAAGCGACGATGCCGTTCTCTACCAGGAAGTGCTGATTACCGGCCGCGACGGTCAGGACTGGTCGGCGATCTACCAACTGGCTCGTCAGCCTGACGGCGGCTACAAGATCAACGGCGTGCAGATCGTGCCGAACACGACGAGCAAGGGTATCTGATCGTCAGATCCGCTCGAGGTCGCCCTTGGCCCAGTTCTCCTGCGTTTCCGCCATGAAATCGGCAAAGCGGCCCTCCTCGATCGACTGGCGGATACCCTGCATCAGTTCCTGGTAGTAGGCGAGATTGTGCCATGACAACAGCATGCCGCCCAGCGCTTCGCCGGTGCGCGTCAGGTGGTGCAGGTAGGCGCGGGAATAGTCGCGCGATGCCGGGCAATTCGATTGTTCGTCGAGCGGGCGCATATCTTCCGCATGGCGTGCGTTGCGCAGGTTCACCTTACCCCGCCGGGTAAAGGCGAGGCCGTGGCGGCCGGAGCGGGTCGGCATGACGCAGTCTAACATGTCGATGCCGCGTGCCACCGACTTCAGGATATCGTCAGGCGTACCGACACCCATCAGATAGCGTGGCCGGTCCGTCGGCAACACCGGCAAGGTCGTCTCCAGCATCTTCAGCATGACGTCCTGCGGCTCGCCGACGGCGAGGCCGCCGATGGCATAACCCTTGAGGTCCAGCTGGGTCAGCCCTTGCGCCGAGCGGATGCGAAGATCGGGAATGTCACCGCCCTGGACGATGCCGAACATCGCCTTGCCGGGCTGTTCGCCGAACGCCACCCTGCAGCGTTCCGCCCAGCGCAGCGACATTTCCATGGCGCGCTGGATCTCTTTCGGCTCGCACGGCAGCGCCACGCACTCATCGAGCTGCATCTGGATGTCGCTGTCCAGCAGGCCCTGGATCTCGATCGAGCGCTCCGGCGACATGTAATGCGTACTGCCGTCGACGTGGGACTTGAAGGTGACCCCCTGCTCGTCGAGCTTGCGCAGCCCCGACAGCGACATCACCTGGAAGCCGCCGGAATCGGTAAGGATTGGATAAGGCCAGCGGATCAATTCGTGCAGGCCGCCAAGGCGGGCGACGCGCTCCGCGCCCGGACGCAGCATCAGGTGGTAGGTGTTGCCGAGGATGATATCGGCGCCGCTGTCGCGCACTTGGTCGAGATACATCGCCTTGACCGTGCCGACGGTGCCGACCGGCATGAAGGCCGGTGTGCGTATCGAACCGCGTGGCATCGATACTTCACCGAGACGGGCGCCCGCATCGGTCTTCTTCAACTGGAACTGAAAGGTCTGGCTCATCTAGTCTTTCCGGAACAGGAGGCTGGCATCGCCATAGGAATAGAAACGGTAGCCGGTGCCGATAGCATGGGCGTAGGCCGCGTGCATCGTCTCGAAGCCGGCAAAAGCGGAGACCAGCATGAACAGCGTCGAGCGCGGCAGGTGAAAATTGGTCATTAGGATATCGACCGACTTGAAGCGGTAGCCGGGGGTGATGAAAATGCCCGTCGGCCCGGACCACGGATCGATGATGCCATCGTCTGTAGCCGCGCTCTCGATCAGCCGCAGCGATGTCGTACCGACGCAGACGATCCGCCCACCCCGCGCCTTGACCGCATTCAGCGCTTCAGCCGTTGCGGCGCTGACATGGCCGATCTCCTGATGCATCTTGTGGTCTTCGGTATCGTCGACCTTGACCGGCAGGAACGTTCCGGCGCCGACGTGCAGCGTCACGAAATGCCGCTCGACGCCCATCCGGTCCAGGGCATCGAACAGCTCCGGGGTAAAATGCAGCCCGGCCGTGGGTGCCGCAACGGCGCCTTTTTCCCGGGCATAGATCGTCTGGTAGTCGGTACTGTCGCGCTCGTCCTCGTGACGCTTGGCGGCGATATAGGGAGGCAGCGGGATGTGGCCGACGGCAGCTATCGCTGCATCCAGCTCCGGACCGGAGAGATCGAAATGCAGGGTGATTTCCCCGCCCTCGCCTTTCTCGCCGACAGTTGCCTCAAGGGCGATCTCGGCGGTTTCGCTGCCGAACTGGATGCGGTCGCTGGTCTTGATGCGCTTTCCCGGCTTGGCAAAAGCCTTCCAGCTGCCGGGCGACATCCGCATGTGAAGCGTGGCTGAAACCTGCTGGCTGGTCGCACCGTCGCGATGGCGAATGCCTTCGAGCTGGGCCGGGATGACGCGGGTGTCATTGAACACCACGGCGTCGCCAGGGCGCAGGAACGATGGCAGGTCACGAACGAGATGGTCGGACAATTCGGGTGTTGCGTGGGGATCGACAATCAGCAGCCGGGCGCTGTCGCGCGGCTCGGCGGGACGCAGCGCAATACGCTCATCCGGGAGGTCGAAATCGAATAGGTCTACGCGCATGGGCAATTCCAGACAAAGTGAAACCCGCCCCCGCGCCGGGAGCGCGAAGGGCGGGCTTCAGGAGTAATCACGATCAGACGTCGGCGGCAACCCGCATGGTGACGATCGAATCCGGATCCTTGACGGGCTCGCCCTTCTTGATCTTGTCGACGTTATCCATGCCTTCGATGACCTGGCCCCAGACCGAGTACTGCTTGTTGAGCCATGGTGAATCGGCCAGGCAGATAAAGAACTGCGAATTGGCCGAGTTCGGAGCCTGCGAGCGGGCCATGGAGCAGATGCCCCGGGTGTGGTTGGTCGCAGAGAATTCAGCCTTCAGGTCTGGCTTGGACGAACCGCCCATGCCCGCGCGGGCCGGGTTGAACTCTGCGCCGCCGGTCTTGCCGAACTTGACGTCGCCGGTCTGGGCCATGAAGTCGTTGATGACGCGGTGGAAGACCACGCCGTCATAGGCCTTTTCGCGAGCCAGCTCCTTGATGCGCGCAACGTGCTCTGGTGCCACTTCCGGCAGCAGCTGGATGACGACGTTGCCTTTGGTGGTTTCCAGGATGATGGTGTTTTCCGGATCTTTTATCTCAGCCATTGTGTTTTCCTCTTTTGAACTTCTTACTTCTTGCCCAGGGTGACCTTGATCATCCGGTCAGGGTCGGTAACGGAACCGCTGTCGTCCTCGCCCTTCTTGATCTTGTCGACGAATTCCATGCCGGACACGACCTTGCCGACGACCGTGTACTGGCCGTTAAGGAAAGGTCCGTCCTTGAACATGATAAAGAACTGCGAGTTTGCCGAATTCGGATCCTGCGAGCGGGCCATGCCGACCGTGCCGCGCACGAAAGGCGTCTTGGAGAACTCGGCCTTGATATCGGGCATGTCGGAGCCGCCCATGCCGGCCTGCTGGGCATTGTAACCCTTGGCCATGTTGCCGAACTTGACGTCGCCCGTCTGGGCCATGAAGCCGTCGATGACGCGGTGGAAAGCGACGTTGTCATAGGCACCCTTGGCGACCAGCGCCTTGATCTGGGCGACATGCTTCGGGGCGATTTCCGGCATCAGCTGGATGACGACCGGGCCGTCCTTCAGCTGGATCGTGATGTCGTTGTCGTCGGCAGCAGAAGCAGCGCCTGTCAGGGATGCCAGGCACATAAGTCCGGCGAAAGCGATGTGGATGAACTTCATGGAATGCTCCGTTGGGAAAATCGTTGGGGCCTAGCGTTTCGCCTTGGCCTTCAGGGCGACAAGAACCGGTGCGGGCACAAACGCGCTGACATCGCCGCCCATGGCTGCAATCTGGCGAACCAATGTGGCCGTTATCGGCCGGAAGGCGGTGCCGGCCGGCAGAAAGATGGTCTGCAGCTCGGGCGCCATCTGGCGGTTCATGCCGGCCATCTGCATTTCGTAATCGAGATCGGTGCCATCGCGCAGGCCGCGCACCAGCAGTGACGCACCATGACTGCGGGCGGCGTCGATCACCAGATTGTCGAACGAGACCACCGAAATGGCGTCAGTCTTGCCGGGAAGAGCGGCGGCCAGCGACTGCCGGACCAGTTCGGCGCGCTCCTCGAAGGAGAACATCGGTGTCTTTCCCGGGTGCACCCCGATCGCGACGATAACAGTCGACGCGACGTTCAACGCCTGGGCGAGAACGTCGAGATGTCCGTTTGTCATCGGATCGAAGGATCCGGGATAGAAAGCTATCGTCATTCTCTACCGGCCGGTTGTTTCGCTGGCCTTTTGTCATGGATGGGGCGCTATCGCAAGTCATTTGCGGCACGGCAACCGGCGGCTGAATGGAAGATGAATGCGGCGTTCAAGGCCGTTTCAGGCAGGCCGTGATTAAAAGGGCCATACCGTCGAAAGCAACGAGGACGGTGAGTTCAACGCTCCGTTTCGAGGCTGACGATCATGCTGATCCTTCTCGCTACCGCCACCATCATCGGCTCGCTGATCGTCGAGATGCTCGTTCGCCGGTTCAACTCGACCTACGAAATCGAATGGCCGACGGCCACTCCAGTCCCCGAAAATGCACTCGCTTTGGACGTCGTGGCGACACTTCGGCGGGCGGCCGCAAACATGAACGGTAAATGAACGACCTATTCAAAGTTGCTTCAGCGAACCTTCGTTAAATAGTTGTCAACATCCGGCGGAACCAATTTCCAAAGGACACGTTATCAGATCGGAACACAGACATGAACACAGTAACACGAAGGAAAAAAGCCATGCCGGACAAAGTCATCCTCATCAACGTCGTCTGGATGACAGTCATTACCGGCATGCTGGCTTTCACAGTTGCTCTCTACGGTCAGAAGACCGATCAGTCTCCTGTCTATGGTCCATATGCATCGGCTCACTCCTACGTGGCGAGCCAATATTAAGGATCTGATCGCACGGAGTTGCGAAGAAGGAAGAAACCCATGTTCACGATTTTGACATTGCTCACTGCCGTTATCAGCGTCATGTTCGTCGTGTCCGTGGCGTCAACCGTTTCGGCACTGCGTCGCGAAAGCGAAGAGATGAAGCAGATCACCAAGCAGCACAAGGCGTTTTGAACGTCCGCTGCGGTAGATTTCTCACACGCTCTCAATACCATTAATTATCAAACAATGAAGCTGAACGATCCTTCCATCGTTCGGCTTCATTGTTTTATTCCCTTCCTCAACAAAAAACCGGGCGCAAAAACTGCGCCCGGTTTTTGGTATGGCTGGCATATTTTATAAGCTGCTATTCCGGACTGCGTTCATCCGTCGAACCGGCTGGCGGCGTCTCGCTGTCTGCAGCTTCCACATCGAGGGGAGCCACTGTGCCATCTTCGGCGATGTCGACGATTTCCTCGTCGTCCTCCGGCTCGTTTATCCGCTCGACCGACACGACCTTCTCGTTCTTGGCGGTGGAGAAAATCGTCACGCCCTTGGTAGCGCGGCTGGCGAAGCGGATACCGCCGACGGGCACTCGGATGAGCTGGCCACCGTCAGAGACAAGCATGATCTGATCGCCGTCATCGACAGGGAAGGCCGCAACAAGTTCGCCGATCTCGCCGGTCTTAGACGTGTCGGTCGCACGGATGCCCTTGCCGCCTCGGCCGGATATACGGAAATCGTAAGAAGATGAGCGTTTTCCGAAGCCCTTTTCCGAAACCGTCAGCACGAACTGTTCGCGCGCCTTCAGTTCCTCGTAGCGCTCGTCGCTCAACTGGCCTTCCTCCACGACTTCCTCGCCGACAAGTGCGATATCTTCGGCTTCGCCCGTTGTCAGGCGCCGCTCATTGGCGGCCCGCTTCAGATAGGCAGCCCGCTCCCACGGCTCGGCGTCGACATGGCTGACGATCGTCATCGAGATGATGCGGTCGCCTTCGGCCATGGTGATGCCGCGCACGCCGATAGAGTTGCGGCCTGCAAAGACGCGGACGTCGGATACGGAGAAGCGTATGCACTGGCCAAGCGCCGTGGTCATCAGAACGTCCTGATGTTCCGAGCAGGTCTCGACGGACAGGATTTCATCGCCGTCCTCGTCCAGCTTCATGGCGATCTTGCCATTGCGGTTCACCTGGATGAAGTCCGACAATTTGTTGCGTCGAACGGTGCCCCGCGTTGTCGAGAACATGACGTCCAGATTTTCCCAGCTCGCCTCGTCCTCGGGCAGCGGCATGATCGTTGTGATGCGTTCGCCCTTTTCGAGCGGCAGCATGTTGATCAGCGCCTTGCCGCGAGACTGTGGCGTGCCGATGGGGAGACGCCAGACCTTTTCCTTGTAGACGATGCCGCGCGAGGAGAAGAACAGCACCGGCGTGTGGGTGTTGGCAACGAAAAGCCGGTTGACGAAATCCTCGTCGCGGGTCGCCATGCCGGAGCGGCCCTTGCCGCCGCGACGCTGGGCGCGATAGGTGGTCAGGGGCACGCGCTTGATGTAGCCGAGATGCGAAACAGTGACGACCATGTCCTCGCGGGAAATGAGATCCTCGTCATCCATCTCGAGGCCGCCATCGATGATCTCGGTGCGGCGCGGCGTGCCGAATTCATCGCGCACCGACGTCAGTTCATCCTTGACGATGGTCTGGACGCGAACGCGGGAAGACAGGATGTCGAGGTAATCCTTGATCTCGTCGCCGATCTTGTTCAGTTCGTCGCCGATTTCATCGCGGCCGAGGGCTGTCAGGCGGGCAAGGCGCAATTCGAGAATGGCGCGGGACTGCTCTTCCGACAGATTGTAGGTCAGGTCTTCATTGATGCGGTGGCGCGGATCGTCGATCAGCCGGATCAGGCTTTCGACATCCGATGCAGGCCAGCGGCGCGTCATCAGCTCTTCGCGGGCAGACTGCGGATCCGGCGCCTGGCGGATAACGCGGATGACTTCGTCGATGTTGGCAACCGCAATAGCGAGGCCGACCAATACGTGGGCGCGGTCGCGGGCCTTGCGCAGAAGATACTTAGTACGCCGGCTAACGACTTCCTCGCGGAACGAAACAAAGGCGCGCAGCATGTCGAGCAGCGTCATCTGTTCCGGCTTGCCGCCGTTCAGCGCCACCATGTTGCAGCCGAAGGACGTCTGCAGTGGCGTATAGCGATAGAGCTGGTTGAGGATGACCTCGGCATTGGCGTCGCGCTTAAGCTCGACGACGACGCGGTAGCCCTGGCGGTCGGATTCGTCGCGCAGGTCGGAGATGCCCTCGATGCGCTTTTCGCGCACCAGTTCGGCCATCTTCTCGATCATCGTCGACTTGTTCACCTGGAAGGGAATTTCGGTGATGATGATTTGTTCGCGATCGCCGCGCATCGGCTCGATGGCTGCGACGCCGCGCATGATGACCGAACCGCGACCGGTCTCATAAGCCGAGCGGATGCCGGCACGACCGAGGATCTTGGCTCCGGTCGGGAAATCGGGGCCCGGAATGATCTGCATCAGATCGGCGAGCTCGATGGCCGGATCGTCGATCAGCGCGATGCAAGCGTTGATCACTTCGATCAGGTTGTGCGGCGGAATATTCGTGGCCATGCCAACGGCAATACCGCCGGCGCCGTTGACCAGCAGGTTCGGGAACTTCGCGGGCACCACGACCGGCTCGCTGAGCGTTCCATCATAGTTCTCGCGAAAATCGACCGTATCCTTGTCGAGGTCGTCGAGCAGCGCGTGGGCGGCCTTCTGCAGCCGGCACTCTGTGTAGCGTTCGGCTGCCGGCGGATCGCCATCGACTGAACCGAAATTGCCCTGGCCGTCGATGAGCGGCAACCGAAGCGACCAGTCCTGCGCCATGCGGGCCAGCGCATCGTAAATGGCCGAATTGCCGTGCGGGTGGAATTTACCCATCACGTCCCCGGTCACGCGGGCGCATTTGACGTATTTCTTGTTCCAGTCGATCCCGAGTTCGGACATGCCGAAAAGGATGCGTCGATGAACAGGCTTGAGACCGTCCCTGACATCCGGAAGGGCGCGGCTGACGATAACGCTCATGGCGTAGTCGAGATAGGACCGCTGCATTTCCTCGATGATGGAAATTGGCTCGATACCAGGCGGGAGCTTCCCGCCACCGGGTGTGGATTGCTCAGTCAAAACAGATCACGATCTCTTTAAGAATCACTGTGGAATTTATAGCGGAAAGCGGACAAAGGCGCTAATTTCGCCAACGGTTTTGAACAGGCTTTTAGCCTCTGGAACGTTTCAATAGCACATTTTTGCGACATGTGGGAAAAGCTCGTCGCTGCGAACGCTTTGCCAAACGGCGATCAGCGCTTAAGGGTCAGTTTCATAAGTGAAGTTGACGATCCGGGGGAAATTATGGCGAGCGTAGACAGTCTCATCAATGCCTTCACCACATTGATGGTGACCATCGACCCACCCGGGCTGGCACCGCTGTTCCTGGCGCTGACGACAGGCATGAACCGCAGCCAGCGGACGCAGGTCGCGTTGCGCGGTTCGCTGATTGCCTTTGGTATCCTCGCCGCCTTCGCGCTGTTCGGCTCAAGCGTGCTTGGCGTACTCGGCATATCGATCGGTGCATTCAGGATTGCTGGCGGGCTCCTGCTATTCTGGATCGCCTTCGAGATGGTCTTCGAGAAACGCCAGGACCGCAAGGAAAAGACCGCCGAGGTGGCAATCACCCGGGATCATATCCATAACATCTCGGTTTTCCCGCTGGCATTGCCGCTGATCGCGGGACCTGGCGCAATCTCCGCGACGATCCTGCTTTCTGGCTCGCTGCAGAGCTCCGTCGACCGCTCGCAGTTGATCGTCGTGATCGCGGCCTGCCTGGTGCTGACATTTGCAGCCCTGCTGATTGCCGAGCGTCTCGACCGCTTCCTCGGCATGACGGGACGTGCGATCCTTACGCGCCTCCTCGGCGTTATCCTGGCAGCGCTTGCCACACAGTTCGTCGTCGATGGCATCCGATCGGCCTTTGCGATCTGACCGGGTGTGCGCGGGTTAGGTGCGCGCCTTCAATATGTATTTCCAGATCGTGCCGCCGAAAAATCGATTGGCAATGACGAAATAGGCGATGACCAGCGCGAACAGCAGCATTGCCGGCCAGCCGTTCAGCTGGAAACCATCTTCAGTCATGCCGCCCGTCAGCAGCGCCACGAGGTAACCCAGGCCGAAAAAAGCGGTGATCAGGTCGAGGATAAGCGCCACCACGCGTCTCCATGTCGACGGATTTCTTGGCACGAGTGCGTCTGACATTGCTGAAGTCCCTGTTATTCCGGCCGCAAAACGAAAGATGCACCCCGCAGGGTGCATCGGATAGTCCAATCTCAGAACGGAATGTCGTCATCGAGTTCGCGCGAGAAGTTTCCGCCGCCGCTATTGCCGGCGTTACCGGCATTGCCGCGACCGGATGACGACGATGGCGAGGACTGGTTGTAGTCGTCGCCGTAGCCCGAACCGCCGCCGCCGAAATCATTGCCGCCACCGCCGCTGCGCTGCATGCCGCGACCACCGCCTTCGCCGGCTCCGTCACCGCGACCGTCGAGCATGGTCAAAGTCGAGTTGAAGCCCTGAAGGACGATTTCGGTCGAGTATTTCTCGATGCCGGCCTGGTCCGTCCACTTGCGGGTCTGCAGGGCGCCCTCGATGTAAACCTTGGCACCCTTCTTCAGATACTGCTCGGCAACCTTGCACAGACCCTCGTTGAAGATCACCACGCGGTGCCACTCGGTCTTTTCCTTGCGCTCGCCGGACGACTTGTCCCGCCAAGTTTCGGAAGTTGCAATATTCAGATTGGCGATCGGGCGACCATCCTGGGTCCGGCGGATTTCCGGATCAGCCCCGAGGTTCCCGATCAGAATTACCTTGTTTACGCTACCCGCCATACCGATCACCCTGCTCGCCGCGCCCACCGGCGGCCCTGGAACATAATTGCACGCACCTTAAACCATCGGCCCCGCCCGGTGCGATCTAAGCGGCGGTCATCCACAAGGAATTTTGTTCTTTCTTTGTTCTAGTCAGCGGCTATGATTTTGTCAACCGAATCGAAAAGCGGGCGGAGAGTCGCATTTCAACCTCGACTCGCCGGCCTTCATCACTAGATAAGGGCTGAACAGGGATTTAGCGGAAAACGATGAGCGAACTGAAGACCATCTCCATCCGGGGTGCGCGCGAGCACAATCTCAAGGGTATCGACATCGATCTGCCGCGCAACAAGCTGATCGTCATGACCGGCCTGTCGGGCTCGGGAAAGTCGTCGCTTGCCTTCGATACAATCTATGCGGAAGGCCAGCGCCGCTATGTCGAGAGCCTGTCGGCCTATGCGCGCCAGTTCCTCGAGATGATGCAGAAGCCCGATGTCGATCTGATCGAGGGCCTGTCCCCGGCGATCTCCATCGAGCAGAAGACGACGTCGCGCAACCCGCGCTCGACGGTCGGCACCGTTACGGAAATCTACGACTACATGCGCCTGCTGTTTGCGCGGGTAGGCGTGCCCTACTCGCCGGCGACGGGCCTGCCGATCGAGAGCCAGACCGTCAGCCAGATGGTCGACCGTGTGCTCGCCTTCGGCGACGGCACCCGCCTTTATATTTTGGCGCCGATGGTGCGCGGGCGTAAGGGCGAATACAAGAAAGAGCTTGCCGAGCTCATGAAAAAGGGCTTCCAGCGCGTCAAGATCGACGGACAGTTCTACGAAATCGCCGATGCGCCTGCCCTCGACAAGAAGTACAAGCACGACATCGACGTGGTCGTCGATCGCATTGTCGTGCGCGCTGATGTCGCGGCGCGTCTGGCTGACAGCTTTGAGACGTCTCTGCGGCTGGCGGACGGACTGGCTGTTGCGGAGTTTGCCGATAGGCCATTGCCGCCCGAGGAAACCTCTGCCGGCGGTTCCGCCAACAAGTCGCTGAACGAGACCCACGAACGGGTGCTGTTTTCAGAGAAGTTTGCCTGCCCGGTGTCCGGCTTTACCATTCCAGAGATTGAACCCCGCCTGTTCTCGTTCAACAATCCAGCCGGCGCCTGCCCCTCCTGCGACGGTCTCGGCTCCCTGCAGAAGATCGATCCCGAGATGATCGTCCCCGAGCACGAGCGCACCCTTCGCGACGGCGCGATTGCCCCGTGGGCCAAATCGACGTCTCCCTATTACAACCAGACGCTGGAAGCGCTCGGCAAGCATTACGGCTTCAAGCTCTCGAGCCGCTGGAGCGACCTGCCTGCGAAGGCCAAGGAAGTGATCCTGCACGGCACGGAAGACAAGATCGAGTTCCAGTACGCCGATGGTGCGCGTGCCTACACGACCCACAAGAATTTCGAAGGCATCGTGCCCAATCTCGAGCGCCGCTGGAAGGAAACCGACAGCGCCTGGGCCCGCGAAGAGATCGAGCGCTACATGTCGGCGGCTCCCTGCCCCGTCTGCGCCGGCTACCGACTGAAACCGGAAGCGCTGGCGGTGAAGATCGCCACGCTGCATATCGGCCAGGTCTCGGAAATGTCGATCCGCAACGCCCGCGACTGGTTCGAGACGCTGCCGGCGATATTCACTTCCAAGCAGAACGAAATCGCCGTCCGTATCCTCAAGGAAATCCGCGATCGGCTGCGGTTTCTCAACGATGTCGGGCTTGAATATCTGAGCCTTTCGCGCAATTCAGGAACGCTCTCGGGCGGCGAGAGCCAGCGCATCCGACTCGCCTCCCAGATCGGCTCCGGCCTTACGGGCGTGCTCTACGTCCTCGACGAGCCTTCCATCGGCCTCCACCAGCGCGACAATGCGCGCCTGCTGGAGACACTGAAGCATCTGCGTGACATCGGCAACACGGTCATCGTCGTCGAGCATGACGAGGATGCGATCATGCAGGCAGACGATGTCGTCGATATCGGCCCGGCAGCCGGCATCCATGGCGGCGAGGTCATTGCGCATGGCACGCCGCAGCAGATCATGGCAAACCCGAATTCGCTCACAGGCCGCTACCTGTCCGGCCATCTCGGCGTGCCCGTGCCTTCGGAGCGACGCAAGCCGAAGAAGGGCAAGGAAATCAAGATTTTCGGCGCCCGCGGCAACAATCTGAAGAACGTCACCGCCGCGATCCCGCTCGGCGTGTTCACCGCCGTCAGCGGCGTCTCGGGCGGCGGCAAGTCCACCTTCCTGATCGAGACGCTCTACAAGTCGGCAGCCCGCCGCGTCATGGGCGCCCGCGAAACGCCGGCCGAGCATGACCGCATCGATGGCTTCGAGCATATCGACAAGGTTATCGACATCGACCAGTCGCCGATTGGCCGGACGCCACGATCCAACCCGGCCACCTATACCGGCGCCTTCACGCCGATCCGCGACTGGTTTTCCGGATTGCCGGAAGCCAAGGCGCGCGGCTACCAGCCGGGCCGGTTCTCGTTCAACGTCAAGGGCGGACGCTGCGAGGCCTGCCAGGGCGATGGCGTCATCAAGATCGAGATGCACTTCCTGCCCGACGTCTACGTCACCTGCGATGTCTGCCACGGCAAGCGCTATAACCGCGAGACGCTCGACGTCACCTTCAAGAGCAAGTCGATTGCCGACGTGCTCGACATGACTGTCGAGGAAGGTGTCGATTTCTTTGCTGCGGTGCCTGCGGTGCGTGACAAGCTACAATCGCTGAAGGACGTCGGTCTCGGCTATATCAAGGTCGGACAGCAGGCCAACACGCTCTCCGGCGGCGAGGCGCAGCGCGTCAAGCTTGCCAAGGAGCTGTCGAAACGCTCGACCGGGCGCACGCTCTACATCCTCGACGAGCCGACGACGGGGCTTCATTTCCACGACGTCGCCAAACTGCTGGAGATGCTGCACGAATTGGTGAACCAAGGCAATTCGGTTGTCGTCATCGAGCACAATCTCGAGGTCATCAAGACCGCCGACTGGGTGCTCGACTTCGGCCCCGAAGGTGGCGACGGCGGCGGTGAGATCGTGGCAGTTGGCACGCCTGAGACAATCGTCAAGGAGAAGCGGTCCTATACCGGACACTTCCTCAAGGAATTGCTGGAGCGGCGGCCCGTCAAGAAGGTCGTGGCTGCGGCAGAGTGATCTCCCGGCGAACGGACACTCGAAGCGCCGGATACCGGCATCATAAATGAACGGGGAAAGCATATGACAGCGTCAGGCACCATTCGGACCGGCATTGGCGGCTGGACGTTCGAGCCCTGGCGCGGGACGTTCTTCCCCGACGATCTCAAGCAGAAAGACGAGTTGCGCTACGCCAGCAGCAAGCTGAAGGTGATCGAGGTCAACGGGACCTACTATGCGACGCAGAAGCCGGCGACCTTTGCAAAATGGGCCTCCGAGGTGCCGGATGGCTTCATCTTCAGCCTGAAGGCGACGCGCTACGTCACCAATCGCAAGATACTGGTGGAAGCCGGGGAATCGATGGAGCGGTTTCTGAAGTCCGGCATCAGCGAGCTCGGCGACCGACTGGGCCCTCTGCTCTGGCAGTTCGCACCAACGAAGAAATTCGATGCGGATGACTTCGAAGGATTCCTGAAGCTCCTGCCACAGAAGCAGGACGGATTGCCGCTGCGGCATGTGGTCGAGGTACGCCACGATTCGTTCAAGGTGCCGGAGTTCGTCGCGCTGCTGGAGAAATACCAGGTGGCCCCGGTTTGTGCCGACCATCACGACTATCCGATGATCGCCGATGTGACCGCCGATTTCGTCTACGGCCGCCTGCAGAAGGGCTCCGATGAAATCAAGACCTGCTATCCGCCGAAGGAACTGAAAGAGTGGGCGGAGCGCCTTCAGACCTGGGCCGAAGGCAAGGTGCCCGCCGACCTGCCGTTGATCGATGCTGCACGTAAGGTGAAGGTCCAGCCGCGGGATGTTTTCGCCTTCATGATCCACGATGGAAAAGTCAACGCACCGCAGGGCGCCATTGCCCTGCAGGGCGTGCTTGCCAAATCCTAGCACCGGTCAGAGCGGCCTGACGTGGCCCATCAGGTCTTCGGCCGTCAGGCCCTTGCCGGCCCGGTTTCCCGCTTCGCCGTGCAGCCAGACACCGGCGGCCGCGGCCTCGAAGGCCGGCATGCCCTGCGCCAGAAGTCCGCCAATGATCCCCGCCAGCACATCGCCGGAACCGGCAGTTGCCAACCATGGCGGCGCATTGCAGTTGATCAGTGCCCGCCCGTCTGGCGCGGCGATCACCGTGTCGGCGCCTTTGTAGACGATTGCCGCGTGCGAGCGCATTGCGGCTGCGATTGCCTTCTCGATCTTGCCGAGAGCTTCATCCTTGGCGATATCGGGGAAAAGACGGCCGAACTCGCCTTCGTGCGGCGTCAGAACCAGATGCGTCGGCCCCGTCGCAAAAGCATCGAAGAGCGCAGATGGATCGTCCTTGAAGGAGGTGATGCCGTCCGCATCGAGCACGAGATGTCGATCCACCAGCGCCGCCACGAACTGCCGTGCCTTTTCGCCCGTGCCAAAACCCGGGCCGAGAACGAAGGTCGATAGCCGCGCATCGTCGAGCCACTCCTCAAGAGCGGCTCTGTCATCGATTTCGCGCAGCATGATCGCCGTCAGCGCCCCGGCATTGACTTTGAGCGCGGCTTTGGAAGAGGCGATCGTGACCAGCCCTGCCCCAGCCTTCAGACCCGCCATGGCCGACATGCGGGCCGCACCCGTCGCCGTCTCGCTGCCGGAAAAGACCACCAGATGCCCGCGTTTGTACTTATGGGTCTCCACTAACGCTACAGGCATGGCCGACCGCCACTGTTCCGGTGTGTTCTCGGCGATCAGCGCATTGGCGTTTTCCCGGACGATGCGGGCTGGAATGCCGATGTCGACGATCTCTAGCGTGCCGCACAGCTCCCTGCCCGGCATCAGCAGATGCCCGGGTTTGCGCGTCATGAAGCTTACCGTATGGGAAGCGCGAAAGGCGGCGCCCAGCACTCGGCCGGTAGCGCCGTTGACGCCCGACGGCAAATCGACGGCGATAACCGGGATGGAAGCGGCACGTGTTCGTTCGATCACGGCTGCGACGGCGTCAGGCACATCCCGCGCGAGGCCGGCACCGAAAATCGCATCGATGACGAGGTCGCCGGCCCGGGGCAGATAGGAACCGAGTGGCGAGCCGGCAACCGGACAGGCGGAAAAGGCGCGCGCCGCATCGCCCTTCAGCACGGCTGCATCTCCGAGGTGATATACGTCGACCTCGGCACCGCATTCGTGCAACGCCAAAGCGGCCACGTAGCCATCTCCGCCATTGTTGCCGGGGCCGCACAGGACCGCGTATCGCAGCGTCTCCGGATAGTCCCGCAAGGCCGCAGCCGCCACCGCCCGGCCGGCTTTCTGCATCAGTCCGAAAGAGTCAATTCCTGAAGCCGCAGCGGCCTTGTCGACCGCCGCCATCGATTGGGGTGTCAGGAGGAGTTCAGCTAGGGTGTGTGTCATGGACGATAATGATCGCAACGACGCCTGAAAAACAATCAAAAAATCCCGCGTGCCGCCGACTTAAATTTGAGCAAAAGCACGCTTTTTAATCAGTCGAATTCAGGGCGTGTAGGCCGTTCCAACCGCTGCGGTCCGCCCTCCATTCCGGATATCGTCCGAAACGTGTCTGCGCATATTCAATTCGGGGCACGATATGTCAAACAACCCTGTATCAGCCTCAAAATTGCTCAAAACTGCAACATTTACCGAAACATCTCTGGATAATCTGGCATGATACGTGCATCAACAAGGGCGAGCGGGCAATGTCCGCTCTAACGGGAGAAGCGGAGAGACATTTTCTCATGAAAAAGATCGAAGCGATCATAAAGCCATTCAAGCTGGACGAAGTGAAGGAAGCCCTTCAGGAAGTCGGCTTGCAGGGTATCACTGTCACGGAAGCCAAGGGCTTCGGTCGCCAGAAAGGTCACACGGAACTCTACCGTGGTGCCGAATATGTCGTCGATTTCCTTCCGAAAGTGAAGGTCGAAGTTGTGTTGGCAGACGAAAATGCCGAAGCGGTTATTGACGCGATCCGCAAGGCGGCGCAGACCGGACGAATTGGCGACGGAAAGATCTTCGTTTCCAATATCGAAGAGGTCATCCGAATCCGTACGGGAGAGACGGGTATAGATGCCATCTAAGCCCTCGCCGGTGGCCAGGGCAAAATCGTCATAAAAAACCGAGGAAGCATCCCATGACGACCGCAAACGAAATTCTGAAACAGATCAAGGACAACGACGTCAAGTTCGTCGACCTGCGCTTTACGGACCCGAAGGGCAAGCTGCAGCACGTGACGATGGACGTTGCCTGCGTCGATGAAGACATGTTCGCCGATGGCGTCATGTTCGACGGCTCCTCTATCGGAGGATGGAAGGCCATCAACGAATCCGACATGGTGCTGATGCCCGACACGGAAACGGTTCACATGGACCCGTTCTTCGCGCAGTCGACCATGGTCATCCTCTGCGACATCCTGGACCCGGTTTCCGGCGAATCCTACAATCGCGATCCGCGCGGTACCGCCAAGAAGGCAGAAGCCTACCTGAAGGCTTCCGGCATCGGCGACACGATCTTCGTAGGCCCGGAGCCTGAGTTCTTCGTATTCGACGACGTCAAGTACAAAGCCGATCCCTACAACACCGGCTTCAAGCTCGATTCCAGCGAACTGCCGTCGAACGACGACACCGACTACGAGACCGGCAACCTCGGTCACCGTCCTCGCGTCAAGGGCGGCTATTTTCCAGTTCCGCCGATCGACAGTTGCCAGGACATGCGCTCCGAGATGCTGACGGTTCTCGGCGAAATGGGCGTCGTGGTTGAAAAGCACCATCACGAAGTGGCTGCGGGACAGCACGAACTCGGCGTCAAGTTCGACACGCTGGTGCGCAACGCCGACAAGATCCAGATCTACAAGTACGTCGTTCATCAGGTCGCCAACGCCTATGGCAAGACGGCGACCTTCATGCCCAAGCCGATCTTCGGCGATAACGGCTCGGGCATGCATGTGCACCAGTCGATCTGGAAGGGCGGCAAGCCGACCTTCGCCGGCGACGAGTATGCCGGCCTGTCGGAATCCTGCCTCTATTACATCGGCGGCATCATCAAGCACGCGAAGGCCATCAACGCTTTCACAAACCCGTCGACGAACTCCTACAAGCGTCTCGTCCCGGGCTATGAGGCTCCGGTGCTGCTTGCCTATTCGGCTCGCAATCGTTCGGCTTCCTGCCGTATTCCCTTCGGCTCCAACCCGAAGGCGAAGCGCGTAGAAGTTCGCTTCCCGGATCCGACTGCTAACCCATACCTGGCGTTTGCCGCCATGCTGATGGCCGGCCTTGACGGCATCAAGAACAAGATCCATCCCGGCAAGCCGATGGACAAGGACCTGTACGACCTGCCGCCGAAGGAACTGAAGAAGATCCCGACCGTCTGCGCATCGCTGCGTGAAGCGCTGGAAAACCTCGATCGGGACCGCAAGTTCCTGACGGCCGGCGGCGTGTTTGACGACGACCAGATCGATTCGTTCATCGAACTGAAGATGGTGGAGGTCATGCGCTACGAAATGACACCCCATCCGGTCGAATTCGACATGTACTACTCGGCCTAGTCCTCAACCAGAAAGTCCCGGTCATCGCCGGGACTTTTTTCTGCGCCGAGCCAGCGCGGCGTGCTTTACTGGTCTTGTCGGCCGCCTGACTATGGCAGCGCTGTGGGACAACGGCGGCAAAAGGCTTGAAAAATGTGGCGCATCGTCCCACATAATTGCGTGAAAGGAAGTCGCGCCATGAAACAAAAAGATGCAAAATTCAATATCGGCGAAGTGGTCCGGCATCGGGTGTTTCCGTTCCGAGGCGTCGTGTTCGACGTAGATCCGGAGTTCGCCAACACGGAAGAATGGTGGAATGCCATTCCGACCGAGGTTCGTCCCAGCAAGGACCAGCCGTTCTATCACCTGCTGGCTGAAAACGAGGAGACGGAATATGTCGCTTATGTCTCAGAGCAGAACCTCGTCAGCGACGACAGCGGAGAACCTCTCCGCAACCCGCAGGTCTACCAAATCTTCGACCGCAAGACGACCGGCGAACTCAAGCCCAAGATGAGCTTCGCCCACTGATCCCTCCACAGATACGCCTGCAAAAGGAAGCCGACAAACCGGCTTCCTTTTTTATTTTCGTTAGACTGTGAGCCATAAAAAAAGCCCGGCTGAACCGGGCTTTTTATGCAGATATGTGTAATTCTCACTGGGACTTGGCGGCCTTCTGGGCGTCTTCCAGCTTCTTGCGGGCTTCTTCAGCCTTCTTCTGCATGCTGTCCTGCAGGCTGCGCTGGCTTTCTGCGAGCTTGGTATCGGAGATCGCCGGGCCGTCATAAGCGGCGCCGAAGCCGGTCAGGGAGACCTTGATTGGGTTCGGAGCGCGGCGGAAGTTGATCGATGTGAAGGTCACGTCCGTGCCCTTCTTCAGAGATGCGATCGTGGCATCCGTCAGCGGAATTTCAGCCGTGCACTTGTCTGGCAGGCAGACGGCGTAGTCGACCTTCTGGCCCTTGCCGCCATCGATCTGCATGGTGATGCCAGGTCCGATCAGGCGGGCTGTCGGGACGGAGATCTGCAGGATCTTGCGGTTGACCTTGCCATCGATGGAGATCAGTCCGATTGCCGTCACCAGCTGGCCGCTGTTGGCCATGATCAGGTTCTGGACGATGCAGATGTCGTTGTCATCCTGCTTGGCGCATGTCTTGTACCAGCCGAGACGCGGGGTCTGAGCGGCGCCATCGGCCGGAGCAGCCGGTGCATCCTGCGCAAAAGCGGGCGCGGAAGCGCCGATCACGAGTGCGAGTGCAGACAGAGCCGCGCGAATTGTTTTGTCAGTTTTGAACGTCATAGCGAAATCCGCCTCCTGAAATCCGATGCAAAGCAGCCTTCTGCCACCTCATGCCTTTCGGGTCAAACTGCTGTCCACCTGTCGAAAGAATAAGGCAAATGCATGACTCCGAACTGTGGATCACCTGTTACATGGCGTTGCTTCGGATATCCAGCTTTTCTTTGCAGGTTTCGGCCGCAGGATGGACAAATCCGATGCCTATGTCTTGGATCGAGGAGGCCATGATAAGGTCGCCGTCACGAATCATGCCCTTATGGGAAAGGATGCCATGCGAGCGCTCCGGGTCGCGATTTATCTAGCTGCGGCAATGCTTTGCAAGACCGCTCAGGCGGACCCCGTGCACGGCCTTGCCATGCACGGCGATCCCGCGCTTGCCGCCGACTTCAAGGCCCTCCCTTACGTCAATCCGTCCGTCAAGAAGGGCGGCCATATCAGCTACGGTGTGGTCGGCACCTTCGATAATCTCAACCCGTTCATCCTCAAGAGCATGCGGACCACGGCGCGCGGCATGTGGGATCCGGACTACGGCAACATCGTCTACGAAACGCTGATGCAGCGCTCGCGCGACGAGCCGTTCACTCTCTACGGTCTGCTCGCCCAGACCGCCGAATGGGACGACAAGCGGTCCTATATCCAGTTCAATCTCAATCCCGCCGCCAAATGGTCGGATGGCCAGCCGGTGACGCCGGATGATGTGATCTTCAGCTTCAACCTTTTGCGCGACAAGGGCCGCGTGCCCTACTCAAACCGGCTGAATGCCGTTGCCAAGATGGAGAAGGTCGGCGAGCACAGTGTCCGCTTCACCTTCAACGACAAGGCCGACCGCGAAACGCCGATGATCATTGCCAGCTCGACGCCGATCCTGCCGCAGCATGCGATCGATCCGGACAAGTTCGACCAGACGACGCTGGTGGCACCCATCGGATCCGGGCCTTACCGGGTGAAAACGGTGAACCCGGGCGACAGCATCGTCTTTGCGCGGAACCCGGATTACTGGGGCAAGGATATTCCGGCCAAGGTCGGGGTCGACAATTACGACCTGCTGACCGTTCATTACTTCTTGCAGGAAAACACGCTGTTCGAGGCATTCAAAAAGGGCGATGTCGATATCTATGCGGATGGCAGCCCGGGCCACTGGGCAAATGCCTATGATTTTCCGGCGGCGCGCTCCGGCGAGGTTGTGAAGGATGTCTTCAATCCCAAGCTTCCCAGCGGCATGTTCGGCTTCGTCTTCAACACTCGGCGACCGATCTTTGCCAATGTAAAAGTCCGCGAAGGTCTTTCGCTGGCCTTCGATTTCGAGTGGGTCAACAAGAACCTATCGTCAGGCGCCTACACGCGAACGGAGAGCTACTGGCAGGGCTCGGACCTGTCGTCCTTCGGCGTATCCGCCGATGCCCGCGAGCTCGAAATGCTGGGTCCGATCAGCAAGCGCATCGATCCGGCCGTGCTCGATGGCACATACAAACTGCCCGTGACCAACGGTTCCGGCCGCGACCGCGCTGTGCTGCGCCGGGCCGTGGATCTGCTGAAGGCAGGTGGATACACGATCAAGGATGGCAAGATGGTCGATGCCGGCGGGCATCAGCTGGCGTTTGAGATCATGACACAGAATGCCGACCAGGAGAGACTAGCCATCGCCTACCGGAGAACGCTGAACCTGCTGGGGATCGAGGTGGCGATCCGCACCGTCGACGATTCGCAGTACCAGCGCCGGACAATCAGCTTCGACTACGACATCATCATCAAATCGTTCACATCTTCCCTCTCGCCGGGCATCGAGCAGGTCGGGCGATGGGGCTCGGTGGCGCGTGATCGACAGGGCAGCGAGAACTTCGCGGGCGTTGCCGATCCCGATGTGGATACGTTGATCGGCCACATTCTCTCGGCGCGCGGCGTTGAGGATTTTCGCGATGCCGTCCGTTCCTTCGACCGGCTGTTGCTTTCCGGGCATTACTTCGTGCCGCTTTATCATATCGACCAGCAATATGTGGCACGGCACAAGCGGATAGGGCATCCGGATGTCACTCCCTTGTACGGCTATCAGCTGCCTGTGTGGTGGGATGCTTCGGTGCAGTGAGGTGGTTCCTTTTTGGTGCCTGGTTGAAGCCCGGCGGCAAAGAGACTATTTCGGTCCGATCAACAGGAAAGGGCAACGACCATGGAACGCATCACAATCGATATCGTCTCGGACGTCGTCTGCCCGTGGTGCTACCTCGGCAAGGCGCGGCTCGAACTGGCGATTGCCGAAGTGCAGGACGAAGTCGGTGTCGACATTAACTGGCGCCCTTACCGCCTCAATCCGGATTATCCGCCTGAAGGCGTCGACCAGAAGCAGAAGCTGGCTGAAAAGCTCGGCGGTGCAGACAAGGTGGCCAGCGCTCACGCGATGCTCGCAGGTCTTGGCCGCGAGGTCGGAATTGCATTCAATTTCGATGCCATCACCATCGGCCCGAACACGCTCGATGCCCACAGACTGATCCACTGGGCTGTGACCGAAGATCGCGAGCTCCAGAACCGGGTGGTCGATGGCCTCTTCAAGGCGAATTTCGAAGAAGGCAGAAATGTCGGCGACCACGCCGTACTTCTCGACATCGCCGAAGCCGCCGGACTGGATCGCGCTGTCATCGAGGCCCTCCTCGCATCCGACGCCGACAGCGACCTGATCGTCGCGGAAATCGAGTCGGCACGGCAAATGGGCGTAAACGGCGTGCCGTTCTTTATCTTCGACCAGCAATATGCAGTCAGCGGCGCGCAGACGCCGGATGTGATTGCCAACGCGCTCCGCGACATCGCCAAGACGAAGGGCGAGGCCCGCGCGGCGCTCAACTAGCGCAGCATTTCTCACATTTACCCTGTAAATCAGGCTGCGCGCTCCGTCAGGGCACGCAGCCTTTTATTTTGCCAGTTCCGCCAGCTGCGTCATGACTACGGCGGCGCCCGCCAAGCGCTTGGCTGGTGTTGGGAGGTCGCGGGTGAGGAAGACGCTGTGGTCTGGCCTGATCTTCGCCATTGAGCCCTGCCTGGCGATATAGCCGACGAGGGCTGCCGGATTCGGGAATTCCTTGTGGCGGAACTGCACGACGACACCCTTCGGACCGGCATCGAGCTTCTCCACATGGGCAATGCGGCAGAGCGACTTGATGTAGACGATCTTCAGCAGGTGCTGCACCTCGATCGGCATGGGTCCGAAGCGGTCGATCATCTCGGCGCCGAAACCGTCGATTTCCTTGAGATCGGTGATCTCGCCGAGCCGGCGGTAGAGCGCCATGCGCAGGTGCAGGTCGGGCACATAGTCGTCGGGGATCATCACCGGCGTGCCCACCGAAATCTGCGGCGACCAGCCGGTGTCCTGGATCTCGTCGACGCCCTTCACTTCGACCACGGCCTCTTCCAGCATCTGCTGGTAGAGTTCGAAGCCAACCTCCTTGATATGGCCAGACTGCTCCTCGCCCAGCAGATTGCCGGCGCCTCGGATATCCAGATCGTGGCTGGCGAGCTGGAAGCCGGCGCCGAGCGTATCCAGCGACTGAAGCACCTTGAGGCGGCGCTCCGCCGTCGAGGTGAGCACCTTGTTGACGGGAAGCGTGAACAGCGCGAAGGCCCGCACCTTGGAACGTCCGACACGACCGCGCAGCTGGTAGAGCTGGGCAAGCCCGAACATGTCGGCGCGGTGGACGATCAGGGTGTTGGCAGTCGGCACGTCGAGGCCGGATTCGACGATGGTGGTCGACAGCAGCAC
Organism: Rhizobium sp. rho-13.1; assembly: GCF_007000305.1. Taxonomy (NCBI): domain Bacteria; kingdom Pseudomonadati; phylum Pseudomonadota; class Alphaproteobacteria; order Hyphomicrobiales; family Rhizobiaceae; genus Rhizobium; species Rhizobium sp. rho-13.1. The sequence goes on along the minus strand of NZ_SCFL01000001.1, from coordinate 284,365 downwards.
ATCGTAGCGGCCCTCGTAGAAGGCATTCATGATGTCTTCGAGCTCGCTCGCCGGCATCTGGCCATGGGCAACGGCAACTTTCAGTTCCGGCAGATCCGATTGCAGGAAAGCGTGAATATCGGCAAGGTCGGCGAGCCGCGGGCAGACATAGAAACTCTGGCCCCCGCGATAATGCTCGCGCATCAGCGTTTCGCGGATCACCAGCGAATCGAAGGGCGAGATGAAGGTGCGGACCGCCATGCGGTCTACCGGCGGAGTCTTGATCAGCGACAGTTCCCGGACGCCGGTCATGGCCAGCTGCAGGGTGCGCGGGATCGGCGTTGCCGACAGGGTGAGGACGTGGACGTCGCTCTTCAGCTCCTTCAGCCGCTCCTTGTGCTTGACGCCGAAATGCTGCTCCTCATCGATGACCAGCAGGCCAAGATTGGCGAACTTGATGCCGTTGCCGAGCAGCGCGTGCGTACCGACGACGATGTCGGTCTTGCCTTCGGCGACTTCCTTCTTGGTCAGTGCCAGTTCCTTTGCGCCAACCAGGCGCGAAGCCTGCTGGACGCGGATCGGCAGACCACGGAAACGCTCGGAAAACGTCTTGAAATGCTGGCGGGCCAGCAGCGTCGTCGGCACGACGATTGCCACCTGGGCGCCGTTCATCGCCGCGACGAAGGCGGCGCGCAACGCCACTTCCGTCTTGCCGAACCCGACGTCGCCGCACACGAGCCGATCCATCGGCCGGCCGGCTGCGAGATCGTCACGCACGGCGTCAATGGCGTTCGCCTGGTCCTCGGTCTCGTCGTAGGGGAAGCGAGCTGCGAACTCGTCGTAGATGCCATCGGGTGCGATCAGCGCCGGCGCATGGCGCGTCAGGCGTTCGGCCGCGATACGGATCAGGGATCCGGCCATATCCAGCAGCCGCTTCTTCAGCTTGGCCTTGCGCATCTGCCATGCACCGCCGCCGAGCCTGTCCAGCTGCGCGTCGCTGGTTTCCGAGCCGTAGCGCGACAGGAGGTCGATGTTTTCGACCGGCAGGAACAGCTTTGCGTCGTCGGCATAGAGCAGCTCGAGGCAGGCATGCGGTGCACCGGCTGCCTCGATTGTCCGGAGACCGACAAAGCGGCCTATGCCGTGTTCGGCGTGGACGACGATCGAGCCTTCGTCGAGGCCTGCGACTTCGGAGATGAAGTTGGCGCCGCGCTTGCTGCGCTTGGAGCGGCGGACCATGCGGTCGCCGAGAATGTCCTGTTCACCGATGACGACCAGATTGCCGGTTTCGAAACCACTTTCCAGGTTGAGCACGGCCGCTGCCGCCTCGCCCTTGGCCAGCGCATCGACATCCTTCATCGCCTCGATGGTCTTGACGCGTTGCAGGCCATGCTCGGCGAGCACCTGTAGCAGGCGCTCCAGCGAGCCTTCCGTCCAGGCGGTGACGAGTACCTTGCCACCGGCCGCACGACGATCTGCGATATGCTTGACGACGGCATCGAAGACGTTGACGCGCTCGGCATCGACTTGCTCGGTGGCACCGCGAGCCCAGCGCGGCCCCTGTCGCGCATCGACATTGACCACCATCCGGGTCGCGCCCTCGTGCTCGTTGAACGGCGACATCCGTATGGCGTTGAAGGCATCGAGCGTCGCGCCAAACATCTTGCCGTCGAGGTAAAGCTCGCCGGGGGCCACAGGCTTGTAGGGGGTGCCCTGCGTCATCGCGCCCTTGCGCTGCTCGCCGGACTGCTGGCGCGCCTCGTAATAGTCGCGGACGAGCTTCGAGCGCTCCTCGGCGGCCTCGCGCACCGTATGGTCGGTGATGAAGCGGAAGCCCTTCAGGTAGTCGAAGATCGTATCGAGCTTTTCATAAAAAAGGGGCAGCCAGTGCTCCATGCCGGGATACCGCCGGCCTTCGGAGACGGCGACATACAGGGCGTCGTCGCGGGTGGCAGCGCCGAAGGTCGCCAGGTAATTGGTACGGAAGCGGCTGATCGTATCCGGCGTCAGCGTCACTTCGCTCATCGGATTGAGATCGAGCGAGCGCACCTGCCCGGTCGTCCGCTGGCTTGCCGGATCGAAGCTGCGGATGCTCTCCAGCGTATCGCCGAAGAAATCGAGGCGCACGGGCTCTTCGGACCCGGGCACGAAGACATCGAGAATACCGCCGCGCACCGCGAATTCACCGACCTCGCGCACGGTCGCGACCCGGTCGAAACCGTTACGCTCCAGGCGGCCGGCGATATCGTTCATGCGCAACTGGCTGCCGGGCTTTGCCGAGAAGGCCAGGCTTTCGATCACGTCCTGCGGGGCGACCTTCTGCAGCAGGGCATTGACGGTCACGAGCACGATCGCCGCATGCGGCTTCTTGTGGTATGCGATCAGCCCGCCAAGTGCCGCCAGCCGGCGTGCAGACGTGTCGGAACTTGGGGAAACGCGGTCATAGGGAAGGCAGTCCCAGGCCGGAAGGGTCAGCACCGGGATTTCAGGCGCAATGAAGGACAGCATCTGCTCGATGTCAGCCATGCGCTGTCCGTCCGACAGCACGTAGGCGACCGGTTCGCCGGACCGCGCCAGTTCGGCGATGATAAATGGATCGAGGCCGGCCGGAACGTTGCCGATCGTCAGCGGCACCGGCGCCGCTGCAAGCTTCCTGACGTCGATACCTGCAATCATTCCGCGACCCTGCGCAGGTCGGCGGTCATCTGTTCGAAATCCGGCGCATAGGCGGCTATACGGGCAAACAGCGGCGTCTGGAATCGTTCTGGCACCGGCAGCGTGCCTAGAATCCAGCGGTTCAGATCGTTGTCTTCCTCATCCATGATGATCTCGAACTCGTCGAGCTCGGTCTCCGACAGCGTGGGCAGCTCGGCGTCGGCGAACTGGCCGAACACGAGGTCCATTTCCCGGAGACCGCGATGCCAGCAACGAAACAGAATCCGCTTGCGGCGTGGATCGAGGAGCGCGCTGCTCAGTGTTACGCCTGTCATCTCACACACCTTCTTGTTGCTGCGTCTCTATAAAGCATCGCTTCGAAATGTGGGAACCGGTTTTTCGGAAAAAAGACGTTGCCGGGGATTTTTCCGGGGGCATGTCGAGAACTGTCGGCGGATCGCATTATCCGGCCTTGCCAAAGCGGTGTCCGCCGTCGCATTTTGCCGCCATCATGCGCCCTGCCATTCTCGATCTGCTGTTTGCTTCCATTTCCTCGCTGCCGGGCGTCGGGCCAAAAGTGGCCGACCTGCTGGTAAAGCTGCTTGGCCGCGAAAATCTTGAGGACACCAGGGTCGTCGACCTGCTGTTCCATGCCCCCTCATCAATCGTCGACCGGCGCGAACAGCCGGGAATTGCACGGGCGCCGCAGGGGACCATCGTCACCATCACCGGTCGGGTCGACCGCCATCAGGCGCCGCCGCCGCGCACCAGCCAGCCGTACCGCGTGTTCCTGCATGACGAGACCGGCGAACTCGGCCTCGTCTTCTTCCGAGGCAAGGCACAGTGGCTAGAAAAGCAGCTGCCGCTCGGCGAGACCGTCACCGTCAGCGGCAAGGTCGACTGGTTCAACGGCCGTCCGTCGATGGTGCATCCGGATTACATCGTCCGCGAAAGCGAAGGCGAGACGCTGCCGCTGGTGGAGCCCGTCTACCCGCTGAGCGCCGGCCTGACATTGCGCACCGTCCGCAAGGCGATTGAGGCGGCGCTGACGCGCATGCCGGATATGCCGGAATGGGACGACGCAGCGTTGGTGACGAAGCAGGGATTTTCCGATTTCGCGACGAGCTTCCGGATGCTGCACGATCCGCGCGATGCTAAAGACATCGACCCGCAGGCACCTGCCCGCCGTCGCCTTGCCTATGACGAGTTCCTGGCTGGCCAGTTGTCTCTGGCACTTGTCCGCCAGCGGCTGCGTCGCGTGCCGGGCCAGCCAGTTCATGCGACCGGTAAGATCAGCAGCCGGATTCTTGGGGCGCTGCCTTTCTCGCTGACCGGCAGCCAGACGGCGGCAATCGCCGACGTCCTGAAGGACATGGCGGGCAGCGACCGCATGCTGCGCCTGCTGCAGGGGGATGTAGGTGCCGGCAAGACGCTGGTGGCATTGATGGCGATTGCCGCTGTGATCGAGAACGGCGGACAGGCGGTGCTGATGGCGCCAACGGAAATCCTCGCCCGCCAGCACTATAGCACGATCTCGAAATTCGCTGCGGTTGCAGGACTTTCTATCGAAGTCCTCACAGGCCGCACGAAGGGCAAGGAGCGTGACGGGATCCTCGAGCGCATTGCGTCCGGTCAGGCCCAGATCGTCATCGGCACCCATGCGCTGTTTCAGGACAGCGTCTCCTATGCAAACCTGATGCTGGCTGTCGTCGATGAGCAGCACCGGTTCGGCGTCCACCAGCGGCTGCGCCTGACGGCCAAGGGAATCTCACCGCATATGCTGGTGATGACGGCGACGCCGATCCCCAGAACGCTGGTGCTGGCCGCGTTCGGCGACATGGATGTCTCGAAGCTGACGGAAAAGCCGGCCGGCCGCAAGCCTATCCATACCGTGACCGTTCCCACGGAACGCGTCGGCGATATCGTCCAGCGGCTCCGCGGCGCCCTTGCCGATGGCAAGAAGGCCTACTGGATCTGCCCGCTGGTGGAAGAGTCGGAGCAATCCGACCTGATGTCCGTCGAGGAACGCTTCGAGACACTCGCGCAGTTCTTCGGGCCCAAGGTCGGGCTCATCCACGGGCGGATGAGCGGGCCGGAAAAGGATGCCGCGATGCGGGCTTTCAAGAACGGCGAAACCAGGCTGCTGGTGGCGACTACTGTTGTGGAAGTCGGCGTCGACGTACAGGATGCGACGATCATGGTCATCGAGCACGCCGAGCGCTTCGGGCTGGCGCAGCTGCACCAGTTGCGCGGTCGTGTCGGACGCGGTGACGAGGCGTCGAGCTGCATCCTTCTCTACAAGGGACCGCTCAGCGAAACCGGCCATGCGCGGCTATCGATCATGCGCGACACCGAGGACGGTTTTCGAATCGCCGAGGAAGACCTGAAATTGCGCGGCGAAGGTGAGCTTCTTGGCACCCGTCAGTCGGGCACCCCGGGCTTTCGCATCGCCAGCATCGAAGCCCATGCCGATCTTCTGGAAATTGCCCGGAAAGACGCCGCCTATCTCATTGAACGGGACGCAGATCTCGTCAGCGATCGCGGCCAGGCCGTCAGGACGCTGCTCTATCTATTCCGGCGTGATGAGGCGATCCGCTTTCTCCGCGCGGGCTAGGCGCTTTGCCTTGTAAGCTGTGTGGAGTTCCGATGTGGGCAAAGCATCGACGTGATCCGGCGTCACCAGTCCGCCTGAAATGAGAAGCCTCGCCCCGTCTTCCGGGCTCATGTCGAGAATGACGATTTTTTCGCGCGGCACGAAAACCAAAAAGCCTGCGGTCGGAACTGGCGTCGGCGGCAGGAAGACACTGACCATGTCCACACCCATGGCGTTGAACTTGGATGCGATCTCGCCCTTTGCATCGGTTGCGACGAAGACAAGCGACCAGAGGCCGGGGCTCGGATATTCGATCAGCCCCACCTGCTTGAAAGAATTGCTCTTCTCCTTCAGCACCGTTTCGAAGATCTGCTTGAGGCTCTTGTAAATGGTGCGGACTAGCGGCACACGGCGCACCAAGGATTCACCGAACTGGACGATGCTTTGGCCGATGAGGTTCTTGCCGAGAAAGCCGATGATAGTGATGAAGATCATCGCCATGACAAGGCCGGTTCCGGGCACGGCGAAGTTGAGGTAGCTCTCGGGGTCGTAGCGGGCGGGAATGTAGGGTTCAACCCAGCTGTCAGCCCAGTGGACGACGGACCAGGTCAGCCACAGCGTAATGGCGATCGGTGCGCAGATGATGAGCCCCGTCAGAAAATTATTGCGGATGCGTGCCGCGACCGACAGTCTCGTCGTCGTCTTTTCGGGATTTTCCGCCATTTGTCGTTTCTGAACTCCGTTCAGCCTGCCGCCTCGCCAGCAAAATCCCCATTGCCGACAGAGTTGAAATTGCCAGAAGTTGCTGCGACGCACAACCCGCAGCAACGCTTGCTACCCAACGGTTAACGTATCAGGACACCGCAATCGACAATGTCGCGCCTCGGATCACTCAACCGTGACCGATTTCGCCAGATTGCGGGGCTGGTCGACGTCGGTACCCATGAAGACTGCCGTGTGATAGGCAAGCAGCTGGATCGGCATGGAGAAGATCATCGGCGCAATGATTTCATCGACGACCGGCAGGACGATAGTCGCCATGGTCGGCAGGTTGGAGGCGGCAGCGCCTGCCTCGTCGGTAATAAAGATGATGCGCCCGCCGCGTGCCGCGACCTCCTGCATGTTCGAAATGGTCTTCTCGAAAAAGCGATCGTAGGGCGCGATGACGATGACCGGCATGTTTTCGTCGATCAAGGCGATCGGTCCGTGCTTGAGCTCGCCTGCCGCGTAGCCTTCGGCGTGAATGTAGGAAATTTCTTTCAGCTTCAGCGCGCCTTCCATGGCCAGCGGGTAGCTGGTGCCGCGACCGAGATAGAGGACGTCCTTGAACTTGGCGATTTCGCGGGCAAGGCTTTCCATCTGGGGCTGGATAAGGTTCAACACCCGGCTCATAATGCGGGGCATCTCTGCCAGATGGCGGACAAGGGTCACCTCCTCGTCGGCGCTGACAGTCCCGCGCGCTCGACCGGCTCCAATTGCGAGCGCTGCCAGGACGGCCAGCTGGCAGGTGAAGGCCTTGGTCGAAGCGACGCCGATCTCGGGGCCTGCCATGATCGGGAAGACAGCATCGGATTCACGGGCAATGGTCGATTCGCGAACGTTGACGATGGCGCCGATCTTCAGGCCATTTTCCTTGCAGTAGCGGAGCGACGCCAGCGTATCTGCCGTCTCGCCGGACTGCGAGATGAATAGCGCTGCCTGGCTCGGCAAGAGTGGCATCTCGCGGTATCGGAACTCGGATGCGACGTCGATTTCAACCGGGAGGCGCGCATAGCGCTCGAACCAGTATTTGCCGATCAGGCCTGCAAGAAATGCAGTGCCGCAGGCAGATACCGCAAGGCCGGTCACCTTGCTGAAATCGATTGCCGAAGCATTGGCATTGATGCGGTTGCTGGCAAAGTCGACATAATGGCCCAGCGCGTGGGAGATGACTTCCGGCTGTTCATAGATTTCCTTTTCCATGAAATGCCGGTGATTGCCCTTGTCGACGACGAAGGCGGTCGCCTGCGAGATCTGCCGGGCCCGCTGGACCGGCGTGCCGGCAAAATCGAAGATCTCGGCAGTCTCGTGCGTCACGATGGCGAAGTCGCCGTCGACGAGATAGGCGATGTCGTTGGTGAAAGGCGACAGCGCGATGGCGTCCGAGCCGAGGAACATCTCGCCACGGCCGTAGCCGATGGCCAGCGGTGGGCCCGAGCGGGCAGCCATCAGCACATCGGGATGATCCTTGAACATAACCACCAGCGCATACGCGCCGGTGACGCGGTTGAGCATGCGGAGCATCGCTGCCTGCGGCTCAAGGCCGTCCCGGATCGACTTTGCCAGCAGATGGGCAACAACCTCGGTGTCGGTCTGGGTGGTAAAGACTGCGCCCTCGCCTTTCAGCTCTTCGCGCAACTCGGAAAAGTTCTCGATGATGCCGTTGTGGACAACAGCGACGCCATCGACGAAATGCGGATGGGCATTGGTTTCATTCGGAATGCCGTGGGTCGCCCACCGCGTATGGGCAATGCCGATCGATCCGTCCAGCGGCTCGCGGTCGAGCAGGCTTTCGAGATTGAACAGCTTTCCTTCGGCGCGGCGGCGCTCGAGAATGTCGTCATGGATGGTGGCGACGCCGGCCGAATCGTAGCCGCGATATTCGAGACGCTTCAGCGCATCCACCAAACGGCCGGCCACAGGCTTGGCTCCTACGATACCGACAATGCCGCACATGAACTTCTCCGTCTCAACTCTTCGATGCAACGACTTCTAGCGGTTCTTCGGCGTTACTCAATCGTACTGGCGGTCACATTGAATTTCCGACCGTTACGCAGCCGATTTTCAGGATTTTGCCGACCTTGCCGCCTTCAGCGCTCGCGACCGTTCGCGGATCAGCCGCGCACGCTCCGGCTTGATCTCCTGCCGCGCGCGTCCGAGCGCCAGAGCGTCGGCCGGCACGTCGGCAGTGATCACGCTGCCGGATGCCACATAGGCGCCATCACCGATGGTGACCGGGGCGACGAGGGACGAGTTCGAGCCGATGAAGCTGCCGGCGCCGATGGTCGTGTGGTGCTTGTTGATGCCATCGTAGTTGCAGGTCACGGTGCCCGCGCCGATGTTGCTGTCGGCCCCAACGGTGGCATCGCCGATATAGGTGAGGTGGCTGACCTTGGCGCCCTCGCCGATCTTCGCGTTCTTGATCTCGACGAAATTGCCGACCTTGGCGCCTGTCGCCAGATCGGCGCCGGGACGCAGGCGCGCAAACGGACCGACAGTTGCACCCTCGCTGATGCGCGCACCTTCGACATGGGAGAAGGCGTGGATCACCGCCCCGCCCTCGACCACAGCACCGGGGCCGAAGACGACATTCGGCTCGATCAGCGCATCGGGGCCGATGATCGTGTCGTAGGAGAGATAAACGGTCTCCGGGGCGATCATCGTCACGCCCGACAGCATGACCTCGTATCGGCGTCGCTGTTGCCAGAGGCGCTCGATGACGGCCAGTTCAGCGCGATTGTTGCAACCGATGACCTCTGACTCGGGCGCATCGACCGCAACCACGCGGCCGCCCTCGGAGCGGGCGATCTCGACGAGGTCGGTCAGATAATATTCGCCCTTGGCATTTTCGTTGGTGATACGCGACAACAGGTCCAGCGCTTTGGCACCGTTGATTGCCATCAAGCCGCTGTTGCACCAGGTCACGGCGCGCTCTTCATCGGTCGCGTCCTTCTCCTCGCGGATCGCGATCAGTTCGTCGTCCCTGACCAGAAGCCGTCCGTAACCGCTCGGCTTGTCCGTGTGAAAGCCGATCACGACGACATCGTTGCCGGCAGCAAGCCCTGCCCGCGCCGCCCGGAGCGGTCCATCGGTGATCAGCGGAACATCGCCATAGGCAATCAGGATATCGTCGTAGCCGGATGCAATCGCCTCTTTCGCTGCCAGCACGGCGTGGCCGGTTCCGCGTCGCTCCTTCTGGAGGAAAGCCTGGATCTCCATGCCGTCGCGCCGGGCTGCCCGGGTGACAGCCTCGGCATCGCGCCCGACGACGAGCGCTGTCGCTCCAATATCGGTCCTGGCAATGGCTTCCATCACATGCGCGATCATCGGGCGACCAGCGATGGGATGCAGCACCTTCGACATCGACGACTTCATACGGGTGCTGTCGCCGGCAGCAAGAATGACGGCAAGGCAGGTGCGTTCCATGGCGAGCTCCGGCGACTGGATCTGGTGCGGTCAACACCGCTTGGGCGTCTCATAGCAGCTAGACCGGAGCGGTACCAAGAGCAAAAAGCGATGGCCGATCAGGGTTTGCTCAGCGCCTCGAAAGCCTCCAGCACATGGCCGCGACCATCGAGAATCACATATTCCATGGCCGCACGGGCCGCCTTCACATCGCGGGCGCCGATGGCGTCGACGATCTGCATGTGGGTGACTGAAATGTTGCTGAAGCCCTCGCTCGAAGGCGGCGTGCTCATCCGGAACATTCCGACCAGCGCCGCCTCGATCAGGCTTCCGAGCGTCCGCATGAACGGGTTGTGGGAGATATCGGCGATGGCCATGTGGAACTTGAGGTCGGCGACGGCGAGACTGTCTCTCGTGTGGTTCGTGGCCGCCATCTCGGTCGCCAGCAGCCGCAGATCCTCGATCTCCGACTCGACGGCGCGCTCGGCCACCAGACCTGCAGCAAAAGGTTCAAAAGCAAGCCGTATGTCATAGAGATGCAACAGGAATTCACGATTGACACCGCTGTCGAAATGCCATGTCAGCACCTCGCTGTCGAACATGTTCCAGTGGATCTTTTCAGTGACCTTGGTGCCGACGCGCGCTCGCGGCACGACAAGCCCCTTGGCCGCCAGGGTCTTCATGCTCTCCCGCAGCACGGTGCGCGACACCTTGAAGCGCTGCAGCAGATCGCCGTCGCCGGGCAGGATCTCGCCAACGGCGAAGGAGCCGCTGACGATGGCCTTGCCGAGATCGTCGACGACCTGGGAATGGCTGTTCCGCGATTTGCCGTTCGGCTGTTGTCTGTCGATCAAACGGCTGCGCAACTTGTTATCCTCTCAAGCAAAACGCCGGTTATAGCGTGACAGCAGGAGCAGGCCCTTTTGCAGCAGGATGAAGGCAAAAAGCAGAAAGCCGATGAGGATCTTGGTCCACCAGCTCGACAGCGTGCCGTCGAAGGTGATGTAGGTCTGGATGAGGCCCTGGATCAGGATACCGATCAGCGTGCCTCCGACAAAGCCGGCGCCGCCCGTGAGCAGCGTGCCGCCGATCACCACGGCCGCAATCGCATCGAGCTCCACCCCGACCGTTGCCAGCGAATAGCCGGCTGAGGTGTAGAGCGAGAAGACGATCCCGGAGAGGCCTGCCAGGAAACCGGAAAGCGCGTAGATCAGGATGGTCGTGCGTGCCACCGGAACGCCCATCAGCGCTGCCGTCTGCACTCCGCCGCCAAGCGCATAGACGTTTGCGCCGAAACGCGTGCGGTGGGCGAGCAGCATGCCGACAGCAAAGACGACGAGCATAATGAAACCGATGCACGTCAACCTGCCACCGCCGGGCAGAAGCAGATAGAAATCGCTGAGCTGCGTGTAGAAGTCGTTGTTGATCGGAATGCTATCGATCGAAACCACGAAGGCGATACCACGGGCCAGAAACATGCCGGCAAGCGTCACGATGAAGGGCGGCATTTGCAGATAGTGGATCGTCGCCCCCATCGCGGCGCCGAAGGTGCTGGTGATGAGGAGCACGATCGCAAATGCGACCAGCGGATGGATCGATGTATCGCGCAGCACGACTGCCAGAAACACGCCGGTGAAGGCGATCACAGAGCCGATCGACAGATCGATGCCGCCGGAAAGGATGACGAAGGTCATGCCGACGGCCGCGATACCGAGGAAGGCATTGTCGGTAAAGAGGTTGCCGACGACCCGGGTCGAGAGGATGGTCGGATACTGGACCGCGCAGAGCGCGTAGGCCAGGATGAAGATGACGATGGTGGCCAGCAAGGGCAGGTATTTGGAGTTCACTTGGCCGGCTCCCTCTGGCTATCGGGCTTGGGTATATCGACCTGCCGCTCCGGGCGGCGAGTAAAGAAAATACCGACGGATTTCAGGGCCGGCGACTGGATGACGAGGATTACGATCACGATGACCGCCTTGATCACCAGATTGAACTCCGGCGGAAAGCCCGACAGCAGAATGCCCGTATTGACGGACTGGATGATTATCGCACCCAGCAACGAGCCGACGATGCTGAACCGGCCGCCGAGCAGTGAGTTTCCACCGACGACCACAGCAAGGATCGCATCGAGCTCCAGCCAGAGGCCCGCATTATTCGCATCGGCGCCTTTGATGTCCGCAGCGACGACGACGCCTGCGACCGAGGCGCATAGGCCGCTCAGTGCATAGACAGCCATCAGCAGCACCGGTGTCTGGATGCCCGACAGCGTGCTCGCCCGCCTGTTGATGCCGATGGCTTCGACCAGCATGCCGAGCGCGGTCCGTCGCACCAACAGCGTGATGACGATGCCGGCGACGATCCAGATGACGACCGGCATCGGCAGGGCTGCAATCGAGCCGCTGCCAAAAAAGATCAGCCCGTCATTGTTGAAGGTCATTATGACGCCTTCGGTCACCAACTGGGCGATGCCGCGACCTGCCACCATCAGCACCAGGGTAGCGATGATCGGCTGTATGTCGAGGACTGCGACGAGGAAGCCGTTCCAGACGCCGCAGAGCAGACCTGTACCCAGTGCCAGCACTAGGGTGTAGCCGACCGAATTGCCCGAGACGATCGAGGATGCCGCAACAGCGCCGCAGATCGCGATGACAGCACCGACCGACAGATCGATGCCCTTGGTGGCGATCACCAGCGTCATGCCAATTGCCAGCAGCGCCACCGGCGCGCCGCGGTTGAGGACGTCGATCAGGCTCCCGTAAAGCCTCTCATTCTGAATTTCCAGATGAAAGAACTGCGGGAACATGATGAAATTCAGTAGAAGAATGAGAGCGAGTGCGATCAGCTGCGGAGCCAGCCTGATCAGCAGCGGCTTGAATGCGGAAGTCATGCATCCACCTTTTTGCTGGATGTGCCGGCAATTGCCTCGACGATGCGGTTGGCCGAGATTTCGGCGCCGGTCAGTTCGGCGATGTGTTCGCGGTCGCGCAAGACGACGACGCGCGAGCTGTAGGCGACGAGTTCGTCGAGCTCGGACGAGATGACGATCAGCGACATGCCTTGGGCGCAGAGATCCTCGATGAGATGGATGATCTCGGCATGCGCACCCACATCGATGCCGCGCGTCGGCTCGTCGAGTATGAGGAAGCTCGGGTTGGTCGCCAGCCAGCGGGCAAGGATGGCCTTTTGCTGGTTGCCGCCGGACAGAAGCCGGATGGGCTTTTCGCGGTCGGTCGTGCGAATATCGAGGGCCTTGATGTAGCGGTCGGCGATAGCGTTCTGTTCGCTCCGTGCAAGGGGCCGCGCCCAGCCGCGGCGTGCCTGCAGCGCCACGACGATATTTTCGCGGATCGACAGGTCGCCGATGATGCCGTCGGTCTTGCGGTCTTCCGGGCAAAAGCCGAAGCCGCTCTTGATGGCAGCGCGTGGTGTGGACAGTGCCAGGGGCTTGCCGTCTGCCGTCGCCTCGCCGCTGTCGGCTCGTTCGACGCCGAACATGACCTCCGCCGTCTCCGTCCGGCCAGAGCCGAGCAGGCCGGCAACGCCGACCACTTCGCCGGCGCGAACATCGAGATCGAACGGCATGATTTTGCCGCGCTTGCCGAAATTCCTGAACTGGAACTTGACCGGCCCGGCAGCGTCCTGATCCACCCGGACGGCAGCCTCGGCTGCGGCCAGCTCACGGCCGAGCATCATCTCGATCAGGGCCTGGCGCTCCAGTCCCTCGCGGTCGCGCGTCCCGACCAGCTTGCCGTTGCGAAGAACAGTGATACGGTCGCTGATCTCGAACACTTGTTCGAGAAAATGCGTAATGAATATAATGCCTAGGCCGCGAGCCCTCAGGTTCTTGATGATGCCGAAAAGCATCGCAACTTCCTGGGCGTCGAGGCTGGCAGTCGGCTCGTCAAGGATCAGCACCTTGCCGGAGAGATCGACGGCACGGGCGATGGCGATGACCTGCTGGATGGCAACGGAAAAGCGGTCGAGCTGTCGGCCGACATCGAGATCGATGCCGTATTGCGCCAGCAGCGTACGGGCCTGCTCGTTCATCTTGCGGCTGCTGACCATGCCAAACTTGCGCGGTTGACGCCCTAGAAACAGGTTCTCGGCGACGCTCAGGTTGGGCAGCAGATTAACTTCCTGATAGACAGTTCCGATCCCGAGCTTTTGCGCCGACAGCGTGTCGTGTGGCTGGATTTCAGCACCATCGAGAACGAGGGTGCCGGCATCGGGGCGGTAGGCGCCGGTCATGCATTTGATCAACGTCGATTTGCCTGCGCCGTTTTCGCCGAGCAGCGCATGCACTTCGCCGCGTCGCAATGTGAAATTGACGTGATCGAGGGCGGTTGAGCCAGGGAAATATTTGCAGAAATCGGTGGCCGCGAGAATGTTCTCGAAATCGTGAGCCATGGAAGGATATGTTTCCTGATATTGAGCGTTCAGGCCACGGCGGCGGACATGATGTCCGATACGATGCCAAGGCTGTTCCGCACCGGCCCATGATGGGCCGGTGCGGTTCTATGGTTCAAATCAGTAGCCGAGGCCCTTTTTGGCTTCGTAGACCTTCTGCGGGTCGTCAGCCTGCGTGTAGAGCTTGGAGTCCGTCTGGATCCACTTCTTAGGCTCTTTCTTGTCCTTCAGGTAGGCTTCGAGAGCGTCGAAGGCTGGTCCCGCCATGTTCGGCGTCAGCTCGACCGTGGCATTGGCTTCGCCGGCTGCCATTGCCTTGAACAGATCCGGCACCGAGTCGATCGACACTGTGAGGATGTCCTTGCCTGGCTTCAGGCCGGCTTCCTTGATTGCCTGGATGGCGCCGACAGCCATGTCGTCGTTATGTGCGTAGACGGCGCAGATGTCCTTGCCGCCATTTTCGGCCTTCAGGAAGCTTTCCATGACTTCCTTGCCCTTGGAACGGGTAAAGTCGCCAGTCTGGCTGCGGACGATCTTCAGGTTGTCATGGCCGGCAATGGCTTGCTCGAAGCCCTTCTTGCGGGCGATGGCAGGCGATGAACCGGTTGTCCCCTGAAGCTCGACGATATCGCACTTCTTCGTGCCGACGGTCTTTACCAGCCAGTCGCCGGCAACCTTGCCTTCGTAGACCTGGTCGGAGGTAACGGCCGTCAGGTACAGGTCCTTCGGTGCGTCGATGTCACGGTCGAGCAGGATGACCGGGATCTTGGCTTCCTTGGCTTCCTTCAGGACAGCGTCCCAGCCTGTTGCAACGATCGGCGCGATCAGGATGGCATCGACGCCCTGGGCAATGAAGGAACGGATGGCCTTGATCTGGTTTTCCTGCTTCTGCTGCGCATCGGCAAACTTCAGATCGATGCCGCGCTTCTTGGCTTCGTTCTTCGTCAGCGTCGTCTCGGCAGCGCGCCAGCCCGATTCGGAACCGATCTGCGAGAAGCCGACGACCAATGGCTTGGCGTAGGCCGAATTAAACATGCAGGCAGCAAGAATTGTTGCACTCGCGAGTGCGGTCTTCAATCTCATGATTTCCTCCCATTGGGCCGCCTCCACGCGGCCAACGTTAAAAAATCATATAGTAATACTTTTGTAAATGCGGATAGTGTGACGCACTGCAGCAAAAAGGGCGCCAAATCGGCGCCCTTTCCGTTAGTTCAATGGAATATACTGTTCACTTCGGCAGTTTGTCGTCGACGCCTTCGACGTAGAAGTTCATGCCCAGCAGCGTGCCGTCGTCGGCCTTCTCGCCAGCCTTGAGCCAAGGCGTACCGTCCTGCTTGTTTATCGGGCCGGTAAACGGTGCAAGCTCTCCGGACCTGATCTTGGCTTCGGTGTCTTCAGCCATCTTCTTCACGTCATCCGGCATGTTGGTGTAAGGCGCCATGGTGAGGTTGCCGGCCTTCAGTCCGTCGAAGGACTGCTCGGACTTCCAGGTGCCGTCCATCAGCGCCTTGACGCGCTTGATGTAGTAGGGACCCCAGGTGTCCTCGATCGCCGTCAGCTGTACCTTGGGGCCGGCCTTGATCATGTCCGAGGACTGACCGAAAGCATAGACGCCGCGCTGTTCGGCAACCTGCATCGGTGCCGTGGTATCGGTGTGCTGGGTCAGCACGTCGACCCCCTGGTCGATCAGCGCCTTTGCCGCATCGGCTTCCTTGCCCGGGTCGAACCAGGTGTTGATCCAGATGACCTTCATCTTGAAATTCGGGTTGACCGACTTGGCGCCCTGCTCGAAGGCGTTGATGCCCATGACGACTTCCGGAACCGGGAAGGTTGCGATGTATCCGGCGATACCCTTCTTCGACATCTTGCCGGCAATCTGGCCGTTGATGTAGCGGCCTTCGTAGAAGCGCGAATTGTAGGTCGCGAGGTTGTCGGCAGTCTTGAATCCGGTCGCGTGTTCAAACTTGACCTTCGGGAACTTCTTGGCAACTGCAACCGTCGAGTCCATGAAGCCGAACGACGTCGTGAAGACGATCGAGCAATTCGAACGGGCCATGCGCTCGATGGCGCGCTCGGAGTCCGGGCCTTCGGCAACGTTTTCGAGGTAGGCGGTTTCGACTTTGCTGCCGAATTCCTTTTCGACCGCAAGGCGGCCCATGTCGTGGGCCTGCGACCAGCCGCCGTCGGTGTGGGAACCGACATAGACGAAGCAGACCTTGGTCTTGCCAGCCGCTTCGGCCGACGAGCCGAAACCGATGATCACGGCGGCGGTTGCTGCCAGTGCAATTGCAATTTTTTTCATAAGAACCCCTGTTGTTTGTAAAGTTGGCGAGAGCCCGTCTTCTGGCATTTTATCACCGGTCCGGCACGAAGGATTTGCCGAGCGATGCCGGCGTATTGATGAGAGTCATACGCCGATTTTGAGAAATGATGATAAGCACGATCACTGTCGCCGCATAGGGAAGCATCGACAGAAACTGGGCTGGAATGCCGATGCCGAACGCCTGTGCATGCAGCTGCAGGATCGTCACCGCCCCGAACAGGTAGCCGCCCGCTAATATGCGCCACGGACGCCAGGACGAGAACACCACGAGCGCCAGGGCGATCCAGCCACGGCCGCCGGACATGTTCTCCGTCCATTGCGGCGTATAGATCAGCGACAGCTGCGCGCCAGCCAGCCCGGCGCAGGCACCGCCGAACATCACGGCCAGATAGCGCGTCCTGATGACAGGAATGCCGAGGGCATGGGCCGATCCGTGGCTGTCGCCGATGGCTCGGAGTTTAAGCCCCGCCCGGCTGCGGAACAGGAACCAGTTGACGGCGATGACGAGCAAGATGGATACGTAAAAGACGATGTCCTGCTTGAACAGCACGGTGCCGATGTAGGGTATTTGCGACAGCAGCGGGATCTCGATCGGAAGTAGCCGGATGCCGGGAACGCTGACATAGGACTCGCCGATCATGCCGGAGGCGCCGAGCCCCATAATCGTCAGCGCCAGCCCCGTCGCCACCTGGTTTGCAACCAGCGTCAGGGTGAGAAAGCTGAACAGCAGCGAGAAAAACGCGCCGCCGGCAATCCCTGCCAGCAATCCAATATAGGCGGAGCCGCTCAGTTGTGCTGCGGCGAAGGCGCTGACGGAGCCGATGACCACCATGCCCTCGACGCCGAGATTGAGGACGCCGGCCCGCTCCGTCACCAGTTCGCCGATGGCGGCAATGACGAGCGGAGTCGATGCGGTGATGATGGTCAGCAGGACGGCTTCGAAAAAGGTCATGATGCGGCTCCTGTCCGGGCCCGGATGCGCGACCAGACGATGCGCACCTTGTAGTAGATCAGCGTATCGCAGGAGAGCACGAAGAACAGCAGGAAGCCTTGGAAGACGCGCGTCACCTTGTCCGAAACACCGATCGACAACTGTGCCGCCTCGCCGCCGATGTAGGTGAGCGCCAGGACGAAGCCCGATGCAATGATGCCGAGCGGATTGAGCCTGCCGAGAAAGGCGACGATGATGGCCGTGAAGCCGTAGCTGGGCGAGATATCGGGCTGCAGATGGCCGATGGAGCCTGAAACTTCGGAGATCCCTGCAAGGCCCGCCAGCGCACCCGAGAGGATGAAGCTGAACCAAACCATCTTACGGGGCGAAAAGCCGGCAAACCGCCCTGCCCGTTCGGATTGGCCGAGTACCACGACCTCGAAGCCCTTCAGGGTAAAGCGCATCATGAACCAGATGAGCACCGCCGCAACGATGGCGAATATCAGTCCCCAATGGGCCGTGACGATATCGTCCCAGATCGGCGGCAGCACTTGGTCTGGCGTGAAATCGCGCGTCCCGTAAAAGCCGTGCCCATCGGGATTGCGCCAGGGACCGCGAGTCAGCCAGTCGAGAAACAGCTGGGCGATATAGGTGAGCATCAGGCTGGTGAGAATTTCGTTGGTGTTGAAATGCGTCTTCAGCAGTGCCGGGATCGTCGCAAACAGGGCGCCGCCGAGCGCGCCCATGACCAGCATCAGCGGCAGGACCAGCGGCGACTGCCAGTCGTAGAAATAGACGGGGATCATCGAGCCAACGATGGCACCGACGCTGTACTGGCCTTCCGCGCCAATGTTCCAGTTGTTCGAGCGGTAGCAAACCGACAGGCCGACGGCGATCAGGATCAGCGGTGCGGCCTTCTTGGCAAGCTCGTTCAGCGACCAGGGATCGAACAGCGGTTCCACGAGCAAAGCATAGAGCGAACCGAGCGGATCCTTGCCGAGGAGCAGGAACATGATGCCCCCGGCAATCAGGGTGAGCAGCAGGGCCAGAAGCGGCGACAGCAGGCCGAACAGCCTGGAGACTCCGCCGCGCTTCTCGAGTTCAATGCGCATGGGCCGGCTCCGCCTCTGTCGACACGCCGTGGGTGCCACCCATCAACAGTCCTATCTTTTCACGTGTCATCTCGCCTGCCGGATAGGACGGGGACAGATGCCCGTCCGATATGACGGCAATCTCGGTGGCGACCTCGAAGATTTCGTCGAGGTCCTGGCTGATCACCAGTACCGCCGATCCGGCCTTGGCGAGATCGACCAGGGCTTGGCGGATACGGCTCGCAGCGCCGGCGTCGACACCCCAGGTGGGCTGGTTGACAACTAGCACGTCCGGCTGGCGATCGAGCTCACGACCGACGATGAACTTCTGCAGGTTGCCGCCGGAGAGCGAGCCGGCCATCGGGTCTTCGCCGCTCTTGCGCACGTCCATGGCCTCGGAAATCCGCTTTGTCGCCAGCGTCACCGCAGCGCGACGAATGATCTGCAACGCGCCGCCGCCGAGAAACGCCTTGCGGTCGGACTGGCTGCGGGCCAGCACCAGATTGTCGGAAAGGCTTAGGGTCGTGACGGCAGCGTGGCCGTGGCGCTCCTCGGGCACGAAACCGGCGCCAAGCAGGCGGCGGGCGGTTATGCCCCTTGTCCCCACCGGCTCGCCGCGGATGAAAATAAGGTCGTCGGAGACCACCGGGAACTCGCCGGAGATGACGTCGAAAAGTTCGCCCTGGCCGTTGCCGGCAACCCCGGCGATAGCAAGGATTTCGCCGGCGCGGACGCGGAGCGACACCTGGCTCAGCGAAATGGCGAACGGCGTTCGCGCGTGCACGGAAAGACCGGCAATCTCGAGCTGGATCTCGCCCTTTTCGCCGCGATCGCCGTGCTTGATGCTGGCAACGTCGCTGCCGACCATCATGCGCGCCAGCGAGCCTGTCGTCTCCTGCTTCGGATCGCAGGCGCCGGTGACGCGCCCATGGCGCAGCACGGTGGCGCGGTCGCAGATACGCTGCACTTCTTCAAGACGATGGCTGATGTAAAGCACCGAGCGACCTTCCGCACGCAGCTTGAACAGCGTTTCGAACAGGCGATCGGCCTCCTGCGGCGTCAGCACCGACGTCGGTTCATCGAGAATGATCAGTTTCGGGTTCTGCAGCAGCGCCCGGACGATCTCGATCCTCTGGCGTTCGCCAACGGAGAGATCGGCAACATGGGCAAAGGGGTCGAGCGGCAGTCCGTACGCCTCTGACAGGGCGGCGGCTTCCTCGGCGATCTTGGCAATCGGGATATTGTCGTCCAGCGAAAGTGCGATGTTCTCGGCCACCGTCAGCGCCTCGAACAGGGAAAAATGCTGGAATACCATGCCGATGCCGAGCCTGCGGGCGTCGCCGGGCGAAGGGATCGACACAGCGTTGCCCTGCCAGACGATATCGCCGTCGCTGGGCTCCAGGACGCCGAACAGCATCTTGACGAGCGTCGACTTGCCCGCGCCGTTTTCGCCTAGCAGCGCATGAATTTCGCCGGGCTGGATGTCGATATCTATTTCGTTGCAGGCAGCGAAACTGCCAAACAGTTTCGTCAGCTTTCGGACCGACAGTAACGCGCCGTTCGGCGACGCATCGGATGACGACACGGATTCCTCATTTTCCCTGCAGCCCTCGTCCTCTCAGGATCTTCTAGGCCTCAGCAGTCTCGTTCCACTCTGTTCTCATGCAACCGCAAGCACGGGCCACGGCGACGTCTGGTTGATATTGATACCGACTTTGTTGCTTTGCACAACAGCAAATAATGGCTCGAAGCTCATCCTGTGGATGAACTTCCCGTCAGCGGCGACCGAGTGACGGGAAGAACTGCAGAACGGCACCGATGCAATAGAGATAGATGCCGCTCAGGATGAACAGGACGAGGGCCCACTGGGGCATGACGAAGTCCCTCAGCAGCGAATAGATGCCGAGCGCCGACCACAGCAGGAACACGAAGAGATTGAGCGGTCGCAGCCGCTTGACGCGCACCGGATGAAGAAAATTGATCGGCAGGAATGTCAGCACGACCGAGAAACTGACGATGACCATGGCGGTCGTCGCTCCGGGCTGGATGACGAAAAGCGTGAATATCACCATGTTCCAGACGACGGGGAAGCCGGAGAAGAAATACTCTTCCGTCTTCATGCCGGTGTCGGCGTAGTAGATCGCGCTCGAGACGACGATCATGCCGGCGGCGGCAAAGGAAAGCGGCTCGCCGATCATGCCGCTCTCGTAAAGCGCAAAGGCCGGCAGCAGGACATAGGTCACATAGTCGATGATGTTGTCGAGCGTATCGCCCGACCAGTTCGGCAGGACCTCCTTGACGCGCACCTTTCTGGCGATGGGACCGTCTATCCCGTCCACCAGCAGTGCCAGCCCGAGCCACCAGAACATCACCACGAAACGATGCTCGGCCGCCGCCACGACGCCGAGGAACGCCAGGAACGAGCCGGAGGCTGTCAGGATGTGGACGGAGAACGCACGGATCTCCGCATAAGGCACCCGCCTGTACTTAAAGATTTTCATGCGTCCCCGTATCGCCACCCTATCAGCCCGTCCCGGCAGGCATGTTTTGCCCAATATGCATCCTTTGTTCAACGCTGCCAGCGCAAAAGCACAATTTATAACCGTTGTGCCCGCCGATTTTCGCTGCCTGCGCCATTTCATCCCATGGATTTCGCCGGTGCGAGAGACTACCTCTGATGCCTGAAACAACAGGACGGGACCTATGGAGCAGATGGATATCACGATTGTCGGCGGTGGCCCTGCTGGCATGATTGCCGCCATTGCGCTTGGCCGCGGTGGCAGGCAAGTTGCCTTCGTCGCGCCGGCGCCGGCGA
This sequence comes from Rhizobium sp. rho-13.1, assembly GCF_007000305.1. Taxonomy (NCBI): domain Bacteria; kingdom Pseudomonadati; phylum Pseudomonadota; class Alphaproteobacteria; order Hyphomicrobiales; family Rhizobiaceae; genus Rhizobium; species Rhizobium sp. rho-13.1. Next base: position 263,407 of record NZ_SCFL01000001.1, on the reverse strand, counting down.
AAACCGATCGGCGCACCACGGCTTTGATGGACCAGTCGATTCGCTTTCTCGAGAGGCTGGGCGTGTGGCAGGAGATTGCACCGTCCACCGCTGCCTTGACGACCATGCAGATCATCGACGGCACCACCCGCCTCCTGCGCTCACCCACCGTCGCTTTCCATTCAGCCGAGATCGGCCTCGAGGCATTTGGGTACAACATGCCGAACTCGGTGCTGCTGGCCGCACTTGCCAAGGCCGTCAGTGAAGAACGCAACATCAGGTCCGTAGAGGCGACAGCCGCTGGCATCGACATCCGCGACGATTGTGTCATCGTGACGCTCGACACCGGTGAGACCGTGCGATCCGATTTCGTCGTCGGCGCCGATGGTCGGAGTTCGATGGTGAGAGACGCTGCCCACATCTCGGTAAAGACCTGGTCCTACCCGCAGTCTGCGATGGTGCTGAATTTCGAGCATTCCCTTCCCCATCGTAACGTCTCTACCGAATTCCACACCGAGAGCGGGCCATTCACGCAGGTGCCCCTTCCCGGCAACCGATCGAGCCTGGTCTGGGTCCAGAAGCCGGACGAGGCTGCGCGCAATGCAGCCAGGACGCCTGAAGATCTTAGCGTCCTCGTCGAGGAACGGATGCAGTCGCTGCTGGGCAAGGTGACGGTCGCGGACGGCGTGCAGGTGTGGCCACTTTCCGGGATGACCGCTGCGCATTTCGGCAAGGGTCGCGCGGCGCTGATCGGCGAAGCAGCCCATGTGTTCCCGCCCATCGGCGCGCAAGGCCTCAACCTCAGCCTGCGCGATATCATGGCGCTCACCGACATTCTTTGCGACAATCCGCAGGAGGCAATTTCACCGCTTTCAGGCGATCGCTTCGACCGCAAGCGGCGTGCCGATATCCTCAGCCGGACAGCAAGCGTCGATTTGCTCAACCGTTCTCTTCTGTCGGATTTCCTGCCGGTACAAGTGCTTCGAGCAGCGGGATTGCATGTGCTCGCCTCGCTGACGCCACTGCGCAACATCGTCATGCGCGAAGGCATCGAGCCCGGTAAAGGCTTGCGCTTTATCCCCACGTTCCTAATGGAAAAGCTGCGCCGGCAGGCTTCCTGAGCGGATCATATAGAGGATCGCCGACACCGTGACGATCGAGGCCGCCGTGCTGATAAGGATGGTCGCCGACGCACGCTCCTGCCAGACACCGTATTGCTGGCTCATGACGAAGACATTCGTGGCAGTCGGTAACGCGGCGAGCAGTACGGCGGAATAGATCCAGATCGGCTCTATGCCGCCGACCGCCTCCAGTGCCAGGTAGACGACAAGCGGGTGAAGAATGAGCTTGGCTGGCACGATGTAGCCGATCTCTGCCGGAATACGCCGCAGTGGCCGCAACGCAAGGGTGACCCCCATCGCAAACAGGGCGCAAGGCGCTGCAGCCTGCGCGAGATAGTCGACGAACCGGCGGAACGCCAATGGCTGATCTACAGCGGTTGCGGCAGCGACAAACCCGAGCGCCGTGGACAGGATGAAGGGGTGAAACAGGACCTTTCGCGCGACGTCGCAAGCAAGACGCGCCTTCGTCCTTTTGTCCTTTCCCTCGATTGCCATCAGCGCCGGTGCAACGATGAAATGTAGCGCATTCTCCAGGCAGACGATCAGCGCCACCGGCACTGCAGCCTTCTCGCCAAAGGCCAGCAGCGCCAGGGCCGGCCCCATATAGCCGATATTGCCATAGGCCCCGGCAAAGGCCTGCATCGTACTTTCCGGCAACGAGTTTCGTCGCACGAACCGCCCGACGATGAGCAGCAGGACAAAGATGGAATAGGTCGCCGCCAGATCGGTGCCGATGAAGCCCAGGCGCGTCAATTGCTCGATCGGCGTCTGCGACACCAATTTGAAGAAAAGCGCCGGCAGAGCAGCATAGACGATGAAGGTGTTGAGCCAGCCAAGAGCCTCGGCCGGCTGCTTCGTAATGCGCGCCGCGATCGCACCGATCAGGATCAGGCCGAAAAACGGTAAAAGCAGACCGACAATGTCAGCCATCAGGCATTTCCGATTCGAAAAGCAGGAGAATATTAGTTCGCCTTGCTACCCGATTTGCATGAGGATGGGAAAGGTCTGCTGGAACCAGATCGCGGCTTGACTGACGAAGCCGAACATGAAGGCCAGCCCGGTCAGCACCAGGAACGCCCCCATCACCTTTTCGACCAGGCCGAGATGACGGCGGAAGCGGGCTAGAAAGCCCATGAAGGCGCCCGAAAATCCGGCGGCAATCCAGAACGGCACGGCAAGGCCCAGCGAATAGACGGCCAACAGCCCTGCTCCGGCACCTACGGTTTCACGCGAGGCGGCAACTCCGAGGATAGCGCCCAGCACCGGGCCGATGCACGGCGTCCAGCCGAAGGCAAAGGCCAGACCCATGATATAGGCGCCGGTCCAGGTCGCAGGCTTGCCGCCTCCCTGGAACCGCGCCTCACGCGACAGCAGGCCGAACCGCAAGATGCCAAGGAAATTCAGCCCCATGACAATGATGATGAAACCGCCGACCTGGGCCAGCAGATCGAGATGCTGGCGCAGCATCAGGCCGATAGTCGAGGCCCCGGCACCGAGCGCCACGAAGACGGTGGAAAAACCCAGCGTGAAGAACAGCGCCGAAAGCAGCACGCCGCCGCGCACCTGCGATCGATCCGTGACCACTGCGTTACCGCCACGAAACTGCTCCACCGAGATACCCGCCATGTAGCAGAGGTAAGGCGGCACCAGCGGCAGGACGCAAGGCGACAGGAAGGACAACGCACCGGCCAGCAGAGCACTGAGCAGCGAAATATCGGCAATCGACACGAAACACTCCAGATCCAGCGAGATCGCCTACCTATCGCCGGCATTCCGCCAAAGCCAATCACCTTTTGAGGAAGGCAGAAGAAAACCGGTTTGTGCGACGAAAAAGCACGATTTTCCGGGTTGACCGCATCGGGACGTCTGCCTATGTTCCGCGCACTTCCGGCAGGGTCGTTTCAGAGACCCAAGGCCAACGGTGGGGCGGGTAGCTCAGCTGGTAGAGCATTCGACTTTTAATCGAATGGTCATGGGTTCGAGTCCCATCCCGCCCACCACTTCAATATTTTTCCATTCCCGAGACATAGCAAATCGCTTGATCGCCGAGGCAGGTGACGAAGCGATCTCCCGATCCAAATTGATCACCTCAATATCGATTGCCAAGTCTACCAAACAAAGCGTTGACCGCATCGGCGTTTGCGCTGCAGCAAATATCTTCGGCTACCGAGTTGAATTGGCGCATTTAATTCACGCCGCTCGTGGAACAAATCTGCGTGAAGTGCATTTTACGTGGGATTTTACTTAACCGGAGAGAATATTATGCAAGACGCACAAATTGGTTGGATCGCAGCAATTGTTATCGGTGGCCTCGCAGGCTGGCTGGCCGAAATGTTCATGAAAAGCAACACCGGCATCATCATGAACATCATTCTCGGTATCGTCGGCGCTATCGTCGCCAACTTTATCCTCGGCGCACTTCACATCAGCCTCGGCACCGGCTGGATTGCATACCTGATCGCTGGCTTCATCGGCGCCTGCATCCTGATCGCCGTCGGACGTCTTATTCGCCGCTAACCTGACGCACTTCGTTTTGTGGGGAGAACGAAATGACGGAAATATCGATCGCTTCAACCAACCGCAAAGTCAGCCGGGGTCGTCCTTACAGCGTCGGCGAGTTTGCGGAGAAATACAGTCTCGAAGCAGAAGAGGCTGAGCGCCTCTTCACCAAGTTCGGTCCTTCTTCGACAGAACTAGACCTGCTCATGGCGGCCAAGAGACGGCCGCCGGCAACCGATACGACGGTAGATCGCTAAGGGATTGAACGTATAGCGTTTTGCGTCCTAGAAAGGGCCGTGTGTTCGTCGCACGGCCCTTTTGCTGTGCGGTTAGGCCACGATCACCCGACGAATGCCCGTTCGATGACGAACTCGCCCGGCTTGTTGTTGGCGCCTTCGTCGAGACCGGCCTTCTCCAGGATTTCCTTCGTCTCTTTCAGCATCTCTGAAGACCCGCAAATCATTCCGCGGTCGATGGCGGGATCGATGGGCGGGACGCCAAGATCGGTGAACAGCTTGCCGGAGGAGATGAGATCCGTGATCCGGCCGCGATACTCGAAATCCTCGCGTGTAACAGTCGCATAGTGGCGAAGCTTCGACCCGACGATCTCGCTCAGCAACTCGTCGTGCTGGATCTCGTGGACGAGATCGAATCCATATTTCAGCTCGGAGATTTCGCGGCAGGTGTGCGTCAGGATGACTTCGTCGAACTTCTCGTAGGTCTCTGGGTCGCGGATAAGGCTGGCGAACGGCGCGATGCCGGTACCGGTGGAAAACATATAGAGGCGTTTTCCGGGGGTGAGCGCATCAAGCACCAGCGTACCCGTGGGCTTCTTGCGCATGAGCACCTGATCGCCAGGCTTGATGCCCTGCAGGTGCGACGTCAGGGGACCGTCCGGTACCTTGATGGAGAAGAATTCGAGTTCGTCGGCCCAGGCCGGGCTGGCGATCGAATAGGCGCGGTAAATCGGCTTGCCGTCGACCATCAGACCGATCATCGCGAACTCGCCCGAGCGAAAGCGGAAACCTTGCGGTCTCGTCATAGTGAAGCGGAAAAGGCGATCGGTATAGTGGGTGACACTCAAAACCGTCTCGGCGAAAACGCCGGCGGGTACGGTCGATGCAAACTCATCTGTCGTCGTGGGGGCGTTCATGCGATTTCAGATCCCATAATGCGTGTGCGACTTCTATCGATCGCAGGCTGATATTCCACAATGCCCGCAATTTGAAGGCATGCCGTTCCGCAATGCAGCGAGGAGCGGAAATATGCACCTACTAGTCAAGTTTCAAGCCTGCAGGACACCGCGATGCGGTCAAGCGCAACCAGTATCAGGCCGTCTTCGGCGAGATCCGGCGCCAGCTGTAACCCTGCCCTGCCTCTGCCGGCTGGGCCGTCGGCTGGTAGTGGTACTGGATCCCGGGCAGCCTATTTTCCGAAAGGCGCTTCAAGGCCGTCGCATTGGTCACGGAAAAGCTGTCGAAACCGCAGCGCAGCATCAGCGGCACCTGGTCGATCAGCACGTCTCCCATGGCGCGAACCTCGCCGGCGTAGCCGAGCCTCTGGCGAAGCAGCGAGGCCTGGCTGAACCCACGACCATCGTTGAAAGCCGGAAACGATACGGCGACGATGGCAAGACGATCGAGATAGGGCTCCAGCCGCAGGACGTCGTCGGCAGGCTTCAACAGCACGCCGAGACCGACGTCATTGCTTTCCTCGGCGCGTGCCACCAACGTGTCGATGTCGAGCAGCCGGGTCTGGCTTTCCGTTGCTTGGACTTCTTCGGTTTCGGCGACCCAAGGATCGTTGTCGACAAAACCGGTCTCTCTCCAGATACGTGTCATGGCCATCCCCTATGCCGCTTCCGCTGCCGAGCCGTAGAGCGCTTCCTTGAAGGGCTGCGGCCCGACACGCCTGTAGGCGGCGAGGAAAATCTCGGACGGATCCAGCCTCAGACCGAGATAGGTATTGACCAGCGTCTCGATGGCATCGGTCACCTTGTCCGGATCGAAACCGCGACCGATGATTTCTCCGATGGATGTGTTTTCGTCGCCGGAGCCGCCGAGCGTGATCTGGTAAAGCTCCGCGCCCTTCTTCTCGACGCCGAGCAGGCCGATGTGACCGACATGATGATGGCCGCAGGCGTTGATGCAACCGGAAATCTTGATCTTCAATTCACCGATTTCCGCCTGACGCTTGAACGAGCCGAAGCGCGTGGAGATTTCCTGCGCCAGCGGGATCGAACGGGCATTGGCCAGCGCGCAGTAGTCCAGCCCGGGACAGGCAATAATATCGGTGATCAACCCGGCATTGGCCGTTTCGAGACCGGTGCCCTGCAGTCGGCGATAGACCGATTCCAGATCCGCCAGTGCCACGTGCGGCAGAATGAGGTTCTGCTCATGGCTGACGCGGATCTCGTCGAAGGCGAATTCCTCGGCGATGTCGGCGACGATTTCCATCTGCGCATCGGTCGCATCGCCCGGTATGCCGCCGATCGGCTTCAGGGAGATCGTCACCATGCCATAGTCGGGGTTCTTGTGCGGCTGGACGTTTTGCTGGACCCAGCGGGCAAAATCCGGATCGGCCTTCTTCCAACGCGCCAGGCTTTCCCAGCCTTCGGGACGCTCCGGCATGTCAGGCAGTGCGAAATAGGATGTTATTGCCTGGACGTCGGCCTCCGGCAATCTCAGTTCCGTGTCCTTCAGCTGCGCGAACTCGACCTCCACCTGGCGGGCGAGCTCCTCGGCACCGGTCTCGTGCACCAGGATCTTGATGCGCGCCTTATACTTGTTGTCGCGGCGGCCGTGCAGATTGTACACGCGCATGATAGCCGTCGTGTAGGACAGCAGATCCTCTTCCGGCAGGAATTCGCGGATCAGCTTGGCGATCATCGGCGTGCGACCCTGGCCACCGCCGACATAGACGGCAAAACCGATCTCACCCTTGTCGTTCTTCTTCAGGTGCAGGCCGATGTCGTGCACCTGGATGGCGGCACGGTCGCGCTCGGCGCCGGTGACGGCAATCTTGAACTTGCGCGGCAGCAGCGAGAATTCCGGATGAACGGACGACCACTGGCGCAGGATTTCGGCATAGGGGCGCGGATCGGCAACTTCGTCGGCCGCGGCGCCGGCAAAATGGTCTGCGGTGACGTTGCGAATACAGTTGCCAGATGTCTGGATGGCATGCATCTCGACCTTCGACAGGTCGTCGAGAACCGCCGGCATGTCGGAAAGCTTCGGCCAGTTGAACTGCAGGTTCTGGCGCGTGGTGAAGTGGCCGTAACCGCGGTCATAGGTGCGCGCCACATGCGCCAGCATACGCATCTGCTTGGAGCTAAGCGTGCCGTAGGGAATGGCGATGCGCAGCATGTACGCGTGGAGCTGCAGATATACGCCGTTCATCAGGCGCAGCGGCTTGAAGGCATCCTCGGACAGTTCGCCGGAGAGCCGGCGCTCGACCTGATCGCGAAACTGGGCGACGCGTTCGGCGACAAAGGCATGGTCAAATTCGTCGTAGCGATACATCGTCTTCCTCAGGCATCAATGAATTTGGGATCGGCGACCGGATAGCCCGGTGCGTATTCCATGGTCGGGCCCTCGGCGCGGATGCGCTCGCGAAGACGCAACGGCCACAGGACACCGTCCGTTTCTTGAACGTCGATGAGATTGACGTCAACGACCTTGTTATCCGCATAGGACTGTTTGCCAATCGCCTCGAGGGCAGCCACAGCCTCGGCATGGCGCGCGACAAGCGCTTCCTGCAAAGACGTGGCCCACTGGCCGTTGGCGTCAAGCCAGACGGAAATGCCGTCCGTCAGGCGGTTAGCGGTCAGGACCTTGTCTGCCATCTCAGTTCCTTGCACGTTCTTGAGCCACGGACTGCTGGTGCACCAGCGGCTCGGAGTGATCGAAATTGGCGCCCGCCACGGCTTCGCCGATGATGACCATGACCGGACCGGTGAGTTCGTCGCGGAACTCCAGATCCGGAAGATCCTTCAGCGTGCCGTGCAACAGGCGGCGATCGGCACGGCTGGCGTTCTCAATGACGGCGACCGTCGTCTCCGCCGGAAGTCCGGCTTCCATCAGCCGGCCGGCGACCGAGGCGGCCACGGTACGTCCCATGTAGACGGCGATAGTGGCGCCCGATATCGCCAGGCTTGCCCAATCCGGCAAGGCGTCGCCGGTAAGGTCGTGGCCTGTCGTGAAAACCAGCGACGAGGCGACGCCGCGCAATGTCAGCGGCAGCTGGAAATCCGCGGCCGCAGCGAGCGCAGAGGTAATGCCGGGAACAATTTCATAGGATATGCCAGCTGCCCGAAGTGCGGCCATTTCCTCGGCAGCACGCCCGTAGATCAGCGGATCGCCCGATTTCAGGCGCACGACCCGCTTGCCATCGCGGCCGAGCTGTACCAGCAGGTCGTTGATTTCGGCTTGCGACTTCGAATGGCAGCCCTTGCGCTTGCCCACCGACAGGCGCTCGGCATCGCGGCGGCCCATGTCGACGATGGCCTGCGGAACAAGTGCGTCATAGACCAGCACGTCGGCTTCCATCATCACCCGCTGGGCTCGCAGCGTCAGCAGGTCTTCGGCACCGGGTCCTGCGCCAACCAGCCAGACGTGCCCCTCTGCACGCCCGGATTGTGCGAGCAGCCCGTCTGCAACATGCTGTGCCTGCGTGACATCGCCGGTGACCATGGCATCGGCGACGCCGCCTGAAAAGAAGCGCCGCCAGAAGATGCGGCGTGCCACACCCTTCGGTATGCGTTCCTCCACAGCCTTGCGATAGCTGATCGCCAGTTGCGCAAGCCGGCCGAGAGATGGAGAGAGCAATTGATCGACCTGGGCACGGACCATCTGCGCCAGCACCGGACCCGCACCTTCCGTGCCTATAGCAACGGCAAGCGGAGCGCGATTGACGATGGCCGGCGTATAGAAGTCGCATTGATCCGGCTGATCGACGGCGTTGACCACAATTCGGGCCGCGCGCGCAGCTTCCGCGATGTGCCTGTCGAGCGCGCCGTCGCCGGTGGCCGCAAAGACGAGCACGGCCCCCTCCATCAATTCTGGCGAAAAGGGCTTCCGATGGGTTTCGATGCCGTTCGATTCGAGAAAGGCGGCGTAGTCATCTGCCGGATCGTCGGCATAGGCGACGATCTTGGCACGGGTGTTCGATAGAAGCCTCGCCTTGGCGAAAGCCTCGTCACCGTTGCCGAATACGGCTGCAATCCGTCCTTCCACGCGCATGAAAGCCGGAAACACTGAAAGCTGCTCATTCCAGGAAAGCATTATCAATCCACTTCGAGAGTGCCCGAATATGGCTCTTGTCAGCGGGAAATTGAAGAAACAGAAATTCCAATAGCGGAAGCCCTGCGTATTCTTTTACCAGACAAGCACCGCCTTGGAGTAAAACTCACCGGCCACCCTGACCAGATCGGCGATTTTTATTCTCTGTGACAAAGAATGTCCATTCGCCATTTTCGCTTTCATCCGGGGGTTTTGTGCGGCTAAGGTCAGGAAACCTCGTCCAAGGAGATCCCCCGCGTGCCATCAAATATCGTCGCCCGTCTCCTCGATGTCATCGAGCAGAGCATCCTTCCCCTGACGGAAAAAGGCGTTGCCGACGGCAACAAGGTCTTTGGCGCGGCCATCCTGCGCAAGTCTGACCTATCGCTCGTCGTTGCCGCCACCAACAACGAGATGGAAAACCCGCTCTGGCACGGCGAGGTGCACACGCTAAAGCGGTTCTACGAGATGGGCGAAACGCCCGATACCAAGGAGCTGATCTTCCTGTCGACTCACGAACCCTGCAGCATGTGCATGTCGGCAATCACCTGGGCGGGGTTCGACAATTTCTACTATTTCTTCAGCCACGAGGATTCGCGCGATGCCTTCGCCATTCCCCACGACCTAAAAATCCTGAGCGAAGTTTTCGGTCTCGAGCCCGGCGGTTACCGCAAACAGAACGCCTTCTGGAAATCCTTCGCCATCGCCGACCTCGTCGCCATCGAAGCGGAGCCAGCCAAGGCGGCGCTCGAGGCACAGACAGCGCGGATCAAAGCCGTCTACGATCAACTTTCGGACAGCTATCAGGCGACGAAAGACGACAACGCCATTCCCCTCAACTGACGACCGAAAGTGACCGAGACATCGTGATGGAAGCTTCCAAGGACATTTCGCGCCTGATCGAGATCATGGCAGCACTGCGCGATCCGCAAACTGGCTGCCCCTGGGATATCGTCCAGACGTTCGAAAGCATCAAGCCCTATACCATCGAAGAGGCCTACGAAGTGTCGGACGCAATCGAGCGCAACGACATGGACGATCTCTGCGACGAGCTCGGCGACCTCCTGCTGCAAGTGGTGTTTCACGCCCGCATGGCGGAAGAAGCCGGTGAGTTTTCGTTCGGCGACGTGGTCGAAGCCATCACGGCCAAGATGGTGCGGCGCCATCCGCATGTCTTTGCCGTGTCCGACGCGTCCACGCCCGGCGCCGTAAAGCTGCAGTGGGATCAGATTAAGACTGAGGAAAAGCGGCTCCGGGCAGAACGGCGCGCCAAGCGCGGATCGAAGGCCGATCCGGACGCCGGCTATCTCGGTTCGGTGCAGCGCAGCTTTCCGGCACTGACGGAAGCCCTCAAGCTGCAGGAGCGCTCCGCCAAGGTCGGCTTCGACTGGTCCACGGCAGAACCTATCCTCGACAAGATCGAGGAGGAAATTGCTGAATTGCGAGAGGCGCTGAAAGAGGGCGATCAGGCCAAGGTCCGCGACGAGCTGGGCGATCTCATCTTTGCCGTCGTCAATGTCGGTCGGCATGTCGATGCCGATCCGGAGCAGGCGCTGCGCGGCACAAACGCGAAATTCCGCCGCCGCTTCGGCCATATCGAGCGCACGCTTCAGGCAGAAGGCGAAACGCTGGAAGCAGCGACCCTGGAGAGAATGGAAGAACTCTGGGAAGCCGCGAAGGCAATCGAGCGGCAGCTGACTTGAGCTGCCGTCCCGAATAGTTCACCAGTCGGCGTTTTGCGCCTTCTGACCGTTGCCCATGCGCCGTTCCAGCTCGGCGGTTTCGGCTTCCGAAAGGCGGACGTCGAGAGACACCGTACCGTCCTCATGATCCTCGCGGCCGTCGACGATGCCGTGGCTGTAGAGCCAGGGCAAAAGGGCCAGCTTGTCGAGCGGCAGCGTGATCGTTGCCTCGACCAGCACGCCCGAGAGCCGGCCGCTGATCTCGTCCATCAGCGTCTCGACGCCCTCGCCGGTGATCGCCGACACGGCGATGACGTTTTTCGCCGTCGAGGCCTTCTGCATCATCGCGTCATGGGCTTCGGGCTCGAGCCGGTCGATCTTGTTCCAGACCTCGATGATGCGCTTTTCGCCCTCGGCCTCGTCGATACCGAGGTCGGCCAGGATGCGCATTACGTCGACGCTCTGGGCAGCATTGTCCTCATCCGCCATGTCGCGCACGTGCAGGATCAGGTCTGCCTCGAGCACCTCTTCCAGCGTGGCGCGGAAGGCTGCCACGAGATGGGTGGGCAGGTCTGAGATGAAGCCGACGGTGTCGGACATGATGACGGTGCGGCCCTGCGGCAGCTTCATGCGGCGCAGCGTCGGGTCGAGCGTCGCAAACAGCATGTCCTCGGCCAGCACGCCGGCGCCGGTGATGCGGTTGAACAGCGTCGACTTGCCGGCATTGGTATAGCCGACCAGAGCCACGATCGGATGCGGCACCTTCCGACGCTTGGCACGATGCAGCTGGCGCGTCCGCACCACCTGCTCGAGTTCTTTCTCGAGCTTGATGATCCGGTCCTGCAGCTGACGACGGTCGGCCTCGATCTGGGTTTCGCCGGGGCCGCCCATGAAGCCCGCGCCGCCGCGCTGGCGTTCAAGGTGGGTCCAGCTGCGGACCAGGCGGCCCTTCTGGTAATTGAGATGGGCAAGATCGACCTGCAGCGTACCTTCCTTGGTGGAGGCGCGGCGGCCGAAGATTTCCAGGATCAGGCCCGTCCGGTCGATGACCTTGGCGCCCCATTCCTTCTCGAGATTGCGCTGCTGCACGGGCGTCAGCGGATGGTCGACGATGACCAGGCCCGCATTGAACTCGTCGAGTAGCGCGCCGATCTCCTCGATCTTGCCGCTGCCGAGCAACGTCCCGGGACGGGGTTCGTTGACGGGGACAATGGCGCCATACATGACTTCGAGGTCGATGGCATGGGCCAGACCCCTGCCTTCCTCCAGCCGGCTTTCCGGCGTGCGTGTCGTGGTAACGGTGCCGTCGGGTTTGGAAGCCCTGCCGCGCGCCTGTTTCAGAACAGGAACGATGACGACGGCCCGCATGTCATCCCTGTGCTTTTCAGCTTCCGGGATGATGCTGTCATTTTTGGTATCGCGTGTTGTGATGTCAGAAATCCTATCGGGGATGCAGTCAGGAAGCGGCTTCTTCGCTTTCGAACATTTGCATGGGCTGGCCTGGCATGATCGTAGAGATAGCGTGCTTGTAGACAAGCTGAGAATGGCCGTCACGACGCAACAGGACGCAGAAATTGTCGAAGGACGTAACAACGCCCGTGAGTTTTACACCGTTAATCAAAAAAATCGTCAGTGAAATCTTTTGTTTGCGAACCGTATTGAGAAATAAGTCCTGCAAATTCTGAGAACGTTCCGCCATGGCGCCGCTTCTTTCTTTCTTGCCGACCATTTCAGCCGGTGCAATATCATCATAGACTATGGGATGCGGCAGGAGATACCCTCGCCTCTCCTCCAGCAAATCTTGGTATCAAATCGCAGTCTTTTCCGCAATGTCGAAAAGGCTATGCCGGAATTTCGGCAAATGTCACCTCCCTAACCGCTGGCAATTGCTTATATATCCCGCCGGAGACCGATAAAATCACATCCTTCCCTCGAAGCATGTGGCCCAGCCGGCTATCGTCCGCCGGCCCGGCGACTCACACGCCCAGCGACTTCAGCTTGCGATGCAGCGCCGATCGCTCCATGCCGACGAACTCGGCAGTCCGCGAGATGTTGCCGCCGAAACGGTTGATCTGGGCGATCAGGTAATCGCGTTCGAACATTTCGCGGGCCTCGCGCAGAGGCAACGTCATGATGTGATAGTCGTTCTGCGCCGACACCTTCGGCAGCATATCGCCCAGATCGGTCGGCAGCATCTCGGCGGTGATCGGTGTGTCCGGTCCGTCGGTGCGGGCGAGAATCATCAGCCGCTCGATATTGTTGCGCAGTTGGCGAATATTGCCTGGCCAGTCATGAGCCTGCAGCACCGCCATGGCGTCGTCGCCGATGCGGCGCTGGCGGATACCGGCCTGCTCGGAGATCTGCCGCATCAGCTGGTCTACCAGGAACGGAATGTCCTCGCGACGCTCGGCAAGCGCCGGGACGCGGACAGGCACCACGGCCAGCCGGTGATAGAGATCCTCGCGGAAGAGGTTTTCAGCGATCCTGCTTTCGAGATTGTAAGCCGTCGACGAGATGATACGGACGTCGACCTTGACGCGCTTGGAGCCGCCGACGCGCTCGAACTGCTGGTCCACCAGCACCCGCAGGATCTTGTTCTGCGTCTCGCGCGGCATTTCGCCGACTTCGTCCAGATAGAGCATCCCGCGATGGGCTTCCTCGAGGGCGCCGATCTTGCGTGCCTGCCCCGGAGATCCCTCTGTGCCGAACAGCGCCACTTCCATGCGGTCCGGCGTGATATTGGCCGCGTTGAGGGCGACGAACGGGCCGTTGGCGCGGGTCGACTTCTTGTGCACCATGCGCGCCACCAGCTCCTTGCCGGAGCCGGACGGGCCGAAGATCATGACGCGGCTGTTGGTCGGCGCCACCTTGTCGATGGTCTGGCGCAACTGCGACACCGCGACCGAAGTACCGATCAGCTCGATCGTGTCGCCTGTGCGCCGCTTCAGGTCGACCACTTCCTTCTTGAGCTTGGAGTTTTCGAGCGCCCGCTCGGCGATCAGGATAAGACGGTCGGCCTTGAAGGGCTTCTCGATAAAATCGAAGGCACCGCGCTTGATGGCGGAAACGGCTGTCTCGACGTTGCCATGACCCGAAATCATCACCACCGGCAAATCCGGGTGACGTATCTTGATCTCGTCCAGCAGCGCCAGCCCGTCGAGCTTGCTGCCCTGCATCCAGATATCGAGAAATATCAGGCGCGGCACGCGCTCGGCGATGGTCGCGAGCGCACTGTCGCTGTCATGCGCCGTGCGGGTCTCGTGGCCCTCGTCGGAGAGAATACCGGAGACAATCTCGCGAATGTCTTCCTCGTCGTCCACCACCAGAATATCAGATGCCATAAGCTGCTTCCTTGTCGTTTGCCTCGGGAGCGATGGTCGCCAGTTCGCGGCGTGGCAGATGCACGCGGATCATGGCTCCCCTTCCCTGGTCGAATTCGGCGGGAGCATCGTGCAGTTCGAGCTGCCCGCCATGGTCTTCTATAATCTTCTTGACGATTGCCAGGCCGAGGCCCGTGCCCTTTTCCCGCATCGTCATATAGGGCTCAAGGATGCTGTGGCGGTTTTCCACCGGCAGGCCGCGACCGTTATCGATGACATCGACGGTGAAGCGGTCGCGCTCCCGATCAAGCGACGCCCGGACGAGGATGGTCGGCTCGCCCCGTTCCTCCCCGGCACCAACCGCATCGATCGCCTCGACGGCATTCTTGATGATATTGCCGAACGCCTGTCCGAGCATGCGGGTATCGAACATGCCGACGAGCGGTTCGCTGCCGAGTTCGCGTTTGAACTTGACATGGTTGTTACCCATCTCCCGCAGGAAGGCAGCATCGCGGATGATGCTGCGCAGGTCCGTGGGCTCCATGGTAGGCTTTGGCATGCGGGCGAAGGAGGAGAATTCGTCGACCATACGTCCGATGTCGCCGACCTGGCGAATGATCGTATCTGTGCACTGGTCGAACACTGCGCGGTCGTTCTCGTCGATCTGCTTGCCGTAGCGCCTGCGGATACGCTCGGCGGAAAGCTGGATCGGCGTCAGCGGGTTCTTGATCTCGTGGGCAATGCGGCGAGCGACATCCGCCCAAGCCGTCGATCGCTGGGCGATGACGAGGTCGGTGATGTCATCGAGCGTGATGACATAGGACTCCTTCATGTCGCGCGTTTCTTCGCGCGTCACCTGGACGCTTAACGTGCGGACGGTTCCACCGCGCACCAGGCTGATCTGCTTGCGGAAGTCATTGCGATGGCGAGCGGTCGCTTCCGTCACGACCTGATCGACCTCGGGGGCAATCTCGGCAAGGCTCTTGCCCAGCAGTTCGTTGCTCGAAAGCGTCAGCAGCACTTCTGCGGAAAGGTTGACGATAGTGATGCGGCGATCGTGCTCGACGCCGATGACGGCTGCGGTAACGCCCGACAATACGGCCTCGATAAAGCGGCGACGGTCGTCGACCTCGTCCTTGGCCTCAAGGATCTCGTCACGCTGGGTGCGGATCTCGGAAATCATCTTGTTGAACGTCCGCGACAGGCTGCCGACGTCGCCATCGGCCGCACGCACCGGCACCAGCACATTCATGTTGCCGGAGGCGACGTTGTCGGCCGCACTGATCAACAGCCGGATCGGCCGGACGATCCGGTCGGCGACAGCGATGGCGGTCCAGATTGCCGCCAGCAGGACGATCAGGGCAAAGCCGATATAGAGAACTGCAAAGGCGATCTGGAGGGACATGCGCCCCTCTTCCATACCCTTGTACTCGGCGGTGTTTTCCTCGACCATGCGCATGGCATTCATCACGCGCGGATCGACGGCCCGAACGGTGTACAGGAAAGCGCCGGGAATTTCGTCGAGCTTGATGATGGCACCGACGAGGTTGGTCACGCCCGGGGGAATGAGTGTCGGCTGTCCGCCGGCCGAGGCTTCCAGCGCATCCTTGGGAATGGCCGGCAGCGGCCGCTCCGTCTTGATGTCAGCCTGGACGATGGCCGAACCGTCGCCGCGAACCAGGAAGGCGCCCAGGAGACCGCGCCCTTTGGCCTGACGGGTCATCAGGTCCGCAAAGCCCGTCCTGTCCAGGCTGTAGAGCGTGTGGTTGCGCTCGAGGTCGTTGCCCATCGACGCGGTCTGCCCCTGCAGGTAGCTCGCATTTTCCATGAGATAAGCCTGCGCAACGTTCTGCGACGAGCGGATGATCTGCTGGGTTCGTAACGCGAACCAACGATCAAGGCCGACATTCAGCGTCAAGCTGGCAAATATCGCCACGAGGATGGCTGGCGTTATGGCGACGATGGAGAACAGCACGACGATGCGGATATGCAGGCGGGCTGCGGCACGACCACGGCTACGCGCCTTGAAAAGCCGGAAGACTTCGCGACCGATCAGGATGATCAGCGCCGCGACGAACAGCGAATTGACGATAACGGAGGCGACGACGACATGGGAGGTGGGCGGAACGGGTGTCAGGCCGAGCAATATGAAAAGCGTCACGCCGGCGCAGAGCAAGGCTCCGCCTGCCAGTATCAGGCCGGGCAAGGCAAAGCTCGCACGGCGGTCGGTGACCTTGACGATCGCCTGGCCGCTGACAGACGGCGCTACAGCGTCCTCGTTCATACATTCGTCTCCCTGCACCGGCGCTCGGAAGCGCTTGGCCCACTGGATAAACCGGGTTTGCAGGACACAGCATTCGGCAATCTGCGACCAGGAGGGTAACCTACCCGTCACAACGTCGAGTTGGCCAGGAGTCGGCACACTGTGAGTGCATCAACCTTCAGACAGCTTCGATACATTGCGATTGTCGCAAGACCGCCTCGGAAATTCCTCCACCGGCTGCGTGACCTTTAAGCAACGCATTGTGGCGAAAATGCAACGGTTGCGAGGCGGTTGTCAAGCCGTGCGCGAACTGCGGTACACGGAGACGCCCAGTTCCCGGATCTTCTTGCGCAAAGTATTGCGGTTGAGACCGAGGAGATCGGCCGCCTTGATCTGGTTACCCCGTGTGGCCGTCAGCGCGGCCAGAATCAGCGGATATTCGAGCTCCGTGAGAACGCGATCGTAAAGGCCGGGCGGTGGCAGGTTATCGCCGAAGCTGGTGAAATAGGCGCGCATGTTTTCTTCCACCGCCTGGGCGATGGTCATCGTTCCCGTGCGTACCGGGCCCTTGTCGATCGGGCTGTCGGCGACATCGGCGCGGAGTTCCGAATCGATGATCTCGCGGGTGATGACTTCCTGCGGATAGAGCGCCATCAGGCGTCGGATGAGGTTTTCCAGCTCGCGGACGTTGCCGGGCCACGGATAGGCTTTCATCAGCTCAAGCGCTTCGGTGTCGAATCGCTTGGTACCGAGACCTTCTTTTTCGGCCTGCTGGATGAAATGGCGGACCAGATCAGGAATGTCCTCGGCGCGGTCGCGCAGCGGCGGCAGGCGCAGCGGCACGACGTTGAGGCGGTAATACAGGTCTTCGCGGAAAACGCCCTGGTTGATCGCCTGCTTCAGATCCTTGTTGGTAGCCGCGACAATGCGGACATCGGTGCGGATCGGCGTGCGACCACCGACTGTGGTGTACTCCCCCTGCTGCAGAACGCGCAGCAATCGGGTCTGGGCATCCATCGGCATGTCGCCGATTTCATCCAGGAACAGCGTGCCGCCCTCGGCCTGCTCGAAACGACCTGTCGAGCGATTCTGGGCGCCGGTGAAGGCTCCCTTTTCATGGCCGAACAGTTCCGATTCGATCAGGTCTCGCGGAATGGCTGCCATGTTGATGGCGACGAAGGGACCGTTTCGGCGCTTACCGTAGTCGTGTAGCGCCCGGGCGACGAGCTCTTTGCCGGTGCCCGATTCGCCGGTGATCATCAGCGTCAGGTCGGTCTGCATCAGGCGGGCGAGCACCCGGTAGATTTCCTGCATCGCCGCCGAACGGCCGACGAGTGGCATTCCGTCCTGCATGTCGTCCTCGATCTTCATCGGGCGACGCTTCGGCTCGGCGAGCGCGCGGCCGATGATGGCGATCAGTTCGGTAAGGTCGAACGGCTTCGGCAGGTAGTCGTAGGCCCCCTTCTCCGACGCCTTGATCGCCGTCATGAACGTATTCTGCGCGCTCATCACCAGCACAGGCAGTTCAGGCCTTGCCTTCTTGATGCGCGGCAGCAGGTCGAAGGCGTTCTCGTCGGGCATCACCACGTCGGTGACCACAAGATCGCCCTCGCCGGCGGAAATCCAGCGCCAGAGCGTGGCGGCATTGGACGTGATGCGCACATCGTACCCTGCCCGGCTGAGGGCCTGGTTGAGAACTGTGCGAATGGCCGCATCGTCGTCAGCGACAAGTATCGTAGCAGTCATCTGGAAGATCCTGTGGTGTTCGCGGGAAGGGAGTCTTCGGGAGTGGTACCCTTGGAAGCCGGCATCAAAACGCGGAAGGTGGTCTTGTGGTTCTGGCTGTCGCATTCGACAATGCCGCCGTGATCGCCAATGATCTTGGCGACCAGCGCAAGGCCGAGGCCGGTGCCGTTGGTCTTGGTGGTGATGAACGGATCGAACAGGTGCGGCAGCAAATCGGCCGGCACGCCCGGTCCATTGTCGATGACGCAGAACTCCAGCGGCAGCGAAATCTTTTCGCGCGAGCCGGCAACCGAAAGCCGAATGCCCGGTCGATAGGCGGTGGTCAGCACGATCTCGCCATCGGGGCGGTCGGCAACGGCCTCAGCGGCGTTCTTGATGAGGTTGAGAAAGACCTGCACAAGCTGGTCCCGGTTGGCGTAGACGGCTGGCAACGACGGATCGTAGTTCTCGGTGATCTTGATGTTGCGCCCGAAGCCCGCCTTGGCGACGGCCTTCACCCGGTCGAGCACGGAGTGGATATTGACCGGCGTCCGGTCGACCGGTCGCTCGTCGGAGAACACTTCCATGCGGTCGACGAGCGATACGATCCGGTCGGTCTCGTCGCAGATCAGACGGGTCAGGGCGCGGTCATCGTCTGCAGCCGACTGTTCGAGCAACTGGGCGGCGCCGCGAATGCCCGAAAGCGGGTTCTTGATTTCATGGGCGAGCATCGAGGCGAGACCGGTAACGGAACGGGCTGCGGCTCTGTGCGTCAGTTGACGGTCGATCTTGTCGGCCATCGAGCGTTCCTGGAAGACAATCACGACGCAGCCGGGCTCGCTCACCACCGGCGCCACGTAGATGTCGACAAGCTTGTCCTGGCCGAGGCGCGGCGAACTCAGGTCGACGCGGTATTCGCTGACCGGCGCGCGGCGTTCGCGCACCTGGTCTATCAGTCCGATCAAAGGGCTGCCAAAAGGAATGAAGGTCGAGATATTGTAGCGCGCCAGATGCGAGGCACTGGCGCCGAAGAATGCCTCGGCCTCCCAGTTGGCAAAAACCATCAGGCCGGCCTCGTCGACCATGACGACGGGGTTCTGGATGGCGTTGAGCACCGCCATGGCAACGGTGTGGCCGGCGGGCTCGTGTTTTGACCCGGAAGTCATGCTGCCTCCTGCGTCATTTGGGAGCCGCCCGATTGACCGGACAGCGCCTCGTGTAAAAGCGATGCCACCTGCCCTGCATCGGTCGATGTCATGATGACCGATTTGTCGAAGGCCGGCGCATGGCGATCGAGATACCAACCCAGGTGCTTGCGCGCATGACGCAAGCCGACCTGAGCACCATGGAATTCGAGCATGGCGTGATAATGGTCGACAGCAATGTCGGCGATCTCGGTTGCCGAAGGGGCTGCATGGCCGGCAAGGAAACCGGCGTGCCAGGGTCGCCCCTGGCATCCGCGTCCCACCATGACGGCATCGGCGCCCGAGCGACGGAGGATCTCGGCAACGTCCCCGGATGTCTCGACATCGCCGTTTGCAACCAGGGGAATGGAGACAGCGTCGCGCACTGCGCGGATCGCATCCCAATCGGCGCGCCCCTGATAGAACTGCATGCGCGTTCTACCGTGGATCGTGACGAGCTTGATGCCGGCCTGCTCGGCGCGCCTTGCGATATCGGGGGCATTGATGGACTTCTCGTCCCATCCAAGGCGCATCTTCAGCGTTACCGGCACGTCGACGGCGTTGACCGTTGCCTCGATCAGCGACAGTGCATGATCGGGCTCGCGCATCAGGGCCGAACCGGCATAGCCGCCAATGACCTTCTTGGCCGGGCAACCCATGTTGATATCGATGATATCTGCGCCGTTTCCGGCGGCAATCTTCGCAGCTTCCGCCAGCCAGTAGGCATCGCGACCGGCAAGTTGCACCATATGGGGCTTTAGACCTGCATGCTTGAGGCGCGACCAGGATTCTGCCGTGTCCTGAACGAGCTCGCGGCTCGCCACCATTTCAGTGACGACAAGGCCCGCACCGAAGCACATTGCCAGTTGGCGAAAGGGCAGATCCGTCACCCCGGACATCGGCGCAAGCACCACCCGGTTTCTAATCTGGACAGGCCCGATGGACAAAGGGGATGCAATGTCGATGGCTGACAATCGGTTATCTTTCGGGCACGCGAGGAATTTGCACTATTTTTAGCCACAATTACGATGCTTGCCAAGCGCTTTCGGAGGTGCTCGATATTTTTTGGGCAAATGCTGGAAAAGCCCGGGGGGAGACGATAGACCCGCTTTCAGAACTTGACTGACAATCCGGGGTTTAGGACGCAAATGCACGCAAAGCAACCGATCAAGATCGGAATTATCGTCGTTGCGGCCGGGCGGGGCGAGCGGGCAGGTTCACCGGAAGACGGGCCGAAGCAGTATCGTCCGATCGGCGGCAAGGCGATTATCGCCCATACGCTTGAAGGCTTTATGACGTGGCGCCAGCCTTTGCAAATAGTCGTGGTTATTCATCGTGATGACGAAGCGCTGCTGGCGAAGGCGCTTGGGGGAATCAGCGAAGCAGCATCGGTCTCCACCGTATTTGGCGGCGAGACACGCCAGCAATCCGTGCTGGCCGGCCTGAGGTCGCTGGAGGCTGCCGACGTCACTCATGTGCTGATCCACGATGCGGTCCGCCCGTTTTTTAACCATACCCTCCTCGACGAGATCATGACCGCGCTCGACAACGGCGCCTCGGCCGTGCTGCCTGCGATACAGGTCGCCGATACGCTGAAGCGGCTCGGCTCTGTCGGTCTCGTGGTTGAAACCGTTGCCCGCGCCGGGCTCTACGCTGCCCAGACGCCGCAGGCCTTCGAGCTTACCGCTATTCTTGCCGCCCATGAAAAGGCCGCGCTCGACGGTCGGTCGGATTTCACGGATGATGCATCGATTGCCGAATGGGCAGGTCTGCCGGTCCAACTGGTGGCCGGTAGCCCGGACAACATCAAACTGACGATCGCAAGGGATATCAGCATGGCAGATGAGAGAATGTCGGCAAACCTTCCCGACGTGCGGACCGGCAACGGCTACGACGTACATCAACTGGAGCCCGGCGACGGTGTCACTCTCTGCGGCATATTCCTGCCCCATGACCAGCGGCTGAAAGGCCATTCAGACGCCGACGTGGCGCTGCATGCCCTGACCGATGCGCTGCTTGCCACCTGCGGTGCAGGCGATATCGGCGATCACTTCCCGCCAAGCGACCCGCAGTGGCGAGGAGCCGCATCGCGGATCTTCATCGAGCATGCTGCCCGGATCGTTCGCGATGCTGGCGGGACGATCATGAATGCCGATGTGACGCTGATCGCCGAAGCGCCAAAGATCGGCCCGCACCGGCTCGAAATGCGCCAGAAGCTCTCGGAATGCCTCGGAATCAGTCTCGACCGCTGCTCGGTCAAGGCGACCACGAACGAGGAAATCGGCTTTATCGGCCGCCGCGAGGGCATTGCGGCGATTGCGACGGCGACAGTGGTCTACAGGAGCAACAAGCCATGAGCACCTTTACCGATCCGGTCGCAACACTCGCGGCCCGGCTTGTCACGCTTTGCAAGTCGCGCGGCTTCATGGTGGCCACTGCGGAATCCTGTACGGGCGGCCTGATTGCCGGCTCGCTCACGGATGTCGCCGGGTCGTCGGCAGTGGTAGACCGTGGCTTCGTCACCTATACCAACACGGCGAAGATGGAGATGCTCGGGGTGCAGGAAGCGACGCTTGTGGCCTATGGCGCTGTGTCTGCAGAGACCGCGCTGCAGATGGTTCAGGGCGCCCTGTTCCGCTCGCATGCAGCGCTTGCCGTTGCCGTCACCGGCATTGCCGGTCCGGGCGGCGGCTCCGCCGAAAAACCGGTCGGGCTCGTGCACCTCGCCGCTCGTGCCCGCAGCGGCGCGATCGTTCATCGTGAGATGCGCTATGGCGATCTCGGTCGGGATTCCGTGCGGCTGGCAACCGTGGCGACCGCGCTGGAGATGCTGCTGGATCTCGCTCAGGCGTAGATCTTGCCGGCCCGGGTCTCGAAGGCTTCCGTGAACATGCGGAACGCCCTGTCGAACATCGAGCCCATCAGCGCGCCGAGAATACGGCTCTTGAATTCGTAGTCGATGAAGAAGTCGATGGTGCAGCCCCCGTTTCCGTCGGGCTGGAAGCGCCAGCGGTTGTCGAGATATTTGAAGGGGCCGTCGATGTACTGGACGTCGATGGCGTGCTCCGCCCGGTTGAGCAGCACCTGTGTGGTGAAGGTCTCGCGGATGGCCTTGTAGCCCACCGTCATGTCGGCAACCAGCAAGGTCTTGCCGTCGCGCTCCTTGCGGCTGCGCACCACGAGGCCGTTGCAGAGCGGCAGAAATTCCGGATAGCGCTCGACATCGGCGACGAGGTCGAACATCTGATCGGGCGTATGGGGAACAGGACGGTGGGTTTCGAACTTTGGCATGAGCGGCAATTAAGCGGGCGGACCCAGAAGATCAAGAAGCCTGCGCATCTGGCGGCGCGATTTTAGTTGGAAAACGGGAACATTGGGTCCGTTCTGCACCAGCGAAGCGACCACCAGGGGCGCAAAGCGATTGTCGAACGTCCAGACATAGCGCAGGAACTCCCAATCGAGCTTCTCGGGACAACCAGGCGCCATCTCGGGCCGCGTTCGGCCGATCCATCGGAACCAGCGCGTCGTTATTCCCCAGATGCAGAGAAGACGCGGCATGCGCACCCAGATGACGATGTCGGTGCGAGGGAGGCGGATGTCAAAACTGGTGGGACCGGTACCGTCGAAGGCCCATCTGTCCTCCTGCACCTTTTCGGCCATCAGCCGCCGCTGTTCCTGCTTGTCGCGCTGAGCCCAGCCGGGGAGCCAGAGAATATCACGATCGATCGAGACATAGGTGAGGCCGAAGCGTGCGGCCAGATATTGCGACAAGGTCGATTTACCGCCGCCGGAGCAACCGATCACCATGATGCGACTGGCTTTTGCGATGCGACCGGCCACGTCTGTGATATCAGTCAGGTAGTTCGGGGCCTCGGGCTTCGTTAATGCAGTCATCGCCTGCCTCCGCGTTGATCGCCCTGCCCTCATCGAACCTCAGAGACCAAGGCTGCTATTCGCGGACGACGCCCTAAACCGCTTCGATGACCGGCGGATGACAGCGGGAGATCACCATTCCAACCTCAGTTGGTCGGACAGAACAGGCTCACTCCAGTAGTGCCGCCTACTCCGCCGCCATCAGCACCTTTCGCTCGCGCGCCGCACGAAGCCGCGCGAAATCGTCTCCGGCGTGGTGGGAGGATCGTGTCAGGGGGCTGGACGCCACCATCAGGAAGCCCTTGGTGTAGGCAACCGTCTCGTAGGACTTGAACTCGTCCGGCGTGACGAAGCTCATCACGGCATGGTGCTTGCGGGTCGGCTGCAGATACTGGCCGATGGTCAGGAAGTCGACATCGGCGGTGCGCAGGTCGTCCATCAGCTGCAGCACTTCGTTGCGCTCTTCGCCGAGGCCGACCATGATGCCGGACTTGGTGAACATTGTCGGGTCGAGTTCCTTCACGCGCTGTAGCAGGCGGATGGAGTGGAAATAGCGTGCACCGGGGCGGACCGTCAGGTAGTTGCCGGGCACCGTTTCCATGTTGTGGTTGAAGACGTCGGGCTTGGCAGCGACGACCCGCTCCAGCGCACCGGGCTTCTTCAGGAAGTCAGGCGTCAGGATCTCGATGGTGGTCAGCGGAGACGAGGCCCGGATCGCCCAGATCACCTTCTCGAAATGCTCGGCGCCGCCATCGGCGAGGTCGTCACGGTCGACTGACGTAATGACCACGTGGCTGAGGCCCATTTCCTTGACGGCCTTGGCGACGTTTTCAGGCTCCGCCATGTCGAGGGCATTGGGCTTGCCGGTCGAGACGTTGCAGAAGGCACAGGCGCGGGTGCAGATCTCGCCCATGATCATGAAGGTCGCGTGCTTCTTCTCCCAGCACTCGCCAATGTTGGGGCAGCCCGCCTCTTCGCAGACGGTGACGAGCTTGTGTTCCTTGACGATGGCGCGCGTTTCCGCGTAGCCCTTCGAGGTCGGGGCCTTGACGCGGATCCAGTCCGGCTTGCGCAGCACTTCGGTATCGGGCTTGTGGGCCTTTTCCGGGTGGCGGATGCGCAGGGCGAATGGATTGATGGTGTCGAGAATCGTGACCATAACGTTCTTTCTGCCGCCTAGAGCGACAAACCTATCGCTGGACGAGCCGGGCGAGAAATATCAGAATGCAGGCACCGAGGAAACCGGTGATGAAAAAGCCCATGCGTGTGTCTGCCACGGCGATGTGGAACTGGGTCAGGATGGCGTTTGCCACCACCGATCCGACGATGCCGAGCACGATATTCAAGAGGATGCCATAACGCGCTTCCATCAGCTTGCCGGCCAGCCAGCCAGCAAGTCCGCCGATGATGATAGCGCCAATCCAACCTACGCCCATGATTTGCCCTTTAGCCTCAGGCTATCGCTCGCGCCAGCAACACCACAATGATGGCGCCAACGGTCGCATGAATGATCTGCACG
Source organism: Rhizobium sp. rho-13.1 (assembly GCF_007000305.1). Lineage (NCBI taxonomy): Bacteria > Pseudomonadati > Pseudomonadota > Alphaproteobacteria > Hyphomicrobiales > Rhizobiaceae > Rhizobium > Rhizobium sp. rho-13.1. Next base: position 238,963 of record NZ_SCFL01000001.1, on the reverse strand, counting down.
ACCAGCAGATTTTGGATGCCGAGCGAGATGCCCAGCGCGTGAAACAGAAAGCCACCGACGAACGCACCGATGACGCCGCTCAGCAGGCAGCTGAGCAAACCGCCGCCGCCGACTACTAGGCTGGCGAGGAAGCCCGCCACGAGGCCGATCAGCAGGAATACGACCCAAGGCTGCGATAGAATTGACATGATAATCTCCTTTGCATTGGTCCGCTCCAATAGAGGGCGGCTTAGCGGTCTATCAAGCGTTCAGCGCGCGGCCGTAGGCGTCCAGCGATGCTTCCTTCATCGTCTCCGATACCGTCGGATGCGGGAAGATGGTGTGCATGAGCTCTTCTTCCGTCGTCTCCAGGTTCATCGCGATGACGAAGCCCTGGATAAGTTCGGTGACCTCGGCGCCGACCATGTGCGCGCCAAGCAATTCGCCCGTCTTGTTGTCGAAGATGACCTTGCAAAGCCCCTGGTCTTCGCCGAGCGCAATGGCCTTGCCGTTGGCAGCGAAAGGAAAGCGGCCGACGCGGATGTCGCGGCCGAGTTCCTTGGCCTTGGCTTCTGTAAGGCCGACCGATGCCACCTGCGGATTGCAGTAGGTGCAGCCGGGAACCTTGCTCTTGTCGGTGGCGTGGACATTCGGCAGTCCGGCGATCTTCTCGACGCAGACGACGCCTTCATGCTCGGCCTTATGGGCAAGCATCGGAGGACCCGCGACATCGCCGATCGCATAGATGCCGGGGACGTTGGTCTTGCCGTAGCCGTCGATGACAACGCAGCCGCGATCGGTCTTCACGCCGAGCGCTTCGAGACCGAGATTGTCGATATTGCCAACGACGCCGACGGCCGAAATCATCCGGTCGGCGGTGATCTGCTGGCTCTTGCCATCCTTGGTCTCGATGGTGGCGGTGATGCTGTCGGCTGATTTTTCGACTTTGGTGACCTTGGCGTCGAGGATGAACTTGAGGCCGCGCTTCTCGAGTTGCTTCTTGGCGATGGCGGAAATCTCGACATCTTCGACAGGCATGATCGAAGACATGACCTCGACGACGGTGACGTCGACGCCCATGGAACGATAGAAGCTGGCGAACTCGATGCCGATGGCGCCGGAGCCCATGACGAGCAGCGTCTTCGGCAGAGCCTGGGGCTTCATAGCCTCGAAATAGGTCCAGATGAGCTTGCCGTCCGGCTCGATGCCCGGCAACGCACGCGGACGAGCGCCGGTGGCGACGATGATGTGCTTGGCGTTGTAGGTGCCGTCTTCGCTCTTGATGTTCTTCGGCAGCGGGTTCTGCGGCTGAACGGCAGGCTTCTTCGACTTGGTGACGACGATCTCGCCGAGCTTGGTGATTTTCGCTTCACCCCAGATGACGTCGATCTTGTTCTTCTTCATCAGAAAGGCAACGCCGCCGGTCAGCCGCGCGGAAACGGCGCGCGAACGGGCGACGACTGCGGTCACGTCCGGCTTGACGGTGCCTTCGAGCACCAGGCCGTAATCTTTGAAATGGTTGGCGTGGTCCATCACCTCGGCCGAGCGAAGCAGCGCTTTGGTCGGGATACAGCCCCAGTTCAGGCAGATTCCACCGAGATGCTCGCGCTCGACGATCGCCGTCTTGAGGCCCAGTTGGGCTGCGCGGATCGCCGCCACGTAACCGCCGGGGCCGGAGCCGATGATAATGACGTCGTAGTTCTCTGCCATTTTAATTCCTGTCTTGTCGTTTCTTGTCGTTGCTGGCCGCACGAAAACCAGGGCCAGCCGAGAGATCAATCAAAGTCCAAGCATCATCCGCACGATCGGCTCGAGGCCGCGGCCAAGTGCCTTTGTATTTTCAACATCGAGGTGAACACCGTCGAGCGGTGTCGTGACGGCAACCGAGGCACCGTCGAAGAAGCCACAGCCCGTCTCGTCCGCCAGGTCGCGATAGAGCGTCGCCAGCTTCGGCGATTCTTCCACGCCGCCGGCAAACATCGCGGCAAATGGCGCATTGGCCGTTTCGCAGATGATCGGCGGCGCAACGATCAGGATTTCCGGGGCATCGTAGTCGAACGCCCAGTCGTGGTGGCGGATCAGCCCAACGAGCCGCCCCATCCCCTGGCAGGCGGCAAAGGCCGAACCGGCCAGCACCGGCTTCATGTCGTTGGTGCCGAGCAGGATGACGACGAGATCGACCGGCGCATGCGTCTCGAGGATGGTCGGCAGGATCCGCGCTCCATTGCGATCGCCATCGGCGAGATGGTCGTCGAAGGCCGTGGTGCGGCCATTCAGACCTTCCGCAATGACGCGAACCTTGCCGCCGAGTGCTTCCTGCAGCACGCTCGGCCAGCGGTTTTCGAATTCATGCCGACCGAGCGTGTCGGCATCGTAGCCCCAGGTCAGGGAGTCGCCGTAGCAAAGAACAGTTTTCATGGCAGTGCCTCCGGTTCCCCTACCCCTTGCGGGGAGGGGCTAGGGGTGGGGGTGGCAATCGCCGCTACGATTCGTCTCAGCACCAATGGCATGTCCAACATCACGTCCGTATTTGAGAACCGCATCACGCGAAAGCCTTCGCCTCGTAGATAAGTATCACGTACGGCATCACGCAAGCGCTGATCCCTATCGTCATGAATCTTGCCGTCAACCTCGATAATCAATCGTCGTCCAAGGCATACAAAATCCGCGACGTAGGGCCCGATAGCCATTTGCCTACGGAAATGTGTATCTTTTAATTCAGTCATCTCTCGGCGAAGGGCGGTCCAAAGACGGCGTTCTGCGTCGGTCATGAGCTTGCGCAGCTTGTGAGCATTCCGGGCAGCTGAGGCGCTGGGGGAATTTGGCTTGTCCCGATTCCATGCCATACAATGCCTTCCCTATGGAACCACCCCCACCCGTCCGCTGACGCGGACACCCTCCCCGCGAGGGGGAGGGAAATTCGCTAAACCAGCATGCCCATCGGGTTCTCGATGTAGCCCTTGAAGGCGGCGAGAAGCTGGGCGCCGAGGGCACCGTCAACGCTGCGATGATCGGTCGACAGCGTGACGCTCATCACGGTGGCGATCGCCATTTCGCCCTTCTTGACGATGACGCGCTGCTCGCCTGCGCCCACGGCCAGGATGGTCGAGTGCGGCGGGTTGATGACGGCGGCAAATTCCTTGACGCCCATCATGCCCATGTTCGAGACCGACGTCGTGCCGCCCTGGAACTCTTCCGGCTTCAGCTTGCGTTCCTTGGCCCGCTTGCCGAGGTCCTTCATCTCGTTGGAGATTGCAGACAACGTCTTCAGCTCGGCCTTGCGGATGATCGGCGTGATCAGGCCGCCCGGGATGGAGACGGCGACGCCGACGTCCACGTGCTTGTGCTTGACCATGGCGTTCTCGGTCCACGACACGTTGGCATCCGGGACATCGCGGAGCGCAAGTGCCATCGCCTTGATGATCATGTCGTTGACCGACAGCTTGTAGGCCGGCGCGCTGTCCTTGCGCGGTGCGGCATCGTTGAGCTGCGCGCGCAACGCCATCAGCGCATCGAGATTGCAATCCACCGTGACATAGAAATGCGGGATGGTCTGCTTGGATTCGACCAGACGCTTGGCGATGATCTTGCGCATGTTGTCATGCGGCACAAGCTCGTAGGAGCCGGCTTCGAACAGCTTCATGACGGCTTCGTCCGACGCACCCTTCGGCAGGCTCGCGGCTGGGGCCGATGCAGCTGTTGCAGACGGTGCGGAGGCCGCTTTGGCGCCGCCACCAGCTACCGCAGCTTCGACATCGCTCTTGACGACGCGACCATGCGGGCCGGAGCCGGCCACTGCCGACACATCAATTCCGGCTTCCTTCGCCAGGCGACGGGCAAGCGGCGACGAGAAGGTCCGGGCGCCGCTGGCAGCTGCAGGAGCGGCCTTCGGCGCAGCAGGTGCTGCGGCAGCGACCGCCGGCGCATCCGCCTTGACGGCTTCCTCGGCCTTGGAGGCAGGTGCAGCTTCCGACTTCGGCGCGGACGCTGCAGCCGGGGCTGCGGAACCCGCACCGCTCGCAGCAGCACCGACGTCCTCGCCATCGGCGGCCAGTATGGCGATCAACGCGTTGACCTTGACGCCCTGAGTACCGGCGGCAACGACGAGCTTGGCAACGGTGCCCTCGTCGATTGCCTCGACTTCCATGGTGGCCTTGTCGGTTTCAATCTCGGCCAGCACGTCGCCGGACTTGACCTGATCGCCTTCCTTGACCAGCCACTTGGAGAGCGTACCCTCTTCCATGGTCGGCGACAGGGCAGGCATGGTGATGTTGATAGGCATCGAAAGACCTTCCCCTTATTTGTAGCAGACGGCTTTCACCGCATCGACGACTTCGCCGACGTTCGGAAGGGCCAGCTTTTCGAGATTGGCGGCGTAGGGCATCGGAACGTCCTTGCCGGCGATCGTCAGGATCGGCGCATCGAGGTAGTCGAAAGCCTGCTGCATGACGCGGGTGGCGATTTCGGTACCGACCGAGTTCTGCGGATAGCCTTCCTCGACGGTGACGAGGCGACCGGTCTTCTTCACCGATTCGATAACGGTCGGCAGATCCATCGGACGCAGCGTGCGCAGATCGATCAGTTCGACGTCGATGCCGAGCTGTTCGAGTTCGGCGACAGCCTTGACCGCGTAGGTCATGCCGATGCCGAACGAAACGATCGTCACGTCCTTGCCGGTACGGTGGATACGGGCCTTGCCGATCGGCAGCACGAAGTTGTCCATCTTCGGCACATCGAAATGCTGGCCGTAGAGGATTTCATTCTCGAGGAAGACCACCGGGTTAGGATCGCGGATTGCAGCCTTCAGAAGGCCCTTGGCGTCGGCTGCCGTGTACGGCATGACAACCTTGAGGCCCGGGATCTGGCTGTACCAGGCAGAGTAGTCCTGGCTATGCTGGGCACCGACGCGGGCAGCCGCACCATTCGGGCCACGGAAGACGATCGGCGCACCCATCTGGCCGCCGGACATATAGAGCGTCTTGGCAGCCGAGTTGATGATCTGGTCGATGGCCTGCATGGCGAAGTTGAACGTCATGAACTCGACGATCGGCTTCAGACCTGACATGGCGGCACCGACGCCGATACCGGCAAAGCCGTGCTCGGTGATCGGGGTATCGATAACGCGGCGGGCGCCGAATTCCTGCAGCAACCCTTGCGTCACCTTGTACGCGCCCTGGTACTCGGCCACTTCCTCGCCCATGACAAAGACGTTATCGTCAGCGCGCATTTCTTCGGCCATGGCGTCGCGGAGTGCGTCGCGTACGGTCGTCGAGACCATTTCGGTGCCGGCCGGGATGTCCGGATCGGCAGCGATATGAGCCTTTGGCTGGGCCGGTACCTTGCTGTCGGCGCGGGCCGTCGGCTCATCGGCCGATTGGCGGGCCTTGCCGCCGGCGTCGTTGCTGGTCGCAGCCGGCGTGTCGGCATCGGCCTTGGGGGCCGCAGCCTCTTCGGTGTCCGAACCGGCGCTCATGGCGTCGGTGCTTTCACCTTCGGCCAGCAGGATCGCGATCTTGGCATTGACCTTGACGCCCTGGGTGCCTTCGGCGACCAGGAGCTTGCCGATCGTGCCTTCGTCGACGGCTTCGACTTCCATCGTCGCCTTGTCGGTTTCAATTTCGGCAATGACGTCGCCGGAGGTGACCTTGTCACCTTCCTTCTTCAGCCATTTGGACAGTGTGCCTTCTTCCATCGTCGGAGAGAGGGCGGGCATCAGGATATCGATAGGCATGGGTTCCCTCCCCGATCAGAGCAGAATGTCTGTATAGAGCGCGGATGCATCCGGCTCCGGCTCGGACTGGGCGAAATCGGCACTGTCAGCAACGATATCGCGAACATCCTTGTCGATCGCTTTCAGATCGTCTTCGGATGCCCAGCCCTTTCCGACCAGGCGCAAGCGCACCTGCTCGATCGGATCATGTTCTGAGCGCATCTTCTGCACTTCGTCCTTGGAGCGATACTTCGCCGGGTCGGACATCGAATGGCCGCGATAACGGTAGGTCAGCATTTCGAGAATGATCGGGCCCTTGCCGGACCGGCAATGCTGGAGCGCCTCGTCGGCTGCCGCCTTGACGGCGCGCACATCCATGCCATCGACCTGCATACCGGGAATGCCGAAGCCCGAACCGCGAAGCGAATAGTTGGACTGCGCCGTCGCGCGGGCCGAGGACGTGCCCATGGCGTAGTGGTTGTTCTCGATGATATAGACGATCGGCAGCTTCCAGAGAGCAGCCATATTGAAGCTCTCGTAGACCTGGCCCTGGTTGGCAGCACCGTCACCGAAATAGGCGACAGAGACGCTGTCATTGCCACGGTATTTGTTGGCGAAAGCGAGCCCGGTGCCGAGCGAAACCTGCGCGCCGACGATACCGTGACCGCCGTAGAAATGCTTCTCTTTCGAGAACATGTGCATCGAGCCGCCCTTGCCGTGCGAATAGCCGCTGCTGCGACCAGTCAGTTCGGCCATGACGCCACGCGCTTCCATGCCGCAAGCGAGCATGTGGCCGTGGTCGCGATAGGCCGTGATGACCTGATCGCCTTCCTTCTGGGCCATCTGCATGCCGACGACGACAGCTTCCTGGCCGATGTAGAGGTGACAGAATCCGCCGATGAACCCCATGCCGTACAACTGTCCGGCCTTTTCCTCGAAACGCCGGATGAGCAGCATTTCGCGGTAGGCTTTCAGCTCTTCGTCGCGATCGAAATCGGCGATAGGACCGCCGTTGGTTTCAACACGTGCTGACTTGGACGTTTTCCGGTTGGAAACGGACGCGATTTTCGGCGCCATTCAACCCTCCCCTGTGTGATAAGCATCGATCAATGGTGACGCGTAACATAGGGAAGATTAACAGATGCAGCAATGCCATAAACGCATGGCTAGTATTCGATATAAGTCACTGAAAAATAAATAAAATCTTCGATTAACTGAAATTCAGTTAATCGCGCTATTTGTTGAAGATGACGATTTCGTCGGCCTTGGAATAATCGAGCTGGTAACGGGCCTTTTCATCAAGCATGTCCTTGTCGAGCGATCCGTCGCTGAGCAGGGCAACCTCCTTTTCAAGGTGCTGTCGCTTAGCAACGAGATCGGCCAGATCCTTGGAGCGGGCCAGTCGCTGCTGCTCGAAGACTTCGGTCGCCCGCAGGCCGTAGTCGCCATGGACGCAGTGGTAGCCGAAATAGGATACGAAGGCGACGGTGATGGCTGGAAGAACCAGGTGACCGAGCCGCTTCTTCTTATGATATTTTGTCCACATGCCGTTTGCCCATACGCTGTACCCGTGTGAGCGACACTAGACGGCAGAGATTAACCGTCCGTTGACCGTGTTGCGAGATCGACTAAAAAACCGCGCCCGAAGGCGCGGTTGGTAGAAAAGCGGATGCGTCTGGTATCAGCCGCGCAGGATGGACGTGCCGGCGTAGCGGGCCTGCGGACCGAGCATTTCCTCGATGCGGATCAGCTGGTTGTACTTGGCAAGACGGTCCGAGCGCGACAGCGAGCCGGTTTTGATCTGGCCGCAGTTGGTGGCGACCGCGAGATCGGCAATCGTCGAATCCTCGGTTTCGCCGGAGCGGTGCGACATGACGGCGGTGTAGCCGGCCTTGTGGGCCGTTTCGACGGCGTCGAGCGTTTCGGTCAGCGTGCCGATCTGGTTGACCTTAACGAGGATCGAGTTGGCGACGCCCATCTTGATGCCGTCGCGAAGGCGCGAGGAGTTGGTGACGAAAAGGTCGTCGCCAACCAGCTGGGTGGTCTTGCCGGCAAGCTCGGTCAGCGTCTTCCAGCCTTCCCAATCGTCTTCGGACATGCCGTCTTCGATCGACAGGATCGGATACTTGGCAGCGAGTTCGGCAAGGTATTCAGCCATGGCGCCCGGCTCCAGCGTGCGGCCTTCGCCTTCGAGAACGTACTTGCCGTCCTTGAAGAACTCGGTCGCAGCGCAATCGAGGCCGAGGTAGATGTCTTCGCCGGGACGATAGCCGGCCTTCTCGATCGACTTCATGATGAAGTCCAGGGCTTCCGGCGCGCTCTTCAGGCCCGGTGCGAAACCGCCTTCGTCGCCGACATTGGTGTTATGACCCTGGGCCGACAGCTCCTTCTTCAGCACGTGGAAAACTTCGGAGCCCATGCGGACGGCATCGGAGAAGGTTTCTGCACCGACGGGGAGAATCATGAATTCCTGGAAGTCGATCGGGTTGTCGGCGTGGGCACCGCCGTTGATGATGTTCATCATCGGCACAGGCAGAAGGCTGGCATAAGCGCCGCCGACGTAGCGATAGAGCGGCAAGTCGGCGCTCTGGGCAGCGGCCTTGGCGACGGCGAGCGATACACCGAGGATGGCGTTGGCGCCGAGGCGGGACTTGTTGGCCGTGCCATCCAGCTCAATCATCAGGTTGTCGATCTGGATCTGGTTTTCAGCATCGAGACCGCCGATGGCCTCAAAAATCTCGGTATCGACGGCTTCTACAGCCTTTTCGACGCCCTTGCCGTGGTAACGCGAGCCACCATCGCGCAATTCGACTGCCTCGTGGGCACCTGTCGAGGCGCCCGACGGGACTGCGGCGCGACCCATGCTGCCGTCTTCCAGATATACGTCGACTTCGACAGTCGGGTTGCCGCGGCTGTCGAGAATCTCGCGGGCGATAATGTCGGTGATTGCGGTCATGGCTGGTTCCTGCTCGCTGGTTATAATCGATTGAAATCTCTAAATCGAAGGCGTGACAATTACAATGCCATCACGCGCTTCGAATGAGGGAACGTCATAGCCGACTAAACCAAGATCATGTCAGCCTGTTGAACGCTCCCGCAGATGCTAGGCCTTGGCGATGGCGTCGAATGCCAGTAGCTTTTCGAGCAGCTGCGGCATGTCTTTCAGATGCACCATGTTGGGGCCATCGGACGGCGCATGGTCGGGATCCTCGTGGGTTTCGATAAAGACGCCGGCGACGCCGACGGCAACGGCCGCGCGGGCAAGGGTTTCCACGAATTCGCGCTGGCCGCCTGACGATGCGCCCTGGCCACCGGGCTGCTGCACGGAGTGGGTAGCATCGAAGATCACCGGAGCGCCCATCGCCGCCATGATCGGCAGCGAGCGCATATCGGAGACCAGCGTATTGTAGCCGAAGGAGGCTCCGCGTTCGCAGAGCAGGATATTCGGGTTTCCGCTGTCGTTAAGCTTGGCCAGCACGTTCTTCATGTCCCAGGGGGCGAGGAACTGACCCTTCTTGACGTTGATGATGCGGCCGGTCTTGGCGGCAGCGACCAGAAGATCGGTCTGGCGCGACAGGAAAGCCGGGATCTGCAGGACATCCACGGTCTTGGCGACAAGCGCGCACTGCTCTTCCGTGTGGATGTCGGTGAGCACCGGGAAACCGTATTCCTGCTTCAGATCGGCGAAGATCTCCAGAGCCGCTTCCAGCCCAAGGCCGCGCTGGGCGGACAGGGATGTGCGGTTGGCCTTGTCGAAGGACGACTTGTAGACGAGCCCGATACCGAGCGAGGCGCAGAGTTCCTTGAGCTTGCCGGCTATCGTGAAGGCATGGTCGCGGCTCTCCATCTGGCAGGGACCGGCAATCAGCGAGAGGCGCTTGCTGTTGGAGAAAGTGACCTTGCCGGGGCCTTCGCCGGCGACCACGTCCGAATTTGTCGAATGGCTCATGCTGTCTCCTCGAAGGCAAACAATGCCCCCTGCCCGGGAGCGGCCTTCACCAGAATAGTGTTGCTCTTGCGTGTGTAGGTCACGCCGTTACCAGCCAAATGCGCTTCTGTCACGGAAAGATCGCGAACGGCAAAGACGATTGCCCGCCCCCGCAGGCCCGGATCTTCACCGGATGGCGCCACCTCATAGAAGGCCTCCATCCCCTCGCCGCTCAAGATGTCGATTTCCACATTGGCCGACGATGCTGTGATGCCAAAGGAATGCGGAGCGATTGCGGCACCATTGCCAACTTCGCTGATGAGCCCGGAAAACGCCTCCGGACTGGCGGAGGACAGTACAATGCGCGAAATGCCGAGAACGCCGTTCGGATGCCTCTCCAGCGCGCTGCGATCCGTCGGCATCGCATTGATGCGCTCGCAGGTGAAAACGAAGAAATCCGGGGCACGCAAATCTGCAGCGAAGGCAAGTCGAAAGCCGGCGATCGATTCGGACCCGTCCGGCATGCGCAACGGCCTTTCGAACTCGAGGATCTTGCCGCCCGAGACCCCGCTGTCGAGAAAGCGCTGCTGGTCGCTTTCAGCATTGCCGGTTGCGAAGGCAATGGAGGAAAAACCATCGTCGCCGACGCGAAACCGGAAAGCCTGGTCGCGCGCGACGAAGACATTGCCGGCCAGCGCCGACGCCTCGCACTCCGAGAGACTGGCAATGCCGAGTGGCTCGAGATAGGTCTTGTCGGCAAAGAAAACGCAAGCATTTTCAGTACCAAAGGGATGCCGTGCATCGGCAGCGACAGTGAAGCCGACCTTGCTCAGCCGCTGGCGCGCAGAGGCTATATCACAGGTCGGCAGGACCAGATGGTCGATCGGGTAGGCTGCTGTCATGGTTTGTCTCCACCCTGCGAAGCCGTCAGCGACCGCAGCGCGACATGATCTTCCAAAAACGCGATTATTCCAACGGCGTTCACAAAGATTTAGTCACTTGCGGAACACATATGGAACAGATAGTGTCCGTTCTGGCTTTGTTTCGCACTTGGAGCACGAAAAACGATGTTGACGCGCAAGCAACAGGAACTGCTTCTCTTCATTCACGAACGAATGAAAGAGTCCGGCGTGCCGCCTTCTTTCGATGAAATGAAGGATGCGCTGGATCTGGCGTCGAAATCAGGCATCCATCGGCTGATCACGGCGCTGGAGGAACGCGGCTTCATTCGCCGCCTGCCGAACCGGGCGCGTGCCATCGAGGTCATCAAGCTTCCCGAGGCCTATAACCCGAATGCGCAGCCACGGCGCGGCTTTTCGCCGAGCGTCATCGAAGGCAGCCTTGGCAAGACGCCGGCTGTTGCCGCAGCGCCGACAAAGCCCGCAGTCGACGACCGCAGCGGCTCCGTCTCGCTGCCGGTCATGGGCCGAATCGCTGCCGGTGTTCCCATTGCCGCGATCCAGAACAACACCCACGACATCATGGTTCCAGCCGACATGGTCGGCGCCGGCGAGCATTACGCGCTCGAGGTGCGAGGCGATTCGATGATCGAGGCCGGCATCTTCGACGGCGATACGGTGATCATCCGAAATGCCAGTACGGCGAGCCCCGGCGACATCATCGTCGCCCTCGTCGATGACGAGGAGGCCACGCTCAAGCGCTTTCGCCGCAAAGGTGCCTCCATTGCACTCGAGGCAGCCAACCCGGCCTACGAGACCCGCATCTTCGGCCCGGACAGGGTGAAGATCCAGGGGCGGCTTGTCGGCCTCATCCGCCGGTATCACTGACCGGTGACGTGGCGTCGGTACCGGTGAAAGCGGGCTTTCGCCAGTCGTAGGCTCGATGCCTCTCCCATGGACGGTCAAGGGCGCTGAACGCGGTGATGAACTCTGGCTTAGGAGAGCTTAAGTTGACCTCTATGGAACCTGTTTTGCGTAACGAAGCGCCGGTGTAGAGCACTGCACCGGACCGACAGCGATCAAGGCGAAGTTTGACCGGCGTGATGACAATGTCGGCGGTATCGCAGGCCGGCCCCAGATAAGCCGCGTCGGAGATAGTCACCAGCATCGCGCCCGTCTCGAGCATGGCAACGCACCAATCGCGACCATGGCAGGCAAACCCGCCGTCGACCGCATTGTCCAGAGCAGTTTCCATTGCTGACCGCAATGTGGCCTGATGCTCCGCATCCATACGGGTCGAGGGGCGGCCACGAACGGAATGGGACGGGGTCGAGTTGTCCGGCGGCAGCATTTGCGGCGGCGTATCCTCTGACACCAGCAGGGCTCGCTTCCATTGCTGATAGATAAAATCCGGGGGGCGTTCGCGGTTGCGCTCGAGGCGCCCCTGCCGGAACAGGGCGACGAGTTCGCCATCCTCCGAAATCAGCAGTTCCGATTTCTGGAGAGACGGTTGGAAGGCGGCGAAGGTCACCGAGGCTGCAATCAGCAACGCGCCGGCATGGCGCATAGGCGTCCGCAGCACCGTCATCAGCAGGAAGCCGGCAATAATGGTCGGGAAAAGTCCGGCAGGCAGGCGCGCGAAGGGCACATTGCCACCCCATGCCGCCACCGTCTTTGCGATGACCATGACGATATCGAGTCCCCACCCGGTGACTAGCCAGAATACGCCGTCTAGGCCGAAAGGCATCATCAGCATGGCAAGCATGCCGATCGGCATGACGATGAATGACACCACCGGCATGGCGGCAAGGTTGGCAACGAGGCCATAGGTCGCCAGCCTGTGAAAATGCTCAATCGAAAAGATCGCCGTCGACGCGCCGCCGATGAACGATGTCATGGCGACGCCTGTGAAGAAGCGGCTGACCGCCCGCACCGGCATCGGTGCCCGGAAAGCGGCAAACCGCCGCTCGCGGGGCGGACGTCCCTTCCATAGCGAATAGCCGGATACAAGGGCGATGGTCGCCGCATAGGACATCTGGAAACTCGGGCCGAGGATCTGCGACGGCGAGAGCACCAGGATGGCGATGGCCGATAGGGCGACATTGCGCAGGCTGAAGGATGGTCTGTCGAACAGCACCGCGACCAGCATGATCGCCATCATGATGAAGGCCCGTTCGGCCGATACCCCGAAGCCGGAAATGAAATAATAGGCGGTGACGGTGATCAGCGCACCGACGGCTGCAATTTTCTTGGTCGGAAAAGCCTGCGCCAATCCGGGAAACAGGCTCAGTACATGCCGGAGGCCGACATAGAAGATACCGGCCGACAAAGCCATATTCAGTCCCGAGATGGCGATGATATGGGCGAGGCCGGACACCCTTAGGGCATCCGTCGTTTCCGGCGAAATCGCCCGACGTTCGTCGTTGACCAGCGAAGCCGCGAAGGCGCCGGTGTCGCCGGGCAGGATCGAGCGGATTCGGTCTCCGATATGGCCGCGCAGCCCAGTCAGCCAGCGGTCGATCCTTTGGAGCGTGGTTCGCTCGCTGGTGTCGTCGACGCTGGCCATCATCAGTTGCGGCGTACCGTAGAAGAAACCGTTGGCACCGGTGCCTTCGAAATAGGCAGTGAACGCAAAATCGTGGAGGCCGGGCAGCGCAGGGCCTGCTGGCGGGCTTAACCGGGCCCTGCCCTCAACCACATCTCCGAGTTCGAACGGTACATCCTGGCCGCGCACAAGAAGGGATATCTGCTCCGGTGGCCGCCGAACGACAGGCGCGTCTGTCGCCAGCAGATCCAGCACGTAGCGCCACCGCCCTTTATCGTCCACTTCGCGGCGCTGAACTTGGCCGGTGATGGTGGTGGTCACGGGCGAGTCCAGCATGATCGTCGAGGCCCGCCACGTCTCCCACTCAGCGAGAAGCATGCCGAGCAGGCCCAGCGCCGCAGCGAACGCCAGATGCCGCAGCATCGGGCTCAGATTGTGTTTCAGGAGGCAAACGGCGGCGAGCACGAGGAAGCCCGCCGCAATGCCCGTCAGCGGCGGATTGCCCGGCAACTCGAACCAGATAATCGCGCCGCAGCCGATATAGACGGGCGCAAACAGCATCGCGCGACCGTGGGCGGCCTCTTCCGCAAGCATGCCGGCGGTAGCGATTCGCCACCCGTTGAGCGAAAGGGCAGCGCGCTTCGGCCACGGCACGGCGTGTTGCGTGCGGGCAGGCATCCGTCCAAGCTTGGCAACGGCGTTGACAGTGGCGCGCGACCGCTCGGCGAGGCCGAGAAATACCTGGCGGTGACCTTGCCTCTCGCGCGCGTCCAACTCTGCCATTCGCCCGTCAGCCCTGCCCGCAATCGTCAAGCTCGGGGTATTTTTGCAACCTTTGCTCGAATAATTCAACTAAAATCGATTGAAATGCCTGCCGTAGGAAGGTCGCTTCTGGAATGCCGAAGAACGTGCTTTAAAGGCATCGCAATCATGGCGCAGGCGCTGCCCAAAAGTTGATACCGCGATGCACAAATACCGGTCAGGGTAACTTGGCATTAGCGTCTGGATCATATAGCTAATCTTTAGACGCTTAACCCTTTGGTGCTTTTTTAAGGCACCAACCCGCCAAATCTTGGAGGCTCTCATGACGGAACAAAGCGCGAAACTGACCTGGGGTGATAAGACTGTCGATCTGCCGGTGAAGGCCGGTACCATCGGCCCGAGCGTCCTCGACATTGGCGCACTCTACAAGAATACCGCTTCCTTCACCTACGACCCCGGCTTCACCTCGACCGCATCGTGCGAATCCAAGATCACCTATATCGACGGTGACGAAGGCGTTCTGCTGCATCGCGGCTACCCCATCGAGCAGCTGGCTGAAAAGGGTGACTTCCTGGAAGTCTGCTACCTGCTTCTCTACGGCGAACTGCCGACGGCTGCCCAGAAGAAGGATTTCGACGACCGCGTCGTTCATCACACGATGGTGCATGAACAGATGACGCGCTTCTTCACCGGCTTCCGCCGCGATGCACATCCCATGGCTGTGATGTGCGGTTGCGTTGGTGCGCTGTCGGCCTTCTATCATGATTCAACCGACATCACGGATCCGCACCAGCGCATGGTCGCGAGCCTCAGGATGATCGCCAAGATGCCGACGCTTGCCGCGATGGCGTACAAGTATCATATCGGCCAGCCTTTCGTGTATCCGAAGAACGATCTCGACTATGCGTCGAATTTTCTGCGCATGTGTTTTGCTGTTCCTTGCGAAGAGTTCGAAGTCAATCCGGTTCTCGCCCGTGCGATGGACCGCATCTTCATCCTGCACGCCGATCACGAGCAGAACGCCTCGACATCGACGGTCCGCCTCGCCGGCTCTTCGGGCGCAAACCCGTTTGCCTGTATCGCGGCCGGCATCGCCTGCCTCTGGGGCCCTGCCCACGGCGGCGCCAACGAAGCTGCCCTGATGATGCTGCAGGAAATCGGCACTGTCGATCGCATCCCCGAGTACATCGCTCGCGCCAAGGACAAGAACGATCCTTTCCGCCTCATGGGCTTTGGCCACCGCGTCTACAAGAACTACGATCCGCGCGCCAAGATCATGCAGAAGACGATGTATGAGGTGCTGGAAGCGACCGGCAATGCCGGCGATCCGCTGATGCAGGTTGCCCTGGAGCTCGAAAAGATCGCTCTGAACGACCCCTACTTCATCGAAAAGAAGCTGTATCCGAACGTCGACTTCTATTCGGGCATCACCCTGCGCGCGCTGGGCTTCCCGACGGAAATGTTCACCGTCCTGTTCGCACTCGCGCGTACCGTCGGCTGGATCGCTCAGTGGAACGAGATGATCGAAGATCCGCAGCAGCGCATCGGCCGTCCTCGCCAGCTCTACACGGGCGAACCGAAGCGCGATTACACACCGGTCGACGGCCGCTAAAAAGCGTCTTCGGCTTCATAAAAAAAACCCGCTCAGGAATGGGCGGGTTTTTTGTTGTCCAGAACTTCGAGCACGATGGATGCAGCTTTTTCGCCGGGTGGGATCTCGGTCTGCATCCGGTGCCAGACGAGGTCGAAGCCCTCGATCATCGCGCGGCGCTGCTGGGTGTCGCTCGACAGGCGTTCCAGCCAGCGGGACAGCAGCCCCGGCAGCAGCATCTCGTTGATCTGCTCCGGCACGATGACATAATCGGCGATCAGGTTGGGCAGCGCAGCGGTCCATGTCTTTATCCGCTTGTGCAGCAGCTTGACGATGAAATCCGTGCTGTAGGTCGAGATGACCGGCACACCCGTCAGGCCGAGTTCCAGAATCACTGTCCCCGACGCCGCCATCGCTGCATCGGCTGACGCGAAGGCCTGCCACTTGGCAGCAGTCCCGACGACGATCTCGGGCTTGATCTCCCAATCCGCAACCAGCTTGCGAACCAAATCTTCGCGTCGGGCGACTGTCGGCATGACGAATCGCATGTTTTTATTACGCCGGCTAAGCTCATCGACAGTCCGGCGAAAGAACGGTATCAGGTGATTTATTTCGGACGACCGTGAGCCGGGTAATAATAATATGGTTCGCGTGTCGGCCTGGTCGAGGGGCGGACGAATAGCCCGCTGCTGGCGCGCGTCGACCAGACCGGCATCCGTCACCAGGCGGTGACCGACGTAGGTCGTCGGCGGCCCGCCGAGACGTTTCATGACTTCCGGCTCGAACGGCAGGACAGCCAGGACGTGATCGACGTAAGCGAGCATCGCTGTGGCGCGATATTCTTTCCAGGCCCAGACGCTCGGGCAAACATATTGGACAATCGGCAGGTCGGGCAGCGCCTTGCGAACCCGCTTGGCCACCCGGTGGGTAAAATCCGGGCTGTCGATGATCACGAGAACATCGGGCCTTGCGGCGATGATGGCCTTTGCCGTTTCGCCGATAAGGGCAATCAGCCGCGGCAACTTGGCGATCACCTGGGTGAACCCCATCAGCGACAGTTCGGAGAAATCGTACAGCGACTTCAGGCCTTGCGCCTCCAGTCCGTCGCTACCGACGCCGACGAGCTCGAGCGGTCGCGTCGTCTGCAGGCGCAGGGCAGCAACGAGATCGGCGCCCAGCAGATCGCCGGAGACTTCCCCGGCAATGATGGCGACCTTCAGGGGCGCATTGTTCACTGGAGACCTCCTGCAGGCAGGCCGCGGTCGATGCCGAACAAAAACAGGCCGGCCTCATTGGCTGCGTCGATCGTTGCCTTGCGCTCGAGTATCAGCGCACGCCCGGCCTCGACAGCGACGCCACCGAGACCAGCAGCCTTGGCGTTGAGGATGGTCGATACGCCGATGGAGGGCAGATCGGCGCGCAGGTCCTGCTGCGGCTTGCAAAGCTTCACCAGCACGCCCCGTCGGCGGTGCGATATGCGTCCCGCTGCTCGCAGGCCTGCGACGCGCTCGATCATCTGGTCCGTGCCCTCGACGCCCTCGAGCGCGACGATGCGTCCGCCGACGCTGACAGCGCCCTGTCCCACATCCAGCATGCCGAGCGCATCGGCTGCCCTGGCTGCTTGTTTGATGTCTCGCATGTCATCCTCGGACGGTGCATGGCTGCCAAGCGTGCCGGTTGTCGCCAGCAGATCGGGGGCGATGTCGTGGGCACCGATGACCTTGCGGCCTTTGACCTCGAGCAGGCCGATCACCATCTTCAGCACGGTATCGTCTCCGCCGGACAGCAGCGTCTTGACCACTCGCGGCATTCGCACCAACGATTGCCAGGTTGGCCGTATCTCGCACCATTCCGGGCGCCGGGCAACGCTGCCTGACATCACGATACGGCGCACATCGTAGCGATCGAAAAGCGCCTCGAATCCCTTGAAGTCACCGACGCCGAGCAGCGCGTGGTCGTAGTCGCTCCAGTCGCGGAGAACCTCGTCCTTCAATACGACGATAACCGGGTTTTCGCCCGCCTGTCGGGCGGCCTCGGCGAGATAAGCTGGCAGAAAGCCGCTGCCGGCGATGATCGCCAGGCGCCCCTTGCCGTCGTTCCCGCTATCGTCCACGTCAGTTCTTGTTGCCGCGATGCGGCGACGAAAGGGCGCGATCGCTATCAGCGGCGATAAAGTCGAGGATTTCCATCACCTCGGCGCAATCGGCAAACTCGGTGCGGATTGCAGCCGCATTTTCGCGGATCGAACCCTCGCCCTCGAACACCGCCTTGAAGGCGCGACGGACCATATGAATGATCGGCCGCTCGATACCCGCACGCGTCATACCGACGACGTTAAGGCCGCCCAATATCCCGGGGTTGCCGTTCAGCATGCCGTAGGGGATGACATCGTAATTGACTGCCGAGAGACCACCGATGAAAGCCTGGCGGCCGATGCGGGTGAACTGATGCACGGCGCAGCCTCCGCCCAGGATGGCGCGGTCGCCGATCACCACATGGCCTGCAAGCATGACGTTGTTGGACATGATCACGTTGTTGCCGACCCGGCAATCATGGGCGACGTGCGAGTTGGCGAGAAACAGGTTGTTGTTGCCGACAATCGTCTCGCCGCCAAATTCAGCCGTGCCAGCGTTCATCGTCACGCCCTCGCGGATCGTGCAGTTGTCGCCAACCGTCAGGCTGGTGTCCTCGCCGCCGTGATGGACACTCTGCGGATCACCGCCGACGACGGCCATGGGGAAGATTTTGCAGCCTTTGCCGAGGGTCGTGCGGCCGGTGACGACAGCATTGTTGAAAAGCTGGACATTGTCACCCAGCACGACCTTGTGTCCGACGAAGCAGAAAGGCCCGATAGAGACGCCCTCGCCCAGCACGGCGCCATCTTCGACGATGGCCATCGGGTGGATAATGGCGCTCTTTGCTATTCCGCTCATGATTCTTCCTTGCGCACGATCATCGCGCCGATATCGGCCTCGGCAACCTTGGTGCCGTCAACTTTTGCATCACAATGAAACTTCCAGATATTGCCACGCTGGCGCTGTTTCACAACGTGAAACTCAACGCGGTCGCCAGGCACGACCGGCTTGCGGAAGCGCGCATTGTCGATGGTCATGAAGTAGACGAGGCTGCCACTCTGGCCTTCCTTGCGGGCGCAGATAGCGCCGGCGGTCTGGGCCATGCCTTCGATCAGCAGGACGCCAGGCATGATCGGCTGATCCGGAAAATGCCCAGTGAAATGCGGTTCGTTGGCGGTGACGTTCTTGATCCCAATTGCGGAGTTGTCGCCATCGATCTCGATGATCTTGTCAACGAGGAGAAACGGATAGCGGTGCGGCAGCAATTTCATGATCTCGAGAATATCGGCCGATCCGAGCTCGGTCCCGGGGTGATCAGTCATCCTTGCCATCCCGTGCCTTCTTGCGGCTTCCAATCTTAGCCATGGTCTCCGCCATCTCCCTTAGAAAATCCTTGATCGGCCGCGCCGGAACGCCGCCGTAGCGACCACCAGGCGCCAGATCGAATATAACGCCGCTACCGGCAGCAAGTTGCGCACCGTCTCCGACATGGATGTGACCGGCAACCCCGGCCTGTCCGCCGATCTGTACGCCGTCGCCGATGCGAGCGCTGCCGGCGATGCCGACCTGGCTGACAATCGCTGTATGGCGCCCTATGCGGACGTTGTGGCCGATCTGCGCCTGATTGTCGATCTTCGTTCCTTCGCCGATGACGGTGTCGTCCATCGTCCCGCGGTCGATCGTCGTGTTGGCGCCGATCTCGACGTGATCCTGGATGATGACGCGCCCGACCTGGACGATCTTCAGCATGCCGGCCGGACCGGGGGCATAGCCGAAACCATCCTGGCCGATGCGCGCACCGTTATGAATGATGACGTTGTTGCCTACATAGGCACAAAGAACGCTGGCCCCAGCACTGATCGAGCAATTCCGGCCAATCTTGACGCCAGCGCCGATAATGGCACCTGCGCCGATCCGCGTCCCCGCGCCGATCTCGGCATCTGCCCCGATAACCGCCATCGGCTCGACCAGCACACCGGCCTCGAGCCGTGCGGTGGGATCGACGAAAGAGGACGGCGAGATGCCGCTCTCAGCTGTGCCGACTGTTACGGCCCGCATTGCAGCAGGGTGCAGCAAGGCACCGGCAATGGCGAAGGCAGCATGGGGCTTTGAGGATAGTATGATCGGCACGTGTTGCGGAATGATCGACTGCATCGACGCATCGCAGATGATGGCGGAGGCTTTGCAGGTCTTCAACTCATCCATGTTCTTGCGGGAAAGAATATAGCAAACGTCGCCTTCAGCTGCCCGGTATACGGGGGCTACAGAACGAACGACACGGTCTGAAAACTTCTCATCGGCAACAACCGCCCCAAGATGATTGGCCAGCTCCCGAAGGCTGACCCCAGCATGGGGCGGGAAAAAACGGTTATGTTCCATAAACAACAGCTCCAGGACGGTATTCTAACCCGTGGGTCTGGGCCTGCCGATATCAGAACTGGTTGGCAATGCCAAACCGGAACTGCTGAACCTTGTCGTAACTCTGCTTCATGACAGGCTGCGCATAGTCGACGCGCAGCACACCGAAGGGCGAGGCCCAGATGATGCCGAGGCCGAGCGATGCACGGATCGAGCTATCGCTGTTGACGCTATCGCCAGAGGTGTCGACCTTGTTACCCGTGAGGGTACCAGCGTCGGCAAAGGCTGCAGCGCGCAGGCCGATGTCCTGCGGAACGCCAGGCATTGGAACGCTGGCTTCAGCAGAGGCCGTGAAGTATGTCGTGCCGCCCAACGGGTCCTTGTCGCCATTCGATGTGCGTGGGCCAATACCCGTGTTCTCGAAGCCGCGGATTTCACGACCGCCGATCTGGAACTGGTCGAAGACGTTCAGCTTGCCGTTCGTAGGCAGCACGTAGCCGGCACCGAGCGTCAGAGATCCGATGATGTCGGCTTCGTCGCTCAGCGTCTTAACGAAGCGCGCCTTGCCGCTGATCTTGTAGAAGTTCGAGTCGCCGCCGAGGCCTGCAAACTCATGCGTCAGCTTGGCGATGATACCGTCGCGAGGAAGGTTCTGATCGTCGAGCGTGTTGTAGGTGAATGTCTGCGACACCGACGACTGCGTCCAAGGACCGTCGTTGATGAGGTTCTGGTACGTGTTTGACAGGTGATCTTCCCAGTCATTGGTACCCTTATAATCGATATGCTTGTAGTTGTAGCGAAGGGTCGTGGCCAGGTCTTCGGTGATCGGCGCGGTCACGCGGAGCGAGAAGCCGGCTTCGCTGTAGTCGTAGTAATCGTCGCTCGACGTCTGGTTCTTGAAGATGTCGAAACCAGCGGCCAGGCGGTAGCCGAGGAAATAGGGCTCGGTGAACGAGATGTTGTAGGTGCGCGAGCCTTCTGTGCCGGCGCCCGCAGCGATGCGGATGTACTGGCCGCGACCGAGGAAGTTCTTTTCCTCGACGGAGGCTTCGAGCAGGATCCCGCCGTTGTTGCCGACAGAGTAGCCTGCACCGACGCCGAACGAACCGGTCGACTGGTCGATCACGTTGACGACGATGACGACGCGGTCAGGCGCGCTGCCCGGTGCCGTCGTGATGTTGACGCTCGTGAAATAACCGAGAGCATCGAGGCGACGCTTGGCGCGGGTGATCATTTCCTGATTGAACGCATCGCCTTCGTTCAGGTCGAATTCGCGACGGATGACGTAATCGCGGGTGCGGGTGTTGCCGCGGATTTCGATGCGCTCGACATAGGCGCGTTCACCCTGGTCGACCAGATATTCCACAGCGATCGTGTTGTTCTGGAAGTTGCGCGTGCCACGCGGCGTGACGCGGGCAAAGGGATATCCAGCAGCAGCAACGCGCTTGGAGATCGCCTCGATCGACTTCTGGATGTTCTTGGCGTTGTAGACTTCGCCGGTAGACGTTGAGATCAGGCCCTTGAGTTCGTCGGCATTGACGCCGTCGACCGTCGACACGACAGAGATGTCGCCGAAGGTGTAACGAGGACCTTCCTCGACAGCAAAGTTCATGGTGTAGGCGTTTGTCTGCTCGTCCAGCGTCGCGTCCGAGGACACGATGCGGAAGTCGGCATAGCCGTGATTGTAATAGAACTGGCGCAGCGTGTCTTCGTCGGCATGCTGCTTGTCGGCGCTGTAGACGTCCTTGCGGGTCAGGAACGACAGGAAGTTGGTCTTCTTCGTCGCGATAACCGACGCAAGGCGACCATCGCCATAGGCCTGGTTACCCGTGAAGTTGATCTTGTCGATCTTCGTACGGTCGCCTTCGTTGACGACAAAAGCGATGTTGACGCGGCCGGGGGCCACGTTGACGACCTGCGTCGTCACGGTCACTTCGTTGCGACCGATGACTGCGTAGGCTTCCTTGATGGTCTTGATATCGTCATTGACGATGTTCTGATCGAAAGGACCCGAAGCATGCGTCTTGACGACGCCCTGCAGCTTGTCATCCTTGATCTTGCGATTGCCGTTGAAAACCACCGCGTTGACGATCTGGTTTTCCTTGACGGAAACGACGAGCGTGCCGCCGGAAACATTGATGTGGACGTCGGAGAAGTAACCCGTCGCGTAAAGCTGCTTTACGGAGTCATCGACGTCGGAACTGGTGAAACTAACACCGGGCTTGATCGTTATGTTGTCGCGAACAGCGTCCGCGCCAGAGCGGGATGCCCCGCGAACGTCGACCTTCTGGATGACAGCTGCTTCCGCGACAGAGGCGGATGCAAGGGTAAGGACGCCTGCGCCCGAAGCAACAATACCAGCAGACAGCGCAACCGCCGATACTGCGTTCAAAAACTTTGAACCAGCCTTCATGTACTTCTTACCTTTTCTCAGTCGTTCCTGATGTCGAGCAAACTCGATTCCGGCCACGTGTGTCGTTTTACCCGCTTTTAGCCTACAAGCAAGCGCGCGGGTTAATTTCTGTTTACTTCATTTGGAAACGTGTCTCATTCGCCACTACAGCTTTGAAACATCGTAAATAAAGCATTATTTCCGCTGTCCTGCCCTCATCCGATCAGGGCGCTGATATCGTTCCAGGTTGCGAAAACCATCAACGACAACACCATGAACAAACCGATGCGGAAAGCGACATCCTGCGCGCCGGCCCCAAGCGGTTTTCCCCTTACCGCCTCAATCGCATAGAACATCAGGTGGCCGCCATCAAGTACCGGTACAGGCATTAGGTTCAACAACCCAATGGAAACCGACAGAACGGCAGCCAACTGTAGCACGGCTGCAATACCCAGCGACGCCATCTGGCCGGAGGCCTGGGCGACGCGGATGGGGCCGCCGAGCTGATCCGCCTTCATGTAGCCGCCAAGAAGATTGCCGATATATTCGAACGTTCCGGTGACGATGTGCCCCGTCTGCCTCACACCTTCGGCCACTGCGCCGAGTGGTGTGAAGCTTTCCTTGCGAAAATGGCCCATCTCCTGGTTGGTGACGATGCCGATGATGCCGACTTCCATCTTGTTGCCGAACTGGTCGGTCATGACGGTCGAAAGCGGAACCATCGGGAAGTCGCGTTTTTCGCCACGCCGTTCGACGGTCACGACAATGTTGCGGCCCGGGCGGATGCTGACATAGCGGCGAACGTCGTCGAATGTCGTGACCTTGTCGCCGTCAATTGCCACAAGGAGGTCGCCTGGCTCGATCCCCGCCTGGGCGGCCGCGCTATCCGGCTTGACCTCAGCTACCACAGGGTCGGCAACCTGGCGGCCGTATATGGCAAACAGGACGGAGAAGATGGCAATCGCCAGAATAAAATTGGCAATGGGACCAGCTGCCACCGTGGCGGCACGCTTCCAGAGCGCGGCACCGACGAAGGACTGGGCACGTTCGGCCTCGCTCATGGCGTAGACCGCATCGATGTCCGGCTTGCTGGAGGCGTCCTGGTCACCGAAGAATTTTACATAGCCGCCGAGCGGGATTGCCGAGAGTTTCCAGCGGGTGCCGTGGCTGTCCGTATAGCCGGCAATCTCCGGGCCGAACCCGACGGAGAATGCCAGGATGCGGATGCCGGACCATCGGCCGACGAGGTAGTGGCCCATCTCATGGACGAACACCAGCAGCGATAGCACCAGCACGAAGGGCAGGATGTAGCCTACGAGGAAGCTGACGATGCTCATTATGCTGCCCATGAACGTATCCTGTATGTTTTGATTTCAGACACCCAGCAATACGCCGCCCAAGGACGACATCTCGCCTCCCGCCATCAACGACAGCACGATAGCCAACAAGAAGCCTGCAAAACAAGCGAAAACGAGGCCGTCGGCACGATCCATCACGCCACCATGTCCGGGAATGATATGGCCGGAGTCCTTGACGCCGAAACGACGCTTGATGAAGGACTCGAAGAGGTCGCCAGCCTGGCTGCAGACCGACAGCAGGAGAGCCACCAGTACCACCCGGAGCCCTGTGCCGGGGAAGAAGCACCAGACGACTGCCGGGCCTATGATCACAGCCGCAAGAGTGCCGCCTGCGGCTCCGGACCACGTCTTGCCGGGGGAAATGCGCGGCGCAAACTTCGGCCCACGCAGCGCGCGGCCGACGAAGTAGGCAAGGATGTCGGTTGCCCAGACGGTCGCAAAAATGAACAGCATCAATACGAAGCCGAGGAAGTCGTCGTCGCGGATTTCCGACATGGCGATGACCGTCAGGCCCGCGTAGACGATGCCGGCCGGCAACCACCAGCTTTTTTTTCGGGCCGCAACGAGGCCCATGCCGAGGACCGTGAAAAGCAGCAGCGCGCCGACCGCATAGACCGATTCTCGCGCCAGCGTGGCGATGACAATGACGACGACCGCGAGCCAGCCTAGGGCAGCTCCCGGAAAGTCGCGATCTCGCAGGCCGGTGATGGTCGACCACTCGTAGTAGATGAGGAGCCCTATGACCGATGCCAGCAGCCGGAACGCCGAGCCGCCGTGCCAGGTGGCCAACAGGACCACGACTGCCATGACGACGCCCGATATAATTCGAAGCCTGAGTTCGCGGCTCATTTAGAGACCCACGGCGGCGGTCGGCTTGGCCGACAGGGCCCCGAAGCGGCGATCACGGGCGGCGTAGCGCTCGAGTGCGGACAGGAACAGGGCGCGGCTGAAATCCGGCCAGTAGTCCGGCACAAACATGAACTCGGAATAGGCAGCCTGCCAGAGCAGGAAGTTGGAGAGCCGCTCCTCGCCGCTGGTGCGGATGATGAGGTCAGGGTCGGGAATTCCGGCCGTATCCAGCCGCCCGTCGATCAGTGCCGCCGTAATATCCTGCGGCCGCAAGCGTCCCGCCTCGACATCCTTGGCAAGACTGACAACGGCGCGGGCGATTTCGTCGCGGGAGCCATAATTGAAGGCGATGACCAGCGTCAGCGCTGTGTTATTCTTGGTTGTCTCTTCGGCTTCGATCAACAGCGGCAGGATGTCGCCCCGCAGGTTCTGGCGATCGCCGATAACGCGGATGCGGACATTCTGCCGGTGTAACTCGCTGAGGTCGCGACGGATGAATGCCTTCAGAAGCCCAAGCAGGTCCGTGACCTCGGCCTCTGGGCGGCGCCAGTTTTCCGAAGAAAATGCGAACAGCGTCAGGTACTTGATACCAACATCGCCAGCAGCGCGCACGGTCTCGCGGACTGCGTCGACGCCCTTGCGATGCCCCATGGTGCGCGGCAGGCCGCGCGCACTGGCCCAGCGGCCGTTGCCGTCCATGATGATGGCGACGTGCTCGGGGACTACCATAAGGCTAGACTCTGACATGGGTATCCAGTTCGTTCGACGGCAGGACGCTGGTTCGTGCAGACCTAAACCTGCATGATTTCCTTTTCCTTATCGATGAGCAAGCGGTCGATGTCGGAAATCGAGTCATCCGTCATCTTCTGCACGCGGTCCGATTTGGCGCGGGTTTCGTCCTGGCCGAGAGCCCCGTCCTTTTCGGCCTTCTTCAGGCCATCCATGCCATCGCGGCGGACGTTGCGAATCGCAACCTTGGCCTTCTCGGCATATTCGTGGGCAACCTTGACCAGCGAGCGGCGACGCTCCTCGTTGAGTTCCGGCAGCGGAATGCGCAGGTTCTGGCCATCCATGATCGGGTTCAGGCCGAGGTTGGATTCGCGAATGGCGCGATCGACGGCGCTCACCATGGACTTGTCCCAGACAGAGACTGAGAGCATGCGGGGTTCCGGAATGGTGATGTTGGCGACCTGGTTCAGCGGCACGCGCGAACCGTATGCATCGACCGTTACCGGATCGAGGATGTTTGCCGACGCACGGCCGGTGCGCAGCGAGGCGATGTCGCCCTTGAAGGCGGAAATCGCGCCGTCCATTCGGCGCTTGATTTCGTTGAGGTCGGTGTTGCCACTCATGTCTTTACTCCCGTCGTCAATGCGGCGTCGATCCACGACGCCATGAGATCGTCAGTTGTCGGATACGACGGTCTTGTAGCCGCCGCCGGTCAAAATCTGGGCGAAACCGCCCTTTTCATGGATCGAAAATACTATGATCGGGATGGAATTCTCGCGCGCCAGTGCGACGGCGGCGACATCCATCACGGCCAGACCCTTTTCCAGCACCTGGCTGTGGGTCAGATGTTCGAAACGGGTAGCGTCCGGCACCTTCTTCGGATCGGCCGAATAGATGCCGTCGACCTGCGTGCCCTTGAAGATCGCCTGGGCGCCCATTTCCGCCGCGCGCAAGGCAGCAGCCGAATCGGTGGTGAAGAACGGATTGCCGGTGCCACCAGCAAAAATCACGACGCGGCCGAGCGACAGATGATAGAGCGTGGCGCGCTGCGAAAAGCTCTCGCAGATTTCAGGCATGGCGATAGCTGACAGCACCACGGTGTCGATTCCAAGCTTGCGCAAGGAAGTCGCCAGCGCCAGCGCGTTGATGACGGTTCCCAGCATACCCATGTGGTCGCCGGTGACGCGGTCACCGCCTTTGGAGGCCACGGCGACGCCGCGAAAGATGTTTCCGCCGCCGACAACCACGCCGACTTCGACGCCCATGTGGCAGGCTTCGGCAATGTCTGAGGCAATCCGGTCGGCAACTTCGACATCGATGCCAAAGCCCTGTGTCCCCATCAGAGCTTCACCAGACGCCTTCAGCAAGACGCGCTTGTAAATCGGCTCGGACATGGTTGCTCCTAAGATTGATCGTAAAAAGCCGGATACACGAAGGGCATCGCGTTGTCACGCGATGCCCTCTGGTTTTCCCGCAGTAAGCAGACCGACGATCAGCCCTTGGCGACGGCAGCGACTTCAGCTGCGAAGTCAGTCTCTTCCTTCTCGACGCCATCGCCGAGCAGGAGGCGTGCCATGCCGGTGATCTCGATCGGCGCGCCGACTGCCTTTTCGGCTTCCTTGATGGCAGCGCCGACCGTCAGGTCAGGATTGATGACGAAAGCCTGCGACAGAAGAGCGACTTCCTCGAAGAACTTGCGCATGCGGCCATCGACCATCTTTTCGATGATGGCTTCCGGCTTGCCGGATTCGCGAGCCTGTTCGATGAACACGTTGCGTTCGCGTTCAGCAACAGCAGCATCGACGTCTTCAGGACGCAGGGCGAGCGGTGCCGTGGCAGCGATGTGCATGGCAACCTGGCGACCGATGGCATTCAGCGCATCCTTGTCACCGGTCGATTCCAGCGCAACGAGAACGCCGAGCTTGCCGAGGCCGTCGGAGACTGCATTGTGGATGTAGGTCGAGACGACGCCCGACTTGACCGACAGCAGAACCGTGCGACGCAGATTCATGTTCTCGCCGATCGTCCCGATGGCATCCTTGATGGTGTCGGCGACGGACTTCTCAGAATCTGGATAGGTCGCAGCGGCAACGGCTTCGACCGAACCGTCGGTCGTCAGGGCGACCTTGGCGATGTTGCGGACGATACCCTGGAAGGCATCGTTGCGGGCAACGAAGTCGGTTTCGGAGTTGACTTCGACGACAACGGCCGATGTGCCGGCGCTGGCAACGCCGATGAGGCCTTCGGCAGCCGTGCGGCCAGACTTCTTGTCAGCCTTGGAGATGCCCTTGGCGCGCAGCCAGTCGATCGCGGCTTCCATGTCGCCGGCGGTCTCGGTGAGTGCCTTCTTGCAGTCCATCATGCCTGCGCCGCTCTTTTCGCGCAGTTCCTTTACCAGTGCAGCCGTGATTTCAGCCATTATTTGCCTCTTGTCGGTTGGTATGGTGCGCTGACGGCATCAGCCGGCGCGGCACCCGGTTTGAGGGACGAAATGTACCCCTATGCATGACAGCGTTATGAAAGCGCGCCACACGGAATGATTTTCAAACGATAGCAATCGGTGGATCTACGCCGAATGCCTTCGCCTGAAACAGGTAAGGCCGCTGAAACTTGCTCAAGTCACCAACGGCCTTATCTGAATTTCAGTCGCGGCCAGGCAGATTTTCATCCGCCTGCCGCTTGGTCAATCAAGCCTGCGGAGCAGGAGCAACTTCTTCTTCCAGGGTCGGCTCGAGCGGTGCTTCGAAAGCAGCGCCGAGATCGCGGCCGGACGAGCCCTGCTGACGGGCGATGCCGTCGATGGCAGCGCGCGAGATCAGTTCGCAATAGAGCGAGATGGCGCGCGAGGCGTCGTCGTTGCCCGGTATCGGATAATCGATCTGATCCGGATCGCAGTTCGAGTCGATGATCGCAACAACCGGGATGCCGAGACGCTTTGCTTCGTCGATGGCAATCTTTTCCTTGTTGGTGTCGATGATGAACATCAGGTCAGGTGTGCCGCCCATGTCGCGGATACCGCCGAGAGCCTTGTCCAGCTTTTCGCGTTCACGCTCAAGGTTGAGGCGTTCCTTCTTGGTGAAGCCCTGGGCGTCGCCGTTGAGGATTTCGTCGAGCTTGCGAAGGCGCTGGATCGAATTGGAGATGGTCTTCCAGTTCGTCATCATGCCGCCGAGCCAACGCGAGTTAACGTAATACTGAGCAGAACGCTTCGCGCTGTCAGCGATGATTTCAGACGCCTGGCGCTTGGTGCCGACGAACAGGACGCGGCCGCCACGGGCAACGGTGTCGCTGACAACCTGCAGGGCGCGGCTGAGCAAAGGAACGGTCTGCTGAAGGTCGATGATGTGGATGTTGCTGCGGTCGCCAAAGATGTATGGCTTCATCTTTGGGTTCCAGCGGTGTGTCTGGTGGCCGAAGTGAACGCCGGCTTCGAGAAGCTGGCGCATAGAAAAATCGGGCAATGCCATGCCTGGGTTACTCCTTATCCGGTTGAACCTCCGCAAGGCGAACAGCATCTTCTAGGAAGATACCACCGGGTGGAACGGTCCGGATTTCTCCCGGACAATCCCTTGCCTCACGTGTGGAATGAGGTGCCCATACTCTTCCCAGAGCAGAAAGGCAAGCAGTGTCGTTAAAATTACGCTAGCCCAGGACCTCGCATGCCAAAGGCCTACTTGCAGGCTTTGGCGTCCAGCATTTCGAGCTTGGTCAACTTTCCAGTCAAAACGAAATCGCCATAGTCCATCGTCAGGTCGCGGGTGATGCCGTTTTCGTAGAGCTTGAATGACATGCGGTAGACGGGCGTGGCGTCTCCATGGGCCTTCTCGTTGAAGTATGCGACCGTCACAGGCCAGAACGGCGTCTTAGCAAAGGCACCCGCCTTGTCGGCGTCCGTTGTGTCGCCGGCCTTGGGCGTTTCAGCCTTGCCGACCACGGTGGTTGCGGCCAGCGAGCGATCGCCATCGTCCGACCCGTCGAACACGTGGGCCTCAAAGAAGGTCTTGCCGAGCTTGGCGTTGTGGATGATGTCCAGCATATGCTCGGTCGGGAAGCGGCTCTCGGCCAGATCGATCTGCTTGGCAGACGGCTGCGCCAGATCGACCTTGACGCCCTTGGCGCTGTCGGCGGCGGCGCCACGGACATCCTTGTCCAGTGCGTCGTCGGTAAACGACTTGGTCTCGAACTTGAAGATCCGCTTGGTCAGGTCCTCGAAGGTCGTCGTCTGCTGGTCGCTCATGCGGGTCGCGTCGCCGGTGTCGATCTGGGTCACGAACCGGAAATTGGTGGTGAAGCCGGAGCAGTCAGAACCGGTGAATTCATAGACCATGCGACCGTACATGCCGGCGATACCGGAGCGATCCGTGGCATCCTTGAGTTCGAGATCGTAGATCGCACGATGGGCCACCAGCCCGCTCGGACCGGCTGCCTGCGCCGTTGCAAAAGACAGGCAAAGAGCGCCTGTACTGCCAAGGAGAACCGCGGCAAGACTCGAACGGAACATGCATTATCTCCTGTTGGACTCGCACACGATGTTATAAGAACGCTTTCGGTTAAACAAAGGCAAGCGCCCGCACATTGCGCGGATTGAGCCTTGATGACGGATTTTTGACGAAGTTACAACAAACGGGAGACGAAAATGTCCGACGAGATCAATGCCCGCCTGAGCCAGCTGGGCATCACCCTGCCCCAGGCGGCAGCGCCAGCCGCCAACTATGTTCCCTACGTCATCAGCGGCAACATGCTTACCATATCGGGCCAGTTGCCGATGGAAAACGGCAAGGTCGCCGTCACCGGTCATCTCGGCCGAAACGTCGATGTCGCCACCGGTCAGCGGGCGGCGGAGCTTTGCGCCATCAATATCCTGTCGCAGGCGAGTGCTGCCCTCGGCGGCGATCTCGGCCGTATCAAGCGGCTGATCAAGCTCAACGGCTTTGTCGCCTCCGTCCCTGAGTTCGGCGAGCAGCACCTTGTCATCAACGGTGCCTCCAACCTGCTGGCAACCGTGCTCGGCGATGCCGGCAAGCATGCCCGCGCAGCCGTCGGCATGGCTGCCTTGCCGTTCAACGCCGCCGTCGAAATCGATGCCATCATGGAAATCGGCGAATGAGCGAGATCGCCTGGCTCACCGCGCAACCGGTTGCCCATCGCGGGTATCACGACATGAACAAGACTGTCTGGGAGAATACGCTTTCGGCATTCTCCCGTGCTATCGAGGCCGGGTTTGCGATCGAGTGCGACCTGCACTACGCCGCCGACGGCGTCCCGGTGGTCTTCCACGACGACGACCTGCAGCGGCTCTGCAACCTGCCGGGCGCGCTGCGCGACCGCAGTTCGCAGGAACTCGGTCTGCTCTCGGTCGGAGGCACAAAAGACCGCATCCCAACGCTTAAACAGCTGCTGCAGCTCTGCGACGGGAAGGTGCCGCTGGTACTCGAACTGAAAGGCAAGGCGGGCGAGGATGCAGGTTTCGCCGAGACCGTGCTCGAGGTTCTCGAAGGTTACAAGGGCCATGTCGCACTGATGAGCTTCGATCACTGGCTGCTCAAGGATCTGAAGGCGCTGAAGCCGCCCTACCCGGTTGGCCTCACCGCCGATGGTTTCAAGCCTGAGACGTTTTTTGCCCATGACGAAGCCATGCAACTGGGTCTAGACTTCATCTCGTATTTTCACGGCGACCTGCCGAACGATTTCGTGACGGCGCAGCGCCAGCGCGGCATACCGGTCATCACCTGGACCGTGCGCGACGAGGCGGGAATCAAGCGTACGCTCGCCAACGCCGACCAGATGACCTTCGAAGGTTTTGACCCCAGGGAAAGCCCTATCCTCATCCATGACAGATGAACTGATCTTTCGCGCCGAACAGTCGTTCAAATCCATCTCTCCGGAGAGTTGGTCCCGGCTTGCCGGGGCCTCGCGGTCCGGCAGCATCCTGCCCTACAATCCCTTCGTGTCGCATGCCTATCTCTCGTCACTGGAGGAATCCGGGTCGGCGACCGAGAGGACGGGCTGGCTCGGGCACCATCTTTTGCTGGAAAAACCAGATGGCACCTTGCTCGGCGCCGTCGCCGGATATCTGAAAAACCATAGCCAGGGCGAATACGTCTTCGACCAGGGTTGGGCCGATGCTTTCGAGCGGGCCGGCGGTTCCTATTATCCCAAGCTGCAATGCGCGGTGCCCTTTACGCCGGCAACCGGGCCACGGCTGCTGGTGGCCGAAGGCCATGATCGCGACATGCTGCAGCCGGCACTGGCCGAGGGCCTCAAGGAAGTCACGCGGCAGATCGGTATTTCGTCGGCACACATCACGTTCCTGCCGAAAGCCGAGGTGGAACTGTTCGAGACGGATGGCTACCTTCACCGCACCGACCAGCAGTTTCACTTCATCAACAATGGCTATGCAAACCACGATGCGTTTCTCGAAACGCTCGCCTCGCGCAAGCGCAAGGGGCTGAAGAAAGAACGGCGGGCGGCACTCGAAGGCGGCATCACCATCGACTGGCTGACCGGCAAGGACCTCACCGAGGATATCTGGAATCAGTTCTTTGCCTTCTACATGGACACCGGCAGCCGCAAATGGGGCCGGCCCTACCTCACCCGCAAATTCTACTCGCTGATCGGCGAACGGATGGCCGACGACATCCTGCTGATCATGGCCAAGCGCGACGGCCGCTATGTTGCCGGCGCCATCAACTTCATCGGCGGCGATGCGCTCTACGGCCGCCATTGGGGCTGCATCGAGGATCACCCCTTCCTGCATTTCGAGGTCTGCTACCACCAGGCCATCGATTTCGCGCTTGCCAAGGGGCTGCAGCGGGTCGAAGCGGGAGCACAGGGAGAGCACAAGCTGGCGCGCGGCTACCTGCCCGTCACCACACACTCGGCACATTTCATCGCCCATCCCGGCCTCCGTCGGGCCGTCGGCGACTATCTGGAGCGCGAGCGGCAGGAGGTGGAGCAGATGGGCGAGATCCTTGCCGAGCACAGCCCCTTCCGAAAGGGCGAGCGGCAGGATAACTGAGCGCAGCCAAGACAGCAGCGGATCAACCGAGGAGACGATTTCGATGACCAGTTCCGCCTACGACAGCAGCAACATCTTTGCAAAAATCCTGCGTGGCGAGATCCCGTGTCACAAGGTCTACGAGGACGATTTCAGCCTGGCACTGATGGATGTCATGCCGCAGGCGCCCGGCCACACGCTGGTTATCCCCAAGCAGCCGTCACGCAACCTGCTCGACGCCTCGCCCGAGACGTTGTCGCATCTGATCGTGGTGGTTCAAAAGGTTGCAAATGCAGTCAAGCAAGCGTTCGACGCCGACGGCGTCTCCGTGGTCCAATTCAACGAGCCATCCGCCGGGCAGACCGTCTTCCACCTCCACTTCCACATCATCCCGCGCCACGAGGGAGCAGCACTCAAGCCGCATTCCGGCAAGATGGAGGATGGCGGAGTGCTGGCCGAAAACGCGCGCAAGATCATTGCGGCGATGTCGTGAGGATTGGCGCGGACCGTTGATCAATGCGAGTTAATAGCTGTCGGTTTGTCAATGTCGTAGGACGAGTGGCCCGTAGGTAGCTGACGCGTGGACGCCTGTGCATGTTCTGCTGTCGCAGTTCAGCAAGGGGCATGCATCGACTGCTCTCACACCATAAAAAATGCCGGGCTTTTGACCCGGCATTTTCTTGGATAGTCGTTACTTCTTGCGTGGCACCTTCGGCACCGTCGAGCTCTTGCGGGCCGGTTTGGCGTCTTCGTCGCCGCCAACTGTGGCCTTCACCTTTTTGGGTGCAGGCTTGGCGCCGGTTGCGATGTCGGCATTCTCGACGTTTTCGGCAATCACCACATCGCCGTCTTCGACCTCAATCGTCGGATCGACGACCTCGGCTTCAGGCTTCGGCTTGATACGGGCCGTCTCTGCAATGCATTCGAGCAGAATGCCTGGCTTGCCGTCTTCCTTCGGGCCGACCGTGACATTGACCACGCCACCCTTCTTCAGCTTGCCGAAGAGGATCTCGTTGGCCAATGGCTTCTTGATGTTCTCCTGGATGACGCGTCCGAGCGGACGAGCACCCATTTTCTCATCATAGCCGTTTTCAGCCAGCCAGTTGGTGGCATCGTCGTGCAGGTCGAAGGTGATGTTGCGTTCGGACAGCTGGGCTTCCAGCTGCATGATGAACTTCTGCACCACCTTGTAGATGACCTTGTTCGGCAGCGCTGCGAACGGAATGATCGCATCGAGGCGGTTGCGGAATTCCGGCGTGAAGAGCCTGTTCAGCGCTTCCTCGTCTTCGCCCGTCCGCTTTGCCGAGCCGAAGCCCATGGCAGCCTTGGCCATTTCAGACGCACCCGCATTCGTCGTCATGATCAGGATGACGTTGCGGAAGTCGATCTTCTTGCCGTTGTGGTCCGTCAGCGAGCCGTGATCCATGACCTGCAACAGGATGTTGAAGATGTCCGGATGGGCCTTCTCGATTTCATCGAGCAGCACGACGCAATGCGGATGCTGGTCGACGCCATCGGTCAACAGACCGCCCTGGTCAAAGCCGACATAGCCGGGAGGTGCGCCGAGCAGCCGCGAGACCGTGTGACGCTCCATGTATTCGGACATGTCGAAGCGCAGCAGTTCCACGCCGAGCGACGAGGCCAGTTGCTTGGCAACCTCGGTCTTGCCGACGCCTGTAGGGCCGGAGAAGACGTAGGAGCCGATTGGCTTGTCGGGTTCGCGCAGACCTGCACGGGCGAGCTTGATTGCCGTCGACAGGGCCTCGATGGCCGGATCCTGACCGTAGACGACCGAGCGCAGTTCCTTTTCCAGGTTGGCGAGAACCATCTCGTCGTCCTTGGAGACCGACTTCGGCGGAATGCGGGCCATCGTCGCGATCGTCGCTTCGATTTCCTTCTCGGTGATCAGCTTGCGGCGCTTCGACGGCGGCAGCAGCATCTGGGCTGCACCCGTTTCGTCGATGACGTCGATCGCCTTGTCCGGCAGCTTGCGGTCGGACAGGTAGCGGGCCGACAGTTCGACGGCCGACTTGATCGCCTCGTTGGAGTAACGCAGATGGTGATACTCTTCGAAATAGGGCTTCAGGCCCTTCATGATTTCGATGGCATCCTCGATCGACGGTTCGACGACGTCGATCTTCTGGAAGCGGCGCACGAGTGCCCGGTCCTTTTCGAAGAACTGACGGTATTCCTTGTAGGTCGTCGAGCCGATGCAGCGGATCGCACCGGAAGACAAGGCTGGCTTCAGCAGGTTGGACGCGTCCATTGCGCCGCCGGACGTGGCACCGGCGCCGATGACGGTATGAATTTCGTCAATGAACAGCACGGAGCCCGGATATTCCTCGAGTTCCTTGACGACCTGCTTGAGGCGCTCTTCGAAGTCACCGCGATAACGGGTGCCGGCGAGCAGCGTGCCCATGTCGAGCGAGAAGATCGTTGCATCCTGCAGCGCTTCCGGAACCTTGCCTTCAACGATACGCTTGGCCAGACCTTCGGCGATGGCGGTCTTGCCGACGCCGGGGTCGCCCACATAGAGCGGGTTGTTCTTGGAGCGCCGGCACAGGACCTGGATAGTTCGGTTGACCTCGGAGTGGCGGCCGATCAGCGGATCGATCTTGCCGGTCTTGGCCTTCTCGTTGAGGTTGACGCAATAGGCCTTGAGAGCATCCTGCGCCTTCTTGGGTCCGCCTTCTTCCTGCTCGCCACGCGATGTCGGCTTGCTTTCGGCATCGCCGTCGTCGACGCCACGTGGAGACCGGACCTGGGAGGAGCCCGGACGCTTGCCGATACCGTGCGAGATGTAGTTCACCGCGTCGTAGCGGGTCATTTCCTGCTCCTGCAGGAAGTATGCGGCATGGCTTTCGCGCTCGGCAAAGATAGCGACGAGAACATTAGCGCCCGTCACTTCCTCACGGCCCGAAGACTGCACATGGATCACCGCCCGCTGGATGACGCGCTGGAAGCCGGATGTCGGCTTGGAGTCCTCGTCATATCCGGTGATCAGGTTCGATAGTTCGTTGTCCACATATTCGATCAGCGTCTTGCGAAGCGAATCGAGGTCGACATTACAGGCGCCCATGACTGCCGCTGCATCTGCGTCGTCTACCAACGCCAACAGCAGATGTTCGAGTGTGGCATATTCATGATGCCGCTCGTTCGCGTATGTCAGTGCCTGATGCAGTGCCTTCTCGAGACTAGGCGAAAATGTTGGCACGTCAGATCCTCACTTCTTTTCCATAACACATTGTAGCGGGTGCTGGTGCTGCCGAGCGAAGTCCATCACTTGGCTTACCTTGGTCTCCGCCACTTCATATGTAAATATTCCACATTCGCCCACACCGTGATTATGAACGAGCAGCATAATACGGGTGGCTCCCTCGCGGTCCTTCTGGAAGAAACGCTCCAGAATGTGGATCACGAATTCCATTGGTGTGTAGTCGTCATTCAATATCAGCACGCGGTATAGATTGGGCTTCTTCGTCTTGGCTTTCGTCCGCGTAATGACCGAGGTCTCGCGATTACCGTTGCCCCCGTTCCTTTCGCTATCCTTCTGCATCCGGATCGGCTTGGCGATCATAGTCGTTCATTCCTCAAAGCACTCGGCGGGCATCGTTCAATTGCAAATCACCGGCCGAATATCCGAAACCCTAACTTAGTTCATATTGGCGGGATTTTAAGCCCCCCGCTCAACACTGCAATCACAATTCGTCTTCAAACAGGGCCACACCCTAAAAATCGCCCGAAAACAACGATGACGCCCGAACAAAAATGCAAGAGACCGGCGCGCGTTGCACGACCGGCCTTCTGAATGGTCTCTTCCACTGTCTTTCGTCGCCGCAATCAGGCCGCGCTGTTGGCCGAATCCCCGGCGTTACCGCTTGATCCGGCAGCAGCTTTCCGGGCGGGTTCATATACGGACCTGGCAAGACCGGCGTACATCTCGCCGATCTTCGCCGCCTCAGCGACAAAGCTCTCGTAGTAGGATTTCGCGAAATTGCTCTGAAGCTCCAAGGCAGCATCGAGGCTGGTCACACTCGACAGCGTGCCGACATGCGACACTGCGTCCTCGAATGATTTCTTGGAATAACCGGCCGCCTCTGCGGCAATGGCCTGCACGCTCAACGCGGCCTGGGTGTAATTCTTAAGCGCCTCGTCGATAGCGTCGGTGTCGGGCGCAGCGTTCTGTTTGTTGTTCAGCATATGGTCCTCCAACCGTAGTCGATTGGAGAAAATTTAGGTGCACTGCACAAATAGTCAACCGTTTTGACGATTTTGTGCATCACCTTGAGTTGTAAGACGGGTCAGTGACCTCGGCGCTGATGCTTGCCTCTCAGCGGCATAGCCGGGTCCTGAACCAGCCGCCGAAGCGGCCGGTTGGCATCTATAGATCAAAGATCGACCTCGAGGATTGCCATTGAGAAATTGTAGGAACGATCGCCATCCTCGTCGTCGACATAGACGAGCCCCAGGAACTCGTCGCCGAGGTAGACTTCGGCCGAATCGTCCTTGCGAGGACGTGCCTTGACCGCCATCAGCGGATTGAGGCTGCGTTTGAAATAGGCGTCGAGCTTCTTGATTTCGTCTGGCTTCACGATTGATCTCCGTAACCGTAGATTGGGGGCGGGTTGTTGCATGGGAAAAGCGGCGATGTAAAGACAAAGGCGGCCCTCAGCTGCCCTACCGCCGGGAGCATGGCGGCTCGGTCAGATTCCGGCGCCGATAATCTGGTCCATGATGCGCGATGGCTCGGAGCAACCGGCGGTTCCGACGACCTTGGCCGGCACACCGGCAACGGTGGTGTTCGGCGGTACTTCCTTCAGCACAACGGAGCCTGCCGCGATCCGCGAGCAATGGCCGATGGCGATATTGCCGAGGATCTTGGCGCCGGCGCCGATGAGCACGCCGTTGCCGATCTTCGGGTGCCGATCGCTGCCTTCCTTGCCGGTGCCGCCAAGGGTGACGCCGTGCAGGATGGAGACGTTATCGCCGATAACAGCCGTCTCGCCGACGACGAGGCCAGTGGCATGGTCGAGGAAGATGCCCTTGCCGAGACGCGCGGCCGGATTGATGTCGGTCTGGAAAACGCTCGATGCACGGCTCTGCAGGTAGAGCGCAAAATCCCGGCGGCCGCGATTGAGCAGCCAGTGCGCAAGCCGGTGCGTCTGGATCGCCTGGAACCCCTTGAAATAGAGCACCGGTTCCATGAAGCGGAGGCAGGCCGGATCGCGGTCATAAAACGCCTGGATATCGACGCGCAGGATGGCGCCCCACTCCGGCCAATCGGTAAGCATCTCGTCGAACGTCTGGCGCAAGAGGATTGCCTGGATATCGGGATGGTCGAGGCGTTCGCAGATCCGGTAGATCACACATTCCTCGAGCGACCGGTGATTGACCACGGTCGAATAGAGGAAAGCGGCCAGCACAGGATCCCGTTCGGCCGCAGCCCGCGCTTCGTCGCGCATGCTGTCCCAGATAGGGTCGACCGTCTTGACGCTGTCGATATGGCGAATATCCGATGTCGCTACCATGGGTCGCGTCCTCTTTCCGTATT
Source organism: Rhizobium sp. rho-13.1 (assembly GCF_007000305.1). Classification (NCBI taxonomy): domain Bacteria; kingdom Pseudomonadati; phylum Pseudomonadota; class Alphaproteobacteria; order Hyphomicrobiales; family Rhizobiaceae; genus Rhizobium; species Rhizobium sp. rho-13.1. Next base: position 201,240 of record NZ_SCFL01000001.1, on the reverse strand, counting down.
GGAAGATCGTTATATAGAGCAAGATCAGAGCAATATAAATGGGTGACGCAGGCTCAATCTTTGGAATGGATTTGCTGGACCCTAGGCCGAGACCTCGCCACCCGGCTGGCTGCCGCCATCTTCCAGCGCCACCCGCTGGTAGAATTCCAGGACCGCCGCCTTGAAGACGCGGTCGCCGACGGCAAGCATATGATCGCGACCCGGTATATCGAGGGCTTGCGCACGCTGCATCAGCGCTGCAAGTTCCTGCGGCGAACCGGCGATGTCGTCCTTGGTGCCGACACCGATCAGGGTCGGCGCAGCAATCGTTCCCATGTCGTCCCGGCTGATGAGATCTCGGGAACCGCGAATGCATGCGGCCAGCGCAACGCGGTCGCTTTTCGTCTGGTCGGCAAAGCTGCGGAACATGCGGCCTCGCGCATGCTCCACGGTCTCCAGCGACGGTGCCAGAAGCGCATCGGCAATCGGATCCCAGTCGCCGACGCCATCCGTCATGCCGATCCCGAGGCCCCCGAGCACCAGCGAGCGAACCCTCTCGGGCCGGGCGAGCGCCAGGAAGCTGGAAATACGGGCGCCCATTGAATAGCCCATCACATGGGCGCGCGCGATGCCGAGATGATCGAGAAGCGCCGATGCATCTTCCGCCATCACCCAAGGGCGATAGGCGTCCGGTTCATGTGGCTTGCCGCTGGCGCCATGGCCGCGATTGTCGAGAGCGATGACCCGGTAGCCCGCCTCGCCCAGCGTCTTCAGCCAGCCGGGATAGACCCAGTTGACCGCGGCAGTAGAAGCGAAGCCGTGTATCAGCAGGACTGGCGGAGCCTGACGGTCGCCCTCGTCGAAATAGGCCAATTCCAGATCGTCATGGCGAAAAGTGGAGAAATCGGGGGCGTTGAGGTTCATGGTATCGTTCCTGTGTCGACGCCCTTCCTAAATTATCGTCGCCGCCCGGTGAACCCTGCCCTGCACAAAATCTGGTGAGGCACAAAATCTGTCACGTCGCCTTGCGTTTCGCACTACACAACCCGGTCGAAGGATTATAAGGTCGCGCCACTTATCAGAAGCTTTTGGAGATCCGCATGGCCGGCCATAATATTCCGCATTTCCAGAACGACGGCGGCCATCGGGTGATCGAGATCGGCGTCAAGGAGTTCATGTGCACCGGCGCCTCCTCCCCCTTCGACCATCCGCATATCTTCATCGACATGGGCGACGATAACGAAAAAGTCTGCTCCTATTGCTCGACCCTCTATCGCTATAACGCCTCGATAAAAGCCGATCAGACCAATCCGACTGGCTGTGTCTTCGAGTTCAGGGCCGCTTGACCCGCCGGGAGCGGACGCTCCAATGCCCCTGAAGAAGGTCGCGATCATCGGTGCCGGCATCGCCGGGCTGACCACAGCCCTATCTTTTGCCCGGCACGGGATCGAATCAGAAATTTTCGAAAGGGCCGAGACGCTGACAGAAGTCGGCGCCGGCCTGCAGATATCGCCGAACGCATCGCGGATCCTCGATGAACTCGGCCTGCTCGACGAGCTCGCCGACTTGTGGCTTGAGCCGGAGGCCATCCGCCTCGTTTCCGGACGCTCGCTACGCCAGATCGCTGCCGTGCCGAGCGGTGCCTTTGCGCGCGTCCGCTGGGATGCACCCTACGGCGCCCTGCACCGCGCGACCCTGCAAGGCGTCCTGTTGCGGGCGGTGCAAGCCAATCCGCTCTGTCGTCTGCATTTCGGCGCAGGCTTCGATGCCTCAACACCGGATGCCCTGTGGCCAGGCGGACGTAAGCCTGAGCTGATCGTTGGCGCCGACGGTGTATGGTCGAAGGTGCGCAGCAGCGTGGCTGGCAGCGGCAACCCGAAATTTTCCGGCAACATCGCCTGGCGCTTCATGGTCCCCGAGGCCGAAGCGCCGGCAATTCTCGATCGTACCAGCGTGACCGCCTATCTGGGCCCCGCCGCACATCTCGTCTGTTATCCGCTGAAAGAGGCGTCAGCCTTCAACTTCGTGGCGATCTGCGCCGGCGGCGGCGTCGGAAACGACTGGAGCGCTGCCGCAAGTCCTGCGCAGCGCACGCTGTTGCGCCAGCATTTTGCCGACTGGAACAGTGACCTGTCTGATCTGCTCGATCGGCAAGCGGATCCGACCGTCTGGCCGCTCTACGAAGTCGGCGCGGGACGCTGGCACAACGACCGCGACACGGTGCTGATCGGCGACGCCGCGCATGCGATGATGCCGTTTGCGGCGCAGGGCGCAGCCATGGCGATCGAGGATGCCTTCGAACTTGCCGGCGCCGTCAGCCGTCAGCCGTTGCCGGAAGCGCTGGTTGACTTCGAGGCGAGGCGCGAACCGCGGGTTGCCCGGCTGCGCAAACGCGCCGCCTTCAACCGCTTTGCCTACCATGCGCGAGGACCGATCCGGCTTGGACGTGACCTGGTCCTGTCGCTGCGCCCACCGCAAACCCTTGCGGCAGACCTCGACTGGATCTTCGACTACCGCGCCTTCGGCTGATCAGACGGCCGCTGCCGCAGCAAGGCCTCTCTCGATGTCGGCCTTGACGTCAGCAACATCCTCAAGCCCGATCTGCAGGCGCAGCACCGGCCCCTCCTTGGGTGCCTTGCAGATCCGCCGGTCACTGAGATTGACGTGAACAGCAAGGCTTTCGAACCCGCCCCAGGAATAGCCGAGCCCGAAGATCGACAGGGCGTCGAGAAAGGCATGCGCCTTGGCCCGGAACATGTCCGGCGTGTCGACGGCAAGCACGATTGAGAAGATGCCGCTCGAACCCGTAAAGTCGCGCTTCCAGAGATCGTGGCCCGGAAAGCTCGGCAGCGCCGGATGCAGCACGCGTGCGACATCGTCACGGCTCTCCAGCCATTCTGCGAGCGCCAGCGCGCTCTGCTGGTGCCGCTGGAGGCGGATGCCCATCGTTCTAAGCCCGCGCAGCACCTGGTAGGCATCGTCAGGGGCGCCGCAGATGCCAAGTGCGATTCTGGCGTCGTGCAGCTGCTGCCAATGGGCCGCATTCGCCGAGACGGTGCCCATGAGCACATCCGAATGGCCAGCGGGATACTTGGTCGCGGCGTGGATCGAGATGTCGACGCCATGGTCGAGGGGCTTGAAATAGAGTGGCGTGGCCCAGGTATTGTCCATCGTAACGACGCAACCATGCTTGTGGGCAACGGCTGCAATCGCCGATATATCCTGCATCTCGAAGGTGTTCGAGCCCGGCGCTTCCGTGTGCACCAGCCTGGTATTCGGCTTGATCAACTGCTCGATACCGGCGCCGACGAGCGGGTCGTAGTAATCGACGGCCACGCCCAGGCGCTTCAGCATCGTCTCGCAGAAGTTGCGGGTCGGGGTATAGACGGAATCGACGATCAGGGCGTGGTCTCCGGCCGAAAGGAACGCCAGAAACGGCACAGTAATGGCAGCAAGACCGGAGGGCACGATAATGGTCCCTGCAGAGCCCTCGAGCTCATTGATTGCCTCGCAGAGCGCATCCGTCGTCGGCGTGCCGCGCGTGCCATAGGTATACTTCTGCTCGCGGATCTCCATCGCACGGGCGTTGGGAAACAGGACGGTCGATGCGTGGACAACCGGCGGGTTGACGAAACCATAGTAGTCGGAAGGCTTCGGCCCAGCATGCGACAAGCGGGTATTGATGCCGGCGTTTTGCAGGAAACTCTTGTTTTCGATCATCTTAATAACTGCCTCGGGCCTATCGGAAAGCTTGACTTGTGGCTGGCGAACTCGGTGTCGTCAAGTCTCGTGGGCAGGCCGGTCCGGCAGGCCAACGCAACCTGCCCTTTTTAACCGCAGCGAAGACCTGACTATTTAATTTGCAGCCCAAGCCCATTCATTATGCATGCGCTCATTGTCCGGTCAAAAACCGAGAAAACACTTTCGGAAATCATGTTTATCGTGACCGAGGGTTGACCGTGACCGAATTTGCGATTGTGATGTCGGCACTCACGCCGGGGGGCAAACCAACGTCACCAACGAAAAGTTGTGCCAACGCGTGAAGAGGTTCAAATATAACAAGAGAACAACAAAGGTTGGGAAAACAATGAGCAGCAAGATTCTGACAGGTGCGGTCGGCGCGGCGATCTTCGTCCTTGGTGCATCCTACTCGCACGCTGGCACGCTTGACGATGTCAAGAAGAAGGGCTTCGTGCAGTGCGGTGTCAACGGCTCGAACCTGGCTGGCTTCGGCGCGCAGGATTCGTCTGGCAAATGGTCCGGTCTCGACGTCGACCTCTGCAAGGCAGTTGCAGCCGCCGTCTTCGGCGACGTTTCCAAGGTCAAGTACACCCCGCTTTCGGCGAAGGATCGTTTCCCGGCGCTTCAGTCTGGCGAAATCGACATTCTTGCCCGCAACACGACCTGGAGCGCCAGCCGTGACAGCCAGCTCGGCTTCGATTTCCGTGCGGTCAACTACTATGACGGCCAGGGCTTCATGGTCCACAAGGCAATCGGCGTGAAATCTGCTCTGGAACTTTCCGGCGCTGCCGTCTGCGTCCAGTCCGGCACGACGACCGAACTCAACCTCGCCGACTACTTCAAGGCCAACAAGCTCGAATACAAGCCTGTCGTGTTCGAAAAGCAGGAAGAAGTCGACGCCGCCTATTCGTCCGGCCGTTGCGACGTCTACACGACCGACCAGTCGGGCCTGTACTCGATCCGCCTGTCGCTCGCCAATCCCGACGACAACATCGTCCTTCCGGAAATCATCTCCAAGGAGCCGCTCGGCCCAGCCGTTCGCCAGAACGACTCCAAGTGGTTCGACGTGGTTTCCTTTGCCCACTACGCCATGGTTTCTGCTGAAGAGTTCGGCATCACACAGGCAAATGTCGATGAAATGACGAAGTCCGAAAATCCGGACATCAAGCGTTTCCTCGGCCAGGAAAAGGACGAGACGATCGGCAAGGATCTCGGACTTGACGAGAAGTGGGCCTACAACATCGTCAAGCTCGTCGGCAACTACGGCGAAGTGTTCGAGCGCAACGTCGGCGAAGGCAGCCCGCTGAAGATCAAGCGTGGCCTCAACGCTCTCTGGAACAAGGGCGGCCTGCAGTACTCGCCGCCGATCCGCTAATCACCGACTGACCACGCTGCGGGAACCCATGCTTGGTTCCCGCAGTCGAACTATAACGCCCAGAAAGGGCGAGTGGATATAAGGGGATAATGCATGGCCGTTGCAGCCGCAGAGGGGAACGGCAGCCGTCGTTCGTGGCACTCTTTGCTTTACAACCCGAAACTGCGCCAATTTATCTACCAGGCGCTGACCGTAATCTTTATTGTCTGGCTGGTCTGGTACGCAAGCTCGAATGCCGCGCAGAACCTTGAAAAAGCCAACATGAGGGCGAGCCTCACCTTCCTGAACGGCCGCGCCGGCTTCGATATCGCGCAGACGCCGATCCAGTATTCGAGTGACTCGACCTATCTGCGTGCCCTCACCCTCGGCCTGATCAACACGCTCATCGTGGCCGCCTGCGGGATCGTGACCGCAACGATCATCGGGTTGCTGGTCGGCATGGGTCGCCTGTCGCACAACTGGCTGATCGCCAAACTATCGACGGTCTACGTCGAGATCTTCCGCAACATTCCGCCGCTTCTGGTCATCTTCTTCTGGTACAAAGGCGTGCTGTCGCTGCTGCCGGATGTCAAGAAGGCCATGTCTCTGCCGTTGTCCGTCTATGTCAGCAATCGCGGCGTATACATGCCCGCGCCGATCTTCGGCGCCGGTATATGGACTGTCCCGGTCGTCTGTGCCGTGGGCATTATCGGCGCCATCGTCTACACCCGCTGGGCCAACAAGCGCCAGCTGGCAACCGGCAAGCGTCCGCCGGTTCTTCTCGTCAATCTCGCCCTGATTATCGGCCTTCCGCTACTGGCCTTCGCCATCGCAGGTTTCCCCGTGACGTTCGATATCCCCGTGCTCGGCAAGTTCAACATGAACGGCGGCACGGTGGTCGGACCCGAATTCCTGTCGCTGTACATGGCCCTGTCGTTCTACACCGCCGCATTCATCGCCGAAATCGTACGCTCCGGCATCCGCGGTGTCTCAAAGGGGCAATCGGAAGCAGCCCATGCGCTGGGCATCCGCCCCGGCCTGACGACGCGGCTTGTCGTCCTGCCACAGGCATTGCGGATCATCATTCCACCGCTGACATCGCAATACCTGAACCTGACGAAGAACTCGTCGCTGGCCGTCGCCATCGGGTATGCGGACTTGGTGGCCGTGGGAGGGACGATCCTCAACCAGTCCGGTCACTCGATCGAGATCATCGGCATCTGGATGGCGATCTATGTTTCGCTGAGCCTGATCACGTCGCTGTTCATGAACTGGTTCAACGCCCGTATGGCATTGGTGGAGCGCTAAGATGGCCGTTCAGATTGCTTTTCTTCGAGAGAAACTCATTGCCCCGGAAGCGGCTCCGCTGAGTGACAAGACCGTTCGCGGCTGGGCCAAGCACAATCTTTTCGCTACGCCCAAGGACGCCATCCTCAGCGTCGTGGTGGCAGTCATTGCCGTCTGGTTCCTGCTTTCGGTCGTGGAATTCCTGTTCATCAACGCCGTCTGGGTCGGGAAAGACAGGACATTTTGCGCCACTGTCAGCCAGGGCGGCATCCAGCCGGATGGCTGGAGCGGCGCCTGCTGGGCCTATGTCGGCGACTGGTTCACGGCCTTCATGGTCGGCTCCTATCCCCGTGACCAGATTTGGCGGCCGATCCTGATCGCCGTGCTGTTCGTGGCACTGCTGGTTCCATTCCTGATACCGTCTGCACCGCGCAAAGGCTGGAATGCGGCTCTTCTGCTGGTGGGCTTGCCGATCCTCGCCTATATCCTGCTTCTCGGCGGTTCATTCGGCCTGACCCATGTCGAGACGTCCCTCTGGGGCGGCCTGATGGTGACGCTGATCCTGTCCTTCGTCGGCATCGTCGTATCGCTGCCCTTCGGGATCGTGCTCGCCCTCGGGCGACGATCGGACATGCCGATCCTTAGGGGTGCCTGCATCGGCTTCATCGAACTGGTGCGTGGCGTACCGCTGATTACCGTGCTGTTCATGGCCAGCGTGCTGCTGCCGCTGTTCCTGACTCCTGGCACGAATATCGACAAATTCCTGCGGGCGCTCGTCGGCGTGTCAATTTTCGCATCGGCCTACATGGCGGAAGTCATTCGTGGGGGTCTGCAGGCTATCCCCAGAGGACAGTACGAAGGTGCGGACTCGCTCGGACTGAACTACTTCCAGAAGATGACGTTCATCATCATGCCGCAGGCCATCAAGCTGGTCGTACCGGGCATCGTCAACACGTTCATCGGGATGTTCAAGGACACCTCGCTGGTGTCGATCATCAACATGTACGACCTGCTCGGAATCGTCAAAGCCAGCTTCGGCGATTCCCGATGGCTGACGCCGGTGACACCGCTGACGGGGCTGATATTTGCCGGCTTCGTTTTCTGGCTGTTCTGCTTCGGCATGTCGCGATATTCGTACTTCATGGAACGCCACCTAGACACTGGCCACAGGAAATAAGATCGAGGGAATAGATCATGGCTGAAGCTCAATTGAAAAAACTGGAAGTCTCGACGACCGACGTCGCCGTCGAAATTATCAACATGAACAAGTGGTACGGCGATTTCCACGTGCTGCGCGACATCAACCTGAAGGTCATGCGCGGCGAGCGCATCGTCATCGCCGGCCCGTCGGGCTCCGGCAAGTCGACGATGATCCGTTGCATCAACCGGCTGGAAGAGCACCAGAAGGGCAATATCCTCGTCGACGGCGTCGAACTCACCAACGATCTGAAGAAGATCGATGAAGTGCGCCGCGAAGTGGGCATGGTGTTCCAGCACTTCAACCTGTTCCCGCACCTGACAATTCTCGAGAACTGCACGCTGGCGCCGATCTGGGTGCGCAAGATGCCGAAGAAGCAGGCCGAGGAAGTTGCGATGCACTTCCTCACCCGCGTCAAGATCCCCGACCAGGCCAACAAGTATCCGGGCCAGCTCTCCGGCGGGCAGCAGCAGCGCGTCGCCATTGCCCGTTCGCTCTGCATGAACCCGAAAATCATGCTCTTCGACGAACCGACGTCGGCACTCGATCCGGAAATGATCAAGGAAGTTCTCGACACCATGGTGGGCCTTGCGGAAGAAGGCATGACGATGCTTTGCGTCACCCACGAAATGGGCTTTGCCCGCCAGGTTGCGAACCGGGTCATCTTCATGGATCAGGGACAGATCGTCGAGCAGAACTCGCCCGCCGAGTTCTTCGACAATCCGCAGCATGAGCGCACCAAGCTGTTCCTCAGCCAGATCCTGCACTGATCGTCCACACGTTCACATAAAAGGCCCGGTGTCGTTCAGTTCGACGCCGGGCCTTTTTCATATCGGGTGGATGCTGGTGTGACGCACGTCCGCCTACTGCGCCGCCTCGCCCGCAAGCTTCTTCTGGGCGAGAGCATTGTTGTTCGAGGTCAGTGCTGCAACCGCCTCAGCTGCCCGCTCGTCATTGCCGACACGGACTGTCGGCGAGGCAAATTCGATGCCGTTGGCAGTAAAGGCCTCGCGGATCAGCGCCAATGCGCGACGCCGGATCATCGACTGCTCGCCGGGCTTTGCCATGACCGCGAAGCTCAGGTTAATACCGTAGTCCCCGAACTGCTCGACACCTTTCATCTTGAGGGTCTCGATAATCTTCGGCCCCAGTTCCGGATCTTCGAGCAGTTCCGCGCCGATGCCTTTCACCAGCTTTTTTACCACAGCGACGTCCGTCTCGTAGCTGACCGAGATCAGGAACTTGTCGATGACCCAGTCACGCGACATGTTCTCGACCGCCCCGAGCACGCCGAAAGGCACGGTGAAGATCGGGCCGCGGTGATGGCGCAACCTGACGGACCGCAGGCTGAAGGATTCGACGGTGCCCTTGTAGGTGCCGCTCTGGATGTATTCTCCGACCCGGAATGCGTCGTCCGTCATGTAGAAAATGCCGCTGATGATATCCTTCACCAGCGTCTGCGATCCGAAGCCTATCGCAACCCCGAAGATACCGGCGCCGGCGATGAGCGGCCCGACCTCGATGCCGAGTGCCGAGAGAACCATCATGGCGGAAATGGCGATGATGAGCATCGCGAGGAAGTTTCGAAAGATGGGAAGTAGCGTTAGCAGCCGGCCACTGCGGGCAACTTCGGCGTCATTGCCTTCGTGGGCACGCGCAAGGGCGAGACGGTGGTTGATCAGCGCCTTGGCGATCTGCCAGACGATATCGGCCGCCAAAAGGATGACGATGCCCGTCAGGGCGCCGCGAATGATGCCCGCGACTTGCGCATTTTCCACCATCGCGCTTGTTTGCAGGCTGACGATCATGGTGAGCCACAAAATGGCTACTGCGATGATCGTGGCCCGCAGGCCGCGCTCGACCAAGACCTGATAGACGGGGCTATCCGCCCCTCCCGGTCCTCCCTGAGCCGCAAAGGCGCTTCGAACGACCCCGGACGATATCCGCAGCGCTGCAGGGATCACGATAACGTAGGTACAGAGCAGCATCATCACATCCAGCCCTGCCACCCATAGCGCCCAGATGACGCAAAGCCAGAATGTCGCCAGCCAGTGGAATATCCCTTGGTGGCGCGGACGATCGATCGGTCGTGGCCGGCGCCAGACGATCTCGATGGCAATGGCCAGCAGCCCGACGCCGATGGCATATCCGACGGCAGCCCGCACCGGCGCAAGAAAGCCGAGCGCGCCCATGATACCTTCCGCCGCCCAACCCACGAAGAATGTCAGCGTGAACACGACGACGCGCGAGAACCAGAACCGCGCCGCTGCGTCGTCCATCGGGATCAGGCGGGCCTGTGTCGTAGCGGACTTGGCGGCTGAGGGCGCCAGGACGATCTGGCAGAGACGTATCACCAGACGGGCGGCGATCAGTCCCAGAAGCGTCGGCACGATCAGGTCCAGCAGCAGTGGCGGCCAGCTCACCATCAGGAACATGCCCACGCTGGCGATGGCGAAAATCACCAGAGGCGCCAGTTCGCCAAACAGGTGGCGACCGAGCGTATGGATGCTCCGCACAGGTGTCGGATCTCCGGGGATGGCGGAACGTCCGGCGTGGAGGTGGCCGACGAGAAGACTGAAACCGTACTCGGCAGCGAGGCCCAGTGCCACCAGCAGCAGGAACAGCAGAAAAACGTGCGTTGCGCTCCGGTTATCGACCCCCGCCATGATCGTCGTCCCGGCCCGGGAGAATTCGCCGGGAACCAGCGGGATTGCCTCCCGGACCGCGAGAAGGTGGCCCTGAACGCCGTTGAGCAGCGTCGTCAGCGCGGAGGCTGACATGTTGGGCATCATCGCAGTCGTGGTGGTGGAGGGCCTCTGGGCGGCGAGCAGAGCACGAACCTCGGGGTCGTCGAGCAACTTGATCAGCTGGTCGACCTTCTGCTGGCCTGCAGCCACGGGAGGAGCTTGCTGGGCATGCGCCAGCGTACCAGCCAACAGGATGGCGACCAGCGCTGCCATTTTCCAAAGACAGTAAAATATTTTGGCAAACGGCATGGGCAGACGATCCTCCCGCAGTCAGGCGAAGTTGCGTTGTGTCAATGCAACCATGTCACCGTTTCGGGAGCGAAAGAAGCAGCAATTTCTGCTTCCTCGATATGCCACATCGTCTGACGGGCAGGTCCTAGATGATGACCTGCTCGCCGATCTCGACCACGCGGTTATTGGGCAGGTGAAAGTGATCGGAAGGATCGATCGCGAGGCCCGCCATGCGAATGAACAATCGGTCCTGCCAGAGCGGCATGCCGGAGGTCGGGCTACCCACCAGCTTGCGGCGACCGATGTAGAAAGAGGTCGTCATGATATCGAACTTGAAGCCATCCTTGCGACAGAGGCTCAGGGCCTTCGACACATCCTGCGTCTCCATGAAACCGAAGCGCAATTCCATCTTCATGAACCGCTTCGACAGCGATTCGATGATGTAGCGCTCGCCTTCCGGGACCATCGGTCGAGGGATGGTCTTGATCGTCAGGATGATGTTCTGGTTGTGAAGTGCGTGGTTGTGCTTCAGGTTATGGAGCAGCACGTTCGGGGTCAGATCCGGAAAGCTGGTGAGAAACACGGCAGTGCCGGGCACGGAGACGGGCGCGTGGTTGCTCTTGCGCTCGATAGAGCCAATGAATTGCGTCAGCGGGACGTCGTTGCGGGCGGCCTTCAGCTTCAACAGGCCGGTGCCCTTTCGCCAGGTCCACATCATAACGATGAGTGCACCGGCGATCAGCACGGGAATGTAGCCGCCTTCGGTGATCTTCAGCAGGTTTGCGGCAAGGAAGATACATTCGAGCGCCAGCAGCGGCAGCAGAACGGCAAGTGCCGTTGCCAGCGACCATTTCCAGAAAAGACGCACAAACTGGATGGAGAGGATGGTCGTCACCACCATGGCGCCGGTCACCGAGATGCCGTAGGCGGTGGCGAGAGAATCCGAACTCCTGAACAGGAAGATGAGCCCGAGCACGCCGATCAGCAGGATGGCGTTGACGGTCGGCAGGTAAATCTGCCCGGTGTTGGTTTCGGAGGTAAAGCAGATTTCAAGGCGCGGAAGAAGACCCAGGTGGATTGCCTGCCGAGCTAGCGAAAAAGCGCCGGTAATGACAGCCTGGCTGGCAATGATGGTTGCGCAGGTAGCGAGGATGACGACGGGCAGCAGCGCCCAGTCCGGAAACATCAGGAAGAACGGATTGGCGGCTGCGGCGCGGTCATGCAGAACCAATGCGCCCTGCCCGAGATAATTCAATGCCAGCGACGGAAAGACCACGAAAAACCAGGCAGCCTGGATCGGCTTGCGACCGAAATGTCCGAGATCGGCGTAGAGCGCTTCAGCACCCGTCACCGTCAGGAACACGGCGCCGAGCACGACAAGCCCCACCGTCCCGGCATGGGCGATGAAGCGGACGGCATGGATCGGGTTGAGTGCGGTCAGAATGGAGGGGGACTCGATGATATGCGACAGGCCACCGAGGGCGATCACCAGGAACCAGAGAAGGGTGATAGGACCGAAAAAGCGCGAGACTGTGGCCGTGCCGCGCGACTGGATGGCAAACAGCAAGATCATGATGACGACGGCGATCGGTACCACATAGGTCGAGAACACCGGGGTCACCAGCTTCAGCCCCTCGACGGCAGACAGCACCGACAGAGCTGGCGTAATCATCGCGTCGCCGATGAACAGGGCGGTGCCGATCAGCGCTGCAAACAGCAGGCCATTCTTGTAGCGGCTCGATTTCTTCGCGAGCAGAGCAAGCAGGGAGAGCGTGCCGCCCTCGCCGTCATTGTCGGCACGCAGCAAGAAAAGAACATATTTGAACGTCACGATGACGGTCAGCGTCCAGAGCATCAGCGACACGAGGCCGAGGATCTCGCCGCGTGTCACGCCGTCTTCGACAAAGGGTCGCAGTGCCTCACGGAAGGCGTAGAGCGGGCTCGTGCCGATATCACCATAGACGACACCGATGGAACCGATCATCGGAAACAGGATGCTCGGCAGGCCCTTGGCAGGTGCGGAGGTATCACGCGGCACGGCTGTCATCGTATCTCCGGCCCTTCAGAGCCCTATTCATCGAAGTTGATGGTGAGGCAACGCATATGGCGATCAAATGTGCCGAAGACAACTGATGTTTTACTGCCGGCGATTCTTTCGAACGCCCGAGCCTAACATTACCGTTCAACTTTGCAGCAAGCTTGTCTCTTATGCCACTCGACAAAGTCCACAGATAGCCCGTTCACGTATAGTTTTCGTTACATTCCCCTCATCCTTGGTCAAAGTAGCGGCGATAACCGCTCCGGGAGAAGTAAATGAGGAAATCGAAGACATTACGTAAAACCGCAACCCCTGCCATGATCGCTGCGGCGCTGGCCTGCAACGTCGCCTTATCCGGTGCAGCGTCGGCGCAGACGATCATCGATACCTGGAAAGAGGTGAAGGTACCGTCTCCACCCGAACTCAAGCCGGTGAAGGTCGATCTGCCAACAACAGCGTTGCTGCTTCTCGATTTCAATGGCGCGCAGGATCCGACCAAGGGGCCATGCAACAGCAAGACCAAGCCCCGGTGCCTAGAGTCGCTTCCAAAGGTTGCCAAGCTGTTGTCCGAGGCGCGCGCCAAGGGCATGCTCGTGGTCTACAGCCTCGCAGGCGCCGGCACCAAAGCCGACATTGCCACCGTTCTGGCGCCTCGGGATGGCGAGGCGATCGTCAAATCCGGCCCGGACAAGTTCGTCAATACCGACCTCGACAAGATCCTGGCAGCCAAGGGGATCAAGAGCGTCATCGTCACCGGTACGGCATCCGAGGGAGCCGTGCTTGCGACCGCGAGCGACGCTGCATTTCACGGCATGAACATCATCCTGCCTGTCGACGCTATGTCGTCGACCGAACTCTATGCCGAGCAATATGTCGCGTGGCACATGACACACGCACCGGGCGTCGCGGCCAAGACGACATTGACGGCGATCGACATGATCTCGTTCTGAATGTGGAGGGCGCTGGAAGCAGCGCCCGTCCCGACCAGGCCTTGATAGGGTGTGACGCCACACGCCATGCAGGTGGCAGGAGTTGCTGCATGCTTAATGCAACTCATTCCCATTCGCACAATCTACCTGCAAGTCATTCTTATTACTAGATAAAAGCCATTTTAGCGGCTTGACAGCCGATGGCGCTTTTCTTATCTCTCGGCTCAGGGGATTGCTTTTCAGGAACACAGTATGACGCTCGCGCATCAGCGCGCAGTGCATCTTCCGTTGTTTTTCATAGAGCTTTCCGTCTTTTGTCAGGGCACCGGTCACCTCAACGACCGGATTGCGCTGCCGGCGGAGTAGGAATTGATGGACCGGTCACTGAAAATCGCACTCGGCAGTTTCGTTGTCAGCATCGTCGTGCTGGCCATTAAATATGCTGCGTTCTGGATCACCGGCAGCGTCGCGCTGTTCTCCGACGCGCTGGAGAGCATCATCAACGTCGTCACCGCTATGGCCGTCATTTTCGCTATCAAGGCAGCCGCGGTGCCGCCGGACGAGCAGCATCCCTACGGTCACCACAAGGCTGAATATCTCTCTGCCGTAGTGGTCGGCACAATGATCGTCGGCGCCGCAATTGCCATTCTCAACGAAGCCTATCATGGCTTCATCGCCCCGAAGCCGATCGATGCACCCTGGACCGGCATGATCGTCAGCACCGCCGCCACGATCCTCAACATCGGCTGGAGCTACGTCCTCATAAACCAGGGAAAGCTCCACCGGTCGGCCTCCTTGGTCGCCGATGGCAAGCATCTGATGGCGGATGTCGTCACCTCGCTCGGCGTGCTCATCGGCGTGGCGCTGGTAATCTTCACCGGCATCATCCAGCTGGATGCGATCATTGCCGCGCTGGTGGCGCTGCATGTGCTGTGGAGCGGATGGGGCGTCATCCGCGAAAGCGCCAGCGGCCTGCTTGACGAAGCCGCCCCGCCCGAAGAACTTGCGCTGATCCGCGGGGTGATTTCCGCCAATGCCAGCGACGCTCTCGAGGCGCACGCTCTGCGGACACGGCATGCCGGCCGCGTCACATTCATCGACTTCCACCTCGTCGTCCCGACCGCAATGACCGTCGGCGACGCCCATACGATTTGCGACAGGATCGAGGCCGCCCTGAAGCAAGCCGTGTCGGGCGCTATCACGACCATCCATGTCGAGCCGGAAGACAAGGCGAAGCACAAGGGCGTGATCGTTATCTGAGGCCTGGCGCCCTAGCATTCCAGTGTTCGAAGGCGGACCACGGTGGCCCACGACGTTCGAATGCCCTCCTACAAAATGCTAAATTTGACATTATTTAAATTAGAATATTCGAACGTCTTGTATATGGCGAAACTTCGCCCATAAATTGTATCTGGGATATTGATTCTTGGAGCTGCAATATCGGGGGCATGATGAGCAGACTGTATTTCGAACCATCCAGGGGACCGACTACCCGCGAAGCGGGAACTTACTCCTGGAACCTCGCGACGAATACAATCATGGCCAGCGCCAGCGTCGCTCAGCTATTCGACCTGCCAGCCGATCGCGTCAGACGTGGCCTGCCGATAGAGCGGTTCATCGAAAAGGTGCATGCGGAGGATCGAGGTGCCGTCGCGAGAGCGATCCACGAGGAAATCATCAGCGGCAGTCCCTATCAGCAAACCTATAGGGTCATCGACGGCGACGGGAAAACGACGCGGGTGATTGCATACGGCCAATGCTTCCGCGATCCCGCGGGCACCCCATCCCAATACGCCGGCATGATATTCCCAGTGAGCAATGCGACACCCGAGTGTCCTTCCACAGCACTTTTGCGGCTGTGCCAGACCGCCCGGAACGCCGCTGAAAGCGCCAACAACCACCCCGTCAGCCAACTGCTGGAACTCGCCGTCGCCAGCCTGACGTTGCCAGAGGCGGCTCCGATTACGGCGGCTGTCACGCGGCATTAGGATTCTGATATTCTGAAAAAAGTGGTGACCCCTGCTGGATTCGAACCAGCGACCACCTGCTTAGAAGGCAGGTGCTCTATCCAGCTGAGCTAAGGGGCCGGATGTTTTTGCTGCATTGAGATGGCAGCGTGGCGAACGGAGCCTGATGAATCAGTGCGTCCAGGGCTGGTTGCGATTGAAGCGAAAGTTGTCGGTGTAGGAAACAGTCTGGCGGACGGTTTCCTTCGGCGGGATTACCCGATACTCGATGCCGTTGCGGGTTGCGTAGGCCTCGGCCAGCTCCTGGCTTTCGAATGAAAGCTTCAGTTGCTGGCGCATGTCGTCGGACGAGGTGTAGCCCATGATCGGATCGATCTTTCGCGGGCTTTCCTGGTCAAACTCCAGAACCCAGCTGTGGGTCTTGGCCTTGCCGGATTGCATGGCGGTCTTCGCCGGACGGTAGATCTTTGCAGACATCGCTGCTCGCCTCCGAAAGAGCGGATTTCCCGCCGTTGCTGTCTATGTTCCGCAGATGATATCGCAAACACTGTCCGCGGCTAGGCATTGGGCTTTGCTTAACCGCGAATCCCTCTGTTTTCAAGCAAAAAGGCGAAGGCTGCGACACGCCCGCGCTGGCCTTTCGCAGCGCCGCCGCCGCTATCCCGGACTTGGCGCCCCAGCCACCTTTTTCCGGCAGCTGGCGAAGATGTCGAGGGCGGGGTCATAGACCTTGGTGCCGATGTCCATCAGGCCGAGCACGCTGTGAAAGAAGTTGTCGTGGGAGTAGGACGCCCCTGCCCTGGCCAAAAGGCAGGCCATGTCGAAGCCGGCAGACGCCTGCAGGTCGCCTGCCAGCCAGACGAGAAACGGCACACGCGTCTGCTCCGCCGGGGCAATGACATAGGGTGCGCCGTGGAGATAGAGGCCGTTTTCGCCGAGCGATTCGCCATGGTCGGAGACGTAGATCATCGCGCCCGCCACGTTGCCTTGATGAGCCTTCAGCCTGTTGATGACCTCCGAGACGATGTGGTCGGTATAGAGGATGGAATTGTCGTAGGCGTTGACAATCTCTTCGGGCTTGCAGCTTCCGAACTCGGCAGCGCGGCAATCCGGGGTGAAGCGCCGAAAATTCTCGGGATAGCGTAGGTAGTAGGCAGGGCCGTGGCTTCCCAGCTGGTGGAGCACCAGAACGCTGTCCTGCTTGGCGTTGGCGAGGTAGTCGTCGAGCTTGTCGAGGAGGATGGCATCGAGGCATTCGCCGTCCTTGCAGAAGCGCGGATCGGCCGCCTTCGGCAGGAAGGTGTAGGGCACGCGGTCGGCGACGCCATAAGCGCCGGTGTCGTTGTCCAGCCAGGTGACGTTGACCTTGGCATAGGAAAGCACATCCAGCAGGTTCTGGGTCTCCAGTCCCTTGCGGTGGCTGTACTCGGCGCGGGCGTAGATGGAAAACATGCACGGGATCGAGGTCGCCGTCGCGGTGCCGCAACTCGTCGTGTTGGGGAAATAGACGATATCCTGCTTCTTCAATTCCGGATTGGTATCGCGTCCGTAGCCTCCGAGCGAGAAATTCTGCGCCCTCGCCGTCTCGCCGGCGACGATGATCGTGACCCGTGGCTTCTGGCCCGGCGCAGTCCGGTGCGCGTCCGTGCCGATGGGGGCGGCAACGATGTTACGGTCTCGTTCCGTGCCGACGAGATATTTGACGGCGCTGACGATCGGCACGAAGGGGTTGAGCGTCAGGACGAGATCCGGGTTCTTGCGGCCGACGGCAGCGTAGGTGCGCGAAAAGCTAAGGCCGGCTACCACGAATATGGCAAGGCATGGGGCAATGACTGCGAGATTATAGCCGAGCTTGCTGAGAAACGGCCGATGAAGGACCCGCACCCAGATGATGAAAAGCGACGGCAGGATGCCGGTCAGGATCACATGGGTGGCAAAGCCTACCGTGATCAGGTGCCCCGCCTCGGCTGTGGTCGTCACCGCCGCATTGCGGATCATCTCGCGATCAATGATCGTTCCGAACTGGTCGGTGAACCAGGACGATACCGAGGCTACCAGGACGAAGAAGACCAGCGCCGGCTTGATCAGGTACTTTGCCGAGGGAATGATCATCACGGCCGATATCAGCGCGCAGACGCCGACGACGAAAGCCACGAAGGCGATAGGATCGCTCGAGAGGTAGGTGTGAGCCCGCGTCCAGAATGTGTAGTTGGTGAAAAGGACGATGTAGAGGCTCGTCAACAGGCAAAGCGTGACGCTGCCTACTCGTGGACGGAATGAATGGCGCCCGCCCCCGCCGGCATGATCGGTCAATAAATCTTCTCCAGATGGAAAGACAGGGACGACTTCTGCAAGCCGCCCGGAATCGGTACTGCCCTAGACCCCACAAAAGCGGCGGCACTTAGGTGAGTTTCCTGACAGCTACCTGAACAGGCGGGACGTGCACAGAAATAGAGCGTGCCTTATCTCTCTGGATAAAGTTTGCTTACCAGCTGAAGGTCAGGCGCACCAGGAAACAGGGCGGTCCATGCGACGGTGGGCGAGGCCCTCGCGCACCAGGGTATCCCCGAAGGACTGGCCGGCGCGCAGGACGCGACGCTGCGTTGTGCCCGCAGGCTCTGTGGTCGACGATGCCGGCTGGAGCGTAAACGGGCCGGCGTTGAGCAAGGAGAGAAGGCGCAGCTTGGCGGCATTGGCGCGCCGCTCTTCCTCGACGCAACGCGAGGGGCCGAGCGTCGGTGTGTCGATATCGGCAATGCGGATCCTCGTGCCGCGGACCCAGAACGTGCTGCCGTCGAAGACGCAGTTGATATGCGTGCCCTGGCCGCAAAGACCGAAGCTTTCGGAGACGGATGTCGCAGTCAAGGCGGAGGCCGGCTGCGGGCTCGGTGTCGGAACGGGCATGGCGACGGGAATGGGCGCTGGCGGAACCGGGCTGTTGTCCACGGCACGGACGGCCGGAGCCTGCGGCCTGGCAGCCGGTGACGGGAGGGCGGCTACCACGGGTGCAGCAACGGTGCCCTTTGCCAGGGTCGTCAATTCAGGCTTGATGGACTGCCAGTGATCGTATCCGACAATCGCCAGCACTGTCGCAACGGCCAACCATGGCAGAATGCTTCCGCCGCCGCCGCTTTTCTTTTTGGCCGTCCTGCGGGCTGGTTTTCGCGTGCTGCGCCTTTGTGCCATTATCCGCTCCTTCACTAGCGAGCGGCATTATCCCAGCCAACCCTTTCCGAAAGGTTGGCGCCGGGGTGGAAACAGGCTGACCGAGATCGAAGATCTCGCACACTTTGGGATATCTCGGGGCGACAGGTTTTTGACTAGCGGGCGTGAAACAAAGTGCCGGTTACGAACGATTTGAAGAGGACGCCGCTCTGGTCGTTATTGTCATAGTAATCGTCACAGCCGTGGAAGCGGTGGTCGCGCCGGTGGTGATCATGATGATGACTGCGGTTCCTGACCTGAATGACGTCTGGGGTGCCGGTCTGCACCGAAGTCACACCAGAAATCGGCATCGAGGCCGCCGGAGCGACGGTCATGAGTAAGATAGAAGCGCCGAAGACTGCGGCGGTGGCGATCTGGCGGACATTTATCATGTCGGTTTTCCCTAAAAATGCTAGTGGGCTATCCTAATGCGGATCGCACATCCTGTCACGGACCACGTCCCATCCCGTAAAAAAACCCGGCTGACTTATCATCAACCGGGTTTCCATCAAAACGACTGGCCGGCCGTTTAGCGGCAAACGCGCATCTTCTTGACGACCATATGACCGTGGCGGTCGCGGTGCTTTACCGTCTTCATCATGCAATGCTTCTGGTGCATGCCGTGCATATTGTGACGCATGGACATGTCGTCAGCACGAGCAGCTACGCCCGACGAAAGGGTTGCAGCCAGTGCAACTGCGGAAGCAAGAATAAAATTGCGCATTTTGGACCTCATTTGGAATTCACAACGCCATAACGGCAAAGAGTTACAAAGGGTTCCTTCTTATTCCAGGGATCACGAAAATGTGCATGACAGAGCGCTGAGGGTCAGTGGCTGGCAGCGGAGCCCGCGCAGTCGATCATGCCTTGTCATTTTCGGTGCTTGCCGGTCGCCTTCGATCGTCTCTCCGACGGTGCGTCACAGCCTGTCCAGAACCATTTCGCGCCGCAACATCTGCCCGCAATAAACTGTCACACAGCGTGTCTATAAAACCGCTGCCAAGGGCTGCGTGGGGCCTGCAGCCTTGTCGATCAAAAGGAAATAGGGATTATGTTCAAACTCAATCATTATATGGGTCTGCCGGGCGTGAAGCGCTGCCTGACGGCTGCTGGCGCTGCGGCGATCAGCCTGTCGCTCGCTCTGCCGGCTGCCGCTGCGCCGGTCAAGTTCGACTTCTGGTTCGGCCTGTCGGGCGACCTAGAACGCGTCGTCCAGCAGATGTGCAAGAACTTCAACGAGTCGCAGAAGGACTACGAAGTCGCCTGCGTCAGCCAGGGCAACTACGACGCCACGCTGCAGAACACCATTGCCGCGTTCCGCGCCGGCAAGCAGCCGGCCGTCGTGCAGGTCTATGACGCCGGCACGGCATCGATGATGCTGTCGGGCGCGTATTATCCTGCCGGCAAGCTGATGGAAGAAAACGGCTACAAGATCGACTGGAACGACTATTTCCCGGGCATCGCCCGCTACTATGCGACCTCCAAGGGCGAGCTGCTCTCCTTCCCGTTCAACTCCTCGACCGCTTTGCTCTACTGGAACAAGGACTCCTTTGCCAAGATCGGCAAGACGGAAGCACCGAAGACGTGGGAAGAAGCAGCCGACGACATGAAGGCGCTGAAGACCGCCGGTTACCAATGCCCGATGGCGATCAACATCTCCAACAACGAGAGCTGGCAGTTGATGGAGCAGTTCTCTGCCATCCACAACCAGCCGATCGCAACCAAGAACAACGGCTATGACGGCCTCGACGCCCGCCTGACGGTCAACAAGACCCTGTTCGTCAAGTACGTGACCGACCTCAAGAGCTGGTATGATCAGGGTCTCATCAAGATCAAGAACAAGGATCTTGGCCAGGACATGGTCCAGGCCTTCGCATCCGGCGATTGCCAGATGATCATGACGTCGGTCGGCGATCACGGCACGGTCGGCAAGACCCAGAAGGCCGGCATGGC
This sequence comes from Rhizobium sp. rho-13.1, assembly GCF_007000305.1. Taxonomy (NCBI): domain Bacteria; kingdom Pseudomonadati; phylum Pseudomonadota; class Alphaproteobacteria; order Hyphomicrobiales; family Rhizobiaceae; genus Rhizobium; species Rhizobium sp. rho-13.1. Next base: position 180,612 of record NZ_SCFL01000001.1, on the reverse strand, counting down.
CTGGGACGTTGCCGAACTTCCGGTCTATGCCGGCACCGAGCGCAAGAATTCGCTCGTCGGCGGCGCTTCGCTCTGGGTTCTGCAGGGCAAGTCCAAGGATGAGTACAAGGCCGCGGCTGCCTTCCTCAACTTCATCCACGATCCGAAGACCGCGCTCTTCTGGTCGACCAACACCGGCTACATCCCCGTTACCAAGTCGGGGTTCGATTACATGAAGTCCACCGGCTTCTACGACAAGGCACCCTACAAGGGCCGCGAAGTCGCCATCGCGAGCCTGACGGCCTCCGAGCCTACGCCGATCACCCGCGGTATCCGTCTCGGCAACTTCACGCAGATCCGCGCTGAATTCGGCACCCAGATGCAGGCGATCTTCTCCAACAAGGTCAGCGTCAAGGAAGGCATCGACAACCTCGTCAAGAACGGCGACGCCAACCTCGAACGCTTCGAACAGACCTACAAGGGCAAGACCCTGCCCTGATACCGAATGCTCGCAAACCGGCGCCGTCCAACCTTGGACGGCGCTTTTTTATCATGAAGCACAGTTCTTCGAGCCCGATGCCTGCCGGAAAAAATCATGGAAAAGCGAACAACATTCAACAAGTCGACCATCGGTATACTGTTCGCGGTACCGCAACTCCTTCTCATCTTCACCTTCTTCTATTGGCCGGCGGGTCAGGCGGTCTTCTGGTCGCTGACGCTGCAGCAGCCCTGGGGCGGCGGCAATATCTTCGTCGGACTCGACAATTTCAGATCGATCCTCACCAATGCCGAATACTGGAACTCGGTCAGCCGCAGTCTCGTGTTTGCGGCAATCAGTACCGGCTTGTCGATGACGGTGGGTCTCGTGCTCGCGGCTCTGACAGACAGGCAGTTGAGAGGCTCGAAGTTCTACAGGGTCGTGCTCATCTGGCCGTACGGAATTGCCGCGCCCGCGCTTGCCCTTGCCTTCCGCTTCATCCTGGCACCTGAAGCCGGCATCATTTCCGTGGTGAACCATTGGTGGCCGGGGCTTTGGGATCCGGGCCTCGATGGTTTCGATGCGATGGCATCCATCATCGCCGCGTTTTCATGGAAATACATCGGCTACAATTTCATCTTTTTCCTCGCCGCCTTCCAGAGCATCCCCCGGTCCCTCATTGAAGCCGCCGCCATGGATGGTTCAGGTGTCATGCGGCGCTTCAAGGACATTCAGTTTCCGCTGATCACACCGACGATCTTTTTCCTGCTCGTCATCAACATCACCGAGAGCTTCCAGGACTCGTTCGGCATCATCGACATCATGACATCGGGAGGCCCAGCAAACTCCACGAACCTGATGGTCTACAAGATCTATTCCGATGGCTTCAAAGGCCTCGATTTTTCCGGCGCGGCTGCCCAGAGCATCATATTGATGGCCCTGATCGTCTTGCTTACCATTTTCCAGTTCCGCTTCATCGAGCGGCGCGTGCACTACCGCTGAGGCAATCATGGTCGAACGTACCCCCCTATTGGACTTCTTCACGCACCTGATCCTGTTTCTAGGATTTTTGGTCGCCGCAGCGCCCTTTGCCATGGTCGTCATCGCGTCGACCCACAACCTGACCGATGTCAACCAGACACCGATGCCGTTGATTCCCGGCAGCGATTTCTGGGTCAACATCAAGACTGCCTGGGTCAACGCCAACCTTGGCTCGGTTTTGCTGAACAGCATGATCGTCGCCGTTGGCGTTGCCGCCGCCAAGGTTCTCGTCTCGGCGCTGACAGCCTTCTCGATCGTCTACTTCCGCTTTCCAGGCCGCAATGTGATGTTCTGGATGATCTTCATAACGCTCATGCTGCCACTCGAAGTCCGTATCGTCCCGACCTACGCCGTCGCCGCCGACGTGCTCTCGCCGTACCAGACCATATTGGACGTCACCGGCGTGACCTGGCTCATCCAGACCCTCACCGGCGTCGAGCTCAAGATGAACTTCGGCCTGCTTAACTCCTATCCGGGCCTGATCCTGCCGCTTGTCGCGACCGCCACCGGCACCTTCCTGTACCGCCAGTTCTTCCTGACGATACCGGACGAGTTGACGGAAGCCGCCCGCATGGACGGTGCCGGTCCGGTGCGATTCTTCATCGATATCCTGATGCCGTTGTCGCGCACCAACATGGCGGCGCTCGGAACGATCATGTTCCTTTGGGCGTGGAACCAATATCTCTGGCCGCTGCTGGTGACGACCGATCCCCACCGCTACGTCGTCGGCACCGCGCTGCAGAAGCTGGTTCCGAACTTCGGCGGCATACCGGAATGGAATATCGCCATGGCCGGAACGCTGATCATGATGCTGCCGCCGATGATTGTCGTTGTCCTGATGCAGCGCTGGTTCGTGCGCGGGCTGATCTCCACGGAGAAGTAAGCCTACTTCCCTTCGACCCAGACCAATATGATGGCGGGCCTCGTGCCCGCCATTTTCGTTCCCGCCCGCGACTGCTCATGAAAATGCCGCTGGAGTAGGGCTCCAACGGCATTAGATAGACCATCTTGATAAATTCACGTCAGATCAGGAGACCAGTTCCAGCTTCCGCACCGGTGCCGTTTCCGGCAGGTCGAGGCGCAGGTCGGTTTCGTTGGAGAACAGGTGGATGTGCTCGGCAGGCAGGTGCAGGGCGATCTCCTGGCCGGTTTCGCTGGTGATATGGTCGGAAATGCTGAGCGCGAAGTTCGAGCCGTTGATGTCGGAGTGGATGACGCGACCGGCGCCGAGCTCCTCGACGAAATCGACAGTCGCCGGGATGCTGCCTGGCGTCCCCACCGGCACCATGTAGGCGTGCTCAGGACGAATGCCGAGGGCTGCAGCGCGCCCGGCATTGGCCCTGCCGATGGCCGGATCGACCGGGATCGGAATGCCGTCGAAGATGAAGTGCGTGCCGTCTGCGGCGAACGAGCCCTCGAGAAAGTTCATCGCGGGAGAACCGATGAACGAGCCGACGAAACGGGTGCGCGGCTTGTTGTAGACTTCCAGGGGCGTGCCGACCTGCTCGACTTTGCCTTTGTACATCACCACCAGCTTGTCGGCGAGCGTCATCGCCTCGACCTGGTCGTGGGTGACGAACACGGAGGTGGCTGACAGGCGCTTGTGCAGGCGGCGGATCTCGACGCGCATCTGGACGCGCAGCTTGGCATCGAGGTTGGACAGCGGTTCGTCGAACAGGAAGACTTTCGGCTCGCGGATGATGGCGCGGCCCATCGCGACGCGCTGACGCTGGCCGCCGGATAGCTCGCCCGGCTTGCGGTCGAGAAAATCCTCGAGGCCGACGATGCGCGCCGTTTCCTTGATGCGGCGGTCGCGTTCCTCTTTTGGCACGCCGGAAACCTTGAGCGCGTAGCCCATGTTGGCCGCGACGTTCATGTGCGGATAGAGCGCATAGTTCTGGAACACCATGGCGCAGCCGCGCTCGCGGGGCTCCAGCTGATTGACAACCACGTCGTCGATGACGATCTCGCCGCTGGTGATATCCTCGAGGCCTGCGATCATCCTGAGCAGGGTGGACTTGCCGCAACCGGACGGCCCGAGGATGACGACAAACTCACCGGAACGAAAATTCAGATCCACGCCGTGAACAACCTTGTTGCTGCCATAGGCCTTGCGGACCTGTTCGATGCGGATTTCTGCCATGCTACACTCCTTGCCGATATGGCCGGAGAGCTAACCACGTTGCATAACAGAACGGTGACAGCCCTCGGAGAATCTGATGCGACACTGCATTTCGCTTGCTTTCACGGCGGCATCCGGCGCCGGGGACAAGGCTGCGCGGGTTTTCGCCGCAAGCCTTGAAACCTTTGATCCGACAACAACGTAGATGCGTAACAGACTTCAATCAGAAGGAAAAAGGGGGATGACAGCAGTGACGAAGGCGAGCGGATGCACCATCCTTTGGTTCCGAAAGGACCTCCGGCTCGACGACAACCTCGCGCTGCATGCCGCCTGCGAAAAAGGCCGGCCGATCATTCCCCTCTATATACGCGAACCCGATAAAGACGGCACGGGACCGCTCGGCGCCGCACAGCGCTGGTGGCTCCACCACTCGCTGACCGCGCTTCAGGCGTCTCTCCGCAACCTTGGCAGCGACCTGATATTTGCAAGCGGCGAGGCACTTTCCGCGCTCTCCAGGCTTATCGAAACCTCGGGCGCGACCGGCGTCGTCTGGAACCGCCGCTACGACCCGGCCGGTATCGCCGTCGACACCGAGATCAAGCGGCAACTCGCCGAGCGCGGCATAGAGGCTACCAGCTTCGCCGGCCAGCTGCTGCATGAGCCTTCGAAGCTGATGACCGGCGGAGGCACACCCTACCGCGTGTACACGCCGTTCTGGCGGGCGCTCGAAAGCCGCGGCGAGCCGCCGGAGCCGCTGGATGCACCGAAGGAAATCACAGCCCCTGAAGCGTGGCCGGACAGCGAGCCATTGTCGGACTGGAAACTGCTGCCGACAAAGCCGAACTGGGCGCTGTCGTTCTCCGACGTCTGGGTGCCGGGCGAGGCATCGGCTCGCGAACGGCTCGACGACTTCGTCGACGAGGCGCTGACCGGTTACAAGGCGGATCGTGATTTCCCGGCCAAGCCCGCGACCTCGATGCTTTCTCCGCATCTGGCACTCGGCGAGATATCGCCGGCCCGCATCTGGTATGCGACGCGCAACCTCCCGAAGAGCACGCCGCAGGACGACGTCATCCATTTCCGCAAGGAACTGGCCTGGCGGGACTTTTCCTATCATCTGCTGTTTCACTTCCCGGCCCTTCCCTCCGCCAACTGGAACAAGCGTTTCGACGCCTTCGAATGGAGGACGGAAACGGATCTGTTCGAGGACTGGACGCAAGGGCGCACAGGTTACCCCATCGTCGATGCCGGCATGCGGCAGTTGTGGAAGCATGGGTGGATGCACAATCGCGTCCGCATGATCGTCGCCTCGTTCCTGATCAAGGATCTGCTGATCGATTGGCGTAAGGGCGAGGAGTGGTTTCGCGATACGCTCGTCGATGCCGATCCCGCCAGCAATGCTGCCTCCTGGCAGTGGGTCGCGGGCTCCGGGGCCGACGCCTCGCCGTTTTTCCGCATCTTCAATCCCATCCTGCAGGGCGAGAAATTCGATCCCGAGGGGACGTATGTCCGCGAGTTCGTTCCGGAACTGGCCGAACTCGGCAACAAGTACATTCACCGGCCGTTCGAGGCACCGGCATCGGTGCTCGGCAAGGCGGGCATCGCCCTCGGCAAGACCTACCCCAACCCGATCGTCGACCACGCAAAGGCCCGTGACCGGGCGCTGAAAGCCTATAGTGCAGTAAAGGACGCCGCATGAACGCCCTGTTTGCAGACCCTGGACACAACGGCGCCCACCGCATGAAAATCGCGGTAATCGGCTCCGGCGTTTCCGGCACCTCCGCCGCCTGGGCGCTTCACCCGGTGCACGATGTCACGCTCTACGAAAAGGCGGACCGGGCGGGCGGGCACACGGCAACTGTCGATATCGACTATGACGGCACGCCGATTTCCGTCGACACCGGGTTCATCGTCTACAACGAGCAGAACTATCCGAACCTGACGGCGCTATTTTCCGAACTGGGTGTCAAAACCCATGCCAGCAACATGAGCTTTGCACTATCGCTCGACCGCGGCAGGATGGAATGGAGTGGCGATAATCTGGGGACGCTGTTCGCCCAGAAACGCAACCTGCTACGCCCATCCTTTCTCTGGATGGTGCGCGAGATCATGCGCTTCAACAAGACCTGCCTTACGGACCGCGCCGCGGGCCATCTCGCCGAACGCTCGATCGGCGACTACCTCGACTGGCGGGGTTTTTCGCCGGGCTTCACCAACAACTACCTGATCCCCATGGCGGCCGCCATCTGGTCGACACCGGCAGCGCAGATGCTCGACTTCCCCGCCGAGCATTTCGTCAATTTCTTCGACAATCACCGCCTGATCTACCTCAAGCAGCACCAGTGGCGCACGGTTACCGGGGGAAGCCGCAACTATCTGGAAAAGCTTCTGTCACCGCTCGGCGACCGACTGAAGCTGTCATGCGGTATCCGCGCCGTCCAGCGTCGCGACGATCACGTGTTGATCACCGACGAGCATGGTCGCGAAGCGATCTACGACAAGGTGATTTTTGCCGCCCACAGCAACCAGACCCTGGCGATGCTGAAGGACGCAACGCCCGAAGAACGACGCCTGCTCGGCGCTATCCCCTACGGCCCTAACCGTGTCGTGCTCCACCGCGACCTCTCCCTGATGCCGAAGCGCCGCAAGGTCTGGGCGTCCTGGAACTATCTCCGCTCCAGCGCAGGCGAAGGCGAGAAAGGCTGCGCTGTCAGCTACTGGATGAACCGGCTGCAAGGCATTCGTGACGACCATCCCCTGTTCGTCACCCTCAACCCTGATCGCGAACCCGATCCGTCTAAGGTGTTTGCCGAGTATTCCTACGACCACCCGCAATTCAACGGCGGCAGTATGGATGCACAATTGCGGCTTGCCAGCATACAGGGGCGGAACCACAGCCATTTCGCCGGCGCTTGGACTGGATACGGCTTCCATGAAGACGGCCTGACCTCCGGTCTCGCGGCAGCCGAGGCGCTCGGCGGCGTCATCCCGTGGCGCGCCCCGAGGCAGGCTGCCGTCCGTGCCAAGCAAGAACTTGAAGTCCTGGTATGAGGAAGCCTCTGGAAAAGGGCGGTGTCAACCTCGAGCGCAACGGTCCGGTGCCTCTTGTGCCCGCTGCGCTCTATACCGGCGAGGTGATGCACCAGCGCATGAAGCCGTTCGGACACCGCTTCCAGTACCGGGTGTTCTCGCTGTTCGTCGATCTCGATCGTCTGGTCGAGGCGGACAGACTGTCGGCCCTGTTTTCAGTGAACAAGAGAAACCTGGTGGCTTTCCATGAGAAGGACCATTGCGGCGACAGTGCCACGCTACGCGCCTATGCCGACGGACTGCTGGCAGACGCCGGTCTTCCAGAACGGGCCGCCCGCATCGTGCTGGTCTGCTACCCGCGCATCCTCGGCTACGTCTTCAATCCGATTTCCGTCTATTACGCCTACGACGCCAACGAGCGCTTGATGGCTGCCATCTACGAGGTCCGAAACACGTTCGGCGAGCGGCACACCTATGTGTGCCCGGTCAGCGACGGCGAGATGACCGAAAGTGGACTGCGCCAGAGCTGCGACAAGATTTTTCACGTTTCGCCCTTCATCCCGATGCAGATGCGCTATCATTTCCGCATGCTCCCGCCGGGCGATGAAATTCGCTGGCGTATCCTCGAAACCGATGCGGAGGGTCCGTTGCTGGCGGCCACATTCACTGGACGTCGGCAGACAATGGCAACCGCGACGCTTCTCGCGCTGACAGTCCGCATCCCATTCCTGACCCTGAAGATCGTCGCCGGCATTCACTGGGAGGCACTGAAGCTATGGCTCAAGGGGGCTAAATACATCCCCAAGCCAAAGGCTCCGCCTCCCGTCAGCATCAAGCCGCAGCGCATAACCCTGGAGGCCGCAGAATGACTTGGGATTCCCCGACAATAGATGCCAAGGACTGGCAAGTCCCGGTCGCACATCATATAGGTGCAGGAGCCAAGCCAATTGCTACCGGAGCATCGATGACTGACAGGCAGGACTGGACGAAATTCGCCGAGGGCGCCGAGATTCTGACGCACGACAACATCGCGCGCGTCTCCAAGGGATTGCCGTTTAAGGCGCGACTTGCCCTTCGCGGGCTGCTGCAGATGCAGACCGGTTCGCTCGCCATCCAGATGCCGGACGGCCGCAAGGTAGTCGTCGTCGGCAAGATGGAGGGTCCCAAGGCGGCCGTGACGCTGCGAAACTGGAAGCTCGCCTACCGGGCGCTGCTTACGGGCACGATTGGCGTCGCGGAGACTTATATGGACGGCGATTGGGACAGCCCCGACATCGTGTCCTTCCTGCAGCTTTTCCTGATCAACGGCGAAGCAGCCGACCAGTATGCCAACGGCACCGGCGGCATCATGCAGGTCGTCGAGAAGATCCGCCACTGGATGCGCGGCAACAGCAAGGCCGGATCCAAGCGCAATATTTCGGCGCATTACGATCTCGGCAACGACTTCTACAAAGCGTGGCTCGACCCGAGCATGACCTATTCCTCCGCGCTCTATTCGACCGGCGCCAACGACCTGCAGTCGGCCCAGAATGCGAAATACCGGGCCTTGGCAGAGGCCACCGGCATCAAGCCGGGCGACCATGTGCTGGAGATCGGCTGCGGCTGGGGCGGGTTTGCCGAATTCGCCGCGCGGGAAATGGGGTGCCGCGTTACTGGCCTGACCATCAGCCGCGAACAGCTGGTCTTCGCCGAAGAGCGTATCCGCAAGGCTGGCCTCAGCGATCGCGTCGATTTCCGCTTCCAGGACTATCGCGACGAAACCGGTGTCTACGACAAGATTATCTCCATCGAAATGTTCGAGGCGGTTGGGGAGAAATACTGGTCGACCTATTTTTCCAAGTTGAAGGACTGCCTGAAGCCGGGTGGCCAGGCTGGCCTGCAGATCATCACCATCAAGCCAGAGGCCTTCGCGAAGTACAAGGCCAACCCGGACTTCATCCAGAAATACGTCTTTCCCGGCGGCATGCTCCCGACGCCGGAACATCTCCTGGCGCTGAGCCGGAAGGTCGACCTGTCGATGGTCAAGGATTTCGGTTTCGGGCTCGACTACGCCCGGACGCTGGCTGAATGGCGCGACCGTTTCTGGGCCGCCTGGGAGCGGGTGAAGCCGCTTGGGTTCGATGACCGTTTCAAGCGGCTCTGGGACTTTTACCTGTTTTACTGCGAGGCGGGCTTCCTCTCGCGCAATATCGACGTGCGCCAGGTGGTTTTTGCCAGGGCGTGACGCGGACGGACTGCGTTCACCGCAGTCGAGCGGTCAACGACAGATCGGCTGGTGGCGGCTTCTGGCTTACGCGCTGCCGGCAGCGCCGCTCGCAGCGCTCGGCCTGCCGCTCTATGCGGTGGTGCCGACCTACTACACCGAAACCATAGGCCTCCCCCTTGCCGGCGTCGGCTTCGTGCTGCTGCTGGTGAGAATATTCGATGCCGTATCCGATCCGCTGGTCGGCATGGTCGCGGATCGCTTCCGACCTCGCTTCGGCCGACGTCGCCTGCTTTTTTCGCTTTCGGTACCCATCGCCTCGCTTGCCGCGCTGATGCTCTATTCGCCGCCACCGGGTGTGACGCTTCTGTGGCTTGGCGTCTGGGGCGTAGTGCTGTCGCTCGGCTATACGATGGCGATGGTGCCCTATTCGGCATGGGGGGCGGAGCTTATCGACGACTACAGCGGGCGCACATCGCTGACCAGCCTTCGCGAGGGCATCTCATTGATCGGGGTGCTGATTGCCATCGTCGTGCCGTTCGCCATCGGCATGGAGCGCGGAGCTCCAATTTCCGGGCTCGCCGTGCTCGGGATCGTGGTCGCGATCAGTCTGCCGGTCTCGGGCCTGATAGCCGTGATCTTCGTGCCGGAACCGCGCGAGCATAGCGTCGCCGGGATAGCCCTCCGACAGAGCCTCGGATTTCTTGCGGCAAACATGCCGTTCGTCCGCCTGCTGATCGCGTATTTCATCAACGGCTTTGCAAACGGCATCCCCGCGACACTCTTTCTCTATTTCGTATCGGACCGGCTTGGGTTGCCGCAATCGCGCGGGCCGCTGCTGTTCGTGTATTTCCTGTTCGGCATCGCCGGTGTTCCGCTGGCGACGCTGGCTGCCAGACGCTTCGGCAAGCACCGCGCCTGGTGCATTGCGATGATCGTTGCCTGTGCCGCCTTCGTCGCGGCACCGCTGCTGCCTTCCGGTTCGCTCTATGGTTTTGGCGCGATCTGCATCGTCACGGGCCTTATGCTGGGGTTCGATTTGTCTCTGCCCCCGGCAATTCAGGCCGATGTCATCGATGTGGACACCGCCCAATCCGGCTCGCAGCGCGGCGGCCTCTATTTTGCGGCCTGGGGTCTGGCCACCAAGCTGTCACTGGCTGCGGGTGTTGGGCTGATTTTTCCGCTGCTATCTGTCTTCGGCTTCGATGCTGCGGCCGGCGCCGGCAACCGGCCGGAGGCTCTCTGGACGCTGGCCATCGCCTATGCGTGGATACCCATCGCGCTGAAGCTCGCCGCCGTGGCGCTTATGTGGAATTTTCCGCTCGACGAGGCAGCGCACAAGCTGTTGCGCTCCCGCATCGACGGCAGCAGGCCAGCCGCTACTCGGCTGGATGCGGAGAGGGATCGCGCGGAGACTCCACCGCGCGCTCGGGCCATCCGGTAAACCGGTTGATGACCTTGAAATAGAGATTGTAGGGCAGGAATTTCAGCAGCTTCAACCGTAGTGTAAAACTCTTCGGAAAGCTGATCTCGAAGGAGAGCGACTTCAGGCCTGCGGCAATCTCATCGGCAGCGACCTGGGCGGTCACCAGCGACGGCATAGGGAATTGGTTGTTCTTTGTGGCTTCGGTATCGACGAAGCCCGGATTGATGACCTGGATTCGGATGCCGAGTTTATCGAGATCGAATTTCAGGCTTTCGGCCATGTTGATGAGCGCCGCTTTGGTGGCTCCATAGGCAGCACTTGTCGGCAGCCCTCCGTAGCCGGTCACAGACGAGACGATAGCAATCTGGCCCTGCCCCTTCGTCTTCATGTGACGGACTGCGGGGATCAAACAATTGACCACGCCGGACAAGTTGACGGAGAAGCTCCGCTCGAAGTCCTCGTGTTTCAGATGCGCACCGTCGACGGGCAGATAGACGCCGGCATTGAAGATCGCCATGGCCAGAGTGCCGTGCTGGTACTCTATGGCGGCGACGGTGTGTTCCATGTCCTCGGCACTGGTAACGTCGCCATCGAGAACGATGATGCTGCCGGCAAGTCCTGCCGCCTCCAACTGGAGTTCGAGCAGCTTGTCATGGTTGCGGGCGGTCACGGCGACCCGGTACCCCTCACCCGCCAGCTTGAGCGCGAGCGCCCGTCCAATGCCCGAGCTGGCTCCGGAAATCCAGACGATCCCATGATCGGGTCGGGCGACATAGTCACGCATCTCGTTTGCTCCTCGGCGGGTCCGGTTCAACACCAGGCGATGTCAGAAAGTTCCTGTCCAGCAGTTTGTCGCTGCCGATAGCACGCTATTGTGGCTGCTTTCAGCCGAGCAGGTCGCCAACGAGACGCGTCAGCGGCCCCTTGAATTTTATCGGCGCCTCGAGCACCGAAAAGGCAATGCAGGGCCGGTCGTTTTCGGCGACCGGCCGGTGTACGATGCTGTCGTCGGCGATCGATATCTCGCCCGGCCCGTAGCGGCCGCGCGCATCCGAGAATGCACCCTCCAGCACCAGCGTCAACTCGGCGCCCTCATGGGTGTGGGTCGGCAGCTTCCTGCCGGCTCGGATCCACATCAGGTTCACCTTGCAGCCATCGATTTCGCCAAGGCCGTATTTCTTGAAGCCCGGCAACTTGCTGCGCCACGGGATATCCGCAAGATCGTAACCGATGAAATCGCGCAGCGTCTGTGGCAACCCGCCGTCACCTGATCTTTCGACCGGTCGTGGCGCCGGTTCCGACGAGGCCGGCGACGCGAAAATTGCAGCAAGCCGGGCGTTCCTGTCACCGGGATTTGCGGCGGGCATCTGTTCCAGAGCCTCGCCTGCAAGTGCTTCCAGATCATGGACGATTAAACGATTGATGGGCTGCATCTCGAGATGGGCAGCAACAAGAATGCGGGCAGGTTCCGGAAGCGAGCCGGCAACATAATGCGCCATAAGCGCGTCGAAAGTATCGATCTGATTGCCCACCATATTCGTTCCGACCAAGACCGTTCACCCGCTCGAACTTTTCTGCTGACGCTTACGCCAAAAGTCAATCAACAGATCACCAAGGCAGACTTATTGCTTGGAGCCAATGAATTTTATCGCACCGGCCGCCCTATGAGAACGGTATTTCTTGCCAATGCCGCCTTGTGGAGAGAAAAGACCGTTCTTACAATAGGATCAAACAGAAGGCAGATCCCATGAGCGTTTACCCCTCCGTCCTCGAAGCGATCGGCCACACACCTCTTATCAAGCTGAAGGGCGCCTCAGAGGCGACCGGCTCGACGATCTATGGCAAGGCGGAATTCCTGAACCCTGGCCAGTCCGTCAAGGATCGTGCGGCGCTCTACATCATCCGCGATGCCGAGAAGAAGGGACTGCTGCGGCCGGGAGGCGTCATCGTCGAGGGCACGGCCGGCAACACCGGCATCGGCCTCACTCTTGTCGCCAAGGCGCTGGGCTATCGCACCGTCATCGTCATCCCGGAAACGCAGAGCCAGGAGAAGAAGGACGCGCTGAGGCTGCTCGGCGCGGAACTGGTCGAAGTTCCGGCTGCCCCTTACAAAAACCCCAACAATTACGTCAAAGTCTCCGGCCGGCTCGCAGAACAACTGGCAAAGACCGAGCCGAACGGCGCCATCTGGGCGAACCAGTTCGACAACCTCTCCAACCGCCAGGCGCATATCGAGACGACGGCGCGCGAAATCTGGGATGATACGCACGGCAAGGTCGACGGCTTCATCTGCGCGGTCGGTTCCGGCGGCACGCTGGCCGGGACGGCGATAGGTCTGCATGGCTTCAACAAGGGCATCAAGATCGGCCTCGCCGATCCCGAAGGTGCATCGCTCTATGAGTTCTATGCGCATGGCACGCTGAAATCCGAGGGATCGTCGATCACCGAAGGTATCGGCCAGGGGCGCATCACAGCCAATCTCGAGGGCTTCAAGCCTGATTTTGCCTACCGGATCTCTGATGCGGACGCATTGCCGATTGTCTTCGACCTTGCAGCACATGAGGGGCTATGCCTCGGCGGCTCCTCAGCCATCAACATAGCCGGCGCGATGCGGATGGCGAAGGATCTCGGCCCCGGGCACACCATCGTCACCATCCTCTGCGACTATGGCAACCGCTACCAGTCCAAGCTCTTCAACCCGGACTTCCTGAAATCAAAGGGCCTGCCTGTGCCGGATTGGCTGACGGCGTCCCCGCAGATTTCCGTTCCCTATGAACGGGTCGCGTGATTGCCGATGACAGTCGAGGCGCTCTTCCGTGACGATTTCTATCTGTCGACCGTCGAGGCGACGGTGACTGCAGTGCACGAGGACGGCAGCATCGAGGTCGACCGGACCTGCTTTTATGCAACATCGGGCGGTCAGCCCGGCGATACCGGATTTCTGGAACGCAGCGACGGCTCAAGGATCATGCTTGGCCAGGCCCGCCATGGCGCGACCAAGGACATTATCCTGCACACACCGCTCGAAGGCGAGGCCGTGCCTTCCGTCGGCGAGACAGTGGTTCTGCACATCGACTGGCCGCGCCGCTACCGGCTGATGCGGATGCACACCGCCTGCCATCTCCTGTCAGTCGTCTGCCCCTACCCGATCACAGGCGCTGCCGTCGGCGAAGACGAGAGCCGCGTCGACTTCGACATGAGCGAGGCGATCGACAAGGACGATGTGACGGCGAAGCTTATGACGCTCGTCAACGAAAATCACCCGATCACCCTGCAATGGATTACCGACGAAGAGCTTGCGGCCAATCCGGGCATCGTCAAGTCCAAGAACGTTCGGCCTCCGATAGGACTTGGCCGGGTCAGCCTCGTCTGCATCGGCGAGAGTTCGTCCGTTGACAGCCAGCCCTGTGGCGGCACACATGTGTCGGAGACGCAGGAGGTCGGCGCGATCTTCATCGCCAAGATCGAAAAAAAGGGCAAGGAAAACCGGCGCTTTCGCATCCGCTTCGGAACGCCCGGGCAAGAAGCCTGAACAGCATGGAGATCAGCATGAGTGTCGACCAAAGCCGTTTTGTCGTATCGGCCGACTGGCTGCAACAGCAGCTTGGCGCTCCGGACCTGAAGGTGGTCGACGCCGCGTTCTATCTTCCGGCGCAGAAGCGGGACGCGGAGGCCGAATACGCCGCCGGCCATATTCCGGGCGCCGTCCGTTTCGATCATGACAAGATCGCCGATCACTCCACAGACCTGCCGCACATGGTGCCCTCCCCGGACTATTTCGCCGAACAGGTCGGCAAGCTCGGGATATCGGTAACCGACCGGATCGTCGTCTATGACGGTCCCGGTATCTTTTCGGCACCGCGCGTCTGGTGGTTGTTTCGCATCATGGGCGCTAGCAACGTCGTAGTTCTGGATGGCGGCCTCGATGGCTGGAAGGCCGAGGGCCGTCCGCTGGAAACGACGACGCCGGATCCGCAGCCAGCGACCTTCACCCCTGTATTCGACGACAAGCGCGTGGTCGGCTTCGAGGACATGCGCGATATCGTCTCCAGCGGCGCCATGCAGATTGCCGATGCGCGCAGCGCCGGCCGGTTCGCAGCCGAGGAACCCGAGCCCCGCGCCGGTATGCGCTCCGGCCACATGCCGGGTGCCCGCAGCCTGCCTTCCGGCTCCTTTTCGACCGGTGGCAAGCTGAAGACGCTGTCCGAACTGAAGCAGACCATAGAGGCCGCCGGCATCGATCTTTCCAAGCCGGTCGTCACCAGTTGCGGTTCGGGTATCACTGCGGCAATCATTACGCTGGCGCTGGAATCACTCGATCACAGCGACAACCGGCTCTATGACGGCTCCTGGACGGAATGGGGAAGCCGGCAGGACACCCCCATCGCCACCGGCAAGGCTTGAACATGACTGAAACATCCATCGCATCGATACCGGTCCAGATCACCCGATTGAAGATGACTGCGCCGCCGAAGACCAGCCTGGCGATCCCGATCAACATCCAGGCCGCAGTGATGCGGGCGCCGAAGATCCCGCTGCCGTTCTACCGCTATCTCTACCGCCAGGTCGGCGCCCGATGGCAGTGGGTGGACCGGATGAGAATGAGCGACGAGGAACTGACGAACGTTCTCCATGACGAGCGCAACGACGTCAGCGTGCTCTACGTCAACGGCGCGCCCGCCGGCTTCTTCGAACATTTTCGCGTCGACGAGGACACGATCGAGCTTAGTCACTTCGGGCTGATAGAGCACGCGCTGGGGCTTGGCATCGGCAAGTGGTTCCTGCTGCAGGCTCTCTATGCCCTGTGGCTTTCGAACCCGCAGAAGATCGTGGTAACCACCAATAATCTCGACCATCCGCGCGCACTGCAGCTTTACCAGATGTTCGGTTTCTCACCGGTTTCGACGGCGCAGGGCACCGTCACGCCGCTGACTGACGACGAGTTGCTCGAGATCATCAAGCGCGGCTGAGGCTAGCGTGACAGGCCGCTTGGCCGGCGCGGATCTGTGCGCCGGTCTATTTCGAGCGATTGTCCGGCAGTCGCCCTGAGATCGGCAACCTCTCGCCGCAACGCGCTGAGTTCTTCCAGTATCTTGTCATTCTGCTTGGCAAGATAGTCGAGATCGATGTTCGGCATGCTGAAGCTCCCTTTTTTGTCGCAAAATAGCGCTTTGAAAACGAACGGCAAGAAACGGGTGGTTTCGCCCTGATCGGAGCCGCATGTCATGACGACCTCAAAGGGAGATTTGTCATGTCCAACATTCGTTTCGCCACCATGCCCTATGCCGATGCCGAAGCTCTCTGGAGCGGAGCCGCCGATGCCTACGGGAGGCTGCCGGAAACCACGATCTCCGACGGTCCGGGCAATCCCTGCCGGCATTGCCTCCGCAATATCGATGCCGGGGACGCGTTTCTGGTCTTTGCCTATCGGCCCTTTCCGGAGCTGCAGCCGTACGCCGAAACCGGCCCGGTCTTTCTGCACAAGGTGCCTTGCCAGCGCTATGCGGCAGAGGAGGTCCTGCCGCCCGTTCTGTCCGGCACCCGCGACTTCATCGTGCGGGGATACAGCGACAGCAATCGCATCGTCTACGGCACGGGCGCCGTCACGACCACCGACGACATTCCCGCCTATGCCGAAACGCTGCTGGCGCGGCCGGAAATAGCTTATGTCCACGTTCGATCGGCGCGCAACAACTGCTACCAGTGCCGCATAGACAAGCAAAAGGCGCCGGTCCACGGGGAGCCCGGCGCCTTCATCTAACAGTTGGCCTTGCGGTCAGGCAACGTTCAGGATGCTTTCCGGCGCAACGGCTTCATAGCCGAGTGCTTCGGCAACCGCTGCATTGACGATGCGGCCCTTGTGGACGTTGAGACCGTTGCGCAGATGGCGGTCTTCGGCGATGGCGCGAAGGCCGCGATCGGCAAGCGCCAGGCCATGGTGGAGCGTGGCGTTGTTCAGCGCATGGGCGGAGGTCACGGGCACGGCACCCGGCATGTTGGCGACGCAATAATGCACGACGCCTTCGACGACATAGGTCGGATCGGAATGCGTCGTTGCATGGGAGGTTTCGAAGCAACCGCCCTGGTCGATGGCGACATCGACGATGACGGCACCCTTCTTCATGCCGGTCAGCATCTCCCGCGTCACAAGCTTTGGCGCAGCAGCACCGGGGATCAGAACGGCGCCGATGACCAGGTCGGCCGAGAAGACTTCGTCTTCGAGCGCCTGAATGCTGGAATAGCGGGTGTGCACCCGGCCGGCAAAGAGGTCGTCAAGCTGGCGCAGGCGCGGCAGGGAGCGATCGAGGATGGTGACGTCAGCACCGAGGCCTACAGCCATGCGTGCAGCGTGCAGCCCGACCACACCGCCGCCGATGACGGTGACCTTGCCCGGCAGCACGCCCGGGACGCCGCCGAGGAGGACGCCGAGACCGCCATTGGCCTTCTGCAATGCCGTCGCTCCAGCCTGGATCGACAGGCGTCCGGCGACTTCCGACATCGGCGCCAGCAATGGCAGGCCACCACGGTCGTCAGTCACGGTCTCATAGGCTATGGCGGTGACGCCGGAGGCCAGCAGGCCCTTTGTCTGCTCCGGATCCGGGGCAAGATGGAGATAGGTATAGAGGATCTGGCCTTCGCGCAGCTGCGCCCATTCCTGCGGCTGCGGCTCCTTGACCTTGACGATCATGTCGCAGCCCTCGAAAATTTCCTTGGCCGTACCGACGATCTTGGCGCCGGCCGCCGCATAGGCGTGGTCGTCGGCACCGATGCCCGCCCCGGCCTTGGTCTCGATCCAGACCTGGTGGCCGTGGGCGACGTAGTCACGCACGGCAGCAGGCGTCAGGCCTACGCGGTATTCATGGTTCTTGATTTCCTTCGGGCAGCCGATGCGCATGTGCGTTCCTCTCGATAGCCGTCCGCCTCTGCGGATCGTGATGCGCAAGTGAACCATTTCGGCGACGCAATGTCCTTGCAAAGACGGTTTACAGAACGGCCACTTTTCGTCGATAATTGCGTTTTACTGTCAAATATCGAAGGAAATTCGAATGTCTGAGCTGGATGCCATCGATCGTGCCATTTTGCGAGCTCTACAGCAGAATGCCCGGATCACCAACGCCGAGCTTGCCGTCAAGGCGGGGCTTTCGCCATCCGCCTGCTCTCGCCGCGTCGATATCCTCGAAAAGAATGGCACCATCGGCGGCTACCACACGCGCCTTTCGCACAAGGCGCTGGACTACCGGATGATCGCGGTTGTTCATATATCGCTGTCCGGCCAGTTCGCCAAAACGCTGACGGAGTTCGAAACTGCGGTGAAACTTTGTCCCAACGTGCTCGTTTGCTATCTGATGTCGGGCGAGTACGACTACATCCTGCGGGTCGCCGCACGCGATCTGGAAGATTACGAGCGCATCCACCGCGACTGGCTGTCCGCCTTGCCGCATGTGGTCAAGATCAACTCGAGCTTCGCGCTGCGGGAGGTGATCGACAGGCCTAATGTCGGTCTCTGACCGGCGTACGGCGTTTCGAAACTTAAGCTTGGCATAGACTCATTATCAACGTCTGTCGGCTAATCCTTAACTGGAGGCAGGAATGACAATGCAGAACGAACCTAACATGCTCGGTATGAAGGTGCGCAGCCAGGTTCGACGCCATGCGCGCCTGGTCGGCAGCGTCAGATATCTCAACCGTGAAACCGAGGGCCGCATCGTCGATCTTTCGCCCACGGGCCTGGCGCTCGATCTGGGCGGCGCCTTCCTTGGCGCGGCCGGCAGCAAGGTCCGCATCGACTGCGAAGAAATCGGCACCATCGAGGGGACGGTCCGCTGGATGCGCAATGGCCGCATTGGCGTCGAATTCAACCGCAGTTCCAATGCGGCGGCGCAAGTCAGCTCCTATTTCCGATTTTTCCACAAGGATATCACGCCGGTTCTGAAACGCTGATCGCTTGCCGGACCGGTGCCATCTACCTGTCACTTAACGGGTGCACTCCTCGATAAATCATCCTAGTCTCGCCCGGCGTCGGGGGACGTCGATGAATCCTGAGGAGAAAGCCATGCCTGCGAGTTTCGATTTTTCCATGTCCCGCCGCTCGTTGCTGGGCGGTCTCGGTGCGTCTGCAGCACTTGTGATGCTGCACCCCTTTTCGGCGCGCGCAGCCGGCAATCAGGCCCATCTGCGGCTGATGGAAACCACGGATATCCACGTCAACGTCTTCCCCTATGACTACTACGCCGACAAGCCGAACGAGACGATGGGGCTGACGCGGACGGCAACGATCATCGATTCCATCCGCGCCGAGGCGACCAATTCGATTCTCGTGGACAATGGCGACGTTCTGCAGGGCAATCCGATGGGCGACTACATGGCCTATCAGCACGGCATGAAGGACGGCGACGTCCACCCCGTCATCAAGGCGATGAACACGCTCAATTACGATGTCGGCACGCTCGGCAACCACGAATTCAATTACGGCCTCGACTTCATGTTCAAGGTTCTGGGCGGCGCCAACTTCCCGTTCGTCTGCGCCAACCTCACCAAGGGGCAGCTGGCCAGCGACCCGAAGAAGGACGACCTGTTCTTCAAGCCCTATCTGATCCTCGACAAGACCATCAAGGATGGCGCCGGCGAGGAGACGCCGATCAAGATCGGCTTCATCGGCTTCGTGCCGCCACAGATCATGCTCTGGGATATCAAGAACCTCGAGGGCAAGGCGCAGACCCGCGACATCGTCGAGGCCGCCAAGGCATGGGTACCCGTCATGAAGGAACAGGGCGCCGATATCATCATCGCCCTGTCGCATTCCGGCATCGATGGCGCTGCACCAACCGACCGGATGGAAAATGCGTCGCTCTACGTTGCGGCAGTCGAAGGCATAGATGCGGTTTTCACGGGGCACCAGCATCTGGTCTTCCCCGGCCCGAAAACGTGGGATGGGATCAAGGGCGCCGACCCCGTCAAGGGCACGCTGCAAGGCAAGCCTGCAGTCATGGGGGGCTTCTGGGGTTCCCACCTCGGCCTTATCGACCTGTTGCTGGAAAAGGACGGCAAGGACTGGAAGATCGTCGACTTCACATGCGAAGCCCGGCCGATCTATCACCGCGACGAAAAGAAGAAGGTTATCGCCGATGTCGGCGACAAGAAGGAAGTGGTCGAGGCAGCGAAAGCCGAGCACGAGGCAACCCTCGCCTATGTCCGCACGCCGGTCGGCAAGACGGCAGCACCGCTCTATTCCTATTTCGCGCTGGTGGCCGACGACCCCTCGGTCCAGATCGTCTCCAAGGCGCAAAGCTGGTACATCAAGGACATGCTGAAGGAGACGCAGTACAAGGATCTGCCTGTTCTATCTGCCGCAGCGCCGTTCAAATGCGGTGGCCGCAACGGCCCGGACTACTACACCGACGTCGCCGCAGGCCCCATCGCCATCAAGAACGTCGCCGACCTCTACCTCTATCCGAACACAGTGCAGGCCGTGGTCATCAACGGAGCGCAGGTCAAGAACTGGCTCGAGATGTCGGCATCGATGTTCAACCAGATCACACCCGGGGCAAAAGATGCACCGCTGCTGAACCAGTCCTTCCCGTCTTTCAATTTCGACGTCATAGACGGCGTCACCTATCAGATCGACCTTTCGCAGAAGCGTCGGTTCGATGACGACGGCAAGCTGGTGAATGCCGATTCCAATCGCATCCAAAACCTTCAGTTCGACGGAAAACCGATTGATCCTGCGATGAAATTCCTGGTGGTCACCAACAACTATAGGGCTGGCGGCGGCGGCAAGTTTCCGGATATCGCCACGGACAAGGTGGTCTATCAGGCTCCTGATACAAATCGCGACGTCATCGTCCGCTATATCCACGATCAGGGCACCATCAACCCGAGCGCCGATGGCAACTGGACCTTCAAGCCGATGCCGGGCACCACCGTCGTGTTCGACAGCGCGCCGAAGGCGAAGACCTATATCGCCGACCTCAAAAGCGTCCACGTCGAAGATGTCGGCGACGGCGCCGACGGTTTCCATACGTTCCGGTTGGTTCTCTGATCGCGGCCAGCTTTTTCGACGGGCACCGATGGTGCCCGTCGGAACACCCAGCGCAACGCCGGCGTCAGCCCAGCGGCTTCCAGCCGGCGCGGCCGACGACCCGATTGCGGCCGTCGTTCTTGGCCATGTAAAGCCGGTCGTCGGCGATTGCCAGCAGACCGTTGAAGCTTGCGGCATCATCCCCGGACGTTGCAACGCCGATGCTGATGGTGATGGGCTTGCCCCCTGGGTTGCGGATGGTTTCCGCCACCTGCCATCGCAGATGCTCGGCCAGAAGCAGTGCCTCGGCGTGGTTGGTCCTCGTGCAGAGCACCACGAATTCCTCGCCGCCGAACCGGAACAGCCGGTCGGTCGGGCGCAACGCGTTCGAGATTGCTGCGGCGACCGCCTTCAGAACGCCATCGCCTTCGAGATGTCCGAACTGGTCGTTGACCGCCTTGAATTCGTCGGCGTCTATCAGCAGCAGCGTCATGGTTTCGTTACGTTTCTGGCTGTCGCGCAGTATCTGCGGCCCCTCGACCTCCATGCGGTTGCGATCGAACGTACCCGTCAGCAGATCGCGGCCGCTGCGAGAGACGAGATCGTCGTAGCGCTCGCGAAACGTCAGGTCGTGGAACACGTCGAGTACCGAGCGATGCGCGGTGGTCGCCAGATGTCGTCGTATGCCGCGCTGATAAAGCGCGAAAAGCCCCGAATAGATCAGGACCGCGAGAAGCTTTCCGATCCAGCCGCTCCAGAAGGCAGTCATCGGCACGCCGGCAAAATAATGCAGGGCCGCAAAGAAGCCGATCTGGTCGAACGTCAGCAGCACGAAGCCCGCGATCATGAAGCGCAGCACGACCCAGCGCTGTATGAAACGGCCGAGCTTCTCATAGAGCAGGATGATGCCGATGGCGTCGATGTAGAGCAGCGCCGTGCCCCAGATCATCAGCCAGCCCATCTCCCGAAGAAAAGCGAAATCCGTGCCGCGGCCCGGCGATAGTACGGCGGGAATCTGAAATTGCACCGCCCAGGCAATCGTCACCGTGAGCAAATTGCCGAGGAAGAGCCCGTAGATCGGCTGGCGAACGATCGCCGCATCCTCCTGCATATAAAGCATCAGGATCATCATAAGCTTGCCGGCGAAAAACACCGAGGAGCCGGGAGAGACAACGCCGAAAGGCAGTTCGACATAGAAGACGGCTGCCAGGTAGGTTTCCATGAAGTGCATGACGCCGAGTGCCGTCAAGAAGACGCCGAGCCCGATGCGGTGCCGCAAATGCAGGAGCGTCACCATGATCGCAAAATAGGCGACGGCCTCGAGCACGAACAAAGCCAGGTTAAGCTCCCTCATCGCATTGTCCGCTTTCGCCTCTTAAACGTGCTTTTGCACAACGACCGTTTAAGTTTGAAATATAGGACTGCTGAGGTTCCGCCAAGTCTATTGCAGTCGAATCCGGTATTTTGACGCAACGATGTTAACGCTGAACGGGGCTACGCAAGAAGAGAGAGTAGCGAAAAGCGGCGCTTAAGTGCAAAACTGGCAGAAATGCTGTGGACGGAGCCGATCCCCGCCCGCTCCTGCGAACTTTTGTTAATAACGTAAAATATTGTTTTAGCAGATGACGGGCGAGCAAGTCCCTCATCCGCCACTGGTGAAATCGCGGATCGACTCAGACCTGGCGGCTAGGTTCGCCATCGGCAAACAGCGACGGGCCATGCTGGTCGATGATCTGCTGTGCCTTGCGGAAGGTGGTCTCGACCGCGTCATCGACGGAACTGAAGACGTCTGCGCGGATGAAGTTGCGCACCAGGATTTCGCCGTTCACCTGCTTTTCGATACGACCGGCCAGACGAAACTGGCTACCTTCCCGCTGGGGCACTGCGAAAATCTGGCAGTCCTGATAAGTCTGCGAGGCGGCTGGCGCCCCCGCCTTTGTGGCGTCGGCCTTGGGCCCGCCGGCACCGGTGAACATCGACAGGATGGTTGAGAAGAAGGACGCCATTGTTTGCCTCTTGGTTGACCGCAGCCTGAAAGCGCAGATAGTCATATGATCAGGTTTGCAAGGATCTCATTGTCGGTGATGTCTTCGTAGCCAAGTCCGGCATTCTCGAAATTCTGCCGTAGCACCGCGAAACTGTCCGCATTCTTCACCTCTATACCGATCAGGATAGAGCCGAAATTGCGAGCGCTCTTCTTCAGGTATTCGAAGCGGGCGATGTCGTCGTCAGGGCCAAGCAGATTGAGAAAGTCGCGCAGCGCGCCCGGCCGCTGGGCCAGCCGCAGAATAAAGTATTTCTTCAGGCCCGCATGGCGCATGGCGCGCTCCTTGACGTCGGGCAGCCGCTCGAAATCGAAGTTGCCACCGGACACGACGGCAACGATGGTCTTGCCACGGATGGCGTCGCGATCCATCGCCTCGAGTGCGGTGATTGCCAGCGCGCCCGCCGGTTCGAGCACGACGCCTTCGACATTCAGCATATCGATGATTGTCACGCAGATGGCGTTCTCCGGCATCAGCATCACCTGATCGGCGGGGAAAGCTCGCAATGCTTCAAAATTCAGATCGCCAATGCGGGCAACCGCCGCCCCGTCGACGAAATTATCGACCTTCGGCAATGTCATCAGGCTTCCAGCCTCTATCGAGCGACGAAGGCTGGGAGCGCCGGCCGGCTCGACAAATCGGAACGCCGACGGTGGCAGGACATCGCTGAAATAGCCCGTAATCCCGGCAGCCAGTCCGCCGCCGCCGACCGGCATGACGACCAGATCCGGCAGCACGCCGTCCGGCAATTGCGCCGCGATTTCGGCCGCCACCGTCGCCTGGCCTTCGATGATATCAGCATGGTCGAATGGCGGCACCATGAAGCCGTCATTGGCCGAAACGTAATCGCGCGCAGCCTGGTAGCACTGGTCGAAAAAGTCGCCGAAGAGTTTGATGGTGATGAATTCGCCGCCGAATATGCGGGTCTTCTCGATCTTCTGCTGCGGCGTCGTCACCGGCATGAAAACCACACCGGGCACGCCGAAGTGGCGGCACACGAAGGCGAACCCTTGCGCATGATTGCCGGCCGAGGCGCAGACGAAGACTTTCCCGGTACCGCCGGCTGCCATCTGCTTTCGGAAGAAGTTGAAGGCACCCCGGATCTTGTAGGAGCGCACCGGCGTCAGGTCTTCGCGCTTCAGCCAGATATCGGCACCGTAGCGGGCGGAGAGATGCTCGTTGAATTGCAGCGGCGTCGCGGGGAAAATCTCCCGCATGGCTTCCTGCGCGCTGTCGACATCCCGTGTGTTCAAAGTCTGAACGTCCTTCGTTGTTTCAAGCGTCTGGCTATGACACAGGCCGGCTGTCGAGATAAAGTCTCTTTGTTCGTCCGAGGCCAGGCAATGTCCGATTTTTCAGCGATGAGGCGCTCTTATACTGCCCTTCCGAAAGAATCGTCGCGGACGACAAGGCTCAACCCCTCATTTCTTTGGATTGACATCTACTCGCGCGGTGCACTCTATACGGCAAGCCATCATGATGATGGTTAGAGGCCCGCTACGCGCCTGGTGTATCCGGGTTGGCGGGCTTCGTCTTTTTTAGACCGCCCCTTTTGGCGTGTGGATGCCAAGCCTTTATTCCGCCGTGAGCCTGCCTATTATGACGGTATGATGACACGAATCCTCCTGAAGGGCGCGGCATGGTTCGTGCTCGCCTTTATTCTCTTCTCCACTGTTTCGCCGATTGACCTCAGGCCGCATACGCTGACGACGGTCAATATCGACCGAGCCGGCGCCTATGCGCTTGCCGGTCTTGTTTTCGTGCTGGCCTACCCACGCCACTGGAAATCGATCGGAGTTCTTCTGGTCGCAGGCGCACTCGGCTTCGAGTTCCTGCAGGAGTTTTCGCCAACCCGCCATGCGCGGTTGCACGACGCCATCGTCAAGGGCGGCGGAGCGATTGCCGGCGTGGCGATGGGCTACGCCTTCAACCGCATCCGGGCGCGATGGACTCCGGACCTCCTGGTCGCCGGCTGAGGAGGCGTCCGGGAGGAGAAGGCGAGCCAGTAGCTTCTCCTGCGTACCGATATCCGAGATCACCGGGTTGACGGAATCGTCAAACTCGTTGATTTGAAAGGCAGGCGGACGTGGCGAAACTGGTAGACGCAAGGGACTTAAAATCACTTGTATTCACCGGAAAACAAGGTTTCTGGCTGCAAAACACATAGCGGTTTACGACCGAAATCGATGGAACAAAGCGAGATTTGCAAAACATTTTGAGGTCGCCAGGGACGTTTTTACCCGCCCTCGCCATGCTCCTTCCATGAAGGAACAAGCGCGTTAACCGCGACTACAACTAATAGATTATCAAACTATCGGAGATTGCAGAGGGCGCCTAGGTTAGGCGGACCCACCAGCGGCTTGCAGGCTGCCAGAGGGTCCTAACCAAGCCAACACTTAGGAGGTGTCACATGGCTGCCCAAGGACTAGCGAATATTCGTTACGTCATCAACAACGATGACCCAATCCCCACCCAAAAGCGCCTGGCCAAAACCTTTGCCGACGCCGCGGCAAGCTACCTCGGTCACGGCGGTAGCCACCGATATCTCGATAGGATCGTGGAATACCTCGCCGACCAGCCAATTGATTCCATCGTTCCATTCGATATCAAGGAGATGGCCAAGGCGCTTTTCCCGGGCGTGACCAACGCCACGAAGAACCGGCAGGTGCTCACCCCGGTTCGGGCCGTCATCAACCATGCCAATGAGCGAGGCTGGTGCAATTACATCCGGATCAAGAATTTCAAGGAAGACGCTCCCAAGCGGAAGCTCCCCGCCCCTCCGGTCTGGCTACAGCTTTTCGTCAGGGAGTGCGACAGGAGCCGGCTGCCGCATGTCGCCGCTCTGGTCTTGTTCATGGCTCACACCGGCGCCCGTGTGTCCGAGGCGGTGGCACTGGAATGGTCGGAGGTAGACCTGCAGAGCCGGACAGCATTGCTCCTCAAGACGAAGACCGAGAGAAACTCGACACGTCATCTCACGGATGAACTGGTCAACAGGCTGCATGTCCTGCGGCAAGCCAGGAGCAACAGAAATCCGGCCAGGGTCTTTACTTTCAAATGCCGCTACTCGGTCAATGAGAGGATTGAGGCGGTCTGCAGCCGGGCTGGGATCACCTACAAGTCGAGCCACGCCTGTGGTCGGCATACCTTCGCCACGACAGCAATCGACATGGGGCTAGATATCCCCACGGCCATGGCTGCTGGCGGATGGAAGAGCTCGGCGATTTTTCTCGGCGTCTATGTCACGCCGAGGCGCAATGCCGGACGAATGACCGCCGACAGGTTCAACGAGATCACTTTCGACAAAGACGTTTGACTGAGATTAGCCCGAGCAACCTCCCCGGGCTTTCATCTCCCTTAGGATAAGGCCTCGCTTTTCGCCTATAATCCCACCTCTTGACTCTCGATGACAAAGAGAACATTTGAGGAACATGCGTGAAAGGATCCTCACATGGCCGCCGAGAAGTTCATCATCATTCCATACAAGAAGAACCGCGGCAACCTAGTGCCCGGCGAGATGCGACAGGCATCGAACACCGTCAGTGCCGAGAAGATTGCCGGCGCGATGGCTGATCGGTTCATCGGCGTCGCAGCCTATGCTGTGATGGTCGACGAGGAAACTGGCGACATGAGCTCGCCTCGCCTACTCGCACGTCACGGCGAGATCGGCGATATCGCTGCGTGACGATCGGTAGTGCCTGATGACCCGCAGCTCAGGTACCGATGGAAGATTACCTGGTCGGACCCTGGTGACGCAGATAGCTGGAAAACAGATTTCATGGGGTGGGATGGAGACGTGCCGGTCGGACGGATCCGTTTCGAGCCCATGGGGCTAAAGAAAAACACCTGGCAGTGGTCTGGTCATGGCCCAAGAGTGCAGCAAAGGCTGCTGCCTCATCAAGGATATGAGCCGTCGGCTCGACGAGCTGCGGCATCGGCGGAAGACTATTACGATCGCTTGTTACGCCACAACGGATTGAAGCAATGATCGACGCCGAACGCACACCGAGGTACGAAGGCCCACAGGACCATCAGTGCGCATATCCGGCTTGCGGGAAGCAAGGCCCATTTGGTTACGAGCGAGCCGGCCGCACCATAGAGTGGAGATGCTACGAGCATCGAGACATCGACTACCGCCTGAAGTCTCGATGAATCCCTTACTCGGCGGAAGCCAAGGCTTTCGCCTGTGCCATGAGAGTGGCATCGCCTTCCCCTAGGACATCGAGGATCCGCAGCTTTTCCGCCCGAAAGACCTTCCAGAAGTGTGGGTCATCGGCTCTTATTGATATCGAATTGTGGATGAGATCCGCGAGCTTAATGCTCTTCGCCTCGGGTGGCGCCAAGGCGATGTGCTGCCGGTCCAGTTCCTTGCGAGCCAGCCGGTTTCCGTGAAACGGCGTCGACACGTCAGTCAACCAGGCTACGAGTTGAGCAACCTTGGACCCAAATTTCTCTTTGATTTCTAGGAGCGTGACCGGAGTGTCTTCCACCACGTCGTGAAGGAGTGCCGCCGCGATCATCTCCGGGGTGTGAGGAATGCCACGTACGATTTCAGCCACGGCCACCGGATGCACGATATAGGGCTCGCCGGTGTATTTCCGCTTTTGCTCGCCATGTGCGGCGGTCGCGAACCGAAGGGCGTGCTTTTCAAGGTCGGACGGTGTCACGAAAACTCCTTAACGCTGGCCCGGTATGGCAAGAAATGGGCGGATCGCACGGCCTCGCGATGGACATGCTCAACGAAAGAATTAATCCATTCGTAGTCCGGCTCGTCCGGCAAGGTCGAGCTCGTCGCGGCCGCCTCGACCCTCTCGAGCAGATCCTCGATCTCAGAGGCAACGTCCTGATAAGGAAGTCGACCCTGCTTGATATCAAGGATGTGTGCCGCGTCTGGCAGGGGGAAAGTGACGTTGCCCGTCGACAGCAGCTCGATCGCCTGCTCGCCGACGCGAACCGCGTGTGAAAGCGCTTTCCAGTCTACGCCCTGCTGGGTCTCAGCCATCAACGCGCGCCGGCCATACTCGTCGACGACGCGGGCCATTATGTCGCGAGCGTTCTTGATCGAGGCAGTAAAGGGCATCTTCCGATCGCAGACTTCCCAAAGCGATACCCTTTGGCCGTGAGGCGTGGTGTCCTCCAGCATCCCCATATGGTCGTTGGCCTCGATGGTCGCGGCGATACCATCGGCAATCATATGCAGTTTGGCGGTCGAGCCGTGTGTGTCCATCCCGGCGTCAAGCAGAGCAAGGGCGTTCCGGGCCGCAGCGACGCGGGAACCCTTGATGCCATACTTGTTCGCCTGGAAACGGGCGTAACCGATAAATGCCGCCGACTTGCGCGTCAGTAGCTTCTGACGGTTCGCCGCGATCTCACGCCATTCCCATGCCGGCTCTTCGACCATGGCGGTTTCCGGGGCGAACAGGACGTCTAGGGCAACGGTTTGACCTTCTGCGGCCAGTCCAAGGAACCGCTGCACGCTGAACTGCTCTTCATCGATCTCGCCGGCACTGTTCTTCTCACCGATGCCCTTGGGCCGGTGGTTATTCAGCGTTTTCGGCGCCTTTTGAAGTAGGATCGTGTCTGCGGCTGGAACGAAGACGCTTTTGAAATCCAGGTCGGATTCTGGCGTCGAAGTGCCGTAGAGGTGCGACCCGAATTTGATCCGCATGATTGTTCGCTGCATGGCCCGGTCTCGATAGGAAATTTGAGATGAACGGGTTTAGCGCCTCCGGGGCACAAAGTGAATCCCTTCTGAGGCTGGAACGAATCAGTCTGCCGACAATTGAGTCGCATTCGTATCGAGTGTGAGGGCGGCGTAATGGCTTTGAGAGAAGACAAGATCTGGTCAGAAGGCGTCTATGTGGAGTTGGGGGAGCTTGGCAATTATATGGTCGTGACATCGACACGACAGGCGCTGAACCTCCTTGAGGACCGATGGCCCGGCCGTGACGGGCAGCGCTACAAGTCCGCAGTCAAGCTTTGCGGTACTGTATTGAAGGGTAAGGCACCGCCCGACAGAGCGCGGGAGATGTTTGTCGAGGCCGCAGCTGAGGCCGAAGTCTACTCCGGCCCCGTACCAAAGCAGATGTTGCTTGTTCTTCCCGCCCCGGGCGCCAAGAAGATTGGTATGAGGTTCTATCCCAAAAAGCCGACCTGGAAGTGATCACCTACCCGGGCCGGCCCACTAGGCGACGGCCGGGCGACCGATTGATTGGAAGCGATCAGCGGTCGCGATCTCTTTCTCGACGGCTGATCTCGCGCTGGATCCTGAGCTCCTCGCGGATATTGTCCAACTCTTCCGCAAGCTGCTTCTCAACCCGGGTTTTTTCTTTCGCGATCTGGTTGCTCTCCATTATCGTCATGTTGAGCGCTTCGCCGGCCGCCGAGAGCTTATTGAGCGCGCTCGGGTCGACGATAACAGCTGCAACCTGAGCCGTTGACTGGCTCTTCTCGGATGGCGCGCCGGCACCTGATAGAAGGCCCATGTAGCGGACGCCAAAGATCAATGCCAATGTCGCGCCGAAGACGACGATTGCAAGCGGAGGCAGGTTAGCCAGTTGGTCCATTGCGAGCTTCCCCTTGATCTCGAGCAGCGCGGTTGATGTTCACCAGCTCGCCAATCGCGAAGAGCGGGTAAATGGCGATCCACGTGCTGACGACGTCAGAGGATGCGAAGCCATATGAAATTCCAGACCAGATGATGCAGCCGATAGCCGCAGAGACCTGCCTGATCTGTGGAGTAACAGTTTTTCTAGCGCCGTTGATGACGAGGCCTACGATGCGCAGGCATCCCACCAACAGCATGCCCCATCCCATGAAGTTTTCGGAGGGCACAAGGTCACGGAACGAGTGGAAGGCCGGCTGATTGAACGTCTCCGACGGGAGAAGGATGACGTAGCCGAACAGGATCATATGCCCTGCCATGAACCATTCCATCATGCGAGGCCCAAACCGGTGTTGGATCGAGATCCACATCGCTGGTCCTGTGTAAGAGGGAGGGTTGCTCATTTCATCTGGGTTCCTTTGTTTCCGATACGAAAAACCCCGCCACCGGGTGGGTGACGAGGCAAAATCTACGACAATGTACGGATAGCGCGGCACCGATCCACAGGGCATTCTGTCGGGTGCGCCGATCACGGCTTCGGGGTCGCGGCGCAGGCTACGGCCTCGGCCGGCGGAACATGGATATAACGCCGGCCGGAAGACTTTGCTCGGCAGGGATAGAAACAGTGGCATGCAAGATTGCATCGTTTGGCAGGCGGCACTACTTGGACTGCATCAGGATATCTTGGATCCATACGAACGAGGCTCGCGTTGCGATATTTTCACCTGAGCAGCACCGGACTAGCCCCTGGGTCCATCATTGAACCCGGGAATTGGGGCCGCATCGTCCGGCATTTAGGAGCCAATCATGCTAGATCCTCGATCGAGGCGATCATGGAGGATGTTCGTGCAAACGAATTTCCCGATCGGCCATCAAGACTGACCTCGAGCTATTTCTTTGACGCCATTGGCGAAGCCCGCTTTTACCGCGGTACCGACCTTATGCGTTCAGCAATGCTTTTGTATGAGGTAGAACTGATCAAGCCCCAGTCCGTCCAGCATTCAACCGATTGGCGAAACAACGTTCACGACGGCAGTCTGACGCTTGACTGGGCCCGCCGATACTGGCGCGGCGAGCATTTGCCTCCAGATGGGAGTGGACATGTTTGCCGAGAGATTTTAGCCGAGACACCGCTGAAAATCATCTCGAAGCTGGCCTTTTAATCCTCCCCAGACGTGACTCGGGCGATGGACAGCATTACGGAGGCTCCCATGACGACAAACCCCGCGCCACCTGGATGGGGCAAGGACCGACTGTCCGCGTATCTCGAAGAGTTCCGCGGCAACCAGTTCGCGACGTTTCATAACAAGCGGAAGGAGGTCGCTGACCTCATCGCGCTCGACAATCTCTTTGAGAAGTTGCTGAACGGTGCCCGCGACCCCGATCCGCAGATGCCGATGACATTCTTGCTGCGCGCCCACGCGGCCTTCAGGGCCGCAGTGAGTTTGGTGATGGGTGGTCAGCTTTACGAAGCTCAAGTACTATTACGATTGAGCCTTGAGCATGCGTCGTATGGCTTTTTCATCGGTGGCGACCAACTGCGCTGGACACGATGGATGAAACGCAACGACGATGAGAAATCCAAAAAGGCGGTCCGTGAAGAATTCACCTCGGGCGCTATCCGCCGCTCCATCAAGAAGGCCGACGCCAAGATCGGCGGTCACTTCGAGACCTTGTATGAGCGCCTGATCGACTTTGGAGCCCATCCGAATAAGCAAGGCTTTTCGATGAGCACCAAGCTCCGGAAGGAGCCTGGTGAGACCCATATTCTGTCGATTTACCTGCACGACGATGGCGTGCCCCTCGACTTCGCTTTGAAGACGACGGCGCAGGTGGCGATCTGCGTTCTCCAGATTGCCTACCTGCTATACCCCACACGTATGGAGCTGCAGCAGCTTCGGCACGAACTCGATGAGATCACTACACGATACTGATCCGAGTTCGGGCATTTCCCTTCCGGAGGTGGTTAGGATGAGTTCACCTGGGCAATTTCCCCTGTGTACTGAAACTATTTTCCGATCGGGATCGTATCCGCATCCTCAAAGTCAAAAGGTGCGGAGTGACAATTTGAGATCGTGGCTAGTCCTGCTGGGAATTGCGACAGCGTTGGCGTGGTTTTTGACTTTCTATTTGGTCTACCAGAGCCAAATGTGACGAGGCATGGGACCGGTGGGATAGTTATTAATCATCCATGCCCCATCATGACGGAATGGGTAGACCTTCGCTGAATATGGTTCGAACGCATTTGAAATTACTCCCCGCCGACGTGGAGCGCATTGACGCGCTTGTCGGAGAGAAGGGTCGATCGAAGTTCATTCGCGAGGCCATAAGGCAGCAGCTCGACCAGATCGCGCCTGGCGACGATAAGCCTAGCCCGCCCTTCCTCGAGTATGCCGGCCGTCACGAGCCGAGGCTGACGCCATCAGGCCGATCCCTGCTTTTGGACAGGATCCAGAAAGATGGAAGCCTCGACAAGTTGATGACTGGCCTGGGCTACGATGACCCGATTGAGTTCCTGCACGCCCTGCTCGGCTTCAGCACGTTGCCCAACAGGGCCGTGTCCGCCCTTGTCGCTCAGATCCTGCCGAAGGCATAAACGGCCCACTGAAGTGTTTAGGGTGATGGGTGCCGGTCTTTCCCGGCTGTCAGACCATCCCCCTACCATTAGGGATATTGCACCTAGATAAATAGGCCGGGACTTGAACCCAGTTTTTCGATCAACCATGCCTCGGTCAGCGACCCGGAATTGAACCGGTCAACACGTATTTCCTACCACGCCCGCACTCAAACAAAAAGCGCGTTGATGGGTTAGAGCGCCCGTACCGCCCGGATGAATTCAGCGATGGTTGCTGCCTTCATGGAATAGCCGAGCGTGGTCTTATGGACGCTATCGCTCAGAACACCGGCAGCAAGGGCAGCAGCGTAAGAAACCTCACTGACACGACAGTCGATCACCGGGCAATCCACGAAATCTGCCACATCGTATGTCATGGCAGCATAAGCCTCTTGAGCGGCAGAACTTCCCGCAACGCTTCCGTCATAGGGCGGCACGATCAGGATAGGCAGCACGCCACGGGAGATGCAGGCCTGTGCACCTGTCGTCATGTTGGCCTGCGACTGCGCCACTGTAATCGGTCCCGTCGAGCGCCAATCATTGATTTGCCAGTCGTCCATGAATGCTGCAGGAGCGCCGATGGTTGATAGCATCGCCAGCCGCCCCGCTACGCCGCCGGTATCGTCGATCAACTGCGAGGAAACAGCGCCGGAGATACCCCAGTTCAAAAGGCTGATTTCTCGCCTGCCCGCCGTGTCGTCATAGGCATTGAAGCCAATCATCGTCACGCCACCAGCGACCCATGCGGTATTGAGGGTATGAGCGCCCAGCGCAACAGCGCTTGTCGTGGTCTTGAGCACCTGAGACGTGGTGGACGAATTGATTGTTGTCGCAGAGCCACCGTCGATTGCCCAGCTGTAATTGCGTCCAACCGTGCCGTCCAAGGAGAAGATGTCAAAGCGTGTGACACTGTCCTGCGGAGTAAAATTCAGGGCGCTGGCAACGGTTGGAAATTGAAAGGCATTCCCGCCGATGGTTTTCAGGGCGCCGAAATTCGTACCACCACTCACTGTCACTCGAGCATCGCCAGAAAGGAAATTGGCGATTGCCGCGTTCGACAGCCCCCATGATCCGCCATCCGCAAAAATGTTGTTTGCGCCCGCCTGGATGCCCATGCTGCGAAGAATGCGAGCCAGTTGCATCGGCCATGCTGTCACGGCTTGAGCGGTCCCGCCGCCTGTCTGCTGGCCACGCGTGGTGCTAGGCCCCCAGCACGGAAGGTTGATGTTTTGGTCCGTGCGATGCATGGACGACTTCAGTTTGAAAACCAGCGGGTTTGATGGCTTCAGATTGTAGTACGGACCCGGAAGGCCTCGCAGGGCACCACGGGCGAAGTTGCTCTGCTTGATATTGCGGTTTGCCATTATGCGGCCTCCTGAAGGTATGCACCGTCGCTGTCTACGAGGTATGCTCCGTCGTCATCGACGAGCAGAACGAAGCCGGGGTCGGGTTGAGGCACCCCCCCACCCTGAGACGGACGGGGTAGCGTCAACGCCCCCAGAGACGGACGAAGCCGCAGAGCAGAAAGCGCGCTCATGCCGGCGCCCATGCAACGTAGTTGCCCGCCTCGACGTAGTAGTCATGGTCTTGGCTATCTGCTTCCACGATCCATCGGACAGCATTCGCGTCCTGGGCCTTCGCGAGCGCGTCGGCGCCGGACACCTTTGAGACGGCAATGAAGCCCTGGACGCTGCTGTGAGCCCGAAGCAGAGCCTTGGCGGCGCCGGGAACCTGGCCGACGATGGCTGCGGCCGTCATCGTCTTCCCGAAGAAGCCGGTGATCAACGGCAATACGCCACCACTGTCGGTCGAAGCTGTAGGCGCGCATACGATGTGCATTCCGGTAAGGGACATGATGGTCTCCAGATTTAAGGTGTCAGGATCGAGACCCACTCGGCGGCGAGCAGGCAGATGAAAGCAGTCGTGGTGACCGCGAAGCCGAGGAGGCAGATCATTTCAAAGTGTTGGTGGAATTGGTCTGCCGAGCATAGTAATCGGCCCACCATGCAGAGCAGTCGTCTGACTGCCGGTCGCGATTGTCGGCGACGACGTCCCATCGCTTGAGCGTCACGACACGCGGTTCGTCTGCTGACGGCTTCACCCGGTCCATGTGTACCGTGCATGAGCCGTCAAGCTTCTCAGGCAACGGAGAGGCGGCGTTCGCCTGTCCTTGGACCACAGCAGCGGCTGAGGCACGCTGCTCCAGTGTCTGGCAGCCCTTGGCGCTGGTCAGCAGCAGAACCACAGGCAAAAGGATCAGTGCTTTTCTAACCATTGTAGCTCCTCTGGGCTCCAGCCCTGCATGTTGTCGGCTTTGGCCGCCGCCTGCAGCTGCTTGATCCGGGCGTCGGCTTGCAGCCTGGCTGCCTCTGTCGCTTCCGCCCGCTTCTTCGCTTCGGTCGCCGCTTGTTCGGCAGCCAGGCGGTCGGCCTTCTCCTTGTCGACCTGGGCTTGGAGTGCATCCCGCTCGAACTTGGTTACCATGGTGCCGGTGGCTGTCTTGACCTCGCTGGCAACCCGGCCGTCAATGACTTGGCCGACCAGCGGGAGACTGAGCCCCTCGTAGAAGAAGATCAGTAAGACGGCGGCGATGATCATGCCGGCAAGGATCGCGGCAGGGATTTTGATGATGTCGGAGAGATTTGCGAACATCACTGCACCCCGGCCAGGCCAGACACGCACAACTCGCCCTCGCCTACCCGGCCGGGATCGCCCATGCCCCGGCGATTAGTCAGCCCTTGGACGGCGCGCCCGCCTGCCCTGTTCCACTTCGACAGGTCCTCGCAAGCCGCCTTGTAGTCATAGCGGCTGATATCCTTGGCCGACGACGAGGTTCGAGCGCCGGCAGCTCCAATATTGTAGCCGAGGGAGATCATCGCGCCCTGGACGCTGTCAGGTGCCTTGACGAAGTCCTTCACGCCATCGACGAGCGGCAGGTAGTAGTCGCGCTTGACCCGGTCGATGAGCATGGTCTCACAAGCAGCGACGGTCCTGGTCATGCCGAGCTTGACGGGCTTACCGTCGATCAGCGTCTCGCCGTAGCAAATCGTTGGGACACCGACCATGTCGAGATAGGCTGCCGTGCGCAGCCCTTCCCACTTCTTGATGACGCCGATCGCAGCGAACACGGCCGGAGGCGTCACACCCTGGTCGAGAGCCTGATGAATGAGCGCTGGCGTCATAGTCGGCTTGGCCGGCGTCAGATGGCTGCCAGTGAACGCCGCCCACCCTGTGATGCCGGCAGCTACGATGGCCGCAGCAACGGCGGCCTTGCCTCTAGGCGTTGGTCTGTTGATCGGCATCATCCGGCCCTTTCGGCATGGTCATTTTCGATTGAACGGTCAGGCGGGCGATACATGCCGCCATCGTGGTGAAGCCGGACACGGCCGCGAACAGGCCGCGCGGAATGACGATCCACTCGTCGATGTATGGCAGCGCCACCTCGAGGCCGGAGAAAGCTGCCGCGATGAGGATGAGCTTGACGCTCATCGCCCGCTTGAAGACGTGGGCAAAATGGTCGATCGGCTCCAGGCCGAACGCGCGTAGGGACGCGGCAAAGCTGCGCTTCACCGCCCCTTTGATGGGCTGTGGCTCGGGAGGCATGGGATGTCCTTTGGATTGGGGATGCAGATTTTGCGCCACTTCCGCGCGCGATTGTATCGTGTTACTACCGTCCCAATTTCATGTGGGGGGGGTATTGTCTTGAAAGATCAAATTCGCGCAGTTAGCGAACTAGTGCCGCTGCCCGTCAGGCACTTCATCAAGCAAGCGCTGTTCAAACAATCCCCTTACATGCGGAGCGCTATCCCCAACGCATCTGATTTCGACATGCCCGAATTCGCCGCGTTTTGCGCATCGATCGACCACGCCTTGTGGTATCACCGCAAGATTTGGGAATGGGCGTTTATTGAGTACGCCCTGAAGTCCAGGCGCCTTCTCAGGGAAGGCAAGCGAGGCCTTTGCTTCGGTGTTGGAAACGAGCGTCTTCCAGCTCTTTTTGCCTCGAAAGGCTGCACCATACTTGCGACTGACGGTCCTGAAGATGTCGTCACACCAGACTGGAACCAGACTGGCCAATATGCGGCGAACCGGGAGGTCCTCCACTATCCGAGCATCATCGGTCGTGATGAATTCGAAAGGCGCATTTCTTTCGCAGTCTGCGACATGAACAATATTGACCCCGATTTGCGCGATTTCGATTTCTGCTGGTCTGCATGCTGCCTTGAGCACCTGGGCTCCTTGCAGGCAGGCGAGGATTTCATCCTCAACAGCGTTGAGACGCTGAGGCCAGGAGGCATTGCGGTCCATACCACTGAGTTGAACCTTTCCTCAGATGTCGAAACGATCTCGACTGGGCACACAGTTCTCTATCGGCGCGCCGATATCGAGGCCATCAAAGATAGGGCCCGCACGCTTGGTCACATCGTTTACGACTTCCCCATCGTCGAAGGCGATTCAGAAGTCGACCAATACGTCGACATCGCGCCCTTTCGTCACGATCCCCATTTGCGCCTTCAACTTGAAGGCTACACAACGACATCAATCGGGATTGTTATTCAAAGATGCGCATAAGGTTCGTCAGATATTCTCGCTGACGAACTTGTTTGTGCCCGTGCCGCCATCTGTGATGTTGGCAACGGCATGGCCCTGGAACGTATTATGCTTGATGATGTAGCGGTCGGAGCTGCCGTTATTGATCAAGATGCCGCGGCCCTGTCGACCTGAGTACATTTCATTACCAAAGTCGCATCCAAGAACCTTGAAGTCGCTGACGCCGGCTGAGACGACCAGACCAGAGCCGACATTTGCTGCTGCAGTTTGGGAATTGCTGTCAAACAAACAAGCTTCGAACGTCGTTCGTTTACTGCCTGTCAACAAAGAACATCCATTGCGACCGTTATTGAAGAACCGAGTTCCTCGGAAAGTGGTGGCGATGCTGTTGGAAATTGTCAGCCCATCAGCGCCGCCGCCGGAGCGCCCCCCACTAAACCAGCAGCCATTGAAGTCGTTGGCGCCGCCATTGTTTATGAGCGACCCCAGTATGGAGCTGTCGAAGAATACATCAGTGAAATTATTGTATTGAGGTTTTTGCTTGTTCGCCGTGGATGCGGCATCAATAGCCAGAGATACTTGACCGCCGAGGACATCGCCGGTTTTCATCATGATGGCTTCGCAAAATTCAGTCAGGCGTACGCCGCCAAGGGATCCTTGGGCATCTCCCGTAGAAATGATGTACTTATCAGCGAACACGTCATTAACGCCAGTGCACCAAAAACCAGATGTCTGGTAGTTTGTCAGGGTAAAATTTGAGATACGCTGCCCACCGCCTGCGGTAGCGAGAAGTGCGTTTGCAGCCTTGTCAACCCGGAAATTGTCTAGCCGGTTTTCGCCACCGGCTGTTCTGATGCCGATGGCCTCCGCTGCTGTCGCCTGCGTTGCATACTCAAGGCTAAGACCAGCAAGCTCGCCTTGCGGCGCCCACATGTTGATGCCGCTAACTGCAGGATTATACTGGATGATTTCTGTATTTAGAAAGCCGTTTCCGATCAGCCCAACGCCAAAATAGTTGTACTGCAGGGTACTTGTGATTTTGTAGCGCCGCGAAGGAAGGTGCACAGGACCTAGC
This sequence comes from Rhizobium sp. rho-13.1, assembly GCF_007000305.1. Lineage (NCBI taxonomy): Bacteria > Pseudomonadati > Pseudomonadota > Alphaproteobacteria > Hyphomicrobiales > Rhizobiaceae > Rhizobium > Rhizobium sp. rho-13.1. Next base: position 143,426 of record NZ_SCFL01000001.1, on the reverse strand, counting down.
TTGTTCAAACCCGCAAAGTCCAATGCAGACTGCAGCGCTGCGGTATCGTCAGTGATCCCGTCGCCAGACACCCTGAACGGGAGATCAGTGACATTTACAAATGCGCTGGACGGCTCGTACATGAAACGCGAGCCGATTGTCGGAGAATATGCCATGGTCACACCTGTATTTCTTCGATGGCCAAAGTCAGGGCTGCCGCCCCGCCAAAAAGTCGGTTGGCATTTTGACCATTCACCCACCAAGGACTTCCGTTTTGAGCTGCCACCCTTAGATCAATGGTCCAAGAGGCAGTTGTGCCTGGGACAAAATCAAGGACTTCTCCACTAAACGGCACGACAACGCCGCCAGCCGAGGTGTAAGATGTTGCCGCACCAATCGCGTCAGGATTTGCTGTTGGTGTGGCTGTAGGATTGGCAAAAATGGCCCAGCTAATAGCATTTGCGCCAGTCGTCGCGCCAAATCCCGAAACTCGAAACCGGAGCTTGGTTGTCGCAGATGTTGGCGTGATCGTTACAGACACGCCAAGCGTCCCTTCCGAGATCTGCGGCTTGGTATCATCGAGAGGAATGATCGTTGAAGCGGTGAGATAGCTCGTGTTCTTACCAACGACCGTTTGGATGATCGAACCGGGCGGCATGAGCTTACGCAATTCAGTCGGCGATATTTCTTCGACACTACCTGAACCTGTAGACTTTCGACCAAGCAGCCGAGACGAAGCCGAAATATCCTGAACCTTGGCATAGGTTATGTTTTTATCTGCGACCTTAGGAGTGGTCACCGTGCCGTCAGATGGTGTACCGATCGTCACAGCGTTCGACATGCGGACTTCAAAGACGACGCCTAACGGCACTGTTATCTGGATCTTAGGAGACCCGGAAACGTAGGCGAGGCCATACGATGGCATCGTCAGCATTTGCGTAAAACCGCTGACGACCGGGAACATATTGTTGGCAGAGCCGGGGTCGATAGTCAGCGGGTATAGATCGTCGGCGACCCCGGTACCTACGAATGGACCATTCACAACCCAGTTGTTGCGTGCAAAGTCGGCATAGTCAGATGCCGCAATAGCCGCCGCTTCCGCCCCCGCAAGGATCGCTTCGCTTGATTGATCGCTAACCAACCGGAAGGTGGTTCCGACAACGATGCCCATAACGGTCATGCCGCCCACGAGGCCGCCGACGATGGGATTATTTCCGCTGTTAGTCTTGACCGTCAGCGAAGGACCACCATTGAACGAGATCGTGACGGGTGTCGCCGTATTCGTTTCAAAAAGCGTGAACCAGACAAGGACCGAGCCCGATACCGGCAGGCTGGATTTTGCCAAAATTGCATTGGCGGTACCCGCTCCGGCATCGGTGGCGACAACGAAGCTGTAAGGTAGGTTCGCAACCCTGACCCATGAACCGGATCCGGAAGCTCCAACCTTTTGGTAGACGCCATTGTTGCCAACCGTGATGTCGCCCACGACCCATGCCATTGAATTGGCGCCATGGGCCAGATCAGCGCTCAGCAAAGTCAGAGAGGTGTAAACAAGCCCTCCGTTTGACGCGATGGCATTAATAAATGCCTCAACCCAGGTGGCCCAGTCCCGGATATCGTTTTTGGGTGGCTGATATGGCGCAGATGCTGGACCGTCGGCCCAGATATTAGCAGCAAGCTGAACCATGAGTTCTCCATGCGCAAGCGGCCCGATAGAGCCTGGCAAAATGAAATAATGTGTGAGGCACTACGAGGCCGCGCGGTAGCCGATGAGACGAAGCGGAATAGTCAGGGTCTGGAGAGCGCCGACGGCGGGAATGGTATGATAGACGTCGACCTTGCCGTCGGAGGTAACGAACCCCGTCCCCTCAAGCATGACACCGCCTACGGTTGCCCCGGCAAGAGTTGGTGCAGCGGCGCGGTGGACGTAGACACGATCGCCGAGTTGAGCGGCTTTGATATCGAAGCTCTTTGTTCTAGGGGCAAGATTTAGTGCGAGAAGCCCGCTGTAAGTGATCGTAACGTCTGCGATCCAAGCTATTTTTGCGGCTCCCACCGCCGCAGCAGCGGCAGCCGCCGCAACAGCCGTTGCCGCAGCCGTATCTACGGTCATCACCCGATAGTCGGTCTGGTCTACTGGCATCAGGTCACCACCGTTGTCACTGAGGCTTGTGCTGTGGAAGCGATACCGGACCCGTTTTCAGCCCCGCACCAGTATTTGAAGGTACCAGCACCTGGCGTATCGTTGAGCGATATGACTTGGCCGCCTGAGGCCACAAATCGCCCCAGCAACGTTGCGGAGGCGAATGATTGAGCCGTCGTCCCGCGCTTGAAGACCAGATAGCGGGTGTTGTCGTTGGCGGCGCGCGCGCTGACTGGCACTGTAGTAGTCGAGTTCGGGGCTACGAGGTTTACCGGTGTCCCAGGAGGTGTTGGGTCCGAGGTGGACTTGATCAGTGTTGCGACTGACCAGTCAGAGTATTTGCCGCTCGAGCTGATAAAGGCGACCTCAACTTCCAAGTTCTGATCAGACGGGACCACGTCAGTGACCAAGGTTGTATAGCCGCCAGATGTCGATGCATCGGTATTGACCTTCTCCACCCAGCCACCGGGTGTTCCGCCGCCCGTATCAGCGATCCGATAACGAACCGATGGGGTAAGGCTGTTATCAGTGGACACAACGATCTTGACTTGCAGGTAGACCGATCCGTTGAGTGCCGAGGCAATAACGGAGTTGATGACCGGTGTATCGAGGTTTGCATTCCCCGGCTTTGACGGCACGGGCGGCTGCATCCCTTCGTCAGTTGCCGGCGTCCAATCATCGATGTTCTCCGGGTGCTGGACGATATCCATGGAAAACCCACCCTGAAGCAAAGATAGAGTCGATTTACGGTTCTCGATCAGCTTGCCGTTAAGCCGCGGCATCCGGTTCGGTGTGTTCATCCGAATCCATCGGCTATAGACCGCGTTGATGCCGGACAGTCGAACATCGATCGACCCCCTGATCTTCTGCTGGATCCTCTTCCACTCCCGGCTGCCGAGACGGCGAGCCTGGCGCCACTGGTGAACCCACTGATAGTCAGCATCTTCGGCAAGCACCCTGCCCGCCTCAAGCTGGGCAGCGGTATCCTCGAAAAAGTCGGTATCGCTCGTTGTGTAGTCGGTTGCCGGGTACGTGAATTTCGGGACAAGCCGGTTTATCTCATCCTCGAACAGTTGATTGTACTGGATCTGATGACCGACGATATCGCCATCCGAGAGAACGCCGACACGGTCTTCGCGGAACTTGCCGACCGTCAACAGCAAGGCACCGTCGCCGCGCTCGCACAGCCAGCCGTCACAGGCGCCAAGGATCGCGTTCGTCCCGACCTTTGGTGCATTCTCCGTTGTGTCGAACCCGTTGCACTCGTAGCGCTTCTCTGTTCCGCCACCGGCGAGAGGAACATCCTCGTCGCAGATGTTGGCCTCCTCGATCCACATGCTCAGGACAGGCAGGATAGCCTTGGCAAAGCTGCGATGATGACCGAATTCATTGAAGCACTGATGCCAGCACAGAATAAGCGCTGCATTCCTCGACCAGACCCATGCCGCCGGATTGCCCGGATCCGACGATATTCGATAGTCGAACACATAGGCGCCATCGGCCTCGACCGACAGGCGCGGGACGCCATATGGAAAGCGGGTCGCCTGGTTTTTGGCAGCCACCGATTGGGCGATCATGCCGAGCGAAGCTTGACCGTCGCCACGATGGTTGTTCGTCCATACGCCAGCCGAAGCAAGGTCCGCCACGATAGGCGCATACGCGGTTTCAGTCGGAAGCCCAATGCGTGACAGGATCGTGACATTGTTGCCGTACCGACCGCCATCATCGTTTGTCGTTTTCCCCGACCCGTCGATCATGACCTCGTCGTCATGGAGCCAATAGCGGTTCACCGATTTGATCCGATGCCCGGCAAGGGCTTGCACGGCATAGAGGTTCTTGCCTCGAGCTTCCCAAAGCATATAGGCGCCGGCCGTCCGAACGCGACCGACGATCCACTGCCGATAAGGGATGGCCTGAGTTACAGGAACCTTGCCATCCTCTGGCTTTGGCGGCTTCTGCGCTGTCAGAGCCTGGATGCCGATAGTGACGGCGGTCGTGACAATGGCTGTCGCCACGCTGCCGGCGATGGCACCGGCCGCAGCACTGAAGCCAAGGGTGTTGACGAAAAAGCTGGTGAAAAGCGGCGTGAAGATCGGATCGCGGCGCGGCATAGGCGACAAAGCTGTCCCGTTCCGCGCCATCCGCATCGTCATGGCGTTCAGCTGCTCGAACTCACTGTTCCCGACAAGGTAGAACCGTTCGTCTCTCAGCATGGCAGTCTCCAAGCGACGGTGAAGTCGGCCGGCGTAGTGACAACGCGACCAGGGCTGAGAGATGCCCACAATGGACCGAAGCGTATGGCCCCGATCAAAGCTGCCTTGCCATCAACAGGCCATGGAGACTGAATGATGCCGATATCGCCGTCGGCGGGATCCTGGACGCGCTTGATGCCATACGGCGCAACCTGATGGTCGAACAGCGAGGCAATCCCGCCATAAGCCCTGATGATCCGGTATGCTTCGACCGGAGAACAGTATGTGCCGCGAAACTCAGCAGCCGGATCAACTCCCATCTGGTCGAGAACCCACGATGCACAGAACGTCGTGCAGTCGTCGCCGTTCAGGCCGCCCCACTCGAATGAGCGCGGAAGCTGCAAGAAGTCCAGAAGGTTCATGAATGCCTCAGTAATTCGGCCAGGTGGGCTGGACGCCGCGTGCGATGCGCGCCGTCTGCTTGCAGAAGTCGTCGGTTGGAGAGACCGACTTTTGCATCGCGTCTGACCAGAGAGAACGGGACGGACGCGACCGGGTGTTTTCGCCCGCTGCGACGGTCAGCCCAAGCGTCAGTGATGGCGTGTCACCCTGCTTGATGGCAGGGCTGGCTTCAGTCGGATGGGATGCCGTCCCGGTCCATATCGGAATGATGCTGCTCATCGGCTGGAAGTACCGATCGAGCGTGGTCAGCCCGATCTGGACGGCTTTGCCGCGAACGTCTGGGATGGCGTCGAGCGTATTGGAGCCTGTCACCGGGTCGATACCGGATAGCGTGAAGTCTACGGCGTCCGATGTCCCATTCACCAGGATCTCAAGGCTCGGGATGCTTTCGAGCCGGCCGCCGCCGAGATAGACCGTTCCAGAAGGATCGACGCTGGAAAACCCGATTGGCACGTCGTTGACACCGAAATAGAGATGAAGCGCCGGCGCGGTATCGATGCGCAGGAAAATCCCAAGCTGATGGCTGCCTCGCATCTCTTCGATGACATTGTCTGGCACCCATCCCATCAAAAAGCCTCGACGAACTGAAGTGTTGGGCGGGACTGATACCAAGCCTCATATGACCACGGCAGCGTAAATCCCTTGGGGAACTTCATGACGCACATCGGGCGCGCGAGCTCGACCCGGGTCGCATCGTCGACCGCTTCCCGCAGCGGGGGAGAAATGGCCAGCTGATAGACCGGGTTATCCTCGTCCGTCTTACTGATGACCTCCCAATAGCGGTAGGCTCGCCATCCTTTCGTGGGATGGTATATCGAGAACCAATCCGACCAACGGAGTGGCCGCGCCGCACCGTAGACGCGCATACTGATGATGCCGGCGTTGAGGCCAGCCGCGCCAGACATCGCGCCGTAGACGGTGGCCTGTGAATATCCAGAATCGTCTGAGAACAATGCACCGTCCGAATGCGGGATATGATCAATGATCGGTCGACGTTTGCCACGAATGAATGGGAACGGCCCGATGCCATCGTTGATGATCGGCACGTTGAAATAACGATACCCGCCATTCCCGCGCGCGCCGAGCCAGTTGACGATCTCATGCAGTTCCGGATCGCTCCCTTGCAGCACGCATTCCTCATAGGTGGCGGAGACATATCCGCCACCTGAGTTTTCAATGCCGATCGATATGCCATTACCGTCGACACCACCGTCGATAGACGAGCCGGGATTATCGAAGCTGGCCCGCTTCGGCCGAAGCGCCAAGATCGGCACTGTCGGCTGGTTGATGTAGACCGCCATCCGCTATCCCTTCCGGCTCGCATACTGTCTGTTGTTGTCGCCGAAGCCGCCGCGCACCTGGTGCTTGTCGTAGTCTCCTACCGTCTGACGAGCCGCGTTTTGAGCGATGCCTGGCGCTTCGGCATGAACGATGCTCTTGACGTGAGCGGACAGGTTGCCGTTGTTATCGACGGCTACGCCGACCGTGACGTGGCTATTCCCGCCACCGCTGCCCATCATGTTGCGCATGCTGTTGTTGTTGATCACGCGGTCACCGGCATTGAGATCGACCAACTCAGGTCCTTGCTCGCCAACGATGGCCATACCACCCGGCGCGTAGTTCGTGCCGCCGGCAAAGAGCCCTGTAATGCTGCCCGATGCAGCCTTTGCGGCCTGGCCTCCGATGGGTTTGAACGCGCCGCCGAAGAGAGACGAGAACCACCCACCGATCCCGCCGCCGGAAGCCCCGCCAGCGGAAGGTGCGGACGGAAAGAAGCTCGTCGACAACTGCCCCAACTGGCCAAGGCCCTTGCTCGCGTCGGTAGATGACGCTGTAAGCTTGTCGATGGCCTTGGCGGCATCCGTCATGCCTTTGCTCTGGACGCCACCCCAGAGTGCAGACTGGCCGGAATTCAGCCCCTTGTCCCAACTGCCGCCGCCCATCCCAACCTTGCTGCCGCCAAGATCGAAATGCATCTGGTCCATGGCGCCATACTTGCCCTTGCCGCCGCCGAAGTAGCCACCCCAACGGAAATCACTGGCAAGCTCGGGATATTTGTCCATCTGCACAGATCGAGCGGTCTGAGCGAACTTCTCATAGGTGCCGAAGGTCGACGGATCTTGATAGTTGGCGAGCTTCGAACCTGAGGCGAGATCGGTCAGCGATACGTCCGTCGCAAGGCCTTTGCCGTGGAACCGAGGATCGCCGGCGCGAAGACCGGACATCGCGTCAACCTTGAAGCCCGGGAACTTCGTGGCCGCCGTGCTGAGGATGTCCGTCAGACGTGGATCGACGCCGCTCTTGTAGTTGCCGACAAATCCAAGCGCACCACCGGTGCCAGAAACCGCCTTGTTGTCGTTTGCAGCTGTTGCGCCGCCCAAAAGCTTGCCGCCGATCGCACCGATGGCGCCGAGGCCCGCCCCTGAACCGGAAGCGCCGGATCCCGACTTTCCCGTGAGCCAATCCGCGACGACATTGCCCAGCTTGTCGAAGATGCCGTCCCACAGCTTGGACGTCTCCGCCATGAGCGCTGTTTTCAGCGAGTCCGCAAAGCTCTTGCCGATCTTCCCGCCATTATTGACGAGGTTTTGCTCGAAGTCGGATAGGAAACTCTTCGTAGCCGCCTTGTTAGCAGACCAGTCGATGGATTGACCGGCAGCCTTGGCATTCGCCCCGTTGAGGTCTTCCGGCAAGCCGGCCTGACGCAACTGCGTCGTGATCTGCTGATCGCGAGGGCTAAGCCGGGCATCGCTGTTCTGCTGGTTGAGATCGAAGGTGAACTTCTGCTGATTGTAGGCATCGGTCAGCTTGCCCAGTTCGGCGGCCTTGGCCTTGATGTTGGCAAGCTCCGCGCTGTCAACCTCAAGGCCGCGCTGGGCAGCCTCAAGCTTTGCCGCTGAGGTCAGTTCATATTCTTTGCGCAGCGCGGCAGCAGCCCCGCCAGTCTTGCCGATCAGGTCCGCCTCGTTGCGCTGGTCGGACAGCATCTTCTCAAGGTTCAGAGATCGGTTCTTCTGGGCTTCCTTCAGCTGGTCTTCAGCTTGAGCATACGCGAGTGCAGCAGCCGCGCTGGCTCGATACTGACGAACTTCCTGACTTTCCTTGCCGGGATCGACAGGCTCGGCCAGCACGCGGGCGCGGGCTGCGTCGGCAAGCTGCTGAGGTGTCTTCGCCCCTATGGCACCGAGAGCCGCTCCCTGGGTGCGCCTGAGGTCCGCCAAGGCGCCGACGTTGCCAGCATCGTACTTTGTCTGGGCAACCGCGGCATTGGTGCGAGACATCATCATGTCACGCTGCGTGATCAGTTCGCGCTGCTTGTCGATGACCTTGTCTATGGCTTCGATCTCGCCGCCGTAGACCTTCTGGAACTCCTGTTCGTCGGTTATGCCCTTGCGGGCTGCCTCGGCGCGAAGGTTTGCAGTGAGGGTGTACTTCTGACGCAGATCGTCCGTGGCATTTGCGGTCTCACCGATCATGCTGGTTTCGTTGCGCTGGTCGTCAAGCAGCTTCTCGAGGCTGAGCGAGCGATCACGCTGCGCGTCCGACAGTTCCTTTTCAGACTGAGCTCGCGACAAGGCGCCGGCCGAAGCGATACGCATGCTGCGCTGCGTCGGGCTTTCATCGTTGTTGTAGACAGCCGCAGCCGACCCGCGAGCCGCTGCAGCCTTCTCTTCGGCCGAACGAGCGTTGATGCTGGCGATTTGCGCATCCTGGCTCTGCTGCTGACGTCTTGCGGCGACTGCCTGCTGCGCCTGAAAGGCCGCATAGTTGCCCATGTCGGCTTTGTTCGTAGTCCCCTGCGACAGAAGCGTTCCAGTAGGGCCGCGATCATCGAAGACGGCACGCTGAAGGCGCGCCAAGTCCTCGAGGGCCTTGGTGCCTTCGCGAAGCTTCTCGATGAACGGAGCAAGCTCATCAGCCTTCTTGGCGAACTTCGGATCAAGGGCAGCGGCTTTGTAGAGGCTGTCATAGAATGCGTCGAAGTCAGGCTTGCCAGCTTTTGCTTCGCCACGGAGACGCCTCAGCGCATCCTCAATCGGCTTGTATGCGCTGTCCACCGACAGGTCATTCCCGCCTTCGGTACCGCCCTTGACGCGGCCAAGGATCGAACCAGTCTGCTGGAAGGCGGCGTACTGTGCCTGGTTGGTGGCGCTTTTGACCACACGCTTGTCGGTGCTGCCCTGAAAGTTCAGGACGTTGGCGCTTTCCATGGAGGCGCCGCGCGCCTTCTCTGCGAGCGAGCCGTAGCGATCCTCGACTGCCTTGATGTACTTCGCATGGTCGTCGAGCACATCGTCAAGTTCTTTGACCTTGTCGCCGGTGTTCATGGCGTACTGAACGCCAGCGGCGGCGAGACCCGTGAATGCGACAGTAGCGAGGCTCAGAGGGCTTAGGAGGGAACCAACACCAGCAGCCAGCGCGCCGGCAACTCCCTTTACGCCACCGCCCGTTGTGCCGAGCACAGATGCGAGCTGCGATCCCTGCTGCAACGCGATGGTCGCAGGAGACTGACCCATAGCTGCCGTGACGCCGATATCTTGGAACTGCGAAGTGATGTTCGCGGTCTGGAAACTATTATTCGACTTGCCTTTCTGCGCCTTGTCGTATGCGATTTTTTCCCTGTTCAGAGCGGCAGTCATTTCCTCAGAACTGATGACACCAAGGCGGTTCGCGCGCTGGATATCCGCAACCGTCGACTGGTATTGCTTCGCGGCGACCTGCAACGGCGCATACCTAGCGGTCAGGCGATCTATCTCATTCCGGAATGCCGTGACATGCGAAGCCTGATCGCCGAACGTCCTGCTGTCGTTGGCGGCCTGCCGAAGCTTGGTGGAAAGCTGATCAACGCCGTCACTCGCCGATTTCGCGCCGTCTCCGAGAGCCTTCGTGGCCGATGTCGCAGTGAGGGCGCCCTTTGCCATTGCCTCAAGGCGGCTATCAATCGACATGCTGGACTTTTCCAGCCGATCGAGGCCAGAGACGATCTTGTCGAGCGCGGCACTGATCCCGCCGAAGCTCTGCGACATGCGCGTGCCGGCCGCACCCGTCTTACCGGCAGCCTGCTCGGCACGCGAAGCAGAGGACGTCAGCTTATCAAGATCACTGGCGGCCGAAGCTGCCTGCGAACTATCAATCTGGAACCCAAGCTGGCTGACGGACATCTATTTACCTTTGCGAGCGCTTAGCGCTATCTTCCCGTCACAAAACGGAGAAGAAAGATGCGGTTCTTGATAGCGGTAGTTGCGGTGGTGACGGTGACGTCTGGCGCTGGTGCCCAACAAGTGATGGACGGTTCCGATGGTGCGGTTGCGCCAAGCGACATCAGTGTTCTTCTAGATAAGCTGATTAGCCAAACAGGTGATCCATACGCCGCCCAGCTTATTAAGCTGCACCACTCTCCGGCAGACCCCGCCAACCTATGCGGCTTCGTCAACCTGAAGAACGCAAGCGGTGGCTACACTGGCTTTCAGCCATTCATGATCTACGGTGGCAACCTTGTTCTGCAATCCGCCGATCAGTGCCAATAGTCTGGCCTATTTTCGTTTTGCCGGGAACAAGGCGTCGAAGAGTTGCGGGCTCAGCGGGCGCTCAGAGACCGATGCTTGCTCTTCCTTCTTGTCCTTGGCATCTGCGGCCTTGGCGGAAACGACCCGGCGCTTGAGATCCATCGCGACGAGAGCGTCGATGTGCCATTGCTTCAGCATGTGGCCCCGGAGATCGGCCCAGGCTTTGATCTCCTGGAACCCGAGAGGGTTTGGCCCATAGCCATTGCTGCCGCGCTGGCTATCGAGTTCCCGGAACCAGAACCAGACGTGTGAGGCCGCGACAGGTACCCGCAGCCTCTTCCTGTTATGCTGATCGACGATCAGACGGCAAAGCTTGCCGATCAGCTTTTGATAAAAAGGCTCCGACGGTCGGCCTTGAACTGCACCTGGTCCTTGATGAACGGGTACTTGGCGTACAGCGCCCGGGCGTTCTCTTCCGAGTAGGTCAGACGGTCAGCGCCGATCGGCACGTTCCAGCCCTTGGTAATCTTGGCGAGATACGCGATCGAGCGCTTTTTCTGCGCCTCCGGCGTGTCTCCGCCGAGGTCTCCGTCTGCCGCCGAATCCTTCTCGATCTCGGCAGCCAGTTCCTTGACGGCCTGTTCGGCGCGCGTGCTGTCGGGGCCGTAGATCACGATCTTGAGCCCGGTCGCCTTGCCAGCGGGGTTGACGATATCGACCGACATCCCCTCTTCCTGGATCTGGAGGTTGTCATCGAACGGCGTCAGGTCGATGAATTCTGGCAAAGCGCCCTGGTTCTTCTGAACGACCATTATGCGCCACCTACCGGCGAAACAGTGATGACGGCACTGTTGATTTCGACATTCGCTTGCAGCAGGCGCGAGGTGTTGGCGCCACCGCCGTTCTCCTGGGCAGTCATGACGATGCCGTAGAAGTATTTGATGGTGCCGGCAGTCACAGTCGTCGCCGTGTGCACGCCAGTCTGTGTGCCTGTGGTGGCAATTGCCGCACCGCCGACAGTTGCTGCCACGCTGTAGGTGTTGCCGCTTGGCGCTACGACATAGTAGGTCGTGCCAGCCGTGATGCCGGTCGGCAGCGTGCCAGTGGTGGAGAACTTCACCGGAGTGCCGGCAGCAAGCGGGGCCGACGCAGTGAAGACGCCTGGCGTGGCAATGGTGACCGTGACGGTTGATACTGCAGCCGGGGGAGCATCGTCGAAAACGATACGGAACGGATAGTTGTAGTCGGTGTTTTCAGCCGCGATCATCGCGATCTGGCCGACGTCGTTCGGCAGGATGATGAAGTTGTTCTGCATCGAGCCGGCGTTGCGGGTGCCCTTGGCCTTGAGCGTGCGGCCGGACGAGATGATGTCCTCGCTGATCAGGGTCGCGGCATCGCCGACGGCGCCCATGGTCTGCCAGCCCTTGAGCTCTGTCCATGTCACGGCGGTGAAGTTGGCTGCGGTCAGATCGGCATCATCGGGGACATTGCTGACGGCGGGGCCGATATAGAATTTTGCGCCGGCCACTGGATTGAGTTGCATTTGAGTTTCCTCTCAAGGTCTGATGCGCTTGCCAAAGGCGCAGGGATGGCAGGCCATCAGGCCGGAACTTGTGGTTGGCATGTCCACCGCACGGTGACGGGGATGGTGGTATGGGTGTCGCCTGTATCGAGCGTCCCGACTTCCGGATCCTCGTCGATGCGGACCTGAGTGTCCGCGCGTAGAAGCTTCGTGCCGCGCCGGAAGAACTCTCTGATCTGGCCAGCAAGGTTGATTCCGTCGACGACTGCCGAGCCCTTCGGCCACATGACGTTCGCGCGCAGCAGGCCTTGGCGGATCGGGTCCATCACCAGCGACAGGTCTGTCTCGATCGACTTATTGAAGTGGACCTCGATGCTGATGAACTTCGTTGTCGCCGTCGGCACGAAGGTGATGCCCGGGAGAGCGACATTTGCGGCCTGCGTCATCCCGGTCGGCAACGTGAGCGCTTGAATTCTGATCAGCAGCGCCTGGTAGATTTTCATTTCCACCGTGTCGGCCATTCTGCTACCTCTTGGCCCATGGCCGACGACGAACTTACCGATCGCGAAATCTACGCCCTCCTCGATAAGGCTCACGGCCTATTCAAGGGGCAAAAAGGCGCGACCGAAGGCGGTCAGGCGGTTGTGGAGCTGTTTCTGCGCAACACGGACATGATCCAGCGCGCGATGGTGATCATGCTTGAGAAGGGGCGGCCTCAAAGCGAGCCCGAACCGTGACTTCTGCCTCTGCCACGATCTGAGGCCATCGCTGGGCGACCTTGTCGACGAAGGCAAATCCCGTCTGATTGTAGACACGGCCGAGGCTGTCCGTTCCGACGAAGCCGTAGTTCATGCGCGCGGCATAGGCGGCTTGGAAGCCGAGAAATACCGTCGAGCCAAGTTCGGCGCCGGCGATGACCAATTCAATCCCGCCATCTGTGAAAGTCGTCTGATCCGTCTTGACCGTGGGCATTTCGGCGGTCGAAGCCATCAGTGAGCGTCTTAAATTGCCCGTTTTGATGGGCATGGCACCCCCATCCGCCAAAGGCTTCTTCACCTCGTTGGCGACCGTCTGGGCAGCCAGTTGGAATATGGCTTTCGCAGCACCAAGCTCGTTCTTTGCCCATTCAGATACCGATGCAGCAAACGAAACAGCTTCGGCCATTACCGCCCCTTGGATCGAGCGAACGCCTCAGCGAAATCGAAGACATAGTCGACGTCGCATTCGCAATTGACGATTTCAGACACTGGCGCGCCTAACCCAACGTCTCCGGGATAGCGAAGCATCGCGCCCGAGACGGAAACGAAGGGAAGATCCATTCCAACCACCTCTTGGCCGTTCAGGATCTGGTGGGTATGCCGCACCGTGATCTTGCCAGAGCTGCGCCACTTACGCTTCACAAGCGTCTCGTCGCGGTTGGCCTTGGCGAGCGCCTGCCGGTAGGCATCGTGCTTGGCCGTCAAGACGGCAGTGACGGTTTCCGTTCGGGCGATCGTGTCGCCCCGAAGCTTGAGGTTCTTGTCGCGCAGCCGCGCCAGCACCTTCGTCGCCGTGGCTGCATCGAGCGGCTTGCCGGCAGCGATTGCCTTCTTCACGGCGCCGTCGAAGCGCTTGTCCCGGGTATTGAGGTCAAGGTACTTTTTCATCAGCACCGGGTCGCCAGATGCCAGATTGATCTGCGTCCGAGCAATCAGTTCCGACTGCGGGCCGTTGAGCCCGATGATCCCGCCTTCACGCTTGCCTGTTACGTTGTTCCGACGTCCGACGAGGTCTAGAGCGATGGCAGCAGGGCCCTGCCCTTGTGCATAGCCGTTGACGATCGCCTGCTGGACAGCCTGGACGGTCCCGCCGCTGATATTGGTGATCAGCTTCGATGACAGGTCGCGGATGTTCGCTTCAGCCGCTTGGTTGCTGACGTCCCAGCGGAACACAACGCGGGTGCCGTCAGGCGTGAACAGCTGCGGTAGCGCCTGAGCAACCAGTGAGCCGCCGGAGCCGTACGCAGCACGCATCGCGTCGGCCAGAGGTTGGAATGCTGTCGGATCGATGTGCAGCGCCGATAGCGCGCCGGCGACGTCGTTCTGTTCGAGCTTCGCCACGACCTCTTTGATCACGACTTCGGACTTCAAGTCGTCGACTGCTGCGTGAAAGGCTTTCTCCATGTCCGGAGTGAGCTTGTCGATCAGATCGTTGAGCTGTTGGCGAAGAGTGGCCAATTACTTGACGGCCTCGGCTTCGGGATGCAGGCGATTAAACTCGGCGACTGATTCATCTTCGACGAGGTCAACGGTACGCGCCTGCTCCGCGGCATCTGCCTGGGTTGGCTCTTCGACGGCCTCTGGTTGTTGCTCCGGCTCGGGTGCGGCATCCATGCGCTTGGCAAGACCGATTGCTTCCAGTCCGTCGGCAAGGCCTTCAGTGACTTCCATTGTGGTCCCGACACCGCGGCGACGATAACCCTTGAGCAATTCAACCTGGACCATCACATAATTCTCCCTTGGACGATGAAGACGACCGATGTCAGGCCGTCGTAGTTGTTCGGGTCCCCGGCAATGATCAGGTAATCCACGCCGCCGGCAGTTGCGATATCGCCGACCTGGGGCACTATGCCCAAGCCGACAGAGCTGATGTAGAGCTCGCGGTCCGTTGTCAGGATCGATGTCCCGTTCACGTAGCGCTGGTCGTAGGTCATCGGCACGAGCTTGGCCGGGAACGTCTGCGGCTCGGCATCGCCACCAAGGACCGGATCTGGCGGCACGCTGCGCTTGATGGCGCCGACCTGTCCGTATTTCTTTAGCAATCGATCGGCCGTCGCCTGAAGGCGGGCATAGAGCGGATTAGCCATCAGACACACAGTATCGCGGGCAGGATCGGGATGAGAAACGGCCAGAGCAGCCCCTCGATGATAGTGACCACCGGTGTTGCCATGGCGACGAGATCATCGATCGAGGTGGACGACGATGCGGCGTACTCTATCTCAAGCTGTCCAATCTTCTCCCGCTTGACCGTCGATGATCCAGTTACCACCGGCGACAAGCTGCCCGGATTGGTCAATTCGAGGAAGGCAGCCTCATAGCTCGCATTGATGATGGCGACGGGTATTAGCCCGTCGGGGATTGCCTCCCCGTAGTAGGTCCGGGCTCCGGTGCGGCCCCAAGCGCGGTCCTGGGCAAAGCCGCCTGTGCGCTGGCCAGAGAACTTCGCCTCGTACCGATCGATCACCAGAGCACCACGCTGACGGGCAGCGGCAATCTGAGCATCGCTCGTGCCATCCGGAACAACATAGCCGGCGTCGGTCGCATAAGCCCTGAAGCCGTCATTTGAGCCATAGCCAGCCATGTCGTTTCTCCGGAATGAAAGAGTGCCCGGCGGTTTCCCGCCGGGACGATGAGCGTCACACCGAAGCCGGCGCGGTGAGGTAGGCCAGCTGACCCTCCGGCGCCATGGCGCGGAAAGCATCGGCATCGGTGGAGCGGATGCTCTTGCCGACCTGGTTGCCGTCGGCGCCGAAGATGCCGAACCAGCCGGCTGAGGTGTCCCGTACCTCAAATGGGCCGACAGGCGTCACTGTCTGCTGGCTCTGGCTGGTGCCCTGCTGCTGCGTGGCGACAGCCAACGAATCCTTCAGCTGTTTGATTTCAGCCTCACGCTCGCCAATCAGGACCTTCAGGTCGTTGATCTCGCCGGACGTGCCCTTAAGATCGGCGATCTCTTTATCCCGATTGGCAACAAGGCCCTTGTGACGCGTGATTTCTGCGAGCGCGTCGTCAAGGGACGAGTTCAGCCGGGAAACATCGGCAGTCGAGCTTTCCAGCTGCTGCCGAAGCTGATCGATCTCGTTGTCAGGGACGTCGACCGTGTTGAGCAGGGTCGACTTGACCTCTCCCTTCACCGGGTTTCCTTCCAGCGTCAAGAAGGCGAGCTTTGCCGCCCGATCCGCCTGATCCGCATTGAGATCGACCTCGCGGGTCTCCCCCGGCAGGATGTAGGCGACACCGCCAAGCGTGTGAACGCCCTGCAGTGCCTCGCTATTGTTGGTGACCTTCATGTCGGATCTCCTATCACGATGCCGGTGGGGTGATCTCATCGCCATAGGCTGCTGCGCCTGGCAGACGCCATTCGGTGCCACCGGTACGAGCGATGGCGCCCTGCTCGAAAGCCATGATGGACTTCTGACGAGGAGGGAGAACGCGGCGAGGCATCGGAAGGTGGAAGCGAACGACTTCCTCGTCCTTGCGATAGACGACCATGCGACCACCGCCGGCGTTCGAAGCGTTGGCCAGTTCGAGCAGCGGCATGATGTCGAGCGGCTGGCCGGTCTCTGCGGTGTAGATGTTGTTCTTCCGCAGATAGTCGAGCAGGTTTAGCACGCCATCGCCGGCGCCGAGACGACGGCTGTTGACAAGACGGAAGGCATCCGGGGGCAGACGAAGGGTGTCAGCCCATTCGACTTCCTTCGTGTTCTTGCGAACGCTCGACAGGAGGTCGTTGATGTCCCGCAGGATCTGGTCGTTGGTCTTGGCTGACCAGTAGGTGGACGAGCCGGTGCCGTCATTGACGACGTCGACGCGAGACACCTGGGAGCTGTTGCAGAAGCCTTTCCAGTTCTTCTCGGTCGAACCGACCATGGCGACCGAGTTCAGCAGCCGCTCGATCGACTGGGACGAACTCATGGCTTTGACGTCGCTCAGGGCGATGCCGTAGAGGGCCGCCTGATTGATCTCTTCCATGTTCCATTCCCAGCCAGCGCCGATCATGGCGAAGTCTTGGGCAGCCTGGTCACGAGTGGCCGCGCTGAACGGAAGGTCGTTGGCGGCGCCGGAGATGAACTTGGCCTCGCCGGCGACGTCGACGGTGAAGAACATGGTGCCGATGGCCCATTCGTTGCCCTCGGTGACGACAGGCACGTGAAGCCCGTAATTGAACGTCGGGTAACGCTTCTGGTAGATCTTTGTCTCGACGTTTCGGCCCTGTCCGATGACGAAGGGGAACGCGGCCTGCGCATCCTTAAACGGCTGCGGGCGGATTATCTGATTCATGGCGTGATCCTCTCAGCCTTTAGCGGTTGCGGATGGAGATTTCGACGATGCCGCCGTCCACGCCCGTCGTATCGAATACGGCGTTCGGGATGCGCACATGCGTCGAAGTGTTGGTGTAGCGGCCGGTCGCCGGGTTCCAGTACACCCGGTCACCGTCATTCACGGCAGCCCCCGCGACGACGTACATCTGGCCCTCGGTCATGAAGGCACCAGTGAAGTACTGCGGGTAGCCATCGACCAACGTGGCGCCGTTGGCGACAGGCGGAACTGCCGGGCTCAGGATGGCGAGACCGACGAAGATGCCGTTCGAGGTGAAGACGACATCGATGTAGTAGGTGTCGCCGACCGTCGGGGTGCCGCCTGCGGTGATCGTGAAGGCCACGCCACCGGCAGAGAATGCCGTGCCGACCTTGCCGACGCCGATCATCAGACCTTCAGGATCGAAGACCTGGAACTGGGCGGTCGCCGAAGTCGCCTGAAGTACGGCTTGGTAGCGCCCGGACTTGGCGCCGGCCGTGATGACAGGCGCGCTGACCGTTGAGGTGCCAGTATTGCCGGCGGCGGCCGATGCGGTGCCGGTTGCGGCAAAGGCAGCACCAGCGATGACGCCGTGGTCACCGGCGCCGCGGAACGCCGGCTGGCCGAACGCGATACCGGCAGCTGTTTCAACGGTACGGGAGATGCGGTTGCTGCGCTCCTCGTTCGCGACCTGACCGGGAAGGCCTTTCGCGGGAGCGCTCGAATACGAAGTCTGATAGGTCGACATTTGAACGTCTCCTCCTTACTTGGCGGTTGCGGTGGTGTTGCCGGCGTGCATGTCGGCAATCATCTTGGTGTAGGCGTCGGTGACGGCCTTATCACCATCGCCGACATGAACGAGACCACCGGCGAGAGCGTCGCGCAGCGGGTCTCCGTCGGCGGCCTTCTTGACGGCATCTTCGGCCAGGATCTCAAACCGGGCGTCGATGTAGGCGTCGGCCTTATCCTTGACCGCAGCATCGCCGAGAACGGTGGTGACAACGGCCTTGCGGATCGCGGCATCACTCAGACCGTCGAACTTGACGTCCTTGGCGAGCAGGCCGGCGATGGTGACGAGTGAGGCGCGGGCAGCGACACGCTTGTCGAGATCGGCATCACTGAGGACCTTGGCCTTCTCGGCGTCCAGGGCAGCATCCTTGGCAGCCAACTGCTTGTCCTTTTCGGCAAGGGCGGCATCCTTGGCGGCGATGGCGGCGGCATGGGCCTTTTCCGCGTCGGCGAGCGTGGTGGCGCCTGTCTTCTCGGCATCAGCAAACTTTGCTGCAGAGGACTCGAGATCCTTCATCAGCTTGGCGATGGCCTGTGCGCCCTGATCGGTTGTCGAAACCGACAGTCCGTCCACGACCACAGTTCGAAGTACGTCAGTCATAGGGACTGTCTCCTTGTCGTTGGTTGAAATCGGGGCGGCGCCCCAGGTAATCGCACTGTCTCCAATGCGAGCTTGTGAACCAGCTCTGGCGCGATCGACGATGGCCAAGTGGTTGATCTTGATGTTCTGCTGTCGGGCGTCGTAAGGATGGCCGTCGGCTGTCACTCCGTCTCCCCAGACAAGTTCGCAGTCGTATCCGGCGGAAAGCTCGCATTTGCCGCTTTCGACATCTTGGATAGCTGCAGCATCCTTGAGGATCAGGGGAAGATGTACCCATTCCCCATCCTTTTTGGCTGCCGTGCTGACCTCACCGACGGCCAGCTGCTTCCAGTTGTCGGCGGTCACGGACTCTTCTGGATGATCCATTGTCACCGGCGCGTGACTGAAGCTCTGCAGGCTGTCTTGTGCGAAGACCTGATCGGCCGGACGGTAGACGCGAACGACAGGCATCTCAGGTTTGCCGACCTCGCTGCCGGCGTACAACTGAACACCGGTGCGAACGGACCGAGCTTCGGCCACGAGGTATCCATCGGTGGTCCGACGCTTGCCGGACACCGCTACAGCATCGGTGAATTTCATTGGATACATCCCAGAGCCCGAGTCGACTCTTAGTTGAATTGATGATCATCTGATCGCGCCAATAGGAGGATGAGATGGCGCTGTATGTCGACGAAACGAACGTAAAAAAAGCTAATCCCAGTGATGCTTTCACCAAAGATTGGAAGCCAGGCACGACCCCTGACTATGCCGGTATCTACCGTTGCAAGGGATGCGGAGATGAGATTGCCTCAAACAAGGGCGTTCAACTCCCGTCTCAAAACCATCGGCAGCATAGCCCTGCCCAGGGCGCTATCCGATGGCATTTGCTTGTGGCAACTCAGCCGACCTAGCGCTATGCCGTGATGTGTTTCACAACCCACATCACGGCTTCCTCGATGCGCTCGACCGCAATGGTGAGCTCCCGATCGACCGTGCCCATGGCCATCTCGATGCCATCCGCGTTCGTGCCCATCGGGACGGATGGTGTCCGCAGCGTTTCGATCAGATCAAGGAACTCCTGCCCCTTGTCCTTAACCGCCTGCATCTGCGCCTTCTCGGCATCCGAGAGGACGCGGTACTTGTGGCGCATCGTGTTATTCACCGTCCGCTCGTCAGAGGTGCTATCGACTTCGGTCATTGCCGTTTCCTTTCGGATAGGTGAGCCAGACGAAGGCCACGTTTAAAGCCGTCGCGATGATGACGAAGGTCAGTGGGGTCAGGGCAAACAGGCTCATTCCTCAGACACTCCGGATTTCCAGTCGTCCTTGACCTCGGCAAACAGCTCCGGGCCCAAGACGATTTCGCCCTGGTACGGCTCGACCTTGCTGAGATCCGCCGGTGCGCCGCCGTAGCTGATGGTGATGTGACTTTGGTACTCAGGATGATCCCACGAGGCGCCGAGATCCGTGATCTGCTGATTGCGCCAATCGAGTTCGACCGACTTGAACAGCAAGACCGTCGCTTCGCCGAACTGCTCCATGAGGCGCGGGCCGCCGGGTCCGACCTTCAGTTCACTGGCCCAGCTTTCCCCGACCTTCATCCAATCAATCGGCGTGTGACTGTATGCGATCGTGACGTGAAGCTCATCTGCCGGAAGCGTGGTCGTGAACCCCTGCCCCTTCGCCCATGAGATCAGATCTTCGGCGTTCAGAACCTTACGGCTGACGTAAAGAGTGCGAGGCGCAGCATCTGCGGCGGTCTGAACCAGCTTCAGCTGGGGTTGCGGGACCTTGCTGGCCTGCGAGGCAGCAGCAGCGGCTGTCTCTTCTTCCGAGGGATCCTGTTCAGACAGCTTTCCATACTCTGCCATGGCGGAATCAAGTCCTGGCAAAACGCCATCCTCGACCAGTCGATTGACCAGTGCGTCGGAAACAGCCTCGCGCGGGATGATCTCCTGGCCCGTTGCGGTTCCGACCAGTTGCCGGGCAGCATCCGCTGTCGTCTTGAAGATCGTGGCCCGCTCCGCTTCGGACATCTGCTCGAGGGGAGACCAACGATAGTAGATCGACGGGTCCCGGGCGCCATCGGCCGAACGGATAATGCATTCGTTGAGGCGGTTCATGGCCGGCGACAGTTCAAGCTCCTGCATCGACTGGATACGGTCGTGATAGTTCTTCATGTCGCTGGCGCCGGTGGCGTTCATGCCGGCCGGCGACTGCCCGAGGAGGCGTGTCACCGGGATATCGGCAGCACCGGACACGATCTGCATGAAGGCCATCAGGATGTCAGTCAGGCCGGCAAGCGAGGCAGACTTGCTCTCGTATTCCTCTTCCTTGTCGAGCAGCAGTGTGCCGTTGATGCCCTTGGCCGTGTTCGCCAGCGTGTATCGCTCGAGGATCTTCCGCTTGTATTCCTCATTGCCGAGTGAGGCCATGAAGTTGGGCAGGCGGATGATGTCAATCTTGGCCTCGAACACGAGCGAGGCGATGTTGCCGGCCGTGCTGTCGGCGTTCTTGATGGCGTCGAGCGTCGAGACGAGGATGCTTTCGCCCCAACCCTGGTTCGCATAGAAATCCATCCCATCGTCAGGTGTCATGTTCCCGTTGAAGATCACAAGCCGTGACGGATGGATGGTCAGCGTGACACCGCTGGCACCGGTCACCTGATAGTTCTTCGGCTTCCCGTAGAACTCCGATGATAGGTCGAGATCAGCCTCGCCTGCCGTCAAAGATCGACGGGTCATCACCGTCATATATTTCAGGCCGCCTTTGGCGATCCGGTCGACATCAAGGGGCTCAGATGGGTAGGCGTCGCCCGTCCCGATCAGCACCGCGGCTCCACCGAACAGCCTGCCCTTCTTCATGGCTTCAAGGACCTTGCCCTTGACGTTCAGGCGGTTCTCTTCGGCTTCGATCGATGCGATCTGTGGCTTCTGGGCCTGCCAATCCCGCCATTTGCGGCACGCGTCGAGCGCGGGAATGTCCACGATCTTCCGCGGCAGCCACGACCCACGATATGCAGCAACGATCTGATCGTCGGTGAGCACAGGCTGCGTGTAGAACGTCGTCGCGGCCTTGTCTCGATCGGTGCCCATGCGGGACACCAGGCTCGTGAGGCTGTCACGGACCATAGTGATGATGTCGCCCATGAATTCCTCAGATGTTGGCAAGCGTGAAGGTCGAGCCCAGCGCCAGCTCGTTCAGAGCATCAGCGAAGGCGTCGACCTGGTCATCGTGTTGGGCGTTCGGGAACGAGCAGACCTCGTCGAGGAACGTGCTGTTCCAGCTACCTTCGATCAGTTTGACGTTCCCGGCCTCTGCCTGGGCAGAAGCGGGCTTGGCACGGACCGACTTTTCGCCGGTGGGCCGGATAGCCTTGACGTCATAGCCGCGAAGGATCTTGATCTTGGTCGCAGCGTCGGACTTGCCGGCAGCGCCTGGATCCTCTGGGATACGGATCCTGATCTCAAGGCCGTCCTGTGTGGCCGTGTTCTTCAGGTTTCTCTCGACGTCGGCGGGTGACCACCTGTCGCGGACCACGTCTTCCACGTAGAAGATACCGCCCACATAGGCCATCCTCAGACCGACGGTCCAGTCAGGCTGCCTGCCCGGTTTCGCTTTGGTTGCCGCGAAGTCCCATGCCCTGCAGCGCATCGCGCCGGCCGGAACAGCTTGGACGATCTCGAAGTCGCCCCGCTGGAACATGCCTCCCGATCGAGGCGCAGGGCGTTGCTGGTATTGCCCGCTGTAGGCGTATGACCCCTTGGCCTTCTTGAGGCGCTCGATCTCCTCGGCAGGAAACCGCTCCGGAAAGAGCAGCTCCCCCTCGAAGGTCCGAGGATCCTCGAAGAACAGCTCTCCCCCGACATAGGTGATGCACTTTCGATCGGGCTCGAACTCCATCGGCAGATTGAGATGGATGAAGCCGATATCCAGCTGCAGCGCCACTCCGGCGACGTCCTGCTCGTGAAGCCGCTGCATGATGATGACGATGGCTGACGTGGTCACATCGTTGAGACGGTCCGAGATGCCTTCGCGAAAGATCCGGACAGCGGTCTGACGCTCGGTGTCGCTCTCGGCTGTTTCGGTCGAATGCGGATCGTCGATCTTGACGCGGTCGCCACGACCACCGGTCATAGAGCTGAACGGCCGGGCCTCGCTGAACCCGCTGCCGGTGTTCTCGAACTTCCCCTTGGCGTTCTGATCGTCCCGAAGCCTCAGCGGCCAGATGGCCTGAAACTTGTCGCTCTCGATCAGCCGGCGTAGCTTCATGTTGTCGCGCAACACGTTCGGCTGGCTGTACGATGTCGCAAGGACCTGGATGTCAGGCCGTTCGCAGGGGCCCCATTCATAAGCTGTCCAGAATACCAGCAGAAGCGACTTCATCATGCCGGGCGGCACAGTCATCATCAGGAACTGGATCTTGCCTTCGGTCACCGCCTCCAGATGCTTGCACATCGCCCGGAGGGCCCAGCCGAACCGGAGTTCCTTCTTCGGCTCAAGGACAGACCAGAATTCTAGGATGAACCCCTCTAGCGTCCGGCACCGCGCCCGGATGCGCTCGGCGTCTCGGGCAATGTTTTCCCGCTCTGCCTCAGACGCTCTCCGAGCCCTCTCCGCTCGTATCGCCTTCATCATCTCCGCTGCCGGTGGCAAGCGGGCCAAAGATGGCTTCGAGTGCATTGAGTTGCTCTTCCGATGCTTTGGTCAGGTCCACGGTCTGGATCGGGCCGCCGTTCTTGCCGGTATGCTGCAGGGACGCGAGTTTTGGATGGACATACGGAGCAGCAGCTTTGGCCATATCGTCTCGCCTCGCGCTGTCCGCCCTGGGGTTCCTCATGACCTTGAGCATGTACTCAAGGGGAGTGACGCCCGACCTCGCTACTTCGCGCTGGCGGCGCTGTGTGGCTTTGTTTGGGGTGCCTTTTTGCCGCCCCCCGGTTTTTTTACCGACTGCCATCTATTTCGGTCTACTTTCGACTAGGATTCTTTTGCAAGTTCATTGGGTAGCGAACAATGCCCTTCCACAATTCGATCGATCTTGCGAAACGATCTTGTTTGTCGATATGCTGACGCAACCAAAAAGCGAGATTTAAGATGCATATTGTCGTGTCCTGGGACATCAACGAGCCAGCCAGCGCTCAATGGGATACTTGGAATGAGAAACTAAAAGAGGTTCTCATTCCTTACGCTTGGGTTAGGCCATTAAGAACCGTTTACGTTGTTCCGATTGCTAACGAAATGGTTCGGCAAGTAATCATCAATGGACTAGGGGCTGTTTCACGTAATGCAGGAGGAAACATCCATGTCCTTATCAGCCCGGCGATGGTGGGCGGCCAGTATGCAGGCACTCTGCCGCCAAACCTTTGGCCCGAATTAAATACGAGGTCTAAATGACGGACCTTTCAAACCCAGGTGACGCCGCGCCGCAACAGGTCGAAACGAACTCTTCCGCCTCAGCGGTGCCAAACCCATCCCAAGCTTTCAATATTACCGTCCACGTGCCTGAGCAGATAACCATACGCATGGTCGATGCGAGCGCCCTAGCAGACTACGAGTATCACTTGTTCGTAGCGTCTCTGCTGTTCGGAGCATGTATTGGTTTTATCGTACCGTGCACGCAAGAATTCAGATCGGCAGGTGATTTGGCACTGCCTTTCCTCATTATGAGTATAATTTTGGCGGTCTTGTTTAGTGGATTTTCGATCCGAGCGATTGTCATCAGAACGAGACTAACCCGGTCAGGCAAGGTGATTAAGTTGACTACGACTGGCGCCGCAGTTCAGCAATAGATCAAATTTTCCTACCGTCTAAATTCTACCAACAGGACCAGAACGAGGGCAATCACCACCACGAGGCCTAAGCCACCCGAGGGGCCATAACCCCATGATCCGGAGTATCCCCAGTTAGGCAGAGCGCCGACGAGGAGCAAAATCAGCACGATTAGCAAAATTGTGCCAAGGAGCGGGTGCATCCTTTGTAAATTGCGCAAGATCATTTCTACTGGCCTCGACCGCAGCGCAGGAATTTTCTACAAATCTATTGAAGCGCCCGCCATATCCCAGCGCCGGGAGGCTGATACCTCGCACATCCCGGCAGCATCAGAAGTCCAGCCCCGATAAAGGCGGCAGCAATGACGATGCTCACTATGATGGCTCGTTTGCGCATGTCAGTTGTCCGATGCGGATGTGGCGAAGCAGCCGTTCTTGGTCGGAGGCGACCCAATGAAGATCCCGTTGAACGCCGGCGCCGTCCGTGGCTTCCATTGGACGTTCACGATCCGGCAGTGCTTCTGCAGTCGGTTGGCGACGTTCTCAAGGGCGAGCATGCGGTCCCGATGGTCGGGGATCAAGGTGTGGCTCACTTCCCGTAGTCTCCAACTTTCCACATAGCCCGGATGGCCGGAGTATAGCGCTTGTCGAATAGCTTGCGGCCATTCACATGCAGGGCGATGATCGGCACCCTTGCGAGGCGGTAGCGCAGCACCTTGAACCGACCGGCCATCTCAGAAGAAATTCCCGCAGGGCTGATCACAAATCAACTTTTGCCCGGGCTTGAGCCGGATCCTGCCGATGCGGCAATGCCAGTGCTGGTTCATGGTGTAGCCTCAGCATTAAATGGATGGCTCGGTCTCTATCCTCCGGAGAGGACACAAAGCGGGACATCGAACGACCCCGAAAGCCGTGAAGCTGTTCGGGGTCGAGAATTACAGGCCGGTGTCAGTCAGCATCGCATTCGGATGTCGATAGGCGAAAGCTTGCGGCCGACGGAAGGTGTAGAGGAAGCGATCTGTGTGATCGGCGTACTTCGGACCAGGACGTGCGAGGAAGCCGCGTCCACCTGGCGATCGGCGGCGATGGCGACATGATCGACATCGAAGATGGCCGGCGACGGATGGCAGATGCCTTGGGACGCGAGGGCGTGAATGCCGGGCTCGATCGGGACTGAGGCGTTGGCGGGCATCGACATGAATGCGCCGGCCAAGAGGGCGATGGCGCAGAAGGCAATACTTCGAAGCTTGTTCATGCTGTTTCCTTTCGGTTGGTAGGCTGAAATGAGAGAGCCACCGCATCGGCTGTCAAACCGGTGGGGTGGCTCTCTGGTGGCTTCCTTTGGGAGGAAACGGGCTATTCGGCTTCGATCAGGTCGAGATAATATTCCTTGCCGACCTTGTAGCCGTTCGCGGCGTCAGCGTTGATGGTGCCGATCTCCAGCTTGCCCCATGGGGTGAACTTGAAGAACCGATCGTTCTCAGCGCTGCCGGAGGTGACGGGCTCGAAATTCAGCGAGAAACCCGCCTGATTTTCGTTCTTGGACACCAGTCGGAATTTGGATCTGCTTACGGGGACGTTCATGCGTCTTCTCCTTTGTTGGCCCGGGTACCGCCGGGCGCGGATGACAAAGCCATCTGATGGCGTGAACCGTGGGTGGCTTGAATGGTATCAAGATGGTGCGGATAGCTTACCGCGTCAGGCCACCGCCCAATCCCAGGTTAAGGGCGATGCTTTGCCGCCATGGGCTTAGCCATCCATCTCGATCTGGTCCTGCATACACCCTAGCTGACCTGTAGGTCCGCGTCTCTGGTTGAACCCAGGAGTTCGGATGCATGCAGTGTTCTTGCCCACGCAGCGGGCTCCTAGCCGGATTCGAACCGACGACCTTCCGTCCCTCTCGGGCTGCGGGTACTCTATCCAGCTGAGCTATAGGAGCCCGTTGTTCTGCGCAGATCGAATTAGTTGCCGGGCTACCCTCCCGGCTTGGCCATCGGCACTGAGCTATCCCTTAGGCTCTCAGCGACATCTGTGGTCGGGGCGCGATGGCTTCCCCTTGGTATTTGGTTGCGGGGGCAGGATTTGAACCTGCGGCCTCCAGCTTATGAGGCTGGCGAGCTACCGGGCTGCTCCACCGCACGTAAATCTGCCGCTGTTTCATCCGCGTCACAGGTGCGGACCATGGCTTCAGCGCCGGGTGCAGGGTCGAACCCTACATGTGCGCCTTCGCGGCTCTCCAATCGAGATATCTATGCCGCCTGCTTCCGGCCCTGCCGGCGACGGTTGCCCCGTTCGATACGCTTGATCAGCGCCTCAAGTTCAGGGCTGGCAGGATCGAATATCGGCTTTGCATCCGCTGGCAACCAGTGTGAGATGCTCTTGTCGACAGGTGTTCCAACCTTATGCAAACCAGTAGATGAATTCGGCATCATTGGCGACACCCTCGACCAATTCGGCTCGTGTAACGTTTGAGCGAATTTAAGCAGTGAACTGGAAACGCTAGTAAACTCAGAATTTAGCCATCGTTCCGCTGTCCTACGAATTCGGTTCGTTTTCTGGCAATATTCTCGGAAAGAGCCTTCGATATGCGGTGCGGCGAGGCAAATCGACCATTTCCCGACCAGAGCGCGGCGATCTTGGTGGACGTAGTCGAGCAGCCAACCGTACATGACTTCCTCCGCCCGGGATATCGCGGCGGATGACGGCCGGTACCGGAGCCTCACTTCCTTGTAGTCGAGGACATGCTCTGGCCAAAAAGCTTTGACGGCGGCCGGGCGCAGTCCCTTCACGTCCAGATGGAGCATCGTGTCGGCAGCCTCGACGAACCGTGCTTTGACGACAGTGCTGAGGTCAGCCATCAGTGCGGCTTCTTCGGATAGTTCAGACCGCAAGGCGCTGTTCTGGTTCATCAAGGATAGCCTCCAATTGCTGATAGATAAGAGTTCGAAGTGTTGCCCTGACGGGCCACGGACGACGCGCCACCGCCTTCCCACGCAATACACCGAGCGGAACCTGGTCGAAGGCGTCCAGCACGTCTCCGGCCCTATCGATTGACCAATCCGGGCGCTGGATCAATATATCAGAAATCGCGCCGATGGT
Organism: Rhizobium sp. rho-13.1; assembly: GCF_007000305.1. NCBI lineage: Bacteria > Pseudomonadati > Pseudomonadota > Alphaproteobacteria > Hyphomicrobiales > Rhizobiaceae > Rhizobium > Rhizobium sp. rho-13.1. Next base: position 116,326 of record NZ_SCFL01000001.1, on the reverse strand, counting down.
TTCGCTCCACAACTCGTCGCGGTTGTTTTTCGTCTGCCTGATGCATCGGAGCGTCATAACCAAGTGACCATCGCCATACTGGTTCCTGATCTCGTGCATCGTCCCTCGGGCATGGCTTTGAGCAGCCGCACGACGTCGGTACACGGGAACTAGTTTGATCCCGAGCCCGTCCAGCAATGCGTCTAGCCTGCCTTTGCTCATATGCCCATGGCCCTCTCGATCGCTTGCGTTTTGCAGCGTTCCCAAATCAGTCCGCACAGCCGATCAAGCCTCACCGCCTCGATGCGCTTGGCAGAGCCTGCCGGATATGCCCAAAATCCATTTTCGCCGAACCGCTTGGTGTACATTCGGAAAAGCTTGATCTTGCGACGACGCAACACCGGCGACGCAAGCCGCCAGTGCTTTCCACAGATGACCTCCTTGCATCCCTCGTCGTTCTTGAACGTGCGGCGGCAGTACGGAACGCAGCAGGGGATGCGGTCGACCATCATTAGACCCGCTCCATCGATGCCGACGTAGGTGCAGATTTCGGTTCACTCTGCGAATAAATATCAAAATCTTGAAAGCCAGTCAGATCCACCGGAGTTACTTTGGGGCGCGTCGTAGCCTCTGAGAGATGCGACGCCCCGCTTAGAACCGGGTGCGTGCCGGTCGCCGTCTCCGCCTTAGTAATGGAGGCGGCGGCTTGGCGTTTTGATGATGACATGGAGGCGCTGCTGGTCTCACCCTCGGTCATGCCTTTTTCTCCTGGATGCCCCGTAGGCCCCGCTTCGCCCATCCGAACCGCTGCCTCAGGCCCCGGAGCGTCCGCTCGGGCAATTGGAATTTCTCGGTGATTTCCTTGATCGGCCACCCGGCGTAGTAGGCATCGAAAATGCCGGCCAGGTCATATCTCTTGGCAACCTTTTGACACTCGCGCGGCCATTTTTCGAGCTGAGCAACCTTCTGGATAGCGCCTAGGGACAGGCCGTACTTTTCGGCCAGATCGGCTTGTGTGGCGCCCTTGGCGTATTCCCGCCTCATCCGGTTATTCAGCTCTCGGTCTGACGACAGGCGGCCGGCGTCGGACAGGCTGCCGGGGACTTCCGCGTCCATGATCTTGGCGATCCGCCTGACGCCGCTCAGAATTGTCGAGTGGTCACGGCCGCCGGACATCGCGCCGATCTGCGGATAGGAAAGATTGAAGTTGAGCCTCAGCTCGTACCAGATGATCTGCCGTTTGCCGGTCAGTCCCGCCTTCTGGCTAGATCCGACGAAATCGGAATGCTTCAAGCCAAGTTCATCGCAGCGCCTGGCAACAAATTCGCGGCGGTCGCCTCCCGGATTAGCCAGACGCCATTCCCAGTGCCTGACGTGGGCATCGAAATGGATTCCCTGTTGCATCCACAGAGGGGCGCCTAGATCAGCTGGCAGTGGAACGGTGGCAACGGGCGCCGGCAATGCCTCAACGATCCTGAAGGCGTTCTTTGGCCTCATGAGCCGCGTACGGACGGCATGGGCACCGGCCAGCATGTCGGTGGCGTTGTCGTATTGGCGGGCTAACAGGGTCATGGCTTTGCCTTTCCCTCAAGGAGTAGGCTTTCCACCCGGTCTATGCCGATGGCCGGCATCAGACTATCGGCAGTTGGCATTCCATCAAGAAAGAGACGCGCATCAGTGGTAGAAAGGCCGCCAACCATGATCTTCTCCTGCGTCTCGACAGACCGGCGTTCGATCGCCGTCATGGCAGCCTTCTGCATAGCCTCGATCTGCTTAGCGGCCACGCGCCTCATCTCGGCACGCTCCTCCTTGCTCGCGTTCCGCCCTCTGCTGTACCAGTTTAGGTTCAGGCTTGGAGCGAACTCCTTCGGTATGCCGAGACGGTCACATTCATCGGTTATTTTGGCAGTTGCGCCAGCGATGGCCTCTTCCGCCAACTTGGCAGCTTGGGACCATATTTCATTGTCGTCGTACTGATATCGACGATCGAGTTGCTTCTCGAAGTCAGCAGCCAATTGAGCCGCACGATCTTTAGCTTCGCTTTTCGCTAGCCGCTCTCGCTGGCGAGCAATCTTTATCAACGTTTCGCGGTCAGCCCGCGTCATCACTTCCGTCATCTATTCAACCTCCGTCGCAGATGGATCAAACCCCGGAAGCGCTCCTCTGCCATGCCGTGTCGCGCGCTTGGCACGGATGCGAGCAATCGTCTCGGGGCGGACGAGCTTCTCTAGATCGGCTTCCTCGCAGCCGGCGCGGTCGTAACCGGCCACGATGCAAAGCGAGGTCAGCGTCAGCGACGCGGCACCGATCTCCTTGGCCGGTTCGCCGACCGGCCTGCCGTAGACGTAATCGACGAGAGCGTGGGCTTCCTCGCGCGTCATGCCGAACGCCTGGCAGGTCTCGTTGCTTTCCTCGAAGAAGCGGGCGCTGCGCTCTGCGACGTCGGTTGGATCGTCGCTGAACAAAGGCCCGTGGGCCAAGGCAACGCGGTCCTGAAAGCTGGGCTTCGCCTTGATCGAATGCAGGGCCGATAGGTACGACGCCGTGTCCCGCACAATCTGGCGCTGTTCCGAGTAGTCAGCCATCCACTTGCCGATAGTGGCTTCAGGGGTGCGTTGTGTCGGCTCTGTATTGGCGAGACGGGCGATTTGGTCGTCACATTCCCGCTTCGCCTGATCGAAGTAAGCGACGAGTTCGTCGATGGTCTTCATGCTCCTGCCCTTTCAACTGCAATCGGATTGTCGGCGCGCCAGATCGCGTCTCTGGCCCTGAGCTGGGCGCATGTCACCGCCATCAATTCTTGTGGCGTGGCGAACTCCAACAGGCAGGCAATCGCCTTTGGCCGGGTCGTGGCCGACGTCACCGAGATCTTGAGCATGTGGCAGGAGGCGCGAAGCTCTTCGGCCCACAGCATTTCCAGCATCATCTGAGGCACGACAGGCCGAGGCACAGGCTCGGCTTCAATCTGGAGGTCCAGGGGCTGCACCTTGTCGCCACGGTGATAGTGCCTGTCGAGGTTGGACCCGACGATCAGACCGACGCTCGGCAGCAGGTGCCGGATCAGCCGGGCATCTTCCGCGTGCTCCTTGGCGCAGCAAACCCATACCTCGGGCACGCAGAGCTGAAACATGCCGACTTGGTGCAGAAGGCGGGACACGTTGTCATAGGCGCCCTTGACCTCGACTGCAGCGATATGGCCCGGGGAGATCGCCACGACATCCGCGCGGACCTCCCTCGCCCCCATTACAAGCTCATGGACGATCCGGGCGTCTGGCAACCGCTGTCTCAAGATGCCCTCGAGGCCGTCACGCAGCGCAAGCTCGGATAGAGACGCATATCCTCTCCGGTTCGCAGCCTCCTCGGCTGTCATGAATGAGGGTTCGCTCCCTTTCATCAGTTTCATGCTCCCCTCCTCTTGATCTCGATTGCCGTGGTCTTGCTGGATCCGCGTTGGCGGGTGAAAAGCTTCTCGGCTGAGGCCTTCGCCGCATCCATTTTGAACCCGCTCGATCGCAGTGTTCCGTTGATGTGCCGGATCAGCTGGTCCTGGGCCGCGATGATCGCCGCTGACTCCACCTTGAAGACGATGGGCTGCTCACCGCGCATCACTGGCCATGCCTGGGCCTTATGCGAATACCGGACCATGCCGTGATATCCGCCGACACAAGGGGTGGCGTAGGCTTCGAGAACGTTCATATGAACAATCCTTGGCTGGCGTCGTAGCGGGCGCGAGGCGCGCGACGGACGGATGGGTCGTAATCTTCGAAACGGGGAGCCGCCGATCGCCACATGCGGTTGTTCGCCCATCGGGCAACGCCGCGCAGCTTCTTGGCGGTCCAGTCGTGTTTGACGTGCGGGTCGCGAGTGAGGGCGACCAGCTTCATGAGCGGCTGGCAGTAAGGTTCTCCGCCCCATTCGATGACTTCATGGACACGCTGCATGCAGGCCTCGTATGGCTCATTGCCGAGTAGAGTGTAGATCTGGACCTTGCGCGGAGGGACACCGGCTTTCCGCAGGATCGCCATCGCCTCTTTGATGAAGTCGCGCTCGACCAGATCGTCATAGGCAAGGCGCCAGACGCCGCAGTTGATCACGCGCCAGCGTTCGAAGACGGTCGCGGAGAAGGTGCGAGGCTCGAAGCCGCTGTTGGCGTCGATGAGCGGAACCCCTTCAGCCTGATAGCGGCCGACGATGTGATCCTGATATTCCCCCGGCAAGCCGGACAGATTGTTGTCGCAAAGTACCGGCAGCACCGGGAAATCAGGCAGTTCCGTGAAGTCGCCTTCCATGAATGGCACGATGCAGAATGAGCATTTTTCTGAGCAACCACGGCTGGCGATCGTCGCGGCTGGGTTATGCCGCTGCAAAGCTCCATCCATGCGACCGGGATTGCCGGCGCCACGCGGCACCCACGCCACGTCCTCTAGGAACTTCTGCGTCTTGATATGGGCGAGCGCGGGACCGCCGGCAAAGACCTTCTTGCCGGTCGCGGCGTAGTAGATCGCCAGCTTGCGCGCCTCGGGCAGTTTGAAGGTGAAGGCGACCGACAGATATGCGCGATCGCCCGTCACCCAATGCGCGAGCCCGCCAGACCATTGGCTTTCTGGACCATTCCACCTCATCTACAGCATCCGTTCTTGAGTGTGGACAGGCTTGGGCTTCGAAGCGAACCGCGTGTAGCGGCCGATGAAATCCATGGTCTCTGTAATGTTGGGATCGCCGAACCGGCTTTTGATGACGGCGATCTCGCGATGCCCCTCGATGTCCGATCCGAACACGCGATTGATCTTTGCCCAGTCGGAAGGATTCGAAGCTATCTTCTCGCGTTCGGCCTTGTACTTTTCGGGGCTGTAGATAGTCGCCACGGCGTCGTAGTCGGCTCGGGCGCCAGTGCCGCCGTAGAGGTCAGCAGCGATCGGCCGGGGATTGTCGCGCTTGTCGCCTGCCCCGTTGCGCTGGTTCAGGATCAGCCAGGCGGATGAGGTCTCATCGGCGCATGCCTTGGCCTCGACAGTGACATCGCCAGAGATGCGGTCGGCGGAAAGCTTCGCGTCTTTCGGCTTCACCTTGCCGATGTGGTCGAGCACAACGAAGGGCGTCTTGCCGTTGGCGAACTTCTTGACGAACCGGCGGGTGTAGGCGACGAGGCGATCGATCCCTTCCCGCTGGCAACGGACGACCTGGAAAGGCTGCTGGTTGATCCAATTGGCGAATTGGACGCAGGTGTCGCGCTCCATGTCCGTCATCTTGCCCATCGGGTCGCGCTGCTGGTTCAGATCGATCGAGTGGACCTGGGAGATCATCTGCCTGACGCACTGGGCTGCCGACTGGTCGTAGGACAGGAATAGCACCGGGTGGCCGTGTGTGATCGCGTGATAGATCAAGTGGACCGTGAAACTGGTCTTTCCTTCGCCACTTGACGACAGCAGGCCATAGAGATTGCCAGCCTCAAACACCGGCTCAGACAACACCTTGGCCAACTCCGGAAATGCTATCGGCACGCCGACAACACCGTCCCGCTTGGCTGATGCCTGAAACATTGCCAAATAGCTGTTGCCTGGTGAGGTGATCGCCGTGGTCTCGGAGAACCGGGCCTTCATCTCCTTTACGCGGTTTTCAAGCTGTTCTAGCTCGTCGCCCAACGTGAGCAAGCTGTGCCCTTCAGAAGCCATTGACGCCATATACTGGGCTTCATTGCCGATCTGGCGGGCAAGCGATTTACCCTTGATAATCTGGAGCGCAGCCTCGAACTTCCGGCGATTGTCCGGATCAGCTCCGCGGCGTTGCAGCATCATGAGGTATTGAGCCGGCGTGATCGTGCTTCGGATCAGCTCCTTCGGGACGAACGGCTTAAGCGTCACCGCACTGGCCGCTTGATTGCTGGTGGAAAGCTTCTCAATGCTGGCATATATTGTCTGGTGAAGGCCTTCGAGAAAGTCGATATCCTCCAACCCGGTTTCGGACAGAAGCTCGTTCTCGACCATCAGCGCGGCCAAGACATCTTGCTCGGCTTCGATCAAGTCGTCTTCGGTGACGCGGTCCATGAAATCTCTGGGGGCCATGTTCATGCTCGCCTCCCCGCATAGAGGATGACCGGCGCGCGTGGCAGCCGCGGCTTTTCCGTCCAGACATACCAGGCGTGGTCCTCTGTCCCGGTGACGCCGTCGAGCGTCCAGCTGATGCGATCTGTTAGAGCTATTTTCGCCGCGAACGGGGCATTGTCACGGAACAGGTGAGAACGGGTGTTTCCGAAATCGAACTTCGCCGTCAACAACAGGGCTACAAGGCCTTTGCATCGCGTCAGGGCATATTCGGCGAACAGTCGCGCGTCGCGGTTTCCTTTTCCATAAGGCGGGTTGGTGATGATCGCATCGCTGTGCGGCCAACCACCCTTGGCAACGAGGAAATCGTACATTTGATCGTGGTCACGGTCGTATCGGGCGATGTCTGTAGAGATCACCATCGATGCATGCTCTCGAAGAACATCAACCATCAGATGATTGCCAGCGGCGGGCTCCCAGACGGTAAGTCCGTCGACCGGGAAATGCCGGATGAGGGCTTCAGTCACCCACGGCTCGGTTTGGTATAGATCGTTTTCGGCCCGAGAATATTTCGATGCTGTGACTGTCATGCTGCTACCTCTGCAGGCTGTTCGAAGACGTCGAACATGGTTGGCGTCGAGACTTCTCGCTCCATGGCTTCGAGGTATTTGATCCCGTCGAGGAAGTAGCCGGGGTTCAGTTCAGCCGCCCGTCCGCGCCGGCCAAGCTTCAGGGCGCGATATGGGACGGTGAAGAGACCGCCGAACGGATCAAAGATTAGATCACCTTCATTCGAGAACCGTTTGATCAGGCGATCAACGATATCGAATTGAAGCGGGCAGATATGGTTTTCGAGCCCCTTCTTGGTTTGATCGCCGTTCAGTGTCCGCATTCGGTTGACGTCATGCCAGGTGAAAGCGTCATGCGCACCGGGCGCCAGGCTCATGAAGGTGGAAGGCAGGGCGCCGCGGACTTCGAGTGCCTCTCCGATGCGGATATGGGTCTCATAGTCGTAGACGTTCTTGAGCGTCCATTCGGTGAAAGCCTTCGCGAGCTTGTCCGGGCCCATGGCCGCCAACTCATCAGGTGTAAGCATCCTATCGCCGGATGAGCGCCAGAATGCGTGAGCATCGACCTGCCAGCGGGCGCGGGTGTAGTCATCCTTGCTCTTGGCAACGCGGTCGTCGGCATAGGCCTTCGAGTTGTCGGACGGCAGCTTGCGGAACAGCAGGACGTACTCCGGCGAGCCGACGCCCATTTTGGTGCCGTCCTTGCAGTTCTCGCTCCAACCGAGGCGATAGGTCTGGTTGTTCTCGCGCACAACGTCGGTGTTGATCGTGATCATGCCCATGTAGGCAAAGCCATGGGAGATCGCATTCATGGCCGTCTTCATGTGGAAGGGGTTGACCGTCGGCATCCCCATGCCCGTCACGTTGCCGAACATGATCCGGTCTTTGGTGTGGCAGGCGTAGACCCGGCCGGGCTTGAGAACCCGGAGAAGCTCGGGCGTCAGAAAGTCCATCTGCGAAAAGAAATGATCGTCGCTGTCGGTGTGGCCGAAGTCGTTGTAGCTCGGCGTGTACTCGTAGTGGTTAGAGAATGGGATCGAGGTGACGATCATGTCGACGGAGTTATCGGCCATCGAGCGGGTTTCCTCGACGCAATCGTTGTTGGCGACAAGCCACCCCTCGCCCTTGGCTTCAATGCGTTCCACGCCGATCGATCGGGTGAGAACGTCGGCGGCGCTCAGCTTGTCGAGCCCATGCTCGCGGATGATTTCGGACATCTTGTCGACCATGCGGTTATGCGCCTCCCACTTGCCCTGCAGAGTCCGCAGCACTTCGCGCTCGCTCTCGGCGTAGATGATGTGAATTTCGACCTGGCTGGTTTGCAGGAACCGGTAGATCCGGTGCAGCGCCTGGATGAAGTCGTTGAACTTGAAGCCGATGCCGAGAAAGATGGCCTTGTGGCAGTGGCGCTGGAAGTTGCATCCAGAGCCAGCGATCACAGGCTTGGCGGCGAGATACTGGAACTTGCCGTCGCTGAAATCGACGATCGTCTGTTCGCGCTTCTCAAGGTCCTGTGTTCCGTAGATCGAAACCGAACTTGGTACCGCCTTCTCGATGGCGCGGCGCTCATCCTCGAGGTCGTGCCAAATGATGAAATGATCGTCCGGCGCGGCGGCAAGGATCCTTGTCATCGCGTCGATGCGAGCGTCGAGCGTGTCGCGTTTCTCCTTGGAGGCCGAGACGACGCCTAGGGCCATGTCCTTGAACATCGCAGATTGCCCGTCGCGATCGGTACCTCCGTCAGCGATGTCAGAGCGGACCTCGTGATAGATCACCTGGAAAGGCGGCAGATCGTAGCCGACGGCGGAGTGACCGAGATCTGCTGGGCTCTGCAGGAAGATGGCCCACGAGTTGAGCCAGAGCCAGAACTCGCGTTCCTTGTGGGGGTATAGGGTGAGGTTGTTCGCTTGGGTGCTGTCTCGCTGGAAGAACCGTGTCAGAGCCTGCCCGGTGTCCATGATTCCGAGGAAGCCAGCGTAGTGGATCAGCTCCTTGTAACGGTTCGGACTAGGCGTAGCGGTGGCGACAAAGCGGTACCGGACGCCATCGAAAAGCGTGAGGAAGGTCTGATAGGTCTTCGAGCCGTAGGAGCGAAGAACCGACGACTCGTCGAGCGTGACGGCCGTGAAATCGTTCGGGTCAATCTTGCCGTCCCGGACGGTCTCATAGTTCGTCATGTAGATGCCAGTTTCGCCGGCTTCGGCCACGCTGCGGATGAACTTGATTTCGACGCCGAGCATCAGACCATCGCGCCGGAACTCCTGTCGGACACCAAGTGGCAGAACGATCAGTCCACGGCCGGCCGCCTTTGCGGCGACGATGCGCAGGACTTCGATCTGGATGACAGACTTGCCGAGACCGAATGCTGCGAAGATCGCCCGCTTGCCGCCACGAACCGCCCAACGGACCATGTCGCGCTGATGAGGCTTGAGGATTGGATTGATCTCGTCGTCTTCGATCTCGAAGCCAGACACCGGTGCGAGGCGGACCTTGTTTTGGAGAAAATCTCGATAGGACATCATGACCCTCACAGAAACAGCGGTTGGACTGAGCCGTCTGCAAAGACGGTGTCCATCGGGGTGTCGGCGGTCGGCTCATCGCCATCCCAGCCCTGTGGCCAGGTCTCGGCAGCTATCAGTTCGCGGATGCGGGCCTCTTCCTCGATATCGAGAATGTTGATTCCGGCTAGCCCGCGGCGCGCGGCTTCCGCATTGCAGTCCGATTGGATCTTCAAGACACGATCGAGGGCCATCAGCCGAGCGGCGAAGGTGAGCGGACCCATGCGCTGCGGATTGGCCGCTATCGATCCGTCTTTGAGCCGTTCAAGCCCAGCCTTCTTGAGACGATGCTCTGGCTTGCGTATCTCGCGCCAAAGGGGCTTAAGGCCTTGGAGCGGCGTTAGGTGCGACCAGCTCGGCATGGCGACGACGGTGTCGAGCGCGGTATCTTTCGATGCAAGCGGGCAGCCAGTGCAGCCAGTTCTTGCATTGATCTCTTCGGCCTCCTCACCGCCATAAGCGTCGGCAACCGTCCGCGTTTCCCAACCGCCGTATTCCGGCATGGGGGCGTAGATCTTAAGCCAGTCCCAGACATTGCAGACGCGCCAGTGGAGCAAGGGAGCGAGGGTCGCGATCCGGCCTCGTATACCCTTCGCCTGCGGAAGAACCTGCTGATACCAGCCCTGCCCGCACTCGGCACCATCCTTGCCGCAAGACATCTCGATGCGTCCGTCACGGATCGCGCTTTCGCCCTGCCGGACGCCGGTGATCATCAGGACATTGCCGTCGAGCTCTTCGAGTCGTTTCGCGATGGCATCCGTCATCGGATCCACCTTGATCTGACGTGTGCACCAACGGAGCGTGTTATTGTTTGGGGGTGGAACGCCGCGGCCGAGGATGTAGACCATGAAGCGCTTGTCGAGCGGCGCAGTGACGATCTCGCAGCGAACGCCCTTTGACCTCATCTGGGCGATCAGTCGCTCGGCCGACATGGCGAGCGGCGGCAGTTCAAGCCGGGTATCAGCGTAAAAGACGGTCAACGTCTTCGGAGCTTGGAGCCGGCCGACCTCGATCAGATGCATGATCAGGGTCATTGTCGCCGAGCTGTCCTTGCCGCCAGAGAAAGCGATCGCCCAGTGATCATGAGCCGGGCCATAGGCCTGCATCGACTGAAGGGTCATATCGATGGCGTCGTCATAGACCAGTCGGGTTGAGCCTGAGAACAGAGTGGGTTGGAATGTCATGCCGCCACCTTCGATTGTTCGCGGCGCTCGGCGAGCACGCGCGTGGCGCCTGTCCTTAGGTCCATGAAGCGTTTCCGCATCCAAGCGAGGTCGAGGATGTTGCTCCAGTGCCAGCACGCGGAAATGCAGACCGCTTCGGCAGCATCGCGTTGGGCCTTCTTCGTGGGTGGGAGCGGGATATGCTCAAGCTCGCAAGCTCGGATCGCAACGTCCTTCCAATCCTCTTTCGGACCGGGCTTGACGCCCTTGCCATGGTATTTCGAGTGCCAGGACCTGGACGGGATGGTGCCGCACGGAATGCCGAGCATCATGCAGATGGCGATAGCAGCGCCCGATATGCCGGTTAGCTGCAAAGCGGCCGGATTGATGGTGTTGGTCTCTTCAACCTGCCCCGTCATCGGGTTCTTTTTCTTCTTCGAGAACTGAGCTACCCGATGCTCGGCTTCCTCGATGACGACGAAATCCGGCTTATGCTCCATGATGAGCCGATAGACCTGATTACCGGTTAGTGCGTATTTGGTCTCCCAGGACACATCCTCGCCCGCGTCGTTCTCGCCAACGTTGAATGTGCCGCAGATGATGGCCGACGGATCGCGCCAGCTAAACCGCACAGCCCATCCGGAGTTCGTCGCAAGATCGAGAGCGAGGATGACGATGCAGCCACAGGATCTCACCTGTGAAAGGTAATTCTCACCAAAAATCGGCTTTCGTCCGCAGCTGCACTCGCAGGCCCAGCCACTCTCTATTTCTTCACACAGCCGCAACCGACCGATGACTTTCCCGGGGTAAAATTTCTTCTGGCTCATGCCCGTGCCCTCCGGTCCATGACAGGCTGTGATCCCGACGCCCGAGGCACGAACACCCTCGCCCGATGCTCCGGGCACCAGCTGCAGCCAGCCACGGTCTCCTCACAGCAGAACGTCTGCTCGCCTTCGACATTCCCCATAGGCCAGCGGCAATCGCGTGCGTTGAGGCCCTGTGTGATCGTCTTGTGAGCGACCGGCGTCGGCTCTGATGCCAGATCGAAGCCGTCGAACTCCTGCGGCTCTGCCGGAAGTCCGGCTACGCGACGGCTGCGACGGTCGGCGAGCTTGACGGTACGAGACAAAACAGCCGAGCCTTTGGCCCGAGCCCCATTCATTGCGACGTCGATACGATGGGCCTTGCCGATCACTGCGTTGCGTGAGCACCCGAGACGGGCCGCTATTTCAGACGCCGGAGAGCCGTTGCCCAGCATTTGCCGGAGAATGTCGACGTTCTGGTCGGTCCATGAAAATCCTCGTGTCAGCATCAGCTTTTCCTCGAAGTGGTGGCTTTGGATACCGTGATTGGCCTACCGCGCTTGCGCTGCTGGAAAGACTCGACGTTGATCCCGGCTAGGATTTGATGAACCAGGCCTTCCCGAGCGACAGTGTCGATGATCGCCTTCGCCATCGCCGTGGCGTTGACGCCGTAGTGAAGAGCCTCCCTTTCAAGGATGGCCTCATTTTTCGCTTGGATGACGACCTTGATGCTCACGGCTGGCCTGTTTCTCTAAAGGGGAAAGGAAGCAGCATTCGCGCTGCTAGTGGCCGGCGGCTTGGGAGGTCTGCGCCGGCTATAGGGAACTCAGACTTTGACGTCGCCCATCTTGGCGAGCATCTCGCGCCGGTTCGGTGGTGGATCGCCCATCAGTCCGGCCGTCATGCTGGCGGATCGCTGTGGCACCGTCGGACGGGCGGCGGGCGGCTGCCGGACGGGTGCGGTCGGGGCGGCGGCATCATCCTTGGCCTTAGCCGGCGCAGTCTTGTCTGCCCAGCGCGGCAGCACGACCTCGACAAAGCCGTCTTCGATCTGCTCGAATTGGACCCAGGCTGCGGTCTGAGCCTCGTCGACGAACGCGGGCTGATGACCGAGCGAGACGGATACCCAATCGCCCTTAGTGGCCTTACGGAACACGACCGGCGCATCGCCGACGCTATTGTTCTTGCGGAACCGCATCATGCCATGATCCGAGCCCGTCCCGATGAAGACCTCGAGCTTGTCGCCGTCAGACCAGCCGAAGGTCTTGGCCAGCGCCACGGTCAGCGAGAATTTCATCTTGGCCGACGATCCTCTCATCTTGCCAAGCGTGACCTTGAAGCCGGTGCCGACCGATGCCGCCTTGATTTCGATTTTTGCGCGTTCGAAGGCCATGGCTAGTTCACCGTGTCGGGAGCGGCCGCGGCCCACTCACGCCCTTCTTCGACCGTGCCTAACGGTTCATCGCCCTGGACCGGTGGCGATTCCTTGGAACTTGAAGCCTCCTGAGCCTCGCGCCGGGCCTTCTTTTCTTCCATGACGCGCTGCCAATTCTGGCCATAGTCGTCCTGGCCGCGCTGGTAAGCTGACAGCCAGAGCTTGTCGTCAGGGGATCCGGCAGACATCTTGGAGACGCGCTCGAACCCGTTCAGGCCACACTCGTAGCCGTCGGCCTCGATAAGCTGCTCACGGCTTGCTCTGTCGGTCAGAAGGTCGCCGCCGCGATCATCCGGGATCAGACCAAGCCGGATGCGGTTGCGCTTCATCATGTTGAATTTGGCGACGTGCTTCTTCTGGTCGTCGGAGGTCATCACGTCGACGTAGTCGAGGATTTCCTTCTTATCGAACCCGTCGTTCTTGGCCTCTGCTGTCTGGTCTGCGATCTGCTTTGTAATCTCTTTGGCCTTGGCCTTGAGCTCGCGAACCTTGCGGGTATGGATCGACCACAGGATCGCCTTATCCGCCTCGCTGATGGTTGCTATGTTGTGGTCGTTCGGCTTCATTATTCACCGTCCCTTTGCTTGCCGGACCTTCTCAGCCAGCGTTTCAATCTCTTCATCCAGATCTGCAAAAGCAGCATCCCCGTACCTCACCTTGTCCGTCTCCACCTCGTGGCGAAGCCTTTCGATTTGGCGTTCGCAGAGGTTGAGGTATCCTGCCCTGATGCTCGCAAAGACGCTCAAGCTGGGGCTGGTCTCACCGTTGATGATCCGGCGGAGAGCACGAGACTTCAGCCCGCAAACCCGCCCTACCCGTTCAAGCGCATTGAGCTGATCGCCATTCCCTCGGCTCTCAATCTCGACCATCTTCCGCGCGTACTGCGCAGCTACTCCAGCTGAAAACATCTCTGCGGTACTCATTACTTTGGCCCTGTTTTCGGTTCTTTTTGACGCTTTTTGGTTTGAAGTTTGTCTGATCATGGTCACCTGCCTGGCTACGTTGAGCGCAGGGCAGTGGCCACCATGTTGGTTAGCCGGCGTCCTGAGACGCAGACCGATGATTGAAAGAAACCCGAACGCTATGATTGGAACCCGCAGCGTCTGGGAGTTTGTATTGGAAATGAAACACGCCCTCTGGGGCGCCGAACGCCTCTTCGTCTCGGGCCTGACCGCCGAGAGACCGAATGAGTGCAGTGATGAAGCATCCGAAAAAGCCGACGACGATCACCGCGGCCAAGGAGATGAGGACGGCTGTCATGCGGGCCTCCTGATAGGAAACTGAATGACGTTGTCGAAATACGGCCCGTTCTCGCGCTCATCCTGGATGACAACGAACCGGTCCATCCACTTAGCGAATGCAAAGAAGCCAAGGCCTGCGACGAGGAGTGCTGCCACGATGTTCATGCGTCGATCCTCGCTTTGGAGGGCGTGAGCATGGCCTTGAAGATGCTGATGTCGGTCTTTCGTTCGACGACGGGCCGGAATGCGGCCGCGTCAAAAACAACGTCGCCGCGCATAATTTCACCGTGCAAAAGAACATCGACCCACTGGTCAGGAATTTCGACCAGTCGGATAATCGCCATCTGCGATATAGCGCCGACCCCAACTGCCCTGACCGTGTAGACCTTGCCTTTGTCAGCCTTGACGAAATCATTCAGGACGACGCAGCCAACGGGGCACTGAGTACCTCCTTCGATGCAAACGACCTTCATACCGACACGGAGATTTGTCATGCTGCCCTGCCCTTCAATTCAGCCTTCCGGCGTTGAACTTCTTGCTCTGCTTCTGTCTTGGACCGGGCGGAGACGCTGCCAATTTCAGGATCGTTGATGATCCATGTGCCATCGTGCGTGGCGACAGATCTCAGGCTGGCAACAGCAGATCGGATATCGAGGGATGATTTCGTCTCGGGAATTCCCATCATTGCCCTCCAACATCATCGATGCCCGTGGCATCCTTTGCTTTCGGGCAGAAAACCAACATCAGCAAAAACCACACCCCGGCCGAGGCGTAGCCTCCACTGTCGAGGAAGCGACAAAGGACGGCCACGCAGAACAGTTCAGCGATGTTGAAGCGTAGGCGGAGCAACCAATGAATGATCTTCATGCCGCCTCTCCCACGATGACGACTGATCGCGCGTGGCCGGACAAACGGCGGATCGCGCCGCGCTCCTCAAGCCCTGTCACCAGTCGGTGGATTGTTGCTCTCGACTTCACGCCGAGGCGGTCTCGCATCTCGGCGTACGACGGCGATAGACCCTCGTTCTCGGCTGCATATGATCGGATCAGCTCAAGAAGATCACGCTGGCGGGACGTAATGGCGACCGTAGCGACCCGGCGAGTTCTCGCCTTCATGAGCGCCTCGACGATAAGCTCGTCGATCACCGCATCATGCTTCACCAGGTCCAATTTTGAGGTCGCGATATGATACCGGATCGCCGCGCCCAAGCTGTAGGCTGCCTTCTTGATGTCTACGGGGATCTCGCCCACAGGGCCGCCGCGCTCGATGTTGTCCATCAGCTTCGCCAGGCCAGCCATGTCGTTGCGGGGCGTGCGCACCTGGGTCGGGTGAACTGTCATGCCGCCTCCGCCGCGCGTATGGCGCGCTTCATCAGGCTTTTGACAGCCTCGTGCCCATGATTGTCGTTGAAATCGAAGATCGACTGCTTGCCGCATTCCTTTCGGATAAGCCGGACGGCCTGGCCGTAATCCCTCGTCGAGCACTGGACGCGCTGCAGGGCGCCGATCATGCAGAACCGCTTGGCCTTGTCGCTGAGCGGCTTTACCTCATTGCCGGCACCGTCGAGGGCGATGGCTTCCTTTGCCCACTTATGCGGGGCATCGATCAGCGACAGGGCGTCTTGGATTGCGAGGGCGGCACTCATTGGGCTGCCTCCGAGATGGGAGCAGGTGTTGCCGCACCAAACACGTCCGGACGAAGCTCATGACGCGATATTCCCGTGACGCGCTCCACTTCGAGTACCCGTTCGGCCGGTACCTTTTTCCATTGAGAAACGGCTTGAGATGTCAGTCCGCCTATCTCTTTGGCGAGAGCTGCGGGTCCGCCGGCATCTTTGATTGCTTTGGTGCAGATGTTTTCCATGCACATAGTGAAAGCATAACTTTCAACAGATTGCAAGCATCTCTTTCGGTGAAAGGCGCGCTTTCGTAATGCATAGTCGCGGCATGGCATCAAAAAGAGACGTAGACACAGCACGTGGCGAGCGGATTAGGTTTGTCCGGGTCGAAATCATGCGCATGAAGTCGCAGGAGCGCTTTGCTGAGGCGGTTAGCGGCAAAGGCAAAACCGTCAGCCGGGGCGCCGTTGGAAACTGGGAGCTCGGCAAGGAGGTCGGGCTGGACAGCCTAACGGCGATTTGCGAGCTGTCTGGGGTAGACCTCAATTGGCTCGCCTACAACAAAGGCGAAGGCCCTAAAGTTCAGACGGTAGGGCGAACAGGTATACAGAGCTCGCTCATATCGTCATTCGACCCTGACGATGCAGAGACGGAACAGAATGATGCGTCGGCAAGCTATAGCCGTGAGCATTGGCGCCCGGCCGTCGACGGTGCGATCCCAGAGATCGACGTGAAACTGGGTGCCGGATCCGGTGTTGTCGGCGATGTAATCAATCTCAGTGTCGGATCGCAGACGTTCAGTGCCCACCCTGTCGTGGCTGAATGGCTCATTCCAGAAGATTATCTCAGGAAGGAAGCGAAGGTATCACCTGCCCAAACGTTGATCATGGAGATCATCGGCGATTCAATGACGCCGACCTATCAGCCAGGCGACCGCGTGATGATCGACCTCGGGCAAAACCAAATGTCTACGGACACGGTCTATGCGATCAGCGACGGGCGTACAGAGCCACAGATCAAGCGACTGCAGCGGGTGCCGTTCTCCGAACCGGCCCAAGTGATCATCATTTCCGACAACCAGAACCTTGAACGATTTACCGTCGAGCTAGAGCGGCTTTCGATCATCGGTCGCGTCTGCGGCCATATCGCGAGGCGGTAACTTGAGCGGCTTGCGCTTCACAGAGACTTCGAAGCGTCGAGAAACGGCCAAATTGCCGTCCAATACCCATCCTTCTGACGTCGGTACGCTTAACTCGATCTCCGGCTTTTCGGCCATCCTGATCACCCGCCGTTCTGTTTTCGTTCTCTACAAGAAAGCAGCAACTCGCAGGAGAGTCGAGTCGAAAGTGATTCGTTTTTCAGTGGTATAGGCTAACCCATGAACGGCATTAATGAATTTATTTCGGAGCTTGTCCGAGCTGCCAATCAAGTCGATAAGCTAGGTGACTTCGAGAAGAAGAGGCTGTTAGACAGATCCGTCGCCACGATCCGAGAAATGAGAAGAGCCATAGGCATACCATCGAGCGGGACAACTCATGACGAAGTGATCGATCTGCAGACGGTCGCTGCAAAAGTTGGTGCGATCGCCCTCACCTCGTCGGATGTTCGATCATCACTCTTGAACGCGGCTGGCATGATCCGCGATCTACACATCATCATCGATACCAATGTCGACATAGTGCTGGGGAACATGGGGAGATAGGATTTCATGGTGGGAATAACTGCGTTGATGCTTGCGAACTGGCCTTCCTGGGCCATTTATGCCCTCGTCGGCGCTGCCTTTGGTGCTATAGGCGCAGGTCTCGGGGGCATGGTGCGGAGCCGATCAAAAAAGGCTGCCATGTTCTTCGTGGTTCTTGGTTTGGCTGTATCCCGACCGTTCACCGATCAGATCGTGATGCCAGTCGTCATTGATGCGAAGATCAACGAAGGTCTTCCGAAGAAACTAGATTCGGTCACAACGCTCAATCACATAAGCTTTTCCGATCGCCAATATGTGTATTCGTACGCGATTGAGACCGATTTGCCCTCGCTCGACTTTGCGGCTTTCAAAACCGAACAGTTGCCGAGTATGTGCCCATTCTGGCTTTCCAAGTTTAAGTCCGGTGAGGTTCTGTCCGCCGAATACCGCTACACGTTCAAAGCCGGCTCTGGCGGGTTCACCGTTAGCCCTGTCGACTGCCCTCAAGCATAGCATAGACACACTCTCCCCCTTTTCTGCCTGACAGGGTATGGCGCTTTGCCGTCTGTCAGTCCCTGACCAAGGGAACCCGAATAGACCGGGCGCATACTCAGTGCCTTTTCCAGAGCAAGCTCTGCCGTGCGATCCAAAGCACGTTCCTCGCTCCTATTTCTTTCGGCTAGGAGCAACTTAAAATTTACCCGCCGGGTCAAAGCGGAGGAGTTCTAAGCCGTGGTGCCGACAGGGGGATGCCCTACACCGTCAGGCCCTGGGCGCTATGGGTCACGCCTCCCAGGTATTTTTGATTCCTCATGAGCCTGGCACGAGGCAACCGCGATGGGATTGATCTGCCGGATTGATCGGCGGCGCGGGACAAGCCCTGAGAAAAACCGCTGCCATTGCACCTCCGAACACAAAATCTTGGCGGGAACCTCCGATCAGACCCAAGATGATGTGCTTTTCAGCACCTGACAGCATGTACAACCATTGCCGCGATATACCATTTCTGATATGCAATAGCTCTTCGAGTATACCTGTCAGCCCCGGTCGGATCATCCCGCCGGGGCTTTTTCTATGTCATGACGCTTTTATGAAAGCAATGCTTTCTTTTCTGTTGCGCTTGTCTGAAAGATATGCTTTCATACTCAGGCAAGCAACGGGACGAAGAAGCGCCAGCAGCCGATCTCCCGCCGAGACTGACCAGAACCGAGGAGGCCGCCATGTAGCGCGATTGCCCGGATCACATACGGGGGAACCGGGCCTAGAGCGCCTCCCTCGTGCCAACGCAGCAAGGGGATGAAACCATGTCTATCACCGCTATCCGCCCGAAGATTTTCCCAACTGAGAGCCCGGAGCTGAAAGAGCTTTTCGACAAGCGCAATCAGCTTACCGAGCAGCTTTCCTCAATCGACCGTTCGATCATGGCGGCGGCTCACAAGACTCCCGCATACTCTTTCATCAAAGGCATCTCGGGCGGCGGCAACATTCCTGTCGGTATCATCGAGCCGCAGGGCCACATCGCTTACGAGCTCAACGCCTACTCGCTCGACCAGCGCCTGGTGAAGAAGATCGACGCCGTCCCTTCGGCCTACAAGGCAACGGCTGCCGAAAAGATCGCACAACTTGGCGAGAAGACGATCAACTCGCTCCTCAACGGCAAAGCCCTGACATCGGCGGAGAAACGCAAGCTGGTGGTCGCCATGATCCCTGCCGGCATTCTTGACGACAAAGTCGAAGCAGATGCCGCGACGGACGACGATGACGGCCGTCCCTTCTGATCCCCTTCGGCATCCGCCCTTCACTGCGGCGGATATCGAATAGGATCACAGGAGACCGGCAATGTCCGCATTCACCGCAAAATTTCCATTCGACGAACTCGAGATCACCGTCAACGGCGTGTTCGACAAAGGCCTTCTGGCCTACGGCTATGCCGAGCTTGAAGATGCTGGCGATGGCGATTTCACCGTCCGGTCGATCCGTCTCGACAGCGGCGCCGTGCTCTCGAAGCCTCGCGTCCCCAACGGTCATGCCGTTCCGTTCGAGGGCGAACTGTTCAACCGGATCGCTGCCGCCATCGAAAACCCGAAGAGCATCGTCGGCAAGCAGGCTGAACTGTTCTGGTCGGACGCCATGGAAGGCTCTGACGAGCAGTATCCCGATTATCTCCGCGACCGCCGGCGCGACGACGCGCTGCACTTCGCCTGATCACCCCAATTCACGAAACCAAGGATCACGACCATGCCGGCACAGTCCAGCAGACAAAATCCGCAGATCGCCGTCGACGAGTTCAATGCCCGATATCCGGTCGGCGTCGCCGTCTCGGTGAAGCTCGACAACGGCGAAACCAAGGAAACCAAGACCCGCGACAAGGCTGGCGTCCTGGGCGGTCACTCCGCAGTGATCTGGCTTGACGGCATCACCGGCTGCTACCTGCTCGACCGGGTGACAGTGCGTCCGACGCCTGCCCTTAAGACCAGCATCAAGAACGGTCTTCCGCAGAAGCCCGGCTATTACTGGGCAAAGTGGCGTATCGCCTCGGACAGCACGAGCGAAGATCTTTCGGACGCCCTTCCATCGGACAATTGGGAGATTGTCGAGGTCATCGACAATGTCGCCGACTGGGAAAGCCAGACAGACGAGCAAAACCCCGAGCGCATGTATGTCAGCGTTTGCGGCGTTGCTGCGGCGCAGTGGAGAGATTGCTTCATCTGGGGTGAGTTCGTATCGGTCCTGAAGCCGAAGCTTCCGAAGACGGGAGCAGCGGCATGAGCAAGCAATTCACAATCGAAGACGACTTCGCCGCGATCCTCAAAGGTGACGAGGATCTTCCGAACGCTGCAGAGACCGATCCTCTGCGGTTCCTGAACAATCTCGCGTCGGGTGGCCATAGCCTCGTGCCCCATTGGGGATGGGCGAAGGTCAGCGGACGGAAGGCTTGGGCCCAGTTCTTCCTGACGCCAGCTGGCATGGGTGGCCGGCTCGATGGCGGCGGCTATGCGGTCGTGTATGGCGGCAACGGCGCGAAGGTCCTCAGCTTCGCCATCTGCAAGCACGAGAAGGTCGACGGTCCTACCGCCAACCATTCGCGCGGCTGGCATCCCGGCTCCTGCAAGCATTGCGGTCTCGATATGACCGTCGACAGCGGGGATTGAGCCATGACCCAGACCTCCTGCCACCTCCGCGGAACCGAATGCGACTGCCGGCCCGACGAATGCCGAGCTGCCCCGGTCAACACCATTCACATCCGCAAGGCCGAGTATCTCGATACCGAGACCACCAAGGCACTGCGGATCACCGGCTGGGCAGGCATTGCCCTCGCCGCCGCTCTCCTGGCCTTCGCGGCTGTCCCGCACAGCGTCGATGCAATCCACCGTCAGAATTTAGCCCTTCAGGAGCAAACCCATGGCTGATCAGGCAGTATCTACCGATCTCATCATCAAGCTGCCATCCGTCCCCAACGTGGCGACGTTCACCGATCCGGAAGAGTTCGAGAAGCTTTACTCCAAGATCCTCGACGCCGTGAAGGATCATGTGCCCGACACGTCGACGAAGGCCGGCCGCGATGCGATCGCCTCACTCGCCTACAAAGTTGCCCGGACCAAGACGACGCTGGACAACCAGGGCAAGGCGCTGACCGAGGAATGGCGCAGCAACACCACGAAGGTGAACGCCACCCGGAACGTGATCAAGGCCAAGCTTGAAACGCTGCAGACCGACGTCCGCAAGCCTCTGACCGACTGGGAAGTCGCTGAAGACAACCGGATCGATCGGCACAAGTTCAACCTGCAGACCATGATCGGCCATTCGAAGATCGGGATGGGGCGGACGTCTGCCGAGCTCCGCGATCTGCTGGCTGACATCGAGCAACACCCGAGCGGCCCGGAACACTGCGAGGAGTTCGCACCTCAGTTCTCGGTCGCCAAACAGGACGCGATCGACCACGTCAAGCGGATGCTGGCGGCCACCGAAAAGCAGGAAGCCGATGCTCGCGAGTTGGAAGAGCTTCGCGCCGCTAAGGTCGAGGCCGACCGGGTGAAGGCCGAGCAGGAAGCTGCCGAGCTCAAAAAGCAACAGCAGGTCGACTACGTCAAGCGGGTCATCCAGCACATCAGGAACTGCGGCCTCGGGATGATTGATGGCCAGGCTTATCCGTATCCAATCCTTTTCCACGAACTGGAGAAGAAGATCGTCATTGATGACACTTTCGGCGATCTGGCTGAAGAGGCTGAACACGCCCGTCAGGAAGCGCTTACTCGTCTTCGGGAAGCTCAGGAACGCGATCGCGAGCGGGCGGAGGCCAAGCGGAAGGAAGAGCTTGCAAAGGCCGCTACCGAGGCAGCCGACAAAGCCAAACGCGATGCTGCCGCAGCGGTAGCTGAGGCTGAACGCAAGGCCAAAGAGGCCGTCGAGCAATCTGCGCAGGAAATAGCCGCTGCCAAGCTGAAATCCGAACAGGAAGCCGAGGCAGAGCGCCAGCGCTTGGCCGACGAGAAGGCAAAGGCAGACGCTGAGCAGGCGCGCCGGGACCGCAGCCGGGCCCATAAGAAGGCCGTCAACACCAAGATCGTCGACGAGCTGACCGCCTGCTCGCAGATCTCGGTCGAGCAGGCTCAAAAGATCGTCATTCACCTGGCCAACGGCCTCGTCCCCAACGTCACCCTTCAATACTGAGGATCGGATCATGAACGCCCATGTCGACGAACCTGAGGTCGTGGAAGAAGCCGTTTCCAAGATCCACGAGGATGGAATTTGGTTTTCGCTTTCAGACGAAGAATACCACGCCGACCCGGCGCTCGGCTCGACCGGGCTGAAAAAGCTGGTCGATAGCGCGCCCGACTTCTGGTGGGGATCGTCTATGAACGAGTACCGCGAAGAGCAGAACGACGACACACCGGCTAAAATCTTCGGTCGGCAGCTGCACCAGTGCGTGCTTGAAGGCGTCGAGAAGTTCAAGACCCATCACTCGCCGACCTATTTTCCGGGCAACCGTAAGGAAGGCATCAAGGAGATCGCCGAGATCAAGGCGGCATCGAAGGTACCGGTCAAGTTCAAGGACTACGGCCGGATCCTCGCCGCCTCAGCTTTCATGAAGGCAAATTCGTTTCTGCGTAACGCCTTCGAGGGCGGCCAGCCGGAAGTCTCGGTTTTTTGGACGGTCGACGGCATCCGGTACAAGGCCCGTTTCGACTATCTCAAGATGAACGCGATCAGCGACTTGAAGTCGATCCGGTCCAAGACCGACAAGCCGTTCAAGATGCTCTGCATGGATGCGGTCGGCTCCTACGATTATCTGGTCTCTGCCGAGCATTACTCGGAAGGCCGTCGACAGATGCCGCGCCTGATCAAGCAGGGCGCCGTCTTCAACGCCCCTGAGACCGATGGCTTCATGTCCTGGTTGATCCAGGTGGCCGGAAACAAGAATTTCGCTTTCGTCTTCGTTTTCTGGAAGGCCGAAGGATCGCCCATCAGCAAGGGCTTTTCTCTTTCGCCGGATAACCCCTGCTTTGAGATTGCCCGCAAGCGGATCGAGCGCGCGGTCGCGAACTACAGAAAATACATGGAGGAGTTCGGGCCGGATACGGCGTGGGTTCTCGACGAACCACTCGAGGAGATCGATCCAACCGATCTCCCCGCCTTCTATCATCACCGAATTGCTCAGGGAGCATAGGCATGACCCAGGAACTCATCACCCAAGACGGCGAAGTCATCGAGAGCATGGGTATCACGTCCAGCGTTGCCGTCCAGCTGCAGAAGGCCGAGATCGACCAGCTAATCACTACGGCCCGAGCCTATCCCCGCTCGATGAGCCGCGTACAGGGCGCCATCATGAACATGGCCACGCTGGACGAAGAGAGCGCCGAGGAATGCATGTACGCGCTTCCTCGAGGCGGCAAGCCTATCAAGGGTCCGTCGATCCGGTTCGCAGAGATCCTGAAGCAGGCGTTCGGCAACTGCCGCGCCGGCGCCCGGGTGGTCGACGTCAACCGCGTCGAGATGTTCATTGAGGCCGAAGGCGTCTTCCACGATCTGGAAACTAACTCGTCGACCACGGCTCGGGTGCGCCGCCGGATCAGTGACAAGGGCGGCAAGCTGTTTAAGGACGATATGATCATCGTCACCGGCAACGCCGCCTGCTCGATCGCGATGCGCAACGCTATCCTTGCTGGCGTGCCCAAGCCGCTGTGGCGCAAGGCCTATGACGCTGTCCAGGCGACGATCACAGGCGATATCACCACGCTCTCGGAAAACCGTGGAAAAGCCCTGAAGGCGCTGGCCGCGTTCGGCGTGAAGCCCGAGCAGATCTTCACGTCTCTCGGTCGGGACGGCCTGGACGACATCTCGGTCGACGACATCGCCACGCTGCGCGGCATGTACTCTGCGCTGAAGAACGGCGAGGCCACCGTCGAGGAGATGTTCTTCGGCACGGTTCGAGCCGCTTCCACCCACGAGAAGCTCGCGGATCCCCTTTCCGACGCCCCGATCGAGAAGAAAGCCGATGCTCCGGCCGAAACCGATCAGGTCGAGTTTGAACAAGAATCCGGCTCTGCCCCCTCGGGGTCGGACACTGGCACTGACACGTCCCCCGGTCAGGCGCCAGCGGAGGCCGAAGTCACCACCCCCACGACTTCGGCCTCTCCCTCTATCCCGGAAGATATGCGGGTGCATTTCATTGAGTTCGCCAAGAAAGCGTTCCGGAATGCCGTCGACAAGGATCTGACGGCTGAGAAGCGGATCGAGTTCATCAAGGACATGGAGGCAAACTACCGCGACGCCGTGCCGGAGGAGCTTTGGAAGAAGCTGGCGACGATCTCGGTCTCTGCCCAGACGGTCGCTCACAACCCGAAGGAAGCCGGCAAGCGCCGGGAATTCGTTGCGAAGGATCTGCTTGAATGCAGCCCGAGCGAGATCGGAGGTTGAGATGGCTGAGGAAATCGCAGTACGCACCCACGCTTGGACGCAGAATGGACGAAAGGTCTATGTGACCAACGTCACCACCGAGGGATATTACGTCGTGCAGGGCATGAATGCCCAGATCTACGGCGATGAGATCTATGAAGAGACCGGCGACACGTGGGTCGAGGCCAGGCTCTACGGGCAGCCGCCGGTCGCTCTGATCGATGAGCAGATCACCAAGGCTCTCGCCTACCTGGAAGAGGTCAAGGCTAAGCATCGCGAGATGACCTCAGCCGTCTTGAACGTAGAAAAGGAAAACAAGGAACGGCTGTCCAAGCTGTCGAGGTTCAAGGGTCTGGAAAATCTGGAAGCCTTCATTGATGGCAAAGTTACTCATTGCGTCGTCGTTGAAAGCCATGCTGCCAAGGTCGAGACTGTCGCGCAGGCATTGACCTATTACGAAGATCGCGGATGGGGAAGGCCACAGGCGCCAAGCGGGCTCAAGCTCGTCACCCTTTTTGGGGATTCCAAAGGCGACCTGCAGTGGCGCGTGAATCAGTACCGCGACGATTCCGGGAGCAGCAGCGCTCAAATCATTCCCTGCATCAGCGAGGAACAGGCCCAGACCACCCGAGACGGCGTCCTGCTCCAGAAGCTGAGATCCTCGGTCGAGACGTACCGGAGAGACAATACTCGCGAACATCTGGTTCTTTATGTCCTTAAGAGTATGGAAGCCTCCGGGCTGGCCGTACCGGATGACTGCGAGGCCGATGTTGCAAAGGCAAAGCAGGCCGTCATCGACAGGCAGATGAAGGTCATCGAGGAGGAAAAGGCGAAGCTCGCCGCCAGGATCGCAGCGCTGGAGGTGTCCAATGGCTGAGAACTCCTCAATCTCCTGGACCACACATACTTGGAACCCTGTAATCGGATGTACCAAGGTCTCGCCTGCCTGCGACGGATGCTATGCCGAAGCGATGATGGCCAAGCGGTACCACCGCGTCGAGTGGGGAGCGCCAGGCCAAGGCGTAGGCACCCGGGTCCGGACGTCAAAATCTACATGGGATGCACCGCTGAAGTGGCAGCGCCAGGCGGAGAAGGACGGCACCCGCCCCTTCGTTTTCTGCGCATCGCTGGCCGACGTCTTCGACAACCAGTGGGAAGCCGACTGGCGTGGTGAGGCCTTTGCCGTCATGCGCAAGACGCCGAACCTCGTCTATCTGCTGTTGACCAAGCGCCCGCAGCTCATCGTCAAGCTGTCTGACGCCGCTGGCGGGCTGCCGGCCAACGCGGCGATCGGCACTACGGTCGAAGATCAGAAGCGCGCTGACATCAATCTCCCTGCCCTGCAGGTCGCCAAGATCGAACTCAAGCCGCTGTTTACATTCGGATCGTTCGAGCCGTTGCTCGGACCTGTCGTCATCCCGACCGCGCTTATGCCAGACTGGGTGATCACCGGCGGCGAGACCGATCAGGGTGGGCATCCGTCGCGGCCAACTCATCCGAAGTGGTTCCGCAGTCTGCGCGATCAGGCGCTCGCGGCCGGCGCGGCATTCCACCACAAGCAAAACGGCGAATGGATCCCGTGGATTCCGATGAACGGCAATCCAGACACCAAGCCGATTATGCACGTCATGGAAGACGGGAGCGCCTACTACCCGGGCAGTCCCGTCTCGCTCCAGTCGATGATTAAGATCGGCAAGAAGGCATCCGGACGGCAACTCGACGGAATCACCCACGATGAATTCCCGGAGGTGGCGAATGTCTGACTTCCCTCGCCTCTATCTCGACCTCGATGGCGTCATGGCAAACTTCGATGCCCACTTCCCGGCCATGTTCGGCGTGGATCATCGCGAGATGCTCGACGATGACATGTGGGCCCAGATCAACAGCCACCCGTCCTACTTCCGGGATATGCCGATCTTCGAGGGAGCCAAGGAGTTCTTCGACAAGATCGCGTGGATGGACCCGATCATCCTGACGGCCTGCCCGAAATCGAACTATGCGCATGCGGCCCGACAGAAGCGGGCGTGGGTTCGGGAGCACCTGTCCACCTCTTGCATCATCCTTCCGGTCATGGGTGGCCGGCATAAGCCGCTGTTCATGCATGCGCCGGGCGACGTGCTGATCGATGACTTCCCGAAAAACATTGAAGCTTGGCATGACGAGGGCGGTGAAGGGATTCTACACATGGGCAACTTCGGCGAGACGTTCGACGATCTCATGGATGTCCTGGATGACCGGGGGCTGCTGCCATGACCGAGATCAATCACACACCTCTCCCATGGAAGGCAGTGCAGGTCCTGCGCTTCACTATGCCTGGCGGCTTGATCTACACTTCAGTCGAGCCGGTCGAAGCCTCAGACGCCACGCATCGTCATCTGAAGATGGCGGATGGCACCTATCACGTCTGCCACCTGTCCCACACGGGGGATAACCGGGTCGCGGCTTTGCGCGGGGCGGACGCGGAGTTCATCGTCCGGGCCTGCAATGCTCACTACGATCTGCTCGCCGGCATCAAGCATCTTTCTGAAGTCTATGACGGCATATGGGCAAAGATGTCCGATGGCGAGATGGCCCTTGTCCGCGAGGCTTGGGCGACCGTGGAAGCGTCTGTCGCCAAGGCGGAGGGCCGATCCAATGGCTGACCGCCCGATTCTATTCTCGGCGCCGATGGTGCGCGCGCTGCTAGCCGGGACCAAGACGCAGACCCGCCGCACGCTGAACCCGCAGCCGCCACGAGGTGACCACTACGGCAAGGACATAATGGACTGGGGCCTGTCCGGCATCTACCAGGATGATGACAACGAGGGCACTAACAGATGGTGGCTCGACGTTCAGACTGATGTCGATGATAACAGCCACCGAGAGTTCAAAGTTTCCGCAGCTGTCGGTGAAAGGCTCTACGTTCGCGAACATTGGCGGACTGACCTGCTTCTCGACGCTCTGCCGCCAAGGTCAATATCGGCAGGCGGAACAAACATCCAGTACATTGCTGATGCATCTCTGCATGGCTCTGAAAAGACTTGGGTTGGTCCGGGAAAGCACCGTCAGGCCATGCATATGCCGCGCTGGGCATCTCGCCTCACACTGCTGGTGACCGACGTTCGCATCGAGCGGCTGCAGGATATCACCCGAGCCGATGCGCTGGCCGAGGGCATCAGCCAGTATGGGCGCTTCTATGGCCTGCCAGACACAGATTGGGATGACGCCGATCTGACGGCTGAGGGCGCTTACTTCCGCCTCTGGGACCGGATCAACGGCGCCGGCGCGGCGGATCTCAACCCGTTTGTGGTGGCGTACACCTTCGACGTTTTGAAGCAGAACATCGACCAGATCGGGAGGGCTGTTGCATGAGCGCTCAACTGGAGAAGAAGCCGATCACTGGGCTGAAATTCGGTGACATCGTCGAAAACGCCTATGCCAGTGACAGCAATCCCACGAAACGCGGCGTTTACATCCGCGACGGATATCGCCCACGAGGCCAGATCAATGCTGGAAAATTCTACGAATTCAGAAGCGAGAACGGGAAGTTCTGGCAGTTCATGGCATCAAGTGACGGCCTGACCAAGATCGGCTCCATTTTTGAACCATCCCGAGATCTCCCGCTCCGCAACGCGCTGAAACATGTCACCGATCATCTGGACGAGTGGTCCAAATATCACTCTCAGGAAATGACGTGCGACATAGCAGCGGCAATCCATAATGCCCGCGAGCTGCTCCGAGAAGGAGGTGCGGCATGAAGACGGCTCGCCCCCACCACATCACGTTCGGTCCGGATATTCCCCTCATCCGCGCCAAGGACTTCTCGGTCATGTCACTGACCAGAGAGCAATGGGAAGACGTCTGGAAGGTCGTCGGCCCATCGGTCGAGAAGAACATGCAGAAATGCGTGCCGCACTGGATGCTGATTGCCGCGGCATACCTCGAAGGTGTTCACCACGGCTCTGAACTGGCAAACGAAGGCAGCATCCTGAGCAAGTATCGGGAGGTGCGCCGTGCGTGAGGTGCCCGAATGGATCGGCCGTACCGATAATACAGCGCCCTCAGAGGGCTGCAAGCGCCGGATCCTCGACCGACAGGGCGAGTGCTGCGCGATCACCGGCGTCGCTCTCAGGGACGGTGTGAAGGTCCACTGGGATCATAAAGTCCCATTGTGGCTCGGAGGCGAGAACCGGGAGACGAACCTCCAGGCGATCACCGAAGCCGCCCACAAGGCCAAGACCGCCACCGAGGCCACAGTCCGCGCCAAGATCAATCGAAACAGGGCAAAGCGGCACGGGAACAAAAAGGGATCAGGACTGACCCACCCTACATTTAAACGCCTGATGGACGGCACTGTCGTTCGTCGTGACACAGGAGAAATCGTGAAATGACCGAGCAGCAATTCACACCACCATCCACCGTCTTCATGAAGTGGAAGCTCGCTGATGAAGGCCAGTTGCGGATCCAGAAGTGGTCGCAACTCCCGTTCGACGGCGCGATCTCCTATGCGATGTCCGCCGAAGATGCGACCGGCGCCACCCCCACGCCCGAAACAATAGTGGTTGGCATTGAAACGCACAACGACGAAGCTGGTTACGTCGAATTCATCAACTCAGATGTGCCCTACATTGTCCGCGATCTCCCATCGCCGGCAGCTATCCTGATCGACATGGAGACGCGCCAGTACATCGGCTATCGCGTTTACGAGCCGAAGAACTCACCCGTTCCAAGTTCGCTGCCCATCGTGAAGGCCATTTGCCAGCACTGCGAACGAACAACGGTTGTGCCGAAAGCTGTTCTCGAAGCGGCGCTGAAGGACTCACCCTCATCAATAGTGGTTGGCATTGAAACGCACAACGACGAAGCTGGTTACGTCGAATTCATCAACTCAGATGTGCCCTACATTGTCCGCGATCTCCCATCGCCGGCAGCTATCCTGATCGACATGGAGACGCGCCAGTACATCGGCTATCGCGTTTACGAGCCGAAGAACTCACCCGTTCCAAGTTCGCTGCCCATCGTGAAGGCCATTTGCCAGCACTGCGAACGAACAACGGTTGTGCCGAAAGCTGTTCTCGAAGCGGCGCTGAAGGACTCACCCTCATCAAATGTGGGGGGATTTGAGGATGGCAGAGAACGTGCGGCGAGAGCCGCCGAAGCATACGTTTCCCGCAAAGGCTACGAGCACAGCGGGGGCATTATCGAGGCAGCGTTTGAAAGCGGCGTTGAATGGTCTTTGGTCTCCTCAGACAATAAAATACTCGGGGCGGAAATGGTTCGCCTCAACGAATATCTGCGAGGTTGGCTTGAGAGCGGCGAAGATGCAACGATGATCAACCGCGACGAAGCGCAGACCATACTCAAGGTTCTTGGGTTCTGCGAAGACGAGGGTTGCGACCATCACGGCACTCCTCATGTTTGCATCCAAGCGACGGAGGGGAAGTAGATGGGCGAGGTTCATATAAAGCTGGTTGATGACCAGACGCCAGAGACCGTCGAGGATCTGATTTCTTATTTGAGAGAGATGATTTGTGTTGATGAGCAAGGCATGAGGCGCATGCCAAATTATGTTGATGACGAGGTATGCAACGCCGCTGCTGACCTAATCGAAAAGTTACTAGCAAACCCCACGCCCGCGACGAGGGAGGCCGGTAGCGAATGAATGCGCTCACCCCATACTGGCCGGCAGCGATGGACCAGAAGTCAGCCGCAGCATATTGCGGCGTCTGTGTCGAGACCTTCAAGAAGGTTTGCCCCGTGAAACCACTACAATTCACACAATCCACAAGGGGCGAAAGATATCTTCGCCAGAGGCTGGACGAATGGCTGGTATCCATTGACCCGAACAAGCAGAGTGAAACGAAGCGAAAGTTTGGGGACCGGCTCTATGGTGGTGATGGTGAAGCTCGAAGGGCTTAACATCATTCAATCTCGCGGGAAATGGTATGTCTACGTCCGTGAGACTAAGGAAAAGCTGCTTGGCGGATTTGTCGGAACACGCGATGAGCTCGAAAAGCGCATGGCCATGCCTGACTTCATGGCCAAATACAATGCTCCGCGGCTTCTCAATAAGAAACGCACGTACGACGAGGGGACGCTCGGAGCTCTTGTCTACTGGTTCGAGAATGATTGCTCGAAATATCAGACGCTCTCCGACGCCACCAAGGCCGATTACACCAAGGCATTCGCCTATCTGCGCCCTGAGTTCGACTATCGCGTCGGAGACATAACGCAGGCAGATATCTACGACATTCGCGACAAATGCGCGAAGGAGAAAAAGGGACGGTTCGCCGACAAGATGGTTTCGGCTCTCTCCTCGATGTTCAGCCAGGCGGTGAAGCGCCGAAAGATGGGAATGAACCCTGCGCTTGGACTGGACAAGGCGCATAGCGCCGATCCGAATGCCAACCGAGAGTGGCAGCAATGGGAGTGGGACTTTGTCCGGGATCACGCCCCACGATACCTGCTTACCCCCATGATGATTGCCCGCTATGCCGGCTATCGAGGCCAAACGATCGTCAAGCTCAGCTGGAGGGACATCGGCACCCATGCCGCTGGCTTCAATTGCTTCCGCAAGGTCACCAAAAAGAACCAAGAAAACGTGATGATCCCGATCGCGCCCGAGCTTCAGGTGCATCTCGATGGGCTCGATCGTGGGGAAGAGACCAATCTGGCGGCATTGATGATTTGCACACGCCAAGACGGAACGCCATGGGACGATGAAAAGCAGATGCAGACGGCTGTGAGCCACTATCTGCGGGACCAGGAAGCATTGGGGAAAATAGGTGCAGGAACGACGCTGCACGGGCTCAGAACGAGCTACGCGGCCGACCTCAGCCGCAACGGCGCCGACACTGGGGATGTGGCGGCCGCACTCGGGGACAAGTCCGAGAGAATGGGCGCGCATTACACGCGGCACGTCGAAAACGAGACGAAGGTGATCAGAGCTTTTGCCGGGAAAAGGCGGAAGGAAGCGGAACGTCAGTAGAACAGGTTTTGCAAAACACGAGGGATTTGCTGCAAAACATCTGCTTGACTGAATCACTCAAGTGCCTGAAAGGAAAGGCAGGCGGACGTGGCGAAACTGGTAGACGCAAGGGACTTAAAATCCCTCGGCCTTGGCTGTACGGGTTCGACCCCCGTCGTCCGCACCATATGATCTTTCAACGCATCTGTATTTCACGCGAAAAGCGCGACCTTACGGCCGCGCTTTCCAATCATTCACGAGTGAAAATTAGGCGAGCTTGGCAGCAATCTTTGCCACGTGGGCGCCCTGGAATCTTGCGCC
This sequence comes from Rhizobium sp. rho-13.1, assembly GCF_007000305.1. NCBI lineage: Bacteria > Pseudomonadati > Pseudomonadota > Alphaproteobacteria > Hyphomicrobiales > Rhizobiaceae > Rhizobium > Rhizobium sp. rho-13.1. Next base: position 85,074 of record NZ_SCFL01000001.1, on the reverse strand, counting down.
TTCGAGTTCGATTTCAGACGGCATGCGCGAGCCGTCGCCGTTGGTGATCGTCGTTGCGCCGTAAGGCGAGCCGCCCTTGACTTCTTCGGTGCCGAGCTGGCCGGCGAAGCTGTAGGGAAGGCCGACGACAGCCATGCCGTGATGCAGGAACGTCGGCAGGAAGCCGAGAATGGTGGACTCCTGTCCGCCGTGCTGGCTGGCAGACGATGTGAAGGCCGAGCCGACCTTGCCGACCAGCTTGCCGCCAAACCACAGGCCGCCTGTCTGATCCCAGAAGTTGCGCATCTGCGAAGCGACGGTGCCGAAGCGGGTGCCGGCGCCAACGATGATAGCGTCGTATTCGGCAAGTTCATCCGCAGTGGCGATCGGTGCTGCCTGGTCCATCTTGTAGTGCGATGCCTTGGCGACTTCGTCTGACACCAGCTCCGGCACGCGCTTGACGACAACTTCGGCACCGGCCGACTTTGCGCCTTCGGCAACGGCGTAAGCCATCGCTTCGATGTGACCGTATGTGGAATGATATAGAACCAGGACCTTGGCCATTTTCTTCTCTTCCTTTGCTGGGAGTGTTGACGGCGCCGCAGACGGCGAACCGGAGAGAATGCGTTTGATGAATTCGAACAGCATATTTCGTGCCTCGCAGCATCCTTGTGCTGATGATCGACAGTTAGCCCAACGGCGGGCTCCGTTCCAGATAGGGTGCCAGATACGGACTGTTCATTTATATTGAACGATTTTCCTTTGCGTTCATTTTTTGCGATTGAATCCGGGTCTTCCCGACGGCGCGTTTTGCTGTAAGTTTCGCCGGAACCGTTGAGAGAAGGCAAAGACTGTTATGACAGACCAAATCATCACCGCCGCGATGCTCGCCATCGGCGACGAGCTTTTGTCCGGCCGGACAAAAGACAAGAATATCGGCCACCTCGCCGACATCCTGCTGCTCTCGGGCATCGACCTCAAGGAGGTTCGCATCGTCGCAGACGAGGAAGACGCGATCGTTGCGGCATTGAATGCGCTGCGCGGCACCTACGACTACGTTTTCACCTCCGGCGGCATCGGCCCGACCCACGACGACATCACCGCCGATGCTATTTCCAAGGCCTTTGGCGTTCCCTGCGAGCACGATGCCGAAGCCATGAAGCTGATGGCTGCCATGTACGAGCGCCGCGACATGCCGTTCACCGAGGCCCGCCAGCGCATGGCGCGCATGCCCGTCGGCGCAACCCATATCGCCAACCCGGTCTCGACCGCACCCGGCTTTACCATTGGCAACGTGCATGTGATGGCCGGCGTGCCGCAGGTGTTCCAGGCCATGCTGGACAATGTCATTCCGACCCTGCGCACGGGCACGCCGATGCTGTCGACGGCGGTTGCCTGTCCGTTCGGCGAGGGCGATATCGGCACACCGCTCGGCGCTATCCAGAAGGCTCATCCGGAAACGAGCATTGGCTCCTATCCGCGTTATCTCGGCCAGAGTTTCTCGACCGAGATCGTCGTGCGGGCGCGCACCGAGGCGGCGATGCAGGCTGCTGCCGAGGAAGTACGACAGATGATCGAGACCATCCGCAAGGCAAAGGTCGAGGAAAACCATTCGGCAGAGGCTTAGGGCGCGCTTCGTCCGGCGGCTTAAATCGCCACCTGACGGCGACGTCCATTCATGACCCAAGGAGATCTCATGGCCTTTAGAACCATCGTCACCATTCTGGACGTGCCGCAAAGTGCCGGCATCGCCTCCGATATTGCGTTCTCGCTGGCGGCTGGAAACAACAGCCATGTCATCGGCCTTCACGCCGAGATCGTTTCGCCGGTACCGATGGTGGCACCGATGGAGATCCCGGACCCGATCGCCGTACAGGCGCTGCAGGACATGGCCCGTAGCGAGGCATTGACTATCGAGCAGCTGTTTCATGCCAAGGCAACGGCCAGCGGCGGGTCGTTCGAATGGCGCAGCTTTGCCAGTTCGGCCGGCTATGATTCGCAGCCCATCATCGAAACGGCCCGCAGCGCCGACCTGATCATCGCGGTCCAGCCGGACCCGGCCCATCCTTCCGACGGACATGTCGACGTGGAAAGCTTCCTGTTCGAAAGCGGCCGCCCGGTGCTGATGGTACCCTATATCCTCAAGGCTCCGAACCCGATCAGGCGCGTGCTGATCGCCTGGAACGGCTCGAAGGAAGCAGCCCGCGCCACCTTCGATGCGATGCCCTTCCTGGAAGCTGCGGACTCTGTCGAGATCCTCTCAATCGATCCGGCCGACAACCGCAACAACGCGCCTGTAACCGGTGCCGATATTTCGGCAGCGCTTGTGCGGCGGGGGATAAAGGCGACGCTGACGACAACGGAAAGCGCTGACAAGTCTGCGTCGCAGATCATCGAGAAGCGGCTGGCGGATGACAGCATCGACCTGCTGGTGATGGGCGCATATACCCAATCGCGACTGTGGGAGATGCTGTTCGGCGGGACGACCAAGACCATGCTGAAATCGATGACGGCGCTGACCCTGCTGTCGCGCTGAGGCCGATACCGCCTGCTCTTGCGTTTTGGCGGCAAATCCCGCTAATAACGACGACCAAAAGCAGAAATCCCCTTCGGGACCTTTTTCGCGCAGTCGCTTTCGCTGCGCGAATTGCGTTTCGGGACCGGGCCTCGCCCGGCGGTGACGGAAACTCTGCCTGCGGTCGTCGGTGATCCCCGGCGCGTCGTCATCCCCGTGCCTGCCGGAGCCAAGATCCATGTCCCTCCCCGATAAAGCCTTTCCCGTTTCCTGGGACCAGTTTCACCGCGATGCAAGGGCGCTCGCCTGGCGGCTTGCCGGCCTCGACCGTGAGTTCCACGCCATCGTCTGCATTACGCGCGGCGGCCTCGTGCCGGCGGCCATCATTTCACGAGAACTCAACATCCGGTTGATCGAGACGGTCTGCATCGCGTCGTACCACGATTACGTCACCCAGGGTGAAATGGCCGTGCTGAAGGGCATCACGCCGGCGCTGCTGGAAAAAGGCGGCGAAGGCGTGCTTGTCGTCGATGACCTGACCGATACCGGCAAAACGGCCGCAGAGGTCCGCGCCATGCTGCCGAACGCGCATTTCGCATGTGTCTATGCCAAGCCCAAGGGCGTTCCGGTGATTGACACCTTCATCACCGAGGTCAGCCAGGATACCTGGATCTATTTTCCCTGGGACATGGGTTTCAGCTACCAGGAGCCGATCGCCAAGGGCACGCGCGGCTGATCTCGCAAGGCCGGCTCCCGCGCAACCGGCCACGTCGCGCCTCGTGCGTCGCCGTCTCGCAAGTCTGTGAACGGCTATCGACGTTCCCGAACCCGGACGTCGCCCGCGAATCAAGCCGCCGGAACGATTGCCCGGCGGCTGAATGTCCTGTGCCGCCCCGTCGCCTTCCCTTGCTCACGCGACCGATGATGGCGACACCTTCAAGCCTCGGCAATTGTTGGCATTTTGGGACGCGAATCGCTGCCACTTCTGGCCCTTGGCACGTTACCGAGTGACCTTTCTGCAACGAAGGAAATCTTGTCGTTTTTTCGGCCTATATGGCAGGCGGCGGAACCGCTTATCGATAGCCGGATAGCAAGGTCGCCGCGCAAGCGTCTGACTTTACGGGGCTTTCTCGTTTCCCCCAGTTTCCACAGGCTCACCCACAAGATATTGTGGTTAGCCGAACATTAAAAACCAGCCCTTGACGACCCGGCTCGTTTCAAACTTAATGAGACCACGTTACGGCGGTGACGGACCGGATATTGTAACGAGGCCGGTTCCTTTTCAAAAATCGAGTTTCAAATCGCGCTGGACGCCCATGACAGGCGTCTTCTCGAGGGCAGTTCCGATGATTGCGAAAAGCGCTGCTGTGCAACACACGGGACTGGATAAATTGTCTGTTTAATACTATATTTAGTGTTTGCAGCCACAATCTCCACAAGATACAGAAGCGCATCTCCGGATGACGACTCCTGTACGAGACGGGATGAACACTGGCGGCGCGATGAAACGCGATGCCGGAAGACCATATTCGCGCCCCCGTTCAAGGTTGGGCGCACCCCAAAAGAGGTAGACCCAGATGCGCATCGAAAGACGTTTCACCAAGCCCGGTCAGAGTGCTTACGCGGAGGTCGAATTCCGCAAGGCAATCAGCGAAATCAAGAATCCGGACGGGTCGATCGTCTTCCGCCTCGAGAACATCGATGTGCCTGCCCAGTTCAGCCAGGTCGCTGCCGATATCCTGGCACAGAAGTATTTCCGCAAGGCCGGCGTGCCCACTCGCCTGAAGAAGGTCGAGGAAAACGATGTTCCTTCCTTTCTCTGGCGCTCTGTTCCCGATGAGGCGGCCCTGAAGGCGCTGCCGAAGGACGAACAGACCGGTTCCGAAATCGACGCCCGCCAGGTCTTCGATCGCCTTGCCGGCACCTGGACTTACTGGGGCTGGAAGGGCGGCTATTTCTCGTCGGAAGACGATGCACTCGCCTTCCGCGACGAGCTCGCCTACATGCTCGCCACTCAGCGCGTCGCACCGAATTCGCCACAGTGGTTCAACACCGGCATGCACTGGGCCTATGGCATTGATGGCCCCGGCCAGGGTCACTATTACGTCGACCCCTTCACCGCCAAGCTCACCAAGTCGAAGTCGGCCTATGAGCATCCGCAGCCGCATGCCTGCTTCATCCAGTCGGTCGAGGACGATCTCGTCAACGAAGGCGGCATCATGGACCTCTGGGTTCGCGAAGCCCGTCTGTTCAAGTACGGCTCCGGCACCGGCTCCAACTTCTCCTATCTGCGCGGCGAAGGCGAAAAACTGTCGGGCGGCGGACGTTCGTCGGGCCTGATGTCGTTCCTCAAGATCGGTGACCGGGCTGCCGGCGCCATCAAGTCTGGCGGCACGACGCGCCGTGCGGCAAAGATGGTGGTGGTCGACATCGACCATCCCGATATCGAGGAATACATCAACTGGAAGGTCAAGGAAGAGCAGAAGGTCGCTGCCCTCGTCACCGGCTCGAAGGTCGTTGCCCGGCACCTGACGGCGATCATGAAGGCCTGCCTCGAAGGCGGCAAGGACGACCCGTTCGACCCGATGAAGAACGTCGCGTTGAAGCGCCAGATCCGCGCTGCCAAGCAGGACCAGGTGCCGGAAAACTATGTCCAGCGCGTCATCCAGTTTGCGCGCCAGGGCTATACCGACCTGAAGTTCAAGACCTACGACACAGACTGGGATTCTGAAGCCTATCTCACGGTTTCCGGCCAGAATTCCAACAACTCGGTTTCCATCAAGGACGACTTCCTGCGCGCCGTCGAACAGGATGGCGACTGGAACCTGACCGCCCGCAAGGACGGCCGCGTGATGAAGACGCTGAAGGCCCGCGACCTGTGGGAAACGATTTCCTACGCCGCATGGGCGTCTGCCGATCCGGGCCTGCATTTCAACACGACAATGAACGACTGGCACACCTCGCCGGCTGAAGGCCCGATCCGCGCCTCCAATCCGTGCTCGGAATACATGTTCCTCGACGACACCGCCTGCAACCTCGCCTCGCTGAACCTGCTGCAGTTCAAGGACGCCACCACCAAGCGCATCGACATCGCCGATTACGAACATGCCGTCCGCCTGTGGACCGTCGTGCTCGAAATCTCGGTCATGATGGCGCAGTTCCCGTCCCGCCAGATCGCCGAGCGCTCCTACCAGTACCGCACCATCGGCCTCGGCTACGCCAACATCGGCGGCCTGCTGATGTCGTCGGGCATTCCCTATGACAGCGACGACGCGCGTGCCATTGCCGGCTCGCTGACGGCTATCATGACCGGCGTCTCCTATGCCACCTCGGCGGAAATGGCTTCCGAGCTCGGGCCGTTCCCGATGTTCAAGCCGAACCGCGAATCGATGCTGCGCGTCATCCGCAACCATCGCCGCGCTGCCTATGGCGAGACAACGGGCTATGAAGGCCTGTCGATCAACCCGGTCGCCCTCATCCACTCCGAAAACCCTGATCAGGATCTGGTCGTCCATGCCAAGGCTGCCTGGGACAAGGCGCTGGCGCTCGGCGAACAGCACGGTTACCGCAATGCCCAGGCGACCGTCATCGCACCGACAGGCACCATCGGTCTGGTCATGGATTGCGACACGACCGGCATCGAGCCGGACTTTGCACTGGTGAAATTCAAGAAGCTCGCCGGTGGCGGCTACTTCAAAATCATCAACCGCGCCGTACCGGAAGCGCTGCGGGCGCTCGGCTATTCCGAGAGCCAGCTGGCCGAGATGGAAGCCTATGCCGTCGGCCATGGCAACCTGAACCAGGCACCGGCCGTCAACCCCGGTAGCTTGCGCGCCAAGGGCTTTACCGACGACAAGATCGAAGCCGTCAACGGCGCGCTGAAATCTGCGTTCGACATCAAGTTCGTGTTTAACCAGTGGACGCTGGGTGCCGACTTCATGCGCGACACGCTGGGCGTCACCGACGCGCAGATGGCCGACATGGGCTTCAATCTGCTCGACCACCTCGGCTACTCCAAGAAGGAGATCGAGGCTGCCAACATCCACATCTGCGGGGCGATGACGCTGGAAGGCGCGCCGTTCCTCAAGGACGAGCACCTGGCCGTGTTCGATTGCGCCAATGCCTGCGGCAAGATCGGCAAGCGCTACCTGTCGGTCGACAGCCACATCCGGATGATGGCGGCCGCACAACCCTTCATCTCGGGCGCCATCTCGAAGACCATCAACATGGCCAACGACGCGACCGTCGAGGATTGCAAGAACGCCTACATGCTGTCCTGGAAGCTCGGCCTGAAGGCCAACGCGCTCTATCGCGACGGCTCCAAGCTTTCGCAGCCGCTGAATGCATCGCTGATCGACGACGACGACAACGAGGATGCGCTGGAGGAACTGCTGCAGCAGCCGGCAGCGGCACAGGCCGTCACCATCACCGAGAAGATCATCGAACGGGTGATCGAGCGCGTCAGCCGCGAGCAGGAAAAGCTGCCCGGCCGCCGCAAGGGCTACACACAGAAGGCCAAGATCGGCGGTCATACGCTGTTCCTGCGCACCGGCGAATACGACGACGGCCGCCTTGGCGAAATCTTCCTCGACATGAACAAGGAAGGCTCGGCCCTGCGCGCGCTGATCAACAACTTCGCCATCTCGGTGTCGCTCGGCCTGCAATACGGCGTGCCGCTCGAGGAATATGTCGACGCCTTCACCTTCACCAAGTTCGAGCCGGCCGGCATCGTCCAGGGCAACGACGCCATCAAGAACGCCACGTCGATCCTCGACTATGTGTTCCGCGAACTCGCCGTCTCCTATCTCGGCCGTCATGACCTCGCCCATGTCGACACTTCGGACTTCAACAACACCTCGCTCGGTCGCGGTGTGTCGGAAGGCAAGGCGGATGTCGTCTCGAAGGGTTTGACGCGTGGTTACAAGCCGACGCTGGTCGGCAAGACCAACGAGCCGAAGGGGGCTGCCACCGCCGCCCCTGCCAAGGCATCGTCCGGCGGCGCCACGATCACGGCGTTCTCAGGCAGCGCGGTGCGCAAGCTCGAAACGATCGCCGCGATCTCGACATCAGAAGTCGTCTCCTTCAAGCGCGAATACGACGAACGCGCCAAGGAGCTGGCTGAAGAAATGGCGGAAGAAAACACTGCCTTGTTCTCGGACGAAGCAGCCGATGCAGCGGCAACGGCGAAGGCCGATGCCAAGAAGCTGGAAGCCGAACGCCGCACCCGCTCGATCATGCAGGGCTACACCGGTAGCATGTGCGGCGAATGCCAGAACTTCACCATGGTCCGCAATGGCACCTGCGAGAAGTGCGACACCTGCGGCGCGACTAGCGGTTGCTCTTGATTGGAGGAGTGGCTGGGCATCGTTTCCTAGGCTGTCAGTGATTATGTCGTACAGCCCGGAAACTGCGAGCTAAAACGTCCGGCGTTAATGAGGATTTCGGGTTGGCTAGAACCGCTGCGAGCGTGGGAAACGGTGGAGTTACAGATGACAATTGAACACCTTGCAGGTGCGTGGAAACTCCTAGGCGTGCAGTTACCTAATGGATGGAAGGTTGTAGAAACGGTCGGATGGGATCCTTTAACTGGTCTTGGTAGCGATGCATATAATGGCACCGGCGGCAATTTCTCTGTACCTTACATTGTTGAGAAAGATGGGCGGCGCGCTTTCTTGAAGGCCATAGACCTTACCTCCGCTATGCGATCGGTAGACGTTTTAGAGGAACTCCGGCAAATAACGTCTGCCCATAGTTTCGAAGCGCGGATTTTAAAAATCTGCGAGGGTGAAAGGATGGACCGCGTCGTGGTCGCGCTCGAAAGCGGGCAGGTTTCAATTGGCACCAACTTGCAAGACACCGCGCCTTACCTGATTTTCGAACTGGCAAACGGCGATGTAAGACGACGGGTCCAGAAAGTGAACGACGCACATCGCCTATCTTGGTGGCTCCATGCGATGCACCAAATTGCGGTAGGCGTCCAGCAACTTCACTCTCGGCGGATAGCGCATCAAGATTTGAAACCATCTAACGTGCTGGCGTTTGGCGATAAGCGAGACTTCCGAGTGGCAGACCTAGGCCGCGCGATCTGCGATGGCACGGCCGGTCCATACGATGAGCTTATTTTCTCGGGGGATTTTGGCTACGCTCCTCCTGAAATCCTCTACACACAGATCGACCCAGATTTTGCCATGCGACGCTTGGGATGCGATCTTTACCTACTGGGTAGCATGATATTTTTCTTCGCGACCGGCTTCGGTTGCACCCAGCAGCTCGTCTCGCGGTTGGCTCCTTCTGAGAAGCCGCAGACTATTCGCGGGACCTGGATGGGCAGCTATGTATCCGCACTTCCGATAATTCAGCATCACTTCACTGATCTTCTCGCTGAACTGCACAGCTCCCTTGATCCGTCAGTTGCTGAGGATCTTACAAAGGCCGCATCTGAGTTGTGCAATCCCGATCCTGTCTTCCGCGGCCATCCACTGAATAGGGTCGCGGCAAGCAATCGCTTTTCTCTTGAGCGTTATGTCGCTGTCTTTGACCGACTTGCAAAGCGCGCCGATGTGGCACAACGGATGGCCAGTTAAAGTGATCGATAATGACGACCAGTCAGATCGGCAAACTATACCTCGTTGGCTCTCCATCAAGCAATCTCGTCTACTCGGGGAACTTGGATCAGCGACACGAGAGTCCTCAACATTGCGTAGCAACCTTGTAAGGGATGCAACACACTTCCTTGATGCTGAGTTTATGAGGGCTGCTGACAGATGGATTGCGAGTAGCTCGCCAGAGGATGCAGAGGAGCTTATTGGCCTCGCGTTACTTTCCGATCGTCTTGACGATCCTAGAGCCGAGCGCGCGGCGGTGTCGTTGATCGAGCAAGATTTTTATGATGACGCTAGACTGAGTTTCGTGCGTCGCGTACTGGCTCGGGGCACCGGAGATGATAAGAATCTTCCATTTGAAGAGGCTCAGATTAGAGTAGAAATAGCTACGCGAAAACGACTACTTGAATTAAATCCACGTGATGCGTTACGATTAGCTGAATCTGCGCTGTTGTATGCAAGCATAGGGCAGGTTTCCCCTGCTCGATCTTTGCTTAAAAAGGCATTAATACTTCGTCCGGATGATCGCTACGTACTTCGTGCGTCTACTCGCTTCTTTATGCATATGGGTAAGCCTGACGAGGCTCAAAATATTCTTATGAAGTCACCCTTAACGCTCTCTGATCCGTGGCTTCGGTCAGCGCTCTTCGCCGTTCAGGCTGCATTTGGATGCGATCCAACAGGTTGGCGCAAGGCAAAATTTATCCTTGGAGATGCAAATTTCTCATCGAGGGATTTGTCCGAGCTAGCTGTCCAGATGGGAAGCATGGAATACGACGCCGGATCCCGAAAACAAGCTATTCGCATGCTTCGGCAAGGTTCTCTAAGCCCTACCGAAAACGCTATCGCGCAAATTGGATGGGTAGCTCGGCACAAGACCGATTTCAAAAATGCAGAAGTTACCGTAGATGTCTCACTTTCTCATGAGGCGTCGGCCTACATGGCATACGAGAACTCAGACTGGGAAAATGCAATATTTGAGTGTTCAGCTTGGCGGAAAGTCGAGCCGTTTAGCGTACGTCCAGCGATCTTAGCTACGTTCATCGGTTGCGTTTCCATGGAAGCGCTGGAAGGGGCCGCAATGATCGGTGCCTACGGACTACTTGCAAACCCCAAAAATAAGACCCTCCTCAATAACCAAGCTGCAGTTAAAGCACTGCAGGGCAAGTTCGATGATGCACGTCAACTCATTAGCAGGGCACATGCAGCGCAAGGCGATAGCGAAGACGAGATCATCCTATTAGCCACCGACGGCCTCATAGATTTCCGTGAAGGACACCACTCATCCGGAGTTGAAAGATATTTGGCAGCAATTGATAATGCAATCGACGCAAAAAACCACAGTCTAGCGTTTCGCGCTGTTTGCTATTTTACCAGAGAAATTGCGAGATTGGACAGTGAGCAAGGAGCTTCTCTGTTGTCAAAAATAGACGACACTATCAAACAAGCAACACAGCGAGGGCTGACTGTGCCCAAAGATATTGGCGTTATGCGGGAGCAGATAGCAATGAGTGTTAAGATCGCGAATCTGAAAACACTGGCTCTTGCTTCCGTCCAATCACTTAAGTGGGACGATTTTATTGGCGATGCGAATTAAACAGCGATGAAGACTGGTCGTTCGGCATGGGGCGGGCGCAGTTCGTGACGGGTGAGCTGGCCGGCTAGACCAGAGACGCCAGCCTCTGACCACGCAAACGATTGAACCTTCTTCGATCTGCTGCGTTCTTGGGGCATCAATCACTGAGGACCTACGCATGAAAAATCTTGTCATCATCGCCGCCACTGCCGCCGTTGCATTCGCCTCCGTTGCGGATGCTGCGCCAAGGCACAAGGGCACCGGCGTTGTCGCCACCCAGCCGAAGGAGCGGCTTGGCACGCTTTCCTGCACGGTCGCCGGTGGCGTCGGCATGATTCTCGGATCGAGCAAGGCTGTCAGCTGTGAATTCAAGCAGCGCAATGGCAAGGCCGAACACTATGTCGGCTCGATCGGCAAGCTCGGCATCGATATTGGCGTTACCGGCAAGGCGTACCTGAGCTGGCTCGTCTACAACGTCAACCCGACCCGCACCGGTGAAGGCGCACTGGCCGGCAACTATGTCGGCGCTTCCGCAGGCGCCTCGGTCGGCATCGGCCTCGGCGCGAACGCGCTGGTAGGCGGCTCTTCCAAGAACTTCGGCCTGCAGCCGCTTAGCGGCGAAACCAGTACCGGCCTGAATGTTGCAGCCGGCGTCGCCCAGCTCAAACTCCGTCTCGCCAAGTAATATCAACGCGCTGTCCGGAGCCGATGCACGGCTTCTAGCGGCTGGTTCACGAAGGCCTTCGCTTTTCGAGCGGGGGCCTTTTTCTTGGTAGTGGACACGAAACCCCTGCCTACCGTAAGGCGTATCGTCCCCCTAATCAGCCGAGGTGCACCGTGACGTCAGTTCTCATCCCGGACTTCATGCTATCCGGCGCCTCCGACGCCCCCTACACCATACTTCTCGCCCACGGTGCCGGCGGACCGATGGATTCGGGCTCGATGTCGGCGGCATCAGATGCGTTGGCTACAGCCGGCTTCAGGGTCGCCCGCTTCGAATTCGCCTACATGGCAGCCCGACGGATGTCAGGCGTGCGCAGGCCACCGCCGAAGGCAGAGATGCTGATGCAGGAATATCGCGCGGCGGCGACGGCACTCGGGGCTCAGGGTCCGCTGATCATCGGCGGGAAATCGATGGGTGGACGGGTCGCCAGTATGATCGCCGACGAACTCCATGACGACAAGGCGATCATCGGCCTCCTCTGCCTCGGCTACCCCTTCCACCCGCCGGGCAAGCCGGACAACCTGCGGACTGCTCATCTGCGGCAGTTGCGGACGCCGACGTTGATCTGCCAGGGGACGCGCGATCTTCTGGGCAGCCGCAACGAGGTTTTGCACTATGACCTGTCGGACAGCATCGAGTTGCTCTGGCTCGAAGACGGCGATCACGACCTGAAACCGCGCAAGACGATTTCCGGCCATTCCGCTGCAGAACATCTGGCGACGATGGCCAAGGCTGCGATGCAATGGGCGCAATCCGCAGCAAGCTTGCAATAGCGACCTCCGGCGCCCGTCGAATTCGCCCTGTCGGAACCAAGTGGCCGGATTAATATGGCCGGTGGCGATATCTTCCTGCGCACCCTGTTGCCGAACTCCACATCGGTGCCACTTTCCTCAGCAAAAACCCCATCGGTAGCGAGGAATAAACCGTTGAAGACTATCGGCCGCGCCCTGCTTTTGTTCGGGCTTATCCTGCTCGTCGTCGCCGTCGCAGCATGGGCGTCGCTGGCCCTCTGGTATCGTCTACCCTTGCCAGAGGTATGGCGCGCCGTCTGTGCCGGTATCTTTGCCTTGGGCGGGCTTGCTACGGTCGTTGGCCTGTTCGGCCGCAGACGAGCCTCATGTCTTTCGGCATTCGCGGTCGCCTCCGTGCTTGTTATTGCCTGCTGGACAACGATCACGCCCCCGTCCACCGCAGACTGGGCGCCCGATGTGGCGCGTCAGGTTACGGGCAGGATCGAGGGTAACCAGCTTACGCTCAGCGATGTGCGGGCGTTCGACTGGCGGAGCGACACAGATTTCACCCCGCACTGGGAGAGCAGAAGCTACGATCTCGGCACGGTCAGGACGGTCGACCTGTTCATGTCCTACTGGTCGGGGCCGCTGATGGCCCACATGATCGTCAGCTTCGGGTTTGCCGACGGGCGGCAACTGGCTTGGTCGATCGAGGTCAGGCGCCGAAAGGGCGGAGCTTTCTCTCCGATCGCCGACCTGTTCAAGAGCAATCCACTTGTGATCATCGCCGCCGACGAGCGCGACGTGGTCGGCGTGCGCTCGAACGTGCGCGGCGAGGACGTGCAGCTCTATCGGATGAATATCTCCCCGGCCGGAGCACGGGCACTGCTGCTGGCCCATGTGGCCGACGCCAACGCGCTTGCCGAAAAGCCGAAATTCTACAACTCGCTGACGACCAACTGCACCACGGCAGTTATCCAGATGGTGCGGGCTGTGGGCGACGCCCTGCCCTTCGACTGGCGGCTCATCGTCAACGGTTATGTCCCGGATTATGCCTACGACCAGAAGGCTCTCGATACGCGTTTGCCGCTCGAAGAACTGAAGCGACTGTCGCATATCGACGACAAGGCCAAGGCCGACGGGCTGTCGCCCGCGTTCTCCGCCCACATCCGGGAGGGCGTGCCTGCGCCGTTGCCGCCCGACCAGACCCCGTGAGACTGGATTGTCCCTGGTGGCACACCGCAGGCCTCGTGAGCGCCTTCAAGTCCTGAATCACGTACCTCTCAGTCTGAATCCGCAAAGTCGGCTAACCATCGGCACCTGCTGTATTCTTCAGATTTGCCATCAGGCGCTCGCACAGGTTCCCAAACCCGCCTATGAGGGATCCTTCGGCAACTATCATGAAAAGGTCGGCAATATGGACACCCCCTGGAAACAGCCGGTTACCCTTGCGCTCGAAGGTCCGGAAACCTTTGTGACTATCGCCACGACACAGGCAGCATCCTGGGCAATGATCGAGGATTGGCCACAGGAGGACGGTCCGGCGCTCGATCGGGCGCTACTGATCTGCGCCGAAGTGCGCCAAGGCAAACGCACCGACGAGGACGCCCGCAAGGCATTTATCGCCGCCGCTATCGAGGCCGGCATCGCCATCCAGCCGTAGACAAACCGTGAAACAGCAACGTTCGTCTCTGGCCAAGCCGGCATGTCAAGATTGTCGAATTGTCGCAGGGCTCCATGGACTAACGGCTTTGCAGTTCTATATGGCCGATCATACCGGACCTCTCAAAGCATTGGCTTTAGTGTGATTTGTCGGGATGCTAAGCAAGGGAGTGATCACCGTGGGAACGATCCTGATCATCGTAATTCTGGTTTTGTTGTTGGGTGGCGGTGGCGGTTATTATGCCCATGGTCGTTACGGCGGACGTGGCCTCGGCGGCGTGCTGGGCCTGGTGTTGCTCGTCCTGATCGTCTTGTGGCTGCTTGGCGGCCTGCACGGCGGCGCAGTCTAAACCTGATTGTTGCGCCAGGCTCCTTGCCGAAAGGTCCGGGGTCTGGCGCATCGGTGCCACGGCGAGCGCTGTCAATACGAAACGTCCATCTGAGATCGCGGAGATTGCTATGCCCTCGTCATCGATCAAGACAGTTTGCATTTATGGCGCCGGCGCGCTGGGAGGCGCCATCGCGACGCGACTGGCCAGCGGAGCCTTGGCGGATGTCGCAGTTTCCGTCGTAGCGCGCGGCGCTCATCTCGATGCCATCCGGCAACACGGGCTCAAGCTCTGGACGGCCGGCGCAACGGAACCGCTGACGGTCCAGGTGAATGCTACGGACGATGCCAGCACTTTAGCGCCGCAGGACCTTGTCATCACTGGCCTGAAAGGCCATCAGCTTGGCGCGGCAGCGGCAGGTATCAGCTCCCTCATGCATGCCACCACCCGCGTCGTCATGGTGCTGAACGGCATACCCTGGTGGTATTTTCATCGGGACACCCAGAGCAAGCATGCAGAGACGCAGTTCGAGGAACTGGACATCGGCGGCGCGCTGTGGCGCTCGATTGGCCCCGACCGGGTGATTGGCTGCGTTGCCTACCAGGGCGCCGAAGTCACGTCGCCCGGAGAAATCCATCTGAGCAACGACGGTCGCTTCGTGCTTGGCGAACCCTCAGGCGAAAACACCGCCGACCTCGAGGCGATTACCCACCTCCTGACATCCGGCGGCCTCAATGTCAGCACGACGCCCCTGATCCGCAACGAGATCTGGAGCAAGCTGATGGGCAATGCGGCCTTCAACCCGATCAGCGCACTGACGAGGGCGAGGATGTCGGACATCATGGCCGACCCGGCGCTCGCCAACATGGTTTCGCAGGTGATGACGGAGGTCAAGGCGGTGGGCGAAGCGCTCGGCGCGAGTTTCACGATGTCGGTCGAGCAACGGCTCGAGCAGTCGAAGAAGATCGGCGATGTCCGCACATCCATGCTGCAGGACCTGCTGGCCGGCAAGCCCCTGGAGATCACGCCGCTCGTCGGCATGGTCGTATCGTGCGGTCGCCTTTCAGGCGTGCCGACGCCGACATCCGAGGCGATCCTCGCTCTCGTCACGCAGCTCGACCGAGAAAATCGCCGCTCTTCAGGCTGACCCCGGTCGCCACGCGCGGCCTCTATTTTTATGAAGTCTTTATTCTCGGCCGCTCGGGCTCGTATGGCTTTCCTACGGAGCCCGGCATTACCATCGCTGCATCGATTGCAGAGGTGAACCATGCCCCACGCCACCTGGCCCAAGCGGCCTGACCCTGCCGAACCAGATCGGCTTGCCTGCTCATGAGCCAGACCAACCGCCGTCGCCTGCGGGCGCGCCGTACGGCAATGATCATGCTTGTCTTCGGCATCGTGCTCGGCAGCGTCGAGATCGCCATCCTGTTTTCCTATCTGTGAGCGTCATTCCCATGAGAACGATTTATCTCGACAGCGCCGCCCGCAAGCGGAGCATCGGTGGCGCGATCACATCGCTCATCACCCCTTTTCGCGATGATGCCATCGACAGCAACGCGTTGATGGACCATGTGTCCTGGCAGATCGCCAGCGGCATCGACGGTCTTGCTGTCTGTGGCCTCGCCGGAGAAGGTCCCGTGCTGTCGGATCACGAACGGCAGACCGTTATTGCTATCTGCGTGGAGACGGCAGCGGCCAAAGTGCCGGTCATTGCAACGACGGGCAGCAATTGTACCGCCAAGACGATCGCAGCGACCCGGCAGGCCCGCAACGCCGGTGCGTCTGCGGCGCTGATAACCGTCCCCTATTATTCCAAGCCCACGCAGCGGGGCATCCTTGCCCATTTCGAAAGCATTGCCGACGCCACCGATCTGCCTTTGATCATCGATAACAGGCCAGCCCATGCAGGGATCGACCTCACGTCGGTTACGATCGAAAGGCTTGGCGAAATCGGCAGTGTCATCGGCATCTGCGACGGTGGAGGAGACATCGGCCGCCTCGGCGCGTGGACGGAGTTGCTGCCGCGACGTGTCGGTCTCTATACCAGCAATGACGCCGTAGCCCTCGGGTTTGCGATGACAGGCGGTGCCGGTTGCTTTTCTGACGCTGCCAACGTCGCGCCGCAGATGAGCGCGGCTGTCCAGCACCAAGCCGCCGCCGGTAACCTCGCGGCCGCTCTCAGCCTGCAGCAGCGCTTGCTTCCGCTGTGGCAGGCCCTTGCTGCCGAGAGTATCCCCGCGACCCTTAAACAGGCGATGCATCTGGACGGCAGGCCTGTCAGCACGGCGGTACGCTTGCCGCTGGTCTCGGTCGAGCCAGAGACGGAGACTGCTATCCGCGACGCGCTGACCCTGCTCCATGGCCTCGAGCACAAGCCCTGCACTGTTGTCCACGACCTCCAGGGCAGGTCTATGAGGATATGAGATTTTAATATTCCGGGCTGTCGCCCGAAATGGAAACCCTATGCCTGCCGGCATACATTCATAACCGTGGCGCAGCGCCGGTAGAATACCGGCCGATGCCAGACAAAAATGCCTGAAAGGAATGTCAATGCCCCGCTCCAATACCCAACGCGACGAAGCCGAACCGCTCCAACGTCGCTCGACCGGCTCGCTTGCCGCTTCGTCCGCTGCCCGCTTCCTGGTCGGGCGCGACGGTCACGGCGGCTGGATCGTGCAGGACCGCCTCGGACGTATCGGCGGTCTCTTCGCCAACGAGACTGCAGCGCTTCACTTTGCCCGCGAGGAATGTGACCGCAATCCTGCCGAAGTCTGCCAGTTGCCCGAAAATATCGTGCTCGGTTTCGACGGGTTGGAAATCAAGTCCTTCACTAGCCATTAAGTTGCGTTGATAGGTTCGAAACGCGTCCGACTCCATTCTTCCTTAACCACCTGGTGGATATTTTGGTGTCGGACGCGACATGAGATGACCGAGATGCCAAAGCCAGCCTTCCGTTACACCCATTACGATCTGGGCGACCAGCGCGCAGAGACGACGATTGAAATCACCCTCTCTGCCGTCGCCAATGTCAGGCTGATGACAGGTGGAAATTTCCAGCGTTTCAAGGAGACGCTCAAGCATCAGTTCGTCGGTGGCGTCGCCAAGAAGTCACCGATCCGCCTCACCGTTCCCGAGACCGGCCACTGGCATCTGGTGGTCGATATGGAAGGCCACAAGGGCCTCGCCGAATCGAGCGTCAAGCTCATCGAGAAGGCGTTGGCGCCGCGCATTCAGAGGGCTGCAGCGGGGTAGCCGACGGCGCCCGGTTCACTCGCCGGCCCGCTCCTTGCGAAGCTTTGCCCACCATTCCAGACGCTTCTTGATATCGCGCTCAAAACCCCGCTCGGGTGGATCGTAGAATTTCTGACGTCCGAGTTTTTCGGGAAAGTAATCCTGGCCTGAAAAGGCATCCGGCTCGTCGTGATCGTAGCGATAGCCGTCGCCATATCCCTCGCCGCGCATCAGCTTGGTGGGGGCGTTGAGGATATGCTTGGGCGGCAGCAGCGAACCATTCTCCTTGGCTGCCCGCGTCGCCGCCTTGAAAGCCGTATAGACCGCGTTCGATTTCGGTGCGGTTGCCAGATAGACGCAGGCCTGCGCGAAGGCCAGTTCGCCCTCGGGCGAGCCCAGATAGTCGTAGGCGTCCTTGGCGGCGTTGCAGATGACCAGAGCCTGCGGATCGGCCAGCCCGATATCCTCGACCGCCATGCGCACGAGGCGTCGTCCGAGATAGAGCGGATCCTCACCGGCGTCGAACATTCGTGCCAGGTAATAGAGCGCCGCATCCGGGTCCGACCCACGCACCGACTTGTGCAGCGCTGAAATCAGATTGTAATGCCCATCCTGCGCCTTGTCGTAGACGGGCGCCCTGCGCTGGACAATTTCTGTCAGGGCTGCGGTGTCGAAGACCTCGTCCGCCCGCGCTGCCCGCCATACTTCTTCGGCAAGTGTCAGCACCGCACGACCATCGCCATCCGCCATCCTGATCAGGCTGTCACGGGCGTCATCGGTCAACGGTAGCGGCTTTGCCTCCACCCGCTCGGCACGCTGCAGCAGTTCACGCAGGCTGTCCTCGTCATGGGCACGGAACGTCAGCACGCGGGCGCGCGACAGCAGAGCGGCGTTCAGTTCGAAGGAAGGGTTTTCCGTCGTCGCACCGACCAGGATGACGGTGCCGTCCTCCATGACCGGCAGAAAGCTATCCTGCTGGGCACGGTTGAAACGGTGGATCTCGTCGACGAACAGCAAGGTCTGGCGGCCATCCATGCGCCTCATACGGGCGGTCTCGAACATCTTCTTGAGATCTGCGACGCCGGAGAAGATGGCCGAGATCTGCTCGAAGGCGAGACCCGCCTCACCCGACAGCAGCCTTGCGACCGTGGTTTTGCCGGTGCCAGGCGGGCCCCAGAAAATCATCGATCCGAGCGAACCGCTCTCGATCATCCGCCGGAGCACGCCATCGTCGCCCGTCAGATGCTGCTGGCCGGTGACCTCGGCCAGCGTCTGCGGCCGCAGACGGTCCGCCAAGGGTCGCTTGCTGGCAACCTCTGCCGGGATCTGCGGAGCAAACAGGTCATTGCTCATCGGAAGAATTGCCGGATGCGCTGACCGTCCCGCTCGATCTCCACGCGCCAGATATCGGGTTCGCTGGCAGCAATCGCCGCGAGGCTCTTTGTGTTGGTGATCGGCGTGCCATTGACGGAGATAATGATGTCCTTCGGCTGGAAGCCGAGACGCGCAGCAGCGGAATCATCCTTCAGCTTTTCGACAACGACGCCTGCGGCCGTATCGGTCGGCATGTGCAACTCATCCGCCACGCGCGGCGACAGGTTGGCCACTGTCGCACCGGAGAAGGGATTGCTGCCAGTAATCAGCTTCTCCTCGCGCGGCTGCGTTTCGGGAGCGCTTGCCAGCGTCATTTTCGCTTCCCGCTCATTGCCGTTGTCGAGCACGGTCAGCGATACCGTCGCGCCGAGCCCGGCGGTTGTCAGACGGTAGCCGAGAGCATCGGGATGCTCGACGGATACGCCGTTGAGGGCGGTGACGACTTCGCCAGCCTTGAGACCGGCCTCGGCGGCGGGACCGTTGTCGGTGACCTTGGTGATCAGGGCTCCGCGAACCCGCTTCAGGCCGAGCGCATCGGCGACTTCGGAGGTCACCGGCTCAAAGGTGGCTCCGATGTAAGGGCGCTCGAAACTCTTGTCACCGCGATCGGCGGCAGCAAGGAAGACGCGCACGAGATTGGCGGGAATGGCGAAGCCGATGCCGTTCGACCCGCCGCTCTGCGAGAAGATCGCCGTGTTGAGGCCGATCAGTTCGCCTTTCATGTTTATCAGCGCCCCACCGGAATTTCCGGGGTTGATGGCAGCGTCAGTCTGGATGAAAAACCCGACCTCGTTCTTCACCTGGTTGCGAGCAAGCGCCGAAACGATACCGCTGGTTACTGTCTGGCCCACGCCGAAGGGGTTGCCGATGGCAAGCACGAGGTCGCCGACCTCGAGCGTATCGGAATTGCCGATCGGCAGCATCGGCAACTGCTCTTTCGTGTCGATCTTCAGCACGGCGAGATCGACCCGGTCATCCTTGAGGACCACCTTGCAGGGGAATTCGCGGCCATCTGAAAGGGCGATCTTGATGTCGTCGGCGCCATCGACCACGTGGTTGTTGGTGATGATCGTACCGTTCGCCTCGACGATGACGCCGGAGCCCAGCGATGTCTGCTTTTCGGTGCGGTTCGGCATGCGCTGACCGAAGAACTGCTGGAAGAAGGGATCCCCGGCGAAAGGAGACTGCTGGTGCACGACGCGTTCCGCGTAGACATTGACGACCGAGCCAGCCGTCTGCTTGACCAGCGGCGAGAAGGAAAGCTGCATTTCCATCTTGTTTTCCGGCACGGCCTTGGCCGTCTCGGCGTAGACCGGGGCGGGAAGCGTGACGACGAGCGCGAGCATAGGGATCGCAGCGCGTTTGAGCAAACCTTGCATGGGGAACCCTTTATAAAGTGTCTGTGGAGGCAACGTTGTAACCGCGAACGCTAGAAAGGAAAGAGGGCACAATCATGGAACTTCAAGCCAGCCGGAGGCTTTGCGCATACGCGGTTTGAACAAAACGGCCCGGAATGGGTTAGGAGTGCAGCAGTGTGCACATCTGGCTGATTCTCGAGCGGAAGTGCATCATCAACCAAGCGCCATAACTTTCTGAAATCGGAATCAAAAGATGGATCATTCGCCTCTGACACTCACCACCCGCCGCCGGTCTGCCAACCTAGTTTGCGCAGCGCTTGTCGGCTTGCTGCCGATCCTGTCGCCGCTAGGCTCGGCAAAGGCCGCCAGCTTCGATTGCGACGGCAAGACGCTTCAGCCGGATGAGAAAATGATCTGCGACACTCGCAGCCTGAACGATGCGGACGTCAAGATGGCCACGACCTTCGAGCTGATCTCCGGCCTTCTCGCCATGGGATCGCGCGGCACGCTGCAGGACGAACAGAGCGCCTGGCTGAAGAAGCGCCAGGCCTGCGGCGCGGATGCGGCATGCTTGAAGACCTCCTACGAGGACCGCCTGAAGCAGCTGGATGTCGCCTACAAGAACCTCGCCCGTCCGAACTGACCGGCACGGTCACGGTTGCGGTGACGCCTTGAATAAAAGAGCCCTTGCCAGGTTTTCGATGGCAGGGCCTCCATAGAAGAATGTCGGCCGCGGTGAAAACTGCGGCCAATTGTTTATCTAACGGCCGCTGAGATCGCGCACCGCGCCCTTGTCGGCGCTTGTGGCAAAGGCGGCATAGGCCTTGAGCGCCGTCGTCACGTTGCGCTTGCGCTTCTCGACCGGGAACCAGCCCTGTGCATCCTGCTGGGCGCGGCGGGCTGCGAGCTCCTCGTCGCTGACGCGCAGGCTGATGGAGCGGTTCGGGATATCGATGTCGATCATGTCGCCTTCGCGCACCAGGCCAATCGTACCGCCATTGGCAGCTTCCGGCGACGCATGACCGATAGACAGGCCGGACGTGCCGCCCGAAAAACGACCATCGGTGATGAGAGCGCAGGCTTTGCCCAGACCTTTCGATTTCAGATAGCTGGTTGGGTAGAGCATCTCCTGCATGCCAGGACCGCCCTTCGGACCTTCGTAACGGATGACAACGACATCGCCGGCCTTGACCTCGTTGGCAAGGATCGCCTTGACCGACGAATCCTGGCTTTCGAAGACGCGGGCCGGGCCGGAGAACTTCAGAATGCTTTCATCGACGCCTGCCGTTTTGACGATGCATCCGTCTACGGCGAGATTGCCCTTGAGAACAGCCAGGCCGCCATCCTTGGAGAACGGATGCTCGGCGCTGCGGATGACACCCTTTTCGCGGTCGACGTCGAGGTCGTCCCAGCGCGAACTCTGGCTGAAGGCAACCTGCGTCGGCACGCCACCCGGAGCCGCACTGAACAGCTTCAGTGCTGCCGGGTTGGCGGTGATGGCAATATCCCATTGTGCGATCGCATCACCGAGCGTCGGCGCGTGGATGGTCGGCAGGTCGGAATTCAGCAGGCCGGCACGTTCCAGCTCGCCGAGGATTGCCATGATACCGCCGGCACGATGCACATCTTCCATGTGAACGTCGGACTTGGCCGGCGCGACCTTCGACAGGCAGGGCACCTTGCGCGACAGACGGTCGATGTCGTCCATCGTGAAGTCGACCTCGCCCTCGTGGGCTGCGGCCAGGATGTGAAGGACCGTGTTGGTAGATCCGCCCATGGCGATGTCGAGCGCCATGGCGTTCTCGAAGGCGCCCTTGGAGGCGATGGTGCGCGGCAGTGCCGTGACATCGTCCTTCTCGTAGTAGCGTTTGGCGAGATCGACGATACGACGGCCGGCTTCCAGGAACAGCTCCTTGCGGTCTGAATGGGTGGCCAACGTCGAGCCATTGCCCGGCAACGAGAGACCGAGCGCTTCCGTCAGGCAGTTCATCGAGTTGGCGGTGAACATGCCCGAGCACGAGCCGCAGGTCGGACAGGCCGAGCGCTCGATGACGGCGACGTCTTCGTCGCTGATCTTGTCGTCGGCTGCAGCCACCATCGCATCGACGAGGTCGAGCGATACGGTCTTGCCATGCATGGTGACCTTGCCGGCTTCCATCGGGCCGCCGGAGACGAAGACGGTTGGGATGTTGAGGCGGAGCGAAGCCATCAGCATGCCCGGGGTGATCTTGTCGCAATTCGAAATGCAGACCATGGCATCGGCGCAATGGGCGTTGACCATGTATTCGACGCTGTCGGCGATCAGCTCACGCGATGGCAGCGAATAGAGCATGCCGTCATGGCCCATGGCGATCCCGTCGTCGACGGCAATGGTGTTGAATTCCTTGGCTACGCCGCCGGCCGCTTCGATTTCGCGCGCCACCAGCTGGCCAAGATCCTTCAAGTGCACGTGGCCGGGAACGAACTGCGTGAAGGAGTTGACGACGGCAATGATAGGCTTGCCGAAATCGCTGTCCTTCATGCCTGTTGCGCGCCACAGGCCGCGGGCACCGGCCATGTTGCGGCCGTGGGTGGTGGTTCTCGAACGGTAGGCTGGCATGGTGTTATCCTCGACGTCCTGCAGTTACGGGCATTGCTTGCGGCAGACCTATTCCGCCAGACGGACCGGCAAGCCCCTGCTTTTTAGAATTGTCGTAAATCAATCGGTGCGGACTGTCACTATCAGGTAAGCCGAATCCGGTACGCTGCAAGGGCATGCCCCCTCGCAATATCCTCGCCATCAGCGATCCCGGTTATTCCCGGACGAGGCCGCGACCAAAATATCGAACAGATGCATGACGTTTGCCGATGACACCTCAACATTTAGGTCGAACACAATAAATTGGCTTCTTTTCCCAAAAAAAAGCGGGCCTATTTGTAACTTACGTCGGTATTTCTGCGTATCACCATCGATACCGTCATCTCATCGAGGATTTTACCCATGGCCACCTACCAACCGCCCAAGATTGCCGCCTCCGAGATCACGCCTCGCCAGACCTATCTAGGCCGCCGCGCCTTCCTGGCGACAGCAGCAGGCGCCGGCCTGTCGATCGCCGGTGGCACCACAGCCATGGCGGAAGCGCTGGCAGCGTCGAAGACCGACTACAAGGTCGATGAAAAGCTGACGCCGAAGAAGGATGTCACGACCTACAACAACTTCTACGAATTCGGCACGGACAAGGCCGATCCCGCCGCCAACTCCGGCAAATTCAAGCCGCGCCCGTGGACGATCACCGTCGATGGCATGGTGGGCAAGCCGCAGACCCTCGACATCGACGCGCTGATCAAGGCCTTTCCTCCAGAAGAGCGTGTGTACCGGATGCGGTGCGTCGAGGCATGGTCCATGGTCATACCCTGGGACGGTTTCCAGCTATCCAAGCTGCTCGACATGGTGGAGCCGCTGGGCAGCGCGAAATACGTCGCCTTCGAGACCATCGTCCGGCCGTCCGAGATGCCCGGCCAATCCGGCAGCTTCCAGTCCCTGAACTGGCCCTATGTCGAAGGACTGCGGCTGGACGAAGCGCGCAACCCGCTGGCGCTGCTTGCCGTCGGGCTCTATGGCGAGACGCTGCCCAACCAGAACGGTGCGCCGATACGCCTGGTGGTTCCGTGGAAATACGGCTTCAAGGGCATCAAGTCGATCGTCCGCATCACGCTCACCGACAAGCAGCCGATGAACACCTGGCAGGTCTCCAACCCCGGCGAATACGGTTTTTATGCCAACGTCAACCCGGCGGTCGATCACCCCCGCTGGAGCCAGGCGACCGAGCGCAGGATCGGCGAAGGCGGCTTCTTCTCCTCCAGCCGCCACCCCACCCTGCCCTTCAACGGCTATGCCGACCAGGTGGCAAGCCTCTACGCCGGCATGGATCTTAAGGCGAACTACTAATGGTCCTGTCCCTCGCGCTGCCGAAACGCTTCCAGCCAGCCTCCGTCTGGCTGCTTTACGTCGTCGGACTTCTTCCCGCCGCCTACGCATTCTACCTTGGCGCCACCGGCAATCTTGGCGCCGATCCGACCAAGACCTTCGAGCTTTTCCTCGGCCTCTGGGCCATCCGCTTCCTGATCCTGACGCTCGCGATCACCCCGCTCCGCGACCTCGTCGGCTGGAACTGGCTGCGCTACCGCCGCGCCCTGGGGCTGCTCTGCTTCTATTATGTCGTGATGCATTTTCTGGTCTACACCATCCTCGACCAGGCGCTGATGCTCGACGCCATCCTCGGCGACATCCTGAAGCGACCCTTCATCATGTTCGGCATGGCAGGGCTGGTGATGCTGATCGCGCTGGCCGTGACCTCGAACAGGTACTCGATACGGCAGATGGGCAAGAACTGGATCTGGCTGCACCGGCTCGTCTACATCATCGCCGTCTGTGGCGCTCTCCACTTCGCACTATCGACCAAGGTGCTTTCGCTCGAGCAGTACGTCTATATCGGCCTCCTGATAGTGATGATCCTCTACAGGTCCTACCGGCCAATCATGATGCAACGACGACGCGGAACGCGGCAGAGGGCGGTGGCTGCCTGAGGCAGCAGAGGCTTCTCTACTTTGGCAAGATAGGACTGCGGGCTGCCAGAAATCTGTCGAACGCAGATGCGGCGACGATGCCGATGCCGTAGACAATTATATTGGTTAGGGAAAACACGCGTCCGAGAAGCAGGGCACCGCCAGCAGTCAACCTGAACGCATCAAGAGGCGGTGTATGGTAGAGTCTGAACAACTCGACGGCGGTGGAGATCACCATCGCCGCGCAAGCAATGCTTGCCCGTCTCGAGTTTGGTGCAAGCACTGCGATCAGGAAATAAACCATCGCGCCCCACAGTGCCGAGCCGCCATACTTCACGACCACGAACGGAAGGTTAAGCCCATAGCCATATCGCCGCAACGCCAGACCTGCAGCAATGATGGCAATTCCCATTGCAAGACGGGCTGCCCTGCTCCCTGGTGAGTGACCTCGAAAAAATGCGAGCACTTCGGCCGCTCCACCGCGATGTTAATGGGTTCGTCGCACCTATAGCTCACATTTCGATTTGGCAAGCCGACAGCCCAGCCGCATGCTGGTCTGCCGCTCACCGTATTTGCGGAAACAGCTCACAGCCATCGAGTTAATTTCAGGAATTCAAACGCCGTGCCCCTCCGAAGACTGCTTCCGGCCATCGACAGGCATCTCATCGAAATACGTGCAGCGCCGCATCTGAGGGGAACCAAGCGCTTTCTCATAGAACTCGTCTATTTTGGTATCAAGGAAGCACGTGCATGTCTCTTTGCTGGCCTCTTTTTCTTGGCCATCTTCACAGTCCCGCGCGGCGGCATTTTTCATATTCCCCGATATGACGTGCTGCTGCTGGTTGCCTTGTCCATCCAGTTCTGGATGGTCGCCAGCAAACTGGAAAGCATTGATGAGTTGAAGGCGATCTGCTTCTTTTACGTTATCGGTTTCGCTCTCGAGGTCTTCAAAACATCGAGCAGCATCCATTCATGGGCATATCCGGACTTTGCCTATAGCAAGCTGTTCGGCGTGCCATTGTTTTCCGGATTCATGTACGCTGCCGTAGGCAGTTACGTAATACAGGCGTGGCGCCTCCTCGCACTACGAGTTAGGCATCATCCACCATACTGGATGGCAGCTGTGCTCTCGCTGGCAATTTACCTGAACTTCTTCACACACCACTACATCGCCGACTATCGCTGGTACATTGCCGCGTGTACGATTGGACTTTATTCGCGGACTTCAGTCACGTTCCGCCCGTATGATCGGGACCGGCGGATGCCCCTTCTGTTGGCTTTTGCCCTGATCGGCTTCTTCGTCTGGCTTTTCGAAAATTTCAGCACCTTCTTCGGGATATGGCGCTATCCGAGCCAACTCGGCGAGTGGTCCGCTGTCAACATTGGCATATGGAGTTCATGGTCGCTCGTCGTCATCATGACGTTCACCATCGTTGTCTATCTCAGGCATATCAGGGAAGATATCCACATACCCGAATAGCCTTCTCCATCACACGCCCGCCACAACGCAAAAAAGCCGGACGATTGCTCGTCCGGCCTTTTGATTGATGAGGCTTTTACCGCTTAAGCGGCAGCAGCTTCGGCAGCTTCTTCGGCTGCAACGCGGGCCTTGTCGCCGGCGCCCTTGGCAGCGATGTCGCGGTCGACGAACTCGACGACGGCCATGGCGGCATTGTCACCCATGCGGAAGCCAGCCTTCATGATGCGAAGGTAGCCGCCGTTGCGGGTGGCGTAACGGGTAGCGATTGCATCGAACAGCTTCGATACGACAGCGACGTCGCGGATCTGCGAGATGGCCTGACGACGAGCGTGCAGGTCGCCGCGCTTGCCGAGCGTGACCAGCTTTTCAACGATCGGGCGGATTTCCTTTGCCTTCGGCAAGGTCGTGGTGATCTGCTCATGCAGGATGAGCGAAGCCGCCATGTTGGCAAACATTGCCTTGCGGTGACTTGCAGTTCTATTCAGCTTGCGGCCTACCATACCATGGCGCATTGCTATTCTCCTTAAATCGCAGGTGCCCTTTGATTTTGGGCCTGCCGTTTCCTGGCACATGCAGGCGATATGCCTGCTGTTTGACGGGGAAAGGCAGTCATCCTGCCTTTACTTATTGTTCTCTGCGATCGGCGTGCCGGCGGAAATCCGCGACACACTTTGCCTCACGCCGCTCAGTACTGATCTTCGTAGCGCTTGGCGAGATCTTCGATGTTCTCTGGGGGCCAGGCCGGCACTTCCATGCCGAGATGCAGGCCCATGGAAGCGAGAACTTCCTTGATTTCGTTCAGCGACTTGCGGCCGAAATTCGGAGTGCGGAGCATTTCGGCTTCGGTCTTCTGAATAAGGTCGCCGATATAGACGATGTTGTCGTTCTTCAGGCAGTTTGCCGAGCGGACAGACAGTTCCAGTTCGTCCACCTTCTTGAGGAGAGCCGGGTTGAAGGCCAGTTCGGTGACTGTCTCTTCTTCGACATCCTTCTGCGGTTCGTCGAAGTTGACGAAAACGCCGAGCTGGTCCTGCAAGATGCGGGCCGCGAAAGCGACTGCATCTTCACCGGAGATCGAGCCGTCCGTTTCGATGGCCATCAGCAACTTGTCGTAATCGAGAACCTGGCCTTCGCGGGTGTTTTCCACCTTGTAGGACACTTTCTTGACCGGCGAGTAGAGGCTGTCTACCGGGATGAGACCAATCGGTGCGTCTTCCGCACGATTGCGCTCTGCCGGAACATAGCCCTTGCCGTTGTTGACGGTGAATTCCATGCGGATTTCAGCGCCTTCGTCGAGCGTGCAGATGACGTGATCCGGGTTGAGGATCTCGATGTCGCCGACCGTCTGGATGTCGCCGGCGGTGACAACGCCTGGACCCTGCTTGCGAACGACCATGCGCTTGGCATCGTCGCCGTCCATCTTGATGGCGATTTCCTTGATGTTCAGAACGATATCCGTAACGTCTTCGCGAACGCCCGGGATCGAGGAGAACTCATGCAGTACGCCGTCGATCTGTACCGCCGTGACGGCGGCGCCGCGCAGCGAGGACAGAAGCACGCGACGCAGCGCGTTGCCGAGCGTCAGGCCAAAGCCACGCTCAAGCGGTTCAGCGACAAGGTTGACCTTTGTGCGGCCGCCCGAGGAAAACTCGACCTTGTTCGGCTTGATCAGTTCCTGCCAATTCTTCTGAATCATATTCCTGCCTTCCGTTCGTTACCACCATCCAATCGTGGCAACCGAGCTTGAGAAGCACCGGAGATCGCCTATTGGGCGCTCACCGGTGTGTGATTGGCGATGATTATACGCGACGCTTCTTGCGTGGGCGGCAACCGTTGTGCGGGATCGGGGTCACATCGCGGATCGACGTGATCATGAAACCGGCAGCCTGGAGCGCGCGCAGAGCCGACTCACGACCCGAACCTGGACCGCAAACTTCGACTTCAAGCGACTTCATGCCATGTTCCTGCGCCTTCTTGGCAGCATCTTCAGCGGCGATCTGCGCTGCGAACGGTGTCGACTTGCGCGAGCCCTTGAAGCCCTTGGCGCCAGCAGACGACCAGGCAATCGCATTGCCCTGCGCATCGGTGATGGTGATCATCGTGTTGTTGAACGTCGAGTTGACGTGCGCAACGCCCGACGAGATGTTCTTGCGTTCGCGACGGCGAATGCGGACGGCTTCCTTGCCCATAGTAGTCCCTTTCGTGGATCTCTGCACCGCCGTAATGCCAGCGGCTACACCGGCGCAGGGCGCTAAGGCCCTTCGCCAAACTCAAAAGAGGCCGGCGGAACCGCCAGCCTCCCTCACACGGTTGCCCGGTGATTACTTCTTCTTGCCAGCAATCGCCTTTGCCGGACCCTTGCGGGTGCGGGCATTGGTGTGCGTGCGCTGACCGCGAACCGGCAGGCCGCGACGATGACGAAGACCGCGGTAGCAGCCCAGGTCCATCAGACGCTTGATGTTCATCGACGTCTCGCGACGCAGGTCGCCTTCGACCTGGTAATCGCGGTCGATTGTTTCGCGGATCTGCAGGACTTCGGCATCCGTCAGCTGGTGAACGCGGCGCTCAGCCGGGATACCAACCTTGGTAACGATTTCCTGCGCAAACTTCTGTCCAATCCCGTGAATATAGGTCAGCGCAATTACTACGCGCTTTGCCGTCGGGATGTTGACGCCAGCGATACGTGCCACGCCTATTCTCCTTGCGTTCCGTTTGCCATCAGGCAAAGGTCTCTGTTACGCGACCGTAGAGGCCGCCTGTTCAATTCGAGGTCGATAACATGTCAAAACGACCGAACCCGGAATTCCCGAGGGAAGTCCGCGCCGATCGCAGCTATGTCGCGAGTTGGCGCGGTGTTTAGCGGAATCACTGCCAAAAGGCAACTGTTCCGCTAATTTTATTTTGGCTTATCCCCGCCCCGACCACCGGTCCGACCGACTCATGCGCCGCAATTGTTTTGCGAAATCGTCGTCAGGCCGTTGAATGGCCCGACAACAACTCTCCGAAGCTCAAAGGCTGGAGAGAATCTTTTCGACTTCTGCTGTGACATGATCGATATCCGCCATGCCGTCAACCGAATGAAGCATTTTCTTGGCATAGTAGTAGCCAATCAAAGGCGCCGTTTCCTTATAGTAGGCCTGCATGCGCGTCACCACGGTTTCGCGCGTATCGTCAGGGCGGCGCTTGAAGTGCGTCGAACCACAGCGATCGCAGACACCCTCGACCTTCGGCTTCAGGTTGGTGTCGTGATAACCCGCACCGCAGTTGGCGCAGGTATAGCGTCCGGAAACCCGGTCCGCGAGCACGACGTCATCGACCTTGATCTCGACGACACCCGAGAGCTGCATGCCCTTGGCAGCGAGCATCTTCTCGGTGGCATCGGCCTGCACCAGCGTGCGCGGAAAGCCGTCCAGGATGAAGCCCTTGGCACAATCTTCGGCGTCAATGCGCTCCGAGATGATCGCATTGACGATCTCGTCGGACACCAGCTTGCCGGCATCCATGACAGCCTTGGCGCGCTTGCCGACTTCAGTGCCCGCCGAGACTGCCGCACGCAGCATGTCGCCGGTGGAGAGCTGCGGGATACCGTACTTTTCGACTATACGCTGAGCCTGGGTACCCTTGCCGGCGCCCGGTGGTCCCAAAAGGATAAGTCTCATCTCCCCCGCTTTCCTCCGCGCAACTTCGACTTCTTGATCAGACCTTCATACTGCTGCGCGATCAGGTGACCCTGGATCTGCGCTACCGTGTCAAGCGTCACACTGACGACGATCAAGAGTGAAGTGCCGCCGAGGGCGAGCGGGATGCCTGTCTGAGAAACGAGGATTTCCGGCAGAATGCAGACAACCACGAGGTAGATGGCGCCGACCACGGTGATGCGGGTCAACACATAGTCAATGTATTCAGCCGTGCGCTCACCCGGGCGAATGCCGGGAATGAACCCGCCGTGCTTCTTGAGATTATCGGCCGTGTCCTTCGGATTGAAGACGATGGCCGTATAGAAGAACGCGAAGAAGGCGATCATCAGCGCATAGAGCACCATGTAGAGCGGACGACCGTGGCCGAGGGCTGCGACGATCGACGTTGCCCAGACAGGCATTCCGGCGGTGTTGGCAAAACCTGCGAGCGTCGCTGGCAGAAGCAGCAGCGAGGAAGCGAAGATAGCCGGGATGACGCCCGATGTATTGAGCTTCAGCGGCAGGTGCGAGGTATCGCCCTGGAACATGCGGTTGCCGACCTGGCGCTTCGGATACTGGATCAAAAGACGACGCTGGGCGCGCTCCACGAAGACGATGAGGGCGATAACCGCAACGGCAACGACGAGGACCAGGAGAATGAGTGCGGTCGAAAGTGCGCCGGTGCGTCCGAGTTCCAGCGTGCCAGCCAAGGCCGATGGCAGGCCAGCTGCAATGCCGGCGAAGATGATCAGCGAAATGCCGTTGCCGATACCGCGCGAGGTGATCTGTTCACCGAGCCACATCAGGAACATCGTGCCGCCGAGCAGCGTGATGACCGTGGAGACGATAAAGAAGACGCCGGGCTGGACGACAAGTCCGTTACCGCTCTCAAGCCCCACCGCGATGCCATAGGCTTGCAGCGTGCCGAGCAGCACCGTGCCGTAGCGCGTGTATTGATTGATGATCTTGCGGCCCTGTTCGCCTTCCTTCTTCAGGTTTTCGAGCGCGGGAACGACCGAAGTCATCAGCTGCACGATAATCGAAGCGGAGATGTAGGGCATGATGCCGAGAGCGAAGATCGCCATGCGCTGGACAGCGCCACCGGAAAACATGTTGAAAAGACCGAGGATGCCGCCCGCCTGGCCCTGGAAAGCCTGGGCATAGGCAGCAGGATTAAGGCCTGGAAGGGGGATATGGGTGCCGAGGCGATAGACAAGCAACGCACCGAGCGTGAACCAAAGCCGCTTTTTCAGATCCTCTGCCTTGGCAAAGGTTGAAAAGTTGAGATTGGATGCCAATTGTTCCGCTGCAGACGCCATGCAAATCTCCGCACTACCAATTCCGGCTAAATCGGCCGAGTCCGGAATGTGTAATCAAATTGTTTAAAAAGTCGAGCATTGGGTGGACTGCGATGCAAGAGCGCATGCCGGCCGAAGGTCCCGTCATCGCCCTCCCCGCGCGAACGCACGACTCAGGATCCGAAGCTCACATATGGGAGCAAAATCGCCCGGTGTGAAGCACCCCGGGCGATTAATTCGTCTGTATTATTCCGAAGCTGCGACAGGTGCGGCAGCCAAAAGCTTGATGGAGCCGCCAGCCTTCTCGATCTTCTCGACAGCAGACTTGGAAGCGCCTGCGACTTCGAGGGTCAGCTTCGCCGAGATTTCGCCGTCGGACAGGATCCGGACGCCGTCCTTGACGCGACGGATAACGCCGGCAGCCTTGAGAGCCACGGCATCGATCGTCGTCTTCGCGTCCAGCTTGCCGGCGTCGACTGCTGCCTGGAGGCGAGCAACCGATACGACGACGTAGTCGGACTTGAAGATGTTGTTGAAGCCGCGCTTAGGCAGACGACGGTAGATTGGCATCTGACCGCCTTCAAAGCCGTTGATCGCTACGCCCGAACGGGACTTCTGCCCCTTGACGCCGCGACCACCGGTCTTGCCCTTGCCCGAACCAATACCGCGGCCGAGGCGCTTGCGGGAGTGGGTCGAACCTTCGTTGTCGGTGATTTCATTCAGTTTCATAACGAATCCTCCGGCTTACTTCTCGTCGACGACGCGAACGAGATGCTGGACAGCACGGATCATTCCACGAACCGAAGGAGTATCCTCCAGAGTGCGGCGACGGTGCATCTTGTTCAATCCGAGGCCGATCAGAGTCTTTTCCTGAACGTCCGGACGGCGAATTGGGCTACCGATCTGCTCGACCGTAACGGTCTTTGCTTCGGTCTTCTTGGTCGTCTTGGCCATAGGTCAAACTCCCTTATTCTTCAGACGCATTACCGGAGGCAATACGACGAGCCTGCAGAGTGGCATACTTGATGCCGCGCTGAGCTGCGATGTCCTTCGGATGGATCTGTTGCTTCAGAGCGTCGAACGTTGCGCGAACCATGTTGTATGGGTTCGACGAACCGGTCGACTTGGCGACGACGTCGTGAACGCCGAGCGTTTCGAATACGGCGCGCATCGGACCACCGGCGATGATGCCGGTACCAGCCTTGGCAGAGCGCAGCAGAACCTTGCCGGCGCCATGACGGCCATGGATGTCGTGATGCAGCGTACGGCCGTCACGCAGGGGAACGAAGATCAGCTCGCGCTTGGCGGCTTCCGTTGCCTTGCGGATAGCTTCAGGCACTTCGCGCGCCTTGCCGTGACCGAAGCCAACGCGGCCCTTCTGGTCGCCGACGACGACGAGAGCTGCAAAGCCGAAACGACGGCCGCCCTTGACGACCTTGGCAACGCGATTGATCGCGACCAGCTTGTCGACGAATTCGCTATCGCGCTCGTCACGGTTCTGGCGATCGTCCCGAGAACCTCTTTTTTCTTGTGCCATTGTCCTTTTCCTTTTTCTTTTCCGGGTGCAATCGGCAACTGCAACAAGACCACATCGGGCTTTTCGCTGCCCTGTGGTCCGGTGATGGTCTGAAAAGACCGAAATCCGGCCGGGAGCTTTACGCCACCGGCCGGAAATTTATATTAGAAGGTGAGACCGCCTTCACGGGCAGCTTCGGCCAGAGCCTTGATGCGACCGTGATAGATGAAGGCGCCGCGGTCGAACACGACCTCGTTGACGCCCGCCTTGGAGGCGCGCTCTGCAACGAGCTTGCCGACGAGCGTTGCCGCTGCTGTGTCAGCACCGGTCTTCAGAGAACCGCGCAGATCCTTGTCGAGAGTGGAGGCAGACGCAAGCGTCTTGCCGGCCACATCGTCGATGACCTGGGCGTAGATGTTCTTCGAAGAGCGATGAACCGACAGGCGCGGACGGCCGTTAGCCACCGACTTAAGATGACGACGCACGCGGTTGGCACGACGTGCAAGTGCTTCTTTCCTGCTAGCCATTTCGCGTGATCCTTACTTCTTCTTGCCTTCTTTGCGGATGATCCGCTCACCGGCATACTTGACGCCCTTGCCCTTGTAAGGCTCGGGGCCACGGTATTCGCGGATTTCTGCGGCCACCTGGCCGACCTGCTGCTTGTTGATACCGGTGACGACGATTTCCGTCGGCTTCGGCACAGCAATTGTGATTCCGACTGGCGGTTCATAAATCACGTCGTGGGAGAAACCAAGCGCCAACTGCAGGTTCTTGCCCTGCAGGGCCGCGCGGTAACCAACGCCGTTGATTTCGAGCTTGCGCTCGTAACCGTCCTTGACGCCAACCAGGATGTTTTCGACCATCGTGCGGGACATCCCCCACTTTGAGCGAGCATTCTTGCTGTCGTTGAGCGGCGTCACAACAATCGCATTATCTTCGAGCTTGAGACCGATATCGTCATTCGCGACGAAAAACAGTTCACCCTTGGGGCCCTTAGCAGTCACTTTTTGGCCATCAATCGTGGCCGTGATTCCTGCAGGCACCTGAACGGGCTTCTTGCCGATACGAGACATTTTTTCAAACCTGTCTGTTTCGAGGGAAATTCTTTAGACCAGCCTTAGAAGACCGAGCAAAGAACCTCGCCACCAACATTCTGTTCACGAGCCTGGTGGTCGGCCATCACGCCCTTCGGAGTAGAAAGGATAGTGATGCCGAGACCGTTCGCGACCTGCGGAATGGACTTGACCGAGACATAAACCCGGCGGCCCGGCTTAGACACACGGCCGATCTCACGGATGACCGATGCGCCTTCATAATATTTCAGCTCGATGCTGAGCTCGGACTTGCCGTTGCCGAAATCGACGACGGAATAGCCACGAATGTAACCTTCGGACTGAAGGACATCGAGAACACGTGCACGGAGCTTGGAAGCAGGCGTCGAAACCGACGACTTGCGACGCGAGGCACCGTTACGGATGCGTGTGAGCATATCGCCCAATGGATCTGTCATTGTCATGTGGGCTACTCCTTACCAGCTCGACTTGACAATGCCCGGCACCTTGCCGAAATTGCCAAATTCACGCAGTGCGATACGCGACATGCGCAGCTTGCGGTAGTAGGCGCGCGGACGACCGGTGATCTCGCAACGGTTACGGACGCGAGTCTTGGATCCATCGCGCGGCAGCGATGCGAGCTTCAGGGTAGCCTTGAACCGCTCTTCGATCGGAAGGGACTGGTTCATGATGGTTGCCTTCAGCGCGGCACGCTTTGCGGCACTGTTAGCAACCGTATTGCGGCGGCGCTTGTTCTTTTCAACTGCGCTTGTCTTCGCCATATTTGATTTCCTTTTCTACGCTCGTCGTTACGGTTACGTGCGGAACGGGAAGTTGAACTCTGTGAGCAGAGCCCTAGCTTCGTCGTCCTTGGTCGCCGTCGTGCAAACGATGATGTCCATGCCCCACATCTGATCAACCTTGTCGTAGTTGATCTCTGGGAACACAATGTGTTCCTTGATGCCCATGGCGAAGTTGCCACGACCGTCAAAGCTCTTCGGGTTCAGGCCGCGAAAGTCGCGAACGCGCGGAAGCGCGATGTTGATCAGGCGATCCACGAACTCATACATGCGGGCGCCACGGAGCGTGACCTTGGCACCGATTGGCATATTTTCGCGGACCTTGAAGCCAGCGATGGAATTGCGCGCGAAAGTGATGACCGGCTTCTGGCCAGCGATTGCGGCCAGGTCGGCAGCAGCAATCGTCGGCTTCTTGGAGTCAGCTGTCGCCTCGCCCACACCCATGTTGATGACGATCTTGTCCAGCTTGGGGATCATCATCTCGTTGGTGTAGGAGAACTGTTCCTGCAGCGCTGCGCGAATACGGGTTACGTATTCCGTCTTCAGGCGCGGTTCGTATTTAGCCTCAGCCATCGATCACATCTCCCGAACGCTTGGCCACGCGGACCTTCTTACCATCAACGACCTGGAAACCGACGCGGGTCGGCTTGCCGTCCTTGTCGACAATCGCGATGTTGGACAGGTGAAGCGAGGCTTCCTTGTTGATGATGCCGGCTTCCTGCGACTGCGACTGGCGTGTATGGCGCTTTACCATGTTCACGCCGCGAACGACTGCGCGGTCTTCCTTCGGCATCACTTGAATGACTTCGCCGGTACGACCCTTGTCCTTACCAGCCAGAATGACGACCTTGTCGCCCTTGCGGATCTTTTGCATCTTTAACCGCTCCCCTTACAGAACTTCAGGAGCGAGCGAGATGATCTTCATGTGGTTCTTAGCGCGAAGTTCGCGCGGAACCGGTCCGAAGATACGTGTGCCGATCGGCTCTTTCTTGTTGTCGATAAGTACTGCTGCATTGGTATCGAAACGAATGACGCTTCCATCCGCACGGCGGATCGAGGCAGCTGTGCGAACGACCACAGCCTTCATCACGTCACCCTTCTTTACGCGGCCGCGCGGAATAGCTTCCTTGATCGAGACGACGATAATGTCGCCAATCGAGGCATACTTGCGCTTCGAACCGCCCAGCACCTTGATGCACATGACACGACGTGCGCCGGAATTATCCGCGACGTCGAGGTTTGTTTGCATCTGAATCATATCAGGTCGCCTTCTTGTTATACCGGAATGGTTGGGCAGAGCCCCCTATCCCGGCTTATGGAATTGTTTACCCGCTTGCGCCCCTCCAAAAAGGAAGAGTGAAAACAAGGCAGTAGCTTCAGCCAGCGCGGGATCGATCTTGCCAGGGTGGTTTCCCCAATGGGACCTTCCGTGCGCTAAAAGCAAAAGAACGCCCGAGTCTCAGGCGTTCCGTCGCTGCTTCATATAGAAATTACGGCAAGACGCAAGGCCTCGCCGCAAATTCTTACTTAACCTGACCGGAAACGACCGTCCAGGTCTTGTCCTTGGAGATCGGCGCGCATTCCTCGATAGAAACCATATCGCCGGTCTTGTATGCGTTGTTCTCGTCGTGGGCCTTGTACTTCTTAGAACGACGAACCGTCTTCTGGAGGAGCGGATGCGCAAAGCGGCGCTCGACCCGAACCACGACGGTCTTTTCGTTCTTGTCGCTGACCACGACGCCCTGCAGAATGCGTTTCGGCATCTTATTTTTCCTTTAGGCCTTGGCTTCTGCCGCCTTCTGGCGGGCAATGGTTTTCACGCGGGCGATGTCCTTGCGGACCTCGTTCACACGAGAGGCTTTTTCAAGCTGGCCGGTGGCCTTCTGAAAGCGCAGGTTGAACTGCTCCTTCTTCAGCTTGGCTAGCTCTTCCTTGAGTTGGTCGGCGGTGAACGCGCGAACATCTGCGGCTTTCATAGCTGTTCTTCCTTACTCTGCAATGCGCTGCACGAAGCGCGTCTTGACCGAGAGCTTG
Organism: Rhizobium sp. rho-13.1; assembly: GCF_007000305.1. Lineage (NCBI taxonomy): Bacteria > Pseudomonadati > Pseudomonadota > Alphaproteobacteria > Hyphomicrobiales > Rhizobiaceae > Rhizobium > Rhizobium sp. rho-13.1. The sequence continues at coordinate 48,591 of NZ_SCFL01000001.1, read as the reverse complement.
GCAGAACCCAGACGAAGCGCCTCACGGGCGATTTCTTCGCTGACACCGTCGATCTCGAACATCATACGACCGGGCTTGACCTTGCATGCCCAGTATTCGACGCCGCCCTTGCCCTTACCCATGCGGACTTCGGTCGGCTTCTTGGTGACCGGTACGTCCGGGAAAACCCGGATCCATACACGGCCGGCACGCTTCATGAAACGCGTGATCGCGCGGCGAGCCGCCTCGATCTCACGAGCGTTGACACGATTCGGTTCCTGGGCCTTCAGGCCGAATTCACCGAATGCGAGATCAGAACCGCCCTTGGCTACGCCCTTGATGCGGCCCTTGAATTGCTTGCGGTACTTCGTACGCTTTGGCTGCAACATAATCTATTCTCCGAATTAACTACCTCGAGCGCCCTTAGGCGTGATCGCGGCGACGGTTTTCTCTGCTGGCTGGGCCCTGGCTATCGCCTTCGGCCTGACGGCGTTCAGATGCCATCGGGTCGTGCTCAAGGATTTCGCCCTTGAAGATCCAGACCTTGATGCCGCAGATACCGAAAGCGGTGGTGGCTTCAGCCGTACCGTAGTCGATGTCGGCGCGCAGCGTGTGCAACGGCACGCGACCTTCGCGATACCATTCCGTACGGGCGATTTCAGCACCACCGAGACGGCCGGCACAAGTGATCTTGATGCCTTCGGCACCGAGACGCATTGCCGACTGAACGGCGCGCTTCATGGCGCGGCGGAAAGCGATACGACGTTCCAGCTGCTGAGCGATGCCCTGGGCGACCAGGACAGCATCGATTTCCGGCTTGCGGACTTCGACGATGTTCAGGTGCGTTTCGGAGTTCGTCATGTCGGCCAGCTTCTTGCGAAGCTTGTCGATGTCTGCACCCTTCTTGCCGATGATCAGGCCCGGACGCGCCGAGTGGATCGTGACGCGGCACTTCTTGTGCGGACGCTCGATAACCACCTTCGAAATGCCGGCCTGCTTCAGCTCGGTCATGACGAATTTGCGCATCTTGATGTCTTCATGCAGCAACTGGCCGTATTCGGCGTTGTCTGCAAACCAACGGCTGTCCCAAGTGCGGTTAATGCCAAGGCGGAAACCGATTGGATTGATCTTCTGACCCATTATGCGGCCTCCTCTTGTGCTGGCTGCACTTCGCGAACGACGATCGTCAAATGTGCGAAGGGCTTTTCGACGCGCGATGCACGACCACGACCACGAGCGTGGAAGCGCTTCATGACAATCGACTTGCCGACGTAGGCCTCGGCGACGACGAGAGCGTCGACGTCGAGATCGTGATTGTTTTCAGCGTTTGCGATCGCCGATTCGAGGGTCTTCTTGACCGCTCCGGAGATCCGCTTGCGCGAAAATTCAAGCTCGGCCAAGGCGCGCTCGACCTTCATGCCGCGGATAAGCGCAGCAACGAGGTTGAGTTTCTGCGGGCTGACACGAAGCGTGCGGGCGACTGCCTGCGCTTCGTTGTCCTTGAGCCGGCGTTCTGTTTTTGCCTTGCCCATCGTTACTTCCTCTTCGCCTTCTTGTCCGCGCCGTGACCGTAATAGGTACGGGTGGGTGCGAACTCACCGAACTTGTGACCGACCATGTCTTCGTTGACATTGACCGGGATATGCTTGCTGCCGTTGTAGACACCAAAGACCAGACCGACGAACTGCGGCATGATGGTGGAGCGACGGCTCCACATCTTGATCACTTCGTTGCGTCCACCTTCGCGAACCTTCTCAGCCTTCTTGAGAAGATAGCCGTCAACAAACGGACCTTTCCATACTGAACGAGCCATTGGAGACTTCCTCTCTTACTTCTTGCGCTGATGGCGCGAGCGCATGATCATCTTATCGGTCGACTTGTTGGAGCGCGTACGCGCACCCTTCGTCGGCTTGCCCCAAGGTGTCACCGGATGGCGACCACCGGAGGTCCGGCCTTCACCACCGCCGTGCGGATGGTCGACCGGGTTCATGACGACGCCGCGAACATGCGGACGCTTGCCGCGCCAAACGGAACGACCGGCCTTGCCGTCGTTGGTGTTGCCGTGGTCCGGGTTGGAAACGGCACCGATCGAAGCCAGGCAGGTGCCTGGTACGAGGCGCTGTTCGCCGGAGTTGAGGCGAAGGATCGCGAGGCCTGCATCGCGGCCGACCAGCTGCGCATAAGCACCGGCGGAGCGAGCGATCTGGCCGCCCTTGCCCGGCTTCATCTCAACGTTGTGGATGATCGAGCCGACCGGGATGAACTGCAGCGGCATGGCGTTGCCAGGCTTGATGTCCACGACCTTGTCGGAAGCGATAACCTTGTCACCGGGCGCCAGGCGCTGCGGTGCGATGATGTAGCGCTGCTCGCCATCGGCATAGTTGATGAGAGCGATGAAGGCAGAGCGGTTCGGGTCGTATTCGATACGTTCAACCGTACCTTCGATGTCGAACTTGCGACGCTTGAAGTCGATGAGGCGGTAGGTCCGCTTGTGACCGCCGCCCTGGAAGCGAACGGTGATACGACCGGTGTTGTTGCGGCCGCCCTTCTTCGACAGACCTTCCGTCAGCGCCTTGACCGGCTTGCCCTTGTAGAGGGCCGAGCGGTCGACGATGACCAGCTGACGCTGGCTCGGGGTCGTCGGATTGAATGATTTCAATGCCATTTTCTAATTCCTCACAGACCTGTGGAGACGTCGATGGTCTGGCCTTCGGCCAGCGTCACGATCGCCTTCTTCACGTCTTTCTGCTTGCCGACAAAACCGCGAAAACGCTTGGTCTTGCCGAGGCGGCGCAGAGTGTTAACAGCAGTCACCTTGACGCCGAACAGGGCTTCAACAGCTGCCTTGATCTGCGGCTTGGTAGCCGTCAGGGCGACGTTGAAGACAACCTGATTATACTCGGAAACCATGGTGGACTTTTCGGTGATCGACGGCGAGACGATCACGTCGTAATGGCGAATATCGGTCACTTGAAGCGCTCCTCTAGAGCCTCGACAGCGGCCTTGGAAAGCACGAGCTTACCGCGACGCAGAATGTCGTAAACGTTGATGCCCTGGATCGGCAGAAAGTCGATGTTCGGGATGTTTGCGGCTGCGAGCTTGAAGTTGGCGTCGAGCTCGGCACCGCCAATGAGCAACGCGTTGGTCAGGCCCATTGCATTGAACGTATTTGCCAGGACCTTCGTCTTGGCTTCCGTTGCGATGAAGTCATCGATAACGATGATGTCTTCAGCCTTGAACTTCGTCGACAGAGCATGACGCAGGCCGAGGGCGCGAACCTTCTTCGGCAGATCATGTTCGTGGCTGCGAACAACCGGACCGTGAGCCTTACCACCGCCACGGAACTGAGGTGCACGTGCGGAGTGGTGACGAGCGCGGCCCGTACCCTTCTGCTTGTACATCTTGGCACCGGTGCGCCAGATTTCAGCACGGCCCTTGGACTTGTGCGTGCCAGCGCGCTTCTTTGCCAGCTGCCAGCGGATGACGCGAGCGAGAATGTCCTCGCGCGGCTGGAGGCCGAAAATCGCATCAGAAAGGGAGACCTTCCCGGCGTCTTTCCCCTCGAGGGTCTTGACGTTAAATTCCATTGGTTCGGCTCCCTTACTTCGCGGCTGACTTGACGGCGTCGCGAACGATGATCCAGGCACCCTTGGAGCCCGGGACGGCACCCTTGATCAGGATAAGACCGCGATCTTCATCGGTCGAAACCACTACAAGGTTCTGCGTCGTGACGCGCGTCTGGCCCATGTGGCCAGCCATCTTCTTGTTCTTGAATACCTTGCCCGGATCCTGGCGCGAACCGGTCGAACCGTGCGAACGGTGCGAGACGGACACGCCGTGGGTGGCGCGCAGGCCGCCGAAGCCGTGACGCTTGATAGCGCCGGCAAAGCCCTTACCGACCGTGGTGCCGGTAACATCGACCAGCTGACCAGCGGCGAAATGGGAAGCCGTGATTTCGGCGCCGATTTCAAGCAGGTTGTCTTCCGAAACCCGGAATTCCTGCAGCTTGGTCTTCGGTTCGACGTTTGCAGCGGCAAAGTGGCCACGCAGGGACTTCGAGGTATTCTTGACCTTGGCCACACCAGAACCAACCTGGACCGCGACGTAGCCATTCTTTTCGACCGTACGCTGGGCCACCACCTGGCAGCTCTCCATACGCAGTACCGTAACAGGGACATGCTCGCCTGCGTCATTATAGACGCGCGTCATTCCCACCTTCTGTGCAATCACACCTGAACGCATCGGTTCAATCCTTCTCACTCAGCTCGAAGACTGTAAGTCTCAGAGCTTGATCTCAACATCGACACCAGCAGCGAGATCGAGCTTCATCAGCGCGTCTACTGTCTGGGGGGTCGGGTCAACGATGTCGAGCAGGCGCTTATGCGTGCGCATCTCGAACTGTTCGCGGCTCTTCTTGTCGATGTGCGGGGAGCGGTTAACCGTAAACTTCTCGATACGGGTCGGAAGTGGAACGGGGCCCCGGACGCTTGCACCGGTGCGCTTAGCCGTCGATACGATCTCACGCGTAGAAGCGTCGAGAATCCGATGATCGAACGCCTTAAGGCGAATGCGGATATTCTGGCCGTTCATTCGACATTATCCTTGTTGTCTGTTATCGCCGCGCCCTCGAGAGAATGCGGTTTGTCTTATGACGTAAGGCGGATCACCGGTTTCAAAGATCGAGAGGGACACCAGTGTTTGGCATCCCTATCCAGCCTTTGGGCTACCTAGCCCACCTTATTGTTCTATTTAAAAGCCACTTCGACATGCGAATTCCACATGCAAAGCACCGCGCAAATCGCGCCTGCGCGCCATTTGCTACATTTCCGTGTCATAAGCAAGCGGCCAAGGCCCCCTGCTTCATATTATTGTCACGGTATCGGCTGCCGCTTGCGCGGCAGCCGTCCGTTATTACTCGACGATCGAGGCTACGATGCCGGCGCCGACGGTACGGCCGCCTTCGCGGATAGCGAAGCGCAGCTTTTCTTCCATGGCGATCGGCACGATCAGTTCGACAGCAACGGTGACGTTGTCGCCAGGCATGACCATTTCCGTGCCTTCAGGCAGGGAGACGATGCCGGTCACGTCCGTCGTGCGGAAGTAGAACTGCGGACGATAGTTGGTGAAGAACGGAGTATGACGACCGCCTTCTTCCTTCGTCAGGATGTAGGCTTCAGCCATGAACTTCTTGTGTGGCTTGACCGAACCTGGCTTGCAGAGAATCTGGCCACGCTCGACGCCGTCACGGGTGACGCCGCGGATCAGCGCGCCGATGTTGTCGCCAGCCTGGCCCTGATCGAGCAGCTTGCGGAACATTTCAACGCCGGTAACCGTCGTCTTGGTCGTTGCGCGGATGCCGACGATTTCGACTTCTTCACCAACCTTGACGATGCCGCGCTCGACGCGACCGGTAACAACCGTACCACGGCCGGAGATCGAGAACACGTCTTCGATCGGCAGCAGGAACGGCAGGTTGATCGGACGCTCAGGCGTCGGGATGTACGAGTCGACGGCTTCCATCAGAGCGCGGATGGCGTCTTCGCCGATCTTCTTGTCCGAATCTTCGAGAGCGGCCAGAGCCGAGCCCTTGATGATCGGGATATCGTCGCCCGGGAAGTCGTAGGACGACAGAAGTTCGCGGACTTCGAGCTCAACGAGTTCGAGCAGCTCTTCGTCGTCGACCTGGTCGACCTTGTTCAGGAACACCACGATGGCGGGAACGCCAACCTGACGGGCAAGCAGGATGTGCTCGCGGGTCTGGGGCATCGGGCCGTCGGCTGCCGAGCAGACCAGGATCGCGCCGTCCATCTGGGCAGCACCGGTGATCATGTTCTTGACGTAGTCGGCGTGGCCGGGGCAGTCGACGTGTGCATAGTGACGGGCAGGCGTTTCGTATTCGACGTGAGCCGTCGAGATCGTGATGCCGCGTGCCTTTTCTTCCGGGGCAGCGTCGATCTGGTCGTAACGCTTGTATTCGCCGAAATACTTCGTGATCGCTGCCGTCAGAGACGTCTTGCCGTGGTCAACGTGGCCAATCGTGCCGATGTTAACGTGCGGCTTGTTGCGCTCAAACTTACTCTTTGCCATTTCGGCTCTCCGTTATCTCTTCCCGTACCGGGATTATTCTTGTTTCGGTCAATTGGTATTCCGGTTATTTCTGACCGGAATACTTTGCCTGGATTTCAGTGGCTACGTTCGACGGAACCGGCGAATAATGGTCGAAGGTCATCGTGTACTGCGCACGGCCCTGGGACATGGAGCGCAGGTTGTCGACGTATTTGAACATGTTCGCGAGCGGCACGTTGGCATTGATGACAACGGCAATACCGCGGCTTTCCTGGCCCTGGATCTGGCCACGACGCGAGTTCAGGTCGCCGATAACGTCGCCGACATAATCTTCGGGCGTAACAACTTCGACCTTCATCATTGGCTCGAGAAGCTGAGCACCGGCCTTCTTTGCTGCTTCACGGAAGCAGGCGCGGGAGGCGATTTCGAACGCGAGGACCGAGGAGTCGACGTCATGGAAGGCACCGTCGATGAGGGTAGCCTTGACGCCCAGCATCGGGAAGCCAGCCAGCGGACCGGACGACATAACGCTTTCGATGCCCTTCTGAACGCCTGGGATGTATTCCTTCGGAATAGAGCCACCAACGATCTTGGATTCGAACTTGAATTCGTCGCCATCAGGGTTCGGTTCGAAGACGATCTTGACGCGCGCGAACTGGCCAGTACCGCCGGACTGCTTCTTGTGCGTGTAGTCTTCCTCGTGCTTCTTCGTGATGGTTTCGCGGTAGGCAACCTGCGGCGCGCCGACGGTGGCTTCTACCTTGAATTCGCGGCGCATGCGGTCGACGAGGATGTCGAGGTGCAATTCGCCCATGCCGGCAATGATAGTCTGGCCCGATTCTTCGTCCGTCTTGACGCGGAAAGAAGGATCTTCAGCAGCCAGGCGGTTGAGCGCGAGGCCCATCTTTTCCTGGTCGCCCTTGGTCTTCGGCTCGATGGCGATCTGGATGACCGGCTCGGGGAATTCCATGCGCTCGAGGATAACCTGGTGCAGCGGATCGCAGAGCGTGTCGCCGGTCGTGGTTTCCTTGAGGCCTGCGAGAGCAACGATGTCGCCAGCGAAAGCTTCTTCGATGTCTTCACGGGAATTCGAGTGCATCTGCAGCATGCGGCCGATGCGCTCGCGCTTTTCCTTGACCGTGTTCATGACCGCGGTGCCCTTAGTGAGCTTGCCGGAGTAGATACGGGCGAAGGTGAGCGAACCGACGAAGGGGTCGTTCATGATCTTGAAGGCGAGCATCGAAAGCGGCTCTTCATCCGAAGGATGACGGGCGATTTCGGCTTCGGTCTTCACGTCGATGCCGGCGATCGACGGGATGTCGAGCGGCGAAGGCAGGTAGTCGACAACGGCGTCGAGCAAAGGCTGAACGCCCTTGTTCTTGAAGGCCGTGCCGCAGAACATCGGATGGAACTTGACGTCGATGGTGCCGCGACGAACGAGTTCGCGGATCTTCTCGTTGTCAGGCATGATGCCTTCGAGATAGGCTTCCGTAGCAGCTTCATCGATATCGACGACCTGTTCGATCATCTTTTCGCGATATTCCTGCGCCTTGGCCTTCATGTCTTCCGGAATCTCGGTGACATCCCACTGGGCGCCGAGCGACTCGTCGCGCCAGATCAGGGCGTTCATCTCGACCAGATCGATAACGCCGATGAAATCGCTTTCGGCGCCGATTGGCAGCTGCATGACGACAGCGATCGCACCCAGACGGGTCTTGATCATCTCGACCGAGCGATAGAAATCGGCGCCGGTCTTGTCCATCTTGTTGCAGAAGATCATCCGCGGAACATTGTACTTCTCAGCCTGACGCCAGACGGTTTCCGTCTGCGGCTCTACACCGGCGTTGGCATCGAGAAGAGCAATCGCACCGTCGAGTACGCGCAGCGAACGCTCGACTTCAATCGTGAAGTCGACGTGGCCGGGAGTATCGATGATGTTGAAGCGGCGGGTCTTGCCGTCGCGACCCTTCCAGTAGGTCGTGGTAGCAGCAGAGGTGATCGTGATCCCACGTTCCTGTTCCTGCTCCATCCAGTCCATCGTGGCTGCGCCGTCGTGAACTTCGCCGATCTTGTGCGACTTGCCGGTGTAATAAAGAATACGCTCGGTGGTCGTGGTCTTGCCGGCGTCGATATGCGCCATGATACCGAAATTGCGGTAGTCTTCGATTTTATATTCGCGAGCCATAATGGACTGCCTTTCGGATACCGTTCGAGATTACCAGCGATAGTGCGAGAACGCACGGTTGGCATCAGCCATCTTGTGCGTGTCTTCGCGCTTCTTGACGGCGCTGCCACGGTTGTTGGAGGCGTCCAGCAGTTCGCCCGAGAGACGGTCGACCATGGTGGTTTCGTTACGCTTGCGGGCAGCAGTGATCAGCCAGCGGATAGCAAGTGCCTGGCGGCGCTCTGGGCGCACGTCAACAGGAACCTGGTATGTCGCACCACCGACGCGGCGCGAACGGACTTCGACGTGCGGAGCGATGTTGTCGAGCGCAGAGTGGAACACGACGAGCGGGTCCTGCTTGGACTTGCCCTGTACGTTTTCGAACGCGCCGTAAACGATCGTTTCAGCGACCGACTTCTTGCCGTGCAGCATGATCGCATTCATGAACTTCGTAACGATCAGATCGCCGAACTTAGGGTCCGGGTTGATCTCGCGCTTTTCAGCTTTGTGACGTCTTGACATAGTTTTGTCTCTTCAAATGTTGCCGGCGCCTTATCACGCGGAGAACCTCGCGCAGCACCTTAAATTCTGAACCCGAAATTACTTCGGACGCTTTGCGCCATACTTGGAACGGCGCTGCTTGCGGTTCTTGACACCCTGGGTATCGAGAACGCCGCGGATGATGTGGTAACGAACGCCCGGCAAATCCTTTACGCGGCCGCCACGGATCATGACGACAGAGTGTTCCTGAAGGTTATGGCCTTCACCAGGAATGTAGCCGATGACTTCGAAGCCATTGGTCAGGCGGATCTTGGCAACCTTACGCAGAGCCGAGTTAGGCTTCTTCGGGGTCGTCGTGTAAACGCGTGTGCAAACGCCACGCTTCTGCGGGTTTTCCTGGAGTGCAGGAACCTTATTGCGCTTTACCTGTGCCTGGCGAGGCTTGCGGATCAGCTGGTTTACGGTAGGCATTCAACCATCCCTTAAAATCTTGTCTCAACACCCTTGCGGGCATAACATTCGCCGTTTCCGGCAGCACCACACGTATCGGTAATGCACAAAGCGTGGCCCGACCCGCTTTCACGGATGGACCACATCAAAGCAGAGGACGCCAGTCTATGGCGTCATGCGTGCGGAAAACCTGTATTCAACGTGCGTTTAGAACCTTGTTTGAGGTGATCTCCAGAGCGTGTCGCTCCGAACAGCCATGCCTCACATCTGTTCTGATGGGGCGGGTACTACTGGCTTCAAGGCCTTTCGTCAAGGCCGGACGCAAAATTATCTTGACGCGTCGCTCGCCAAACCCCTGGAAAGCAGCGCTTTAGAGGCCAATTATAGGGGAAATGCGGTTCCCGTGACAAGATAGACTTTGGCATGGCATCGAAAGCCTATAAGGAATCGACAACCAGCCGTGCACGCCAGGGCTACAGCAACCCTAGATTCGCAAGATCGAATCGACTCGCCTGAGGAACTTCCCGATGATCACCAATCCGGACAACGACAACAACTATGACGGCCCGATGGTTTTCATCATCATCGGCAAGGGCTACGAGACCGATGGCGGCGAAGGTGTCGAACTGCATGTCATGCTGCGGGCAGCAGACGACGACACCGCCGTGCGCGAGGCGCTGAACGCCCTCTCCGAAGAAGGCTTCGTCGAAGCCGATCTCGACCAGATCGGCATGCTCACGGAAGTCCCCACCGAGGAGCCCCACGCATCGGCCTACAACGGTGCGCTCGAAGGCGAAGTGGCGATTATCCGATTCAGGTGAATGCAATGGAGCCGGATGCGCTGAAGGTCCTGATTTAAGGGGCTATGCGTATCCTAGCGTCCGATCTATCTTGCCCGCTACCATCCCCCAACAAAACTGTCACACAGCTAAAACACTCCCTTGATACCTGCGCAGCGTGTCACTGCATCAGGGGAGCCACCATGCAACACTTTGCCAAGATCTGCGCCATCAGCCTTGCCTTCACCATCGGTATCGCCCTGCCCTCGTTTGCCGAGGATGCCAAGGCCAAGCCGTTTACCGACGCCACTGAGGTCAACCTCCTGGTGCTGCTACCACCGCCACCGGCCAATGACTCTGCCCAGATGAGGGCCGAGCTCGCCGAGATCCTGACCCTTCAGGTTACCCGCACACCGGAGCAGTCGGCTCGCGCCGTTGCCGACGCGGAGGAAAATGTCTGGCGCTTTGCCGATGTCATCGACAGCCCGAAGTTCACCAAGGAAAACCTGCCGAAGTTCACGGCCTTCTTCGATCGCATCGTCGAAACCGAAGGCGCTGTCACCGATCCCGCCAAGAAGGTCTGGAACCGCCCTCGCCCGCATCTCTACAGCGATCTCGTGCACCCGGTCGTGCCGCTGTCGAAGTCCGGCTCCTATCCATCCGGCCATACGACAATCGGCACCCTGATGGGGATCGTGCTTTCCAACATGCTGCCGGAAAAGAAAGCCGCGCTGATGGCCCGCGCCTGGGAATATGGCCATAACCGCATGGTTGGCGGTATCCATTACGCCACCGATATCGAAGCCGGCCGCATCTCCGGCACGGTCATCGCATCGACGATCATGACTCATGACGACTACAAGACGGAATTCGAAGCGGCCAAGGCCGAGTTGCGTACCGCGCTCGGCATGTGAGATAGCCGAAGTTTATGTGATTGGGCCGCCGGCAAACCGGGCAGCCCTTTCTTTTATCATCAGCACCGTCCGTCATCCTCGGGCTTGTCCCGAGGATCCAATCTACCGGCGATTTCAAATCATTGCAGATCCTCGGGACAAGCCCGAGGATGACGGCGGAGTTGGCCTGATACCCCAACGCTACCAATCTCTGCCGCGTCATTAAGCGAACACGAAAACGCAAAACACCGCCCGGATCGCTCCGGGCGGTGTTTTTGTGTCTGGACCCTGTCGCCGATTACTCGGCGGCTGGGGCCTTTTCGTTGAGGTTCTGCAGCATCGGCGTGGCGACGGCCGATCCGGAGCCCTTGCGGCGCTCTTCGAGGATCAGTTCGTCGCGCGCCGTGGCGATGCGGCGGATCTGCGTCATTGTACCACCGGTACCGGCCGGGATGAGGCGGCCGACGATGACGTTTTCCTTCAGGCCCTGCAGGCCATCGGTCTTGCCGGCGATTGCAGCCTCCGTCAGCACCTTCGTCGTTTCCTGGAAGGACGCGGCGGAGATGAAGGACGGCGTCTGCAGCGACGCCTTTGTGATGCCGAGCAGAACCGGATCGCCGTAAGCAGGCTTCTTGCCTTCCTCGATCAAGCGGTCGTTGTTGTCTTCCAGCTCGATACGGTCGACGTTGTCGCCGACGATATAGTGGCTGTCTCCCGCATCGGTGATTTCCACCTTCTGCAGCATCTGACGAACAATCACTTCGATGTGCTTGTCGTTGATGACAACGCCCTGCAGACGATAGACTTCCTGGATTTCGTTGACCAGGTACGAGGCAAGTGCCTCGACGCCCTTGATCGCCAGGATGTCGTGCGGTGCCGGGTTACCGTCGAGGATGTAATCACCCTTTTCGATGTAGTCGCCGTCCTGAAGATGGAAGGGCTTGCCCTTCGGGATCAGGTATTCGACTGGCTCGACGCCGTCTTCCGCAGGCTCGATGATAACGCGACGCTTGTTCTTGTAGTCGCGGCCGAGACGGATCGTGCCATCGATTTCGGCGATGACAGCGTGGTCCTTCGGACGACGGGCTTCGAACAATTCGGCGACGCGCGGCAGACCGCCGGTGATGTCCTTGGTCTTGGCGCTTTCCAGCGGCGAGCGGGCAAGAACGTCACCCTGGGATACTTTCTGGCCGGGCTCGACCGAAAGGATCGCATCGACGGAGAGGAAGAAGCGGGCATCCGTACCGCGGGGCAGTTTTGCAACATTGCCGCTGGCGTCCTTGATGACGATCGCCGGCTTGAGGTCCGAACCGCGTGGGGTCGAACGCCAGTCGATGACCTGACGCTTGGTGATGCCGGTCGCTTCGTCGGTGGCTTCCAGAACGGACAGACCGTCGACAACGTCTTCGAACTGAACCGTACCAGCCAGTTCCGTCATGATCGGACGTGTGTAGGGGTCCCACTCTGCGAGGCGCTGTCCACGACGAACCTTGTCACCGTCATCCACATAGATCTTCGAACCGTAGGCGACGCGCTGCGAGGAGCGCTCGACACCGCGTTCGTCAAGGATCTGGATCGTCATATTGCGGCCCATGGCGACGAGAACGCCGTCAGAGTTGCGCAGCATGTTGCGGTTCTTCAGCTGCGCCGTACCTTCGTAGGACGCTTCGAGGAACGACTGGTCGACCACGGTGGCCGTGCCGCCCAAGTGGAAGGTACGCATGGTCAGCTGGGTGCCTGGTTCACCGATCGACTGCGCGGCGATGACGCCGACAGCTTCACCGATGTTGACCGGCGTACCACGGGCGAGATCTCGGCCGTAGCAGACGCCGCAAACGCCCGTCTGGATTTCGCAGGTCAGGGCAGAACGAATACGGATCGACTGGATGCCGGCCTTTTCGATCTCGATGACATCTGGCTCGAGGATCATCTTGCCGGCATCGACGATGCGCTCGCCCGTGACCGGGTGATCGATATCGTCCAGCGCCGTACGACCGAGGATACGGGCACCGATGGAGGCAACCACCTGACCGGCATCGACGATGGCGGTCATGGTGAGGCCCGATTCTGTACCGCAATCGACGTGCGTGACGATGCAATCCTGCGCAACGTCAACGAGACGGCGCGTCAGGTAACCGGAGTTGGCTGTCTTCAGGGCGGTGTCTGCAAGACCCTTGCGGGCGCCGTGGGTCGAGTTGAAGTACTCGTTAACGGTCAGGCCTTCCTTGAAGTTCGAGATGATCGGCGTCTCGATGATTTCGCCCGAAGGCTTAGCCATCAGGCCGCGCATACCACCCAGCTGGCGCATCTGGTTCGGAGAACCGCGGGCACCGGAGTGGGACATCATGTAAATCGCGTTCATCGGCTTCTGGCGACCGGTAGCCTCATCGAACTCGACGGCCTTGATCCGGGCCATCATGTCTTCAGCGACCTTTTCGGTAGCCTTGCCCCATGCGTCTACGACCTTGTTGTACTTTTCGCCCTGGGTAATCAGGCCGTCATTGTACTGCTGTTCGTATTCCTTCACCAGGCTTTCGGTGTCACCGACGATCTTGGCCTTGGTTTCCGGAATGACCATGTCGTCCTTGCCGAACGAGATGCCGGCGCGGCAGGCGTGAGCGAAGCCGAGCTGCATGATACGGTCGCAGAAAATGACCGTGTCCTTCTGGCCGCAGTGACGATAGACCGTGTCGATCATCTTGGAGATGTTCTTCTTGGTCATTTCCTGGTTGCAGGTTTCGTAAGGAACCTTGAATGCCTTTGGCAGAAGTTCGCCGATGAGCATGCGGCCAGGCGTCGTTTCATAGATCTTAGAGTAAGGCTTGCCCTCTTCGTCGATCGACTTGAAGCGGCCACGCACCTTGGAGTGCAGCGTGACGACCTTGTTTTCAAGGGCATGATGCAGCTCGCCGAGATCCGAGAAGGCCATGCCTTCGCCCGGCTCGTTCTGGTTCATGATCGACAGATAGTAGAGGCCGAGAACCATGTCCTGCGACGGCACGATGATCGGTGCGCCGTTTGCAGGGTGCAGGATGTTGTTGGTCGACATCATCAGGACGCGTGCTTCAAGCTGGGCTTCCAGCGAGAGCGGCACGTGAACGGCCATCTGGTCGCCGTCGAAGTCGGCGTTGAAGGCCGTGCAGACGAGCGGATGCAGCTGGATGGCCTTGCCTTCGACCAGCATGGGCTCAAACGCCTGGATGCCGAGACGGTGAAGCGTCGGAGCGCGGTTCAAGAGAACCGGGTGCTCGCGGATGACCTCGTCGAGGATATCCCAGACTTCCGGCTTTTCCTTCTCGACCAGCTTCTTCGCCTGCTTGACGGTCGAGGAGTAACCCTTGGCGTCGAGACGGGCGTAGATGAACGGCTTGAACAGTTCGAGCGCCATCTTCTTCGGCAGGCCGCACTGGTGGAGCTTCAGTTCCGGACCGGTGACGATAACCGAACGGCCGGAATAGTCGACGCGCTTACCGAGAAGGTTCTGGCGGAAACGACCCTGCTTGCCCTTCAGCATGTCGGAGAGCGACTTCAGCGGACGCTTGTTGGCACCCGTGATGACGCGACCGCGACGGCCGTTGTCGAACAGCGCATCGACGGATTCCTGCAGCATGCGCTTTTCGTTGCGGATGATGATGCCAGGCGCACGAAGCTCGATCAGGCGCTTCAGGCGGTTGTTGCGGTTGATGACGCGGCGATACAGATCGTTCAGGTCGGAGGTCGCAAAGCGACCGCCGTCCAGCGGTACCAGCGGACGCAGGTCCGGCGGGATCACGGGAACGATCTTCATGATCATCCATTCCGGGCGATTGCCGGATTCCATGAAGTTCTCAACGATCTTGAGACGCTTCATCAGCTTCTTCTGCTTCAGGTCCGACGTGGTGTCGGCAAGATCCTGGCGCAGATCGCCGGCGATCTTTTCGAGATCCATGGATGCCAGCAATTCGAAGATGGCTTCGGCGCCGATCATCGCAGTGAACTGGTCTTCGCCGTATTCGTCAACGGCAAGCATGTACTCTTCTTCCGAGAGCATGTGATGCTCTTTCAGAGCAGTCAGGCCTGGCTCGGTGACGATATAGTTTTCGAAGTACAGGACGCGTTCAACGTCTTTCAACGTCATGTCGAGCAGCGTCGAGATGCGCGATGGCAGCGACTTCAGGAACCAGATGTGGGCAACGGGTGCAGCCAGTTCGATATGACCCATGCGCTCGCGCCGAACGCGCGACAGCGTGACTTCGACGCCGCACTTTTCGCAGATGATGCCCTTGTACTTCATGCGCTTGTACTTGCCGCACAAGCATTCGTAGTCCTTGATCGGTCCGAAGATCCGCGCGCAGAACAGACCATCGCGTTCAGGCTTGAACGTACGATAGTTGATTGTTTCTGGCTTCTTGATCTCGCCGTACGACCAGGAGAGGATCTTCTCCGGCGATGCGATGGAAATTCGAATTGAATCGAAGTTCTGTGCAGGCACCTGCGGATTGAAAAGATTCATGACCTCTTGGTTCATGCCTGTCTCCTTCTTGGGCGAAACGCCCCCAAATGCGATCAGTACCGGAAAATTCCCGGGAACCGGACTGACGCCTTAAAACGACAATAACCGCAGATTGCGGCGGAATCGTCCCTGCCAGGCCAAACGAAAACGTGATGGCGGAGGGACGATGCGCGCTGCCTAAGGCAGCGCGCACCTTATCGATTGTTATTCGGCCGCGTCCGGCAACTGCACTGGCTGCAGATCCTCGAGCTTGGAATTCTCCAGCTCGACGCTCAGACCCAGCGAACGCATTTCCTTGACGAGAACGTTGAAGCTTTCCGGAATACCGGCCTCGAAGGTATCGTCGCCACGGACGATCGCTTCGTAAACCTTGGTACGCCCGGCCACGTCGTCCGACTTCACCGTCAGCATTTCCTGCAGCGTGTATGCCGCACCGTATGCTTCCAGTGCCCAGACTTCCATTTCCCCGAAGCGCTGACCGCCGAACTGCGCCTTGCCACCCAGCGGCTGCTGGGTCACGAGCGAGTAAGGACCGATCGAACGGGCATGGATCTTGTCGTCGACCAAGTGGTTCAGCTTCAACATATAGATGTAGCCGACTGTCACCTGACGGTCGAACTGTTCACCTGTACGTCCGTCGTAAAGCGTCGACTGGCCGCTTTCCTTGAGACCGGCAAGACGCAGCATGTCGTTGACGTCGGCTTCATGGGCACCGTCGAATACAGGCGTTGCAATCGATACGCCGCGCTTCCACTGATCGGCCAGGCGAACGACGGACTCGTCGTCGTACTCCCTGACTTCGTCGCCCTTCGGACCAGAGCCGACGACGTCGTCGATCGTCTTGCGCAGCGGCGCGATATCGCCACCTGCCTTGTAGGCTTCCAGAAGATCGCCGATCTGGCGACCCATGCCGGCGCAGGCCCAACCCAGATGGGTTTCGAGGATCTGGCCAACGTTCATGCGCGACGGAACGCCGAGCGGGTTCAGCACGATGTCGACATGCGTACCGTCTTCGAGGAAAGGCATGTCCTCAACCGGCAAGATGCGCGAAACAACGCCCTTGTTGCCGTGACGGCCAGCCATCTTGTCGCCTGGCTGGATCTTGCGCTTAACAGCGACGAAGACCTTGACCATCTTCATGACGCCCGGAGGCATTTCGTCGCCGCGCTGGACCTTTTCGACCTTGTCCATGAAGCGCTGTTCAAGGCGCGACTTGGATTCGTCGTACTGGCCACGGAGCGCTTCGACTTCGCCCTGGATCCGCTCGTCCTCGACTGCAAACATCCACCACTGCGAGCGGGGATATTCGGAGATGACGGCGTTGGAGAGCTCGACGCCCTTCTTGAAGCCCTTTGGACCGGCAACCGACACCTGACCGCGCAGGTTTTCTATCAGGCGGCCGTAGACGTTACGGTCGAGGATCGCCTGTTCGTCGTCGCGGTCCTTGGCGAGACGTTCGATTTCTTCCCGCTCGATCGCCATCGCACGTTCGTCCTTTTCAACGCCGTGGCGGTTGAAAACGCGAACTTCAACGACGGTACCGTAGGTGCCCGGAGGCATCCGCATGGATGTGTCGCGAACGTCGGAGGCCTTCTCGCCGAAGATGGCGCGCAGAAGCTTTTCTTCCGGCGTCATCGGGCTCTCGCCCTTCGGTGTGATCTTGCCGACCAGAATGTCGCCCGGCGTCACTTCGGCACCGATGTAGACGATACCGGCTTCGTCGAGGTTCTTCAGCGCTTCTTCCGATACGTTAGGAATGTCGCGCGTGATTTCTTCCGGACCAAGCTTGGTGTCGCGCGCCATCACTTCGAATTCTTCGATGTGGATGGAGGTGAACACGTCGTCAGCAACGATACGCTCGGAAAGCAGGATCGAGTCTTCGTAGTTGTAGCCGTTCCATGGCATGAACGCGACGAGCACGTTCCGGCCGAGCGCCAGATCGCCGAGATCGGTCGAAGGACCGTCGGCCAGGATGTCGCCGCGGTTGACGACGTCACCAACGGTGACCAGCGGACGCTGGTTGACGCAGGTGTTCTGGTTCGAACGCTGGAACTTCATCAGGCGGTAGATATCTACGCCGGACTTCGAAGCATCGAGGCCTTCCGTAGCGCGGATAACGATACGTGTCGCATCCACCTGGTCGACCACGCCGCCACGACGGGCGCCGATGGCAGCGCCGGAGTCACGGGCAACGATCGGCTCCATGCCGGTGCCGACGAACGGAGCTTCGGCACGCAGCAGAGGCACGGCCTGACGCTGCATGTTCGAGCCCATCAGAGCGCGGTTGGCGTCGTCGTTTTCCAGGAACGGGATCAGCGCGGCAGCGACCGAAACCAGCTGCTTCGGCGAGACGTCCATCAAGTTGATGTTGTCGCGCGGAGCAAGCATGACTTCGCCGGCATGACGGCAAACCACGAACTCTTCGGCAAACGAGCCATCGGGGTTCATTTCGGCGTTGGCCTGGGCAACGTAGTACTTGGCCTCTTCCATGGCGGAGAGATAAAGCACTTCGAAGGTGACCTTGCCGTCGATGATCTTACGGTAAGGGCTTTCGATGAAGCCGTACTTGTTGACGCGGGCAAAGGTGGCCAGCGAGTTGATCAGACCGATGTTCGGGCCTTCCGGAGTCTCGATCGGGCAAATACGACCGTAGTGGGTCGGATGCACGTCGCGGACTTCGAAGCCGGCGCGCTCGCGGGTCAGACCGCCCGGTCCAAGAGCCGAGAGACGGCGCTTGTGGGTGATTTCCGAGAGCGGGTTCACCTGGTCCATGAACTGCGACAGCTGCGAGGAGCCGAAGAATTCGCGGACGGCAGCAGCGGCTGGCTTGGCGTTGATCAGGTCCTGCGGCATGACGGTGTCGATCTCGATCGACGACATGCGTTCCTTGATAGCGCGCTCCATGCGAAGCAGGCCGAGGCGGTACTGATTTTCCATCAATTCGCCGACCGAACGTACACGGCGGTTACCGAGGTTGTCGATGTCGTCGATTTCGCCCTTGCCGTCGCGCAGTTCGACCAGCATCTTGACGACTGCGAGGATGTCTTCCTTGCGCAGCGTGCGGACAGTGTCCTCGACTTCGAGGTCAAGACGCATGTTCATCTTGACGCGGCCGACAGCCGACAGGTCGTAACGCTCGCTGTCGAAGAACAGCGAGTTGAACATGGCTTCGGCCGAGTCCATTGTCGGCGGCTCGCCCGGACGCATGACGCGGTAGATATCGAACAGCGCATCCTGACGGTTCTCGTTCTTGTCGACCGAGAGCGTGTTGCGGATGTAGGCGCCGATGTTGATGTGGTCGATACCGAGAACCGGGATCTCGTTGAAACCGGCCTTGAGGATGATCGGCAGCGTCTTTTCGTCGAGTTCGTCGCCGGCTTCGAGATAGATCTCGCCGGTCTCGAAGTTGACGATGTCTTCGGCGAGGAAGTTGCCGTACAGCTCTTCGTCGGTCGCCTTGAGGGCCTTGAGGCCTTTCTCGGTCAACTGCTTGAGCAGGCGCGGGGTCAGCTTCTTTCCGCCTTCGACAACGACTTCGCCGGTGTCGGCATCGATCATGTCGGTGATCGTCTTGGCGCCTTTCAGCGTCTCGGCGATGAACGGAATGCGCCAGCCGTCGCCGGAGCGCTCATAGGTCGACTTGGTGTAGAAGGTCTCGAGGATTTCTTCGCCGTCCATGCCGAGCGCCATCAGCAGCGACGTTACCGGGATCTTGCGGCGACGGTCGATACGGGCGTAGACGATGTCCTTGGCGTCGAATTCGATATCGAGCCAGGAACCGCGATAAGGGATGACGCGGGCAGCAAACAGCAGCTTGCCGGATGAGTGGCTCTTGCCCTTGTCATGGTCGAAGAACACGCCTGGCGAACGGTGCATCTGCGAGACGATGACGCGCTCGGTGCCGTTGACGACAAAGGTGCCGTTATTGGTCATCAGGGGCATGTCGCCCATGTAGACCGACTGTTCCTTGATGTCCTTGATGGACTTCGCGCCCGTATCTTCGTCAATATCGAACACGATGAGGCGCAGCGTCACCTTCAGCGGCGCTGCGTAGGTCAGGTCGCGCTGACGGCATTCGTCGACGTCGAACTTCGGCGGTTCGAATTCGTACGAGACGAATTCAAGCATCGAGGTGCCGGAAAAATCAGTTATCGGGAACACCGACTTGAAAACCGACTGAAGGCCCTCGTCGGGGCGACCGCCCTTGGGCTCATCAACAAGCAAAAACTGGTCGTAGGATGCCTTCTGAACCTCAATGAGGTTCGGCATCTCTGCAACTTCAGGAATCTTACCAAAAAATCTGCGTACGCGCCTACGACCGTTGAACGAAAGGGTCTGAGCCATCGTCGCTCCTTCAAAATCTTGCATCCGGGCCTGCAACTGACGGGAACCGCTGGCCAGGCGATCCCGTCTATCAATGAGTGGTTCAATCTCGTCTCACATTCGAATGCGCAGGCGCGGATGCCGTGTCGTATTCGCCTGGAGACTATCCTCTTGAAGAACTCATTACCGAAAAGCCGAAGATGCGGCCCTTAGGTAAGGCGTTCAGAAAAAACGGCAAATGGGAGGCGGCACGAAGCCACCCCCCAAACGCAGTTTGAAGATTACTTAACGTCGACCTTAGCGCCGGCGTCTTCGAGCTTCTTCTTGATGTCAGCGGCTTCAGCCTTGTTGACGCCTTCCTTGACAGCCTTAGGAGCGGCTTCAACGAGGTCCTTAGCTTCCTTCAGGCCGAGACCTGTGATTGCGCGGACTTCCTTGATGACGTTGATCTTGTTCGCGCCAACGTCCGTGAGGACGACGTCGAACTCAGTCTTTTCTTCTTCGACGACAGCAGCAGCGCCACCGCCAGCAGCGGCTGCAGCAGCAACCGGAGCAGCAGCGGAAACGCCCCACTTTTCTTCGAGGAGCTTCGACAGTTCAGCGGCTTCGAGAACGGTCAGAGCAGAAAGGTCGTCTACGATCTTTGCGAGATCAGCCATGGTATAGTTCCTTTTTTATTCGGTTCGATCTGGTTTAATGTAACAGCGAAAAACCGCCTCAAGCGGCTTCTTCGTCCTTCTTGGCATAGGCGGCAAACACGCGAGCAAGCTGAGCTGCCGGTGCTGCAACGACGCCTGCGATACGGGTAGCTGGGGTCTGGATCATGGCCAGCAGCTTCGAACGCAGTTCATCAAGCGAAGGCAGGGTCGCAAGCGACCGGACAGCGTCCGCGTTGAGTGTGGTCGATCCCATGGAACCACCGAGAACAATGATCTTGTCATTGGTCTTGGCAAAATCCACGAGTACCTTAGGAGCCGTAATCGGGTCTGCGCTGTAAGCGATCAGCGTTTGACCCTTGAAGAGATCAGACATCCCTTCCGACTCAGTGCCCTGAAGAGCAATCTTGGCCAGGCGGTTCTTCGCGACTTTGACGGTGCCGCCAGCAGCGCGCATCTTCGAACGGAAGTCGTTCATCTGTGCGACTGTGACACCAGCATAGTGGGCCACGACGACTGAGCCGGCGGCCTGGAAGACCCCGTTCAGTTCCGTGACGAATTCGCGCTTTTCCGCTTTTTCCACTGCTTTTCTCCAGTTGACAGGTCCGTGTAGGACGGCCCTGCCGGGTTGCCTTTTGCCTCAAGGGATCGATGAGATCCCAAGCGACGCTTGAGGATCCTGTCCCCTCGCGCCTGGACCCCGGGGGATCGCAGAACACAAGGCATCCAAGGCTCGAACCGAGTTTATCGAAGTCAAAAACTTCATCCAAATTCGGGTCTTACCCGTCTCATGCAGGCATCAGTGATTAAGGGATAACCACCTGCAATCTCGGACAGGAATTCCGGATTTCTCCGGAAATCCCAACCTCCGGAGAGGTCGGGAATTCTTGATGGCCGGACTTGCGCCCGGCCGAATTATCAGACCGGTGCGGTGACCGAGGCAACTTCGATACGGACGCCTGGGCCCATGGTCGAAGAGATGGCGACGCGCTTGACATAAATGCCCTTGGCGCCAGCCGGCTTTGCCTTGATGACGGCGTCGGCGAATGCGCGGATGTTTTCTTCCAGCGCCTTCGGCTCGAACGAGGCCTTGCCGATGCCGGCGTGGACGATGCCAGCCTTCTCGACGCGGAACTCGACAGCGCCGCCCTTGGATGCCTTGACAGCGCCAGCGACGTCCATGGTCACGGTGCCGACCTTCGGGTTAGGCATCATGCCGCGCGGGCCGAGAACCTTGCCGAGACGACCGACCAGCGGCATCATGTCAGGCGTTGCGATGCAACGGTCGAAGTCGATCTTGCCGCCCTGGACGATTTCGACCAAGTCTTCGGCGCCAACGACATCGGCGCCAGCTGCGCGAGCTTCGTCAGCCTTTGCGCCACGAGCGAAGACGGCGACGCGAACGTCACGGCCGGTGCCGTTCGGCAGGTTGACGACGCCACGGACCATCTGGTCGGCGTGACGTGGGTCGACGCCGAGGTTCATGGAGACTTCGACAGTTTCGTCGAACTTGGCGATAGCCCGTTCCTTGACCATGCCGATGGCGAGGTCGAGAGCGTAGAGCTGGGTCGGATCGACGCCGACGCGGATTTTCTTGATGCGCTTCGCAACCATCGGATTAACCTACCACTTCCAGGCCCATAGCGCGGGCGGAGCCCTCGATCATGGCCATTGCACCTTCGATATCCGCGGCGTTCAGGTCCTTCATCTTCGCCGTAGCGATGCTGCGAACCTGGTCACGGGAGATTTCGCCTGCCTTGGTCTTGCCTGGCAGCTTCGATCCCGAAGTGATCTTTGCTTCCTTCTTCAGGAAGTAGCTGACTGGCGGCTGCTTCATGATGAAGGTGAAGGACTTGTCCTGGTAGTAGGTGATGACGACCGGGATCGGCATGCCCTTTTCCATTTCCTGCGTGGCGGCATTGAACGCCTTGCAGAATTCCATGATGTTTACGCCACGCTGACCAAGCGCCGGGCCGATTGGCGGGGACGGGTTAGCCGATCCTGCCTTGACCTGAAGCTTGAGCTGGCCTGCAACTTTCTTAGCCATATCTCTCTGCCTTTCACTGTTGGCCGGTTGCCCGGCCGTTGATGCCGGATCGCTCCGGCGGCTGCGGTTGCGTGGTACGGACGTCAGGTTCGGCTAGAGCCCTGCCCTTCCACGCGCTTGCGGCAAACGCCGCGCACCATCCGTCACGCAAATGACGGATGGTGAATTTAAAAAACTCAGACCTTCTCGACCTGTGCGTATTCGAGTTCGACCGGCGTGGCGCGGCCGAAGATGGAGACTTCCACCTTGAGGCGCGAACGCTCTTCATCGACATCCTGTACCGTGCCGTTGAAAGAAGCGAACGGACCGTCGGAAACGCGAACCTGCTCGCCGATCTCGAACGAGATGGAGGCCTTCGGACGCTCGACACCTTCCTGAACCTGACCGAGAATGCGATCAGCCTCGCTGTCGGGGATCGGAACCGGCTTGTTGTCGGAACCGAGGAAGCCAGTGACCTTCGGCGTATTCTTGATCAGGTGATAGGCTTCGTCGGTCAGGTTAGCCCGAACCATGACGTAGCCCGGAAAGAACTTGCGCTCTGCATCGACCTTGCGGCCGCGGCGCACTTCAACCACCTTTTCGGTCGGTACGAGGATCTTCTCGAACAGGTGCGACAGACCCTTCTGACGCGCCTTGTTCTCGATATCCTCGGCAACCTTCTTCTCAAAATTAGAATAAGCGTGGACGATGTACCAACGTGCCGCCATCTTCATCTCCACTCGATATTAATTGCCGGCCTGCAGCACGTAACCAAGAATCCAGCCAATAAGCTGGTCGGCAGCAAAGAAAAACATTGCCGCGAATACCACCATGACCAGCACCATGACGGTGGAGATCACCGTTTCACGACGCGAAGGCCACGTAACTTTCGCTGTCTCCGAGCGGACCTGCCGGAGAAACACGAGCGGATTCGATTTGGATGCCATTGACTGCCCACGCAATTACGGCGCGTAAAGCTGAACGAGTCAGCCCCACGCACCGCGTGTCTGTTGAACCCTTACATAACGACCGATTCCCTTTTTAACAAGAGATGAATCAGTCGCTCACGAATTTTGCCGCAGATGCAGCAAACCGACCCGAGAAGCAGCGAAACCTTCGCGCTGGTCAGATCGGCATCTATCAGGCCTAAACAGCAGGATCTCCCCGGCGCGGCTAAAATTAGCCCCTTGAGAATTCTCTGCCGGCTTCGGCTGGGGTGCCTTAGCACGCCACCTTGCGGGCATTCAAGTGCTTTCCCGCTGAAATAGAGCCTGGGTTGCAGATCGCCCACGTAAGCCCCCTACTCGGCGATGCCTTCCATTCGTAGAACCGAATGATGCGCTGGCGTGAAAAGCAGAGATATTGTTCAATATGGTGCGCAACCAATTTTGCCCGCCTGCGTTGCGGCTTGATATCGGACTGCAAGAGCGAGGGACGACGATGAGCCAAGATCATGCCAACCCCAAGTCATCGACACTGGAGGAAGACGCCCGCGACCTCCATCGCGGCGAGACGAGCGCTCCGGCAAATGTCTCCATCGGCGTGATCATCGGGCGAACGTCTGAGTTTTTCGACTTCTTTGTCTACGGCATTGCATCGGTTCTGGTATTCCCCCGCCTGATGTTCCCCTTCATCGACGGCGAGACGAACAGGATCCTCTGCTCGTTCGCCGTCTTTTCGCTCGCCTTCATCGCCCGCCCGTTCGGATCGCTCATCTTCATGTGGGTGGACCGAAACTATGGTCGCGGCACCAAACTCACCATTGCTCTATTCCTGCTTGGCGGATCGACGGCAGCGGTTGCCTTCCTGCCAAGCTACGATGAGCTCGGCGTGCCGGTCATCGCCATGCTTGCGGCGTTCCGGATTATTCAGGGGATCGCACTCGGCGGAGCCTGGGACGGTCTGGCCTCGCTCTCCGCCTTGAACGCACCGGCAGACCAGCGGGGATGGTACGCTATGATCCCGCAACTCGGCGCGCCCATCGGCTTTGCTCTTGCCGCCGTCCTCTTCGCCTATTTCGTCGGTAACCTGTCTGACGATGACTTCCTGTCATGGGGATGGCGCTATCCGCTGTTTGTCGCCTTCGCCATCAACGTCGTCGCCCTTTTTGCGCGTCTTCGCATCGTCGCGACGCCGGCCTTCGAGCAGGCGCTGCTGGAGCGTGAATTGCAGCCGCGTCTGGTGCTGGAGACGATCCGCACGCAAGGGCGCGAGATCCTGATCGGATCTTTCGTGCCGCTCGCGGCTTTTGCGACCATCTATCTCGTGACTATCTTTCCGCTGAGCTGGAGCGTGGCCACCGACAGGCGCGGTGCTGCCGATATGCTGCTCTGGCAGGTTGGCGCATCGGTGTTTGCCGTCGTCGGCATCATCCTCTCCGGCTTGCTGGCCGACCGGATCGGCCGGCCGCGCGAGCTGCTGCTGGGAGCGCTGCTAATCGCGATATTTGCTTTTGCAGCACCCTTCCTGCTGACACTCGGGCAGGCCGGCCAGAACGTCTTCCTGCTGATCGGTTTCTTCGTGCTTGGCATTTCCTTCGGCCAATCGTCCGGCGCCGTTGCAACCAGATTTGCACCGCAATTTCGCTACACGGCCTCCGCGTTCACCTCCGATATCGCCTGGCTCCTGGGTGCCGCGTTTGCGCCCCTGATCGTACTCGCGCTGGCGACCCATGTCGGCATATGGGCAATCGGCGCCTACCTGCTGTCTGGCGCAATCTGCACCGCGCTGGCGCTGTCACTGACCGGTGACCGCAAGAATGTCGAGACTGTGCCGCGCTGAGGTCGCTTTCAGGGCGGTGCACTTCGTCCTGCATCGCGAAGAAGCGGAACAGATCTGGAGACGGACCGTTATGGGCGCGTCAATTCATGAGGAAATAGAAAAACATGGCCGGTCGCACCCTGATGCAGTTCTTTCACTGGTACTATCCGGACGGAGGCCGGCTCTGGAACGAGGTGGCTGAAAAGGCAGAAAGACTTGCGAATATCGGCATTACCGATGTCTGGTTGCCGCCAGCGTACAAGGGCGCCGCCGGCGGCTATTCTGTCGGTTACGACACCTACGATCTGTTCGATCTGGGAGAGTTCGAGCAAAAGGGCACTGTGGCGACCAAATACGGCGACCGGGCCGCTCTCGAAAACGCGGCCGCTAGCCTGAAAGCCAACGGCGTTTGCGTCATCCTAGACGTCGTGCTGAACCACAAGATGGGCGCCGACGAAAAGGAAAGCGTCAAGGTTCGCCGCGTCAATCCGGAGGACAGAACGCAGATCGAGGACGAGGCATTCCAAGCGCTGGCCTACACACGCTTCACCTTCCCTGGTCGCAATGGAGCGCACTCCAAGTTCATCTGGGATATGAAGTGCTTCAGCGGCGTCGATGTCACCGAGGAGCCTGACGAAAAAGGCATCTTCCGGCTCGTCAACGAGTATGGCGACGGCGAATGGAACGAGCAGGTCGACGAAGAAAACGGCAACTTCGACTACCTGATGGGCGCCAATGTCGAATTCCGGAACAACGCCGTCTATGAGGAGCTGAAATACTGGGGCCGCTGGGTCTCCGAGCAGCTACCGCTAGACGGGTTCCGCCTGGATGCGGCGAAGCACATTCCGGCCTGGTTCTTCCGGGACTGGGTCGGGCACATGAGGGAAACCGCTGGCCGCGACCTGTTCGTCGTCGCCGAATACTGGCATCCGGACATGGAAGTCCTGAAGAGCTATCTCGAGCTCGTAGACCACCAACTCCAGGTGTTCGACGTGGCGCTGCACCACCGCTTCCACGAAGCGTCGAAGCAGGGCGGCGATTTCGACATGCGAACGATCTTCGATGGATCGCTGGTGTCGGCCCTTCCCCAGCACGCCGTCACCCTTGTCGACAACCACGATACGCAGCCGCTGCAATCCCTCGAGGCGGCCGTCGAGCCGTGGTTCAAGCCGCTTGCCTACGCGCTCATCCTGCTTCGTGAGCAGGGAACACCATGCGTCTTCTATCCGGATCTCTACGGCGCGAGCTACACGGATGACAAGGACGGCAACGAGCGGTCTGTCGACATGCCGGCGATCGAATGCCTGCCGCGACTGGTGGAAGCGAGGAAGCGCTTTGCCAACGGCGCCCAGACCGACCTGTTCGACGATCCCAATTGCATCGGCTTTGTGCGCCACGGTACCGCCGATGCGCCGGGCTGCGTGGTGGTCCTCTCGAATGGCGAGGCCGGCGAAAAGACTGTGGAGCTCGGCACCGGTCATGCCGGCGGCGTGTTCGTGGATTTCCTTGGCCAACGAGACGACAGGATAGAAGTCGGCGAGGACGGAAAGGGCCAGTTTCCGACGCACGGCGGAAACGTCAGCGTCTGGGTCCGGGAGGACAGGCTTTAGAGCAGCGCCGGCAGGCCGCGAACTGCGTGTGAAAGCGCACGCAATGAAATGTCCTGACCGCTCCTCTCAGGGATACAACCGAGATGCCCGTTGCCGCACTAGAGATTGCGGCGACGGCGCGGCTGGCAGGCGGAACAATCCGACGTCGTCGGCATTCTTAACTACGATCAACATTGGGAGATGAATATGAACCTTGGCCCCATGAAAGCACTCCTCGGTGTCCTCGCTGTCGCAGGATATCAGCATCGTGACCAGATTGCGGAGGTGCTGCGCAACCTAACCAAGAGCGGACAGGCTCCCTCGCCCCAGCAGCCCGGAACGCAACAAAGCGAGGATCAGGCCGGCGGGCTCGGTGGCTTGCTCGGCAGTGTGACGCAAGGCGGCCTTGGAGGCTTGCTCGGCGGTGGATCTGCGGGCGGCATCCTCAGCGGTGGGCTTGGCGGATTGCTGGAGCAATTCCAACAGAACGGTCACGGCGATGCTGCAAACTCATGGGTATCGCCCGGCGACAACGCGCCGATCGACAACCAGCAGCTGTCACAGGCGCTCGGCCCGGATGTCGTCAGGGAACTGACGGAAAAGACGGGATTGAGCGAGCAGGAACTGCTGAGCCGCCTATCACAGGATCTCCCCAAGGCTGTCAATGACCTGACGCCAGACGGCAAGGTACCAGACGAAAAGAGCTTTGCTCGGCTCCTGCAATAAGTGCGGGAGTTTTTAAATCCAGGAGGAATATCATGCCGAACGACCCTATCTCGCCAGCAGTTGCGTCCCTGCTCAAGGAGCAGAATGTCCAGCGCGTGCTCGGCAAGGATTCTCTCGAACAGGGACTTGAAGACACGTTTCCGGCGTCCGACCCGGTCTCGCAGTCCATCAGCGGGATCCCTCAGGGACGGGCGGATTCGCGCGAGGCCGAAAGGGTCCGCGACTGGAAAGACGAACCGACCAGCGTTGCAACCGGTTCCAGCTTCAACCGTATCCTTGACGATGTGAAGACCACAGTCACTGGCAATCCACTGACGGCGGTCTCGATCGTCGCGGCATTGGCGTTTATCTGGGGCGCCACCCGCTAGTCGGAGCCACCGACCGACTACAATCCGTCAGCATTATCGGCGCCGGTATCTGTTAATTCAGATATCGGCGTTTGCTTGTGACCACACCGATTTTCAGAACCGGTAGAACAGATTTCAATGAAATGCTGAGTGAAGCTTTTGTCAGCGATGGAGTGTTGCCGCTGACGGGATCGCGTCAACTGCCGTCACAGCGGACCTACCGCGCTTGCAACGCATTCAGTCTCACGCAAAAAGGCTGCGACGGTTTCGCAGCCTCTAAATAACGTTGACGGCAGATCGTATACTGGGGAGCTCAGGCTTTCGCAGAGCGCTTCTGAAGCCTTGCTGCGGTCGCGGCAATCATATCGCGGCGATCCTTGGCGAGACGGGCTTCGCGCAAGCGCGCGGTCTTGGATTCGCGGTCGGCGACCATGGCGTCGAGTTCTTCAGCGGCTTGGCCGCGCGCATAGAAATGGGTCTGCGTCCCTGCGAACGCGATTTCGGCTTCTTCGCGGGATTTCGATGTTTCATTTGCCATGACGGGGTCCTATCGCAATATTAGAAAACGTGAAAAAGGCCGGGAAAACCCGGCCTTAAAGAGATTTCTTTCGTCGCAGTGCCAGTACATCCGTGGTCAAGGCGAAGAAGAAAGCTTTAAATTATGCAGCCTGGAGGTTGCAAGCAGACATCTTGCCCGACTTGTTGTCGCGCTCGAGGTCGTAGCTGACCTTCTGGCCTTCAACGATTTCGCGCATACCAGCACGCTCTACAGCGGAGATATGGACGAAAGCATCGTCGCCGCCGTTGTCAGGCTGGATGAAGCCGAAGCCCTTAGTGGAATTGAACCATTTTACTGTGCCTGTGGTCATGATGATGAACCCTTTTCAAAGCATTTTTAGAATACCGCAATGCCATGAGCACTGCAGGCGGTGATAACGATGTATTTTGAAAGGGAAGTTCGTCAGGCGCGGTGCTAATCGCGCGGCAACCAAAGTTCAGCAAGCAAAAGATCGATGAACTCTAGATAGGCGTAACCACCGGGGATGTCAACGTCAAAGAGTAATAATTAACGTTTTATGTCCGGATGGGCGATCACCGCAGGTGAAGGCCTCTCGCCTGAGGCACGCCCGCCATGCGATTTCAAACGGGATCGCATGGCGGGAAATCGGTGAACTCAAATTTAGCGCTTGGCATTCCTTGCCTTGATCTGGGAGATGATCAGCGGTGCTGCAATGGAGAGAATGCCGCCGAGGGGAAGCATGCGCAAAATCCTGGTGCCGACGAATGTGGCGGCCGAGGCTCCAGCCAGCTTTGCCCAAGGGTAGGAACCGAGCTGCGCATGCGCGCTGGCATCCGCCCATTCCGCTCCCGACTTCACCACCGATACCGCTTGCTGCCGCGTGCGGGCCACCCTCGCCTTTATGCCGGCCACCGTCTGCTGCAGATCGGCAACCTCCTCCTTGAGCGCCTGCAGGCGAGCCTGGCGGTCGATGCGGGGAGCATCGAGCAGCGCTGGGCCGCCATCCATCGCCCGGGCTTCCATCTCGGCTAGATGCGACTGCAGCTTGTCTTCGGCGCCGGCGGTTTTGGTAATCGGATCCATGGTCGTTGCCTTTCGGTTTAATCTAAAGCCTAACAACGCAATTCCCGCGAAAAAGATGCATGTGCCCGAAGAAAGCTTGTCCAGCCCATTTGCGGCGATTCCGCTCCTTGAATCATCACCGTCTCCGTACGTCAAAACAGGCTTCCCTGCCCTATTGGAGGAACAATAGGCAGAGGACCTGTCCCTTCCCTGCGGCGCAATTCGGTTTCGGCGCTGAAGCGGATATCGACATCGCGGTCTTTGGCAAATTCCCGCAGCGCTTCCGGGCTCAGACGGTCCCAGCCCTTGCCGCGGTCGGGTCCTGAGCGAACCCGAGGCAAAAGCCCTGGCTCCATGCTCCAGGCAAGAAGCTGCTCAAGCGGGGCTGCGTTCAACAGGTCACGCAAATGGTGAGCGGTAACATAGGCATCGGGTGTTGCCCGATGGGCTGGCAGGCCGAGCTCGCGGACAAGGCCCTCCGGCATCCTCTGGTAGCGCAGCATCTGGTTCGAGAAGCTCGCAAGGTGGGGCCAGACGCGGAGAGAGCATTTCCAGGTGCATATCCAAGCCGCGCCGCGGCTATGGCGTGGTGTGCAGTAGCGCTGCTCGAAAGACGCACGGTGGGCCGCCAAGGCCAGCACGCCGCCCTCCGGCCTCAGCACACGCCCGGCGACATCCCTCCACAATGGCGCGTCCGAGACGTCCTCGTCGATTATATGATGGATTGCCATCGTCTCGGCTGAGATCGGGCGGCCGGGATTGACCATCAGGCCGCCGCGCTCTTCTCCAACATGCCACAGACCGTCCACCCCGAGCCTCACATCCTGCCAGCCGATCTCGCAGACATCATTGGGGCCGTTGCCGCCGGTTTCGAGATCTATGACCCGAATACGGGAACCGGCAGTTGGAAAGGCATAGTCCGTTTTCAATCCAATTTTCCTGACGGTTATGCGTTGGTGACAGGGATGAGCCACAACGGCAGTCTCGGCTCCAAGATCAATTACCCGGCATTTAAGGCTCTACGCTTCCATGCAAATGCAGATTGGCGGGCATGGACCGTCGCGGTCAATGCCTGACATGGATACTGAGGAGCAGATGTGGGTCGATCGAATACCGATCAAGATACCGACGAAATATTTGCCGCGTCAGATGCAGGCTACAGCGCCGAGATCAAGATGTGAGGAGCCATATGTCGATGCTGACCTGGCATTTGCCAGGCACTTGCTATGGTCGAGAGTTCTGGAAAATGGCAGGGGCAGCAGGGCTCGAACCTACGACCTGCGGTTTTGGAGACCGCCGCTCTACCAACTGAGCTATACCCCTAAACGCTTTTTCCGGGCACTGCCGGCATATCGCCGGATGCCCTTCGGAAGCATGGCGCTCCCTTTACGGCGCGCGGCATAAATTGGCAAGTCCGATTTTGGATTTTTCCGCCACCACGACGCCTTGCTGTGGGACGTCAAGGAGCGACGCCAGCTACGCCTCCTGTGGAAGCGAGAAACTTGCCGGATATTTTCAGACGCGCGGTACGAGATGCAAGCGATGGCAGCCGCATACGGAGAGGAGGTGCGACCAGGATTGAGCCCCCTGCTTCGTGGCAGGACAAGTCGGCGGCGCATGCGATTCGCATTCGCGTTGTTGAGCGTATCGTGAGCTTCGCGCCTTCGCTCCATTGCCGCCCTTGACAGATGCCGGACTACCTCGCCAATAACCTCTAATGATTTATCTCGTAAGACACGGCCAGACCGAATTCAATGCTGCAGGCCGCTGGCAGGGCCAGGTCGATTCCGGCCTCACCACGCTCGGCAGACAGCAGGCCGAGCGTGTCGGCGCGACGCTTCGGGGTCTTATCGATCCCGACAGCACGGCCATCTTCTCAAGCCCGCTCGGGCGCGCCGCAGACACGGCCGCCATCATCGCAGGCGCCGCCGGCTTTGGTGACGAGATCGTATTCGATCCGCGTCTGATGGAAATCGGCATGGGCTGCTGGGACGGACTGACAACATACGAAATCGAGATGGAATGGCCAGGTGCCCTCGACGGGCTCAGCCGTTTCGAATGGTTCTTCCACTCGCCCGACGGAGAGGGCTTCGCGGGCTTTGCGGAGCGCCTGCTGGAGGCGCTTGCGGAAGTCAAGCGCCACCCGGCCGCGAACAAGATCATCGTCTCGCACGGCGTCGCCGGACGCGTCATCCGGGGAATCTACGCTGACCTGGAGCAGGCGGATGCGCTGGGCCTGGATGTGCCCCAGGACGCGATATTCGCGCTGGACGGCGGCATCGTCACCCGGATCGACTGCCAGTAACCGTCTCTGGCTTTCTCATGAACGTCCAGCAAACTCCAGACGTGAAAAGGCCCCGCTGTCGCCAGCGAGGCCTTGTTCAATTCAAGAGATCGTCCGTTATTACTCGACGATCGAGGCTACGATGCCGGCGCCGACGGTACGGCCGCCTTCGCGGATAGCGAAGCGCAGCTTTTCTTCCATGGCGATCGGCACGATCAGTTCGACAGCAACGGTGACGTTGTCGCCAGGCATGACCATTTCCGTGCCTTCAGGCAGGGAGACGATGCCGGTCACGTCCGTCGTGCGGAAGTAGAACTGCGGACGATAGTTGGTGAAGAACGGAGTATGACGACCGCCTTCTTCCTTCGTCAGGATGTAGGCTTCAGCCATGAACTTCTTGTGTGGCTTGACCGAACCTGGCTTGCAGAGAATCTGGCCACGCTCGACGCCGTCACGGGTGACGCCGCGGATCAGCGCGCCGATGTTGTCGCCAGCCTGGCCCTGATCGAGCAGCTTGCGGAACATTTCAACGCCGGTAACCGTCGTCTTGGTCGTTGCGCGGATGCCGACGATTTCGACTTCTTCACCAACCTTGACGATGCCGCGCTCGACGCGACCGGTAACAACCGTACCACGGCCGGAGATCGAGAACACGTCTTCGATCGGCAGCAGGAACGGCAGGTTGATCGGACGCTCAGGCGTCGGGATGTACGAGTCGACGGCTTCCATCAGAGCGCGGATGGCGTCTTCGCCGATCTTCTTGTCCGAATCTTCGAGAGCGGCCAGAGCCGAGCCCTTGATGATCGGGATATCGTCGCCCGGGAAGTCGTAGGACGACAGAAGTTCGCGGACTTCGAGCTCAACGAGTTCGAGCAGCTCTTCGTCGTCGACCTGGTCGACCTTGTTCAGGAACACCACGATGGCGGGAACGCCAACCTGACGGGCAAGCAGGATGTGCTCGCGGGTCTGGGGCATCGGGCCGTCGGCTGCCGAGCAGACCAGGATCGCGCCGTCCATCTGGGCAGCACCGGTGATCATGTTCTTGACGTAGTCGGCGTGGCCGGGGCAGTCGACGTGTGCATAGTGACGGGCAGGCGTTTCGTATTCGACGTGAGCCGTCGAGATCGTGATGCCGCGTGCCTTTTCTTCCGGGGCAGCGTCGATCTGGTCGTAACGCTTGTATTCGCCGAAATACTTCGTGATCGCTGCCGTCAGAGACGTCTTGCCGTGGTCAACGTGGCCAATCGTGCCGATGTTAACGTGCGGCTTGTTGCGCTCAAACTTACTCTTTGCCATTTGAATGCTTCCTGATGAACGTAGGATTGGTGACCCCGGCGAACCGGTTTAGTGCCGCCGTTTAAGGCTTTCGATGCGGGAGCGCAAGACTTAATTGCACAGCCGGATTTTCGCCCGCGACCGGCGATTGTCGCGCGCCGCCAGC
Source organism: Rhizobium sp. rho-13.1 (assembly GCF_007000305.1). Taxonomy (NCBI): domain Bacteria; kingdom Pseudomonadati; phylum Pseudomonadota; class Alphaproteobacteria; order Hyphomicrobiales; family Rhizobiaceae; genus Rhizobium; species Rhizobium sp. rho-13.1. Next base: position 15,533 of record NZ_SCFL01000001.1, on the reverse strand, counting down.
TAGACAGAAGTCCGTTTGACGGAATGCAGCGGATGTTCCGGACAGAGCGATAAGCGCCTGTCGGTTCAACTCGTTAGATGGGAATTGTGATTTGGATTTCCAAGACCCTGGAGCGGGTAGCGGGAATCGAACCCGCATATTCAGCTTGGAAGGCTGCTGCTCTACCACTGAGCTATACCCGCGGGTGCAAGATCCAATGACGGAATGGTGGAGGGAGTTGGATTTGAACCAACGTAGGCTGAGCCAACGGATTTACAGTCCGTCCCCTTTAACCACTCGGGCATCCCTCCAGATTCCATCCGGACCTTGGCTACCAAGTCTGTCAGACCCGACGTTGCCGCCGTGACTGCGCCGCGTATATGACCGCCCGGCTCCGGTCTGTCAACACGAGGAATGTGCAAAAATGACGAAATTATTTCCTCTCCAACGGAAAGGCCCGCGATCAAAGCAAGACATGAAAGAAGGACTATGCGCTTATCGCAGCGCTGGGTATAAAGCCGCATGAGCAAAGATAAAGCCCCCGGCCCTACCGGCCCAGAAACCACGTCCGGCGATCATTCGCAAAAGGATACCCATTACGCCACGCTGCGCCGCGCCCATCGCGATGCCAAGCGTGAACGCGGTGAAATTCCAACGCCCCAGCCGCAGAAGCGCAAACGCGCCGGCGGCGGCGACTGGAAGCCTGCGCCGATCGCCCCCGATCTCGTCCAGCTCTACGGGCTGCACACCGTGCGCGCTGCACTCGACAATCCCGAACGCAAGTTGCTGAAGCTTTCGGTTACCCAGAACGCGCTGGTGCGCCTCGATATCGGCCCTGTCGACCAGTTGCCCTACCCCGTCGAGATGATCACGCCGCAGGACCTCGACAAGATCCTTGGCCCGGATGCCATCCATCAGGGCGTCATGCTGGAAACCCGGCCGCTGCCTGTGCGCAAGCTCTCGGCGCTGACAGACAGTCCGCTGCTGCTGGTGCTGGATCAGGTCACCGATCCGCACAATGTCGGCGCCGTCATGCGCTCCGCCGTTGCCTTCGCCGCCGGTGCCGTCATCACCACAATCCGCCACAGCCCGACCGAATCGGGCGTCCTTGCCAAATCCGCATCCGGTGCGCTCGAGCTTATTCCCTATATCCAGGTGACGAACCTTTCCGACACGCTTGGCGAACTGAACAAACTCGGCTTCACGACGATAGGCCTTGATTCGGACGGGCCGGCACCGCTCGAGGGCACGTTCTCCGGCGACAAGGTTGCGCTGGTGCTCGGCGCCGAAGGCAAGGGCCTGCGTCAGAAGACGCGCGAGAAAGTCAATGTGCTCGCACGCCTCGACATGCCGGGCGCCATCAAGTCGCTCAACGTCTCCAATGCCGCCGCCATCGCGCTCTATGCGGCGCGGTCCTACCTGAAACCCTGATCGGCAGGCCCGACGGTCTGCAGCCGATGGAGAATGCCGTGCGCCCTATCCTTGCCCTGGCGGTCTGTGCCGCTTCACTGCTGACACTTGCCAGCGCAGTCGAGGCTGCCGATGCCGACCAGTTGAAGGCGCAGGCCGGCAGCTGGCTGGCGGCGCCGCAGAACGGCAGCAAGGGCTGCCTGCTGACATTTGCCACCACACCAGCTGCCGGCGGCTATGCGATTACCGGCGCGGAAGCCTGCGCAACGCCGGTTCCCGCACTTTCCAAGGCGACGGCATGGACGCTTTCCGAGGACGGAACACTCTCAATCGTCGATGCCGCCCACAAGACGCTGGTCAATTTCATCCAGGACGAGGGATCGCCCTGGGAAACCGAGGACGGCGAACCGATGTGGCTACTGCCCGCGCTGGGCACCATCGACCATGTCCCAACAATCGAAAGCATTGCCGGCAACTGGGCTATCCAGAAACCGGAGGGAACTCAGCCTATCTGCGCGCTCAAGCTGACGGGCGACAAGGACGGCGACGGCACGACCAAGGTGTCACCGAACGGTGACTGCGCTGCAGAGTTCAAGGATATGAAGCTGACGCTCTGGGCGCTGGAGGGTTTCGGCCTGGTGCTGATGAGCGACGATGGTACGTCGATCTCCTTCGACATGAAGGCGGACGGCAGCTTCGACAAATCGCTTGAGGATGGCGGCAAGCCGCTGAAACTGGTGCGCCAGCCCTGACCGCTGGGATACTCGCTGAAGCGAGGTGAAAACGGTCGCATCGCTGCGACCGGCCATTAAAGTAATGCGACGCTTAGGTCTTCTTCAAAAACCCTCGACAAACATGGCGCTGTTCGAATCCCGCGCGTCCATGTTCGCTTTCCATGTTGAATGTGGCCCGAGCATTGGGGACAGATGCGAAAAGCTGAGCGTTCGCAATGATTTTGACTTTACAGGCGCTGAGAATCTGCTATTTGCCCCTCTGCCGCCCTTGTAGCTCAGTTGGTAGAGCACCTGATTTGTAATCAGGGGGTCACGAGTTCGAACCTTGTCGGGGGCACCACTTTTTCTTTTCGATGTTCCGTAGATCCGACTTCTCCGCGTGCGACAGCATGCGGTCGGGTCTTGGGGTTGCCCAGCCCTTACGCCTGCCCCATCAGCCAGTTCTTCAGATAGATGATGCCGAAGACGGCGCAGATGAAGACGGTGATGACGATCTTTCGCTGCCAGCGGGATAGTCTGCGCGGCGCTTTTTCCGGGCGCTTCGGTTTGAATTTCACGACGTTGTCGTCCATGCGGTGCGGGTCTCCTGAGCTCGTCGGTGGATACCTATCGCGCCGGACGCGGGCGGACAACCGCCATCACGGCGCGATCTCGGAATGTATTCATTGACTCGGGCTTTCCGGCATGTGAACATAAAGAGAACATTGCGGAGTACCATGTTTATGATTCGATTTGCCCCACAGACAGCCGCCACTTCCCCAGACCGGCAGGCGCGCGCGCTGAAGACAGCCCGTGCCGCCGACGAAGCCGGAAGCGGCGCTTTCGTGCCAACCGACGACGCAATGCTCATTCCTGACCTGGAAGATGCTGGCGGCGACACATCTGCGAAGTCGACAAAATCGCGTTTGGGGCGCAAGCAGAAGACAAAGTCGGCAGTCGCGGAAGCTGCCGTTCAGCTCGACCTGAACGCCTGACGGCCAGCAGGAATAACAATCGGCCACGGATCCCTCCCCAAAGGCGCTGCTGGCGGAACAAGCTCGCGCTTGACGGGTTGTCAGGCAAATATTTGTGGGGAACGATCGTCATGTCCAAGCCGGTAGATAACGACAACGATGCCGCTACCGTGCCCGAAACGGCGTACCAGGGCCGGGAGCGGGCAATGTCCGGACGTGGAAAAAGCCTGTCGTTCTGGGGTCTGGCGGTTGCAGTGGTCTTCATTGTCGGTCTGGCTGCCTTCGCGATGACCCGAGAGGTCTCCCATACCAACCCCGCACCCAACGGCGGTGCCGGCAACAGCGGTGCGGTGTCACAACCTGCTCCCGCGCAGAGCAGCCAGTGAGGTCAGGAGCCCGAGTTCCGGGGCAAGACTTTGGACCGGAGTAGACGACCGATGGTGTTTGATCAGCCTCGTATCATCCCCAAGGCGTTGGGTGGACTAAAGGCGTTTGAAAAAACTTCCGGTTCGATCTCAGTATAACGAAACCGAGAACCCGAATTCCAGACTCAATCTCGACACCGATGGACGGTACGATTCAGTTCATATTAACCAGGAGCGCGACTATGGGCGAAGATATGACGATCCATGAAGCAGCGGCAGATCCTTTGATCGGTCAGGTCCTGAAGGCCGATGGTGTGCCACCGGGAGCGTTTGCGCAGCTTCTGCAGAGTGCTGCCAGGCTGCGCGCGGCCGAGCTCGAACGTGCGGTTTCGACAGACGACAATGCAGCGTCTGCCGATGCCGCTGTCGATCAGCCGGAAAAGCTCCCGGATTGATACCTACGACTGTGCGCGCCTGTAATGGCTTTTTTCCATTGCCTGCTGCCCGCCGAACTGGCAGCACTAACGGGTGCAACAGCGAGGTAGGGAATGACCGACGAACCGCCGAAAAAGAAGTCCCTGGCCGGCCTTGGCCAGATGATGGAAAAGGCAGCCGCCAAGGAGAAGGCCGCTGCCAGCAAGGTTGAGAAGATCGCCAGCGATGCCGGCGCGACGCGCGGCTACGAGATAACCTTCAGGAAGAAGTCTTCGAGCTAAGGCATTCGTTCGCTATGGACGGCTTTTTACGGGAAGCGCGTCGATACTGCGCTTTAGCCACGCCTCGCGAGCACCGATTTGGCCAGCACGTCAAGCACCGAGACCGTCGTTTCCCAGTCTATGCAGCCGTCGGTGATGCTCTGGCCATAGGTCAGCTTTCCCCCGGCCACCAGTTCCTGACGTCCGCCGACGAGATTGCTTTCCAGCATCGTGCCGATGATCCGCCGGTCGTCGGCTGCAACCTGGCTGGCGATGGCGTCGATGACGTGCGGCTGGTTGTCGGGGTTCTTGCCGCTGTTGGCATGGCTGGCATCAATCATGATGCGCGGCGGCAGGCCGGCCTTCAGCGATTCGGCTGCAGCTGCGGCAACGCTTTCGGCGTCGAAATTCGGCGCCTTGCCGCCGCGCAGGATAAGGTGGCAATCCTCGTTGCCGGATGTCGAGGCGATGGCGGCGCGGCCATCCTTGGTGACGGCCGGAAAATGGTGCGGCTGCGAGGCGGCGGTCACCGCGTCCAGCGCAATCCTGATGTCGCCGGTGGTGCCGTTCTTGAAGCCGATCGGGCAGGACATGCCGGAGGCGAGCTCGCGGTGCACCTGGCTTTCCGTGGTGCGCGCGCCGATAGCACCCCAGCTGACGAGGTCGGCGATATATTGCGGCGTGATGGTATCGAGAAGCTCGCAGCCGGCGGGCAGGCCGAGGTCGTTGATATCCACCAGCAGCTGGCGGGCAAGCCGCAGGCCCTCCTCGATCTTGAAGCTACCGTCGAGACGGGGATCGTTGATCAACCCCTTCCAGCCTACCGTGGTGCGCGGCTTTTCGAAATAGACGCGCATGACGATTTCGAGTTCGCCCTGATGCCGCTTGCGCTCCGCGACCAGACGCCGTGCATAATCAAGCGCAGCAACGGGATCGTGGATCGAGCATGGGCCGACGACCACCACCAGCCGGTCGTCCTCGCCGGTGAGGATACGGTGCACGGCGGCGCGGGCAGCGGAGACCGTTTCGGCCGCATGAGGCGAACATGGCACGTCCGCAACGACACGGGACGGCGGGCTCAGGGGGGTGATCTCGAGAATGCGCAGATCGTCAGTGGTCGGCACGGGGGAACTCCTCACAATTGATGGCAGACTGATAGTCAATAAGGACGGCAAACGGAAGCCGCTGCCACGCGTTTCGCCGCGTTCAGGCGCGGTTGCCGCAGATAGGTTCCCGATGGCCAAGCTATCCGTGGCTACGGCGCCGCTCCCGCTAGAGTGTCCGGATTGCCCACAGAGCCGAAATCGAGCTGGACCCGGCCGTTCGTAATGTCGGCGACGAGGGCTGCGGCCCGATCTGCCTGACCTTCCGGAATACTGAGGGAAAGCACTGCGCCGTCTTCGGTAAACATTTCGGCGACGACGGAGAGGCCGGCGATTGATAGAAGCCGCGCCTTTGCCAGAGCCAGATCGGAAAACCCGATCGATGCGATCGCTGCCACCATCGGCACCACCTCGACCCGATCGGCAGCCCTGAGGCAGGCTGCGGCCGTGCCGCCATAGGCGCGCATCAGGCCGCCTGTTCCGAGCAGCACGCCGCCGAACCAGCGGGAGACGACGACCAGCACACGGTCGAACGACTGGCCGTCTATCGCCTGCAGGATGGGCTTGCCAGCGGTACCGCCCGGCTCGCCATCGTCATTGAAGCGATAGGTCTGGCCGATACGCCAGGCCCAGCAATTGTGGTTCGCGCCGGCATCTGCAAGAGCAGACAGCTTTGCCCTCGCCTCGTCCTCATCGGCAATCGCGGCTGCGAGCGCGAGAAACCGGCTCTTCTTGATGGATTGCTCGAACGAGGTCGGCTGCCTGAGGGAAAACATCGGCACTTTGGTCTCTGAAAGGACAATTGCCCGTTCGTCTGTAACGGCTTGGCTGCGACATGGCGAGCCTGTTCCAGCAGCCTCGCCGGAAGATTGTATCCGGAGCCGCGCCCGCTGTGCGACTATGCCGCGATATCGCCGGTGGGCGAATACGGCTTGTCGCACAGGGGTGTTATCCTTTACGTAGACGGAGATTGTCGAAGGATATTGCATGCCGCGCTCATTTCAGTCCCTCTGCTTTCTGGCCTCGACTTCACCGGAGGCGCTGGCGGCGCGCGAAGAACTGATCGCCATCTATGGCCAGGCGCCCCAGGAGGACGCCGATGTCATGGTGGCGCTCGGCGGCGATGGCTTCATGCTGCAGATGCTGCACAACACAATGAACTCCGGCAAGCGCGTCTACGGAATGAACCGCGGCTCCGTCGGCTTTCTGATGAACGACTACCGTGTCGAGAACCTCGACGAACGCATCGATGCAGCAGTCGAGAATGCGTTCCATCCGCTGGAGATGCGTACTGTCAATGCGGACGGCAGCGAATCGGTGGCGCTCGCCATCAACGAGGTCTCGCTGTTCCGCCAGTCCTACCAGGCGGCCAAGCTGCGCGTCGAGATCGACGGCCATGTGCGGCTGGAAGAACTGATCTGCGACGGCCTGATGGTCACCACACCGGCCGGCTCCACCGCCTACAACCTCTCCGCCCATGGACCGATCCTGCCGCTGGAAGCGCCGTTGCTCGCCATCACGCCGGTCAGCGCCTTCCGTCCGCGTCGCTGGCGCGGGGCGCTGCTGCCCAACAAGGTGACGGTGGACATTACTGTCCTTGAGCCGGTCAAGCGCCCCGTCAATGCGGTGGCCGACAACACGGAGGTGAAATCGGTGCTGAGCGTCCGTATCGCCCAGACCCAGGACACCACCGCCCGCATCCTTTCCGACCCCGACCGCTCGTGGTCCGACCGTATCCTCGCCGAGCAATTTTCCGATTGACCGGCCCACTCCCCCTGACGACATCTGATGGCAGCTAGCTCTTGAGAAACGCACTCCACGCCCCACTGTTGGCCGCACTGCTGGCAAGCGTCGTTTCGACTTCCGAGGCGCGGGCCGACGACGGCGTGCTGCCGGCCAGCATCATTGCCTCGACGACAACAGGCTTCTGGCAGGATAACGGAGCGGCGCAGCCGGCACCCGCCGTGACTTTGCCAAGCACCGATACGCCCACGACAATCACGCCACCGTCGCGCCACGGGTTTTACAAGCTCTATGCGGTGCGCCAGGCAGATCGCACATCGAAGGTCTACCTGCAGCAGGTCGCCACGACCGACGACGGGCCGCAGATCGTTTCAACGACGGAACTGCCCGAAATCACCGCGCTGAAGGCCATCGTTACGGATATCCGGCCCGAAAACTCCGGGGGCATCATCCGCGAACCCGGCCTGTTTGCCACGCTCTATATCAAAGCTGATGCCGATGCCGACGCGGATGTCTGGAATGTCATGCTCGACGAACTCGGGGAAATCGTCGTTGAGAAGGCGCCGGAGTAAGCGCTGGCTATAAAAAAAGACCCCCTCTAGGCAGACAGCCGCGAGGGGGTCTTTGTTTGGCAGAAGCAGTCGCGACGATCAGTCGATGTCGTCCACTGCGGCATCTGCTGCGCCGCTGATGCGGTGCGCCAGAGCTGCTTCCATGAACGGACTGATCTCGCCGTCGAGCACATCGTCCGGCGCGGTGCTGACAACGCCGGTGCGCAGGTCTTTCACCTGCTGGTAGGGCTGCAGCACGTAGGAACGGATCTGGTGACCCCAGCCGATGTCGGATTTCGACGCGGCCTCCGCGTTGGCAGCATCCTCGCGCTTCTTCAGTTCCGCTTCGTACAGGCGGGCGCGCAACATTTCCCATGCTGTCGCCCGGTTCTTGTGCTGCGAGCGCTCCTGCTGGCACTGCACCACGATGCCGGACGGGATATGCGTGATGCGCACGGCGGAATCCGTCGTGTTGACGTGCTGACCGCCGGCACCGGACGAGCGGTAGGTGTCGATGCGGCAATCGCCTTCGTTGATGTCGATCTGGATCGAATCGTCGACGACGGGATAGACCCAGATCGACGAAAACGAGGTGTGCCGACGGGCGTTGCTGTCGTAGGGCGAAATGCGCACCAGGCGATGGACGCCCGACTCGGTCTTCAGCCAGCCATAGGCATTGTGGCCCTTGATCAGCAGCGTCGCCGACTTGATGCCGGCTTCTTCACCGTCATGGACTTCCAGCAACTCGACCTTGAAGCGCTGACGTTCGGCCCAGCGGGTGTACATGCGCAGAAGCATGTTGGCCCAGTCCTGGCTTTCCGTGCCGCCGGCACCCGAATGGACTTCGAGGAAGGTGTCGTTGCTGTCGGCTTCGCCGGACAGCATCGCCTCGACCTGGCGGCGGGCCGCTTCGGTGCGCAGGACCTTCAGGCCTTCCTCGGCTTCCTTGACGATGTCGGCATCGCCCTCTTCATCGCCGAGCGCAATCATTTCGATATTGTCATCGACCTGCCGTTCGAGCAGCCGGACGCCATTGATGCTGTCTTCGAGGTTCTGACGCTCGCGCATCAGCTTTTGTGCCTCGGATGCATCGTTCCAGAGGTTTGGATCCTCTGCCTTGTTATTCAACCAGTCCAGTCGCCTTACGGCCTGATCCCAGTCAAAGATGCCTCCTCAGCAGGCTTATGGCCTGCTTGATTTCGTCGACAATATTCTCGATTTCGGCGCGCATGGTCTCGCTTCTCGGTTCGATTGATGTTGCCCGTGACATAGTTAGGCATGCCGCCGATGTAAAGCCCGTAGTCGGCGGTTACGGCACAAGGCTGGCAAGGCGCCGTCGAACAGCGCCCCATGGACAGCCCATTCAGACGGTGAAGGCCTCTCGAAACGCCACGAGTGCTTCCTCGGGATCGCCGGATGCATAGGCTTCCATGGCGACCGGCCCGGTATAACCCATCGCCTTCAGCGCCCGCGCGACGCCCTTCCAGTTGACCTCGCCAGTTCCAGGCTCCAGACGCCCGGGGACATCGGCAACCTGAATTTCACCTATCCATGGAAGGCACTTGCGGCAAAGTTCTATCAGGTTACCTTCGCCGATCTGGGCATGATACAGGTCGAGATTGAGTGTCAGGCGCGGATGGTCGATGCTGGCCACAAGCGCCAACGTATCCCCTGCCCGGCCGAAGGGCACCCCGGGGTGATCGACGAGCAGGTTGAGGTTTTCCAGGCTGAAGGTGACGTCTTCCTCCTCAGCCAGTTCGACGACACGGCATAGCGTGGCGCGGGCCTTCAGCCACATCGCACCGGTGACGACCTCGACAGGCCGGATCGGCAGGCCACCCTCGCCCAGCCCCGTTCCATGCAGATTGAGACGCTGGACGCCCAGCCGCTTGCCAACCCTGGCCGTTTCTCGCGCTGTCTTCAGCAGTTGGGCGGCACCTTCGTCATCGGTCAGGCGTCCTTCGAGGTAACCATTCATGATGGTAAAGGTGGCGCCCGTCGCCTCCAGCTTTGCAAGATCGTGCTCCGGCCAGTTCCACAGACCGACGCCAAAGCCGAGCTCCTTCAGCCGGCTCGCCCGCCACTCGATCGGCCGGTCGCGCCAGAGCATTTCGGCACAGGCGGCAAGCTGGAACGGAGACTTCATGAAGACGACCTCGTGAGGCGTGAACGGATTAGGTGTCGCACTAGAACCGATAGAGGCGATCTCCGCAACTCGGATTGTGCGTGCGATACAGAGGTTATGCTTGCGTCATCAGGACTTATGCGTTTCCGGCTCCAGGAGGCACCAACCCTCCAACACTGAGCGACGCCCGTTCCGCAGCGATTAGATCGACGAAGGCGCGCAAGGGAGCGGGCATGAAACGGCTGGAAAAATAGAGCCATGGCCCCTCGAACGGCATCCACCATTCAGGCAGCACCGGCACCAGAGCGCCGGACCTGAGGTAGGGATCGATGAAATTCTCGAATGTCGCAATAACACCAAGGCCCCGGCAGGCCCATTCGATCGCGGTTGCGGCAGCCTCGACCCCGACGATCAACCGGCCCGGCGGATCGACGGTGACAGTTTCCTCGCCCTTCTGAAACTCCCACTCGACGAGCGCCCCGCTGGAAAACCTGAGGCGGATGCAGTCGTGATCGAGCAGATCGCGGGGATGCCGGGGAATGCCGCGTGCCTCGAGATAGTCAGGCGAGGCTGCCGCGGCCAGCCGTTGGATGCGCGGGCCAATCGGCACCGCGATCATATCCTGGGCCAGATGCTCACCATAGCGAATGCCGGCATCGCAGCCAGCTGCCGTCGCGTCGACGAGCCTGTCCTCCACCACCATCTCGACCCGCACATGCGGATGCAGATCGAGAAACCGGTCGATCAGCGGCGGCAGGATATCGACCATGACGGCGCCGGTGACATTCAGCCTGAGCAGCCCTCTCACTTGCCCATGCGTACTGGCTGCATCGTTGAGCGCTGCACGTGTCTCGCTCAAAAGCGGCGTGATCCGTGCGGCAAGCCCGCGCCCGGCCTCTGTCGGCATCACGCTTCGGGTTGTGCGGATCAGCAACGGCACACCCAGGCGAGCCTCGAGCTGGGCGATCTTCTCACTGACGCTCGACGGCGACATCGCCAGCCGCTTTGCCGCAGCCCGGAAACCGCCGGTCTCGCAGACCGCGAGAAAGATGGAAAGATCGTCAAGAAATAGCTGTTCGTTACTGTTCGCCATGGCGATCAGCTTATCCGGATTAGGGCGGATTATCAAACACCATAGAACGAAACTATAACCTCGCTAAGGGCTTGCGAGCCGCAGTTCGACGCTGTTGCGGTGGCCGAAGCTGCTTCGGAACAGCGCAGTATTTAGAAATACCGACCCAGGCGATAGGCCGGCCTCGGTTATAGGAGAAACGAACCATGAGTGGAAAAACAGTTCTCATCACCGGCGCCAACAAGAGCATAGGCTTCGAGACGGCACGCCAACTCGGCCGGCTTGGCTACCGGATCTGGCTTGGCAGCAGGGACGCTGAGCGCGGCGGGGTGGCTGTCCGTCAATTGCAGGCGGAGGGTGATGACGTCAGGCTGCTCGCGATCGACGTTACCAGCGACGAGAGCGTGGCTACCGCTGTCGCCACGGTCTCTGCAGCCGATCACAAGCTCGACGTGCTGATCAACAATGCCGGCATCTCGGGCGGCCCGCCGGTGCCTCCGAGCCAGCAGCCCCTCGCTGCCATCCGCGACGTCTACGAGACCAATGTGTTCGGCGCCATCCGGGTGACGCAAGCCTTCATACCCTTGCTGACAGCGGCGGGCGAAGCCAACATCGTCATGGTCAGCAGCGGTCTTGGCTCGATTGGCTGGGTTTCCGATCCGGCCCATCCCTTTTATGCCGTCAATCCGATGGGCTACAACAGCTCGAAGTCGGCGCTCAACGCGGTCACCGTGGCCTTCGCCAAGGAACTCGTGGCCAGCGGCATCCATGTCAACGCCGTCGATCCCGGCTACACGGCGACGGATTTCAACGACCACTCCGGCTATCGCACGGTGGAGCAGGCAGCGGCCGGGATCGTCTGGCTGGCCAGCCACGATGCGACCGGCCCCAATGCTGGCTTCTATTTCGACGGGCAGACCGTGCCTTGGTGAAAAAGATCGGCAGCACTTCGGACCACGGCGACCGTGCCTACTTCCATTCCCAGACGCGTGCGGATCGGAACGGGCGGGAGACTGCGAGCGTCGGCGTATCCGCTACCGTCGCCGCATAGGCGAGCGCATCGTCATCGGTGGAAAAACCGAGGAAGATGAGACGTATCGACATCGCTTTTTCCATGCCGGTGCGGCGATAGGTGAACGCAACGGCGCAGGTGGGGTGATCACCCTCGACAGTCGTGCCCTCGGCGCCATCGGCACCGGCAAAATCTCCTGTGAGGGCGAGGAACTGTCCGTGGCGAAAGAAGCCGCTGACTGCATCGTAGGCGGTCTTCTGCGAGATCTGTTTGCTGGAACCGGTCTTCGCCATCCGGGCGTAATAGATGCTGTCGGTCTGCCCCATTTTGCGGCGCGTCTCGTAGACGAACAGCAGGCCCCTGTGAGCGATATCGATATGCAGATCGAACGAGCGGAAGTTGTTGGGCGCGGTGTCTATCTCGTCGAGCAGGACTTTCAGGTCCTTCGCATAGTCCGCAAAAAAGGCAGCCGTCATGGGCGTAAGTAACTTTCAGTTTTTTAAGAGTGATGCTGCGGCAACGGCAAACGGGTATTGGGCGCTCGACGATATTAGGCGCCTCAGGAAGTCTCGCGCTTGGCGCGGCGCTCGCCGAGCTCCGAGTAAAGCGTGCCGCGCCTTGTGGCCTCCAGGAACTGCTCGGGCGTCATTCCGGTGAGACCGGTCGGCTTTCTTGGCTTGAACACGCCGTGTCGCGTCAGCGCGATGGCGGCATCGGATGTGGGATCGACCTCGGCGCCTGAAGCCATCAGCGAGACCATCAGGGTGGCTTCCGCCTCCAGCGACTTGACCAGATTGATCCGCCAGTTCTTGCGGGACCGCGTCGCGTCGGTCATGCCGGCGACGGTCGCCTGGGTCTTGGCTGCGGCGATCTTGGCACGAATGATGTCGGCGAGCGCCGCATCCGGGATGCGCGATACGTCGACGCCGCGCTGCCGCAGCAACACCTTGAAATAGGAAAGTCCCGAGGTTTCGAACATGGCGGAGCGCTGTGCCCCCTTGCCGCGCTTCAGCCACACGAGAACAGCGGCGACCAGCATCACCACGATCAGAAGAATACCAGTCATCGTCATCGCAATAGTCCGTGAAGTTTGCGTCCGCCACGCAGTTCGTGCTTCGCGAACTCTAGCCGACTTTGCTTTCCCCGTCGAAAGGTATCTGCATCCGGAGCGCTCTTTGGCGATCTCATGGTTCGACCTGCTCGCGCACGATCACCCGATTTTTCCGGAAACGCGATGTGGCGTTGCGGCAATCCGGCCGATCCGGAGAAAGCTGAAGGTGGCAATGGCACCAAAGGCTGCGACAACACCGAGCGAGATCGCCGCCCCTGCAGATGCCAGCGATACGGCAAAGGCGAACGGCGCCGTCGCTCCGACAATCAGCCGTGCGGACATAAGTTTTCCCTGCAGCCTGCCATAACCTTCGCTGCCAAACAGGTACAGCGGCAGCGTCCCAGCCGCGATGCTGAATATGCCATTGCCGAAACCAAACAGCACAGCAAATGCGATTGCGCCTGATGTCGAAGGCGCAGTCGCATCGAGCACCACGATGGCGACAGAGACGAGAAGCCCGGACAACGCCGCCAGTCGCAAAGGATGAAGGTTGCGACCGAAGACCATGTTGATCACGCGGCTGGCGACCTGCGCCGGACCGAACACGGTGCCGACGAGAGCGGCCATGGTTCCGAGCCCCAGCGACGCCATGAGCGGCACCATATGCACAAGAATGGCCGAGCTCACCAGCGACAGAAATGCAAAGCCAACGACCATCAGCGCGAAACCGACGCGTCTCTGCCCCTCGGCGAGTGCGCCTTCGACAGGGGCTGGCGCGGTGGCGGCGCCGTTTCGGCGCACCTTGGCAGTAGACAGTGCAAGCCATGCGTGGATCGGCAGGCAGATGGCCAGATTGAGAAGCGAAAAGACGACGTAGACCTCCCGCCACGGCAGATGGGCATGCAGGGCCGTGGTGATGGGCCAGAAGATCGTCGAGGCAAAGCCGGCGATCAGCGTCAGGGTAGTAATGCTCCGCTGTGCAACTTTGGGGTTGATCTGCACCAGCAGCGCGAAGGCCGCTCCGTACTGGACGAAATTAGCGGCCGCCTCGATGAACACCAGTATCACCGCGAAGGCGAAACGGTTGGGAGCCAGAGCGCAGGCGGCGAGCGCCAGGGCTGCTATCAACGAACCGATCGCCATGATCCTGCCTGCTCCGAAGCGGTCTATCCATCGTCCGAGCCAGGGTGCGACGAACCCGCCGATCAGCAGCGCTGCCGACAGGGCACCAAACATCCATTCCACCGAGGCGCCGAGATCCCGTGCCATGTCAGGCGCCAGAATGCCGAACGAGTAATAGAGCGTGCCGTAGCCGACAATCTGCGTGACCCCCAGGCCGAGAATGGCAGCCACCGGCAGGTCGAAGCGCTTCATATCGACTTCAACGTGGTCCGCGCCTCCAGTCGACCGGCATCCTCGCGCCTCTCGCTGTAGCGGTCCGTCAGGTAGGAAGACGCGTCGCGTGTCAGCAGCGTGAATTTGACCAGTTCCTCGCAGACATCGACCACGCGATCGTAAAGCGGAGACGGCTTCATCCTGCCATCGGCGTCGAACTGCTGGAACGCTTGCGGTACGGAGGACTGGTTCGGAATGGTGATCATCCGCATCCACCTGCCGAGGATTCGCATCTGGTTGACAGCGTTGAACGACTGGCTGCCACCGGAGACTTCCATGACGGCGAGCGTCTTGCCCTGCGTCGGGCGAACCGAACCGATGGACATCGGGATCCAGTCGATCTGAGCCTTCATGATGCCGGTCATCGCGCCGTGGCGCTCCGGGCTTACCCAGACCTGGCCCTCGGACCATTCGGAAAGTTCGCGGAGTTCTACGACCTTCGGGTGGTCGGCCGGCTCCGCATCGGGAAGCGGCAGACCGCGCGGATCGAACATACGGACTTCGCAATCGAAATGCTCGAGCAGGCGACGGGCCTCGTCCGCGAGGAGCCGACTATAGGAAACCTCACGAAGCGAGCCATAGAGAAACAGAATACGGGGCTTGTGATGCGAGATGTCTGTCCGCAGCGCATCGAGGTCGGGCATCCGGATGTGGCGCAGATCTGCGGCGGGCAATTCAGACAAGACGATTGCCCTTTTCGTCTATGACCTGCTGACCATCTTCCTTCGAAAAGGCGCCGACCTGCCTATGGGGAAGGATATCCAGCACCGCTTCCGAGGGGCGGCAGAGGCGCGTTCCGAGCGGCGTGACAACGAATGGACGGTTGATCAGGATCGGGTGCTGCAACATGGCGTCGATGATCTGCTCGTCCGTCAGCGACAGATTGCCGAGGCCGCGTTCATCGTAAGGCGTGCCCTTTTCCCTCAGTGCGTTGCGCGGCGACAGGCCTGCGCCGGTCAGCAGCCCCACGAGTTCAGTCCGCGAGGGAGGCGTCTGCAGGTACTCGATCACCGTCGGTTCGATACCCGCGTTCCTGATCAGCGCCAGAGTATTGCGGGAGGTCCCGCAGGCAGGATTATGATAGATAGTGACATCCATGGTCATGGCTCCTCTGTGGAGGTGTTGCGGGAGACCGAAGGGCCGCGCTCGTACCAGGCCTTCGAGTGGTTCACGATCCAGACGACGGACAACATCACGGGCACTTCGATCAGCACGCCGACGACGGTGGCAAGCGCCGCGCCCGACTGGAACCCGAACAGGCTGATCGCAGCGGCCACCGCAAGTTCGAAGAAATTGCTGGCGCCGATCAGCGCCGACGGGCCGGCCACGCAATGCTGCTCTCCCG